>NZ_JBVJMQ010000004.1:0-532395 GCF_055584105.1 Kribbella sp. NPDC104218
AACCTGGAAGTTAAGCCCTTCAGCGCCGATGGTACTGCGATCGGGAGGTCGTGGGAGAGTAGGACGCCGCCGGACTTTCACACTGTTAAGGGCCATCCCGTGAGGGGTGGCCCTTGGCATATCCACAGCCAAAATCTGTGGCCGTGCGGCCGTGCGGCTTCTAAGCTCTGCGAATGGCGGAGCTGATTCTGATCGTGGGACTGCCGGGCGCCGGCAAATCCACCCTCGCCCGTGAGCTCGAGCTGGAGCGCTCCGCGGTTCGGCTGACGCCGGACGAATGGATGGCTCCGCTGTTCGGTGCTGGCGAGGCGGACAACAAACGCTGGGTGCTGGAGTCCGAGCTGCTCTGGTCTGTCGCGGCTCGCGTTCTCACGCTGGGCGGCAACGTCATCCTCGACTACGGCTGCTGGGGGCCGGATGAGCGTGATCTCTTCCGCTCCCGTGCCAAGGATCTAGGTGCCGAGACCGAGCTGATCGTCCTGGACCCGCCGCTGGAGGTCCTTTGGGCGCGACTAGCGGCCCGGAACGCGAATCGGCCTGCGGATGTGTTCGAGATCAGCCGATCGGAGCTGGAGGAGTACGACGGCCTCTTCGAGCGTCCGACCGCAGAGGAGTACGCGACCTGGGATCGCTCAACTTTCCGGAGCGATGCCGACTAGCGCGGCAGCCGCGCAGATGTGCACCGGAGTCAGGTCCGCCGGCGCGACTGGCGCCTGAAGCAGCGTCCCGCGCTCGAACGGCGTCAGCTGGATATCGATCCCGTGCGCGCCGGCCACCATCCCGCGGACGTACGTGAGCCAGCCCATCATCGGGATCCCGCGCCGGAACACCCCGGCCGCGGCGGCCAGCTCGGTGTCGGCGATGCTGGCCCACTCCGGCTCCCAGATCGACACGACGGCACGGAGTACCTGAGCGAAGCGCTCAGAGTGAACGAGGGCGTCCTCGTCGCTCCAGTGCAGCGTGATCTGGTCCGAGACCGTGGTCAGCGTGCCGCCCATCGACAGATCGAACAGCCACGGCAGGTCACCGGTGCTCTGCAGATGCAGGCGCGTCGTGCTGGAGCCGTTGGCGAGCACCTTGGTGGTGGCCTCGACCATCTCCTCGAGCGGGATCGAGCCGTCCGCCTCCAGGACGTGGTACCCCCACCGCTCGTCCTGCGTCCAGGCGTGGACGTCGGGAAAGGCCACCGCGACGGCCGTCAGCGTGCGATCCACCCGGAGCGCGCGCTGCTCGACGCTCTCGTCGCGATGGGCCCACTGAGCGCGCAACAGCCACGATGCCATTCACGCCCTCCGATCGTGAGCCGGCCGATCCTGCGCAGCAGACGGTACGCCGGTGGTCGGATGGTTGGCCAGAGTTCCGCCTACTCGGCGTGAAGAGCCTGAGCGGTTCTCCGGAGCATCCACCCGACCAGTCTGCGGCACCGGTGGGTCGGAGGTGACCACCGGGGTCCGGTTTTAGTAAATAAGCATCCGAAGTACCTCAGCTTTTCGGGGTCGCCGCGAGGAGCCCACCCAGTCCACTGGCCTGGGTCCGCCAGTCCCGGACGCCGCCCGCGGCCCACCGCTGGCCGAGCCGATTCAGCGCGTCCCGGTCGGACTGCCAGATCGAGTCGGCCTGCCGCTGCGCGTACGTCTTGTACGCCGAATCGCCGGTGCTGTCGGCCAGGTCCATCAAGTACCGCATGAAGATGCCCTTGAACTGTTTCTGGTTGTCATCACACGTGCCGGCCGCGTCGCAGGACTCGGTCAGGATCCCGCCGGGGCTGAGTAGCGACGACGAGATCGCCGCGTCGCCGAGTTGCCGCGCCTTCGCCAGGATCGTGCTGTCGCCAGTCGCCCGCCACAGCTCCAGCGCCCCACCGATCGCCAGGCCCTGGTTGTAGGTCCACACGGTCTGCCCGTTGTTGCCACAGGATCCGTTCAGGCCGTCGTTCACCAGGCCGGCCGAGTTGATCATCCCGCTGTTCTTGAACCAGTTCCAGCTCGTGGTCGCCCGCTGCAGCCAGAGTGTGTCGCCGGGCAGCCGGTTGTGCAATGCCGCGGTCATGCGGATGTACAGCCCGACTGTGACCGCGTTCTTGTAGGTCCGTTCCCGGTCCCACCACACGCCGCCGCCACACGACCCGGTGTCCCAGTAGCCCTGGACGTAGTTCGCGATCGTCACAGCCATATCCAGGTATTTCCGCTCCCCGGTCAGGTCGTAGGCCTGGATCCACGCGATCGCCCACCACTCGGTGTCGTCGATCGCCCGGGAGATGAAGTTCCCCTCCAGCGCGTCGCCGCTCTTCACACCGGCCGGGAAGACACCACGGTTCTTCTCGTACATCTCATTGACGATCCAGCGCAGGTCCGTACGCCGGGCGCGCTGCTGGTAGTCCATCACCGTGGTCAGCGCGACCGCGGAGTTCCACCAGCTCGACAGCCACCAGGCGGTGTGCGGCTGATAGGAGTACATCAGCGCGTCAGCCGCGGCGCCGAGCCGATCGGACGCCGGCCGCGCCCACGCCGTACAGGCGCCGTTCTGCCCCTCGACGGCTCGGCCGCAGGCACGGACGACGCCGCCGTACAGCTTGGAGCGGGGGTCGGTGCTGGCGTAGAGCTTGGTCCGCGCCGAGGTGGCACCGGCGCTGACCGCAAGGCGGCCGAGGGAGGAGCCGCCGGGCCAGGAGGCTCCTTCGTTCCATGAGCGGTCCAGCCAGACCTCATCCCCGGCCTTACCGGTGTCGAGCGTTGCCCAGGCCATACCGCGGTTGTCGATGTGCAACGCAATCCGGCGGTTCGCCAGCGTGGCCGACGGCACCGGCTGGTTGTCACCGGACGGACCGTCGCTGCCGTCGCAGGCGGCTGCACAGACCGACGGATACGCCCAGGCAGTGCAGTCCACGCCGGCGGCGTCCCCACAGGCGCGGATCATGCCGCGGCGGTGTCCACCCGGGTCGGACAGGTTGTACATCAGTGTGCGCGTTCCGGTCCATCCGGACGGGATCCAGGCCTTGCCGAGGAGGCCCTCCCAGGTGGCGCCGCCGTCCCAACTACGGTCGAGCCAGACGGAGTCGTTGGTTGACCCGTTGTCGATGCTGCCCCAGGCCATCCCGTCCTTGTCGGAGACGTGCAGGACGACGCGGCGTCCGTTGAGCACCTTCTCGGGGACTGGGAACAGCTCCTCCTGTGCACGCGATGGATCGAGCGTGTCGCAGGAGACTGCGCACACGGCAGCGGCAGCCGGAGCCGGAGCGGCTGGCGGTGTCTCAGCCGCCGCACTAGTAGGTGCGAGCAGCGCCGCTAGCAGACTGGCCGCGGCCGCCCAGGTGATGAGTCGCATGTCAGCCTCCAAGGCCGGACTGGTCGGTCCACGTCGCGTCGGCGTTGTAGCTGCCACCGCCGTCCCAGGCGTTCGCCCCGGAGACCGTGGCGATGTACACCAGCTCACTGGCGTGCCTGACGTAGTACGTCGGGTAGTTGATCGACTGGAGGGACACGTTGCCGGCACCTCCGGCCAGCGGCGGCTGTGCGCAGAACGTCGCGTCCTTGCGGAACGTCTCAGACCCGTCGCTCGCGGCCTTCTGCAGCCGATAGTTACTGTGCCGCAGGTACTGACCGGGGAAGTTCGCCGACTCCAGCGAGTAGCAGGTGCTCTCGGCCAGCCCGGCCCGGACGACGAAGCTGGAGTCCTGTCGGTCGGACAGTGCGGAGCCCGCATCAACCACATCGGTCCGTGCCAGCCCTTCCCGATGCCGGAGCACCCGGTTGGTGTAGCCGGCGGTCGTGACCCGGAAGGTGCGCGACTGGCCAACCGTCAGGCTGGCTCCGCTCTTCCACCAGGCCGGCACCAGGTTCCAGGTCGAGTCGTCGCGGAACGAGCCACCGGTATCACCCTCGACCCACACCTCCGAACTGCGGTGCCGCAGGTACTGACCAGGTCGCGCTGCCGATTCCAGCGAGGTGCCGCCGCCGCTCAGCCCCTGCCGTGCGCAGAACGTCGCATCGGCCGCGAACGTGCCGCCGGTGTTGGCCTCTTTGTAGACACGCTGGTCGCGCTGGCGTAGGTACTGCCCCGGGAAGTTCCGCGACTCGAACGAGAAGCAGCTGCTGTTCGACAGACCGGCACGCACCCAGAAGCTTGCGTCCTGCTTCAAGGTCTGACTGCTGGCGCCGTCGACGACCTCGGTGTTCGCGACGCCGCCCGTGTGCCGCAGATAGCGGTTGGTGTAGTTCGGCGTGGTCACGCGGAACGAGACGAGCTTGCCGGTCGGCAGACCGGTCCCGTTCGCGGCGGCGAGCACCTGCTGATGGACGGCGCGGACGCGCGCGAAGTCCATCTTCTGCACTTGACGGTCGTAGGTGAAGAAGCCGTTGATCTCGTCCTCGACGTCGGTCGGCTCGGTGTAGACCGATCCCGACAGCCCCGAGCCGTTGATCAGGTCGGGCAGCTGGCTGGTGATCTGCGCGTACCGGTTGGTCAGGGCGTCGCTGGTCGGGAGCATCTCGTAGGCGAAGCTGTTGCCGCTCGGCCACTCGTGGCCGGGAACGTGCAGGCCGAGGCCGCCGTACTCACCGAGTTGCAGGATGCGCGTACTGGACGGCGACCGCGCGAGCCCGGGGCCGACGTACATGTGGTCGTCGATGACATCGCCGTTGCCCGGGTCGGGATCGGAGTCACAGCAGTTCGATCCGGAGTTGTGGTTGACCAAACGGGTCGGATCGAGGCTCTTGACCAGATCGGCGATCCGGCCGGACTGGAACTCGCCCCAGCCCTCGTTGAACGGGATCCACTGCACGATCGAGGTGATCTGCTTGTGGTTGTCGATCATTCGCCGCAGCTCGGACTCGTACCGCGCCTCGCCGGTCGCCGACGCGTTCCGGCCGGCCACCAGCGACGGCATGTCCTGCAGGACCATCAGCCCGAGCCGGTCGGCCCAGTAGAACCAGCGCGCGGGCTCGACCTTGATGTGCTTGCGGACCATGTTGAAGCCGAGCGCCTTCTGCTGCTCCAGATCGAACCGCAGCGCGGCGTCCGTCGGCGCGGTGTAGAGGCCGTCGGGCCAGTAGCCCTGGTCGAGTGTGCCGAGCTGATAGACGAACTTGCCGTTCAGCGTCGGCCGCAGGAAGCCGCCGATCATCGCCTTTCCGACCGACCGCATCCCGAAGTACCCGCCGACGGAGTCGCTGCCGAGCGTCACTCTGAGGTCGTAGAGGAACGGATCGTCCGGCGACCAGAGCCGCGCGTTCGGGATCGGCACCCGGAACGACGTACCGCTGACGCCTGTCGCTTCGCCGACGACCTGGCCGCCGGACAGGACCTGCGCACGGACCGGCTGCCCGGCAGCAGAGGCCTGGACGTTCAGATCGAGGCCGCCGGCGGCGACGTTCGGCGTGGTGTCGAGGCGTTTCACCCAGGTGGCCTGGGTCGGCTCGAGCCAGACGGTCTGCCAGATCCCGGACGACGGCGTGTACCAGATGCCGCCGCGGTTGAGCCGTTGTTTACCGAGCGGGATGTCCTCGACGTCGACCGGCGCCCAGACGCCGACGATGATCTCGTTGCTCCCGGCCCGCAGCGCGGAGGTGATGTTGTACGAGAACGCGTCGTACCCGCCCTCGTGCGTGCCGAGCAGAACGCCGTTCACCCACACCTTCGACTGCCACATCACCGCGCCGAAGTTCAGCTGGACATTCCGGCCGGACCAGCCGGCCGGGACGGTGAAGTTCCGCTTGTAGTACATCCGGTTCTCGTGCCGCATGATGCCGGACAGCGCCGACTCGATCGGGTAGGGGACCAGCACCTCTTCGGCCAAGGTGCCGCCGATCGGCGGGTTGTTCAGGTTGCTGGTCGGCGCGAACTGCCAGACGCCGTTGAGGCTCTGCCATTCGGTCCGGGTCAGCTGCGGCCGCGGGTACTCCGGCAGCGGATTCGTCACCGAGACCTGGTTCGTCCACGGCGTCGTGAGTGGCGGCGGCTTCGGCACGAAGGCCTTGGCGGGTGTGGGGACCAGGAACGCCGCGAGTACTGCGATCACCAGCAGCAGCACTCGCAGCGGCAGGGCATGACGGGACCGGGCGGAGTTCATCTGGGTCTCCCTGGGGCGGTAGGGAAGAGAGCGCTCTCACCCGTCAGTATGGCGACGAGGTCGAACAGGTCAAGAGCTCAGATGATTGTTTCTGTGGGAAAGTGTCCGACTACGTGAGAGTTGGCGAGGCCTCCAGCGTCGGCGTGGCGCCGCGGTACGACTCCAGCCATTCGCGCAGCAGCTCGACCCGGGCGGCGTACTCCTCGTTGCCCTTGACGACCGGCGCCTGGTTGTAGGCCATCGTGTCCGAGCTGCGGCGGAGCTTGACGTAGAGCCGGGACGACGCGAGCGCGTACCGCTCCATGTCGTCCTGCAGCGCGCCGATCACCGTGATGTTGCGGTCGCGGCCGATCTGCTCGAACAGCGCGACGGCCTCCCGGCGGTGCTGGGACCCGAGGTTGCGGCCCAGCTCGTCGAGGATCAGCAGCAGCGGCCGGTCTGAGCCGCCGGCCAGCGCGGCGGCGCAGACCAGCTTCACCGCCTTCTCGTCCATCTGCGCGGTGTTGCCCTTGACGTTGAACGCCGAGAACGGGCCGCCCTCCGAACGCCGCCACTTCGGCGTGACCGTCCATCGCCAGGGTTTGTCCGGCTCGGCGGGCGGGTCGGGCTCGGGGAATTCGAGCTTCGCGCCGTAGCCGCCGTACTGCTGGTCGAGCCGGTCGAACTCCTGCGACACCAGGCGCAACCGCGCTTTGATGCCGTCGGCAAGGGAGGCACGGTGTGCGCGGGCCGTGCTCTCGGCCTCGCCCAGACCCTCGCGGGCGCGTTCGAGCGCGGCATGCCGCTCGGCGCGCTGAGTCGCGATCTGCTGTTGCTGCAGACTGTCGAACGTCTCGTGCTGCGCAAGATGGCTGCTCAACGTCCGGTGCAAAGCCGGGACCAGGCCGACGCGCGCGCCCAGAGTGCCGCTCGTCCAGCCATCCGGCCCGCTCAGGATCTCCCGCAGCTCGGCCGGGATCTCCTCGCGGGCGCCCGCATTCGGGAAGCACCGGCGGATGACGTCGTCGAGCTGCGTGCACGCCTGGTGGTTCCAGTCGGCTGTCGTACGTCGTTGCGCGTCGTCGGGCAGCCCGCGGACGAACTCGTCGGCCTCGGCCGCAGTCCCGCCCCACGCGGTGACGCGCGCGGTCAGATCGAGACCGGCCTGCTCTTCGAGCAGTCGCAGCCGCCGCGCGGTCAGGTCGTCGAGGATGCGTTCGTGGTCGCGCCGCGTGGACTCGAGGTTCTTCAGCCGTTCGTCGCGGACGAGCTGCTGACCGGCGGCCGCCTCGGCGGACTCCTTCGCGGCCTGCAGCTGCGGAGCGAGCGAATCGCGATCGTTCTCGTGGCGGTCGATACTCTCGCGCAGCGCCAGGATCTGCTCCTGGACGGCGTCCGCGTCGGCGAGCGCGCGGGCGGCCGCCGTCCGGCGCTCGGCCTGCTCGACCCGGGCGCGCGCCTGCTCCAGCGCGGCCGCGGCGACAGCGCGGGCGGCGACCGCGGCGTCGACGCGACGGCCGGCCGCTTGAATCCGCGCCGTCCGCCCAGTCAGCGGCTCGTCGAACTGGCCGACCGCGACGACACCGGCGACGTCGTCGATGTTCTCCTTCGAGGCTCGCTCGGCAAGCGTCGCGAAGAACGCGTCGAGGGTGAAGCGCTCGTCGGCCGAAACCGGCCAGCCCTTACCCCGTTTGGCTTTCGCGCCGGGCCGATTCGCCAGCACGAGCAGGAACCCGGCATACCCGGCGTCCGCCAGCGCGGTGGACGCGACCACGGCGTCACCGGCGTCGATGACGACGGCCTCCCGGTACGGCGCCAGCCGCGGCTCCCACTCGGCCCGCTCGGACTCCGGCAGCTCGGTGATGTCGGTGAGCGCACCGCACTCGAGCCCGGCCGTCTCCAGAACCTGTTGCTGAGCAGCGGAAACGGTCTGACCGCTCTCCGCCTCGCGCAGCTCGGCTTTCGCGGCATCGACCGCGGAGCGAGCCGCGTGGTCCTGGCCGATGTGCTCTTCGAGCGCCTCCCGCGCCTCGGCCTGCTCCTGGCCGGCCGCCTCCAGATCGCGGCCGTCCGCCGAGCGACCGGCGTCCAGCAGCTTGCGATGCTCCTGGCCCAGCCGCTCCAGCTGCTCGCGGACGGAGCGCTGCGCGAGATCGAGCTCGCGGTCCCGCGCGTCGAGTTTGTCGCGCTCCTGCCGGGTCAGCTGGACGTCCCGGAGCAGCAGCTCCTCGTTGCCAAAGGCATCGATCTCGGTATCGACCGCCTCGCGGCGCGCCTCCTGCTCGGCGACCCGCTCGTCCAGCGTGCCGAGCTCCTCCAGGATCTCGGCGTTGCGCGCGTCGCCGTCGATCAGATGCCGCGCGTTCCGCGCCAGCCAGGACTCCTTGGCCGCGGCCAGCGCGTTCCGCGCGGCGCCGCGCTGCAGGATGCCCGCCTCGACGGCGGCCATCTCCTGCTCCCAGCGCTGCAGATCGGCTGTCGCTTGTTTGGTCGCCTCGCGCTGCTTGTGCTCGGCCGAGCGATGCGCCTGCTCCTGCTCCAGCTCGTGGTCGAGACCGGTCAGGGTGGCGATCGCGTTGAAGATCCGGGCCGGACCGAGCTCGTTCAGCGGCTCGGCCAGCAGGTTCGCCGTCGGGCTGGACCGCACCGACGTCGACAGGAACGAGACACAGCGCACCTGGCCGCCGTACAGCACGGTGGACAGCTTGTTAGCGTGGAAATCCGTACGGCCGTTGGAGTGCGGCAGCGCGGCCCAGAGCGCGTCGGCGCCCGCGGCCCGCTCGGCCTCGGTTGCGCCGTACGGGACGTGGAGACCTTGTTTCCAGCGCAGATCGAGGTACGACGCCTTGCGGTTGATCCGGATCCAGACGGTGATCGCGGCCGCCTCGATCTCCTCGAGCTCGGTCAGCGCGGGATCGGAGAAGACGCCGACGATGTAGCCGCGGTCGACGTTCGACCAGTTACCCTCCTGGCCGGCGGCCTCGGCGGTGAACAGCAGCTCGGCCGCACCGGGCGCGCCACTGGTCAGCCGCCACTGGTCATCGGCGTGCAGCAGGCTGAGCGCCGCGATCCAGGACGACTTGCCGGCGCCGTTCGAGTCGGTCGGGCCCTGACCGGCCACCGTGACGAGGCCTTGGCCGACCATCGGGATCGGGTGCGTCGACAGCCGGGACAGGTCGACGACCTGGACACCGAGCAGCACCTTCGACCCGAGGATGTCGAACGGACCGTCCTCCACCGCGCTACTCATGCGACTCCTTCTTCCGGTTCCGTGCTGGTCGCGACATCCAGCGCCGTGGCTGTCCCGTTGCGGGCGCGGATGGCCTCCGCGATCGGGCTCGCGGGGGCGGCGGCCAGGATGAGCTGGTCCTGCAGGCGGCGCCGGGCCGCCGGTGTCAGCCGCTGCAACTGCGGACCGGGGATGTAGCTGGGACCACCGGAGTGGTCGCCGGACAGTTGGATCAGACCGGCCGCGCGGAGGCGCTGCAGCGCGAGCCGCCGCTCCTCGCCGCTGATCCGCGTCGTCCGCAGCTCGTCGACGGTCGTCGGGCGGGCCGACTTCCAGCTGTCGCCGGTCAGGATGCCTTCGCTGCGCGGAATCGCGACCGAGTGGACCAGCACCAGAACGAGCACGGCCCGGTCGACGACCGGCAGCGGCTGCCACCCTTGGGCGGTGAGGGCCTCGGCGATGTCGTCGGCGTACCCGGCCGTCCAGTGGGTGCCGTCGACGTGGACGAGCGTGCGCCCGATCAGCTTCAGCATCTTCTGCACCTGACGGCGCAAGGTCACGTCGCGCAGCCCGGCGAGCTGCACCTCGGCCACCGGATGCGCGGCGTACTGGACGGCGCTGAACGCGGCGAGCACCTCGTCCCGGGCGCGGTCGCTCAGATCCTGCAGGAGCGGATCGAACAGCGCGTGCTGCTCACTCATCAGCGGCCTCCTCGGACTCGGCCGCGAGAACCGGCGCCGGCTCGGGCTCGACAGCCGGCTCCGCGAGGACGGCGGGCGGCGGGTCGGGGAGGTGGCGGCACAGATCTCGGAGAGTGGCCTGATCACCGGCGTCCCAGGTGATGACGCGCGGACCGAGCCGAACCTCGCCGGCCTTCTCGTTCCACCTGATCCAGTGTGTCGCGTGCAGGCGGCGCAGGCTGCCGATGATCAGGGTCAGATCGCTCGACTGCTCGGCCCGGCCACGCATGGCGGCGTACACGGATCTGATCTGGACGAGCGTCCCCGTCGTACCGGGCCAGGCGGAACCGCTGCGATCAGTCCAGCAACAGGTCACGCAGATCGCGAGTACACGAGCGGTCTCGTTCGGCTGTTCGACGGCGACCGGGGGAGCGCCCAGCTCTTCGAGAACCGTGTGCCCGGCGCCGGTCGGCATCGTCGGAACGAGCCACACCTTCGCGCCGTCCGGCGTCGCGGCGCGGGTCAGCCCGGCCACCGCCGGGGTGTCCGGCTCGACCTCGAGCGGGCCGGCCGACTGCACCTTCGCCCACCACAGCGCGTTGTAGAGCCGGCGCTCGACCGCCTCGGACGGCGTACTCATCGCGCCACCCGCCGGAACACGCCTTCGGTCGCCCACGGCGTCCCGGCGGCCGGATCGATGCGCATCCCGTCGGACCAGACCAGCTCGTAGTCGAGCTCGTCGTGCAGATGCGCGGCGGTCAGCTCAGCCAGCACCCGCCGGGCCGTCACCCAGTCACCGGCGTCGTCAATGACCTCGACGATGTCGACGGTGGGCCGACCGGCCAGCACTCGCTCGGCCTCGGCCCGCAGCTCCTCACGGTCGGTCGCGGCCGCGGACTCCGGCGCCTCCACCTCGCCAGTCGGCCGAGGCGGCGCCATCCGCGCCGTACCGGAGCGACGGCCTGTTTCGACCGCCTCAACCATCGCCTGCGGTGAGAAGTCCGGCGCGGCGGCGTCGAAGATCAGCCCGTCCAGGACGGCGGCCAGCGCATCCGGCTCGCTACCGCGAGTGAACGTCAGCCAGGTCTCGATCGGCAGCAGCCCGAGCGCCCGCGTCGTCCCGGCGCGCTCGACCAAGCGCCCCGCGGCCAGCTGGACGGCGTCGGCGTACGCCGCGAGCGACATCCGCAGCGAGGTGCAGGCGCGGTGCAGCGTCGGCCAACGACCCAGGACGATCCGATGCACGGTCTCGGCCTGCTCGATCAGACGCTCGTTACCCCAGGCGAGCTGCGCGTTCTCCCGTAGCTGCGGTGTGGTGCTGGTCGCGACCAGAATCGCCAGCTCGTTGCCGAGCAGGCGGAAGACCTTGGTCAGCCGCTCGATCGAGGCGAGCCCGTCGTCCTCGGTCGACTTCGGGTCGCTGACGCTGTGCGCCTCCAGGGTCAGCAGCTGGTGCAGCTCGGCCTGCCCGCCCTGGACCGACATCCGGCGCAGGAACATCAGCATCACGTACGGCGCGAACGCCGCCCGATGGCGCAGCTCGTTCGGCCGGTCGACGAGTTTGGTGATCGCGCCGTACTGCCGCAGGACGTCGAATCGGCGCACGATCACGTCATGCGGGTAGGCCCGGCACGCCAGCGTCGCCTGCTCCACGGTGAGCCCGTCGCTGCCGGCTTCGGCGAACGCGTCCAGGATCGCCTGATCGGCGTCCAGCAGGTCCGGATCGACGATCATCGCCCCGGCCTCGCGGGCGAGCACCGCGAACACCTGACGGTAGACGCGCAGCACGGCCGCTTCGGCCTCCGCGTCCAGCAACGTCGCGTCCATGCTCACTCCTCCCGTGCGGCGCCGCCTCGCGAGCGAGCGGCAACCAGGAAAGGGACTCTAGCCACCGACCCCGACAGACCAAAAACCGGCCACGCCGAGCCTGTGGAAAACTCGGCGGCCCGCTCCGGCGGTTCGCGGCCCGCGGCCGCCGGGACGGGTGGTGGGACAATGGCGCCGCCATCGAGATGAGGAGTGAGTCGTGCCGTTCGAGCCGGGTGAGGTTGTCGCCCCGTCAGACCCGCGGATCGTGCTGGAGGGGCAGTGGGGACACCAGCCGGGTGTCGCGATCACGGTCAATTCCGGGTCGCGGTTCGCGTTCTCCTTCGCGGGGGAGCGGGTCCAGCTGCTCTTCGACACGACCGGCTTGACGGTCGCCCCGCACCTGTGGATCACGGTCGACGAGGGTGAGCCGCAGCTGCACCTGATCGAAGACTCGGTCATCGAGGTGTCCGCGCCGACCGGTCGGCACCAGGTCCTGGTTGTGGTCAAGGACGTCAACGAGCACGCCAACCGCTGGAACCCGCCCTTCGAGAGCGCGGTGGTCTTCGCCGGCCTCGTCCTGGACGTGAACTCGCGCCTGCGCCTCAGCGGCCGCCCGGGCGGTCCGCGCCTGGAGTTCTACGGCGACTCGATCACCCAAGGCGTACGCGCTGTCAGCCCGGACATCGAATCGGCCGGCGTCGACGGCTCCGTCTCCTACGCCTACCTGACCGCGCGAGCCTTCGGCGGGACGTCGCACCAGGTCGGCTTCGGCAGTCAGGGGATCGTGCGGCCGGGCAACGGTGAGGTGCCCGCCAGCCTGGACGCCTTCGGCTGGAACTTCGCCGGATCCCCCGCCGAGCGGATCGAGGCTCCGGACGTCGTCGTCGTCAACCTCGGCGTCAACGACCCCGACCTGACCGCCGAGCACTACGCCGCGTACGTCGTCCGCGTCCGCACCGCCTACCCATCGACCACCATCGTCGCCCTCACCCCCTTCAACGGCGCCCACGCCGAGACAATCGCCACCGCGGTCAAGTCCCTGGACGACGCGGCCGTCGTCCTGATCGACTCCACCGGCTGGATCACCGAGGACGACTGCACCGACGACATCCACCCCTCCACCGCCGGCCACGCCAAGATCGCCGACCGCCTCGTCCCGGCCCTCGAAGCCGTCACCCCGCTGCGCCGCCGCTGATCCCGATTCCCCGCACGCGACCTGGGTACCGGGCGGTCTTCACCAGACCGCCCGGCGGGTGGTCGAGTCGCAGGTCAGCAGGAGCCACACAGCCACGACGGCAACGCCGACTCCGTGGCGCGGGTTTTAGAGCAGAGAGCGACTGGACCCACTCCTCACCACCCGCCGAGCCCCACCCAGGAGGCAACCCATGGGCGCCGCGCTCATCATCCCCGTCCTGATCATCACCTTCGCCGCCGTCGCCTACATCCTCTGGGTCGTCTACGCCTCGAGCCGCGGTGCCGCCTCCCTCGCCAAGGACAAAACCGCCCACGAAACCGCCCCCCACCGCGAAGGCGACCACATCAGCACCACCCCGCCCACCGACGATCACCGCCCATAAACCGGCGCCATAACCCGCCCCAACTCCACGAGTCCCTTGGTCGTCGGTCCGTAGATCTGCACGAATGTGGCACCGACCCGGAACTCCAGCAGACCGGGTTTGGACAGGCGGCCGCCGTCGCCGACGTCGACCGGATCCCCGTCGTAGCCGACGTACTTAGCCGGCTCGGATCCGGATTTGCCGGCGTGCAGCACGATCGTCGCGTTGGCCGATCCCCAGGCGCAGAACCTTGCAGTCCCCGCGGTCCCGCCGCGCTGCATAGTCACCTTCGCGCCAAGCGTCCGGGCCGCCGCGGTAGCCCCGAGAGCACAGTCGGGATGCTCGACGATTGCCCGCTCAGGCTGGATTCCTCCGGGCAGGGCCTTGATCGCGCGCCCGATCGACTCCAGTTGGGCGTAGTCGTCGAGAAAGCCTTCCTCCTGCCGCATCATGATCAGCCGGCCGCTCGCGCGAAAGGTGAGCGCGGACTCGTCGAACTTCGGTCTGTGCGACCAGGAATCCGGCCCGAAGACGGACTGTGCGTACTCGGCGCCGTTCTGCGGGTCCCGTTCGTGTTCCGTGCGCCATTGGATGACCTTGGCGGCGCTGACCGGAACCACCGACACTGAGACGCGCACGCGGTGGTACTTGTCGTTGAGGTCGACCAGATTGCAGCTGGCTGTCAAAGGGACGACAGACCGTGGCAGCGCCGTCTCCGCCCTCCACTTGCCTGCGATGACTGGCTGGACGCGTTCGCAGACTGAGCCGGTGGGGTTGGGGGTTGGTGAGGGGGGTGGCTGGGTTTGTTTGGTGGTGGGGGTGCAGGCGGTGAGTAGGAGGGCCAGGCTGAGGAGGGCGGCGGTGGGACGGTGCATCGGGGTCCTGTGGTGGTCAGAGGAGGGACTGGGGGTCTGGGGCGGGTGGACGGGTGAGGGTCCAGTCGTTGAAGTGTTGGTCGAAGCGGTACCAGAGGTTGTCGGGCATGAGGCGTAGCTGGAGTTTGCCGGAGGTGACTCGGTTGGCTTCGGTGTGGGGGTGGGGGAGGAGGCGGGCGGCTTCGGCGAGGGCTTCGGGGTCGGCGGGAGTTGCGGTGTCGAGGGTGGCGGCGAGGCCGCCGGGGCCGGCCAGGCGCCAGGCGGCAGCCCAGCTGGTGAGCTGACGGGCGGGGACGTCGGCGCGGTGCGCCAGCTCGGCCAGCTCCGGTGCGCTGACGAGGGCGGCGGCTCGGCGTACCAGGTCTTGCTGGAAAGTCAGCGGCTCGGCGCTGGAGCCGGAGGCCAGCGACCAGGCTTGCTGGGCGGCGTCGGTGGCGAGGGCGACCAGGTCACGCGCTTCGATGCCGGTGGCGCGCGGTGGCTCCAGAGCCTGTACGGCGGCGGGCAGCCTGGGCGCGCGCAGCGGCCGAGGGACGGCGGGAAGCGCGACCTGCGGACGGTCGGCGAAGGCAGCGCGCGCCGGGATCCCAGGAGGAGCGGGCTTCGCGACGGGTACGTCGGCAACCGGCCCGCGCCGGGAGCGCAGCGCGGCGAGCAGCTCGTCCTTCGAGCGCCCACGCAACAGCAACAGCGCGAACGGATCGTTGTCGAGCGCATCCGCAATCAGGTAGCAGACCGCGGCCGAGTGTTTACACGGGACGGCGAAGTCCGGACAGGAGCAGCTCGTCCGGATCTCACCCGCACCAGGCAACAGCTCCAACCCGGCAGCCTGGACGTCGTCGACCACCTCCGGCGGCAGCTCCCCGTCGAGTAACGCGGCCACCCGACCGATCTGCTCCGACACGATCGCCAGGACGGCGTCCCACTCGGAGCTGGAGAAGGCGCGGATCCGCACGGTCACCTGGTACGGCGTCGACCGGCTGCCCTGGACGACGGCCTCGACCTCGCCCGGTGTGACCGCCAGCTCCAGCACGCTCCCGCGGCGAGCGTACGAACGCCCGCGCGCGAGCCGATTCGGATCCAGCCGGGCGCGTTGCTCCAACGCCTCCAACCAAGCCCGGCCCCACCAGGTCGCCCCGAACGGACGCCGACTCCCCGGACCCTTGGCTGCGGGGAGCCCGGCGTCCTCGCTCTTGTCGCGACGCCAGCCCTGCCAGGGCACGCGCTCGTTCACGGCGTCCTCCCGATCGCGGACGGGTTGTACGCACTGGCCGCACCCGACTTGATCGGCGCCGTCGACAGCGAGACCAATTCGGTCAGCTCGCTGTCCGACAACTCGCTCAACCACGCCTCACCCGAGCCGACCACCGCGTCGGCAAGCTCGCGCTTCGCGGCGATGACAGCCGAGATGCGGTCCTCCAGCGTGTGCTCGGTGACGAGCCGATGGACCTGCACCGGCCGGTCCTGCCCGATCCGGTAGGCGCGGTCGGTCGCCTGATCCTCGACGGCGGGATTCCACCAGCGGTCGTAATGCACGACATGCGTCGCCCGAGTGAGCGTCAGCCCGACGCCGCCCGCCTTGAGCGACAACAGGAACACCTGCGCCTCGCCGCGCTGGAACTCCTCGACCAGCTGCTCACGTTTGCGCACTCCGATTCCACCGTGCAGGAACAGCGACCGGACCCGGCGCTCAGCCAGATGCGCCTCGATCAACCGGCACATCTCGACGTACTGACTGAAGATCAGCACCGACTCACCCTCGGCCAGGATGACGTCGAGCAACTCGTCAAGCGCCGCCAGCTTGCCCGATCGGCGCTCCAGCGGGCCCGGCTGATGCAGGAACTGCGCCGGATGGTTGCACACCTGCTTCAGCTGGGTCAGCAGACTCAGCACCAGCCCGCGCCGCTCGATCCCCTCCGCCGACTCGATCTTCGCGAGCGTCTCGGTCGCCACCGCCTGGTAGAGCGTCGCCTGCTCGACGGTCAGCGGGACGACGACGTCGTGCTCGGTCTTCGGCGGCAGCTCCGGCGCGATCCCCGGGTCGCTCTTCTTCCGCCGGAGCAGGAACGGCCGCGTGACGCGCGCCAGCCGGGACGTCGCCTCCGCGTCGTGATACCGCTCGACCGGGACGGCGATGTCCTGCCGGAACCGCTCGAGCGAGCCGAGCAGCCCCGGCGCTGCCCAGTCCAGGATCGACCAGAGCTCGGACAACCGGTTCTCCACCGGCGTCCCGGTCAGCGCGATTCTGGTTGCTGATGGCAACGTCCTTAGTGCGCGGGCCGTCCGGGAGAGCGGGTTCTTCGCGTGCTGCGCCTCATCCGCGACGACCAGACACCAGCTGAGCTCGCCGAGCACCCGATGATCCTGCCGGACGACGCCGTACGTCGTCAGCACCACCTCGTCGGCCGCGAGCTCGCTCAGCGTCCGCCCGGCGCCGTGGAACCTGCGCGTCGGCACCTGGGGCGCGAAGCGCGCGAACTCGCGCTCCCACGTGCCGAGCAGGGTCGACGGGCAGACCACCAATGTCGGCCCTCGATCGCGCCGCAGCAGGTGCAGCGCGATGATCTGAATCGTCTTCCCCAGGCCCATGTCGTCGGCCAGACAACCGCCCATCCCCAGCTCGGTCAGCTGCGCCATCCACGCGACCCCGCGGCGCTGGTAGTCCCGCAAGGTCGCCTGCAAACCCAACGGCTCGGACGCCGGTAGCGGCTCCTCAGCCGACCGCAGTCGGGTCAGCATCGTCGCCAGCGATCCGCTCGCGTCGAAAGCGACCAGCTCGCCGTCGATCTCGATGGCACCGGTCAGCGCGGCCCCGAGCGCCTCCGCACCGGTCAGCTTCCGGCTCGCTCCGGTGCGCAGTTTCCGGACGACGTCGTGGTCGACCCGCACCCACCGCCCGCGCATCCGGATCATCGGCCGCTTAGCCTCCGCCAGCGCAGCGACCTCCTGCTCGGACAGCTCCTGTCCGTCGAGCGTCGGCCGCCACCTGAACGCCACTAGATCGGTGAGACTGAAATCCGGCCCGGTCACCGCGCTGGGCGTCGGTGTCGCGACTGTGCCGCGCATGGCGAGCTCACCCGCGAACAGCTCGGCCGGCCAGAGCACCTCGATTCCGGCACCCTCCAGCGCCGTACTGCCCTCGACCAGCTCTTCCAACGCCTCATCGTCGACACTGACCGCGGACGGCGCCGCATCCTGCAACGCGCTACTCAGCGGCGGCCACACCCGCGCCCCACGTCGCAGCGCTAGCAGTAGGTCAGTCTCGGCCCGCTCACCCAGCGCGGCCAGCACTGCGGCCGGCGCCGTCCACACATCGGCAACGTCTACCAACAGACTCGGATCCAGCTCACTGCGCAGCTGCAGCACGGCACGGAAGTCGTCGAGACCCTCAGGCGGCTCGATGCGCAGCACCAACCGCGCACCGGCGTCTTCGGACTGCGCTGTCTCTGCCAGCCATGCAGTCGGCGCCGGCGCCTGCACTGGCTCTACCGCAGCGAATGCGGCCGCGCCGGACCCGACCGACACCGCAGCAGCCGGACTCCGGACGAGCGTGTCCGCGATCGCATCCCAGAACGCGCGCACGAGCTGCTCCGGATCCACCAGCCGCAGCGGCCGCGTGCCCTCGATCGGCAATGCATGCGCGGACGCCGGCATCGCTGCGGCCAGCTGCTTCAGCCAGCCCCGGTCCAACGGATCCAGCGGCGCCACCCGCCAGCCGCCGTACCCGCTCGGGGTCAGATCCGGAACGAGCCGACCACGCGCGATCAGCCCCAGCCCCGCCAGCGCGGCCGCTCGCCAGGCCTGCCAGCTGGCTGCTCCCTCGACCGATGAGGTGGCCATCGCGAGCGCCTCCGGCACGCTGACCAACCGCGCCGGCACTCTCGCGCGCCGGACCTGAGAACCCTTGGGCAGCACGAGATCGACGCTGCCGTCGGCACTCGATACCTCGCCGTACAAGGCCAATCGGCCCGCGCGCGGCGGGTCGGCTGGGACAAAGACGGCGTCGAACATGCCCCGCACAGTACGCCGAGTCGCCGACAACTTCCTGTTCGTCGTCGAGCACCTGTGGATAACTGCCCGACTTGACCTCAACCATTGTTCAGGTCACAGGCTGGGGGCCCGACAATCCAAGGAGTGAGCGATGCGTGCAGCAGTGGTGACCGAGTTCGGCGACCCGACAGTGATCAGGACCCAGGAGTGGCCCGATCCGGTGCCGGCTGCCGGACAGGTCGTCGTCGAGGTCGAGCTCGCCGACGTCATCTTCGTCGAGACGGCGCTCCGGCAGGGGCACCACGGTGAGTTCTTCGCGGTAGAACCGCCGTACGTCCCCGGCAGTCTCCTCGGCGGCCGCGTGCGCGCCACTGGGCCCGGAGTGGACGCCGAGTGGATCGGCAAAACCGTAGTCGGCCGCGCAGCGGACTTCGGCGCGCACGCGGAGCTCGCAGTGGTCGCTGTCGACGCTCTGACTGAGGCACCGCCCGGGCTGAGCCTGGAAACCGTAGTCGCCGTGTCTGGGGACGGCTGGACCGCGCTGATGCTCGAAGAGCTCGCCCCGCCGATGCGGGGTAAGGACGTGCTGATCACCGCTTCCGCAGGCGGAATGGGGCTATTGCTGATTCAGCTGGCCCACCGTGCCGGTGCGCGCGTTATCGCAGCGGCCAGGGGACAGGCGAAGTTGGACCTCAGCAAGGCGCAGGGCGCAGATGTGGTGATCGACTACTCCCAGCCGGGTTGGGAGAAGGAGGTGCTCGCGGCAACTGATGACCGCGGCGTCGACATCGCCTTCGAAGGTGCCGGTGGACAGCTCGGCGCTACGGCGTTCAGCGTGGTCAAGGACGGCGGCTGGATCTCAGCGCACGGAGCGCCCAGTGGTGGATTCGCTGCGGTCGAGCCGGCCGAGGCTGAGCGGCGCGGCATCACAGTGAAAGGCATCCTCGACCTGCGCGCGGACACCACCACAACCAGCGTCAGCGGAGCACAGGTGCTGGAACGCGCCGCGGCCGGTGATCTGGTCCCTGTGGTGGACCAGATCTTCGACCTCGACCACGTCGCCGACGCGCACACTGCACTCGAGCAGCGGACGCTGCTCGGCAAAGCGTTGATCAGAGTGCGCTAGTCGCCAACTGGCTGTTCGGAGTGGTCAGTCACTGCTGGTGGGTTCGGGCGGGCCGCGACAATGCGGTTCCGCCCGTCCCGCTTGGCGCTGAGCAGTGCGTTGTCCGCTGCGAGCACCAGCTGGTCCATGGTGTTCGCGACGTCCGGATAGACGGCTGCGCCGATCGAGGCCGGTACGCCGGTGATGACCGCCGTACGCTCGGCTGTCGTGTCGACCGAGACGCTGAGCGTGCTCAGCCGGTCCCGGATGCGCTCGGCCACCTCGAGCACCTCTGACTCCGATGCGCCCGGCAACAGCACCGCCAGCTCGTCGCCGCCGATGCGCGCGACCAGGTCGCCCTGGCGCACCTCGGCGCGGACACTCTGGCCCACTGCCTTCAAGGCCTGGTCGCCGGCCGGGTGCCCGTAGGTGTCGTTGATCTCCTTGAACCTGTCCAGATCCAGCATCAGCAGACCGACTGTGCTCCGCAGCGTCTCCGCCCGAGCCAGCTCAGCCGGCACTGCGTTCGCCCAGTACGACGGAGTCGCCAGTCCGGTCTTCACGTCGGTGCCGGCGGCCCGCTGGAACTGCGGTAGCAGCAGATCCCGGTGCAGAGTCAGCACTGTCACCATCAGGATCGGCACGACCCAGGGGTACGACGCCTGCAGAGCGGCGACCGCCACACCGAGCCCCAGACCGGCGACTACGACGAGCTGGTCGGACAGGTCGCCCAGAGCGCCGCGGGCGGTGGCGTCGGGGGAGGAGAGCAGGATCGCGCCGATCACGAGCGCGAAGTTGACCAGCCACCACGTCGTCGCGGCGCCCAGCACCACGAGCAGCGTGAACGGCCCGGTCGGCACCCGCGGCTCGGTGAGCAGCCCGCCGCCGCGCAGTACGGCCGCAGCGGCCGCGCTGGCCAGGATGAAGGTGCTGGCCGAGAAGACCTTGCGGTGCGCGATCGTCCGGCCGTAGACGCGGATCCACGAGTAGCCGTACGAGACGACGATCAGAGCGATCACCAGGCTCAGCGGGAGCAGCAGCAGGCCGGCGAACACCCACAGGCTCTTCAGGTTCGTGTATGGCGAACTGTTAGCTGCCATCTCGCGTCGGCGCTCGATCCCGCGGGCAGACTCCAGGTGTAGCACCGAGGCGGCCGCCAGCACGGCGAAGGCGACCCACTCGGAGGGCCTCACACCGGTACGGGCGCCGGAGAGCGTCGAGGCCAGAGCCAAGGCGGTGATCGTGACTGCGACTGCATCCACACCGAGCACGTAGCCCAGCGCGGGACGCGGTAACGACCAGAGCTTCCATTGGCGGGGTGGCACCCAATTGCTCCGACCGATCAGAATCATGGTGGCCTCACACGGATAGACCTGAGCGGTTATTCCTGAATAGTAACTGTCTGTTCACGCGAGGTCATCCCGACCTGCGCGTTATTCCATCTGGCGGATGGCGACGGAAGGATCCAGCACCATGTCCAAGACGAGCACCGGCAACGAGTGGTTCCACGGCTCCAGCAAGCGTTTGAGCGGTATCGGCAACGAGTGGCTGACCAGCGGGAACGAGTGGTTCCACGGCGGGAACGAGTGGTTCACGCAGGGTGGCAACGAGTGGCTGCACCGGCCGGCCGGCGGCGGTAACGAATGGTTCATCAGCGGTAACGAGTGGTGAGCCACGGGACCTCCCGCGAATTTCTTTACCGATATTTTACGGATGCTGTCCGGAGGTAATTCCCCTGAATCTCCGGCCGGCTCATCCGGTGACCGTTCCGGCCACCTCCGGGCCGGGGCGGCGGGCGCGTGTCCAGGCGCTGCCCGCCGCCAGGGCGGCGCACATGCCGACTGTGCCCATCACCCCCAGCGCGACCGACGGGGACGCGCTGTCGGCCATCAGGCCGGCCAGCAGGATCCCGAGGCCCTGACTGCTCTTCAATGCGGTGCTGGCGACGCCGAAGGCCTGGCCGCGCTGCGCGTCCGGAACGGCCTGCACGAACGCGGCACTCGTCGGTAGGTGGTACGCCGAGGCCATCCCGGAGATCGCCCACAGCAGCACAGTGGGCAGCAGACCGGGCGCCAAGAAGCACAGCGTGAGCGGTGCGCACGCCAGCGCCGCCAGTGGTCCCAGTAGCCGCATGCGTCGCTCTGGCGGCCACAGGGTGATCAGCCACATCCCCAGGACCGCACCGGCCGGGCTGGCTGCCAGTAGTAGGCCGGCCGCAGTCGGCCCGCCGCCGATCTCATGGGCGTAGGGAACCGCGAGGCCCTCGACGGTCACGTAGAAGCCGGCGATGGTGGCCAGAACGATCAGAGTCCGGAGCTTCGGCGTCCGGACCACCAGGGACAGGCCTGCGGAGAGGTCCTTGAAGTAGCCGGCACGTGGCGCATCAGTGCCACGCGCCGGAGTGGGGCGCCGCCGGACGCCGATCGCGATCAGGGCGGCCGACAACAAGAAGGTCGCTGAGTCGAGCAGGAGGCCGCCGGACGTCCCGATGGCGACCACCAGGACGCCGCCGGTGCCGAAACCGAGCACCTGGCTGAACTGGACGACCATGTCGTTCGCGGCCTTGCCGAGCACGTAGTGGTCGCCTGGCAGGACGGCGGGCAGAGTGGCGGCCCGTGCGGCGTTGAAGGGTGACCCGAACGCCTGGAGCCCCAGTAGTAGTGCGATGACTGCGAGCAGAGGGAGGCCCTCGATCGCCATACCTGCAACGAGAACCGCCCTGGCGAGGTCGGTGATGATCATCACCGCACGCCGGGGGTAGCGGTCCGCGAAACCTGCCAGCAGCGGGCCGAACAGGAGGTCGGGCAGGTAGGTGAGCGCATACGTCATCGCGGTCAGCCCGGCCGACTCCGTCCGTTCGAAGACCAGCACGGACAGCGCCACCCGAGCGAACTGGTCACCGGCTACCGACAGCACTCCGGCGACGAACAGCGCACGGAACTCGGCGTGACCGAAGACGTCCCGCCAGCGCGCGCGTTCCACCACCCCACCCTCCATACGTACAACTTAACCACTATCCGTAGTCCCACACCTTCTGTGCGTTATCCGAAGGGTTTCCCTGCACACAGGCTGTCTGGGTCAGCCGTTTGCTGGCGGCGCATCAGTGCCACTTAACGTTCAAATAGGGCCCCCGGTGACTTGAGATTTGATCACACGTACTACTCTGTAAGTGTTCCGATGCTGGGGTCTGGGCGGGGCGGCCCCGACCCTGGCATCGGACTTCTCTTTTGTCCGGCCCCCTCTGTGCGCGGCCGGCCCCCTCCGGTTTCTGCTGGTCAGAACTGTCGGTGCGACCCGGTAGCGTTCTGTCTGCCGGGGGCGGCTCTTGGACGTGCTTCCTTCTCCTACTATCCAGGCCAGTAGCGCGACCGCTCTCCGCCCCCGGCGTCATCGTCGTCTCGCGGGAGGCCGCCCATGCCGGAAGTTGCCGCTGTTCTGTTGCGGCGCCGGCGGCTGGTGGACGCTGCCCGCCTGACGCCGCCGGTCCGGCGTTCCGCCTGGCAGTGGCTGCGGCGTCCGCTCACCATCCAGGCCGGTCTGTCGGCGCTGCAGGCAGAGCTCGTCCAACGCGGCTTCCTGCTGTCGGTAGACCTGTACCGGCACTGCGCGGGGCTGTCTGCTCCGGCGCTCGCCGGCCTAGGTGCCGCGCTACTCGGCCTGCTGGACGACGAGTCCGGCCACGACGCCGAGCACGTACCGCTGTTCCGCGGCTTCCCAGAGACCGTCCCGGTCGACACGGATGCCTTCTACATCAACCGCGTGTTCGCGCAGCTCATGCAGGAGCCGGAGCAGCCGTGCGTCCTGTGCGGCGACACGACCTCGGTCCATCCGGTGGCGCCGTGCGCCCATCTGGTCTGCCGCACCTGTTGGGACGGCGCTGACTTCAGCGCCTGCCCGCTGTGCCTTCGGCGCATCGATCCGGCCGATCCGTTCCTCCAGCCCGCGTTCGACGAGGTGCAGCCGACGCATGTCCGATCCGATCGGCTCCGGTTGCTGTCGTTGGCCGGTCCGGATGCGGTGCGCGGCGCAGTCGAGTCGCTGCTCGTACGCCGTACTCCGCTCGCGGCTGTGGACCGTGCCGACCTGCAGGTGCTGCTGCCGCTGACTGAGCTGTCCTGGGTGCCGAGCGACATCCCGGTTCGGGAGACGCAGGCGCTCGTCCTTGCGCATTTTCTGGCCGAAGACCCCAGCGTGATCGACCGAGCCGGCACAGCGACCGACGTACTCCGTCTGCTCTACGTACTGATGGATGCCGACCCCGGGCTGCGGACGCCGCCTGCTCGCCGCAGGTCGCTGCCGCGGGCGACGCGTCGACAGGTGCTGGCCCGGCTGGATCAGCTGCCGGCCGAGGTGCTGATCGAGGACATGCTGCGCCACGAGCGTGCGTGGAAGCGCATGGCCGAAGGGCTGCACCCGTTCGAGTATGCGGAGCGGCATCCGACCGCTGCGCTCGCGTTCGCCGTACTGCGCCGGACGGATCTGGAGCTGAGCACCGCGGCTGGGCGGGCTGTGCTGAGTGAGGCAGCTCAGTATCCGTTCGTGCGGATCGAGGCCGGGCGGCTTGTCATGCGGACGTTCGGCTCCCGCGTCGAGGGTGCGTTCGCGGAAGGGCATCCTGGTCTGGCGTTGGACCTGCTGCGGCAGCGGCCAGGTGAGCTGCTGCGCCGGCTGGTCCAGCTGGTTCGTGCGCTCCCGGCCGACCAGCACGGTGATCTGCTCGGCGCGGTGACGGTCGCAGTTTCGGATGTGTCGCCCGCGGTGCTCACTGCGGCGCTTGGACAACTTCGGACGCCGCCGGGCGACCTGCGGTTGTTCTTCCCGCGTGGCGGCTCCACACGCGTCTGGACGACCGTCGACGACCGGGAGCCGTTGCCCGCCGACACAGTCGCGGCGCTGTCCGGCGTACTCGTCGGAGAGATGTTGCGTCGGGCTGGCAACCAGCCGCGCTGGCGGCGCGCGTTTCTGGACGAAGAGCTGGCTCGTCTGGCCGCACCGGGCTCAGAGCGGGGCTCCTCGTCGACGCTGCGCCGTATGACCCGGGGGAGTGCTGTTTCGATCCCACCGGAGGAGGAGCTGCGCCTGTTCCTGCACTGGGTTGAGCCGAGCAGTCGCCGCGTCGACCTCGACCTCTCGGTCGCGGTGTTCGACGAAGAGTGGGGTTTCGTCGGCCTGTGCGACTACACCAGGCTGCGGTTCGACCAGGATGCGCTGGTCCATTCGGGGGACCTGACCTCAGCGCCTGCACCAGGCGGCTCGACAGAGTTCGTCGACCTGGACCTGCGGGCGATTCGCCGGATCGGTGGTCGCTACGTGCTCCCGGTGGTGTTCAGCTACAACGACGTCCCGTTCGACGAGCTGGAGCGCGGGTTCGTCGGGCTGATGCGACAGCCCGCCGCACTGTTCGATCCGGCCGCAGTCGAGGAGCGCTTCGACCTGAGTGGGCCGGCCAAGATCCTCCTCCCGTTCGGCGTCGACCTGCAGACGAAAGAGCTGCGCTGGTACGACGTGAACCTCAGCGCGGGCGGATACGGGCACAACGTCGCGCGGTACGGCGGTCACATCGCCCTGATGGCTGCCGCGCTCGAGGACGTGTACGGCGCTGGCGACCGCGTCAGCCTGTGGGAGGTGTGCTGCTGGCACGCAGCAGCCCGTACTGACGAGATCGCCGTCCGGTGCGCCGACGGAACGGTCGTGGGCTACCAGCGTGACCCAGCCGAGGACGTGGCGACGTTTGCGCGCCGCCTGATCGCCCGGCTCGAGCCTGACCGCCAGTGGGACCAGGACGCCGCGGCACGGGCTGATTTCGTCGGAGTCCTCACTGGCGACGTCACACCGCGCCCAGGGGCGCAGGTCTTCGCGCTGCATCCGCAGCTGATCGACGCCACGGCGCACTCACTGATCGACGCGGCGTACTTGCTCGGCGCCTTCGCACCGGACAGCCGGGCACACGCCCCGGTCGCCCGGTGACGAGTTTGACAATTCCGTGACGTTGGCGCGCTGGGTGCTTTGGCCTGGACGGCAGCAGGAGTACAACGGAAAGTGACTGCGAAGGGAGCCACGCATGACCTACGACGTGGTGGTGCTCATCGAGCGGGAGATGAGCGAGGGCGACGCGCGCAGTGTTGCCGCCCTGCACGCAAGGTACGAAGAAGTTGTCGACTACCACCTGCTCGTCTCCAGCCATCCGGAGAGCGGGTTCGGTGGACCGATGGCGCTACTGGGGTCGACGTTCGCGGATGTCGCCGGTCTGACGTCCACAGCGTCCGCTCCGCCCGGCCGGGCGGCCACGGCGATGCTCGCGGACCCACAGGTCGATCTGGCCGGTGTCATCGAGCACAGCGCTCGGCATCTACGCACTGCCAGCCGCTACCCGGTCCATGTCTCCATCACGCACGGAGAGCCGCTGCTGGCGCTCAGATCAGTGGTCATGAGTACCGCTGCACAGGAGATCGTGGTGGTCGCCTGGCCCGAGACGGCAGCCAGGTTCCTCTGCTCCGACTGGGTCGCCAAGGCCCGCAAGCTGCTGAAGGTCCCCACCATCCGGATCCTCGAGCACGACACGTGAGTGGTCAGTCGATGAGGGCCTGGAGCGCCTCGCGCTCCTCCTCGGGGACGTAGCCGGCGTAGTAGTCGTACATGTTCTGCCGGGCGATCCGCGCGGCGACGGTGCCGTCGCCGGCGCGGATCGCGTCGACCACCTCGGAGTGGTGCTGCAGCGACTCCAGCATCAGCGCACGGCTGTTCGGCGCGTGGGCGATCTTGTTCGAGATCAGGCTCAGGACGACGCCGCGGACGACCTCGTTGCAGGTCTCGATCAGCGAGTTGCGGCTGATTCGCGCGATCACGTCGTGGAACGCCAGATCGGCCTCGCTGAACGCAGCGAAGTCCACGTCGATCGCCGTCCGCATGGCCGTCAGTGTGGCGGTCAGCTCGGCCAGCTGCGCCGGAGTCCGCAGCCGGGACGCCACCTGGATCGCTGCGCCGTCCATGATCATCCGGAAGCCGATCAGCTCGGCCAGCGTCAGCTCGTCGACCCGTGCGAGCCGGACCAGCTGTTTGCGCAGCGCCGTCGAGGAGAACGGCAGGATCTCCGGTCCGTTCGGGTCGCCGGGGCGAGAGCGGACCACTCCGTTGCTTTCCAGCACCCGCAACGCCTCACGCACCGTGGAACGGCTGACTGCGAACTGGGCGACCAGTTCGCGCTCGCTGGGGAGCCGTTGGCCCGGTGCGAGGTCGCCACGGGCCAGTGCGTCCTCGACCTGCTCGACGATCCGCTGATAGGCCCGGACGGGCTGGACCGGCTGGAACCGCGGACTTTCGGCCATCCGACCACCCCATTCGCCTTGACAGACCCCTGCGTAGCGACAAACCTAGTGGCCCACTGACACCTAGTCCACTGGTCAGACCAGTCACAGCTGGACGGAGAACGCCGCCGTCCGGCGTGCCCCGGTCTGGCGGCAGGACTGTGGTCGTCAGAATGCGGCGAGAGCCCGGTGACTGGAGGAGTTCGCGTGAAGACGTACACCACTCGAGCGGTCGCGCTCGTCGCCTCCGCGGCGCTGCTGGCCCTCACCGCCTGCTCGGCCGGTTCGAGTACGTCGGGCGGTTCGTCCAGCGGCTCTGGTGGCGACCAGTCGCTGTCGCTCGGTCTGGTCGCGGAGCCGGCCAGTCTGGACTTCACGACCACAGACGGCGCTGCGATCCCGCAGGCGCTGCTGGGCAACGTCTACGAGACTCTGGTCAAGCAGGACGACTCCGGCAAGATCGTGCCCTCGCTGGCGAAGTCGTGGACAGTCTCGCCGGACCGGAAGGTCTACACGTTCGACCTGGTCGACAACGCCAAGTTCACCAACGACAAGCCGTTCACCGCGGCCGACGCGGTGTTCAGCATCAACCGCGTCAAGACCGGCTGGACGACGTCGCTGAAGGCTGCGATGGACGTCGTCCAGGACGCCAAGGCGCTGTCGCCGACGCAGCTGCAGGTGACGCTGGCCAAGCCCAGCAACGGATGGCTGTTCCGGATGACGACGCGGGTCGGGGCGATGTTCTCCGAGACCGGTGTGGCCAAGCTGGCCACTGAGCCGATCGGAACCGGCGCATACAAGTTCTCCAAGTGGAACCGCGGTGACTCGATCGTTCTGCAGCGGAACGACGCCTACTGGGGCACGAAGCCGTTCTTCCAGCAGATCACGCTGAAGTACTTCAAGGACCCGACTGCGCTGAACAACGCGCTGCTGACCGGGACGATCAACGTCATCACCACAGTGCAGGCGCCAGAGGCGCTCAGCCAGTTCACCGGCAACTCGAAGTACCAGGTGCTCGAGGGGACGACGAACGGTGAGGTACTACTGTCGTTCAACAACTCCAAGCCGGTCTTCCGGGACATCCGGACGCGGCAGGCGATTCGGCAGGCCATCGACCACAAGGCCTTGCTGGACACGTGTTTCGCCGGACGCGGCAAGCTGATCGGCTCCATGGTCCCGCCGACCGACCCTTGGTACGAGGACCTCACCGCGGTCGCGCCGTACGACGTTGCCAAGGCGAAATCGCTGCTGCAGGCTTCTGGCGCTGCTGGTGCGACGCTGCGGCTTCGGCTGCCCACTCTGCCGTATGCGACGTCGTGCGGACAGGTGGTGAAGAGCCAGCTGGAGCAGGCCGGTCTGAAGGTCCAGATCGACCAGCTCGAGTTTCCGGCGGCCTGGCTGAGCACTGTCTTCAAGAACGTCGACTACGACATGTCGATCATTGCGCACGTCGAGCCGCGCGATCTGGGCGCTGTCTTCAGTCCGACCTACTACACCCGTTACAACGACCCAGAGCTGCAGAAGGACCTCGCAGCGGCGGATGCGGGTGACGAGGCGGCGCAGGTCGACAACATGAAGAAGGCGGCGCGACGGCTGTCCGAGCAGGCCGCAGGGGACTGGCTGTTCCTTCTGCCGAACCTGATCGTCGCTGACAAGAACCTGACCGGTCTGCCGGAGAACGCGATCACCGAGAACTTCGACCTGTCGCGTCTTGCCCGCTCGTGACGTGGTGAGCTGAATGGTCCTCCGTCTGATCGAGCGCACCGCAGTGCTCTTGGTCAGCCTCGCAGTGAGCTCCGTACTCGTGTTCGGGTTCATGGCTGTACTGCCGGGTGACCCGGCTCGGGTCGCGCTCGGTGTGAACGCGTCGGACGAGGCGGTGGCCGAGCTGCGCCGTCAGTTCGGCCTGGACCGCCCACTGCCCGTCCAGTACGTCGACTGGCTCGGCGGCCTGCTGCGCGGCGACCTCGGTACGTCGTACGTGTCGAAAGTGGCGATCGGACCGCAGGTGTTCGACCGACTGCAGGTGACGCTGATCCTGGTCGTCGTGGGCATGGTCATCGCTCTGCTGCTCGCTGCGCCTGCCGGAACCGTGATGGCGGCGCGGCACCGCCGGCTGTCCGGGTTCGCGCTCTCTGCGCTCGCGCAGGTCGGTGTCGCCGTACCGGCGTTCCTGGCAGGAATTCTGCTCATCATGGTGTTCGCGGTGAAGCTGGGCTGGCTGCCTGCGAACGGGTGGACTCCGCCGGCAGAGGACCCAGGGATGTTCCTCCGGCAGCTGGTGTTGCCGGCCTTGTCGCTGGGGTTGGTTCAAGGCGCCGTACTGACGCGGTATGTCCGTAGCGCCGTGCTGGACGTGCTGCGCGAGGACTACCTGCGCACGGCGCGTGCGAAGGGGCTGCGGCCGTTCCCAGCGTTGTGGCGGCACGGGTTACGCAACGCCGCCGTACCGGTGGTGACTGTGCTCGGTCTGCAGTTGGCAACGCTGCTGATCGGCGCAGTGGTCGTTGAGCGCGTGTTTGTCATCCCTGGACTCGGGAGCCTGCTGCTGGACGGCGTGTCCAACCGTGACCTGCTCCTCGTCCAGGACGTGGTCATGGTGCTGGTCGTCGCCGTACTACTGGTGAACTTCCTCGTCGACCTGCTGTACGTCGCTCTGGATCCTCGACTGCGGACGGGGGCCCGATGAGGCGGCTGAACGCTTCGCTGGTCGCCGGTGGCGTCATCGTCGGCGCCATCGTGGTGATGGCGTTGGTGTCGTTCGTCTGGACGCCGTACGACGCGACGCTGGTCGACCCGGGGTCGCGGTTGGCCCAGCCCTCCTGGGAACACTGGTTCGGGACAGACAAGTTCGGCCGCGACGTGCTGAGCCAGATCATGGTCGGGTCCCGGACGACGCTCTTCGTCGGAGTGGTCGCGGTGGGCGTCGCGGCGGTGATCGGCGTACCGCTCGGCGTGCTGGCCGCGATGGCGCGCCGCTGGCCGAGTGAGCTGATCATGCGCGCCAACGACCTGTTGCTCGCGTTTCCGGCGTTGCTGCTGGCCATCATGTTCGGAGCGGTCTTCGGGGCCAGCACGCTCACGGCGATGGTTGCCATCGGCATCGCTTCGGTACCGAGCTTCGCGCGGGTGATCCGGAGTGGTGCCCTGCAGGTGATGCGGACGGAGTACGTGCTGGCAGCCCGCGCGGCCGGGCGGCAGCCGCTGCCGATCGCCGTCCGGCACGTGCTGCCCAACGTGACCAGCCTGATCACCGTGCAGGCATCGGTTTCGTTCGCGATCGCCGTTCTCGCCGAGGCAGCGCTCTCTTTCCTCGGCTACGGGACGCCGCCGCCGACGCCGTCCTGGGGTCGGATGCTCCAAGAGAGCCAGGAGTTCCTCTTTACCGCGCCTAGGCTCGCGGTCTTCCCGGGAGTCGCGATCGCCATCGCCGTCCTCGGTTTCAACCTGCTCGGCGACGGACTGCGCGACCGCTTCGACCCCAAGCTGGAGGACCGCCGATGAGCGTGCAACCGGCCGACGCCACCGCCGTTGGCGAAGACGTGCTGAGCGTGCGCGGACTCACGGTCAGCGTCCGCGACACCGTGCTGGTCTCGGACGTCGAGCTCACCGTCGGCCCGGGGGAGCGGGTCGGGCTGATCGGCGAATCCGGATCCGGCAAGTCACTCACCGCGCTGAGCATCCTCGGCCTCCTCCCGGACGACGTCGTCGCGGCAGGCTCGATCCGGCTGGCCGGCGTCGGCGCCGACCTGGTGGGAGCGGACGAGAGAACGCTCTCTCGGATCCGCGGCCGCGATCTCGCCATGGTCTTCCAGGAACCGATGACCGCGCTCAACCCGACCATGCGCATCGGCGACCAGATCGCCGAAGTCATGCTCATCCACGAGACCCGCTCCGGCCGCGCCGCGGCCCGCGCGGCCGCCGCCGAGCTCCTCGACCGCGTCCAGCTCCCGGCCGACCTCCTGCGCGCGTACCCCCATCAGCTCTCCGGCGGCCAACGCCAACGCGTCGTCCTCGCCATCGCCCTGGCCAACGACCCCGCCCTGCTGATCTGCGACGAACCCACCACCGCCCTCGACGTCACCGTCCAGGCCCTCGTCCTCGACCTCATCGTCCGCGGCATCAGAGAGCGCGCTTCCGCCCTGCTCTTCATCACCCACGACCTAGCCGTCGTCGCCACCGTCTGCGACCGGGTCCTCGTCATGTACGGCGGCCGAGTCGTCGAATCCGGCCCTGTCACCACCCTCTTCACCGGCCCCCGCCACCGCTACACCCAAGGCCTCCTAGCCGCCTCCACCCTCGACACCCCCACCGCCGACACCTCCACCCTCGACGCCCCCGCCCCCGACGCCCCCACCGCCGACGCTCCCGTCGACGCCACCGCCGCCACCTCCACCGACGCCGCCCCCGTCGACGCCACCGCCGCCGGCGACGCTGTGCCCAGCTCGCGGGCTCGCTCTCGGCGGCTCACCACGATCCCCGGCACCGTTCCTGCGGCCGGCCACTTCCCGTCCGGCTGCGTGTTCCGCAACCGGTGTGCCCACGCCACCGACATCTGCGCCACGCCGCCACCCTGGACCGGCACCGCCACACACGGCTACGCCTGCCACCACCCCGCCGGAGCCACGGATGCCTGACCACCCAGCGATCCAGGCCGTCGACCTCGTCCGGGACTTCCCCCGTCCACGGACCTCACTGCTCAAGCCGGCACCCGTCGTGCACGCCCTTCGCGGTGTGAGCCTGGAAGTCCAGCAGGGCGAGCGATTCGGCATCGTCGGCGAATCCGGCTGCGGCAAGTCGACTTTGCTCCGTCTGATCGCCGCCCTCGACCGTCCCACCTCCGGCCAGATAGTTGTCGAGGGCACCGATATCACCCACCTCCCGGAGCGCCGGCTGCGCTTCCTCCGCGAGAACCTCCAGCTCGTCTTCCAGGACCCGATGAGCTCCCTCGACCCCCGGATGCGGGTTCGCGACATCATCGCCGAACCCCTCGTCGTCCAAGGGCATCCCGCCTCCGGTGCCCGCGTCCGCGAACTCCTCGACGCCGTCGGCCTGCCCGCGAACGCGGGAGAGCGCTACCCGCACCAGTTCTCCGGCGGCCAGCGCCAACGCATCTCGATCGCCCGCGCCCTCGCCCCCCGCCCGCGGATCCTGATCGCGGACGAGCCGGTGAGCGCTCTCGACGTCTCGGTCCGCGCCCAGGTCCTGAACCTGATCTCCGACCTCGTCGACGAACTCGACCTCACCCTCGTCTTCGTCTCCCACGACCTGTCCGTCGTCAAGCACATCTGCGATCGCGTCGCCGTCATGAACGCCGGCCAGATCGTCGAGACCGGCCCCACCGCCGAGGTCTACGCCGCGCCGCGGCACGCCTACACCCAGCGCCTGGTCTCCGCGATCCCGACTCTGCAGAGAGCGCTCTCCGGCGCGACCACCGCTGACCTCCTCAGCCACCCCGCCCCGCCGTCGAAAGGAGCACCCGCGTGAAGTTCCCGCCCGGCCTACCGATCGGTGAATCCTGGGTCGACGCCCCGTCGACCGCTCCGGTGCTCTTCCCGTACGACGGTTCCACCGTCGCCGAGGCCCCGGTCGGGGACGTCGCCCTCGCGCGGCAGGCCCTCGGCCACGCCGTCGCCGTCCGCGAAACGGTCGGCCGCCTCCCGTCGTACGTACGCCGAAACGTCTTGCAGAGCGTGCATTCCGCCGTTCGCGCCGAGCGCGACGCCTTCGTCGACCTGCTCGTCCTCGAGACCGGCAAGCCGCTCGTAGACTGCCGCGTCGAGATCGACCGCACCCTGCTGACTTTGGAGACCGCGGCCGAAGAGGTCGCCCGGCTGCACGGTGAGACTGTCCCGCTGGACCTCCTGCCGAGCGGCGAAGGGCTTCTCGGTTTCTGGGTCCGCAAACCGATCGGCGTCGTCGTCGGCATCACCGGCTTCAACTACCCGTTGCTGCTCGCCGCGCACAAGATCGCACCGGCCTTCGCCGCCGGCTGCCCGATCATCGTCAAGCCCGCACCCCAGACTCCGTTGGCCACGCTCTGGCTGGTGCACCTGATGCGCTCTGCCCTGAACGAGGCGGGAGCACCCGAGAGCGCTCTCCAGCTGATTACCGGCGGGCCTGACGTCGGCGCGACCCTCACCACCGACCCGCGCATCGGCGCCGTCTCCTTCACCGGCTCCGCCGCCGTCGGCCACCAGATCGCCCGCGACGCCGCCCCCACCAAAGTCCTCCTCGAACTGGGCTCCAACTCCGCCCTTGTCGTAGCCGAGGACGCCGACCTCGACGCAGCCGCCGACGCCATCATCCGCGGCGGCTACTACGCCTCCGGCCAAGCGTGCATCTCCGTCCAACGGGTCCTGGCCGTAGCGCCCGTCCATCAACCCCTCTTGGACAAACTCAGCACCCGCCTCCCCGCCGTCCCCGTAGGCGACCCCCGAGACCCGGCTAGTCGCGTCTCCGCCCTCATCAACCCCCACTCGACAGCCCGAGTTCGCACCTGGATCCACAACGCCCTCCAATCCGGCGCCACCCTCGCCTACCCCACCACCCCCGCAGACTCACCCTCCACAACCGCCAGTTCCGCCGACGTGGTTGATGTGCTCGGGCCGACGATGTTGACGGATGTGCCGTCGGGGCAGGAGGTGTGGGACGAGGAGATCTTCGGGCCGGTGATCGCCGTCCGCTCCGTTCCCGACCTGGAGAGCGCTCTCGAAACCGTGAACGCGTCGCGCTACGGCCTGCACGCCAGCGTCTTCACCTCATCGCTCGACACCGCGTTCACCGCGATCGATCGGCTCGACGTCGGGGGAGTGGTGATCAACGAGGTCCCCGGATTCCGCTCCGACGTGATGCCGTACGGCGGCGTCAAGGACTCGGGAACCGGCCGCGAGGGCCCCCGCTTCGCGATCGAGGAACTGACCACGACCCGGATGGCGATCATCCGCCCCCGCCCCTGAGAGGTGACGAGCTTGTGACGGACTACGCGAACCTCTTCCGCCTGGACGGCAAACACGCGCTCGTCATCGGCGCCGGCAGCGGGATCGGCCGAGAAAGCGCTCTCGCGCTCTCTGCCCACGGCGCTCAGGTAACCTGCGCCGACCGCGACCTGACAGCCGCCGAGTCAACCGCGTCGTCCGCACAGGACCTGACGGTCGCCGGCGAGATCGGCGCACCGGACGTCTCGGCGTACCAGCTCGACATCTTGGACGACGACGCGATCATCCGCGCGGCCGGCGAACTCGACCCGGTCGACGTCCTCGTCTTCACCGCCGCGACCAACGTACGCAAACGCATCCTCGACTACACCGGCGAGGAGTTCGACCGCGTTGTTTCGCTCAACCTGCGCGCGTCGTTCCAGCTGATCCGTGCCTTCGGCAAGCAGATGGCCGAGCGCGGCAGCGGCAGCATCATCGGCTTCAGCTCGATCCGCGGTACGACGGTCGAGCCCGGCCAATCGGTCTACGCGGCAACCAAAGCTGGCCTCGTCCAGTTGCTCCGCACCGCAGCGGCCGAGCTCGGCCCTTCCGGTGTCCGTGCCAACGCGATCGCCCCCGGCGTCGTCGAAACGCCGCTCACCGCGCAAATCAAGGCGAACCCCGCCTGGTACGACGCGTACGCCCACAAGGGAGCGCTCTCCCGTTGGGCCCAGCCCAATGAGCTCGCCGGCGCGGTCGTCTACCTCGCATCCGACGCGGCCAGCTTCGTCACCGGCAGCGTGCTCGCGGTCGACGGCGGCTGGACGGCAGTGGACGGCCGCTTCGACCCACCCAACTGAACCCCTGACTCGGCCGCCTGGGTCACCGACCTGATGCTCGACGGCCGTGACGACCTGCCGGATCGATCTTCCGAGGAGCGCGTATGAGCCTGGCCGACCTGACCGCCACCGAGCTGCTCGAGAACTACCGGAAGCGCTCTCTCTCGCCGGTCGAGGTGATCGAGGACGTCCTCGATCGCGTCGAGGAACTGGAGCCCCGGATCTGCGCGACCTACGCCCTCGATCCGGACGGCGCCCGCGCGGCCGCGCGCGAGTCCGAGGCCCGCTGGGTCGCCGGTACGGCAGGTGCGCTTGACGGCGTACCGGCCACCGTCAAGGAGAACATCGCCACCCGCGGCACCCCCGTCCCTCAAGGCACGGCGGCAACCGAGCTCGTCCCGGCGACCGCCGACGCGCCCGCGGCCGCGTTGCTCCGAGCCGCCGGTGCGGTGATCTTCAGCAAGACGACGATGCCGGAGTACGGGATGCTCTCGTCCGGCGTCTCAACGTTCCATCAGCTGACTCGCAACCCGTGGGACCTCACGAAGACGGCCGGTGGTTCGAGCGCGGGAGCGGCCGCGGCCGCCGCAGCCGGGTACGGCCCGATCCACCTCGGCACCGACATCGGCGGCTCGATCCGCCTGCCCGCCGGCTGGTGCGGTCTCGTCGGCCTCAAACCGACTCATGGCCGGATCCCGGTCGGAAATCCCTACCCAGGCAGGGCAATCGGCCCGATGAGCCGATCGGCGGCCGACGCCGCGCTAACTCTCGCGGTCCTCTCCGGCTACGACCCGCGCGACCACACGTCGTACCCGCCGCCGCCCGAGAACATCCCGAGAACGCCAGAGAGCGCTCTCCGCCCCGGTCTCCGCGTCGCCCTGCTCCTGGACGCCGGTCTCGGCCTCCCCGTCGACCCCGAGACCACCGCCGCGGTCTCCGCGCTCGCCGCCGTCCTCGAGAAGGCCGGCGCTGTCGTCGAGCCGATCCCGCCGATCATCAACCGCGACATGCTCGACGGACTCGACCGCTTCTGGCGCATCCGGTCCGCCGCGGATATCGCGGCGCTCCCCGAAGATCGCCGAGCAAAGGTTCTCCCACAGATCCGCGACTGGGTCTCGACCGCCGGCGAACTCTCCGGCTTCGACGTCTTTCACGGCTACAGCCAAATGGGCGCGATGGCCGCCGCCGTGACCGCCGTCTTCACGCGGCACGACGTCATCCTGTCGCCGGTCGCCCCGATCACAGCGTTCCCCGCCGAGCTCGCCTATCCCACCGACGACCCCGCGAAGCCCTTCGAGCACATCGCCTTCACGGTCCCGTACAACATGTCCGCCCACCCCGCGACCACAGTCAACGCAGGCTGGTCCGGCGCCGGTCTACCCATCGGCGCCCAACTCGCCGTACCCCACCACCAGGACATGACCGCCCTAGCCCTCGCCGAGTACGCAGAGAGCGCTCTCGCCGTTCAGCGCCCCTGGCCCACGGGCGGCGGTCAGTAGTTGCCGTAGACCTGGACCTTGGTGCCGATCGGGGTGTCGGCGAAGATCTGGTGGATCTGCGGGCGCATCACGCGAACGCAGCGGTGGCTGGCCGGGTAGGGCTTGATCAGCGAGTTGACGCGAGATCCGTGCAGAGCGATCCCCGGGCGATCTTTGAGGAAGTAGATCGAGTCGTACATGTACGCGTCGTCGTACAGGCTGCTCTCGTGGGCACCGGCCCACTTGCGCCAGACCTTGCCGGTCCGGTTCGGGGTGTCGTAACCGGGGGCGCCGGTCGAGATCCAGACGATCCGCTTGTACTGCTTGTTGACGATTTGGTACAGGATCTGGCACGTCTTGTTGACGTAGATGCCGTCCTCGCGCGCCGGCGTCGGCTTGGCGGTCGCGTTGATCACCGAGTACGCGTCGGGCAGCGACAGGCCCTTGCGGTTGATCGGCAGCCCGTTGTGCTCACGCCAGGCGCACAATGCCTGCCGCGCCCGGACGCTGATCTTGCCGTCGACATCGCCGACCGGATACCCGAGCTTCTCGAGCTTCTGCTCGACCTTCAGCGCGTAGTACTGCGGCTTGTGCGGGTTCTTCGGCTTCGTCGTCGGCTTGACGCTCGGGGGCGTCGTCGGCTTCGCGGTCGGCGTGGCCGAGGGCGGGGTGCTCGTCGGTGCGCCGGTCGTGGGCGCGCTGGTCGGCGTACTCGGGGACGGCGTGCTGCTCGTCGAACCGTCCGCGGACGGTTTGGCCGTAGGTTCGCTGGCGGCCACGTCGGAGCAGCCGGCCAACACGAACGACAGGACGACGGCGCCGGCTGTGAGACCACGTCGACGAGACATGATTCCCCTCTCCCTCGAGCAAGTTCAGGGTCGCAGAACCACGCCGCGTGAGCGCGCAACGACCCGCCGAGACTAGTCCGCAGGGGAGTCCATCGTCGTGCCGCGAACCGAACCCGTCACCGAACCGTTGCCCACGGCCCGGCGCCGCCCTGCTCGCGACCCGTCATACCAGTACCCACCGAAGGGGTTTCTCAGCCCTGGAAGGGCTGAGCGTCAGAGACCGAGATCGCGGATGAACTCCGGCTTGTACGCCTGGATCAGCACGTACCGCGGGTCCGGAACCTCCATGCCGGCGTTCTTCGCCTCGTCGCTGGCCTCGTCGTGGACGCCGACCGGCACGCTCGGGTCGGTCCACTCCTGCTCGGCCGGGTTCCAGCGCGTCACCGTGTACTCGGCGGTGAGGTTGTCGTCGGCGACGAGCTCCTGGACGGTGCGCTCGGCCTCCTGCGCGTCGTCGAGGCTCTGGGTGTAGAGCAGCATCCGGTTCCCGTCCCGGGTGACCGTGACCTGGCTGCCGAGTCGCTTGCGCGCGTCGTCGTCCAGATCCAGCGCCCGCAACCGATCCCAGAACGTCAGCCCGTGCTCCTCGGTACCGAGCACGACCTCAACCCGAAACTCCTCATCCGCCATGACGCACACCCTACCGATCCGCCCGGACCACCTGGCCGGGACCTGGGTGAGAACGGGAGATCGCGCTCTCTCGGTTTCTCGCGCGCGTTCTGATCTCCCCGACAGGAGAATGGCTTTTCTTCGATCGACTACAGTTCTTAGTCATGGAGCTGAGGCACTTGGAACACTTCGTGGCGGTGGCCGAGCAGAAGCACTTCACCCGCGCGGCCGAGGCGATGTCGATCTCCCAGTCCGGCCTGTCCGCCTCGATCCGCGCCCTCGAGCGCGAGCTCCGCGCGTCCCTGTTCGTCCGCAACACCCGCAGTGTCGAGCTCACCGAAGCGGGACGCGCTCTCCTGTGCGAGGGACGGCGTACGCTCGCCGCCGCCGAAGCCGCGAAGGACGCCGTCGCCGCGGTCCAGGGCCTGCTCCGCGGTCACCTCACCGTCGGGCTGGAGCAGTGCCTCGGCGTGGTCGACGTCCCCGCACTACTCGCCAAGTTCCGCTCGGCCTATCCCGGCGTCGAGATCGAGGTACGCCAGGGCGGCTCGACCCCCATGCTCGACGAGCTCGCCTCCGGCCGGCTGGACGTCGCCTTCGTCGCCACCGCCGGCGACCCGGTCGAGGGTCTCGACCTGAGACCGCTCTCCCGCGAGTCCATGGTCCTCGTCTGCGCCCCGGACCACCGCCTCGCCAAGGCCCGCGCGGTCCGCCTCGACGACCTCGCCGGCGAGGCCTTCGTCGACTTCGACCCGACCTGGGGCGCCCGAGCCATCTCCGACCGCGCCTTCAACACCGCCGGCGTCGCCCACCCGGTGACCATCGAGGTGAACGACGTCCACACTCTGCTCGCCCTCGTCGCGCACAACCTGGGCGTAGCTCTCGTCCCCGAGCGCATCGCCGCCAAACGCGGCGATCACATCACCGTCCCACTGACCCCCGGCAGTGCCGCCGACTGGCAAGTCTCCGTAGCCGTCCCCGCCGGCACCGCCGCGTCGCTAGCCGCCGACGCGCTCATCGGCATGCTCCCCACCAGCGCGGTCCACTAGCTACCAGGCGTAGTCCTCGGGTGCCGTCTTGTGCCCCGGGAAGATCTCATCGAGCTTGGCGAGCGCTTTCTCATCGAGCTTCACCTCAACCGCCCGGACGGCGGACTCCAACTGCTCCATCGTCCGCGGCCCGACGATCGGCCCGGTGACACCAGGTTGGTGCAGCAACCAGGCCAGCGCCAGCTCACCCGGCTCATGACCCAGCTCGTCCGCAAACGCCTCGTACTGCTCGATCTGCGGCCGCAACCGCTCCAACGCCTCCTTGGCCCGCCCCTCGGTACGCCGTACGCCCGCGTTCTCCTTCCGAATCACGCCGCCCAACAGCCCACCCTGCAACGGCGACCACGGAATCACCCCGAGCCCGTACTCCCGCGCCGCCGGCAACACCTCACGCTCCACGTCCCGAACAATCAGGTTGTAGATCGACTGCTCACTCACCAACCCGTTGAAGTTCCGCCGCGCCGCAACCTCCTGCGCCTGCGCGATATGCCACCCCGCGAAGTTGCTGCTCCCGGCATACAAAACCTTCCCCTGCTGCACCGCGACCTCGATCGCCTGCCAGATCTCCTCCCACGGCGTCGCCCGATCAACATGGTGGAACTGGTACAGATCCACATAATCCGTCTGCAACCGCTTCAAACTCGCATCCAGCGCCCGCCGGATGTTCAACGCCGACAACCGATTCGTATTGGGCCACTCGCTCCCCATGTCCCCATACACCTTCGTCGCCAGCACAGTCTTCTCCCGCCGCGCCGAACCCCCCGCGAACCACTCCCCGATGATCTCCTCGGTCCGCCCCGGATAGATCGACCGCCCATACCCATTAGCAGTATCGAAAAAATTGATCCCCCGCTCATGCGCCGCATCCATGATCGCGTGCGCATCCCCCACCTCCGTATGAGGACCAAAGTTCATCGTCCCCAAAACAATCCGACCAACCCGAAGCCCCGTCCGCCCAAGCTGAGTAAATTCCATACCCCCAAGGTCTCTCTCCACGTCCAGGCTGTCCAACAAGAGCTTTCGCTCAGTTCTATCAACTGGCCTTCTGAGCGTCGAGGGATGCGCCCCTGATACAACTTAAAGGAGGAGGTGGGCAGCATCCGTTTTGATTGCTGTTGAACTGATCAGTGGCGAATCAGTCTGTGCGTCTGCCCAACTTCGCCCAACGGCGACGTCGAGCTCGTCGGTGTCGATCCTCCTGCCGAGCGCCGCCGCTAGTACGTGCACCGCGAGTCGCGGCGGGATCGCGTTTCCGATCTGCTGTGCGACGTCCTTACCGGACCACGGGTAGTCGTGCGGGAAGGTTTGAAGCATGCCCGCTTCGGCGAAGCTGAAACGCTCGACCTCGCCACTTGGCATTTGCACCCGATTACGCCGGATCTTGCCGGTTACCGTCGCAGATGGCTGGTCGGAAGTGCGTCGCCCCCGGACCTTCGGATCTCCACCGGTTCCATAGTTGGAGATGACGGTGAAGGGCGTCGCTCGATGGGGAAGTGTCTCTCCCATCGTTCTCCAGGGCAGCAGCGAAGGATCTCCCTGATCACGTGGAACGCCTCGACGGTAATGGCGGTGCGTCGGGGTCGGCAGCTCGACCTCGGCATCGAGGCGAGCGATCAGAATCGCACGGCGACGGGTCTGCGGTACTCCGAACTGTTCCGTCCGGAGCACGCCGCACTCACAGCTGTAGCCGATCCGCCTCAGGACCCGTCGAACCGTCTGCCAGACGGGCAACACAGCCGGCACCTGCTCGAGAATGACAGCCTTGTAGGGGTCGTCTTCTTCGTAGGCCTCAAGAACCCACCGAAGCGGCTCGAGGACAAGTTGGGTCCGCACATCCAGATCCGTGAATACATCCGTCGGGTTCCCGCCTGCCGCCATACTCTCGGCAGCCGTGACCACCTCGGTGAGAGCGCGTCTGCCGACACCACTGCCGGCAACCGTGTAGGTCTGGCACGGTGGCCCTCCGGCGAGGATTCGTGCAGCCGGAGGATCCGGGAACGTCTCCTCGTCGGGAAACTTCGCTGGATTGAACTGACGGACGTCACCTGTTTGAGTGCCCAGCCCAGCCTTCTTTCGCGTCGCGCAAGCGTTCTCGTCCCACTCGACGCCATCGGCGGCAACGCCTAGCCACTTCGCTGCTACATCCAGTCCACCGGGTCCTGCGAACAGATCCACCATGTGCACATTAAGAGGTAGACCGTGCTCATCCCGGGTCATGGCAGGAGATTATATGGGCCCTCCGACAGTCTCTCGACGACGAATCGCCGGCGCGGACCGGACTGTACCGGCGATTCGAAGGACACGACCCGGGCGACGTGAGAGGTTGGGCACAGCAATGAACAAGGAACGAGCATGCGACGACGCCGGCGCATGTGCAGACGTGCCACCGCGCTCGCGGAGCACCCCTGCGGCGTCGGCACAGACCTCCGCGCGGATGTCTCGACAGGCGCGTCGCGACACCAAGCCCGAACTGGAGCTGCGGCGCAGGCTGCATCGGCTCGGATATCGCTATCGCGTCAACAGTCCTCTCCCTGGGATGCCGCGCAGACGTGCGGACATCACCTTCGCCTCGCGGCGGCTGGTCGTCTTCGTCGATGGCTGCTTCTGGCACGGCTGTCCCGAACACGCCACCAGCCCCCGGAACAACGCAAGTTGGTGGGCCGAGAAGTTGCGGAAGAACGTCGAGCGGGACCAGGACACCGATGCTCGGTTGCGCGAGTCGGGATGGACGGTCGTCCGAATCTGGGAGCACGAAGAGCCGGAGATCGCAGTACGACGCATTGTCAGGGTCTTGACCGGCACCGGAGAACCAGGTGACTGTAAGTAACGTTCGGGCGGGCTGAGCGATATAGCCGCCATGGGCCTCCGAGCGAATGGGCTACCAGGGGTCTCGGCGTACAGTCCGTCAGCTATCGACGCAGGAGTAAGAGATGTCAGATCCAGGGCTGTATACGGTCTTCGCCGATTTTGCGAGGTCGCACGGAGTGGCGGCGGCTTTCGATCGCTTCAAGCAGTCGCTTCCAGGGCTCGCGGAAGACTTCCAGGAACAGTTCCTGACCGATCTTCAGCGTGTGGAGGCGGGCGGCCCGCCGGTCATCGCGGCCGGCCGTAACGACTGGTACAGCGGCCCCACGGAAGTGGACCAGCACTGGCCGGCAGTGCGGCGGGAGTTCGAGCGACTGGAGTGGCCGGAGGATCGGATCCGATCGGTCGACGACGCGTCGAGCACCGTCGTGGCACACACGCCCAGACCCGAGCTCGTCACCTGGGACTCCAAGGGGCTGGTCGTCGGCTACGTCCAAAGTGGAAAGACCACGAACTTCACGGGTGTCATCGCGAAGCTCGCGGACGTCAAGTACAAGATGGTCATCGTCCTGTCAGGCATTCACAACGGCCTGCGCAGGCAGACTCAGGCTCGGCTCGACGAGCTGCTGAAGAATCTGACGGACGACCAATGGGTGACGATGACGGACGAGTCCAAGGATTTCGTCGTGCCGACGCATCATGCGTCGGCTTTGCTCAGCTCCGGCAAGCCGATCCTGATCGTTGCCAAGAAGAACGCGGCGGTGCTGAAGCGGATCGTTCGCTGGCTGGATACGCCGAACAGCCGGGAAGCGTTGAAAGCTGCACCGGTCCTCGTGATCGACGACGAAGCCGATCAGGCTTCTGTCGCAACTGCGCAGATCAACCCGTTGATCAGACGGATCCTCAAGCTGATGCCGAAGTGCACCTACATCGGCTACACCGCCACGCCGTTCGCCAACGTTTTCATCGATCCCACCCAGGACGACCTGTATCCGAAGTCGTTCATCCTGAACCTGCCTCGGCCGGAGGGATACTTCGGACCGGAGATGATCTTCGGTCGTGACGAGGTCGAAGGTGAGACCGACGATGCGGCACCGGACGGCTATGACATGGTCCGCATCGTTTCGGATGATGAGACTCCGAAGCTCAGGCCGATGGGCCGCGCCTCAGCCGCAGACTTCGAACCCGAGATGACGCCCAGCGTGATCGACGCGGTCCGGTGGTTCTGGCTGGCGACGGCTGCGCGCCGTGCTCGCGCCGACAGCGGACACAGCACGATGCTCATTCACACCTCGGTGAAGATCGACGTGCACGAGTCATTCAGGGACCCGCTCCTCGGACTCCGCGCCCAAGCGCGGCGTGAACTCGACCGGGGTGACGACGCCGACATCGCCGAGTGGCGGAAGCGGTGGGAGAACGAGTCGGGAGCGGTCTCTTCGGTGAGCTTCGGTCGTGAGCCGTTGACGTTCGACGAGGTCCTGCCTCACTTACCTGGTGTTGTGGCTGCCACGAGGGTCGTGCTCGACAACTACCGCAGCCAGGACCGTCTCGACTACAGCGAGGACTCGGTTGTGGCGATCGCCGTGGGCGGGAACACACTGTCGCGCGGTCTTACTCTCGAGGGTCTTGTCGTCAGTCTCTTCGTGCGCGGCGCAACCGCCTACGACACGTTGTTGCAGATGGGGCGCTGGTTCGGTTACCGAACGGGCTACGAGGAACTGCCACGTATCTGGATGACCAGTAGTCTCTCCGCGGCATTCCGGCATCTCGCGACTGTCGAGCATGAGATGCGCGACGACATCGATCGTTACCAGCGGCAGAACTTGACCCCGACGCAGGTCGCGGTTCGGATCAGAACGCATCCGTCCCTTCGCATCACCGCGAAGATGGGAGCGGCTCAGCCGGCGGAGGTTTCCTACGCCGGGAGCCGCCTGCAGACCCGGTATTTCTACACCTCGGACGAGGACTGGTTGGAGCGCAACATCGAGGCGACCCGCGCGCTCGTCCAAGAGTCCGTGAGACACGGAACTCGCGACAGCAAGGGGAAGGCAGTGATCTTGCGGGACGTTCCCGCGGGGGTCGTGAAGCGCTTCCTCTCGGCGTACCAGGTGCATCCCGACTCTCCGGACATGGACGCGACGCTGCTGAACAAGTATGTGGACAAACAACTGGAGTCTGACCCGCCGAGCCTGTCCTTCTGGTCCGTGTGCGTCGTGCCCGGCACCGGGCGGTCCTCGGTGGATCTCGGTAGCGGGATCGAGGTCGCCTCGGTGGTCCGGGCACGGCTCGATGACCAGGTGGACGGTCGTGCGGACATCAAAACCTTGATGAGCAAGCAGGACCGAATTCTTGACCTCCCGACCTCCGTCGGCAGAACCGAACGTCCGAGCGAGACCTCGCTCAAGGATATGCGCGACAGCGATCCCAAAGTCAGTGACCGTGGACTCCTGGTGATCTATCCGATCGACGCCGAGAGCCCTCCGGCGGAACGTCCGAAGACCCACCCGGAACCCGACAGCTCCCGCCTCCCACTCAATGCGGTGAATACGGTCATCGGCGTCGGACTGGTCTTCCCGGGAAGTCCTGCCGAGAAGAACAGCGTGACGGCGACGCACCTCGCCGTGGACCTCACAGACGTGGAACAAGACGATCTCGAGGCCATCGACACCGATACGGAGAACGTGGGTCAGTGACGACACGTGAGTCCCTTCGGCGAGGTTGGGCAGTTCTTTCCAGCCCGACCGACGGAGACGAGTACATGTCCTACCGGATCGCTCGGACGCCGTGCCGCCTGGCCGTCGACCGTACCGGCGCCCGCCATCTACTCGTGCCGGTCGAACAGACAGGAGCGGTTCAGGGGCAGCGTGGATCTGCCCTGACGGTCGAGCAGCACCAGCTGGTGTTCGGTGGCGTGAAACAGTTGTTCGTGGACGTTGGCTGCCTGAGGTCCGATCTTTACTACGAGTTCGACGGCGTTGTTCAGGACATCCTCGACGCCACGCACGACGCCGGGGATGTCCGGGCGGCGACACTGCAGGTGGTGGAGCGCTGGAGGCGTTTGTTCCGGGCAGCTGCGGTCCACGGGCTTTCTGCCGAGGGGCGGCGTGGTCTGTTCGCCGAACTGGCGTGTTTCCACGAGGTACTGACGGCTGATGCCGGGCTCGGGATGGCAACCTGGCGCGGTCCGCTGAACGAACCGCACGACTTCGAGTTCCCCACGGCCTGCGTGGAGGTCAAGGCCGTTGGAAGCACGTCGGAGGCCGTGCGGATCCACGGTCTCGACCAGTTGGCTCGACACGACGCCAGACCGCTGTTCCTCGTAGTTCAGACGGTCACCGAAGGGCCTGACGGAAAGACTGTTCCGGAGATGATCGATGACCTTGCCGGTGTCGCCCGAAGCTCCGAAGGCCTTGTCGGACGGCTGACCGCAGCCGGATGGAGCGACGACCACCCCGGGCGCGACACGCGCTACCTGCTCGGCACTACCGCGGTGGTGCGAGTCTCGGAGCAGACCCCCAGAATCGTTCGGAGTTCCTTCGCAGAAGGCGATGCACCCGAAGGCGTTGGACGAGTTGAGTATTCCGTCGAACGATCCGCACTCGTCCCACTCACGGTGATGTCTTCGCTGAGCGCTCTCGCCGAGGAGGTCGTCGGATGACCTCCCGTTGGTGGTCCCAGCCATTCGCCCCGGAGGGATCTGCCGCTGCCGAAGGCATCGTGAAGCAGTTGGGGCGCCCCCTCCTCGATCCGCTGACGGTTCTGGTCCGCGAAGCTGCGCAGAACAGCTGGGACGCCCGCACCGGGGACGGCCCGGTAGACTTCCGCGTGAGCCTCCGGACGCTCGGCCCGTCGGCACCGGTCTGGCGCGATCTCCTGTTGCCGGGCCCCAAGGCCGCTGCGGAGCTGCCGCTCGACCGATCACTGGCCTCGGATTCCGTTCTCCTGATCGTTTCCGATCGTGGAACGCGCGGTCTCGGTGGCCCGTTGCGCGCGGGAACACGGCCGGCCGGTGACGAGAAGGCGGACTTCGTCCAGTTCCTACGGAACGTGGGTGAGCCGAACGACAACGAGTTCGGCGGGGGAACCTACGGGTTCGGCAAGGGGATCTTCTACCGCCTGTCCAGGGCATCGGCGATTCTTGTCGACACAGCGACGGATCGGGCCGAGCGCAGACTGATGGGATCGGCCCTCGGTAACAGTTGGTACGACGGCCCCCAGCGATACACCGGCAGGCATTGGTGGGGCGACGTCGCCGCCGATGGAATTCCAGATCCGTACGTCGGAGCCGACGCGGCAGATCTGGCTGCCCAACTGCGCCTACCGGGTTTCGACGACCGAAGCACCGGGACCGACGTGGTACTGATCGCCGCAGACGTCGGCACCTCGGACGACGACTCTCGTCCGAGGACGGTACGGGAGGCCGGCCTGTTCATCGCGTCGTCGATGCTGTGGCACTTGTGGCCGAAAGCGGTCCCCACCGATTCGGTCCCGCAGATGCGGTTCTCCGTCGACATCGACGGCGAGATTCTTCAAGTACCCGATCCGCGAGTGGTGTCGGAGCTCGGACCGTTCGTGGACGGTTTGGTGAAGGTCAGGAGCGGTGACAGCCGCGTCTACCAACGGACGGTTGTTCCGAGGAAGGCCGGCAGCTTGGCGGTCGGCCTCGCGGCCGCGGCGTCCAGGACGGACGAGATCGTTGAGCTGGCGAAACCGTACGAGGGTCCCTCGCATCACATTGCACGGATGAGGGTGGCGGAGCTGGTCGTGGACTATCTGCCGACGAGCGTGCATCCGGACGGCTTGCTGAGGTACGGCGGTGTCTTCAAATCCACCGAGGACTCCGACGTGTACTTCGCGGCGTCCGAGCCTCCGACGCACGACAGCTGGGTGGAGAAGGGGCTGAGCGGAACTGCCAAGGGAGTCGTCCAGGGCGCCCGGAACTTCATCACGAAGTCTGTCGATGCCGAGTTGGGGCTCGACGACGGAGCCGAAGGCGGACAGGGAAAGGGGCTCGGTGCGCTCTCCACACGTCTGGCATCGCTGCTGCCTCCGGTTGCGGGGATCGGTCCCGGTCCGAAACCACCCCGGCCGGGTGGCGGATCAGGGGGCCCTGGAAGAGCCACTGTTCGGATCGTCGAGGGACCTCGGCTGCTACGGCACGAGGGAAAGGTGCACCTGGTGGCCAAGGTGAGCGTCCCGCCATCGGCGACGCCGAGGACGATCCGAGCGGACGTCGCTGTCGTGGTCGAGGGCGGGGGGCGTGAATCCGACCCGCCGGTCGGCGCCGCCAGTCCGAAGGTGACCGGGTGGAGAACCCAGGACGATCGTGGTGTTGACGGCCCTACGGTCCAGGTGGGCCCGGGCGATCCAGCTGACTGGTGGGTTTTCGCGACTCATGTGCCGGACGCGATGGTTCGGCTCCGGGTCGTGGAGGAGGCAGCAGATGTCGAGTGATGTCCGCCCTTACATGGTACCGAGCACGAGCAGCGCGCAGTGGCAGCCGTGGCAGCTCGTCGAGGGTGACGAGGTGTCGGAGCTGCCAGAGGTGCTCGAGGGCTGGGACTCCGGCACGGACCTGCGGATCCGCCGCGTCCTGACAGTCGATCAGGTCCGCCTCAGGCAGGAGGCTGAGCTGCCTCCCGACGTGGGGATCGTTGCAACGGTCTCGTGGACGAGCTCCACCTCGGGAATGAGTGAGTCTGCGCGCCCGGTTCCGATCGGCGGTGACGGTCCTTGTATCGTCGAGGCGTTGTTGCCCGGAGGCAGGGTGGGAGGCACTCTGCGCATCCGGACGACCATTTCGATCACCAACGCTCCGCGTTCGCCGATGATCGGGGTCGCCGGTCTGCCGGGCGCAATCCTCCTCGAGGAGCGCCAGGACGTCGCGCTCGAGGGAAGTCTGTCGATGTTCCCCGTCAACAGCATCGACTTCAGTCACACGAGACTGCACCCCTCGGCGTCCTGGCACCTCGAGACCTCGAGCGATTTGCACGCGCCGTTCCTGGGCACGTTCCGGTTACTGCTCAACAGTCGGGACACCGAGCTGATGAAGGCCGTCGAGCGCGGTGCACGGACAACGCGGCAGCAAGCCCTTGTCGACGAACTCGTCCATGGCGTCGGCATGTTGATGCTCGAGCTCGCGCTGTTGCAGCGGGAGGAGCTGACCGACAGGGGCGTCTGGCCGCCGGACTCGGTCGGGGAAGTCCTCAGTCGATGCCTCGCGGACGCGCTGGCCGGTGGCGAGATCGGCGAAAGCTCAGGTCCACACGATCTCGACAGATTCAGATCCTCATTGGCCGGAATCGTCAGAGCGGGCGGTCAGGGGAGGAGATTCGAATGAGCGTCGTCTGGCCGCGGCTTCCCGAGGTGGTGGCCGTCGAGGAGTTCGAGAAGATTCGTGCGGGGTCCGGCACACACCCCTCTGTTCATCATCCGGAACAGGTGTACGCGCCTGTCGGTGAGCGTGTCGGCCCGAACTGTGTCGCGGCGCTGACCACGGCGGTGACGGAGCTTGCGTCCGCCTACGGGTTTCCCGCCGCGCCTTCGGAGTCCGCCAGGATCGCCTTCGACCGTGCCTGCGCTCCCGTCGTACGACAACTGGTCGACATCACGTGGGCGGAGGCCGGTAGCCGCTCTGTCTGGTCGTTCGTCGCGCTGGTGCCGTTGCCACACGTGACCGAATGGCGCTTCGGCTTTCGCAACGGTGAGCGCTGGATCGCGAGCGATCTCACGCGGCACACCTGGGCGCGACTCTGGTGGCAGGCCGTCGTCTTCGAGACCGATCCGGGACTGTTCGAGTACCTGACGGAGAGCGATCTCAACCAGCTCCTCGAACGTCGGACGATCGGTGGTGACCCTCGTCTCGTGCGGAGTATCGCTGCTGCGCTGGTGCGAAGCTCGACGCCTGACATCCCACGCCGGGAGGTGATTCGAGATGTGTCAAAACGGCTTCGGCGTCACCTTGCGTTCGTCGACGCGCGCGCTCTCGACGACCGAACCCTGGCCGACTGGTGTACCTGGCTTGTCGCCGAGTCGGTGACCAACATCCGGCAAAAATCGGCGAGCGGCCGATGAGTCGCGACACGCCCCGATCCGCGGTGGCTGTATGTCGGTCGGTAGTTTTGGCCCGTTCGACGGCGGGCCGTCCGCTGTGCTCGATCGAAAGATGACCCGGTGAGCTCTCTGCTGACGCTACAGTTCGATCCGCTCACGATCGAACATCTGGGCTACAAGATGTACTCGCATCTACCGAACGCGTTGGCCGAGCTGATCGCCAATGCGTACGACGCAGATGCCACGACGGTGCGAGTGATACTTCGCGACGACGAGGCAGGGCGTTCCGTGATCGTTCAGGACGACGGTCACGGAATGGGGTTCGGGGATCTCCAGGAGAAGTATCTGCGGATCGGCCGAAACCGCCGCGTCGAGGGCGACGGTTACTCGGAGTCCGGCCGGCGGCACGTCGCGGGAAAGAAGGGTCTGGGAAAGCTTGCTCTCTTCGGGATCGGCGAAACGATCCTCCTGACGACCAAGCGGCGGGGCTCGGACGACCAACTCCACGTGGCACTCAATTGGCCGGAGATCAAGAGCGCGACAGGCGCCGAGTACCACCCACGACTGACGAGTAGTCGGTCGGACCCACTTCTGCACGGCACCAGGGTCGAGCTGACGAACCTTCGACGCAGTACACCCGTCAACGCACGCGAGTTGTCCGCCAGCCTGGGCAGGTTGTTCGGGTACGTCGACGACGGCTTCCACATCGAGGTCGTGGACGCCGGAGGCACGAGCAGACCGATCAATCGTGACACCCGACTCGACGGGGTCAAGAAGGACATCGAGTGGCGAATCCCGGAGGACCTACCGGCGGAACTCATGTCGTCGCTCCCGAACGACCTGATCAGAGGACGAATTGTCGCTGCGTCCAAGCCGGTGGCCGCCGAACAACGAGGGGTGGCGCTCTATGCTCACGGTCGGTTGGCGAACGAGCCAGAGTTCTACGGCGTCTCGGAGTCGAGCTATGCGTACTCGTACCTCACCGGATATCTCGATGTGGACTATATCGACGACGGGTCGGCAGACGTCATCTCGACGGACCGTCGCTCCATCAGCTGGGACGCCGACCTGACAGCCGAGCTCAACCAGTACCTGCAGTCGTTGCTGCGATGGACGTCGCAAGAGCGTCGAGCGGCGCGCAGGAAGGCCAACACCGAGCAGATCAAGGCGGATCACGGTGTCGATCTGAATCAGTGGGTCGGGTCCATCCGTAGCAGTGAACGTGACGCCGTTGGGCAGGCCGCGTCGATCCTGACGTCTCCCGACTCGGCAATGGATGACCGGGACAGGACCTCGTTGTTCGAGAGTCTTCGGGTGATAGCGCCCGACTACGCCGACCTCCACTGGAGGCATCTGCACCCCGCTATTCAGGACACGTCGAGGTCATACTACGAGTCCGGGCACTTCCACGCTGCGCTGTCGGAGGCGTTGAAGCGCTTCGTCAACGACATCAGGAGAGCGGCCGGTATCGAGAACCAGGATGCCGCAGGAATCGTGACCCATGCGTTCAAGTTCTCCGGCGAAGAAGTGGCTCAGATCGATGTCACCCGCCCCTACGTCATGGCCGGCTTCGACGTGAAGACGCTCAAGACCATGCGGAACGGACAGTGGAAGCTGTCGGACGGTGTGGTGGCGGCCTTTCGGAATCCTGTCGCGCACGAGGAAGAGGCCCGCTTGATAGAGACTCAGGCCATGACCTATCAGGACTGCCTCGATGGACTCAGTATTCTGTCCCACCTCTACCGGCATTTCGAACGGGCGATTCTGCCGTCAGCTGCCGACGGCGACATCCAGCTCTGACAAGCGCTGCTTACCACGACATCTGATCGACCGGCCGGTACGTGCAGGGATTGCATCTACTGAGTCGTTGCTCGCGACAGCCTGAGTTACGAATCGGCGAGCCGGCCCGTTGCAGGCGATGTGTTGTACCGCAGGATCCGAGGCAGGCTGTGCACGATGGCGATTGTCGGAACAGCGACACCGCTACCGCTCATCGTTCGGATGTGTCGTTGGTTCGGGGGAGGCGTTGTTTGCGGCACGACGGCTCGGCTGAGTTTCGTCGGCGAAGTGAGACGCCACAGACACACAGAATCACAGGATGCGCCGCCTCTACCGGCTGCGTGCAGGATCGAATCCTAGGTAGAGGTGCCTCCGGGACCGTCTGGGGCCGCGACCGCGATCACCTTCGGTGGTCAGCGTGAGAACACGGCGAAGGGTTATGCGTTACCCGGGTCCGGGGGGACGTGGGGGTGATTGCGGAAGGGTGGGGGGCGCGATTGGATGGGGGGATGTTGGAGACGTCGGGGCGGTTGTTGCGGTTGTTGGGGTTGTTGCAGGGGCGGCGGGAGTGGGGTGGGGCGGAGTTGGCGGGGCGGTTGGGGGTTAGTACGCGGACGGTGCGGACTGATGTGGAGCGGTTGCGGGTGTTGGGGTATCCGGTGGAGGCACGGCCGGGGGTGGCTGGGGGGTATCGGTTGGGGGCTGGTGGGGAGTTGCCGCCGTTGTTGCTGGACGACGAGGAGGCGGTGGCGGTTGCGGTGGGGTTGCGGACGGGGGCCGGGGGTGGGGTTGCGGGGATCGAGGAGACTTCGGTTCGGGCGCTGGTGAAGTTGGAGCAGGTGTTGCCGGGGCGGTTGCGGCAGCGGGTGCGGGCGGTGGCTTCGGCGATGGTTTCGGTGGGTGGGGGTGGGCCGCAGGTGGACGCCGAGGCGCTGGTGGCGGTGGCGGGGGCGATTAGGGATCGGGAGCGGTTGCGGTTCGAGTACGCCGCGGAGGCGGCGGCTGGGGTGTGGGGGACGTCGCAGGGCGGGAGTACGCCGCGCGCCGGTGGGGCGATCGAGGGGGCGGACTTCGTGCCGCCGCGGACCGTTGAGCCGCATCGGCTGGTGTCGTGGGGGCGGCAGTGGTATTTGGTTGCTTGGGACAACGAGGTGTGGGAGGTCTTCCGGGTGGACCGGATGCGGATCAAGACGCCGAACGGCGCGCGGTTCGCATCTCGGGAGCTGAGTGAGGCGGCCGCTGGTGATCTCGTTCGGCGTTCGGTGGGGGAGGCGTCGTGGCATTACCGGGCGCGGGTTCGTGTGCAGGCGTCCAGTATGTACGTGCAGAACCGGATGCCGATGCCGATCGAGCCGGAGATCGTGGACGACGACACCTGCATCGTCGAGCTCGGCTCGGACAACCCGCATCAGCTCGCGCTCTGGCTCGGGCTGATGGACGCCGACTTCGAGGTACTCGACGCCCCTGAGCTGGCCGAAGCGGTGCGCGCCGTCGGCGATCGGTATCACCGGGCGGCCGCGTCGCTGGGCTAACGACTGCGTTCTGGCGGATCACTCCGCCGAGGTCCGGACGCCGAGCCGCCGGCGGTTGGCCGAGTGGCCGCGCCGCGAGCCGAGGCGACGTCGCCCGCGGCGGCGAGCGCGGCGCGGATGTCGGGTGGGAGCGCCTGCCGGATCGGCGCCGGCGGAGCTGACTCTGTGCTCTGTCGGAACGACTGCAGGCGGACGCCCTCCTTCCGGTTGAGACGGGCGGCAGCCTCCTCGAACGGTCGATCTTTGCCGCGGTGCGCGAAGGCGACAATCTCGCGGTACGGGAGCCCGCCGTCGTCGGGTTCGAACTCGCGATAGATGAGGCGATGGGACGGCCCAAGGTCCGAACCGCGACGCATCTCCGGAACGACGGCGAGTTTGATCTCGGCACAGTCGCTCAGGTCGTGACGCTTGTAGGTCAGGCGCTTGCCGGCGAAATCCGCTTCGCGGCCGTCCAGCAAGGCCTGAATACCGAGCCGGAGCGCGTAGTACTCGCGGGTGCGGAGCCCGCCCGGGCCTTGGCCCGAGGTCGCCTGAGCCAAGACCGCGAAGTGCCGGCGGATCTCGGGGCGGACGATCAGGCGGTACTGCGTCATTTGGGCCGGAAGTCGGAGTCGTCGAGCTTCTCGTTGAGATCCCAGCCGAACTCGGCCGCGACCTCCTCGATGGGGATCGAGGGCTGGGGGTTGGCGAGGCGCTCGCGAGCTGTCTCGTAGAGGTGGTCGAAGCCCTCTTCCTCGATCCCCAGAGCTTCGAGGCGGCGCCAGAGGTCGAAGGGGATGACTACGCCTTCGGGTTGGCCGGCTTCGCCGAAGATGAGGGGTTCGGTCTCGCCGGTGCGGAAGCGGGTGAGCATTTGGGGGAGGAGGTCGCCGGCGACGGACGTTTTGATGACCCAGACCGTGCTGCCGTCGGGGAGCAGGTGCTGGGTCTCGTCGTCGGTGGGCATGGGGGTCCTTTCGGTTGGGAGCGTCGGTCTCAGGATAGGAGGTGCGGGTGTGGGAGCTTTGGAGTTATCCACAGGGTTGGAGGAGATGGTGGGCGAAGGGCGCTGGGTGTTGGTGCGGGCGGGGGACGGGAAGGCGCTGCAGTTGTTGCGGCAGGAGCTGGCTGAGCAGGATCTGGCGACGCAGGAGATGCCGGGGACGGCGATCGCGGTGGGGCTGGCGGGTGGGGAGGCGGTGGCTGCGACCGTGGTCGGCGTACTGCGGGACTGGATCCATCGGCGCCGGAGTCCGGAGCGGGTGGAGTTGGTCGTGGGCGAGGGGACGCTGGTGGTCGAGCGGTCGACGGTGGACGACGAGGTCGGCGCGATCGAGGCGTTCCTGGTGGGGCGGTAAGGGAGCGTTTGAACGTTGTGGGGGCGGGGTGCGGCGGCGTAGCTTCGGATTGGGGTACGGCGGGGTGGGACGCCGCAGGAAGCTCTGCCCGGACTCCCTCCGGATGGGTGGAGCCCAAAGGAGCCCGGGGCGCTTGGTGTTCCGGGCTCCCTCACGGACCGTTGCGGGATGGTGCACGGATCGGGATCATGGACCCCGGGAGGGGTGCCGGTGGGGGATTGGGTGCACGTCGTGGTGGTGGACGACGATGCGGAGCTCGCGGAGCGCGGCGTCCGGCAGTTGCGGCGTCGGTTGGCGGAGTACGAGATCGACACGCGCGCGGTCGAGGGGAGTACGCCGCCCGCGGCCAAAGGGGATGCGGCGTCGTTCTCGGAGCTGGCGATCGCGTTGGGCGGTGCGGGCGGGCTCGTCTCAGTGGCGGTCACGATCCTGCGGGAGTGGCTCGGACGGCGGCGGCCGCAGCAGCGGGTGACGTTGACGATCGGCGACGACTCGATCGAGGTCGACGGCGTGCTGACGGACCAGCAGGGGCAGCTGATCGACGCGTTCCTGCGTAAGCACAGCGCGAGTTGAGCGATGGGCCGGCGACGTGCGTTGCTCGTGGCAACTTATGAGTACGACGACAGCGGTTTGCGGCAGCTGGTTTCGCCTGCGCAGGACGCCGAGGCGCTGGCCGACGTCCTCCGGGATCCGGCCGTCGCCGGGTACGACGTCCAGGTCCTGATCAATCATCCGTCGAGCCGGGTCGGTGAGGCGATCGGCGAGTTCTACGAGGCCGCCGAACGCGATGATTTCACCCTGCTGTACTTCAGCGGCCACGGCCTGAAGGACGACAACGGCCGGCTCTATCTCGCGATGAAGAACACCAATCGCGAGCGGCTGCGCTTCACCAGTCTGCCCGCGCGCATCATCGACGAGGCCGTCGACGAGAGCATCGCGCGGCAGAAGGTCCTGATCCTCGATTGCTGTTACAGCGGCGCATACGCCGTCCAGCGGTTCGCGAAGGCGGATGCGAAGGTCGACACCAAGGCCGAGTTCGGGGGCCGCGGCCGGATCGTGCTGACGGCGACCGAGGCGACGCAGTACGCGTTCGAGGGTGCGCAGACCGCGCAGTCGGTGTTCACCCGCCACGTGGTGGAGGGGTTGCGCAGTGGCGCGGCCGATCTCGACTACGACGGCGACATCACCGCCGACGAGTTGTACCGCTACGCATACGACAAAGTCGTTGCCGAGCAGCCAAGTCAGCGGCCCAAGCAGATCGCCGAGACCGAGGGCCGTACCGTCATCGCCAGCAACCCGCGCTGGAGTCTGCCGGCCACCATCAGCACCGATCTACAGGATCCGACGCATCGGGAGGCCGCGTTCGAGCGGCTCGGAAAGTGGCTTGAGGCAACCAACGAGCACGTACGCCGATCCGCCCGCGCGAAACTCGAGGAGCTGCTGGACGACGACAGCCGCGCGGTCGCCGCGATGGCGAAGTCCTATCTCGAGCGTCCGCCCGGGCGTCCGGAGCCGGTCGCGATCCCGCCCGTACGCCGTCCCGCCGGCCCAACCTTCGGCGCCGCCGCGAGGGCGAGCACGCGCCGCTGGCGCTACCGGATGAACCTCCTGCGCGGCCGCGCGGCCGGTCTCCAGGACGCCGCGAACTGGTGGGCCGTCGGGTTCTTGATCATCGCCGCGGGTCTCGCGATCGCGGCCTCGACGCTTCGCGGTACGCCGTACTCGATCGGCGTGGCAGCAGTCATCAGTACCGCGGTCGTGATGTCGTTCCGGGCAGGTGGGGCGGCCTTCGTCGCGGGCCTCCTTCCGCCGGCCGTCCTGAGTACGGCGATCGTGGCCGGTGCTCTGTCCAGGCCGACCCTGATGAATGGCCTCCTGATGGCAGCTCATCTCGCCTGGCTGGCGGCGATCGGCATCAGCCAACGACCGGCGAAGGTGCCCGGGCTGAGACTTGGCCAACTGATCTACGGCTCGATCGCGGCGCTGGCCGTGCTGGTGTTGGTGGTCGATCAGTACCGCAATCCCATTGGCTACGACGCCTCGCCGCACCTCACCTATGCGTCCGTTCTCGGTCTGATCGCGGCTGAATTCGCGCTGCTCGCTCCGGCGCTCGACTTCGGCCGGATGTGGACTGCCGGTTCGATCGTCGGCGGGTTCGCGGTCTGGCTCGGTCTCTTCGCCGTCGAGCGGCCCGCGGCCTGGGTGCTGCTCGCGGTTTGGCTGGCGATCGGCGTCCTCACAGTGGTCCGGAGATCGCGACCAGGTGTCCCGATCCGGCGGTCGATTGCGGTGGCGCTGCTGGCTCCCGCCGTACTGGGCGGGGTCGCGTTCGCCGTCGTCCCGGCTGCACCGCGGGCGCCGATCGCGGCCGCGCTCGCCCTGAGTTCTGACGATCGCATGCTCTACGCCGCCGATATCGGCAACGACCGGGTCGTGAAGCTCGATACGACGACCCGCGAGCAAGTTGGCGACGCCGTCCCAGTTGGCGACCGGCCGTCCCGCCTGCTGCTCACGCCGGACGGTGCGACGCTCTACGTCGCCAACTCCGAGGGCGGCACGGTCTCCGTCATCGACGTCGCGAGCTGGCAGACCGTCGGGACGCCGATCGCGGTGGCGCCGCAGCCCATCCAGCTGACGCTGAGCCCCGCCAAACATCGGCTTTACGTGTTGAGCGCGCGGACCGAGACGATCACCGAGATCGACACCGAGTCGCGGCAGACGGTCGGCGGCCCGTTGGCCAGTGGGTCGCGTCCGGCCGATATCGCGGTCGATGCGCGCGGCGAGCGCTTGTACGTCGCCAACGGGGACGCCGGGACCGTGTCGGTGATCGACACCACGACGCGCGCGGCCGCCCGCAGTCCGATCAAGGTCGGCGCCGAACCGCGCGACCTCGTCCCCGGCCCGGACAGCGCGCTGTTTGTCATCGGGACCTCGTCGTACGCCGTCATCAACACGAACGTCGAGATGTCGCGGCCGACGCCGGTCGCGCTACCGAACAAGTCCGGCTTCGGGGCGGCCGATGCCGAGCGGCTGTTCGTGGCGAGCCGGGCCGGCTCGCGCGATGAGCTGCTGGTGGTGGACGTCGGGAGCCGCGAGGTGGTGAGGTCGCTGACCGACGACGCGCTGGGGCTGGCGATCGATCTCGCCGCGAGCTCGGACGGCCGCCGGCTCTACGTCACGGGCTACTTCCAGGAAGGCATCGTCGTCCTGGACGGCGTGGGCGCCAAGGCGATCGGCACCATCGGCCTGGAACGGTGAGAGGCCCGGAGCGCTTGGGCTCCGGGCTCTCTCAGCTACCAGATGGCTGCGGCGAAGGCCGCGGCGCGCCGGGTGGGCGCGGCTCTTCAGAGGTTGCGGAAGAAGGTGCGCAGGTCGGCGGTCACATCCTCGGGACGCTCGAGGGAGGCGAAGTGGCCGCCCTTCTCGAAGTTCGACCAGTGCACGATGTTGGTGTTGTCGCGCTCGGCCAGCGAGCGGATCGTCTTGAAGTCGTCGGCGAAGACGGCGACGCCGGTCGGGGCGTGGTTGACCTGCGGCTCGGCGCCGGCGTGCGCCTCCTCGTAGTGGTAGCGGCCGGCGGCGGCCGCGGTGTTGGTGAACCAGTACAACGAGACCTCGGTCAGGATCTGGTCGCGGGTGACCAGGCTGGTGCCGTTGCCGAAGCTGTTGAACAGCTCGTTCCAGGCCAGCTGGCCGACCGGGGAGTCGGAGATGCCGACGGCAACGGTCTGCGGACGGCTGGAGTTGATGGCGTTGTAGCCGCCGACCGACTGGAACCACTGCATGTGCTCCAGCGCCGCGTAGTCCGCCGGACCGAACTTCTCGAACTCGGCCGGGTCGCCGGACGGGAACGAGAACAGCTGCAGGACGTGCAGCCCGAGGAAGCCCTCGGGGTTCAGCAGGCCGAGCTCGCGGGCGATCATCGCGCCGGTGTCGGAGCCGTGGGCGCCGTACGACGAGTAGCCGAGTCGCCGCATCAGGGCGTCGAAGGTCTTCGCGACCCGGGCCGTCGTCCAGCCGCGGTCGACCAGCGGGGTGCTGAAGCCGAAGCCGGGGATCGAGGGGACGACGACCGAGAACGCGTCCTCGGCGGAGCCGCCGTACGCCTCCGGGTCGGTCAGCGGGCCGATCATGTCGAGGAAGTCGGCGAACGAACCCGGGTAGGTGTGCGCCAGCAGCAGCGGGGTCGCGCCCTCGACCTTGGACGGGACGTGCAGGAAGTGGACGGTCTGGCCGTCGATCTCGGTCAGGTAGTGCGGGAACTCGTTCATCCGCGCCTCCTGCGCCCGCCAGTCGAACTCACCCTTCCAGTGGTCGACCGTCTCGCGCAGGTAGTGGTTCGGGGTGCCGAGGTCCCAGTTGTCGCCGGGGGCCGGCTCGGGCAGGCGCGTCCGCTCGAGGCGGGCCTGCAGGTCGTCCAGGTCGGCCTGGGCGATGTTGACGGTGAAGCTGCGGATGTTCTCGTTCGTTGTCATGGCTTCAGCGTAGGATCGGTATAGGAACATCAGCTTCCTAATTACCAACGAATTCTGGAGGCGTTTTTCGTTGCTGGAGACGTCGTCGCGACTGCTGTCCCTGTTAGCGCTCCTGCAGACCCGACCGGCCTGGACCGGAACTGAGCTGGCCGAGCGACTCGACGTCAGCACGCGGACGATCCGCAACGACATCGATCGGCTGCGCGAGCTCGGCTATCCGGTGGACGCCGCGCGCGGCCCGGCCGGGCACTACAAACTCGGCGTCGGGGCGAAGCTGCCGCCGCTGCTCCTGGACGACGAGGAGGCGGTCGCGGTCGCGATCGGGTTGCGGACCGGCGCCGGGCTGGCCGGCATGGAGGAGAGCAGCGCGCGAGCGCTGACGAAGCTGGAGCAGGTCCTGCCGCACCGGCTCCAGCGGCAGGTGAACGCCGTCCACGGGGCGATGTCGAAAGGCCCTGACGACACCGGCTCGAACGTCGAGGCCCCACAGGTCGACCCGGCGCTGCTGAGCACGATCGCGGCCTGTATCCGCGACGAGCACTATCTGCGCTTCGACTACGAGATCCCTCAGGGAGCGCTCTCTCGTGACGCCGGCTCCGGCCGGACGGCGGAGCTCCCGATCCAGGTCGAGCCCTACCGCCTGGTCAGCTGGCACGGCTTCTGGTACGTCGTCGCCCGCGACGAACCCGGCGACTGGCGCACCTACCGCGCCGACTGGATGACGTTGCGGATGGCAACCGGCCGGCACTTCCCGCCGCGCCCGATGCCGGCCGCCGACTACATCGACTTCGTCCTCCGCGACGTCGCCTCGACCGGCTGGAAAGTCCATGCCCGTATCACGATCCACGCCCCCGCCGACGAGGTCCTGAGCCGCATCCACGCCGCCGTCGGAGTCGTCGAACCCGTCGACGACCGAACCTGCGTCCTGGTCACCGGCGCCGACTCCCTCGAGCTCATCGCCGTCTACACCGGCATGCTCGGCTTCGACTTCCACGTCGACTCCCCACCCGCCCTCGTCCAGCACCTCAAGACCATCGGAGAGCGCTACCTCCGCGCGATCAGTCAGTAGACGGTCCTGTCCGCGGGTTTCAGCGACCATTCATCGACCAACGTGTCCAAGAGCGCCGTTTGGCGCTGCGCAACAACCTCCGGGGTCCACACGGTGTGTCCGACAACCTGGGTGGTCAGAGCGAATGTCGTGACGCCGCTGCGGCCCTGGAAGTACTTGGCCTTCTTCTTGCTGAACTCGAAATTCTGGGCTTCGGAGTTCTTGGACCTGCTCAGCAGCACCAAGTTCCCGAGCTTGTGCGTCCACCGATCGCGGTCGGCCGGAGAGAAGTCCGCCATCCACTCGCTGTCCTTCGCGGGTGACTGTGGCAGTACGTGCTCGACGGTGATGAGGGGGAAGTCGTAGTTGACGCCTGAGTGCCCGGACAGCGCTTCGTCGAGCCGTAGCAGGACGTATTTCCTGATCTTCGTCACCAGATACAGGTCGCCGGACAAGCGGGCTTGCGTTTCGGCGACTTCTTGCGGGCTCAACTCGAAAGCATCTGCGTCCAGCCCGGCGCCGCTGTCGAGCTGGCGCAGCAAGTCGATGTAACGACCGAGCCTGGGTGTTACGTAGACGCGACGGATGAACATGCTCGCGGCGAGCCGTTCGAGCTTGCGCAGAAACTCCTCGATCCACACTGGATCGTTGCCGTGTTTGTGTAGTGCCCACAGCGCCGGTGCCTTCCAGTCGCTGGTATCCAGCTGAGCCAGTCGCTTGAACCAGGAGTTGATCTCGTCCTGCTTCTCATCGGCCTTGAAGGTCGCCGTGCCGATGTCGCTGTAGGCGCGGGCGTACGGTGAGATGACGTCATCGACGAACTCACGTGCGCGATTCGGCAGATACTGGCTCAGCACCTGTTCCGGGAACTCACGGAGCAGGTTCTGCTCGGATCGACGTTTGGTCTTGATCAGCCTGATGTGCAGGAAGAGGTCGGCGAAGTCGTCCCGGCCGAGCGACTGCTCGGCATCGTTCCACTTCTCGGTGTAGTCGCCTTCGGCCGCGCTCGGGATCGCGCCGATGACGTTGGACTTGAAGATGTCCGCGGGGGTGAGGTCGAGTCCCCGGGAGTTCATGACGCTGAATATCCGGTGCGCCGAGTCCAGGTCCGGTGTGTTGACCACGACGAGGAATGTTCTGGCGTTCAGCAGCGTGGCCAGGTCTGCCCGCCGCTGCGGCGTCCAGGTGGACAGTTCCTTCGTGAGATCACGAGCGTTGTCGCGAATGCATTTCTGTGCGTCGGTGCCGAGGAGGCTGTCACTGAGGGGCAGGAGGTTCGGCGTCGCGCCTTCGTGCTGAACGTGCCAGGCAAAGAAGTCGCGGTCGCGGGTGCGGAGAGCCAGCCGCGGTTTTTCTTCAAGCCCCAGGAGTCTCTTGCCGGGTTCGACGATCATGTCCTGCAACTCGCTCGCGAATTCGGCATCCGACGACAGGTCCCGCAGGACCCCCAGCAGGATCGTCAGCGTGGTCAGTCGCTGTTGGCCGTCGATGACTGACGCCTGCGGGCGATCGTGGTCCTTCACCAGCACGATCGAGCCGAGGAAGTACGGCTCGTCCGCGTTCTGATCAAGCGAATGAGACAGATCGTCGAGGAGCTGCATCGCTTCATCGGTCGTCCACGCGTACGGGCGCTGGTAGTTCGGGATCGAGAAATCGAAATCGCTGGAGAAGATCTTGTGCAGAGGTACTTCCGAAGCTTCGAGTTGCTTCATCGTGGCCCGCTCCCCCTCAACCATTGGCGGCCATCTCAGGCAGGGGAGTCTGGCACAGCGGGTCGCGAGGTTCTACGTCCCGCCGCAAGCAATCTCGGCGGACCCCGAAGGAACTCGGTGACTGTTGTGCCGGGGCTACAGGCCGTGCTGTTTGAGGAAGGTGACGGTGCGGGTCATGGAGGTGGGCCAGGCGGCGGCGAAGGCGTGTTCTTCGCCGGGGTAGGTGTGCAGGGTGGTCTGCTTGCCGGCCTTTTGGAGGGTGGTGTGGGTGGTGCGTGACCAGGCGATGGGGCAGGTGGAGTCGGATTCGCCGTGGTGGATGAGGACGGGTTCGGTGATGCGGTCGAAGAAGGTGATGGGGGAGACGTTGCGCCAGAAGGCGGGGTTGCGGGCGGGTTCGCCGTAGGCGCGGAGGATGGCGGCGGCTTCGGGGCGGTCGGGGCGGGTCCAGCGGTTGAAGTTCTCGACGGTGTTCGAGCTGACCGAGGCGAAGATGATGCCGGCTTTGACCAGGCCTGGTTGGGTGACGAGAGCGTTCAGGGTGATGCCGCCGCCCATCGAGCGACCGAGCATTCCGATCCGGTCCGGGTCGACGTACTGCGAGGTCCGCAGGGAGTGGACGGCGTTGAGCACGTCCTCGGTGTAGCCGAGGCGGAGGTTGAGCTCGGAGCGCGGGTCCTTGGAGGACTGCGCGTGGTTGCGGTAGTCGGTGTGCAGCACGACGTAGCCGCGGCGGGCGAGGTAGTCCTGTTCGCGGGCAAGGCCGCGGCCGTTGGTGTAGACGGCCGGGTCGATGTAGCCGTGATTGAGGACGAGCGCCGGGTGCGGGCCGGGCGTGCTGGGGACGTTGAGGATCCCGGAGATCGTCAGCGAACCGCTCGGATAGGTCACGTGGTACCTGGTGTACGCCGCGTTGCGCGCCAGCACCCGGCCGAGCCGCAGCTCGCCGCCGGCGTACTTCTTCGCCATCAGCGCGGGCAGAGAGACTGGGTGAGCGCTCTCCGGCGTTCTCGACGGCGTTCCCGTGGGCGTCCCGGACGGCGCTCCGGACGTCGGTCCGCTCGGCGTTGGATCGGCGGACGGCTTGGGACTCGTCGGACCCGAGGTGGTCGGAGGGGATGCCGCATCGTCGCTACTGCAACCAGTGGCGGCCGCCACCACGAGCGCACCGAGTGTCGCCAACGCCGTCCGCCGTTCCATGCGATCCAGTCTGCCGCGCTGGTCAGCCGACCCGGTCGAAAGTTCTGGCAACGATTCGCGGCCCGGGCCGAGCGACCCGGCGGGACGGCCACTGCACGATCAGCACCGCGGACAGCACGAGAATGCCGCCGGCCCACTGCACGGGGGTCAGCTGCTCGCCGAAGACCAGAGCGGCGGACGCGACCGTCACCACCGGCTCGAAGATCGACAGGATCGAGGCGACCGACGGTCCGACGCGCGCCATCCCGGCGAAGAACCAGAGGATCGCGGCGACCGTGCTGATCAGAGAGAGCGCGCTCAGCCAGATCCAGCCGCGCGGCGCGAAGTCCAGCGCCGGTCCGCCGCGGAAGAGCTCCCCGACCAGGAACGTCCCGAACGCGCCGACGCACACCAGGGCCGACAACGCCAGCGGCGGTACGCCGGCCCGGTCGCCGACCAGGATGTAACACGTGTAGACCATCGCCGCGCCGAGCGCGAGCAGCCCACCGAGGATGTCGAACCGCCCGGTCGCCGCGCCGCTCAGCACGAGCCCGATGCCGGCCAGCGCGATCCCCAACGCCCAAGAACGTCGCCGGGAAGCGCTCTCTCGGCCGAGCAGGATCGCACCCGCCATCACCAGTACCGGGTACAGATAGAGGATCAGCGCGACCAGCGACGCGTCGATCCTGGTCAGCGCGGAGAAGTAGAGGCCGGCCTGCGCCGCGTAGCCGAACACGCCCATGCCCAGCCCGATCAGCACGGACCGGCGGGGCAGACCGCGCAGCGCGCCACGGGCCAGCGCGAAGATCAGCAACACGAGGCCGGCGATGCCGAACCGGACCAGCAGGAGTGTCTCGACCGAGACACCCGCGTCGTACGACAACTTGCCGAACACGGCCATCGCTCCAAAGGCGGCAGCGGAAAGAAGACAGAAGAGGGCGCCCACGGGATAGATCGTGCGGCCGCCGGATTGTTCACGTCCATCGCGGCTTCATGGACGAAATTGTGTAGCTATTCTGAACAAATGCTCGACCTGCACCGGCTCCGGCTCCTGCGCGAGGTTCACCACCGCGGGACGATCCACAGCGCCGCCCGAGCGCTCGGCTACACCCCCAGCGCGATCTCCCAGCAACTGTCGGTTCTCGAACGCGAAGCCGGTACGCCGTTGTTCGAGCGCGTCGGCCGCAACATCCGGCTGACCGCGGCCGGGCACGTCCTGGTGCGGCACGCGTCGACCCTGCTCGAGGGCGTCGAGGCGGCCGAGGCCGAGCTGGCGAGCGTCGCCGCGGGCCGGCTGGCGGGCGTCGTCCGCATCGCGGCGTTCCAGTCCGCGTTCCTGAGCATCGTGGCGCCGGCGATCCGCGCGCTCGCGGCGACGCATCCCGACATCCGCGTCGAGGCGGCCGAAGCCGAAGTCGAGCAGGCGGCGCCCGCGCTGCGCCTGCAGCAGCTCGACGTGATGATCGGCGACGAGTACGACGGCCAGCCGCGCGCCGTCCACGCGGATCTGCTCCGCGAACACCTGATCCGGGAGCAGATTCGCGTCGTCCTCCCGCTCGATCATCCCGAAGCCGGGGTCGAACGCGTGCAGATCGCCCGGCTGGCCGACGTCGCCTGGGCGTGTTGCCAGCCCGGGACGGGGCATCGGGAGATGCAGGTCCGCGTCTGCCGTGAGCTGGGCGGTTTCGAGCCCGACCTGCGCTACAGCTCGGACGATTTCCTGATCCTGTTCGAGCTCGTCCGCCGCAACGGCGCCGCGGCGCTGCTCCCCGATCTCGTGCTCGCCCACGGCGCACCGGGCGTCGCCGTCCGCCTGCCCGCCGAGGGCTCGGTCGGCCGCACCGTCTTCATGCTCACCCGACGCACCCGCACCCCCACCATCACAGCCGTCGCCGACGCACTCCGATCCGCAGCCGCCACCAGCCTCTAACCCCACAAGGCATGACAGCCGCACGCCGACGCCGGGCCCCGCGGAGTTTCCGGTTGGGTGAGGTGGGTGCGCGGCGCTCGGTGACGGCCGGTCTGCGCGGTGGCGCGTCGTCGTCCGGCGTGCTGTCGCTTCGCGAGCGGCGAACGGCCGGGGAGCAGACGGATGAGCACGATGGAGAAACTGAGAGAGCGCGTTCGCGGGCAGATCTGGACTGCCGGCGACGAGGGGTACGACGAGGCGCGCCGGGTGTACAACGCCATGCACGACAGGCGGCCGAAGGTCGTCGTCCGGTGTGAGAACGCCGGGGATGTGATGGCTGCGGTCGACTACGCCCGGGAGAACACACTCGAGCTGGCGGTCCGCGGCGGTTCGCACAGCGTGCCGGGTTTCGGGACTGTGGACGACGGCGTCGTGATCGACCTGAGCGGGATGCGGAACGTCCGGGTGAATCCGGTCAGCCGGACGGCGCGCGCCGGCGGCGGAGCGACGTGGGGTGATTTCAACGCGGCGACGCACGCGTTCGGGCTGGCGACGACCGGCGGCATCATCTCGACCACCGGCGTCGGCGGGCTCACGCTCGGCGGCGGGATCGGGTATCTGGCCCGCGGGCTCGGCCTGTCCTGCGACAACCTGATCTCCGCTGATGTGGTGACGGCCGACGGGCAGTTCCTGATCGCCAGCGAGAAGGAGCACGAGGACCTGTTCTGGGCGCTGCGCGGTGGCGGCGGCAACTTCGGCGTCGTGACCGCGCTGGAGTTCCGGCTCGCGCCGGTCGCGACCGTGTACGGCGGCCCGATGCTGTTCGAGTTGTCGGACGCCGCCGCCGTGCTGGCCGGATTCCGGGACACGATCGGCGACGCGCCCGAGGAGCTCGGCGGGTTCCCGGCGTTCCAGATCGCGCCGCCGCTGCCGTTCATTCCCGAAGCTCGCCACGGCGAGGTGTTCGCGCTGATCGTGGCCTGCTGGGCTGGTGATCCAGAACGCGGAGAGAGCGCTGTCTCGGCGTTCCGGCAGTTCGCGCCGGTCGTCGCCGAGCACGTCGGGCCGATGCCCTACCCCGCGCTGAACAGCGCCTTCGACGGTCTCGTCCCGGCCGGGCTGCAGCACTACTGGAAGGCGAACTTCGTCACCGAGCTGACCGACGACGCGATCCAGGCGCACCTTCGGCACGCGCCCGGCCTGCCCGCGGTCAACTCCACCGTGCACATCTACCCGATCGACGGCGCCTGCCATCGAGTCACCCCCGACGCGACTGCCTTCGCCTACCGGGACGCGAAGTTCGCGACCGTGATCGCCGGCATGTGGCCGGACCCGGCGCAGAACGACGCCGGCGTCGACTGGGTGCGCTCCTACTACGACGACATCGCCCCGCATTCGGAGGCCGGCGGCTACGTCAACTTCATGGCCGACGACGACCAGGGCCGGATCCGCGACAACTACAAGGGCAACTACGACCGTCTCGTCGAGGTCAAACGCACGTACGACCCCGGCAACCTCTTCCACCTCAACCAGAACATCGCGCCCTGATCGCTCGGGGCCGGGCGGACAGCTTGGCGGGCAGCCCGGCGGGCTACTTGGTGGGCAACGCAGTGCGGCCCGGACGACGGGTGTCGTGCGGGCCGCGGCGTACTGCGGTGGCGAGATCGCTCGGAGAGCGCTCCCCGGTGGTTTCTCAGGCCTTCGGGGCGAGCTTGTGGACGACGATGCCGGACTTGAAGGTGGTGGTGCCGAGCAGGTCGAGGTGGGTGATGTCCAGGCCGTCGCCGGCGAACATGGTCTCGCCGTCGGCCAGGACGGGGAAGACCCAGAAGTGGTACTCGTCGACGAGCTTGTGCTCGAGCAGGGTCTTGGAGAACGAGCCGGTGCCGAACTTGAGCAGGTTGCCGCCCTCCTCGGCCTTCAGCGCCTTGACGGCCTCGACGGTGTCGCCCTCGAGGAGGGTGGCGTTCCAGGTGGTCTCGGTGAGCGTGCGGCTGGCGACGTACTTCGGCAGGTTGTTGAACATGTCCGCCATCTCGCCGTCACGGGACGACCAGGCCTCGGCGAAGCCTTCGTAGGTGAGGCGGCCGAGCAGCAGCGCGTCGGTGCCTTCCATCAGTTTGGCCGAGTAGCCGAAGTGCTCCTCGTCCCAGTACGGGCCGGACCAGTTCTGCGGGTTGTCGATGGCGCCGTTGAGCGTGACGAACGTGGTCTCGATCAGCTTCCTCATGGGTCTTTTCCTTTTCTACTGTCGGTAGGGACGCTTGGTGCGCGCATCCCGAAGCGCTTCGGCCCACCAGACGAGCTGGTCGAGCATGAGTTTGGCCTGGGCCTCGTAGCCCGCGGCCGGCCGGGGCCAGTCGCCGTCGGCGGTGAACTGCTCCCAGTAACAGGGCAGCGTGACTGTGTTGCGGATGGTGACCGCCTGCAGTTCGGCGAACACCTGGCGCAGCTGCGCGGTGGCGAGCAGCCCACCGCTCTCCCGGCCGTAGCTGACGATTGCGACCGGTTTGGCGTGCCACTCCTCGTAGTACCAGTCCAGTGCGGTCTTCAGCGCGGCCGGGTAGCCGCTGTTGAGCTCTGGCGTGACCACTGCGAACGCCTCAGCTGCCTCGAGCCGCGGGGCCAGTACTGCGACCTGCGCGGGGAGCGTGTCGTCGGCGTCCGGCAGTGTGGTCGGCAGGTCAGCGGCAGCGAGGTCGATCAGGTCGACGGTGAACTGTTTGGCCGCCTGCTGGGCCAGCCAGTGGGCGACGGTGGGTCCGAACCGTCCGTTCCGAGTGCTGCCGATGATGACTGCGAGTCGCATTTCCTGCCTCCCTTCTGTTGACCCAAACTCTGCCGCAGACCGTTTACGGTTTCTTTCCGGTCCGCCGGTCCGGCTGCGGAAAGATAGGGTGCGGCCATGCGTTTCGGGGTGCTAGGACCGGTTACGGCCTGGACAGACGCGGGGGAGCCCGTGGTGATCCAGGGGCTGAAGGTGCGCGCGTTGCTGGCTGATCTGCTCGCTCACGAGGGCCGACCGGTCCCTGCGGACCGGCTGATCGACGACCTCTGGGGTTCACAGCTTCCGGGCAACCCATCCGGCACGCTGTCGGCCAAGGTCTCGCAGCTGCGCCGTGCGTTCGAGGACGCCGAGCCGGGCAGCCGTGCGCTCGTCTGCTCCGGTCCGGCCGGCTACTCGCTCACCGTCGACAAGGCGTCGTACGACGCGCTCACCTTCGCGGAGCGGGTCGACAGCGGGCGGCTGGACGAGGCGCTCGCCCTGTGGCGCGGTCCGGCGTACGCCGACTTCGCGGACGAGGCGTTCGTCGAGACGGCGGTGGCCAGGCTGACTGAACAGCGCCTGGCTGTGCTGGAGCGTGCTGATGTCCCGGTAGATGAGCTGTCTGCACTGCTGACCGAACACCCGCTGCGCGAGGGTCTCCGGGCCGCTCACATGCGCGCTTTGTACCGAGCGGGGCGACAGAGCGAGGCGCTGGAGAGTTTCGAGGAGCTGCGCCAGCTGCTCCTCGATGAGCTCGGTCTCGACCCGAGTCCGCCGCTGGTGGCGCTGCAGCAGTCGATCCTCGCGCAGGAGCTGCCGCAGGCCCGCAGCAATCTCCCTGCCCAGTTGTCCGAGCTCATCGGCCGCAGCGACGCTCTAGGAGCGCTGGACGCCGAGCTGACGACCTCACGACTCGTCACCCTCACGGGGCCAGGTGGAGTCGGCAAGACCCGGCTGGCCCTGGCGTCGGCGTCCGCGGTGGCTGACCGGTTCGCGGACGGCGTCCTGTTCGTCGAGCTGGCTGCCGTGACGCCGGCCGCGCTGTCCGTGCGGGACTCGTTGACCGACGCCGTCCAGGCTGCGTTGGACCTCAGAGACAGCGGTGGGCCGACGGCCACGTCCGTCGAGCGGCTGGCCGCAGTGATGGGCTCACGGCTGCTGGTGCTCGACAACTGTGAGCAGGTGGTTGCTGAGGTTGCTGACCTGGCCGACAGCTTGCTGGCGGCGGCTCCCGGGCTGCGCGTGCTGGCGACCAGCCGTGAGCCGCTCAACCTGGCCGGCGAGGTGGTGTGGACCGTGCCGCCGCTGGAAGTGCCAACTGCGGCGTCCGAGTTCGACGACGTCGCCCACAGCAGCGCTGTGCAACTCTTCGTCGCGCGGGCGGCTCGTGACTTCCTACTGACCACAGAGAACGCTGCAGACGTGTCTGTGCTGTGTCGACGCCTCGACGGCATTCCGCTCGCGCTGGAGCTCGCCGCGACCAGAGTGCGTGCGCTGGGTATTCGCGGTCTCGTGACCAGACTGGACGACCGCTTCCGGTTGCTCGCGACCGGCCATCGCGGAGCCGCGCCACGACAGCAGACACTCCAGGCGATGATCGACTGGAGCTGGGAGCTGCTCAGCCCGGAGGAGCAGGTCGTCCTGCGCCGCCTCGCCGTCCACGCCGACGGTTGCACAGCAGAGGCTGCGGCGGCCGTCTGTCAGGACCCGGACGTTGTAGACGTTCTGGTGCGACTTGTCGACAGGTCGCTTGTTGTCGCCATGCACGGCGCGGACGGCCCGCGCTACCGGCTTCTGGAGTCAGTAGCGGCGTACTGCATCGAAAAGGCTGCAGATGAGCTCGAGGAGCTGAAGCAGCGGCATCTGGAGTACTACGTAACGCTGGCCGAGTCAGCGCGGCTGCTCGGTGCTGAGCAAGGGCACTGGCTGCGGCAGCTCGACGCGGAGACCGCGAACCTGCGGACGGCGCTGGACCGCGCAGTGGTGACCGGACAAACCGACCTGGCCGAGAGACTCGTCGATGCGCTGGCCTGGTACTGGTACCTCCGAGGCCGGACGCCGGAGGCAGTGCGCTCCCTGGACGCCGTACCGGAGTCGCCACGGGCAGGTGCGTGGCGGACTGGCTTCCTCTACCTGCAGGCCGATGAGCGGGCGAGCGCCGAGCGTGAGCGTTGGCAGGAGACGGCTGATGCGCGCGGGCAGTGGTGGATCGCCTTCACCAGTAGCGATATGGGCGAGCTCGCAGCGGCCCAGGTGTTGCTGGAGCGCGCGCTGAAGAGCTTCGAGGCGGACGGCGATACGTGGGGTGCTGCAGCGGCGTTGACGGCCCGAGCGCAGCATCAGCACGTTCGGTCCGACTTGGCTGCGTTGCGGGCGGACGCCAGCGAGAGCGTGCGGCTCTTCAAGTCGGTGGGGGACCGGTGGGGCATGCTGCAGGCCACCACCTGGCTTGGCGCCGCAGCCGAGCTAGAGGGCAATTTCGACGAGGCTGCGCGCATGCACCGCGAGGGCGTGCAGATCGGGGAGGAGCTCGGGCTGTGGCCGGAAGTGGCAGGCGCCCTCGGCATGCTGGGCTGGACGCAGGTCCGCCAGGGCGACTACGTCGGTGCCCGCGCCCACGGTGAACGTGCGCTACGGTTGTCGGTCGAGCAGGGCCAGCGGCCGCTCCAGGCGCTCGCCGAGATCGTGCTTGCGTTCGCGGCTCGGCGTACTGGCGACTTGGTCGAGGCCGAGCACCGCCTGCGCACTCTGCTCGCCGCAGCCCGGACACAGCCCGAAGCAGTGCTCTATCTGTCGATGGTGCTGCAAGAGCTGGGCTTCGTCCTGCAGCTCAAGGGCGAGCCCGATGCGGCGCTCAAGCTGCACATGGAGGCTTTCGAGGTCGCCGCTGGCCACGACTCGGTCCGCAGCATGTGCTGGGCGCTGGAGGCCATAGCTGCCTGCCTGCCGGACAAGAGCGTCGCAGCGCAGCTCCTCGGCTCCGCGGCCGCCACTCGCGCCGCAGGCGAGCATCTGATCGCGTCAACCGAGGTGGAGGACTTGGAGCGCGCAGTCGAGGCGGTGCGCGACGCGCTCGGGTCGGAGCGCTATGACGACGGTGTCGCGGCCGGCGGTTTGCTGGCGCCACAGCAGGCTTTCGATCTAATCCAACAGTAGATGTTCTGTGTTTGAGATTATTTTGAGCACAGCGTAGTTTGGAGTCATGGACTACGGCCACGACCTCGTTTTCGGCACCTTCCTGACCCCGGCCATCGACGACCCCGCCCGCGTGATCGCGCTCGCGCAGCTCACCGAGCAGGTCGGCCTGGATCTGGTCAGCTTCCAGGACCACCCGTACCAGCCGCGGCTGATGGACGCCTGGACGCTGCTGTCGGTCGTCGCCGCCCAGACCCAGCGCATCAAGGTCGCCACGAACGTCGCCAACCTCCCGCTCCGGCATCCGGTAGTCCTGGCCCGCAGCGTCGCCACCCTCGACCTGATCAGCGGCGGCCGGGTCGAGCTCGGCCTCGGCGCGGGCGGTTTCCTGGACGCCGTCGCGGCGAACGCCGGTCCGCGGCTGACAACCGGCCAGAGCATCACCGCACTGGAAGAGGCCATCGCGGTCATCCGCGCGGTCTGGGAGCCGACCGGCGGCGGCATCCGGCTCCCAGGCGCGCACTACCCGGTCTCCGGTGCGAAGCGCGGCCCGCAGCCCGCCCATGACGTAGAGATCTGGCTAGGCGCCTACAAGCCCCGCATGCTCGCAATCACCGGCCGGCTCGCCGACGGCTGGCTGCCGAGCAGCCCGTACGCCAAACCCGAAGACCTGACCGCAATGAACAAGTTGATCGACGAAGCCGCAGTGGACGCCGGACGCGACCCAGCCGACGTACGACGGCTCTACAACGTGTCTGGCCGGTTCGCTGGCAGCGGTGGGTTCCTGCAAGGGCCGGAGGCGCTGTGGATCGACCAGCTCACCGAGCTGACGCTCAACGAAGGAATGAGCACCTACATCCTCAGCTCGGACGACCCGACCGACATCCGGCGTTTCGCCGAGGTGGCCGAGGGAGTGCGCGAAGCGGTGCAGTCGGCCCGCAGTGGAGCTCCAACGACGGTGGCCCCGCAGTCTGCCGGTTTCGGCGTCGTACCGACGCCACCTCCCGCTGTACGCCGAAGCGCCGTACAGCTCATCGATGAGTCCGAGCGGCCGACCGGACCGGCGCTGGACCCGTCGCGCACGTACACGCCACAGCAGCTGTCTTCCGGGCAGCACCTGATCGACGTACACGACCACCTGCGCGCAGAGCTCGAGCAGATCCACGATCTGGTCGAGCAGGTCGCGGCGGGCTCGCTCGGTGTCGGACAGGCGCGTTCACACATCAGCACGATGACGATGCGCCAGAACAACTGGACGCTCGGCACGTACTGCGAGTCGTACTGCCGCCTGGTCACCTCACACCACTCGCTGGAGGACGCCATGCTCTTCCCGCGGCTGCGGCGGGCGGACCCGGAACTTGCTCCGGTCGTCAACCGCTTGCAGGAGGAGCACCTCGTCATCCACGACGTTCTGGAGCGTGTGGACCAGGCGCTGGTCGCCCTGGTTGACGGAAGCGGTGACATCACCGGACTGCGTGCTGCGGTCGATCTGCTCGACGACACCCTGCTCTCGCACCTGTCGTACGAGGAGCGTGAGCTGGTCGAGCCGCTGGCGCGGCTCGGCCTGACGTAGCGGCTACTTCGCCTCGCCGAGCAGCGAAGCGAGGATGTCCAGCAGGCGCAGTGTCGGCGCCTCGCTGAGGACCCGCGCGGCGGAGGTCGGCGGCTCCTGCATCAGCCGGACCTGCAGCAGTTTGAAGTCGCGGACGTTCGCCGGGTTGACCAGATCGCGGTGCACGGCCGACAGGAACTCCGCGCCGGCGGCCGCGTTCGTGTAGGTCATCCGGATGAAGCTGTCGCTGACCGGGTAGAGGAACGGCCGCTTCAGGTGCAGCAGCTTCGACTTCTTCGCCTGGCCGAAGCCGCGGTGCCCGGAGAACTTCTCGTCCAGCGCCATCGCCGCCTCGAACAGCTCGCTGCCCGGCGCGGCGTCCTCCAGCCTGGCGTCGACCGGAACGGCCGCGAACTCCTTGTCCGCCTCGACCTCGAGCAGCCAGGGGATGTCCAGTGCGCGCAGGTCGGAGCCGATCACCATCGTCCGCGCCAGATCCTCCAGCGTTACCTGGTTCGGGTCCGAGCCGCCGATCAGCGTCTGCCCCGGCAGTCCGTCGTAGTACCGCAGTACGGCGCCGTTGGTCTCGGCATACAGCCGCAACTGCGCGATCGCCTCGTCGACGACGATCTTCCGAGTACCGATGTTCATGGCCACACCCTCACACTCTTTGTGGCAGACCCGCCAGCATTCCTCACAGTGTTCCCGCAGATCGTAGGCGACCGGACGCTCACCCACACCCCAGGGTCACTTCCCGTTATCCACAATCGGTAACCATCGGCCGCGTCACCGAAGTTCGCTGATCAGCGCCCGGGTCGCGGCGAGGGTTTCGTCGGGGTGCGTCAGCTGCACGTTGTGGTCCGCGCCGGGGAAGCTGCGCAGCGTCGCGCCGAGCGCCTCGGCAAGGCGCGTGTGCGCCTGAGTGATGGCGGCGCCGGGTTTGCGGTCGGCCGTGACGAGAACGCTGGGAAGCGGTTTCGGGGCGATCTTCGCCGAGAGCGCGGCGAGGCCGGTGACGGCTCGATCCAGCTGCGCGATGTCCAGATTGGCGGTGCGGTCGAAGACCGCCTGACAGTCGGGCCGGAGGTCGCGGCCGCGGGTGCTGCGGGCGACACTCGAGCGCAGCACGGCCGCGAGCAGGCCGCGGGCGACCGGGACCTTGGCCAGCGCGGCCAGCACCTGGGTCATGCGTTCGATCCGGCCGCAGAGCGTGGGGTCGTTGATCGGCGTCGGATCCAGCAGCACCAAGCCGGCGACGTTCTCGGGGTGCGCCTGCGCGAGCAGCACCGCGACGGCGCCGCCGAGGCTCTGACCGACGACGACCGCGGGCCCGAGGCCGACCTCGGTGATCAGCGCATTCAGGTGCGCGGGAGCGTCGGCGAGAGCGCCGGGAAGCATGGACGTCCCGGTCCCGGGCCGGTCGTGCACGATGACGCGGCAGCCGGGATCGGCCACGAGGCCCTCGACGAGCCCGGGGAAGAAGCCGAGCGCGGACTCGGCGCCACCGGGCACGAGCAGAACCGGTGGGCCAGACGTGCCGTGGACTTCGAGGTTGTCGATGGGCATGGGCGCTCCGATCGGCAGTATTGTTGCTATAAGCGTTCAAATATTGTTGCACAATCCATGGGAGGGCCTGACCGTGGTCGGGGTGCCGGAGCGGGTCGCGGAGGCGTTGCGGGGTGAGCTGCTGGACGGCGTACATCCGGTCGGGACGCGGTTTCGCGAGGCGGAGCTGGCCGAGCGGTTCGACGTCGGGCGGCACACGATCCGGGCCGGGCTGCGGCTGCTCGTCGAGCGCGGCCTCGTCGTCCACGAGCGGCATCGGGGCGCGGTTGTCGCGGCCCTGAGCCGGGAGCGGATCGACGAGATCTTCGACTACCGCAAGGTGCTCGAGCTCGGCGCGCTGCGGACGGCGCTGGCCGCGGGGGCGGATCTGGGTCCCGTGCTCGTCGAGGTCGAGCGGCTCGAGGCGCTGGCGACTCGGGAGCCGCGGCCGTCGTGGCGAGAGCTGACCGGTGTGCACAGCGCCATCCACCGCGCGATCGTCGCCGCGGCCGGCAATCGGCGGCTGCTGGACAGCTATCGGCACTGCGAGGACGAAGTCCGGCTGCTGCTCACGTTCGTCCGGCCGGACTTCGACGCGGCCCGGCTCGCCGCCGTCCATCGCGAGCTGGTCGAGAAGCTGCAGCAGGGCGGCGAGGCTGCCGTGGCGGCGCTCGCGGCCGATATCGACCAGGCCGGCCGGGCGGCGCTGCTGACCGCGTTGCAGCGCGCCGAGGAGAGCGCTCGGCTACTCGGTCACTGACGAGAAGCTTGTCGAATCTGTCGAATATCGATAGATTTGAATCGTTGCTCGTTAGGAGGGGTGATGGGGAAAGTTGCTGTGCTCGCGTTGCGAGTGGTGTTGGTGATCGCGCTGGCCGGATCGTTGCTGGTGCAGACCGTGCTGGTTCCGCTGATCTGGGCCGATCTCGACGAGGCGCCCGCGGGCGTGCGGGTTCCGCTCGTCGTCATCGTCGTGCTGGGCATCGTCACGCTGCAGGTGACGGCGGTCTGTATCTGGCGGCTGCTGACGATGGTTCGGCGGGGGACGGTCTTCTCGAACGGCGCGTTCCGGTACGTCGACGTCGTGATCGGCGCGATCGGCGTCGCGTCGGTGCTCGCCTTCGCGCTGGCCGTCGTGCTGGCGCCGGGCGAGGCCGTCGCGCCAGGGGTGGTCGGTCTGATCTGCGGGCTGTCGCTCGTGATCGCCGGCGTCGCGCTGGTGGTGTTCGTGATGCGGCTGCTGCTGGTGCAGGCGGTGGCGAGAGACGTCGAGGCGCAGGAGCTGCAGGCTGAGCTCGACGAGGTGATCTGATGCCGATCGTGGTCGACGTCGACGTGATGCTGGCCAAGCGGAAGATGGCCGTTGGCGTGCTCGCGGAGCGCGTCGGTATCTCCCCGGCGAACCTGGCAGTGCTGAAGAACGGGCGCGCGAAGGCCGTCCGGTTCAGCACTCTGGCCGCGCTCTGCGAAGTGCTCGAATGCCAGCCTGGAGACCTGCTGCGCTTCGAGCCGGACTAATTGGGTTGCGGCGCTGCTGATCATGGAGACATGACTACGACGATCGAGATGTTGCTGACGAAACCGGTTGCCGACGTGGCGGCTCGGTTCCAGCAGCAGACCGGCCGTCGGTGGGGGTCGAGCCGCTTCCGCTTGTGATCGAGGTGGTGGTGGCCGGCGTGCTCGCCGGGTACGGCATCGCCGTTCCGGTCGGAGCCGTCGGCACCTATCTGGTCGGGCTGAGCGCGCGGAGTTCGTTACGGGTCGGAGCTGCCGCGGCGCTCGGGATCGCATCGGCTGACGGAATCTACGCGCTCGTCGCGGCCGTGGCCGGTTCCGCCTTGGCGCCAGTGCTGGCGCCGATTGTGGAGCCGCTGCGCTGGGCCTCCGTGGCGGTCCTGGTGGGCCTCGCGGCGGTTGCGGCGATCAGCGGCGTACGGCGGTATCGGGCCGGCCGGTTGACCGGGCTTCAGCAGGAGCCGCCGATGCGCGCGCGGACGGCGTACGTCGGGATGCTCGGTATGACTCTGCTCAACCCGATGACGGTGATCTACTTCGCCGCCTTGGTGCTGGGCGGGACGGGCGACGATCCGGGCGCGGTCGAGCGGATGGTGTTCGTGGTGGCGGCCTTTCTGGCGTCGGCGAGCTGGCAGCTGTTGCTGGCCGGCGGAGGCGCGCTGCTCGGACGGGTCCTGACCGGGCGGCTCGGCCGGCTGATCACCGCGTTGGCGTCGAGTGCGGTGATCGTCGTCCTCGCGGTGCGATTGGTTGTCTAGGGCAACTGTCTGGCGACGGCTCCGGCCGGGTTGAGGAACAGTAGGACAGGTGGGGCGGTGTTGGGCAGGATGTCGGCGTACGTCCGCAGCTGCGGGGCGTAGTAGGCGACGCGACTGTCCAGCGCCGCCTCGGGGACGGCGTCGGTCTTGTAGTCGACGACGGTGAGACGGCCGTCGTCCTCGCGGTAGATGAGGTCGACGAAACCTTCGAGGACGGTGCCATCGGGCTGGACGGCGCCGACGTACGACTCCCGCCAGTGCTCCCGCGCGGCGGCTCGCTGCACGACCTCCGAGCCGAGCGCGGAGCGGACTAGGGCCGTCACGACACCGGCGTACTCGAGAACCCCCTCGGCCAGGCACTGCGTCGCGACGGCAGGCTCCAGACCCGCGCCGGTCGTCAGGTCGACGACTTGGAGGACGCCGTGGACGGCGCGACCGATCGCCGTCCCGTAGCGGCCCTTCGACCACGGCGGCAGCTCGAGGTCGCGAGCGGCCTTCGCCGTCCCGGGCTCGGTCTCCGCGCCCAGGGCGAGCGCCGGCGCGGTGCCCTCCAGGCCGGAGGCGCTCTGGGCCGAGGGACGGCGACTGGCCTTGCGGGCGCCTTCGATCTGCTCGTCCCATTGTTTGCGGCTTATCGGCGGGCTCACGTCGGACGTCGCTCGCGGGTCGCGCGCCGGGGGCGGCGGGCCGTCGAACAGCGTCGCGGTCGAGGCCTCGGCGGCATCGGCCGAGGCGAGCAGCTCGGCGTTGCTGGAATGCCGCCTGGTGCCGGAGCGGTGCAGGGAGACCACGAGGTGGTCGCGCGCGCGGGTGGCGGCGACGTACAGCAGGCGGCGGCGCTCGAAATCGTCCATCTGCTCGTCGACGGGCTGGACGAGGTCGAAGTCCTCGGTCTGGACGGAGGACTTGAGCTTCACCGCGTAGCCGCCGTCCGGCGGCCAGAGGACCTGGACGCCGCGCTGCCGGTTCGGGGCGGCGGTCATCCCGGACAGGATCACGATCGGGAACTCCAGGCCTTTCGCGGCATGGATCGTCATCACCCGGACGGCGTCGGCGTCGGTCTCGGGCAGCACCGCCTCGGCGACGCGGGAGGCCTCCTCACCTTGATGCGCGGCCCAGGCGAGGTAGGCGCGCAGACCGCCGTGCTCGACCTCGGACCAGGCGCGGGCCTGATCGACGACGAACCGGACGCGGCGCCAGGCGTCCCGAGCGCGCGGGCCGATCGCAGCGACCTCGAGCATCCGGCGGTCGGCGACGATCTTGGCCAGGACCTCGCTCGGCGTCTGCCAGCGCGCGGCGTAATACGCGCGCCGGAGCCACTCCATCGCCTCGCCGACCGGATGGGCCAGCAGGCCGTCGGGGACCGGCGCGGTCAGCGTGAAGCTGCCGCCCGACCGCTTCCAGGTGAAGAGATCGTCGTCGCCGCAGCCGAACAGCGCTGAGCGCAAGGTGGTGACGAGCGCGAGCTGGTCGCTCGGATCGCCGAGCGCGCGGGCGCAGGCGAGCAGGTCACGCACCTCGGCGGTCTGATAGACGAGCGAGCTGGCCTCCGCGCGGTACGGGATGTCGGCCCGATCGAGTGCGTCTTCGAGGAACGGCAGCGACGTCCGCGCCGGAACCAGGACGGCGATATCGCCCGCCGCGGCCGGCCGCCAGGTCTTGCGCCGTTCGTCGTGGACGAGCCAGCCCTCGCGGAGCGCCTGGTCAATGACCGCCGCGACATCGGTCGCCTCCCGCTCACGCAGGACGGACGCCTGGGCCCTCGGCAGATCGTCGTGCGGGGTCGCGCCGAGAATGCTGACCGCCGGACCGGAGACCGCCTCGTCGTACGACGGCGCGGGGGCGGGCGCCGGTTCGTCGTCGGGACGCCGGAACTGCAGGAGCTGACCGAGGCCGTCACCCGCCGGCGGCTCAGGCTCGGGCTCTGGTTCGTCGGAGATGAAGTCGAAGAGGGTGAGCTCCTCGCCGTCGGCCGGGACGACCTCCGGCTCGGGAGCTTTGGCGGGGGTTTCGCGATGCGGCGTCAGCGGATGGTAGGTCGGCTGGGCGGCGTCCTGCGGCTGGATGAGGGCGCTGAAGACGTGGTTGATCCAGGCCAGGACAGGTGGGACGGTCCGGAAGTTGGTGGTCAGGGTGACGGTCTCGCCGAGCAGCTCCTGGGCGGTCAGGTAGGTCGCGATGTTGGCGCGGCGGAAGCGGTAGATGGACTGCTTGGGGTCGCCGACGACGAACAGCCGCCCGTCGGGGACGTCGATGTCGTGCCAGTCCGGGGCGCCGCCGTCCGCGCCCGCGGCGATCCGGACGGCGAGCTCGATCTGGATCGGGTCGGTGTCCTGGAACTCGTCCAGCAACAGGCGCTCGAACCGGTCGGACAGCGCCGAGCGGACCGACGTCTCCCGCCGCAGCAGGTCGCGCGCCAGCACCAGCAGGTCGTGGAACTCCAGCCGGCCGTCCCGTCGCCGGACCTCGGCCGACTCCAGCACCCGCTCCGCGACCCAGCGGGAAAGATGCCGGAGGCAAGCATCGAGGAGCAGCTCGACGAGCGAACCGGCGACGTCCACGACGGCGGTACAGTCCGACCGGACCTTGGCGATATCGGGCCAGTTCTCCTTGCGGCCGATCCGGCCGATCTTCAGCCCGCGCAGCGTTTGCAGCACCGCGAGCTGGGTCTCCTGATCGGTCGCGGTCTCCAGCATCAGCCCGAGCTCGCGGATCTGCCGCAGCTTCGGCAGCAGCCGGTCCTCGGCGTCCGAGCAGGACTCGGCCAAGCCGCCGAGCTGCGCGGCCGCGGCGGTCAGACCGGTCAGATCCGGCATCGCGACCAGCTCCGGCGGCGCCACCAGCACGCGCTCGCCGATCAGGTCCCAGTCGTTGCCGAACAGGCGCGCCAGCGAGCGCAGGTGTTTCAGCTCGACGCCGACCGCCATCGCCAGCAGCAGCGGCTCGGCGATCGCCTCGTCGTCCAGCAGCTGCTGCTGCAGCTCGGCCCAGCGCTCCTCGAAGGCGACCGACGAACCGACCTCGTCGAGGACGTCGATCAGCGGCGGCAAACCGGCCTCGATCGGATGCGCGAGCAGCAGCTGCTGCGCGAACGCGTGCAGCGTCCCGATGGACGCCGAGTCCAGATCGTCGAGCGCCTCGTCGGCCAGCGGCCCGGCCGGCCCCTTCCGCGCCTTCTCGAACTCGACTCGCAAACGGTCCCGCAGCTCGGCGCCGGCCTTCTCGGTGAAGGTCACCGCCGCGATCGTCCGCAGCGGCACGCCATCGCGCAGCACCAGCGTCGTCACCCGGTCGACGAGCGCATGCGTCTTCCCCGAGCCCGCGCCGGCCTCGACGAACAGCGTCGTCTCGGTATCCGTCCGGATCCGCTCCCGGGCCGGACCGTCGAGCAGCTGCTCACTCATCGCCGGCCTCCTCGTACACCGCAGGGTCGATCAATCGGACCAGCCGCTCCAACGTCGGATCCTGCCGCTTGCGCTCCCATCGCGCGCGGACCTCGCTGTGGCCGATCCCGTCCGGATTGCAGTACGGGCACTGCACCCAGAGAAAGTCCGGGATCTCGGGCGCCTTGGGCGGAAAGAGCCCACCGGCGATCGACGACACGATCACGTCCAGCGTCTCGACGTAACGCGCCTCGACCTCGGCGGTCAGCGGGACCGGGATCCGCTTCCCGCCGCGCCGGACGAACCAGTACGACGCTTCGACCGGCGTATCGGCCGCGCCGAGCCGGGCCCGCGCGGCGTACGCGTAGACGGGTAGCTGCAGTTTCGTACCGGCGGCGACCGGATCGGCCTCGATCCCCTCGTACCGCGAGAAGCCGCCGGTCTTCACGTCGGTCACGTAGATCGTGCCGTCGCGGCCGAGGTCGACCTTGTCGGCCGAGCCGCGCAGCAGCACCCGCCCGGACGGCACCGGAATCTCTACCGGCGGCTCGCCGTCGAACCCGAAACGCAGCTCACTCGCGACCACCGACGCCTCCCGCTCGGACCGCCAGCGGTCGTCATCGCTCAGCAGAACCATCAGATCGCCGAGGATGCGCAGCCGCTCACGCTGCCACAGCCGGGGATGGCCGGTCAGCCCCTCCGCCTCGAAACGGTCGGCCAGCTCGGCCCCGATCGCGAGCAGCAGCTGCCGTTGCTCCGCCGGCCAGGCCGCGCCGTACGCCGGGAGCGCACCGGCCAGCCGGCTGACGAACGCATCCAGACTGTCGTGGATCAGGTTGCCGACCTGGATCGGCGAGATGACGAGCAGATCCTCCGGGGCCTCCAACGGCTCGACCTGGAGCAGCCGCTCGACGAAGTACGCGTGCGGGCAGCTCGCGTAGGCCTCCAGGGACGTCGGCGACGCGACCCGATCCTCGACGGCGTACTGCGGGAGGCCGGGCACGCCGGACAGGTCGCCGTCGAAGCGCGTGAACGCCGGACTGCCGCGGCCGCGCAGCAGCTCACGAGCGCGAACCAGCACCCGGTCGCTCAGCCACAACCCGGCCGCCGCCGACCGCACCTGCCACTCCTGCTCACTCGCCGGCATGGTTGCCGTCGTCAACGAGCCGGCGTACGACGCCGAGGTCCGTAGGCGATCGCCGTACGCGCCCTGCTCCCAGGCGGTGGCGGCCAGGGCATGGTCGCCGCTCAGGGAGCGGAGCGAGCCGAGCAGCCAGCGGGTCGGCAGCCGCCGCGACGAACGGCGTAGGTCGCCACGGGGGAACGAAGCGACCACCTTGCGCGCGCCGGCCGCGAACGCGACCAACAGGTGTCGCTGCTTCTCGTCGAGCCGGTCGCGGAAGGAGGCCAGCTCCGGCGCGGCGGCCTCGCGGACCCGGTGCGGGAGCAGCGCATCCTCGTGGACGCGCCCGGGATAGAGGTCCTCCGACAGGCCGACGACGTACACGATGTCGGCCGCCAGCCCGACGCTCGCGGACAGCGGCGCGACCAGCACGCCCGTCCCGAACGTGCCGACCCGGGGGAGCGACTGCTGCAGCTCCAGCTCCAGGACGTCGCGCAGCACTGCGAGACTCGCCGGCGTACCGAGCTCATCCAGCGTTGAGAGGCCGCGTAGCGACCCCTCGACGGCAGCAGCGGCGTACTGCTCCTCGATCGGCAGCGACGAGTAGTCACCGAGCAGCTCCTGGAAGAGCTGCAGAACCGCGCTGGCAAGCTCGGACCAGCTCTCCAGCCCGGTCAGCGCGGTCAGCCGACGCCGTAGCTCAGACGCGAACGCATGCAGCCGCTCGGCCTTCTCTGCGTTGTACTGCGCGCGCCGCATCGCTGCAGGGCGCGGATCCTCCGCCGCCTCCTCCTGCTGGGCCGTGCGGCGCTCGGACTGCGCGTAGAGGGCGAGCCGACTCTCCCAGTCGTCACCACGCACCACACCGGCCGCCCGGGACATCCGCTCCCACTGCGGGACGGGGATGCGCTCACCGGTGAAGTCACGCGTCGGTGCGTTCGACAGGGCGCGGAAGACATCGGCGCGCGGCAGGTCCTGATCGACGAGGGCGAGCACCTCCAGCAGCGTCCGCGCGATGGCTCGCTCGTGCACCGGGCGCGTCCCCGGGCCGTTGACCGCGATCCCCGCGGCCGAGAGGTGCTCGTGCAGCAGCCGCGCGTACGGCGTGATCGACGAATAGAGGACCGCGATCCGGTGCGCCGACGTCCGCTCGAGCGCGGCGACGACCTCGCGCACCACGCAGCGGATCTCGTCGTCGGCGTCGGAGGCGTTGAGGATTTCGGTCGCGACCGGATAGTTCCGCGAGATCGAGGGCGGCAGGTCGAGACCGATCCGCTCCAGCGACCGCCGGACGGCGCGATCGGCCCGCCGGACGTCGGTCAGCCCGACGATCACGGTGAGGTCGGCCGCGGCGGCGCCCAGCGCCCGGACGAACGCGGCCTCGGCCTGGGTGAGCTCCTGCGGCAGGTAGAGCACCAACGCGCCGAGCTCACCGACGATCGCCGGCTCGGCCTCGACCCGGGCCGCGGCGGCGCGCAGCAGGTCGGTCTCGTCGTACCACTCACCGGTCAGATCGCCGGTCAGCTGACGATGCAGCCGGACCAGATCGGGACCGAGGACGGACGCCGAGGCCACCTTGTCGAGCGCGGACTCGGACAGATCGCGCAGCTCCCGATGGGCCGAGGCAAGCGCTTGGATGGTCGAGGGGTGGTCGGCGACCTCGTGGAAGATCCCCGGCGCCTTCGACAGCGCCGTCCGCCAGCTCGCGGCCACGATCGGCCGGGTCGCGGGCCGCCGGGGCGCGAGCAGCCCGGCCGCCAGCTGCTCGGCGAGCCGCTCCAAGGTGGCCGGGAAAAGCCCCGCGATCGCGGTCTTCGCGAGGTGCCGGCGGGCGACGACGCCGGCCAGGTTGTTCGGCAGCAGCAGGGTGACCGGGGCCATCGGGTCGCCGGCTTTCAGCCGCTGCACGACGGCCTGCAGACGATCGAGCGCGGCCGCGCCGTACGCCGTGCTCTCGATCCGGGTGCTGCTCACGAAAACCCCCGATCCTCAACTGTCACCGCAGACGGTAGACCCTGCCACGGACAAGTTCGGAAATCCCCTCCAACAGGCGCGAAACGCCAAGGTTTCTGCGGGGGTCGGACGAGCTGGTGACAATGAGGAGATGACCAGGCAGACGACGTTCGCGAGGGTGTTGCTCGTGGCCGTTTTCGCGCCGTCCGGCGGGCTGTCGGGGAAGGCGGTCGCCGAAGCCGCGCAGGGCCGCTCCTGGTGGCCCTGGCTGCTCGCGGCGCTGGTCTGGCTGCTCGTCACGGGGACCGTGGCGACGGCGGTGTCGAGCCGGTTCGACGAGCACAGATAATGCTCCGATGGTCGCCGCCGTGCATCACGTCGAACTCTGGGTTCCGGAGCTGTCCCGTGCCGTCCGCAGCTGGGGCTGGGTGCTGAACCGGCTGGGCTGGAAGGACGGCGACGGCTGGCCGGGCGGTATGACCTGGATCGCGCCCGACGGCAGCTATCTGGTGGCCGAACAGAGCCCGGCGATGTCGGCCGCCGACCACGACCGGCTCCGCCCCGGCCTGAACCACCTGGCCCTGAATGTCGCCGGCCGCGCCGAGCTGGACGCGATCGTCGTCGAGGCGCCGGCCCACGGCTGGACGCTGATGTTCGCCGACCGGCACCCGTACGCCGGCGGGCCGCAGCATTACGCCGCGTTCCTGCACAACGACGACGGCTACGAACTGGAGCTCGTGGCCCCCTGACTGATGCGTGAGACTACTGATGCCTGGAGTGACGACAGTGGCTGCTGGTGTGACATGGTTGTCCCAGGCGGTAGGTGTCGCGGGGCAGAGGTGGAAGGACGGTGCTCGTGACGGAGAAGCCTGACGGGGACGGTGTGCCCGCGGCTTCGCGCTCTGCGCGAGAAACTGATACAGCGCGCTCTGCGCGAGAAGATGTGGCTCCCGAGCTGTTGGAAGCTCGGATTCGTGGTCTGCAGCATGCGCTGGGGCAGTTGCTGGAGCATGCGCGGCGGCTGACGCACGGCGAGCACCAGCGCGCCGTCCAGCTGCACCGGCAGTTGCAGGAGGCGACTCAACTCGCCCGTCGTGAGTCCCAGGCACAGGTCAACGCCAAGACCGCGGCTGCCCTCGCTGAGGCCGAGCCGGCCGCGCGTCTGCTGGCCGACCGTCTGGCGCCCGGTCTGGCCGCCATTCCGCCGAACGACGCCCGCTGGCGCTCACGGCAGCTGGTTGGCGCGGGCGTGCCGCCGTACGTCCGGATCGGTGAGCTGGAGGCCGGTGCGCCGGTCGTCGTACCGCTGCTCCGGACCAACGGGTGGAAGGTCACCGCGGACCGCAACGAGTCTGCTCGCCGCCTCCTGCAGAGCGTCGCGCTACGCCTGGTTGCGGCGGCTGAGCCGTTCCGGCTGCGCATCGACGCCTTCGACCCCAAGCTGACCGGAATGATGGGTCTGCTCGGGCATCTGACCACGAAGTACCCGCAATTGGTGCCCAGGGCAACCCACACCGCGGAGCAGCTGCACACCGTGCTGTCCGGTCTGGTCGATGTCTCGTCGCTGCGCGCCAGCCGGCAGGCGCAGCTCGGCCACCGCCGCTTCGAGGACCTGATTCGGGAGACCGGTCGCGTCACCGATCCGTACCGGCTCGTCGTGCTGTTCGACTACCCGTCCGGTATCGACCAGCTGGCCCAGCGCGACCTGCTGCGGCTCGCCGCTACTGCTGGCGAGCGGGGCATCTGTTTCCTGGTGCATCACGACCCCTCTGCCGCAGCGGACAGCGAGATCGACACTAAACAGCTGCTTGACCTACTGAACCCGGTAGCGATCACTGGCGACCGAGCCGAGGCGGCCGCGCTGGCTGGTGTCGCTGCGAAGCTCGACCCACCATTCGATGCGAACGTTGCCGCAGGCATCTGCGATGTGGTGGCCGAGCTGGCGGAGATCGCTGTACTGCCGACCATCGACTTCGAGCGCACCCTGCCGGACCGCATCACCTGGTGGCAGCCGGTCACCGACGAAATCGGCACGGTCATCGGGTACGACGACCGCACGCCGGCTCTGGTCCGGCTGCGCAGTGGCAACCCCGCGCTGCCGCATGTGCTCGTCGGCGGCGCAGTCGGGCAAGGTAAGTCGAACCTGTTGCTCGTGCTGATCCACGGCCTCGCCGCGCGCTACGACCCGGCCGACCTGGAGATGTACCTGCTCGACTTCAAACACGGTGTCGAGTTCTCTGCGCTGGGCCCGGCGGGGGAGCGGGAGCACTGGCTACCGCACGTGCGGGTGCTGGGGATCCATAGCGACCGTGCGTTCGGTCTTGCGGTGCTGCGGTACCTGTCGGACGAGCTGGCGCGGCGCAGCGAGATCTTCAAGGCGCACGGCAACGTTGCGGACATTGCCGAGCTCGCACCGGGGCCGGAGCGGCCGCCGCGCATCCTCGTCGTCCTGGACGAGTTCCAGGTGCTGCTCGAGGACGACGACGAGCTGGCCGACGAGGCGGCGAAGCTGCTGGAGCGGCTGGTCCGGCTGGGCCGTGCGTACGGCGTCCACGTCGTACTGGCGACGCAGACGATCGAAGGCGTCAAACGGCTGTCGACGCGGCGCGACGCCATCTTCGGACAGGTGCCGTACCGGATCGCTCTGAAGACGACACCGGCCGACTCGCAGGCGATTCTGCGCGGTGGGAACACTGCGGCGGCGGAGCTGCAATTCCGCGGCGAAGCGGTGCTGAACGCGAACTTCGGTTCCCCTGACGACAACCAGCATGTGCTGGTCAGTTTCGCGGACAAGGCCGTACTGGACGACCTGCGGCATGAGCTGTGGCAGCGAGCCGGTACGACGGTGCATCCGCCGCGGGTGTTCCATCTGGCCGAGCCGGCCCGGCTGACGGATACGGCGGCCGCAGTGAAGCCGGAGCTGGGTCGACCGTGGACAGGGCTGCCGATTGCGGTCACCGAGGAGCCGGTGCAGGTCGAAGTCCGGCCGGAGCCCGGTGCCGGCGTCCTGGTGCTTGGAGACGGGCCGGCGGACGCACTCGGCGTCCTGACTGGGCTCGCGCTCTCGACTGCCGCTGCTGCGGTGGAGGCGCCGCGCTTCATCTTCATGGACGGGACTGACTCGGCGCCTGCGGTTGCTGACGGCAAGTACGCGTTGGTCCAGGCGCTACGGTCGCTCGGCTGTGAAGTCGAGACTGTCGACAAGCACGGCGACATTGCGCCCCGGCTGTTCGCGCTGCGGGACGCCATGCGCAACGGGGAGCTCAGCCACACCTATCTGCTCGGTTTCGGGTTCCACGGCGTACCGCGGATGCAGCTGCACGCGGAGGGGTTCTTCGAGAGCCCGGCGAACGCGCTGCAGGACATCGTGCGCGACGGACCGGCGCAGGGGCTGATCACCTTCGGCTGGTGGAACCGGCTGCATGTCTGTACGGAGCACCTCGGCTACGGCCGGGCGAATGTCGCTACGCACCTCTTCCTGCGGCATCCGCAGGACGGCGTCCGCGCAGTCTGCGGACCGCTTGTCCGGTGGGCCTCGGAGCCGCACCGGGGGCTGCTGTGGGACGGGCTGCATCCGGAGGCACAGGTCGTCGTACCGTTCGCCGCGCTGCGGTCTGACGAGGTCGAGCGCGCAGTGGAGCTGGTACGCCGATGAAGACCGAAGAGCAGGAGTGGTCGGAGTACGTACGGGCGCTGCGCGTCGTCGCAGGGGCGCGGACGGACGCACAGCAGGCGCAGGACCGGCTGACCGCGACCCGGACGCGCGCCGAGGCCTCGGCGCAGAGCGAAGCCGATGCGATGGCAGAGCGCGGCCGACAGGTCGAGGAGCGGCTCAACGCGCTCGCTGAGAAGGCGGCGGCGAGTCTGCAGCGTGCCGGGCTCCCGGCGGACGGCAGACGAGTCAACGTCCCGTTCCCGGAGATCCGGGCGGTGAGCGACCTGGAGTCGGCGGCGGCGCGGCTGACCACGCAGCTGGCCGAGGCGGTCGACGAGCTGGAGGCGGTGCGGGCCGAGGGGCGTGCGCTGCAGGAGCGACGCAAACGACGTACGATCAGCGCCGTCCTGACGCTGGTCGGGTTCCTACTGGTGTGGGTGTTCAGCGGGTTGTTCCCGGCCGCCGTCGCGGCCGCGACGATCGGTGCGATCACCATGCTGGCGGCGTCCCGGATGCTCGGGCTGCCGCGGCTCCCCGGCGCGCGGTGGTGGGGCTGGGGCGGCGCAGGTGTGGTGTACGTCGCCATGGCGGCCGGGCTGCCCTGGTGGCTTGCGATCCTGGTACCGGCGATCGTGGCCGGGACGGCGATCGTGCTGCCGAAGAAGCGCAACTGACATAGGAGTGGGTGCAGGGTGTCCGACGTACAGCGGCTCAAGGAACAGCTGTTCCAGGTCTCGATGGAGGCCAAGCAGGCAGCGGGCGGGCTGGCCGGTTTCAAGCTGCGGTTCACGCAGCACAGCCAGCTGGTGGAGAGCCTGATCGCGGGTACGGCGACCGGTATCGACCGGGACATCTCCGAGATCCTCGAAGCGGCCGGCAAGGCCGTCGAACAAGCCGCCGAGGCCCTCGAGATCGCCTCGGCCGGATGCAAGAGCTACGCCGACCAGATCTGACCCATGCCGTCTGAGCTGCAGCGGGTCGCCCGCGGGCTGGTCGACTGCCTGGACGAGGTACCGCAGGTGATCGACCGCCTGCACCGCACCGCTGCCCGCTGCCGCGAAAACGCCGCCCTGGCCGCCCAAGGCGGCGCCACCACCGCAGCCCACCAGCTGGACGCCGCCGCTCGCTCCTGCGAAGCCGCCGCCCACTACCTCTCCCTGGCGCCCCCCAAAGCCCGCGGCTGGGCCGACCGCCTCGTAACCACCGGCCCCGCCACCAGCAACCCCTCCACCAACTCACCCGACCGCAACCCCCTCACCAGCGGCAGCGACGACCCCACCCCCCTCTCCGTCACCCGCAAACCCTTCGAAGACTTCCGCAAAGCCCACGAAAACGACGACGACCACCTCCCCGACCCTCCCGAAACCCCCGACCTCACCATCCCCGAACCCGCCGACCACACCCCCGAAGAACCCACCGACAAAGAACGCAAAGCCGAAGAAGCCCGCCGGCAACGCCTCCAGTCCGACTACGAGCTCACCCTCGACCAAACCCCCTTCGAAAACCACCGCAAAACCCACACCCCCACCAACGAAGAACGCAAAGCCGAACAAGCCCGCCAAGACCGCCTCCAATCCGGCTACGAGCTCACCCTCACCCCGGACGACCGAACCCAACCCCTCCTCGCCGCCCTGGCAGACCCGCTGGAGACTCCAGAGGCCGTGCAACCGGAGATCGACGTCGAGCCGTTCGGGGTGCCGGGAGAGGAGTTCCAACTCGCTCTGGACCTTCATCCGCTCGAGATCGAGTTCGCGCCGGTGCTCGTCGACCCAGAACGGCGGCTCTTGCCGAAAGAGCAGGAGATCGCGGAGCGGTTGACCGCGGAAGGATGGCGCGCTGACGTGCGGCCGGAGGACCACACTCAGTACAAGACCAGCAATCCCGACGTCGTCGTCCGCAAGGCTCGAGGTGCGGCGGGCGTCGTCGTGGAGTTCAAGACGCCGGAGAGCAGGTCATCGAGTGCGGTGAAGCGGAACATGACGACCGGCAGCACTCAGGCCGGCGCGAGCGGCGAAGTAGTGATCGACGGCAGACCGATCGGTCTGACTGAAGATGTGGCCGTCCGGTCGTACCGTCGTGCGCTCGGTCAGCCCGGCTCCGCGGTTGCGGACGCCGTCCATGTCATTCTCGGTGACGGGCGACTGCTCACCTTCACGAAGGAGAAGTGATGTCCACGAGCGACACCATCTTTCTGGCGGCGGACGACGTCGCGGCGGGTGCGGCGTGGTTGGTGGGGGTGTTGGGGTTGCGGGTGGTGGAGCCTGGTGAGGTGGGGGCGGGGCAGCGGGTGTTGGTGGGGCGGGCGCGGCGGTCGGAGGGCGAGTTGGCTTTTGAGGTGGAGCCGAATGTTTATGGCGAGTGGGATCCCGAGGAGGGGGCTACGGCGTACGACGGGTATCCGGTTGCGGTGCATGTTCGGCGGTTGCACGCTCGGAGGGACGAGGAGGAGCAGGCGCTCGAGGCGCGTGCGGTCTTCGAGGAGCTTGCGGGTGGTTCGGCGTACGCGCTGGTGCTCGACCACGGTATGAGCTGGCTGGTCGCCGCCTACCTGCCCGGCGCCGGCGTCCACGAGTTCCCTCCTCAGACGACGCCTGACCCCGAGGACGCCGAGCTTTGGCAGCCTTGGGTCGTGAGTGCCTGAGGTGTACCTGGTCGCGCCGTTGGAGGAGCCGGGGTGGGTTCTGGACGTCGAGGAGTTTGCGGAGGCGTTGCGGGGGCGGTGGCCTGGGGTGCGGGTTGGGCGGGGGAGTGTTGAGGGGCCGTCGGTGGTGTTGGAGGCGTTGGTGCCGGGGCCGCGGGAGTTGGGGGTGGCGTTGAGTGGGACTGGGCAGGCGGTGAGTCTGGATCCTGCTGACGTGGAGGCGGCGGCTGAGTTTGCGTTGTGGATGGCGGAGAGCGTGTTGCCGGGGCGTGGGCTGCATCTGATCGAGTCGGGGTCGTTCCGCACGGTCGAACTGACCCCGGGGATCACGTCGGCGGCGATCGTCGAGGGGCTTGGCTGACTTCCGGGACTGGGGATTTCAGAAAGTTTTGGGGGATCGCGTCATGAAGTGGGGTGGGGGGCGTCACATCGGTGTACCCATCCCCACAGGGAAGTGGATGTGATCGATGTGGACCGCTGTATCGAGTTGACGCGCCGGGTGCATTGAGGTGGCCGGCGATCCTGTTCCGCAACGGTGCCGCGTACGAGTGTGGTTCGGGGACCACGTCGTCGCGGATTACAGTGCCGAGGCCGAGTTGGCCGAGCGGTATGCGGCTGCGATGTCGCGCCGGTTCGCGGGGTTGAAAGTGACCAGTGAGCCGATTCCCCTGACCGAGGCCGGGCCGAGCCGGCGGTTGCCGGGGGAGCGGTTGTGGGAGGTCGCTCCGAAATGACATCTCGTCGCTTCCGGCTGATTCGCCATCAGGACGTGTCCGGGGTGAGCGGGACCGGGCCGGTCGCCGAGGGCGTGCAGTTCACCGACGGAGCGGTGGCGCTGCGCTGGTACGGCGACTATCCGACCACCACCGTGTGGGACGCGATCGAGTCGGTGATCGCGATCCACGGGCACGGCGGGGCGACCGAGGTCGAGTGGATCGACGCGGAGTCCGGTCCGGACCCTGATCTGACGCTCCCGCCGCGCGAAACGCTGGCCCACCGGCCGTGGCCCGACCTGCACGCGACACCGGAACCACAGGACCCCGATCCGCTGCACAGCGATCGCGGCAACGGCTCGTACGGCGGCGCTCCGCCGTCCGGGTGGTCGCCGTCCCGGGTCTTCCGCTAGCCCTCCCGGCTGCCCTCCACCAGACACGTCCGGATCCAGCGCCGTGGACCCGGCCCCGAACGGAGTGCCGGTGCCGCCTTCCTTTCCGGCACCGGCCTCCAGCCTCCCCTGCCTCGACCCCAGCCGAATGCGAGTCCGGCTGGGGTCGAGCCCTGTCAGCGGTACGCGGCCGAGTGCAGGACGTTCAGGTTGTGGTACGTCGCCGGTCCGTCGCACAGCTCGCGCATCCGCGCCGCGAACTCGCTGGTGTCCGCGCGTGCGGAGTTCTCCATCGCCTCCTCGTAGGAGGTGAACTCGACCACGGTGAAGTAGCGCTCCGGGTCCTCCCGGTCCGTACCGGTGACGCTGTGCACCGGCATCGGTCCGTCGGCGCCGGCTTCGCGTTTGCTGCGGTAGTCCTCCAGCAGCGCCGCGACGTCGTCCGGTCTCGACGTCCGGTACTCGATGACCTGCAGGAATCCAGCCATTTCTGCTGTCGGCTAAGGGGGTTGGGTTTTGTCGGTGGGGCCTGATTGGCTTGTCTGTATGGAGATTCTGGTCCTTGGCGGGACGGCGTGGCTGGGTCGGGAGATCGCGACGCAGGCGGTGGCGCGCGGTCATGCGGTGACGTGCGTCGCGCGTGGTGAGAGCGGTGCGGCGGCGTCCGGCGCGACCTTGGTGCCGGTGGATCGCAGCAGACCCGAGGCGTACGACGCCGTCCCCGCGAAGGAGTGGGATGCGGTGTTCGAGGTGTCGTGGCAGCCGGGGTTCGTGCGCGGGGCGCTGGCCGCGTTCGGGGCGCGGGCCAAACACTGGAGTTATGTGTCGTCGGGGAATGTGTACGAGAAGTTCGACACCCCGGGGGCGGATGAGTCGGCCGCGGTGCGTTCGCCGTTCGAGGGTGACGAGGCGGACAGAACGCAGTACGGCGAGGCGAAGGTCGCGTGTGAGCTGGCGTCGACGGCGGCGGTCGGGGATCGGCTGGTGATCGCGCGGGCCGGTCTGATCGGCGGCCCGGGGGATCCGAGCGACCGGGCCGGGGCGTGGGTCGCGCGAGCAGCGCAGGCGCCGGAGGAGCCGTTGCTGGTGCCGGACTGCCCCGACCTGCCGACTGCTGTGGTCGACGTGCGTGATCTGGCCGCCTGGCTGCTGGACGGCGCGGAGTCCGGGCGGGTGGGCGTTTTCGACACTGTAGGGCCGGCTGTGCCGTTCGGGGAGTGGATCGAGCTGGCGCGGGAGATCGGCGGGCATACCGGGCCGGTGGTGTCGGCCTCGCCGGGCTGGCTGGAGAAACAGGAGGTCGGGCAGTACATGGGGCCTGAGTCGCTGACGATGTGGATGTCCGACCCGGAGTACGCCGGTTGGTCGTGCCGTAGCGGGCAGGCCGCGGGGCTGCGGCATCGGTTCCGGCGGGAGTTTCTGACCGACGTCCTGGCGTACGAGCGTGAGCTGGGTCTGGAGCGCGAGCGTCGTGCGGGGCTCAGCCTGGCGCGGGAGAAGGAGTTGATCGCGGCGCTGCAGAGTTGAATGGTGAGTTCTGGCGTTGGAGAGTGGGTAGATGCGGCTGTTGCTGATCTCGGACACTCATCTACCGGCGCGGGCGAAGCGGCTGCCGGACGTCGTCTGGGCGGCGGTCGACGAGGCCGACGTCGTGATCCATGCGGGCGACTGGGTGCACGTGGCGCTGCTCGACGAGCTGGAGACGCGGGCCAAGCGGCTCGTCGGGTGCTGGGGTAACAATGACGGCGCGGAGCTGCGGGCGCGGCTGCCGGAGGTGGCCCGGGTGTCACTCGACGGGCTCGAGGTGGCCGTCGTCCACGAGACCGGCGCGGCGAAGGGGCGCGAGGAGCGATGCGATCGTGCTTACCCGGGAGTAGACCTGCTCGTCTTCGGGCACAGTCATATCCCGTGGGACACGGTGAGCCCGAAGGGGATGCGATTGTTGAATCCTGGATCGCCGACGGATCGGCGGCGGCAGCCGTACTGCACGTTCCAGACCGCCGTGATCGGCGCCGGCCAACTGAAAGAAGTTGCCTTGCACAACATTTAATCCGGCGGGGCCGTAAGATCAGGACATGACTTCGGCCGGGCGCGGAGGGGTGTCGCCGTACCACCGAGTTACGGCGTCCTCGCGCCCGGCCGATCGTCGTACCGGTCTGTCAGCTGAACCGATTCAGGCGTTCGCTGCTTCCTTGACCCGGGTCTTGAGGCGGTCGCGCACCTCTTCCGGCGTGTAGGCGCGCCGCTTACGCTCGCCGCGCGCGATGACCACGCCCGTGGCGGCAACGCCGACGAGCCCCGCAAGTCCTACGACCTTCCATACCTTCATGCCGACTAACCTAGCGACGTGGACAGCCGCATTTCACTGGATGACGCTACGGAACTGACACGAACAGGTGACATTTGGCTGTTCCGCGGTGACAGTGCCGCCGATCGCGCGATCCAGACCATGACCAACAGTCCCGTCAACCACGTCGGCATGGCGATCGTGATCGAGGACATGCCGCCGCTGATGTGGCATGCCGAGCTCGGCCGCTCGCTGGAGGACGTCTGGACCGGCACGCACCACCGCGGCGTCCAGCTGCACGACCTGCGGGACGCGGTGACCGTCTGGGCGCACAAGTACGGCCAGCGCGCGTGGTTGCGGCAGCTCGACCACCCGGTGACGCGCACGATGGAGGACGCCGTACTGCGGACGGTCGCGCGCCTCGACGGGACGCCGTTCCCGTCGACGGCCCGGCTCGCGTCGCGGTGGGCGCGCGGCCGGATCCCGGCGCTGCGGCGCGGCCGGCGGGAGTTCGAGCTGGAGTCGGCGTACTGCGCGGAGGTGGTCGCGGTGACGTACGAGGAGATGGGCCTGCTGATGAAGGGCCGGCGGCCGAACTGGTACGACCCGGGGCGCTTCTGGAGCGGGGACGAGCTGGCGCTGATGCACGGGGCGAAGCTGGGGGAGGAGATCGGGGTGGACGTTCCGCCGGTGTGAGGTGGCGCGCGCGGAAAGTGTCGGTGGGCTGTGATTGGCTTGCTGTGCGTGGAAACCGAGCCGGAGGAGGCCAGCGATGTACGCCGTCATCGACACCGAGACGACCGGGTTGCTGCCGAGTCACCGGCATCGGGTGATCGAGATCGCGGTCGTGCTGCTGGATGCGCGCGGCCGGGTCGAGGGCGAGTGGGTGACGCTGCTGAATCCGCAGCGCGATCTCGGGCCGCAGCACATCCACGGGATCCTGACCGCTGATGTGCTGGCGGCTCCGGAGTTCGCTGATGCGGCGGGGCAGTTGGGGGAGCTGCTCGCGGGGCGGATGGTCGTGGGGCACAACGTCGAGTTCGACCTGGGGTTCCTGCGGGCCGAGTTCGAGCGGCTGGGCGTCGTCGTCCCGCTGATCACCGAGCGCTCGATGTGCACGATGGCGCTGGCGGGTTATCTGTATCCGGGCGCGAAGCGGACGCTGGGTGCGTGTTGCGCCGCGGCGGGGATCTCGATCGAGGGTTGGCACTCGGCGCTGGCCGATACTCGCGCGACTGCTGAGCTGTTTGCCCAGTATTTGCAGGCGTTTCCGTCGCCGCCGCCGTGGCAATGGGCTTATGAAGAGGTCAGTCGGCTGGGGTGGCCGGCGTTGCCGGGTGGGTCGTTCACGCCGACTGTCCGCCCGGTGCACGCGGGTGGGCGGCATGGGTGGATGAGTCGACTCGTCGACCAGCTGCCGCGCGTTCCCGAACCACCACAGGCGAACTCGTACCTCGCGCTGCTGGACGGCATCTTGGCGAATCGCGAGATCACCGCGTCGGACGCCGACCAGCTCGTGCAGGTCGCGACCGCGCTCGGCCTGACCCGCGCCGAGGTCCACGAGCTACACCGGTACTACGTCTCCGGCCTCGCGCAGGCGTCCTGGTCCGGCGGCCCGATCACCGGCGAGCAGCGCGCCGACCTCGATCGCGTCGCGGTCATGCTCGGCCACCACGAGTCGGACGTCGACGAAGCGCTGACCCAAGCGAGCGCCGGAGCGTACGTCGTCCCCGTCCGCCCAGGCGCCACCGGCTTCCCGCCGGGCAGCACCCTCGTCTTCACCGGCGACATGATCGAATCCCGCGAAACCTGGTGGGACCGCGCCGTAGCCGCCGGCTACACCCCCCAAGAAGCCGTCCGCCCCGACACCACCTTCGTAGTCGCCGCCGACCCCGACAGCCTCTCCGTCAAAGCCCGCACCGCCCGCCACCTCGGCGTCCCCATCATCACCGTCCAAACCTTCCGCAACCTCCTCCCCATTCCCCCCAACCAACAAGCCAGCTAACCCCCACCACCCGCCCGCACACCCTCCGCCGCGCTACCGCGCGGTTCCTGCGGGGCTGCCGCCCGCCTGCCCCGCGAGCGTCCCGTCCGCTGCGCTCCCCTCCCGCACGCTCCCCCTCCCGCCCTCGTCTCCAGCTCCGGGCTGCCGCCCGGCTGTTCCCGGCTGGCGCCGGGCTTCCGCGCTGCCGCGCGACTTCCGGCTGGCGCCGGGCTGTTCGCGGCTGCCGCCGGCCTGTACTGCGCGGGTGCCGTCCGCTGCGCTCCCGTCCCGCAGCTCCTCCGCCCTGGGTTCCCACTCCGGGCTGTCGCTCCGCCGTTCCCGGCTGCGGCAGCGTGCCTTCCGGCTGGCACCGGGACCGCGTTGCTGCGCGGGAGGTGAGGACTGGCCTCGGGGTGTTGCTCTGCGTGGCTGGGAGGTGCTGTCGTCGTGTGTGGTCCGGGTGGTGCGCTGTCCCGGGCTTCCGTGCTGCCGCGTGACTCCCGGCTGTCGCCGGCATTCGCGGCTACTGCCGGCCTGCACTGCATGGGTGCCGTCCGCTGTGCTCCCGCCCCGCAGCCCCTCGTCCCGCCCTTGGTTTCCCGCTCTGGGCTGCCGCTCGGCTGTTCTCGGCTGGCGCCGGGATTCCGCGCTGCCGCGTGACTTCCCGCTGGTGCCGGAGGCGGGTCGGTGTCTGTCCTCCGCGCGGTGGGGAAATGCGGGGAGTTGGATGCAACCGGGTGGGTGGGGTGGGACTCGTTGATGATGTGACGGACGAGTGGAGGTGACTGTGGAGGCGGTGGAGGAGCAGCTTCGGGAGTTGTTCGTGGGGAGTTATCGGCGGCTGGTGTCGCAGGTTTACTTCTTTTGCGGGGAGCTTGGTGAGGCTGAGGATGCGGTGCAGGAGGCGTTCGTGCGTGCTGTGGCGCGGCGGCGGCAGTTTGCGCGGGTGGAGAATCCGGAGGCTTGGTTACGGGTGGTGGCGCTGAATGTGGTTCGGCGGCGGGCCAAGCGGGCTGGGCGGTTTCGGGGGTTGTTCGCGGGGGCTCCGGCGCCGGCGGTGCAGCCGGCGTTGAGTCCGGATCATGTGGCGTTGGTGGATGGGTTCCGGCAGTTGCCGGCGGCGCAGCGGGAGGCGCTGGTGCTGCATCACTTGGCCGATCTGCCGGTGCGTGAGGTTGCGGCGCAGCTCGGCGTCCCGGAGGGGACGGTGAAGGCGCGGTTGGCGCGGGGGCGTGAGCGGCTGGCCGGCTTGGTGAACGAATTTGCTGACGAACCCGTCAAGGAGGCGGACCATGCCTGAGATCAAGGATGCGGGCTTCTCCGTCCAGGAGCAGGTCCGGCAGACCGACTTCGACCAGCTGTTGCAGCGCGGGCTTCGGCGCCGGGCGCGCAATCAGCTACTGCTGGCCGCCGGTGCCACCGTGACTGCGGCCATCGCCGTCGCGGCGCTCATCTTCACGCCGAGCTCGATCACCGGTCAGGAGCCGTCGATCGCGCCGCAGCCGAACGTCACCGACATCAAGCCGGCCCCCGGGCCGCAGGTGCCGGCTGAGGCGGACGGCGAGCTTGCCGGCCTGACGGTCGTCGCACCGAACCGCTGGGCGGCGGCGTGGGAGAAGTGCGCGGGGGACAAGTGCACGTACGCCGCGAAGTTGGTTCGGGACGAGGTGCCGCTGGTGACGCCGGCGCTGAAACGTCCGGTGACGGTCCTGCCGTTCCACGATTCGGTGTCCTCGGACTCGCGGCCGGACCTGGTCGCTGTCTCGTTGCCGGAGGACCTTCCGCAGAACGCGTCCGATCCGGCGTGGCAGGAGGCCAAGCTGTATCACCTCAGCGCTGGTGGACCGGCGGAGAAGCCGGTGCGGTACGTCGGTGAGACGACGACGATCGGTGCCGGGGATCTCGTCACCGGTGAGCTGATCGGCGGCGTGATCACGGTTCTCGACGTCCGCGCGGGTGAGCTGAAGCGGCTGAAACTGCCGGACGGCGTCATGTCCGCGGGCCCGGCGTACCGGGATCAGACCGGTCGGCTCTGGGTGGAGGCTGACCGTGCCGACAGCACGAGCGTGGTGTTGTGGACCGACGACGGTAAGTCCTGGCAGCAGCACGACCTGGCGCGCGACCCGGTGCTGGAGACGAGTACGGCCTATCTGGCGGTTTCGCCCGATGGGAAGACCGTGATCGCGCTCCCGGTCGGTGACGGGAGTGACACCGCGGACACGCTCCTGGCCGGCTCGATCTCGACGGATCGCGGCCAGACCTGGAGCAAGCTTGACCCGACGGCCTGGGGGCTTGTCGAGCAGCACGTGACGATGACCGATCGTGGCGTCATGTTCGTCGGCCAGGCTGAGAAGGCGAATCCGAAGTCAGTCGGGGTGTACCTGCTCGGGGAGGACGGGCAGGCGGAGCGTCAGGAGGGCTTCCCGAAGCTGCGGTCCTTCCGTAGTGAAGGTGACCTCTACTACGGCCAGACCGGTCCGCGTACGGCGTCCATCTCCACCGACGCCGGCAAGACCTGGACCGACCTCCCCCTCAACTGACCCCACCACCGGCCGGGGCCCCACCAGGCCCCGTCCGGTTAGGGTGCGAGGCGTGGACATAGCCGAGTTGGGACGCCGGACGCCGAGGTGCTTGCTGGGCTCGAGATGGGCGGCATCCCGGTCGTCGCGGCGCTTGGCCGGCATACCGGGCTGCCGTGTGCGTTCGTCCGCAAGAAGGCCAAGGAGTACGGCACTCGCCGCCTCGCGGAGGGCGCGGACGTCGCTGGTCGCCGGGTGACCATCGTCGAGGACGTCGTCACCACCGGCGGCCAGATCGTCTTGTCGACAGCCGACCTCCGCGCAGCCGGCGCGACAATCACCGACGCGCTCTGCGTCATCAACCGCAACGACCGGACGCCGACCGCCCTCACCGAGGCCGGCCTGACGCTGCACGCGCTCCTGACGCCGGAGCAGTTGAAGTCGAGCTGAGACGGTAGTGCGCAGGGGCCTGGCCGTACTGGCGTTTGAAGGCTTTGGTCAGCGCGAACTCGGTGCTGTAGCCGGTCTGGCCGGCTATCTGGCGTAGGGGGTGCGTAGTTGTGCGTAGCTGCTGGGCAGCCAGGGTCAGACGCCACCAGGTGAGGTAGGCCAGCGGTGGGCGGCCGACAGCCGCGGTGAAGCGTTTGGCGAAGGTCGCGCGGGACAGGTTGGCGAGTGCGGCCAGGCCGGCGACTGTCCATGGACGGCTCGGTTCGGTGTGGATCCCGTGCAGGGACGCCATCAGCGCCGGGTCAGCCAGGACGGTTGCCCAGCCGGCAGTGGCGCGGTCGTCGAACCAGGCCCGGAGGACGAAGAGCAGCAGCGCGTCGACCAGGCCCGCGAGAATCGCTGATGTCCCGGCGCGCGGCGAGCTGAGTTCGGTCCCGAGCAGCTCGATGGCCGCGCGGAGAGACGCGTGCCGGCCCAGCCGCTGCGGAAGGTGCAAGACCTCTGGGAGTTCGTCCAGCAGCGGGTGGCTCGCTGCCCGGTCGAAGTAGTAGGCGGCGCAGAGCAAGCGGGTGGCGCCCTCGCCGGGAACGTCGTCCGGGGTGGCGTCGAAGTCGACCAAGGGACTGTCGAGCTGGTCGGCCAGGGCATAGCCGGTGCCGTGCGGGATGAACACCACATCGCCGACTGTCAGCTGCAGCGGCGCACCGCGCGCCGGGATCAGCCAGCACGACCCGGCCAGCAACACATGGCACCCCGCGCCGTCGCTCGGCGGGAAGCGAATCCCCCACGGCGCCTCGGTCCGCGTCCGTGCCGCATGTGGCCGGCCGGTCCGTAAGGCGGCCAGCACGTCGCTCAGGACATCCATCCGATCAGCGTACGACGCAGACGATCGGATATGCAGTCAAGTTCTCCGGACATGTCCGTCACAGCCCAGAGTTCCTACGGTGGAGACATCTCATCACGGAAGGATTCTCATGGCATTGTCGGTTGTCGTCGGAGCCGGTGCTACCGGGCGGGCCCTGGCCCGGATGCTCGCGGGGGAGGGCGAGCAGGTTCGCCTCGTCACCCGGAGCGGGTCCGGGCCGCAGCATCCCGGGATCGAGCGCATCGCGGCCGACGCGTGTGACGCCGACCGGCTCGGCGCGGTCAGCGCGGGTGCGGTCACGCTGTACAACTGCGCGATGCCGGCGTACGACCGCTGGCCGAGCGACTGGCCGCCGCTCGCGGCCGCTTTGCTCAGTACAGCGGAACGCGTCGGCGCGGACTACGTCATGCTCGGCAACACCTATGCGTACGGGCCGGTCAGCGTCCCGATGACCGAGGATCTGCCGGCGGCCCCGAGCACGGTGAAAGGGCGCGTCCGCGCACAGATGTGGGCCGATGCGGTGGCGGCGCACGACGCCGGCCGGGTACGCGCCACCGAGGTGCGGGGGAGCGACTTCCTCGGTGGCGACGCTCTGTCCGTTTACAACCTCGTCGTCCTTCCACAGCTGCTGACCGGCGCCGAAGCGACCTACCCAGGCGACCTGGACGTCGTCCACAGCTGGACCTCTGTCGACGATGCGGCGCGCACGCTACTCGCCGCTGCTCGCTGCGACGACGCCTGGGGTCATGGCTGGCACGTTCCGTCCACCTCCACCCTGCCGGTCCGCGCGTTGACCGCGCGGCTGGCTGAGCTGGCAGGCGTGCCGCAGCCGCGGCTGAGCCCGATGACGATGGCCGAGCTGACCCGGCTCGGAGCGCAGGATTCGATCATGGCCGAGCTGATCGAGATGCAGTACGCCGATCGTGAGCCGCACGTCCTCGACTCCACCCGGACCGAGGCTGTGCTCGGCGTCCGGGCGACGCCGCTCGACGTCGTCCTGCGGGAGACGGTCGCCGCCTTGCGCGGCCAGGCCTAGTCGGCTTCTTCGATTTCGAAGCGGAGTTGTTTGCCGGAGCGGATGCGTTCGATGGCGGCCAGGCAGGCGGGGTCGCTCATGTGGACGCCGATCTCGGCGAGTTTGTGGCGCAGGACGCGGGCGGCGTCCTCGGCGGAGCGGGCGCTGGACTCGTTGATCGCCTCGATGGTGGTGGCGGTGAGCTTCTCGCGGATGTCGGGGTGGGCCTCGTGGATTTCGTGGGTGATCCTGAACTCCGTCATCGCGGTTCCCTTCCGTGCCGGCGTGGTGCCGGTGCCCAGCCTAGGCCGGGTGGGCGTGGTTCAGGCGAGGACGCGCGTGACGAAGGCGCCGAGGTGCGTGCCGAGTCGGCGGACGCGCTCCTCGGCGGGGGCGGTGTCGCCCTGGGGGACGGCGAGGTCGCGCAGGCCGCGCAGGTAGAGCGAGCAGGCGAGGTCGGCGCAGATGTAGGTGCCGACGGTGTTGCCGTCACGCCCGGCGGCGCCGGCCCGGCGCGCCGCGAAGAGGGCGACGTCGGTGACCTGGTGGGCGGTGTTGCACAGGTCGCACAGGCCCGTGCCGCGCCGGGGTTTGCCGCTGGCCTGGGTGGTCACCGCGATCCCGGTGACGGCGTCGGCGTGGCGGACGACGAGGTAGCCGCGGTTGGGCGCCTTCGGGTCGCGCCAGCCGAGGAAGTCCAGCGACTCCCAGGGCAGCTCGGCGAAGCCGCGCGGCAGGGTCATCGCCTTGACCAGGCTCTTCGTCGAGTTGACGAACGAGCGTCTGATCTCGTCCGCGCTGAGCGATTCCATCGTGCGGCCTCCGGGTCGTTGACGATCCATCAGACCGAACGCGCCGCGGCCGTGCAACCGAAATACGGCGAGGTATGTGGCGGTGCGATCACGATCGGTGTGGGCGGGTTCGGCGGCCCGGCCGGGTGGGGACACTGAAGATCAGTGTTGGCTAGGTCGAGGGGTCCGCCGATGATCGACACGAGACTGCGGCGCTGGGTGCGCCCGTTGTTCGGGCGGATGCGCTCGGGCCGGCGGACGCCGGAGAGCTACCGGCCGCGTGGGACGAGTTCCAAGGTGAGCCGGTTGGCCGACCGGTACGACGCCGACGTGGACGTCGCGTTCCAGCGGCTCTGGCCGAAGGCGCGGATCTACCACGATCGCGAGTTCACCCGCGACCGGGCGGACTTCCTGCTCGTCGTCCGCGGCCGCGGGGTGATGGTGGAGACGAAGGTGAAGAGCGACCCGGGGCTGTTCCGCGGGTCGACGCTGCCGCCGCTGCTCGACCGGCTGCAGCGGGACGGACGCCGGTTGGTCGTGGTGCTCAATCAGGGTGACCCGACGCCGGCCCGGGAGTTGGTCGCGAGCAAACTCGGCGACAAGGGCTGTGTCGTCGTGTGGTCAGGCCCTGAACATGACGCCGATCTGCATCTGGCGGTGGAGACCCTGCTGCGCCAGATGGTCCGCCACTAGTCGCTAGCAGTCGGTCGGGGTGGTTTTACCGCCGTCGACGATCCAGCGCGTGTTCTGCTGCTGGACGCGCATCTGGTCCAGCCAGCGGGTCGGGACGTCGGCGGGCAGGACGGACTGGTTCGCGGAGTCGACCGTCCGGGCGGCCGCGGTGTCGTAGCAGGCGGTCACGATGACGCCGTTCGACGCGAGCGTGCGCTTGGCCCAGAGGACCTTGGTCGCCCCGGTGTTGCGCAGCCGCTTGGCGCGGTAGTACTTCGCCTGGACGCTGATCGACTGGAACAGCTTCGTCGTCATCACCGGGCGGAGCTGCTCGGTCTTGGCGCCGCCGCTGCGCATCATCTGGTCGAGCGCGACGCGGTAGTCGTAGTACGCGTTGACGACCGGGTCGCCCGAGGCGACCGCGGGGCTGCCGACCTCCTCGGTCAGCGTCTGCTTCGATGCCTTCTTGGCGCCGGGGGACGACGCGGCGATGGACGACGCCTCGTTGCCGCACCCGGCGAGCACCATCGCGGGGACGAGTGCGGTCACTGCCAGGTTCCGAATGCGCATGCCGAACCTCCACTCAGGGCGTGCCACGGCGGACGAGGCCGTACGGCACTGACCGTGTAACGCGACGGCACGGATCGTGGTCACTGTGACCTGGATCACAACCACCCCCTACCGGGGTACTGGACGCAGGTTGGCTCCGTGGCCGGAGGTGCCGCGCCCGCCGAATTTCTAGCGTTGGACTCACCGATCAAGACCTGGAGAGACCATGACGCAGCTACTCGCGGAGCACCCGGCCCGGGCCGGCTTCCTCCGCGCCACCCTGAGCGGACTCGCGGACGCCGCCCGCCTCGTCCCCCGCGGCCTGTCGCTGATGGCCGACGCCGTCACCCCCCGCCGGAACCTGGCCCGCACCCCCGAAGCCGCCAGCTGGCCCGAAACAACCCCCGACCAAGCCGAGCCCACAGCAGACGCCGCCGCCGAGGGCGGGGGCGAGCCGCGCGGAGGGGGGCGGGGGATGGGGCGGGTGGGGAGGTTGGGGGGTGGGTTTGCGGGGGTGGTGATGGGGTTGGTGGCTTGGTTGTTGTTGGTGGTTTTGGCGATTGCGGTGTTGCGGGGGCCGTTGTACGGGCTGGTGGTGCGGGGGCCCTACGGGGCGGGGACGTGGGGCGGGCCGACGCTGGCCGGGGCGTGGGCGGTGCATGCGGCGGTGTCGGTGCCGATCGTGGTGCTGCTGACCCTGGTGCTGCGGGGGATCACCAGGTTGCACGCCGCGCTGCTCCGCCGGCTCAGCGGGGAGCGAACCTCGAAGTGGGTGCTTCCGGCAACTATCGCGATCTGCGTGGCGGGAACGTTCTTCTTCCTGTCCTGGCTCGCTCAACTGTGAAAGGGTTCTCATCATGCTCGACGTTCAACAGCTCCTCGCGGGCTGGCCGCGCGGTCGCTGGGGGATCGCGGCCGCCGTCGGAGTCACGGCGACTTTCTTCCTGACCACACTCGATACCCTGCAGCACTACGCTTACGGGTTCCTGCTCTTGCCGGTGCTTCTCGGGCTGGCTCGTGCGTTCGCGCTGGCGGCCGTCTTCTACCAGCCGCAGGTGGCGCTCGGCGTCTCGCTCGCGATCACCGCGGTCATGGCGCCGCTGTCCGCGCCGAACGGCGCGAGCGAGCCCTGGCCGTGGGCGGCTTCGGCTGTGTTCAGCCACTCGATCCTGCTCGCGCTGGCCGGCGCTCGCGGGATGCCGCGGCGGGAGCTGATCGGCTGGTGGCTCGCAGCCCAGGCGTTCAGCCTGGTCGCGGTGATCGGGGCCGTGGTGCTGGGCTTCTACACAGGCTGGGCCGCGCTGGTAATCATGGTGGTGCTCTCGGCTGTCGGCGCTGGTGTCGGTGACGTGCTCCGGTCGGTCAACGAGACGCGTAGTCAGTTGGCTGTTCAGGAGACGATCACTGAGGCGGAGCGGTCGGAGCGGTCGCGGCTGCAGGAGCGGGCCCGGATCGCGCGTGAGCTGCACGATGTGGTGGCGCATCACCTGTCGGTTGTCGTCGTCCGCGCCGATAGTGCGCCGCATCGGCTGCCTGGGCTGACGGACGGCGTCCGCGCGGAGTTCGCCGATATCGCGGAGGCGGCGCGGTCCTCGCTCGCCGAGATGCGGCGGGTGCTGCGGATCCTGCGTGAGGAGCAGCCGGACGCCGAGCTCGAGCCACAGCCCGGCCTGGAGCAGCTGTCCGAGCTGATCGCCGCCCATCGGGAGGCCGGCGCGTCGATCGAGGTCGATGTCGAGTCGGTCCTGGACGTCGACCCGGCGGTGCAGCTGACGACGTACCGGGTCGTCCAGGAGGCGCTGAGCAACGCGGTCCGGCATGCGCCGGGGGCGCGGATCGAGGTGGAGATCCGGCGGACGGCGTCCATGCTGGTGGTCCGCGTGCGCAACGAGCAGGGCGGCCCGGTGATGACCGGGGGCAGCGGGCACGGGCTGATCGGGATGCGCGAGCGCGTCGAGCTGGTGGACGGCGCGGTGACGGCGCGGCCGACCCCGCAAGGGGGTTATCTGGTGGAGGCTCTGCTCCCGCTGCAGGAGGTGACTCGTGTCGATCCGGGTGTTGATCGTTGACGACCAGGAGATGGTCCGCGCCGGGTTCGGCGCGCTGCTCGGTGCGCAGCCGGATATCGACGTGGTCGGCCAGGCCGGGAACGGCGCGGAGGCGGTCGCGCAGGCGGCCGAGCTGCGGCCGGATGTGATCTTGATGGACGTCCGGATGCCCGTGATGGACGGGCTGACCGCGGCTCGCGAGATCCTCGCCGTCCCGGACGCGCCGCGGGTCGTCATGCTGACCACGTTCGACCTCGACGACTACGTGTACTCCGCGCTGCGCGCCGGGGCGAGCGGCTTCCTGCTGAAGCACTCGACCCCGGACGAGCTGGCCGCGGCGGTCCGGGTGGTCGCCGCCGGGGACGCGCTGCTCGCGCCGTCGGTCACCCGCCGGCTGGTCGAGGACTTCGCCCGCTCGCAGCCCGCGGTGGTCGCGGCCCCGACGAAGCTCACGCCGCGGGAGACCGAAGTACTGCGGCTGGTCGCGCGCGGGCTCGCGAACCGGCAGATCGCGGCCGAGCTGGTGCTCGCGGAGCAGACGGTCAAGACGCACGTCAGCAGCATCCTGACCAAACTCGACCTGCGGGACCGGGCGCAGGCGGTCGTCTACGCGTACGAGGCGGGCGTCGTCGTCCCCCGTCCGCGACACTGAGGTCATGGACGTACTGGAGCGGCTGCGCGCGTTGTGCCTCGCGATGCCGGAGGCGACCGAACGGTTGAGTCACGGCGAGCCGACGTGGTTCGTGCGGGACAAGAAGGTGTTCGTGAACTTCGCGAACCAGCATCACGACGACCGGATCGGCCTGTGGTGCGCGGCGCCGCCGGGCGTCCAGGAGGCGCTCGTCGCCGAGGACCCCGAGCACTTCTACCGCCCGCCGTACGTCGGTCACCGCGGCTGGCTCGGCGTCTACCTGGACGTCGACGTCGACTGGGACCACGTCGAGGACCTGGTCGAGCAGGCCTACCGGCAGATCGCGCCGAAGACGCTCATCGCCCGCCTGGACGAGATCTAGTCGGTCTGAGGCTGGGCGGGCTCGGGGAGGCGGGGGAGTTCATGGCTCCAGTAGGGAGCAGCTGACGGCGCGGACCAGCTCCAGGCCTGGATCTGGCTCGGGTGGCGGCGGCCCATCAGGGCGCGGAACAGCTCGTACGTCGAGGTGCTGGCCTCGGCAGGCGGGCCGTCGCCGGCCAGGAACCACGTGCCGTGCTCGGTGTGCAGGGTGAGCGGGCCGGGTTCGTCGAGGATCCAGGCGAGCGCGGCCAGCTGCAGCTCGGTCGGCGGGCGGCCGCTGCCGAGGACGGCGTGCAGGTCGGCTTCGTGGGTGCCGGCGTCGGCCCAGAGGTTGCAGACGAGCGGGTGCGTGCTGGCCCGGATGACGGGCTCGATGTCGGCCGCGGCCCACTCGTCGAGGATCGCGGCCAGCGACCGGTCGCGCCGGGCGTCGACCTGGACGGCGGTCCACGGCGGCGAGGGGGCGTCGTCGAGGTTGTCGGCGAGGAAGTCGGCCGCGACGCCGGCCAGATGCGAGACCAGGTTGTGCACGGTCCACTCCGGGCAGGCGGGGACGATCCGGTCCAGCGCGCCGGGGTCGAGATCGCGGACGGCGGCGATCACCCGGGCGCGGGTGTCGGCGTACAAGGTGGCGTTGGTCATCGGATCCATGTTCACCTGACGAACGGGCGGACGCGAGATCGACACACACCGGTCGCGAGTTGTGCTTGCATGTGGGTATGCACTCACGCGCAGGCCAGCCCGCCCAGCCCGAGGACCTCGTCGACGTGTCCGCACTGCTCGCGGCGTACGACAGCATCACGCCGGACGTCGAGAATCCCGCGCAGAAGGTCGTCTTCGGGACATCGGGCCACCGCGGCTCGAGTCTCGACGGCGCCTTCAACGAGGCGCACATCCTGGCCATCACCCAGGCGATCTGCGAGTACCGCGCCGGGGAGGGCACCAGCGGCCCGGTCCTGGTCGGCCGCGACAGCCACGGCCTGTCCGAGCCGGCCTGGCGGACGGTGCTCGAAGTCCTCGCCGGCAACGGCGTCCAGACGCTCGTCGACAGCGCCGACCGGCTGACGCCGACGCCCGGCGTCTCGCACGCGATCCTGCGGCTGAACCGGGTCGAGCGCGCGGGCGCGGACGGGATCGTCATCACCCCGTCGCACAACCCGCCGCGGGACGGCGGCATCAAGTACAACCCGCCGCACGGCGGCCCGGCCGACTCCGACGCGACCGGCTGGATCGCCGCCCGGGCCAACGAGCTGATCGCCGGCGGTAACCGCGACGTCCGCCGGACGCCGTTCGAGCAGGCCCGGCGCGCGGCCGGCTCCTACGACTTCCTCGGCCACTACGTCGACGACCTGCCGTCGGTCCTGAACCTGGACGCCGTCCGCTCGGCCGGGGTGCGGATCGGCGCCGACCCGCTCGGCGGCGCGAGTGTCGACTACTGGGCCGCGATCGCCGAGCGGCACCGCCTCGACCTGACCGTGGTGAACCCGCGGATCGACCCGGCCTGGTCGTTCATGACGCTCGACCACGACGGCAAGATCCGGATGGACTGCTCCTCGCCGTACGCGATGGCCTCGCTGGTCGCCCAGCGCGACGCCTACGACGTCGCCACCGGCAACGACGCCGACTCCGACCGGCACGGCATCGTCACCCCGGATGCCGGCCTGATGAACCCCAACCACTACCTCGCCGTCGCGATCTCCTACCTGTTCGCGAACCGCCAGTGGGGCCCGGACGTCGCCGTCGGCAAGACGCTGGTGTCGTCGTCGCTGATCGATCGCGTCGTCGGCGATCTCGGCCGGCGGCTCTGGGAGGTGCCGGTCGGGTTCAAGTGGTTCGTGCCCGGCCTGATCGACGGCTCGGTCGGCTTCGGCGGCGAGGAGTCCGCGGGTGCGAGCTTCCTGCGCTTCGACGGCACGGTGTGGACGACGGACAAGGACGGCATCCTGCTCGCGCTGCTGGCCAGTGAGATCACGGCCGTCACCGGGGCGACGCCGTCCCAGGCGCACGCGAAGCTGGTCGAGCGGTTCGGCGCTTCGGCGTACTCGCGGGTCGACGCACCGGCGAGCCGCGAGCAGAAGGCGAAGCTGTCCGCGCTCTCGGCGGACGCCGTCACCGCGACCGAGCTGGCCGGCGAGCCGATCGTCGACCGGCTGACCAGCGCGCCCGGTAACGGCGCCGCGATCGGCGGGCTCAAGGTGACGACCGAGTCGGCCTGGTTCGCCGCCCGCCCGTCCGGCACCGAGGATCTCTACAAGATCTACGGCGAGTCCTTCAAGGGCGCCGACCACCTCGAAGAGGTCTTCGTCGAGGCCCGCGAGGTCGTCTCGAAGGCGCTCGGCTAACCGACGTACTCCTCGATCAGCCGGTCCAGATCCGCGGCGGGGTCATTGGTGATCCCGCTGTGGATCGGCCCCGCGTGGATGACGGTGCTGCGCGGCGCGGCGAGCCAGCCGAACCGCTCGTTGGGTTTGACCTTGGCGGCCGGCCCGGCCGCCGGGTCACCCGCGCAGATCGCGCAGATGTGCTCCAGGGACGCCTTGAGGGCGTCCCGGTCGAGGTCGCCGTACAGGGCGCTGACCCGCTCGGGGGTGAAGTCCCAGGCGGCGGCCAGGAAGTCGAGGTCGCGGCAGTAGACGATCGCGCCGATGTTGATGAACTCGCCCCGCTCGACGCGCGGCGCGCAGCGCAGGATGACGTAGTCAAACGGCACCAGCGCGCTCATGCGGCACCTCCCGGCACCCAGGCCGACCTGTTCGCGAGCCGGGCGAGCAGGTATTCCAGGTAACGCTCGCGATCGCCCTCGGTCAGCCACTCGTCCGGGACGAGCGCGATCACCTCGGTGAGCAGCTGTGGCGTGATCCGCGCCGCCAGCGACTCGTCGACTCCCGCGAGGACGTCGGACGCCGCGTCCGCGAAGACGTGGTCGTGGTAGTCGAACGGGAGGGTCGCGAACCGCTCGGCCGGCATCCACGAGTGGTGGAAGTACAGCGCGGCGCCGTGGTCGATCATCCAGAGCTGCTTGTGCCAGACGAGCAGGTTCGGATTGCGCCAGGACCGGTCGACGTTCGCGGTGAACGCGTCCAGCCAGAGCACCTCGGCCTGCAGTTTGGCGCCGGGGTTGAACGTGACGTCGTAGCCGAAGGAGCCGGGCAGGAAGTCGACGGCGAGGTTCAGCCCGGCGCTGCGGATCAGCAGCTCCTGGATCTCGAAATCCGGCTCGGACCTGCCGATCGCGGGATCGAGCTGGATCAGCTTCAGCTCCGGCACCCGCAGGCCGAGCCGCCGGAACAGCTCGCCGACGATCACCTCGGCGACCAAGGCCTTCGGGCCCTGGCCCGCGCCCTGGAACTTGATCACGTACGTCCCCAGATCGTTGCCTTCGACAACAGCAGGCAGCGATCCGCCCTCCCTCAGCGGCAGCACGTACCGCGTCGCGGCGACCATCGGCAGACTCACAGCCAGACCCTAACCCGTTTCCCGCGCGGGTACCGGCGGAGGGTGAAACTTCCGTCCATCGGAGTCGAAGAAGAACTCCTGCTGGTATCCGCCACCGGCGACCCGCTCCCGCGCAGCCAGGCGGTCGTCGACGAGCTGCCCGACCTCGACGTCACCCTCGAACTCACCCGGGCTCAGGTAGAGACGAACAGCCCGGTCTGCGACTCTGCGGCCGAGCTGCACACGGCGCTGACCGGACTGCGCAGAGAGCTTGCGCAGGCCGCGGCCGGTGAAGGTGCTCGGGTGCTAGCGATCGCCGTCCCGCCGCGAGGTGTCGCCGCGCAGCTGGTCACGCAGCAGGCGCGCTACCGCGAGATGGCCGATCGCTACGGCCTGCTGGCCCGGGAGCAGGGAGTCTGCGGGTGTCACGTCCACGTCGACGTACCGGACCAGGAGGCGGCGATCCGCGTCTCCAATCACCTGCGCCCGTGGCTGCCTGCCCTACTAGCGTTGACGGCTAACTCGCCGGTGTATCTGGAGCAGGACACCGGGTTCGCGAGCTGGCGCTGGGTGCTGTGGTCGCGCTGGCCGAGTGCCGGGCCGCCGCCGTACCTGGAGTCCGCCGAGCACTATGACGCACTGGTCGCGATGCATCTGGCAGCGGGCACGATTCTGGACGAGCGGATGATCTATTGGGACGTGCGCCCGTCGAGTCACCTGCCGACGGTAGAGGTCCGGATCAGCGACGTACCGCTGACAGTCGATGAAACCGTCCTGCTCGCGACGCTCTGCCGTGCGCTGGTGATGACTGCCCTCGACGGCGACCACGGCCCGCAGCTGGAGCCGGAGATCCTCCACGCGGCGTACTGGCTCGCTGCGCGGGATGGTCTGAGCGGAACCGCGCTGGAGGTGTCGACTGGGCAGACGCTGCCCGTGCGGGAGCTGCTGGCCAAACTGCAGCAGTACGTCGCTCCGGCGCTGCAGCAACTCGGGGACGAGGATCTCGTCACTGAGGGGATCGAACGGCTGCTGGTCGACGGCAACGGCGCTATCCGCCAGCAGCAGGCGTTCCGGGCCGGGAAAGATGTCGTCGATCTGACGGAGATCACATAATCTGCTCCGATGTCGACGACGCAGTGGCGCCAACCGGGTAACGGGAAGCTCAGCCCGGCGAGCGTCAGTGCGACGAGCTACCGCGGGTCGGTGGTGACGGCGATCGTGGGCGGGATCATCGGCCTCGCCATCCTGATCGGCCCCGGCGCCCTCGGCCTGACGAGCTGGTCGACGGCCGCCTTGTTCAGCCCGCTGGCGCTGGTGCCGATCGGCTTCGGCATCGCCTTCTGGCGAATCTCCCGCGGCGGACGGCGGGACACGCTGCTGCTCGAGACCTCCGGCGTCCAGGCGATAGGCGACGTCCTGGCGGTTCGCGATCAGCGCTGGAGCGAGACCCAGCCCGGCTACGAGCTCGATCTCAGGATCAGCGGGCCGCGGTTCGATTCGTTCCAGGTCACGTTCCGCTGCCGCGCCGTCCGCGAAATCACGACGGGCGAGCGGCTCGACGTGCTCGTCGAGCCGGCCGCCCGTCTGTACCAAGTGCGGTTCTAGCGGAGGAACGCCTCCAGGCCGTGCAGGTCGTCGGTGTTGAGGTGGTCGACGCCGGCGTCCGCAAGTTCTGCCCAGAGCGCCTCGCGGGCGGCGCCGCGGGTGTCGGGGGTGGCCCAGAAGCGGAGGCGGTAGCCGGCGCGGTGGGCGGTGGTGACGATGGACTTGAGTTTTGCGCGCTCGGCGGCCGGCATCGGGCCGGTGCCGGTCCAGGTGAAGTGGTTGGTCCAGTTGTCGCTGACCAGCGGCATCAGCGAGGCCCGCATCCCGGAGTTGAGGTCGGCGAGCCGGCCGTCGTACCCGGCGTACCGGACCTTCTGCGCCTTGAGGACGTCGAGCGGCCGGTTGCCGCTGATCACCGAGGTGACGGCGCCCTCGAAGACGTGGCCGTGCGCGAAGATCGTGCTGATCCCGCGGTACTTGGCCAGGGCTTTGTCGATCGCGGCGTACGTCGTCGGACCGTCGCTCTTGATGTCGATCAGCAACTGGAAGTCGCCGCCGCGCTGGTAGACCCGGCCGTGGTTGGCGCGGACACGCTCGGCCAGCGGCTTCAGGTACAGGCTCTCCAGCGTCCGGCCCGGGACGACGTTCTCCAGATCGTGTGCGACGAGCAGCTCGCCGTCGACGAGCCACACGTCCGCCTCGACGCTGCTGAAGCCGCGGTCGAGGGCATCCTGCAGCGGACGCCGGTGCTCGTAGTCGTTGTGCGCATGCGCGGCCGGCAACGCCCGGACCGCCGGCGCCTCGTACGCGCGCGGCAGCCGGAACCCGTTCGCCCGGACGACGGACCGCAGCCGATCCGGGTAGTCGGTGATGATCCCGTCGACGCCCTTGTCGATCAGCGACTGCATCGTCGCCGGGTCGTCGATCGTCCACGGCACGACCTTCATCCCGGCCTTGTGCGCCGACTGCACCATGGCCGCGGTGACGTACGGCCGGTACCCCGGATCGCTGATCTTGCCGTTCTGCGGGAAGCCGTGCACCGGCGAGATCGCGGCCGCGCCGAACGACTTGGTCGCCTTGACCAGATCGCCGCCGAAGTCGTCGATGTCGATCCCGCCGAGCCACGGCGACCTGCCCGGCTGACCGACCTGCAGGAAGTCGTAGTTGGTCAGCGCGATCAGCGGCAGCTCGGGCGCGACCTGGCGCATCCGCATCAGCGCGCCCCAGTCGAAGCTCTGGATCGTCACCTGCCGGGCGATCCGCGCGTTGCGGATCTCCCGCGCGACGACCTGGACGAACTGCTCGCGCGGCGCGGTCTCGGTCGGCGCGCCGGCCTCGACCTTGGTCTCGATGTTCAGCTTCACGTCATGCGCCTTGAACCGCTGCACGAGCGCGAAGACGTCACGCAGCTCCGGCATCTGCGCACCCGGATCAGGCTGCGCCTGCGGGTGCTCGGGCTGCGTCAGCGTGCCGCAGTCCAGCTGCTTGACCTGCTGCAACGTGAGCGTGTTGACGTACTTGCCGACATACGGGTACTCCGGGTCGCCCGGCGTGTACGGCGCGGTGTCGCGGCACTTGTTGCCGCCGACACGACGGTCGTGCGTGATGACGGCGTGCCCGTCCTGGGTGATCTGGACGTCGAGCTCCAGCGTGCTGACGCCGACCTCGAGGCCGCGGGTGAACGACGCGATCGTGCTCTCGACCGTCAGACCGAGCCCGCCGCGATGAGCCTGCACATCGAAGTTGCCGCGCTGCGCGACAGCGGGCACGGCCGGGAGCAACAACGCGCCGGCCAGGGCAACCGGCAGCAGCGCGCGGGGAAGGCGAGACATGGGTGATCCTTCCGAGGGGTTGGGCGTCCGAGACTTGCGGTCCCAGAGGTACGAACACCCTCGTGAAGGTAACTGACAAAAGACCGCCAGGTAACCGTCAAACGTTCACGAGACGGGCGCGGTTCACGTGTTTGGGGTGTCGGACCGGGAAGCGCCTCACGGCGCGTGGCCGCTCGTAGCGGCTTTATTTGGGACCCGGGGCTTGCACCGGCCCGACACCTCGAACAGTGTAACTACCAGAGCTGACCGGCGCGCTCCGAGCGTGCCGCGATCTGCAGCTGGTCGGCCATTTCGACGAGTTTGGACGCCGAGAGAACCTGGTCGTGACCGTCGTCCGCGAGGTGCGCGCGGCCGGTCGCGACGATCCGCGCGAAGGCGGCCGCCCGGTCCAGTGTGGTGGCGAAATCGCCGGTCGCGACGCCGCGCAGGACGGCGTCCACCATGTCCCGGACCTCGGTCGGGCCGGGCGGCTCGGCGACGCCGGCGACCACCGCGTGGACTTCGGCGTACTTGCGTCCGGTGGTGAACTCCAGCGAGACCTGCTCGGCGTTCGAATGCACCCAGGAGCGCAGCAGGTAGAGGCGCCACAGCGCGCCCGGCAGCGAGTCGGACGGCGCATCGGACCAGAGCTCGGCCAGCTCGTCCAGACCGTAGTCGTCGGCCAGCTTCACCACTCGCGCGTGCACCTCGGCGTCCTCCGACGAGCGGACGCCGCGCACCAGCAGCTCGGCCGTCCGGTGCGCGACCTCGGTGACGGCGGCCGGGTCGGAAGCACCGGGCAACGACTCGAACAGCTTGTTGCCGGGCAGAATCGGGCGGCGCGGATTGGGGGAGCTCACGGCCTCCATGGTGCCTGACCGACCGAACCTCCGCACGCCGACCCGGCTCAGTCAGTACGCTCGGAGTATGGCGGGTGCTGGACGCGGCCAACTGGCCAAGAATCTGATCAAGTACGGCGTGCGGTACGGACCGCTCGTCGCCGAGGCCGTGCGGCACGGCCGGGAGCCGGCGCAACAGGCGGTCCAGGCCGCGATGGCCAAGCGCGCGGCGCGGAAGAAGGCGCTGGAGCACGCGCTGACGGTTCGCGACGGTTCGCTGCTCAAGGTGATCAAGGACGGGCAGGCGATCTTCTTCGTCTTCTCCGGCGACGCGATCGTGACGACCTACCCGCCGGTCCCGCAGGCGACGTACCCCGAGCTGCTGCGGCACGCCGACCTGGACAAGCGCGAGTCCGCCGCCGTGCTGGCGGCGACGCGCAAACCGCGGATCGGCGCCCGGCTGCCCAAGGTGATCCGCCGCCGTTGACGCGGACGTAACATCCCCGACCCGACGAGGCAACAGCGCTCCCGCAGGGTGGAAGCACGAAGCTTTCGAGGGAGGGCGTCCGCATGCTCTGGAAGATCAGGACCGAACTCGCCGACCGGCCCGGTGCGCTGGCCGAACTCGCTGCACGGTGTGGTGCGGACGACATCAACATTCTGAGCCTGGAGGTGTTCACGGCCGAGACCGGCGCCGTGGATGAGCTGGTGGTCTCGACCGGTGTCGGCTGGACCGCTGACGATCTGACCGCGCTGGTGGCCGAGGCCGGGTGCGTTCGGACGACGGTCCGGCCGTGTCAGGCCGACGTCCTGAGTGACGCGCCGACGCGCTACCTGCGGGCGGTACTGCGGCTGATCGACGACCCGATGTCGGTGGACGACGAGCTGGGCGCGCTGCAGGGGTTCGAGGAGTACACGCCGGCGGAGTGGGCGCGGGCCGACGTACTGGTCGAGATCGCGGGCCGGCTGGCCGAGCGGCTGCAGGAGCCGGTGATCGACGGGCCGCGACCAGGTGCCGGCGAGCCGGAGCTGCGGCGGGCGTCCGTCGAGGACGCCGAGGCCGTAGTGGCCATGCACGAGCGCTGCTCGCACGAGAGCCGGACTCGGCGCTACCACGTCCCGATGCCGAAGCTGACGGCCCGGACGGCGCGCCACCTGTCCGCACCGGCCGGCGGGGTGTCGATTGTTGCCGGTGTCGACGATGCGGTGATCGGAATGGCCACAGCGGCGCCCTGGGAGGAGATGGGCGGTACGGCGATGGAGATCGCCGTGCTGGTCGAAGACGGCTGGCAGGGGCGCGGGCTGGGCGGCCAGCTGCTGCGCCAGGTCATCACCGCCGCGCGCGAGCTGGGCGCGGACCGGGCGGTCTGCGTCGTCCAGCCGGAGAACGCCGCCATGCTGCGCACGATCGAGGGGCTGCGGATGCGGACCCGAGTGGTCCAGGACGGCGCCAACCTGATGGTGACGGTGGCGCTGTCCCAGGAGAGCCTGTCGCATGCGGTGGATCGCCCGCCGGTGCAATATGGTCGGTCCCGTGCCATCCCTGCCCGGTCGCAATCCACACGGCCTTCTGGTCAACCTGCCCGCGAGCACGCGCTCGCCGCTCTTTCAGCTCTTCAGCCGCTTCATGGTGGCAGTGGGGCTGTTGACCCTGATGGTCCTGATCGTGGTGATCGACCGTGACGGCTACAAGGACAGCTACGACGGCACTGTCGATCTGATCGACAGCATCTATTACGCCACCGTCACACTCACCACCACCGGGTACGGCGACATCACGCCGGTGACGCCCGCCGCCCGGCTGGTGAACGCCTTCATCGTCACGCCGCTGCGGATCTCGTTCCTGGTGGTACTGGTCGGCACGACACTGGAAGTACTGGCCAACGAGGGTCGCCGGATCATGCGCGACACGCGATGGAGGAAACGGATGAGAGACCACACCATCGTCGTCGGCTACGGCACCAAGGGCCGCTCCGCCGTGCAGACCCTGCTCAGCAACGGGGTGAAGCGCGACGGCATCGTAGTGATCGATCCGCGCGCGCAGGCGGTCGGTGACGCGGGCAACGACCAGATGGCCGCCTTCCACGGCGACGCCACCAACCGCACGGTGCTGCGCCGGGCCGAGGTGATGACGGCGCGCGAGGTGATCGTGACCACCGATCGCGACGACTCCGCCGTCCTCGTCACGCTGGCCGTCCGGCAGCTGAACCCGAACGCGCACATCGTCGTCGCCGTCCGCGAGGAGGACAACGTCCCGCTGCTGCGCCAGTCCGGCGCGGACGCCGTCGTCACGTCCTCCGAAGCGGTCGGCCGGTTGCTCGGCCTGTCCGCCGTCAGCCCGAACCTCGGCGAGGTGATGGAGGACCTGCTGACGTACGGCGAGGGCCTCGAGGTGGCCGAGCGCCCGGTGCTCGGCCGCGAGGTCGGCAAGCCGCCGTCCGCGCTGCCCGACCGCGTCGTCTCCGTCGTCCGCGACGGCAAGGTGCACCGGTACTACGACTCGAACGTCTCGGTCCTGGCCGCGGGTGACAAGCTGATCGTCGTCCGGCCCGCCAAGGAGACCCCCTGGGCGGAGCGCCCGGGCGCCGAGGGCGACGACGAATAGGAAACGCCCGGCACCGTGAGCACGATGCCGGGCGTCGAGGTATCCGTTACTTGATGACCTCTACCTTCTTGTCACCCGCCGCTTTCGCGAGCTTGACGGTGCCGGTCTCGCGGTCGGCGGCAAGGCCGATCGCCGGGCCGGCGGCCGCCGCCCCGAACAGCAGAGCTGCCAGCCCGGCCCCGATGGATGCGCGCACCACAGCAGTCTTGGTCATGTCCCCACCCCAGATTCATGTCGACAATCCAACTGCCGAAAGCCTACCCGGCCGAGCCGAGAGTCCGGCGATCAGTTACCGGCTGAAGGTTGCGTTCAGCACGCCGTCCGGCAGGAGTACGGCGCGCGGAACGGGGTACAAGCTCCGCGGTCGCGCTTTGGCCGGTCGGTCATGGGAGGGTGGGGCCGGAAAGCTGTCGGCCGGGACTGTGGAGGTGGCGCGGGGTGGAGCCGGAGGTTGTCGTGGTGGGCAGCGCGAACGTGGATCTGGTGCTGCCGGTCCGGCGGATCCCGCGCCCGGGTGAGACCGTCCTCGCGGGCGTCATGACCCGCGGTCCGGGCGGCAAGGGCGCGAACCAGGCGGTCGCCGCGGCTCGGGCCGGCGCCCGGACGGCGATGGTCGCGGCCCTCGGCGCGGACGACGGCGGCGTCCTGATGCGCGACACCCTGGCCGGAGCCGGTGTCGACCTGGCCCTGGTCGGCGGCAGCGACGCCCCGACCGGGACGGCGATCATCACCGTCGAGGAGTCCGGGGAGAACTCGATCGTTGTCGCTCCCGGCGCGAACGGCGAGCTGACGCTGTCGCAGCAGGCCGTCGAGGTGATCGGCGGCGCGCGGATCGTGCTCGCCCAGCTGGAGATCCCGCTGGCCACTGTCGCTGCAGCCGCCGCGGCCAGCTCCTACTTCATCCTGAACGCCGCCCCCGCGGCTGAGCTGCCCGCAGAGCTGCTGGCCGACGTCGACCTGCTCGTGGTGAACGAGAGCGAGGCCGAGTCGGTCGCCGGGCCGGACCGAGCCCGCCTGCTGGAGCTGGTCCCGGCCGCGATCGTCACGCTCGGCGGGGCCGGTGCGGTGATCCTGGCCCGCGGTCACGACGAGATCGCCGTACCAGGGGTGCGGGTTGACGTGGTCGACACGACTGCCGCGGGCGACACGTTCTGCGGAGTGCTGGCCGCAACTTTGGCTTCCGGGTCAGCTAGTGAGCCGATCACGCCCAGCGACCTGACGAACGCGGTCCGACGCGCTAACGTAGCTGCTTCACTGAGTGTCCAGACCGCGGGAGCAGTTGCCTCGGTCCCTCACGGGGATGCGATCGACGCGCGTTATGCGGAGGTGTACCTGTGAATTCGCTCGAACCGCGGCCCATCGACCTGCCCGCCCGGGTGGATCTGGGGTTCCGGGCCGACCTGTCCTTCCTGGACGACGCCAAGATCATCGGCGCCCCGGAGGACGCGGCCGACCTCCCGCGGTGGCGGGCCAAGCTCGCCGAGTGGCTGATCGGCACCTACGAGCGGACGCCGTACGACGGGTCGCGCTACGAGCAGCCGGGCCGGGAGTGGGCCCAGACGGCGTACTCGGTCGCGCTCGTCTGGCTCTGGGACGACCTGCTGTACGACGTCGCGAGCGGCCGCTTCACCCCGGAGCGGTTCGTCCGGCACAGTGCCGAGCAGTTCGGCGGTCACGACGCGGTCGTGCTGTGGCACGCCTACCCGGTGATCGGGATCGACGCGCGCAACCAGTTCGACTTCTACCGCGACGTCCCCGGGCTGCGGCAGCTCGTCGACGAGCTGCACGGGCACGGTCTGAAGGTGTTCTTCGACTACAACCCGTGGGACACCGGCACCCGCCGGCCCGCGCGCCCGGACGCCGAGGAGTTCGCGGCGCTCGTCACCGAGTACGCCGTCGACGGCGTCTTCCTGGACACGCTGCCGGAGGCCGACCCGGCGTTCGCGCGGACGGTCCGGGCGGCGAATCCGGCGATCGTGTTCGAGAGCGAGAACCGGTTGCCGATGGCAAGGATCGGCGATCACCCGTTGTCCTGGGCCGAATGGTTCGGCGACACGCACGCGCCCGGCGTCCTGCGGGCGCACCTGTTCGAGCGCCGGCACCTGATGCATCACATCCGTCGCTGGCACCGCGACCACAGCGACGAGCTGCAGTCGGCCTGGATCAACGGCGTCGGCATGATGGTCTGGGAGTCGGTCTTCTCCAGCTGGGTCGGCTGGAACGCGCGCGACCGTTCGACGCTGCGCCGGATGGTCGCGGCGCAGCGCGCCTTCGCGCCGGTGCTGCTGAACGGCGACTGGATCCAGCTCACACCCGAAGTCCCCGAGAAGGCGCGCGTGCACGGCGTCCACGGTTCCCGCTTCGACCTCGCCGATGTGACGTTCTGGACGCTGATCAACCGCGACGACGAGGATTTCGACGGCGTCGTGTTGCGCTCGGAGGACCAGGTCGGCGATTGGTACGACGTCACGACCGGCGTCCCGATCACCGCGGACGACGACGGCGTCCATCTGACCGTGCCCGGGCGCGGCATCGCGGGGATCGTCCGGGTCGGCGCGACCGCGGGCCCGTCCTGCCGGGCGACCGCGCGCCGGCTGGGCACGCTGCCGCGGCCGCACGTCGCCGACTCCGCCTTTCCGCTGCGGCCCGCGGAGCGGTTGCCGTTGCCAACGACTTCGGGTGCGGCCGCGATCGGCGCGGCGGTCGGCGTACCGGCGGGGGAGCGGACGCTGACCGTGCGCTACCGGCAGCGCGAGACCGGGCTGTACGACCAGACGCCGTACGTCGATGCCTGGTCGCCGCGGCTGCACGCCGTCCGGACGGAAACGCGTGAGGTCAGTCTGGGCGCCATCTCGGTGGCGGCGTCCGAGGTGACCAACGCGGAATACGCCGAGTTCCTGGCGGCGACCGGGTATCGGCCACTGATCGCCAACCGCTTCCTCAAGCACTGGGTCGGCGGGGCGCCGGCGTCCGGGACCGATGAGCAGCCGGTGACGTACGTCGAGCTGGCGGACGCGCGGGCGTACGCGGCCTGGCGTGGCGGCCGGCTGCCGACCGAGGACGAGTGGCAGGTCGCGGCTGGTCTCGAGGGCTTCGGCCGCGCCGAACCGCTCGTCTGGAACCTGACCGAGAGCGAGCACCGCGACGGCCGGAGCCGCTTCTGCCTGCTCAAGGGCGGCTCGCACTATGTTGCCCAGGGCTCCGAGTGGTACGCCGACGGCGGCCCGCAGGCGCCCGAGGTCAGTTTCAAACTGGTGCTGACCGGCGGCGGCCTGGACCGCTCCGAGACGATCGGCTTCCGCTGCGCGGGATGAGATGCGCGCGCGGCGGGTACTGACGGAGGAGCCCAGGTCATCGAGCTAAGGTCGTAGACATGCTGCCGCGCAGTGTTGACGCCGTCGTGATCGGTTCGGGGCCGAACGGGCTGGTGAGTGCGATCGCGCTCGCCGACGCCGGTTGGGACGTGCTCGTGCTCGAGGCCGCCGACAGCTACGGCGGCGCCGTCCGGTCGACCGAGAGCGACGGGTGGATCAGCGACCGGTTCAGCTCGAACTACCCGCTGGGTGTGGCGTCGCCGGTGATGCGGGCGCTGGAGCTGGAGAAGTTCGGGCTGAAGTGGGGCTACGCGCCGCTGGCGCTGACGCACTTGCTGGATCCGTCGGGTGATTCGGTGTCGATCCATCCGGATCCCGAGGACACGGCGAAGTCGGTCGGCGCGGATCATCCCGGCGACGGCGCGGCGTGGCTGCGGTTGTACGAGCAGTACGTCGCGCTCCGGGAGCCGCTGCTCAAGTCGCTGCTGACGGCCTGGCCGCCGGTCACGCCCGCGGTGCAGCTCGTGCGCAAGCTCGGCTCGGCGGGGGAGTTGCTGCGATTCGCCCGGTTCATGGCGATGCCGATGCACCGGATGGGGCAGGAGCTGTTCACCGGGCCGCAGGGCGCCGCGCTGCTCGCGGGCAACGCGCTGCACGCTGACGCACCGCTGTCGGGCAGTGTCAGCGGGACGATGGGCTGGCTGCTCGCGATGCTGGCTCAGGACGTCGGGTATCCGGTCGCTGTTGGCGGCTCGGGTGCGTTCTCGGGTGCGCTGGTGCGGCGCGCCGAGCAGGCCGGGGTGCTGTTCGCGGCCGGGACGCCGGTGGTCGGCGTCGACGTCTCGGGTGGGCGGGCGAGCGGCGTCCGGACGGCTTCGGGTGAGTACGTCGCCGCTGAGCGGGCGGTCATCGCGGACACGTCGGCGCCGGTGCTGTACGACGTGCTGTTGTCGGGGGCAACTATTCCGTCAGGGTTGCGGCGGGACCTGGACGAGCGGTTCGACTGGGACTACCCGACCGTGAAGCTGAACTTCCGGCTGAGCGGGCCGATCCCGTGGACGGCGGCCGAGGCGCGCTCGGCGGGCGTCGTCCATCTTGGCGGGACGGCGGACGAGCTGGTGCGGCTCGGCGCGGAGCTGGACACCCGGCGGGTGCCGGAGCAGCCGTTCCTGCTGATCGGGCAGACGACGAAATCCGATCCGTCGCGGTCGCCGGCCGGGACGGAAGCTGTGTGGGCCTACGCGCATCTGCCGCGCGGGATCGCGGACGACGCGGCGGCCGAGCTGCTGGGGGAGCGGATGGAGGCCGCCATCGAGCGGTATGCGCCGGGGTTCTCGTCGGTGGTGATCGATCGGGAGCTGCAGCGGCCGAGTGGGCTGGAGGCCGGGAACGCGGCGCTCGGTTTCGGTGCGCTGGGCGGCGGCACGATGCAGCTCCAGCAGCAGCTGGTGTTCCGGCCGACGATCGGGCTGGGCAGTCCGCGGACGTTCGTCGACGGGCTCTACCTCGGCAGCTCCGCGATTCACCCGGGCGGCGGCGTCCATGGGGCTTGCGGTCACCTGGCCGCTCGAACTGCCCTGCGCGACGCCTCGGTGCTGGGCCCGCTGACCCGGCGTTTCCCGTCCGCTGTGCTTCGCCGTCTGCAGAAGTAGGACTGCCGGCCGCGGTAAATCGTTGGCCGGGCTGGTTGTTCGGCTGAATGATGCCTGGGTGACGGATTTCAGATCGGCCCGGGAGCTCAGCGCGGACTTCTATGCGGAGGTGATCCGCCCGCTGGTCGGCGTCCCGCACGCCGCGGCGCTGCTCGGCTGGGGTTCCGACGTCCTCGGCTACGACACCGAACGCTCGACCGACCACGGCTGGGGTCCGCGCCTGCAGCTCTTCGTCGACGACCCGGAGCCCGTCCGGGCCGCCGTCGAGCGCGGGCTGCCGGACACCTTCGCCGGCCACGCCGTCCGCTTCGGCTGGGACACCCAGGCGCCCGTCCATCACATCACCGTCAGCACCCTCGGCGACTGGCTGATCGGCCAGCTCGGCTTCGACGCGACCGGTGAGATCACGCTCTCCGACTGGCTCATCACCCCGCAGCAACAGCTCCTCGGCGTCACCGCAGGCCCGGTCTTCGCCGACGACGGCCGCCTGGAGCCCGTCCGCGACAAGCTGGCCTGGTACCCCGACGAGCTCTGGCGCTGGCTGATGGCCTGCCAGTGGACGCGCATCGCCGAAGAAGAGTCCTTCGTCCAGCGCACCCACGAAGTAGGCGACGAGATCGGCTCCCGCATCGTCACCGCCCGCCTGGCCCGCGACCTCATCCGCCTCTCCCTCCTCCAGGCCCGCACCTACGCGCCGTACACCAAATGGCTGGGCACCGCCTTCACCACCCAACCCCACCCCGACTCCCTCCCGCACCACCTCCACCAAGCCCTCACCGCCACCACCCACCCAGCCCGCGAACAAGCCCTCACCGCCGCCTACACCGCCGTCGCCACCCGCCACAACGTCCTAGCCCTCACCCCACCCCTCGACCCCACCCCCCGCCCCTACCACGACCGCCCAGCCCAAGTCCTCGCCGCCCACCGCTTCGCCACCGCCCTCCACCAAACCCTCACCACCCCCACCCTCCAATCCCTCCCCCCACTAGGCGCCATAGACCAATTCGCCGACAACACCACCCTCCTAACCACCCCCCACACCTACCGCCTCCTCCTACCCACCTACCCCACCGCCACCAGCTGACCACCCACCCACCACCAACTACCTGGCTCCTACGTTTCGGTTTACTTGGCTGTGGTAGTAATTACTCATGCCAGTAAATAGGTCGGTGACGACGGTGGCGCGTCGGCAGCAGATCGTGACTGCCGCGATCTGGTGTTTGGCTGATGCCGGGTTCCAGGCGACGTCGTACGCGCGGATCGCCGAGCGGGCCGAGCTGAGTAGTACCCGGCTGATCTCGTACCACTTTGCCGGCAAGGACGACCTGTTGCGGGCGGTTGTGGAGCACGTGTTCGACCGGGCGAAGGCGGCGATCCGGCCGCGGATGGCCGCGGTGACGGTTCCGTCGGAGAAGATCTCGGTGTTCATTCGCGCCAGCTTGGACTGGTACGCCGAGGATCGGCGCGAACTGCAGGCTCTGCAGGAGATTTGGAGCAACTTTCGTGATGCCGACGGCAAGCTGGTGCTGGGTGCCGCGGTTCACGAGCCGGAGTACGAAGAGGTGGCCGGGATCTTCCGGGCGGGGCAGGCGGCCGGCGAGCTACGCGACTTCGATCCCCGGGTGATGGCCGTCGCGTTGCGCTCGGTGCTGGACGGCGCCCAGGCGCAGATCTACACCCACCGCATCGCCGACGTCGCCGCCTACGCCGACGAGTTGGTCGCGCTGTTCGACGCGGCGACCAGGAAGGGGGCGTGATGAGTGTCCTGCAACGTCATCCGGCGTTGTTCTTGCTACTGGTCGCTCCACTGATCAGTGAGTTCCTGCTGGGCAACGTCCCGCTGTCCAGACCAAGCAGCGCGGCGCTGTATCCGGTGCTGGTGATGCTGTACGGCGGCGGGGCGCTGCTGATCCGCGAGGTCACCGTCCGCCGAGGGCGCGGCTGGCCGACCATGTTCCTGCTGGCCACGGCGTTCGGAGTCATCGAGGAAGGGCTGATCACCCAGTCGTTGTTCAGTCCCCGCTACGTCGGTCTGGAGCTGAACAGCTACGGCCAGATCCCGGGGCTCAGCACCGGAGCGCCGTGGGCGATCTTCGTTCTGACGATCCACTCGGTCTGGAGCATCGTCATACCGATCGCGCTGGTCCAGCTGGCGACCGGCCGAAAAGGACAATGGCTTCGGACCTCCGGTTTGGTCGGTGCGGCGGTTGCCTACGTGCTAGGCGCGGCCGCGCTGTGTCTGGGCACGTACGCGACTGAGAAGTTCGTCGCGGAGCCGGCCGAGCTGGCTGCCGCGGCCGTGCTGGCTGCAGTGCTGGTGCTGTCCGCGCTGACCGTGCGCGGACGTCGTCCAGTCCAGAACTCTTTGCCTGCAGCAATGGTCGGCGCTGTGGTGTTTGTTGCCGGCAGCATCTTCGTTCTCGTCTACCACCTGGGTGCGAACGAGCGTCTGTTTCCGGCATCGGTGTCCATCATGGTTGCTGTCGCCGTCCTGGTTGCAGCGGGATGGGCCGTGCGACGGACCGGTCCGCATGTGGCCGCGGCGGTGACAGGCGCCGTCCTGACGTATTGCTGGGCTGGTGTCTTGGTGCAGGTCAGCCAGTACGGCTTCCACCCGGTGGCAGCAGTTGTTCAGGCGATCCTGATTGCCGCAGCGATCCTGCTGCTGTTCACCATCCATGCTCGCGGGGGCACAGCACGGAAGGGACTCACATGATGAAGCGACTGATCGCCGGTGGTCTGATGGCCGCCGCTTTGACCGCGGCGGCCGGTCCTGCGTCGGCCGGGGTACGGCCGGATGCGTCCGGTCCGGTGACGCTGACCGACCGGGGGCTCGTCCGGGGTGTGGCTCATGGCGACCATGTCACGTACGAGGGGATCCCTTACGCCGCAGCGCCGGTTGGTGCGTTGCGCTGGCGGTCGCCGCAGCGCGCTGCACCCTGGCCAGGAATCCGCGATGCCAGCAAGCCTGGTGCGTCTTGTGCTCAGGTCAGTGGCACCGCGACGACCGGCTCCGAGGACTGCCTGTTCGTCAATGTGACCGCTTCAGCCAAGCCCGGAGTACTTCGTCCGGTCATGGTCTGGGTCCACGGCGGCGGGTTCACTCAAGGATCAGGAAGCGACTACGACACCGCCAAACTCGCCACCCGCGGCGACGCGGTGGTCGTGACGATCAACTACCGCTTGGGCATCTTCGGCTTCTTCGGTCACCCGGCGCTACGCGGCGAGGGTGACTTCGGCCTCCAGGATCAGCAGGCGGCACTGCGTTGGGTGCAGCGCAACGCGGTGTTCTTCGGCGGCAATCCCGCCAACGTCACGCTGTTCGGGGAGTCCGCCGGCGGGATGAGCACGTGCTCGCAACTGGCCGCTCCAGCCGCCCGCGGGCTGTTCGCCAAGGCGATCATTCAGAGCGGTTCGTGCCGCACCCAGTTCCCGCCGAACGGCCTGGCCCCCGGCATTGGCAGCTACGATCCGTGGCAGCCGACCGCTTCCGTCGAAGCCAACGGCGTCCGCGCGGCCGGCGGCCTCGGCTGCACAACCGACGCACTGGACTGCCTACGCGCCAAACCGGCCAAGCAGCTCGTGACCACCGACCTCATGAACACCTTCTCCTTCGTTGCCTACGGCACCAAAACTCTCCCGCGTAAGCCATCGGCCGCGCTCGACTCGGGGAACTTCGCCAAAGTCCCGGTGCTGCAGGGAACGAACTTGGACGAGATGCGCCTGTACGTCGGGTTCATCCTGGCGACCGGATACACCATCGACCAGGCCGAGTACACGCGCCTGCTCGAAAGCTCCTTCGGCAGCCACGCGACGTCCATCGCCCGTGCCTACCCAGCCACCACCTACGGCACCCCGGCGTTGGCCTGGGCCGCGGCTCTGACCGACGCAGGCTGGACCTGCCGATCCCTCGACGCCGGCCGCGCTCTTGCCCGGCACGTACCTGTCTGGGCCTACGACTTCACTGACCGGACCGCACCGAACACCCAAGGAGTACCGGAAACGCCGGACTTTCCGGTCGGAGCAGCCCACGGCTCCGAACTGGCCTATCTGTTCGGTCTCGTCGACCTGAACCCGCAACAAACCATCCTGTCGAACCAGATGATCGACTACTGGACCCGCTTTGCCCGCACGTCGAACCCCAACCACCCGGGCAGCGCTCCCTGGCCGCGACTGACACCGCGCGGCGTACTGGGCCAGGACCTCGGCCAATCAACCGTCCGAGCCACCGACCTCTCCACCACCCACAACTGCCGGCTCTGGTCCTCAGTCTCCGATTGACGGCGCCGCAACCCGCTCAGCCGTTCGCGGCTAGCTGACTTGGGTGGTGATGCGGAGGGCGGCTACCAGGTCGCGGTAGAGGGAGTCGGTGGTGAGGAGCTGGTTGTGGGTGCCGCGGGCGCGGACCGCGCCGGACTCGAGGACGACGATCTGGTCGGCGTCGATGACGGTGGAGAGGCGGTGGGCGATGGTGAGGACGGCGCCGGTGCGGGCGACGCGGGCGATGACGTCGTGGACGGCGGCCTCGGTGAGTCCGTCGAGTTGAGCGGTGGCTTCGTCCAGGAGCAGGATCTCCGGCGTACTGACGAGAGCGCGGGCGAGCGCGATCCGCTGCCGCTCGCCGCCGGAGATGACCGCGGTGGAGAGCATGGTGTCGAGCCCGTCGGGGAGCTCATGGACGCGCTCCTCGAGCCGGACCGCGCGGAGCGCCTCCCAGAGCGTCTCCTCGGTGGCGTCCTGGTGGGTGTAGCGCAGGTTCTCGCGCAAGGTGCCGGGGACGAGCGGGGTGTCCTGCTCGACGTACACGATCCGCCGCCGTAGATCCTCCAGAGACCACTCAGAGAGCGGTATCCCGTCGAGAACGAGCCGCCCGCTCTCCGGGTTCAGGAAGCGCAGCAACAGTGAGAACATCGTCGTCTTGCCGGCGCCGGACGGCCCGACGATCGCGGTGTGCCCGATCCGCGGGATCTCCAGATCCACGTCCTGCAACGCGGTCGCGGCCCCCGGCGCGTAGCGCGCGGTGACGCCCTCGAAGGTGAGTGCGGAGGTGCTCAGATCACCCGGCGGACGACGTACGCCGCTCGCACCGGGCGGCTCGATCTCGAACGCCTCGATCTCGCGGATCCGCGTCGCCGCCGCGACCCCCGACTGCAGCGCGGTCACCGTGTTCGTCAACGTCGACACCGGCTCCATCAACTGGAACGTGTAGAGCAGGAACGCGACCAGCGCCGAGACAGAGAGCGCTCCCTCGCTCACCCGCCAGGCGCCGAGCCCGAGGATCAGCATCGTCGCCAGCCCGATCCCGAACCCGGCGACCGTCATCGCGACCGCCTGGTACCGCACCGCGCGCACACTCTGCCGCGCGGACTCCGCCGCCTCCGAGATCACCCGCTCGCTCTCCCGGCCCTCGGCCCGGCTCGCCTTCACGGTCCGGATCGCGCGCAACGCGCCCTCCAGTGCGCCGCCCAACCGCCCGACCGCGCCCTGCGCCTGCTCCTGGGCCTTCGCCATCGGCGGCATCAGCACCGCGACGATCACCCCGACCACCACCAGCGCACCCAGAGTCGTTGCCAAGAGCACCAAATCCAGCACGGCCATCAGCACCAGCGAACCGATCAGCATGATCGTGCCGTTCACCAGCTCCACCAGACTGGACGCCGCCGCCTCCCGCAGCAGCACCGTGTCGGAGGTGACCCGCGTGACCAGCTCGCCGGGGGAGCGGCTGGCCAGCTCGCCGACCCGCACCCGGAACAGCCGCCGCACCATCGAGCTGCGCGCGTCCAGGACGACGCGCTCGCCCATCCGCCCGAGCAGGATCCACTGGATCAGCCCGAGCCCCGAGCTCAGCACGAGCAGCCCGATCAGCAGCCCGACGATCGGCCCAATCGGCGTGGACGCCGCCAGCCCGTCCAGGACCGCCTTCGACACCAACGGCGTCGCCAGGCTGGCCGCCGTCGTCCCCAGCCCGAGCACCAGCCCGAGCGCCAGCGTCCGGCGGTGCGGCCGGATGAACGACCACAACGTCCGGAGATTCTGCCAGCGCTTCTCGGTCATCCCGATCTCCCCTCGCCTCGAAGCAGCAGGGTAGCAGGATCGGACATCAGTGTCCTAAAAATAAACTTCAGCGACTTATAGAGCTAAAGTGCTGTCCATGGTGGACACAGGGGAGTCGGGGACCCGGAGCCGGACCAGGCGGGCCATCCTGGAGGCGGCCGCGGCCGTCTTCGCGCGGCACCGGCATGCGTCGCTGAGCGAGATCGCCGCCGAGGCGCAGGTCGCCCGCAGCACGCTGCACCGCTACTTCCCGGACCGTGAGGCGCTCATCCACGCCCTCGGCGAAGACCTGCTCGAGCAGATCGAGCGCCTGATCGCTGAGGCTGATCTCGAGCAGGGCCCGCCGCGCGAGGCGTTGCAGCGGATGATCGCGGGTTGGTTCGACCTCGGGCCGCGGCTGTTCTTCCTGTTCAACGAGCCGACCTTCGGGACGCCGGAGCCCAGCGACTGGGTCAAGGACTTCTTCGCTCGGCTGGACGTCGTGAGCAAGCCCATCGAAGCTCTGGTCGACCGCGGGCACGCGGACGGCGTCTTCGCTCAGTCGCTCCCGCCGACCTGGATCAACCGCCTGCTCTGGTGGATGGTCTACATCGCCTGCGAAGCCGTCAACGAGGGTGAGCTGACCCGCTACGCGGCCCCCGCCGTCCTCCTCCAAACCTTGGAGACCGGAATCCTGGCGCCTGAACACCGGGACGCCTGAGATGGCGGCGCCGGGCGTGGATGGTGAGCTGGAGGGCTTGCTCCGGGGGCTGGCGCCGCAGGTCGTGGGGTTCTTGGTGCGGCGGTACGGGCAGTTCGACCTGTGTGAGGACGCCGTCCAGGAGGCGCTGCTCGCTGCGGCAACGCAGTGGCCGGACGACGGCGTCCCGGGGAATCCGCGCGGCTGGCTGATCACGGTCGCGTCGCGGCGGCTGACCGATCAGTTCCGCAGTGAGAGCGCGCGCCGCCGTCGCGAGGACGCCGTCGCTTTGATGGACGGCGAGTTGGTTGCCCCGGGCGCTGATTCGGTGCCGGATGTCGAATCCGACGACACGTTGACGCTGCTCTTCCTGTGTTGCCATCCGGCGGTGACCCCGGCGTCCCAAGTGGCGTTGACGTTACGCGCGGTCGGTGGGCTGTCGACGGCCGAGATCGCCCGCGCCTTCATGGTGCCGGAGGCAACAATGGCGCCGCGGATCAGCCGCGCCAAGAAGAGCATCCGCGAGGCGGGCAGCCGCTTCGAGCTCCCGCCGGACGCCGAACGCGCGGACCGGCTCCGCGTCGTCCTGCAGGTCCTCTACCTGATCTTCAACGAGGGTTACACCGCCAGCTCCGGCGAGTCACTGCAACGCGTCGAGCTCACCACCGAAGCGATCCGCCTGGCCCGGATGCTGCGCGCCGCCCTCCCGGACGACGGCGAGGTCGCGGGCCTGCTCGCGCTCATGTTCCTGACCGACTCCCGGCGTGCCGCCCGGACGACGCCGTCCGGCGAGCTCGTCCCCATCGACGAGCAAGATCGCGCTCTCTGGGACCAGTCCCAGATCGCCGAAGGCGCCGCCCTCACCCTCGCAACCCTCGCCCAGGGCACCGTCGGCCCCTACCAGCTCCAAGCCGCCATCGCCGCCGTCCACGCGGAGGCCCCGACCGCCGCCGACACCGACTGGCCCCAGATCCACGCCCTCTACCTCCTCCTCGAACAACTCACCCCCAACCCCATGATCACGCTCAACCGAGCCATCGCCCTCGCCCAGATCCAAGGCCCCCAAGCCGCCCTGGCCCTCCTCGAAACCCTCGACGCCAACAAAAGCCTCACCGAATCCCACCGCCTCGACGCCGTCCGCGCCCACCTCCACGAACGCGCCGGCAACCCCACCCTCGCCCGCACCCTCTACCTCTCCGCCGCCCGCCGCACCACCTCCCTCCCCGAACAGCGCTACCTAACCACCAAAGCCACCACCCTCCCCAACTAGCCGGAGGGTGTGGTCTGGGTCACGTGACTCTGGTTGTAACTTCGGTTTACAGTGGCGGGTATGAGCGTGGTGGAGCGGGAGCGTCGGGCGCGGCGGGATGTGATCGGGGTGGGGGTCGCGCTGCTGAACAGGCTGGCCAAGTCGCGGACGATCGACCGGTTCGGGTGGCGGCGGCAGACCGAGCGGGTGGTGTTCGAGGCGACCAAGAGCGGTTTCCGGACGGCGGGAGCGCTCTCTCGGAGTTTCTCGGCCGCGTCGAAGCTGACCAAGCCGGCGCGGTTGCCGGTGGCGCGGGGGAGCGGGCGGTTCGACCTGACGCCGACCGAGGACCAGCAGACCGTGGTCGAGGTGGTGCGTGAGTTCGCGGCGGAGGTGCTGCGTCCCGCGGCCGCGGCGGCGGATACCGCTTGTACGGCGGAGCCCAAGACGCTGTCGGCGTCCGCGGATCTCGGGCTGAGCCTGATCGAGGTCCCGGAGGAGCTCGGCGGGATCGTCACCGAACGCTCCGCGATGACCGGCGTTCTCGTCGCGGAAGCGCTCTCTCACGGAGATATGGGTCAGGCGGTCGCCTGTCTCGCCCCGGCCGCCGTCAGCACGGCGATCTCGCTCTGGGGTGACGAGACCCAGCAAGCGACGTACCTGCCCGCCTTCACCGGCGACGCCGCACCGCCGGCCGCCGCGCTCGCCATCCTCGAGCCGCGCCCGCTGTTCGACCCGTTCGACCTGCAAACCCGCGTCACCAACGGCAAGCTGACCGGCGTGAAGTCGCTCGTCCCGCGCGGCGCCGAGGCCGAGCTGTTCGTCATCGCCGCCCAGCTCGACGACCAGGGCCCGGCGCTGTTCCTCGTCGAGTCCGGCCACCCCGGCATCACGATCGAGGCCGAGCCGTCGATGGGCCTGCGCGCCGCATCGCTCAGCCGCGTCATCCTGAACGACGTCCCCGCCGTCCAGCTCGGCACGCTCGCCGACTACGCGGACTGCGTTCGCCTGTCCCGCCTCGGCTGGTGCGCGCTCTCCCTCGGTACGGCGAAGGCGGTGCTGGACTACGTGACGCCGTACGTGAACGAGCGGACGGCGTTCGGCGAACCGATCAGCCACCGCCAGTCTGTCGCCTTCATGGTCGCGAACATCGCGATCGAGCTCGAAGGCATGCGGCTCGTCACCTACCGCGCCGGTTCGCGAGCCGAACAAGGCCTCCCGTTCGCCCGCGAGGTCGCGCTGGCCCGCAGGCTCTGCGCCGACAAGGGCATGCAGATCGGGACGGACGGCGTCCAGCTGCTCGGCGGTCACGGCTTCGTCAAGGAACATCCGGTCGAACGCTGGTACCGCGATCTGCGGGCGATCGGCGTCATGGAAGGCGCGGTGCTGCTCTGATGATCAACCTCGAGACACCGCGCAAGTTCCGCGCGTTCGTGAACCAGGCCCACCAGGTCGCCGCCGAGATGCTCCGCCCGAACTCGCGCCGCTACGACCAGGCCGAGCACGAGTACCCGGTCGAGCTCGACATGCTCGCCGCGATGGTCGACGGATTAGGTGCCTCAGGCACCGGTTCCGGCGCGGGCGCGTCCGGCGTCCGGCGAGCCGAAGGCGGCGAGGAGACCGGCGTCAAGAACGGCTCCAACCTCTCCTCGGCCCTCTCCATCATCGAGATGTCCTGGGGCGACGTCGGCCTGCTGCTCTCGATGCCGCGCCAGGGCCTCGGCAACTCCGCCATCGCCTCCGTCGCCTCCGACGAACAACTCCGCCGCTTCGACGGCGTCTGGGCCGCGATGGCCATCACCGAGCCCGGCTGCGGCTCCGACTCCGCGAACATCCGGACGACGGCCCGCCGCGACGGCGACGACTACGTGATCGACGGCGAGAAGATCTTCGTCACCGCCGGCGGCCGCTGCGACGCCGTCGTCGTCTGGGCCACCCTCGACAAGACCCTCGGCCGCGCCGCGATCAAGTCCTTCGTCGTCCCCAAGGACACCCCCGGCCTCACGGTCGAGCGCCTCGAGCACAAACTCGGCATCCGCTCCTCAGACACCGCCACCATCCGGCTCGAGAACTGCCGCGTCCCCGCCGCCAACCTCCTCGGTTCCCCCGAGATCGACACCGGCAAGGGCTTCGCGGGCGTCATGCAGACCTTCGACAACACCCGCCCCCTGGTCGCCGCCATGGCCGTCGGCGTCGCCCGCGCCGCCCTCGAACTCACCCGCGACCTCCTCGCCGAAGCCGGCATCACCCCCGACTACGACCGCCCCACCCACCGTCAACCAGCCGCCGCGGCCACCTACCTCGACCTCGAATCCGACTGGGAAGCCGCCCACCTCCTCACCCTCCAAGCCGCCTGGATGGCCGACAACGCCCGCCCCAACTCCCTGGAAGCCTCCATCGCCAAAGCCAAAGCCGGCCGCACCGCGAACGAAATAACCCTCCGCTGCGTAGAACTCACCAGCACCCTCGGCTACTCCGAACACCACCTCCTCGAAAAATGGTCCCGCGACAGCAAAATCCTCGACATCTTCGAAGGCACCCAACAAATCCAGCAGTTGATCATCGCCCGCCGCCTGCTCGGCAAATCCTCCGCCGAGCTGAAATAGCTGGGCGGTCACCCTGAAGGCCCGCGCGGGAGTTCCTCGAGCTGCAACGAGTGGTCGTCTACGCGGGATGCGCTAGGTCGGCCGGAGCCGACGAGGCCCACGTCGACCTCAAGCAAGTACGAGTGTTCCTCCGGAGATCCCGCGTACTCGGGAGTCGGCAGCGTAGACCCAGCGCGGGACCGCGCGATACTCGTATCACCCGCTGCTTGAGTCCTGTGAAGCGCATGCGCGCCCACCCATACACCCTGAAGGAGCCCACCCGACACCTGCACACAAACGCCGGAGTTCTCGTAACATTGTGTAGCCGTGTGTGCGGAGTCGCGCCCGGCGACCAGGTACATCGTGGGCGTGTTGTCGGGAGGGCAGATGGGGCGTGGTGGGGTTTCGCCCAGCCAACGGCAGCGGCAGATAGCGGCTGCCGCGCGGGCCGACGAGCGTGAGCGGAAGGCGCAAGAGCGCGCTGCGCGCGAGGCCGAGAAGGAACGCAAGCGTCTGTACCTGATCGCTCGCGGTCAGGAGGCCGAGGCGCGAAACGCAGAGCTGTTGACCACCACGACCCGACTGGGATCGATCCTGTCCGCTGGACTGTCCCGGTCGGCGAAGATTGACGTCGAGGCGATGCGCCGGGTATTCGAGGCCCCGCGGCTGGATCTGGGCGAACTGGGCAACCGGGTCGCCGAACCGAGTTGGGACCAGTTCGCTCCCCGCGAGCCAGGCGCGATCTCGAGGATGTTCGGGGGCGTGGCTCGGTACGAGCGTCGACGGGAGTGGGCGGAGAGTTCGTTCCAGAGTGCGGCTGCTGATCACGCGGCAGCCGAGGAAGCGCGACTTCAGGCGATCGCGGAGCTCAAACGTGACCACCGGCGACGGCTCGCGAACGCCGCCGGAGCGATTAAGGCCCACAACCGTGCTGTCGACCAGCTGGCAGCGCAGCTGAAAGCTCGCGATCGCGAGGCAGTGGAGAAGTATCTTCGAGAGGTCCTCAAGTCCGTGCCGATGCCGCCGTCGTTCCCGCGGGCCGCCGAGTTGACCTTCAATCCGCGAACCGAGCAGGTGGTCGTTCAGCTGGAGCTTCCGCCGAAGAGCGTGATCCCTGCTGTGGCGTCGTACAGGTTCTTGCCGACGAAGGACGAGATCAGACCTACGGCCACCAACCCGAAGGACGCTGGCATTCTCTATCGGCAAGTGATCAGCCAGGTCGCCCTGCTCCACGTCCGAGACCTGTTTAACAGCGATCCGAAGCTCCAGACCGTCGCTTTCAACGGCCACGTGCATACCCTGAACCCAGGCACCGGCGAGAACGAGTACCCCTGCATCATCAGCTTGAACGTGGAGCGGGATGTCTTCCCCCAGGACACCAACCTGCGCAAGGTGGAGCCGGCCGCCTGCGTTCGGCACCTCAACGCGATCGTGTCGCCGCACCCGTACGAGCTGGACCCGATCGAGCCTATTCTCGACTTCGATCTGAGTAAGTACTCGTTTATCGAAGGCTTCGACGCCGTCTCCACCCTTGACTCCCGGCCCGACCTGATGGACATGTCGCCGACGAACTTCGAGCACCTCGTCCGTCAGATTTTCATCGCTCAAGGCGCCGAAGGCTGGAACACCGAGCAGAGCAACGATGACGGCGTCGACGCCGTCATCGCCAAGCGAACGCCGCTGATGGGAGGACTGAGCATCGTTCAGGCCAAGCGCTGGAGCAAGGTCGTCGGCATCAGCCATGTCCGCGAGCTCGCCGGCGCGATGGAGGAGAAACGCGCGGGCTGGGGCATTCTCGTCACTACGTCCTGGTTCACCGCCAAGTGCTGGGAGAAGTCGCGTGAGCACGGCCGGATGGAGTTGATCGACGGCGATCGCCTGGTCTTCCTGATCAAGGAACACCTCGGCAAGGACGTGCTGATCGGCATCAAAGACCGGCCCGCACCCCGCCCGAATCCCCGCGGCGGGCGGCGGTAGGAGCCTGGACGAGGCGCCTCGACCTCGAACTGGCAGTGTTGGCGACGCGGCTCGCCGAACGGCGGTGGCATCCTTGTGGTGATGGACGAGACGATCGCGGTGACACGCTGGTTCGCCAAGACTGATGCGCGTGTCGTATACACCCCGGACGGGTTGCTTGACGCGTCCGCGATGACCAGCGACTCGTCCTCCGTGGAGAAGCCGCTCACTGGCGAGCAACTCATCGGTTTGAATGAGTCGTTCGTCCTGCTGGCCGCAGGCGGACTCGGCAAGAGTACTGTCTTCGAGGAACTGCGAGAGCATGAGGCCGATGCTGCGCAGATCGATATCAGGATGGCAGGTCCGGACGGGCTGCCCCGGCTGTTCGAGGAGGTAGCGGCCACGGCGGACACGATCTACATCGACGCAATCGATGAAGCTGCCGCAACGGATCCCCACTTGAGCTACCGGTTGAGTCGGCTTCTGTGCGGTCCCCAGTACATCGGTATCCGGTGGCGCTTGGCTTGCAGACCGGCGGCCTGGGATGCCGATCTGTCAGCACGCTTGAGGTCGGCGTGGTCGCAAGACTGCGAGCGGATTCTGCTGCCACTCGACGAAGGGGCTGTGCGAACGGTGGTGGCGAGCCGCGAACCCGACCCCACACAGTTCATCGAAGCAGTCCGAGCCGCTGGCCTGGGGCGTCTGCTGGCAAGTCCGTTACAGCTGTTGGATCTCCTCCAGTACTGGCGTGCGAACAACCGCGTTCCGGCACGGCTGGCCGACTCCATGACCTACTCGATTGCGCGCTTGCTGGAGGAACGAGGAAAGTTCCCTGCACGCTCAGCTCTGCTTCCGGATCAGATGCTGGCCGTCGCCGAGCGACTGGCAGGTTTCGCGATCTTCAGTTCCAACGGACGGTTCCGCCTCGGGGTGGGCGCGGGCACAGACGCCATCGGGGTGCGTAGCCTTCCCTCCGAGCCAGAGCCGTCCTCAACCGCGACGTTCAGCTTCGACACCTACAGAGAGACGCTCGGGACCACGCTGTTCGGTGCGGTGTCGTCCGGCGAGCTCGAGTTCGTCCACCGAACCTATGCGGAGTTCCTCGCCGCCCAGTACCTCTCGCGGCGCAAGGTCGGCGGCCGGAGGCTGCGGTCGTTGCTCGGGGCTGGTGCCGACGGTGTCGTGCCCGACAGCCTCCTTCCCACGATGGCGTGGCTGTTGACGCAATCCGCTGATGTTGACGCTGAGCTTGTCGTACGCAACGCCAAGGCTCTGCTGCAGACCTCGGCGATCGAGGTACTCGATGCCTCACTGATGAAGCAGATGGTCGATGGACTCCTGGACGGTACGGCGTCGGGCTGGATCCTTGAGCCCTGGGGAGTGGACCTGTCAGGTCTGGCGTACCCCGGTCTCGCGGATCAGTTGCGCGATGCGGCGGCGAGACCGGCCACCGATTGGCAAGCGATCTGGATCTGCCGGATAGCGCGCGAGTGCGATGTCCGCGATCTCGCTCGCGAGCTTCGAGCGCTTGCGTTCGACGGATCTCGACGAGCGTTTGTTCGGGCCGAGGCCGTCGACGCGCTTGCTGTCGTCGCTGATGACCAGACGCTCGCAGGACTAGCGCCGTTGCTGTTCTTGAGTAAGGACAACGATCCTGATGACGAGGTCCTGGCCGCAGTGCTCGCAGCGGGGCTTCCTGGCAAGTTCGCTGCCGAAGACATCGCGAAGAGCATGAGGTCGCCTCGGCATCGACACTACGTCGGCCGGTACGCGCTGATCCTCGAGAAGATCCCGCGGCTCGTGGCTCCAGACGCACTTGGATTTCTGCTGTCAGGAGCCGCGGGTATTGCTGTAGATCACCGCGATACTCATCTAGAGCGCTACTTCCGGAGTCTCATCGACGTCAGCTGGGAGAACTTCGAGCAGCCGGGTGTGCTGAATGGGTTGGCTGATCTGCTGACACATCTGCGATCCACCTACCTTTACCACCGTGAGCGACCGCCATGGCGAGGAAGCGCTGCCGAACGACGTCAGCGCCTCGGAATCGAGGTTCTGCGGTCAAATCGAGCCGGTGGTCGGCTGACCGCGGTGCGGTTTGAGCTCCTGCTGCCTGCAGACCTGTCGTGGCTCATGGATCTGGCAGGCGACCTGGACGGCGAGATTCAAGCCGGCGTCGCGTTGATGATCGGGATGCTGGCTGGTGCTCCACCGGACGCTCAGACGGCGGATCGGATCCTCGCATTGTCCGAGAGCCACCCGGCATTCGAGGCTACATCGGCACAGCGAGGCGTCTGCCCGCTCGATTCCGAGGAGGCGAGGTTCGGGCGCGAACTGGCTGCATCGGAGCGTGCGGAATCCGACAGCACTCCAGCCAGATTGGAGTCGCTGCGCGAATGCCTTTCCAAGGTAGAGCAGACTCCCGAAGAGTGGTGGCATCTGGCGTATGCGCTGGCGGAGGCCAACAACGACGACATCTTCACCTTCGACCTCACAACACGCGCGTACTGGCCGATTCTCGGTCCCGACGAACAACAGCAGGTCCTCGACCTCAGCGTTTCCTACCTCCGGGTGTGGTCTCCGAGGGTGAACGAGTGGGCGAAGTTGCATCAGAAGCCCGGCGACTTGGTACTGCCGGACTGGTACGGCGTCTATGCCATCGCGACGCTCGCTCGACATGCACCGGATGCTCTGCGGAGCTTGTCGGGCGACGATTGGCAGAAGTGGGCTCCGGTGATCGCGCACACCGAGCACATGAGTCATCCCGACAGTCCACAACGGCTGATCCTCGAGGCAGCGCCAGAGGGCGGAAAGGTTGCTATCGGGCAGGCGATGGTTGCCCTGGTTACTGGCGGCTCGGGCCGCGACTTCGGCCACCATCCGCTGGCGAACTACGACGATGCGGAGTTCGTTGCCGCGGTGACCGAGGTGGTGCGCGATGAGACGCAAGCCTTGGAGCGTCGCGAGCACGCGATGGATGCGTTGCTGAGGAATCAGCCAGAGATTGCCTTGGAGATCGCGTACGAGCTGCGGGATCCGGCAGAGGTTGCAGTGCTGGGCGACCCAGTCTTTGCCGCGCTGCAACCCGATGCGCTGGTCGAGCGGTGGGTACATGCAGGCAAGATTGGTAACCCGCAACTGATTCCTCGCATGCAGCCCTCGTCGATCGACTTGCACAAGGTCAAAGACTTCGCCGCCCTGTTGTTTGTCGCTGCGCAGCCTCATCAAACTGATGATCTGGAGAGCGCGTTCTCGGAACCACGATCACTGCTCAACCGGCTACTCAGCTTGCTGGCCGAAGCTGGTATGACGGCGGTCCTTGAGTCGCTGCTGGACGGACGCTCCGAGCCCGAGGCGGACCACATCCGCCACTTGATGCAGAGCAGCAGGCTTCGAGCGGCCGAGAACGCCCGGGGACAGCTGAACCCGGAAGACCTCCTCGGCATCCTGAGTCACGCGGACGCCCGGGTCGTCCGCGACGACGCCGGCCTGGCTGCGGTTCTGATCGAAGAACTGGATCGAATCCAGCACTACCTCACTTTTGAGGGCGGATTCAGGGAGATCTGGAACGGGCACCCGGGCGATCCCGACGCCGTCCCGGACATCGAGGACACGATCAGCGACTGGCTTGTTCGGCAACTCAACAAAGGCCTGAAGCCGCACCTGATACTCGATCGGGAGCTGCAGGCCACCCGCGACAAGAAGGCGGGCACTGGCACCCGCATGGACATCACGGCGACAAAGACCGGTTCGGACCTCGTCGCGCGAGTGGTGTGTGAGGCCAAGCGGATCGGGCACCCAGATCTGCTGACTGCGCTGCCTGGCCAGCTGGTCTCTAGATATATGAAACCGCTCAACCTGCGGAATGGCATCTACCTCGTCTACTGGATTGACGAGGCGAAGCGCCCGCAGAACCTGAGCGCCAAATGGACCGACAAGAGAATTCTTCGCGAAGCCCTTGAGGCTCAGGCAGCGATCGAAGCTCCACAGGTCTCCGTGGAGGTCTACGTCCTCGACATCTCAGGCCCGCCGACGTAGCCGGCGGGCGCTATGGCGCGAAGTGGTCTTGGACCTCGCGGTGGCGGAACTGGATTCTTGTGCCGGACATGCGAAGTAGGCCGGCGTCGTAGGCCCAGTCGAGGAACTCCGGGAGGCGGCGCGGCAGATCGCCGGCTCTGGAGCGAGCGAGGATGTACGCCAGATATTGCGGATACCAGCGCGTGACGCCGGATAGCGCGAAGCTGGCGACGAATCCGAACCCAAAACCTGAGAGAGTGTTGGTGAACGATGAGCCAGACTTCAGACCGCTGGACGTTCCGGAGAACACGAGCGCCAACATGAGAGCTGACAGGAGCGCGGACGTGACGGCCTGCCGATGTGGCTCGCTTGGTCTTGTCGCCGAGTTGTGAATGACTGTGATCCCGTTGAGGATCCCTACGCAGAACCCGGCGAGGATGCCGTACATCAGGCCCGCCGCCGAGCCGAAGATGACGAGACGGCCTAGAGCATGCAGGATCTGTGCCGGCTCAGTTGGCGGATCGTTGCTTGCGAGGCCGAAGCCGAGCATCACGATGACCCCTGAAGGGGGGCCGATCTTGGCCCCCGCCACCACGGTGGATCGCATCCCCTGGAACGTCCGTCGCGAGCCGGTCAACCGGAGATCGGCCCGACCAGGGCGGAACGAACGCATGGACATGGCCAAATACAGGACATGACCTACCAGCACGATCCAGCCAAGCGCTACAACTGACCATCCGAACATAGGCGTTCCAGCCAGCATGACGCTCAGGCCGGCGTACGAGGCTCCAACCATGAGCGGAAGCAGAAGCACAACGGCCTGGCGCCGGAACCTTCGGCCGGGTGAGTCGCCGTGGCACTGCCAAAGATCGTTGAGGGTGAAGTCCGAGGTGGATCCCTGTCTGCCTGCGAATCGGCTGAGATGCCCACTGAGCGTCCGCAACCAGCGATCGACCTGGGCTGGCGTGTAGCGCGAGCCGTCTTTCCGCGGATTCAGAGCTGTCACTGCCGCAGTGAGCTGTCCGAGCAGGTGTGCGTCCAGTTCGCTAGCTGAGAGTTCGCAGAGCTCGCGCGGAGCGGTCATCGGATTCTGGTAGACGGTGAGCGCCAGATAAAGCCGGAGCGGCGACGACAGACACCGGGCCAGTCTCCCGCGGGGGTGAGCCTGGAGCTTGGAGAGGACCGGCTGCCAACGCTTTCGGTTCCCCGCACCCGGAAGGCGGTGTTCCAACCAGGAGACGACCTGTGGTGCCTCCAGAGGCTGCAAGGTGACGGCTGTCGCGTCCTGCAATGCACGCTGGGCGATGTCATCGGTGAGCTCGCGGTACCTGTCGGTTCTGCAGGTCAGGACGACGGGGCCTGCGTCGAGGTTCAGCGCGGCCAGAACTGCGCGGGCGCGGTGTGGGGCGCCGCCCTCGGCGTCCAATTCGTCGAGGCCATCGAGCAGCGGAAGGATCCAGCCGCCGGCGAGCAGCGCGTTCGCGATGTCCGGCTCGACATTGTAGGTGGAGACGAGCTCGCTCGAGATCCAGCGGTCGAGCTCATCGCGCAGCACAGCGCTGGATTCACCAGTGGCCGTGAACGCCGGGAGACTCAGTCGCAGCGGAACTCGCAGGCGTGATCCGGCCGGCGAATTCGTCAAAGCCTTGTTCAGGTCTAGCAGCAGTCGTAGCGCGACAACGGTTTTCCCGGACCCAGCCTCACCGAGTACGACCAAGCGCCCGATGGTCAGAGAAGCGTAGTAGGCCGCGATGGTCGACAAGGTGCCAGTCTCCTCCCCGCCGTCCAATCGCCATCGCACCAGAGAGCCGTCGACCTGGGCGTATCTGACGTTCGCCGGCCGCGGTTCGCCGCTGTCGCCGAGCAGCTGAGCGAGAGCCCTGGCCTCCGTCGTCGAAACCGCCGCTGCCAACGCCCGAGCCTTCTCCGCGAGGAGGCTGTCATCGATGATGGGCGGTCGCCGCCTGAATCCAGCGAGCGCGGTCGCGAGGCTGACTGTCAAGGCAAGCACCGACGCAATGTCGGCACCGTCGGACAGAGCCGTCCGTCGGAGCAACCAAACCGTCACCACTACGACGACTCCCGCACCGCCTGCGCTGGCGAGCAGAGCTGACCTACGGGTCCATCTTCGCCCAGCCACGCAATGCTCCTCACCGATGACCCCGAGTAGTGCAGCGGGGAATCTAGCAGGTGGCGCCGTGCGTCTGCTCGCGGTCGGGGAAGTGTGTGGCGACGATGATCTTCGAAGGCACCCAACAAATCCAGCAACTGCTCATCGCCCGCAGACTCCTCGGAGAGACCTCGGCTGAGTTGAAGTAGGTGGTGCTGGATTGTTGGGTGCGGATGACTAGGCGGGAGTTGTTGGTGTGCGCCGCCGGGGTTGTTGGTGGGGTGGGGTGGGGGTTCGGTGCTTAGTTGTTTGAGTCAGCTGAGACAGGTGATGGTTTGGGGTCTAGTTCGACTCGGTGGAAGTCGCCTGCTGGTACGACCAGGCTGGCGGCGGCTTCTTTGGCGTTGACGTAGCAGCGGGCGGCGTAGTTCGGGTTGACTTTGCCGGTGCCGCTTAGGGTGCAGCGCCAGGTGTACCAGCCGGCGGGAATGAACCTCGGGGAGGAGGTTGCGCCTTGTGCGCCGTCGAATTCGACGTCGAGCTGGTAGGTGCCTCGATCGAGTTTGATTCGGCGTGGGCCGTGCGGTGGCAGGTGCACTGTTCCGGTGACCGGCTTGTCGGTCAGGAAGATGTTGTGTGCAGGATCGTCGCGGATCCGGGTGGGTAGGCGAACGCGGTCGGGGGCAGACCAGACCGGCGGTCAGGAGGCGGTGATCAGGTGGAGGTTCCGGTCGGGATCGACGGTGGTGGCGATGGTTAGTGCGGTGCCGGGGTTGCCGGCGTGGGCCCACGGCTTCCAGCTGCTGTTGGTGTTGCGGATCCGGTGGTGGATCTGGCCGTTGAAGATCGCGCTGAGGTGAAGGGCGTTGGTCCCGGGGTCGACAGCGGCGGAGACGCCGGTGAAGCTGCCTGAACCGGCGCCGATCTCACCCCAGCCGGTCCACTCGCCCGAGGAAGCCGTCCGAAGGCGATGCAGTGGCTGGCCGCCGATCAGGGCAGCGACGTGCAGGGTCCCGGCGCTGTCAATCGCCGCGGTGACGGCCGTTGCCGTGCCTGGGTTGGCCACGTGGGCCCAGGGTGTCCAGTTGCCGTCGGCTCGGCGGATGCGGTGATGGGTCTGCCCGTTGAAGACACCGACCAGGTGGAAGAGTTTCCGTGCGGGGTCGATGGCCGATGCGAGACCAGTGAAGCTGCCGTTGCCGAGCCCTGCTGCGCCCCAGGCGGACCAGGTCCCGTCTGCGTAGCGGATGCGATGCTCGGCCTGACCATTGATCACGGCCGCGATCTGCAGGTTGCCGCCCCCATCGGCCGCTGCTGTCACGGCGCCGACGGGTCCTTCATTTCCGACCGGGGCCCATCTGGTCCAGTTCCCGTCCGGATGCCGGAGGCGGTGCTGGAGTCGGCCGCCGGCGATGGCGAGCGCGTGGGTGTCGCCGTTCGGGGCCGCGGCGATCGCGGCCTGGGTCACCGAGCCCAGGCCGAGGTCGCCGAAGCCGGTCCAGCTTCCGTCGGCGCTCCTGATCCGGTGTCGTGCGGCGCCGCCGTCCGCGGCGATCTTGTCGTACCGGATCGGCGTGAAAGTCCCGGCCCGGGCGACCGACCACACGTTCTCGGCCGGCGCCGCGCCGTCGGGGCCGGTGTGCTCTCGGACGATCGGCTTGGTCCGGGCCGCGTCGGCCCACCCCACGAACAGGCCCATGTGGTTGCCGGGCCGGTTCAGCGCGTCGCCTGGCTGGAGGTCCTCGCGGGGAATCTCGTGGGAGACGAGGTGAATGCTGCTCGTCGTGTACGACTCACGCAGTCCCCAGGCCATCGAGACCATGCCGGAACAGTCCGTCCGGTAGGAGCCGTACTGGTTCGCGTGACATGCGCCTTGGCTGTAGGGAACCCGGGCGTCGATCCAGCTCTGCGCGCGGATCAGTGACTGACCGCGGGACAGGGGTTGGTTGTCGGGATAGGTGGCGCAGTTGAACAGCGGGGCGAACTCGTCCGGCTTGGGAGTTACCGATTCCGCTGCGGCAGTTGGCGCCAGGAGTAGCGCAGAAGCAGACACGGCTGCGGCGAGAAGCACACGGATACGGGTCATGCCCGGAGCGTAGGAACCGCCGCTTACAAAGCCCCGACAAGACGCTGACAAGAGGCTTCACTGCGAACCGCGGCGGTTCCGCTGGCGGTCAGCCGGTGAAGGGTTTTACTTCTTTGGCGTCGAGGTGGGTGGCGGTGTTGCGGTGTTCGACGACGAGGAGGAGGTTGCGGCCGGTGAGGCGGAAGTTGCCGGGTTGGCAGGCGGGTTTGCCGTCGGTGGCGGCGGTGTCTTCGATGTGGGCGTAGTGGTAGCCGGTGTGGGGGTCGACGATGGCGGCGAAGGAGGTGGCGCCGGGCATCGAGTTGTAGGTGCGGACGCAGAGTTTGTCGAGGGTGGTGCCGTCGAGGTTGCGGTAGTAGGTGCCGAGCGCCTTCCATTTGCCGTCCAGTTTGGCGGCGGCTTCGACGTAGACCTCGGCGGCGGCGGTGGCGTGGCCGGCCGAGACGATGGTCAGGGCGGTGGCGATCGCCGCCGGGGCGGCAATTCGGCGGGCAATTTTCAGCATGCGCTCACGAGCACTTTCGGTAGTCGAGATTGGCTTTCGGGACGTACTTGGAGGCATAGAGGCGACGCGGAATGTCGCCCTCGTGGAAGTACCAGGTGTCGATCCGGACCCAGGCCGAACCGACGGACTTCGAATTGACGAGCACACCGCCGTTCAGCCGCCCGACGACCGGACTGCTGGTGCTGTAGCTGTCGTGCACATTGGTGCCGCCGTCCACGACCTCGTACTGCCAGGTCGAGCAGGATGCGGCCGTCGCCGGTAATGCATTGGCGGTGAGCAGCCCGGCCGCGAGAGCCGCGCCGGTCAGTAAACCGCCGATGGATTTCCGCATTGCCGTCATTCGGTTCCTCCCGTTGGTTTGGCATTTCCGTGGTGCGGGGGAAACGCTATTCGAGGGAATTGGCGGACGTCGATGGTGAGGGGTAACCAGTTACCCGGGCGGGCCGTAGGGTACGTGCCGTGACGAAGCTGGTGGTCGAGTACGAGGGGGTCCGGCGGACGCTGTCGCCGGGGGACTCGTTGACGTTCGGGCGGGACGCGTCGTGCACGATCTCGATCGGGCGCGGCGACCGGACGATCAGCAGGCGGATGGGGATGGTGCACTGGCGCGCGGGGGTGTGGTTCGTCGTGAACCTCAGTACGAAGTGCCCGCTGCAGATCTACGACGCGCCCGGGTCCACGTTCGCGTTGGCGGTGTCGTCCGCGGGGGCGCCCAGTATGCGCGCGATCGATCAGCCACGGCAGACGATCCGGGTGGTCGGCAAGCTGGCTGACTACGAGCTGGTGCTGATGCCGGCCGAGCTGATGGCGCCGGTCGCGGTCGACCCGCCGATCGATCCGGTGTCGACGTTCGCGCATCATCGGGCGCTGACCGACAACCGGCGTGAGGTGCTGGTCGCGTTGGCTCGTGGATACTTGCGGTCCGGCGCTCTGCACGATCCCAATCCGCTGACGTACGCGGACGTCGCTCTGCTCCTCGGGCTGGAGTACTCGACGGTGATGCGCCGAGTGCAGGCCGTTCGGGAGCAACTCGTGGCCGGTGGCGTCGTCGGGCTGCAGGTGCCCGACGCCCGGCGACCGTTGTGCGAGTGGCTGTTGCGGATGCGCTGGATCGGTCCCGGCGACCTGGACTGGCTGCAACCGCGGATCGACGCCGCACGAGCCCGCAGAGCAGGCTCCGGACACTGACTCAGGATGAAGGACGGGGGATGGGGATGGAACTGGGGCATCGCTACGAACGGATCCGGATGCTCGGGGCCGGGGGATTCGGCGTGGTGTGGCTCGCCCGGGATCGGGCACTCGACGATCTGGTCGCGATCAAGGTGCTCGCCGAGGTGCACGCCGGTGATGCCGGCATGCGGGCCCGGTTCGTCCGCGAGGCCCAGTTGTTGCGCCGGGTGCAATCCGATCGCGTGGTCACCGTCCACGACGTCGGCGAGCTGGACGACGGTACGCCGTACTTCGTGATGGCCTTCGCGGACGGCGGGACGCTCGCCGATCGGCTCGACGAGAAACCGCTGCCGGCCGCGGCCGCCCTGAATCTCGCCGTCCGGGCCGCCCGTGCCGTCGCCGTCCTGCACGGGCAAGGTGTGGTGCACCGCGACATCAAGCCGAGCAACATCCTGTTTCGCGGTGAAGGCGCCGCGCCGGAGCGGCTGCTGATCGGCGACCTGGGGCTGGCTGTCGGCGGCGGTGGTTCGCACCTCTCGCTGGTCGGCGGTACGCCGGCGTACGTCGCTCCGGAGCAACTTCAAGGCTCCGGCGTGAGCACCCGCTCCGACGTCTATTCACTCGGTGTACTGGCCTATCGGCTGCTGTCGGGCCGACTTCCGGAAGCACCGGCCGTCGGCCGCGCGGGGATCGCGCCGGAAGTTGCCCGGATCATCGATCGCGCGCGGTCCGCCGACCCGGAGCATCGGCAGCGCACCGGGCAGGAGTTCGCGGATGAGCTCGCCGCGGCGGCAGGTTCCCACGACCCATCCGGCGTCCGAAAGGTTCGTTCGGCGCTCGTCGCGGCCGCGGTGCTGCTGGCGACGCTGTCCGGCGATGGCCGACCGGCGCCCGACCTGGTGACGGCGCCGACGCCGGGGGCGATCGTCCGGACGACTCCCACGCGGATCACCTGGGCCGACAAGGGCCGGCCCTCCTCGACCTTCCGGGTGCCGGTGGGGTCCCTGGCGGTCGTCACCTCGGCTGTCCAGGGTGGCGCCGACGCGGGGATCAACTGCCGGATCACCGACTCCCGAGGCTTCCTCAACTGGTCCATGCTGGCCGAGGTCGAGGGCCGCCGGAGCGGTCTTTGGGTGCACTACTGGTTCAACAGTTCGGACGCCGAAGCAAGGATCACGGTGACGTCGACCTGCTCGCCGGATCTCTATACGTCGTGGACTGCTCAGGAGATCGAGGTGTTGTCCGGGGTGGCCGATCCGGCGCTGGAGCGGCCGAGGGTGACGGCATTCACCGATCAGGACGCACCGACGCACGCCGTCCAGGCCGAGATCGGATCGCGAGTCATGATGCATTTCGTCGCACACGAGGCGGTCGGCGACGTGCGATCGCCGGTGGCGGGGTCCGCTGTCAGTGACAAACCGGCGTCCGTGAAGTTCGATCAGGACGCCGAGGCGACGGCCGGCGTCATCTTCCGGACGTCGAACGAGTCGGTCGCGGGGCCGGTCACGCTTGGGGCGGCGCAGCCGGCGGCTGCCAATGCGACTGGGGTGGTGGTTGAGTACCCGGCCGGCTGAGGGGGTCAGCCGGCCGGGTGGGTCAGCGGAGGCGGTAGGCGCGGTGGATGGTTTGTTCGACGGTGTTGCCGGTGGTGTCGGTGGCTTTGGCTCGGAGGGAGACGTAGCCGGTGGGTGGGTTGGGGATGGTGGCTTGGCGATGGAGACCTGTGCCGGTGACGCGGACGGGTCGCCAGGTGGCGCCGTCGTCGGTGGAGATTTCCAGGGTGAGGGAGCGGAGGCGGGTGGTGGGGGAGCCGGGGTTGGGTTGGAGGTGGAGGGGCATGTGGAGGGGGCGGGAGCCTGGGGTCGAGTTGTCTTCGGCGAGCTGGGCGCCGAAGCGGATCACCTGGATGGGGAGCGGGCCTGGGGTGGTGGTCGGTTTGGTGAAGGTCCAGGTCGCGGTGATCTTGGTCGAGGTGTCGGTGAGGGTGCGTTCGGCTTCGGTCTCGATGCGGAAGGCGCCTTTGTGGGTGCCTTCGGCGAAGCACTGACCGTCCACGGCTGATTCGCAGATCACTTCGCCGTCGCGGCGGATGACTGTCCTGCCGCGGTCCACTGTGGTGACGGCGGAGGTTTCGGCCGACGGGCTGAACAAGCCGACGGTGAAGCGGATGCCCTCGGGCTGCTGGAGGGCGTACGCCGCCAGGTGTTCCGGGCCGGGGAGCGACGGGCCGTGGACGCCGCCGCCGTTCCACAGCTCGCGTCCCGGGCCGCGGCGGTACTGCCGGGCCGGCGCGTACTCGATGACCTCGACCAGGCCGTCGCGCGGGTTCTGGCCGAAGGTTCGCTGCCACGCGACCTCGGTGCTGAACAGTTCGGTCCGTTCGCTCGGCAAGCTGATCGGCAGACCGATCCCAAGACCCGCGGAGGCGCCCGGGAGCTCGGTCGACATCGCGATGGAGTCCCGGACGGCGGTCCGCGCCGCGCCCTGCGGAACCGAACGCACCCGGATCGAGGCCAGCTGCCGATCAGACACCTTGCGGACGCCGCTCGCCGCAGCCCCCGGCGTGAAGCGGGCAAGGTGATAAACCACCGGCAGATCGGTCAAGCTGCCATCCGCGGCAGGCACCGCGGAGACCCCTTGGAAGAACCCGATCACCCGGCGCCGCGGTCCATCAGCACCGATCTGAACAGACCGCAGCGAACCGCCCTCCGCGCCCAGATGCGCCGTACCAAGGACATCCGCCCCCTGGACGACGTTCATCCCGGTGGACGCCGCGACCGGACGCGCCGCCCGATTCGCAGGGACCTGCCCGACCGGCGCGGCCTTCCGGGCATCGAGGGTGATGGTCCGATTCCGATCCAGCTTCAGCGCCGGTACCACCACGACATCGGTGTCGGCCCCGGTCGCGACCGCGCCGTCCAGCAGATAGCTCCCACGCGGCAACCGAACGCGAGCGGTACCACTCGGATCGCGCAGACTCTTCCCGAACCAGCGGTCGTGGCTGATGACACCCAGTTCATAAGCGGACGCCGGACGTCCGTCCCGCCCGACGACGGACACCGTCAGGTCGTAGCTCTCGCGTTCCTTGTCGACGCCCATCGGCGCGACCACGCGGAGCTCGCCGCTGGTCGCGACCACCCGCCCGGTCAGCAGACCGTCCGGGGACTTCCGCCGAGTGTCGGCGGTGACCTGAACGCTCGCCGTACCGCCGGCCGGCACGGTCAGTTTCGCCGCGCTCAAGCTGAAGACCTCGGCCTCAGCCTGGACGGCGAGGTCGAGCGTGACGGCGGTCGACCCCAGATTGCGGTAGGTCAGCGGCCGGGTCTGCGGCTTGTCGTCGTCATGCGGCCAAGCCTGTAAGCCGAATGACAAACTCGACTGCTCGACCACAACCTGCTGCTGAACCGCGCGGGCGAGATCCAACCGCCCGGCGCCCTGGCCGAAACCACTGACTCCATTGGCAGGAACGGCCGATCCCATCAGCGCGGCCTTGATCTGCGGCGCGGTCCAGGTCGGGTGTTGCTGACGTAGGAGTACGGCGGCGCCGGCCACATGCGGTGCGGCCATGGACGTTCCCGACATCGCCGTCCGCACCTGCCCCGGCGTACCGAGGAAGCCGTCCTTGCTCCGCGCGGCGACGATCTCGACGCCCGGTGCGGTGAGGTCCGGCTTGAGTGCGCTGTCGCCGGGGCGTGGGCCGCGACTGGAGAACGCGGCCAGGCCGTCCTGTCGGTTGACCGCGCCGACCGCGAGCGCCGCGTCGGCGGACGCCGGGCTGCCCAGACTGCCGTCGCCCGCGCCGCCAGAGTTGCCGGCAGCAACAACGAACAGGACGTCGTACTGCGCGGTGAGTCGCCCGACCGCCTCCTCCAACGGGTCGATGCCGGGGAGGTCCTGGCTGCCCAGGCTGAGGTTCACGACCTTGGCGCCCTTCGCGGCCGCCCACTCCATACCGGCGAGGATCGCGTCGTCCGGGCAGCCTTCGGTGTCGCAGACCTTGCCGACCAGCAGCGAGCTGTCCGGCGCGACGCCGCGGTACTTCGGGTCGCCGGACGCGATGGTGGCCGCGACATGCGTCCCGTGCCCGACGACGTCGGTGGTGTCCGGTTCAATGGTGAAGTTGCGGGCCTCGGCGATCCGGCCCTTCAGGTCCGGGTGGCGCTCGTCGATGCCGGTGTCCAGGACCGCCGCCGCGACGCCGCGGCCGGTGTAGCCGGCTCGCCACGCCGCCGGGGCGCCGATCTGGGCGGTGCTCCGATCGAGCGACACCTGTCGGCGTGCGTTCAGCCAGACCTTGGCGACACCGTTGCCGAGAGCCTTGGGGTCGCCACTGATCGTCTGCCAGAACGTCCCGCGCCGATCGCTGATCCGCAGCGCGGATGCGTCGATGGCGGGCAGTTGCCTGATCAAGTCAGCGCCGGCGGCGGCCTGCCGGACGCCGGGCCCGTACCGAACGAGGACCGACAGCTGATGCGGACCCGCGTCGCCGTACCCCTGCGCGATCAGCCCGGTCACATTGAACAGCCGGGGATCGAGCTGCCCGCTGGCGAGTGATCGAGAGGCATCGGACGGGACGACCGAGACGCCGGACGGGTGTCGTTGGACGGAGAACGCGATGTTCTCCCGCCCTTTCGCCCGCACGATCCTGACGGGTGACTTGTCCGTCGGGCCGAGGATCACCTGATCGCCCGAGATCAGCGTCACCGATCGCGCGGGTTTCGCCGCCTCCGCCGCCGCGACCGGTCGTTCGGACCAGGTCAGCAGCGCCGCGGCCAGGGCGACCGCGGTGGTCAGGACGACGGCAGCCTTCACTCGTGTCGACACCGTGCTCACCGCCCCGCCGTCGATCGCAGGCAGCCGGGGATCTTCCCCTGCACCGGTGGAGTCAGGCTGAGCGTCACGCGATGACCTTCCTGGAGAGCCCCGATCAGTACTGTCGATCCCGGCGGGATCTGGTCGGTCGACACGGTGATCTCACCGCCGCCGGGCCCGGCGCCGTCGGCGTACGTGCCAGTCGGCGATCCGCTGCCGGTTGTCACCAGCGGCTCGTTGCAGCCGGCCGTCAGCGGGACCGCCCGGACCGGGACGCCGAGCCGGCGCAGCTCTGCATTCGCGGCGCCCACCGCCTGGACGTCGGAGATGCTCACCGTCACGCCGCCGGCCGTCCGGGTGACGGCGTACGCCGGTCCGCTGCCGCTCGGCAGGATCCAGACCGCCGCCGCGGCGGCCGCGGCCACCGCAATCGCACCGCCGAGCACCAGCTTCCGCCGGTGTCTGGACGGCGTCGGCCGCTCCGGCTCAGCGGCCGCCAACTCGGCTCCATGCTCGCGAACCAGTCGTTCCAGCAGCCGATCCTCGAACGTACCCATCAGCTTTCACCTTCTTCCGGTCCCGCGAGTGCGCGCAGCCTGCGCCGGGCCCGAAAGAGCCGGATGCGCAAGGCGCCGGGGGAGACCTGTAATGCCTCGGCGGCCTCGCTCGGCGCGAGCCCGATCAGATCGACGAGTTCGATGACCTCCCGGTCCGCGGCCGACAGGGCCGCCAGGCTCTCGAACAGGAGCCGTCCCTCGCGTTCCGCGTCGATCCGGACCACCAGCTCGGCGGCCTCGTCGATGTCGATCCCCGCCCGGCCGGCGAGTTGGGCGGCGGCCTCCTGGTGGCGGGTCCGCGCCTCGCAGTGCCGGGCGAAGACGTGCCGTGCGATGCCGAGCAGCCAGGCCCGGGCCGTGCCGCGGGCGGCGTCGTACGTCGCGAACGACTTGATCGCCCGGACGAACGTGTCCGCGGTCAGGTCGGCGACGTCCTGCGGGTCGGTGCTGCGGCGGGCGAAGAAAGCGGCCACGGTGCCGAAGTTCGCCCGGTAGATCGTCTCGAAGTCGGCGAGCAGCCCGCTGCCCGTCCGGGGCGGCCCGGCGCGGCTGGTTCCTCGTGATTCGGTCATGGCGTTGTTCACAGAACCTAGTTGCCGATCGGGCCGCGGCGCGTTACAGCCGCCGCCGCTCCTCGTCCGGAAGGACGAGACCGGTCGTCCTTCCGGACGAAATGAGCGTGGCCGGTCATCCGGATCGGGTGGGTGGCGAGTCCTTGAGGGCACAGATGTTCGCCCCGGCTCTGGAGGTCCCTGGTGCGCCACGTGTTGGTCCGGAAGTCCCATCGACGGAAGTGGCGGCGGATCGCGGGGTGGTTGCTGGGCCTGTTCTTCGTCGCCGTGATCGGGATCGTGACGGCGTTCTTCGTCGGCTACGCGCGAACCGGCATCCCGGACGCGAACGAGAAGTTCGAGGCCAACACGACGGTCGTCAGCTACGCCGACGGGCGGACGCCGCTGGGCTCGTTCTACGAGCAGAATCGCCGGTCGGTCCCGCTGGACCAGATCCCCGCGCACGTGCAGGACGCCGTCATCGCGGCCGAGGACCGCAGCTTCTGGACCAATCCCGGGATCTCGTTACCCGGGATGGGCCGGGCCGCGGTCGCGATCGCCCGCGGCCGGCAGTTGCAGGGCGGGTCGACGATCACCCAGCAGTACGTGAAGGTGATGTACCTCAACCAGGAACGCACGATGTCGCGCAAACTCGACGAGCTGTTCATCGCGACCAAGATCAGCCGCAACCGGGACAAGAAGTGGATCCTGGGCAACTACCTGAACACGATCTACTTCGGCGAGGGCGCGTACGGCGTCCGCGCGGCCGGCCAGGTGTACTTCGGGGTCGATCACCCGAAGGACCTGACGGTGCCGCAGGCGGCGTACCTGGCGACCGTGCTGAACAACCCGACCCGGTTCGACTCCGACGATCCCGAAGCGGCCGAGCGCATTCTCGGCCGCTACCGGTACGTCCTCAACGGGATGGCCGAGATGTCGACGATCAAGCGGCGCGAGCTGACGCAGTACCGGAAGGCTGTCCCCAAGCTGCGCAAGAAACCCAAGGGCAATCGGTACGCCGGTCCGACCGGATTCCTGCTCGACCTGACGCGGCGGGAGCTGGCCAAGTACGGTTTCACCGGCGATCGGCTCAGCGGCGGCGGACTGCGGGTGGTCACCACGTTCGACCACGCGCTGCAGACGAGGGCGGCCGCGGCAGCCAAGCAGATGTCGGTGCCCGGTCTGCAGATCGGGCTGGCTTCGGTGCGGCCCGGGACCGGTGAGGTGGTCGCGCTGGTCGGTGGCGCGGATTTCCTGAAGAGCCAGCAGAATTGGGCGACCACGAAGGCGCCGCCGGGAGCCCTCTTACGCCCGTTCGCGATCCCGGCCGGGCTCAGCCCCGGAGCCGGCGAGTTCGAGCTGCCGTCGTCCGAGGCGGGGTTGAACCGGGCGTTCTTCGATCTGGTCGACACCCGTCGCGGTCCGCTGATCGCGGCGGCGGCCGAGGCGGCCGGTATCCCGCGGATCCCCAAGGCGGACCGGCTCGCCCCCGGCCTCGGACCGGATGCGCTGGCGTCGCCGCTCGACGTCGCTTCGGCGTACAGCGTCTTCGTCGCGAATGGACGCCGGGTCGCTCCGCATGTGGTCAAGGAGGTTCGCGACGCGCGCGGCAAGCTGTTGTGGTCGGCAACCAATCACCGCGGCCTGGAGCCGACCCAGGTCTACCCGGAGAAGGTGGCCCAGGTGACCGACGAACTCGTCCGGGCCGGTAAGGCGACCACGGTCAACGCGTTGACTGTCGAGAAGCGCAAGGCCAACGCGAAATGTCGTTGCCGACAGCACAAAGGCACCGAGCCGGTGGCCTCCTGGCACGTCGGCTACACCCGGGAGCTGGCCACCGCGGTGGTCCATCGGGCCGGCCCACAGGGAGAGTCGGCCCTGCCCGCGCAACGGCTGAAGATAGGCGCGACCCTCACCTGGGCGCAGTACCTCGATGTCTGGCGGGTGCCCGCGGATCGCTAGCGGCGGAGGTGCTCGGCGATCGCGTCGATGACGTGGCGATGGACTCGGGGCGGCAGCTCGTGACCGACGGGCAGCTCCTCGAACCGGGCGCCGGGGATCGCGGCCGCGAGGGCGCGGCCGTTGTCAGGCGGGAACAGTGGGTCCTCGGAGCCGTGGAACACGAGCGTAGGTGCGGTGATCTCAGGCAGCCGCTCCCGCCAGCGCGGGCCCTGATCGGCCATCGGGTGGTTGCTCAGCTGAGCCTGGACGTCGGTGGCTCGGACGGCGCTGCTGCGGCAGATGGCCCGGGCGGCGTCCACGTCGAAAGGCTCGGCCGCCAGCGTCCGTTCGCCGTCGACCAGATAGTCGGTGACGGCGTCGACGTCGTCCCAGTCGGGATCGGGCCCGGGGGTCTGCCAGGCGGCCATCAGTGCGTCGGAAACCTCGGGCAGGTCGTCGTCGGCTGGTCCGTGCCCAGTCGGGCGAGTCGAGAGCAAGGTGAGGGAACGGACCGAGTCAGCGTGGTCGAGAGCCGCGAGCTGGGCGACCCAGCCGCCTTGGGAGAAGCCGACCCAGTGCGCGCTCTCGAGCCCGTAGCCGTCGAGCACGCGGACGGCATCCGTCGCGAGATCATTGAGGGTGTAGGTCGGCTCACCGGGCCGGTCGTGGGTGGACCGGCCGGTGTCGCGCTGGTCGAAGCGGAGGACGAAGTATCCAGAGTCGGCGAGCTGGAGGCAGAAGTCCGGCGTCCACCAGTCCATGGAACAGGAGGTGCCTGCGGCCAGGAGCACTGGCGGATCAGCAGGGTCGCCGAACGCCTGGGCGCAGAGGACGACGTCGTCGAAGGTCAGCAGGCGTTCCGGGTGCGTTGACATGGAACTATCGTCGGCGGGCGGTGGCGGCCCGGTCCAACACCTTCTTCGGCCCGATCAACACAGATCGGGTGTTACAAAGGTGGCGTGAAGGCGAATTTGGACATGCGGCTCGTCCGGCACTTCGTCGCGGTCGCCGAGGAGCTGCACTTCGGCCGCGCGGCGGCCCGGCTGTTCGTCGCGCAGCAGGTGGTGAGCCGCGACGTCCGCAAACTCGAGGACCAGCTCGGCCTCCGGCTCTTCGATCGCAGCTCGCGCAACGTCACGCTCTCGCCGGCGGGGGAGACGTTCCTGCCCGGCGCTCGCGACTTACTGACCAGCCACGACGAGCTGCTCGCGACGCTGCACGGTCCCGATGGCCGCGTGGTGGTCGATGTGGTCGGCAACGGTACGGCGCCCGCCCGCCTGCTCGCGGCCGCCCGGCAACTGGAGGACGGTTTCGAGTTCTACTCCGTCTTCGAGTCCAGCCTCGCGTCATCCTTGGTCCGCATCGCGGCCCGCACCCTGGACGTCGGCTTCGGCCGCCTCGGCCCGGTCACCGTCCCCACCGGCGTCCAGTACCGCCCGGCCGGGCACGAACCGCTCGCGCTCCTGCTCCCCGCAACTCATGAGCTCGCCGGCTCCGGCCCGCTTCCCCTCCAGGCCCTGCGGGGGATGAGCATCTGCTGGCAAGCAGGCGACCAGGTCACGCCCGAGTGGGAGGACGTCGCACTCCAGCTGCTCACCGCGTACGGCGCGCTGCCTGTGCCTACCCATCCCCGCGTCCGAGGTATCGACGAGCTCGCCCACCACCTACGCCCCGGCGAGCCACCCGTTCTGACCACGACCGGCCAACCCGCCGTCCCCGGCGCCACCCTTCGCCCGCTCACCGACCCCACCCCGCTCTATCCGTGGAGCATGGTCTGGCGCGCCGACTGGCAGCATCCAGCCCTCGACATCCTGCACCGCCTGATCGACCAGCAGCCCGCGACCAAGACCACCGACAGCTGGCTCCCGGCGCCGGAAGCGGGCTAGTCCGCCCCGAAGAGCACCTCGGTCGCGCGGTTCCACACCGCCTCGGGGTCGTTGACCAGGTCGGCCGCGATCAGATCCCCGGCGATCGCGGCCGCGAAGGCCAGCAGGCAGCGCGCCTCCAGCTCGAGCGGATCGGTGAAGCCGGCCCCGACCTGCGCCCGCAGATAGCCCATCCGCTGGTTGTCGACGCGGCGCAGCCGCTCGGCGACGGCGTAGTCACGCCGGGCCCAGTCCCGAATCGCGAGATCGATCGGCAGCAGGTCGGGGGCGAACGTCAGCTCGGCCGCGATGCGCGCCCGGGCGACCGGTGGGCCGCCCTGGTCCTCGGCGCACTCGATCGCTGCGGGGATCGAGCGCCGCTCCCAGGTGTCGAGCATCTCGCTCAGCAGCTCTTCCCGGTTCGCGAAGTACCCGTAGAAGCCGCCTTTCGTGACGCCGAGCGCCCGCGCCAGGCTCTCGACGCGGACGGCGTCCGGCCCGCCCCCGGCGAGCGCCGTCAGCCCCGCGTCGATCCAGGCCTGCCGGGGAGTTCGTGCCTTGGCCACCGCGTCCTCCAGTCGATCAGCCGCTGCCATTTGTACGCTACCGCATGGATCGAGGGGGTGCTGATCAGCGGCCGTACGCCTCGAGCAGGCGGAGCCAGACCTCGCTGACGGTGGGGAAGGCCGGGACGGCGTGCCAGAGGCGGTCGATCGGGACCTCGCCGGCGATCGCGATTGTTGCTGCATGCAACATTTCGGCGACATCGGGGCCGACCAGGGTGAAGCCGACGATCACCTTGCGGTCCTCGTCGACGATCATCCGGGCGTGGCCGCGGTAGTCGTCGGCATGCAGGGACGAGCCGGCGGTCGCGGCCAGGTCGTAGTCGATGACGCGGGTGCGCAGGCCGGCCGCCTCGGCGGCGGCCGCGGTCAGGCCGACGGAGGCGACTTCGGGGTCGGTGAAGACGACCTGGGGGACGGCGCGTTCGTCGGCGGTGGCCGCATGCCGGCCCCACGGGCTGTTGTCGACCGGCTCGCCCTTCGCGCGGGCGACGATCACGTCGCCGACCAGGCGAGCCTGGTACTTGCCTTGATGGGTGAGGAGTACGCGCCGATTCACGTCGCCGGCGGCGTAGAGCCAGTCGTTGACCCGCAGGGTGTCGTCGACCATGAGCCAGTCGCCTGGGGGCAGGCCGATGGTGTCGAGGCCGAGATCCTGGGTGTTCGGCGTGCGGCCGATCGCGACCAGGAGCTCGTCGGCTTCGAGCTGGGCGCCGTCGGCCAGCGTGATCGCGACCGTGTGGTCGGCGTTCCGCTTGACGGCGACCACCTCGGCGCCGAGTCGTACCGAAACCCCTTTATTTTCCAGGGATTCGATGACGTGCTCCGCGACGAAGGGCTCGGCCGTCGGCAGTACGCCGTCCCGGGCCAGCATGGTGACCGACGAGCCCAGCTCGGCGAACGCGGTCGCCATCTCGGTGGCCACCACTCCGCCGCCGATCACGGCGAGGCGGGCTGGGATCTTCTGTGTCGCGACAGCTTCCCGGCTGGTCCACGCGGACGCCGTCCGCAGGCCCTCGATCTCGGGGACCAAGGCGCTGCTCCCGGTCGCGACGACGACGGCGTACCGGGCGGTCAGGGTCGGGCCGCCGGCCACCTCGACGGTCCGTTCGCCGCTGAGTCGGCCGTGCCCGCGATAGAGGGGGACGCCGACCGACTCCAGCCAGGCTGCCTGCCCGTCGTCCTGCCAGTTCGAGGCGAAGGAGTCCCGGCGCCGGAGTACGGCGGCGACGTCCAGCTCGCCGGTCACCGCTTCGCGCGCGCCGGGGACCTGCCGGGCCGCACGGAGAGCGGCGCCACTGCGGAGCAGGGCCTTCGTCGGCATACAGGCCCAGTACGAGCACTCGCCGCCGACCAGCTCCCGCTCGACGATGGCGGCCCTCAGACCACCCTGGACGACGCGGTCGGCGACGTTCTCTCCGACCGGTCCGGCGCCGATGACGATGACGTCGTACGTCGTATCCATCTCAGTTCCCCTTCGCAGCGCGGCCGAGGCGGATGGCCGAGACCAGGAAGAAGATCGCGCCGAGAACGGCGTACCCGGCAAGGCTGCTCAGCACCGGGTCAGGCCCCGAGGCGCTCAGGACGAAGGAGCCGCCGGCCAGCACGGACAGACCGCCGCTGAGGATCATCGGCCACTGGCCGCCCATCGCGCGTCGCTTGATCGCCACGATCAGCTGGATCACGCCGGCGACGATCGCCCAAGCGCCCCAGACCCGCAGCACCTGCGGTACGCCGGAGCCGGTCGCGATCACCAGGCCGAGCGCGGCGAGCAGGCTGATCGCGATGTTCACGTACAGCCCGCGGGTCGGCCCGGAGGTGCCGCTCGAGCGCGCGTCGACGACGGCCGCGGCGACGTCGAACAGCGGATACAGGACGAGCAGGGCGGTGGCGAGCCCGCCGAGGTGCTTCGCGGTGCTGAACAGCAGGGCGGCCCAGACGACGGCGAAGCCGAACCGCACGAAGTACAACCGGCGCAACGCCGGCGCGCTGGTCACGACGGGGGAGTCGAGGGTGGTCACGATGATCCAATCTGTGTAGTGAGCGTTCCATTCACAGAATGCAAGACCGTGCGACCGAAGTCAAGACCGATCGTTCTATCTCTTTTGTGACTCCGCCAGTCCGCGGACGAGCGCGATGAACGGCGCGACCTGCGCCCGATGGCTCAGGCCGTCGACGCTGTTACTCACCGCGAGCCCGTCGGACAGCGCCCGCCCGAGCACGGCCAGCTGGTCGACGAGCGCCGCGTCCGCCGGGAAGATCGGCGTCAGCGCCGCCGTCCAGGAGGCGTGGGCGTAGGCGCGGATCCGGCGCAGCGTCGTCGCGACCGCCTCGACGTCCTTCTGCGGGCCGACACTCACCGAGACCAGCAGCCGCAGATAGTCCGGCTGCTGGTCGAGCGCCGTACACGCCGCCCCGAACCACGCCTCCAGCCGCTCGACCGGCGGCAGGTCGTCGTACGACGAGGGCTGCGGGAAGTACGAGTGCAACTCCTCGAACGTCCGCTCCAGGAGCGCGGCCAGGACGCCGAGCTTGTTCCCGAAGTGGTAGTAGATCGAGCTCGGCGGCAGCCCCGACCGCGACGACAACTCCGAAACCGCCATCCCGTCGTACCCGTTGGCATCGATCAGCCCGCGCGCCGTGGTCAAGATCCTGTCGCGGCTGGACACGCCGGAATCCCTCGCCATCCGGTCATGATAGGCGGGGTCAGCGGACGATGATGTCCGGCATGTCGCCGGCGATGTCGAAGGTCCAGCGGTCGCGGAGCTGGTTGTAGACCGGGTAGTCCTGCAGGCCGAGGGTCTTGAACTCGACGCTCTTGCCGTCCGCGGATTCGTACCACCCGTTGAAGGAGACGTTCGCCTCGCCGTCGTTGATCAGGCGGAGCCCGATGCCGAGCCCGTTGATGACCACTTTCGAGACGGTGTTGGTGATGAAGAGCGTGACGCCGGCGCCGTTCACCTTGTTGTAGACGCCGATCTGCTTGAGGTAGTAGAAGGTTCGCCCCTGCGGGGTGACCACCGGGTTCTCGACCGGTGCGGCGGGGGCCGGCGCGGCCGTCGCGTTCGCCGGAGCGAGGACGGCGGCCGAGGTCGTGAGGGCCAGGACGGCGATGAGCTTCTTCATGACGAACTCTCCAATCGGGCAACCCGGAAGCCCCCGAGCCGAGAGCTCCCGACCGCCCACAGTCGCCGTCCGCCACCCCGAACGACAGCCCATTCGCCACCCGACTTCCGCCCACCCAACCTCCCGATCACAAAGTGAGCGCCGACCGACCTTCCGAACGAGCGGCCGGCACTGATTCCTGTGGGCTCGGCGGCCTTCAACCATCAAGGAGTCAGGTCATGCACAGCAAACTCATCAGGTCCGCGACGGCGCTCGCCGCGGTCACGGTTGTCATCGGTGTTGCGTCTGCGCAGGTCGCCTCGGCTAAGCAGGTGGAGGCCGAGTTCCAGGGCACTCAGGTTGCCGCCGACAACCACCCCGGGAACGGTGCGAAAGGCTGGGTCTGGGTCTACGGCTCGACGCACACCAGGGCGACGGGCGGCCGGGTCGAGTATCGGCTGGTCGGCGGGAAGTTCGGTGAGGTGGTGGTCGGGCGCGGCAAGTCGGCCTCGCTGAGCCTCGATGCGCCGGTCAAGGAGTTCCGGGCGTGTACGCAGTGGATGAACGAGGGATTCCCGAGTGTCACCTGCGGTCGCTGGGGCGCCTTCTCCTGAGCTCTCTCACTCGCTGTCCGCGTTCCGTGGCGGGCCGAAGGTGACCGGACTTCGGGCTGTTCGGTGAGCGGTTGCTCGCGGCAACCTCAGGGCGCATCTGTCGAGTGAGGAGATCACTACATGAGAACGCTGATTCTGGGCGGTACGTCGGGTATCGGCAAGGAGCTCGCGATCCGGCTGGCCCAGGAGCCGGGGAGTTACGTCGCGATCACCGGTCGCGAGGTCGGTCGGACGGAGGAGGCGGCCGGGGAGATCGCGGCTGTCGAAGGTGTGAGTGGCCCGGTGCTCGGGTTCGCCAGTGACTTGTCGAAGCCGTGGCGGATCGCGGCGGATCTGGCCGAGGTGGGCGAGCTCGACCACGTTGTTGCTGTGGGCATGGAACGGGACCAGAACCGGATCCGGGACTACGACGTCGCCCGCGCGACCCGGCTAGCGGTGGTCAAGCTGGTCGGGTACTCGGCCTCGGTCAGCGCGGTCTGCGACCGCTTGTCACGCAGCGGTTCCGTGCTGCTGTTCGGCGGTTTCTCCAAGGACGTCCCGTACCCGGGCTCGCTGACCGTCTCGTCGGCCAACGCCGGCACGATCGGCCTGGCGGCCAGCCTGGCCGCCGAGCTCGCGCCCGTCCGGGTGAACACGATCCACCCCGGCGCGGTCGGCGACAGCCCGTTCTGGGCCGGCAACCAGGCCGCGCTCGAACCGGCCCGCGAGCGCTCGCTCACCGGCGTCCTGCCCAGCATGTCGGACATCGTCGACGGCTGTCTCTTCCTGCTGGGCAACCGCTCCGCCAACGAAGTTCATCTTCAGCTCGACGGCGGTCGCCGTCGATGACCAGAACGGAAACAGCTATGCCCTTCCTGAAACGCGGTGCGCTTGTGGTCGCCGCGCTGTTCCTGTCCGCCTGGACCTTGTTGCCGGCCCAGGCTCGAACGACCGATGATGCTGCCGTCGCGGTGGCGACCGCGGCCGCGCGGCAGGCTGCGGTCGAGTTCTACACGGGCCCTACCGGCGAGCGGACCTATGTGCTGCCGCGGGAACAGGCCGGTCTCGACAAGGCCGAGGTCGATGTTGCGCTGCGGGTCAGCCGGTACACGACGGCGGACGTCGATCAGGCGGTTCAGTCGATCGCCAAGGTCATCGACACGCCCGGGTATCGGCAGCAGGGGAACGTCTCGACGCTCAGCCTGGACGGCGCCTCCGACACGGTCCTGGTCGAGACCACGCTGCCGCGAGAGGTCTGGCCGGCGATCGAGCAGGCGAGTCCGATCGACGTGACGGTCCGGGCGTCCAACGCGAAGTCCTCCCGGCAGCAGCCGGAGACGGTCGCCGACGCGCCGGTCGGCGTCCAGGCTGATGCCTACAGCCGGGCGCTCGACCCGAGCCCGCACTTCGGCGGTGCGATCGTCAACGGCCAGGGCCGCGCGAAGCCGTGCTGCAACACGCGGTGCAGCACCGGGATCGCGGTCAAACTCGAGAACGGCCGTAAGGCGATGACGACGGCCGGGCACTGCTTCCGGCTCGGCGCCTCGCTCAAGAGCGGCATGTTCAGTCACGGCAACCTGACCTACAACGCGCCGTTCCCGGCCAACGACTTCGCGCTGATCGACGCGGTCGTCGGAACGCGGAACCACAGCGGTCCAGGTGGCGCCCAGAGCCACGGCACCGTCAAGCTGTCTTCGGCTCGATCCACGGTCGCAGGCCTCGGTGGGGTCTGCATCTCGGGTGGAGTCAGTGGCGATCGCTGCAATCTGGAGATCTGGAAGACCGCCGCGGCCCTGTGCGACGCCGAAGGCTGCACCGGCGGCCTGGCCGTCACCGTCGGGCCCTGCTGTGCACAGTACGGCGACTCCGGCGCGATGGTCTTCACCCAGGACGAGTCGGGCCGGCATCCGCTCGGCAGTTACGTCGGCTCCGACGCCAACAACGAGTACTTCGAGAAGTGGACGAACATGGCCCACACCTTGCAGATCGCGGATGTGGCGTACTGATGCGACTCCATCGGGTTGTGTCCGGGCTACTCGTCCTGCTCCTCGCGTCGGTGGCGATACCGCCGATCACAGCCACCGCCGGGCCGGTCGTCGGCACCGACCGCGGCGTCGTCCGTGGCACGGTTGACGCCGGGTTGCGGTCCTTCCAAGGTGTTCCGTTCGCGGCTCCGCCGGTGGGGGAGTTGCGCTGGCGACCGCCCCAGCAGGCCAAGCCGTGGTCCGGCGTACTGGACGCCGCCGAGCCGAAACCGGGGTGTTCGCAGATCCCGGGGTTCGGATCCGGCCGGATCGTCAACGAGGACTGTCTCTACCTGAACATCAAGACGCCGAGCCGGATCCAGCGGCCGTTGCCGGTGATGGTGTGGATTCACGGCGGTGGGTTCACGAACGGCGAAGCCGCGGCGTACGACCCGGTCAAGCTGGTCAAACGCGGTGACGTCGTCGTGGTGACCATCTCCTACCGCCTGGGCGTTTTCGGCTTCCTCGCCACACCTGAGCTGACGACGGAAGGCCGGAACCAGTCCGGCAACTTCGGTTTCCAGGATCAGCAGGAGGCGTTGCGCTGGGTCCAGCGCAACATCCGCTCCTTCGGCGGCGACCCGGGGAACGTCACGATCTTCGGTGAGTCGGCCGGCGCCGCCAGCGTCTGCGGTCATCTGGTCACGCCAGGCTCGGCAGGCCTGTTCAGTAAGGCGATCGGGCAGAGCTGGGCCTGTGCCGAGCCGACCAGCGCGACGCGGCAGGAGGCCGAGACCTTGGGGACGGCGTTCGTCGGGCGCACCGGATGCGCGGACCTCGCCTGCCTGCGAGCCAAGCCGACCGCCGAAGTCCTGGACACCTGGGGGACCGACGTCCCCGCGGCGCCAGTTGTCGGCGGCAAGGAATTCCCGACCCGGCCGGAACAGCTGATTGCCGATGGCAAGTTCCGGCGCGTGCCGCTGCTCTGGGGGACGACGCGTGACGAGGCCCGGCTCGTCGTCAGCTTGCTGTACTTCGACGCCGGTGACCCGGTCACGGCCGCGGGGTACGAGGCGACGACGCGCGAGTTGCTCGGCGAGCAGGCCGACGCGGTGCTGGCCAAGTATCCGGCGACTGCCTACCCGTCACCGGCGATCGCGCTGGCGACCATGCTGACGGACAAAACCCTTGCCCGCGGCTACTTCGGTGGCCTCAGCACCTGCCTGAACCTCCGCGGTTATCGCGGCCTCAGTCAGCACACGCCCGTCTATGCCTATCAGTTCGCCGACCGGACCGCCCCCAGCTTCAAGGACTGGCCGGACTTCGACGAAGGCGCCGCGCACGGGACCGAGCTGTACTACCTGTGGCCCGGCTCCTTCGGCACCAAGCTCAACCCGGCCCAGGATCGCCTGTCCGACCAACTGGCGACCTACTGGACGACGTTCGCCCGGACCGGCACGCCCAATTCCGCGAGCTCCCCGGCTTGGCCGCGCTTCACCGCGGACGACGACGTCCAGACGATGTCGCTGGACCGCGTCGGCCCGGCCGATCCGGGGATCGAGAGCAACTGCGGCTGGTGGTCGGCACTCGGCTGACGCCGATGAGCCGGTGATGGGCGGCGAATGACCTGGGGGTTGGGCGGTTCCCCGGGGCACGCTGTACTCGGCACACGAACCCATCGTCTCGCACCCCGGGGCGGGGAAGAGGCACTCTCGTGTGCCGCCTCCGGCCGGAGCGTCCAGTTCCCTCCACCCAACTGGATGCTCCGGCCATCGAGGTGAACGAAAGCTGATCGGCGAATGGCCTGGCCGTTGACCGTTCGCCGATCCGACGATCGGTGCATGCAAATGGATCGGGCGGTGGTGGTCGGCGCCGGGGTGAGCGGCTTGCTGGCAGCGGTGGCGCTGAGCCGGAGTTTCGCGCGCGTCACCGTGATTGACTGGGATGCGACGGAAGGCCGTGCGGCGGCGGCCGGTGGCTGGAAACCGCAGTGGCTGCTGGCAGGCGGCGTCCAGGCCCTCGACGATCTACTACCCGACTTCAGCACTGACCTGCTGAGCGTGGGCGCCTGCCCCGCCGACCCGCAGCGCGACGTCCACTCGTACGTCGGCGGCCGCCGGCTCCACTCCGGGACGACCGGCCTGACCGGGTTCGGCATCAGCCGCCCGCTCCTGGAGTCGGTACTGCGGACTCGGGTCGAGAAGCTGCCCGAGGTCGAGATCTGCTCCGGGTACGACGTCCTCGGATTGATCGGCGATCGGCAGCGCGTCACCGGCGTCCAACTGCTACCGCGTCTGGACGGCGGCGCGACCTCGCATCTGGTCGCGGATCTGGTCGTCGACGCGGGCGGTCGCGGGTCGCGCGCGACGTGCTGGCTGAGCGCGCTGGGGTACTCCGGACCGGAGGTCGACGAGGTCGCGGTGGATGTCGTCTACGTCGGCAGGCACTATCGGCGCGTGCCCGGCGCGCTCGGTGGCCGGGCCGCCACCTGGGTCAACTACTCCCGGGAGGAGCCGCGCTGCGGCATCGTGATGGCGCAGGAGCACGACGTGTTCGCCGTCCTCCTCGGTGGCATGCTCGGCGCCGAACCCCCGAGCAGCGAAGCAGGTCTGACGGCTTGGGCCGAGTCGCTGGTCTGCTCGGACGTCGCCTACGTCATGCGGACGGCGGAGCCGCTGGACGAGCCGGTTCGGCTGAACGCCGGGTCGAATCGCTGGCGTCGGTACGACCGATCCACGCCGCCGGACGGGTTCGTCGCGGTCGGAGACGCGTTGTGCAGTTTCAACCCGGCGTATGGCCAGGGCGTGACGATGGCGGCCCGCGAGGCTGTCCTGCTCCGTGAGGTCTGTGCGGAAGCTACCGCTGGCGTCACCGAGCGCTACTTCACCCGCAGCGCCGCCCTGCTCGCCGATCCGTGGCGGATCGCGGCCGGCCGGGACGCCGCACTGCGGAGCCGCGTGGCCGATCTGGCGGACCGCTACGTCCAAGCGTTGGTGCGCGTCGCTCCGGACGATCGGGAGCTCAGTGCTGCGGTCGCCCGCGTCGCGAGTCTGGCAGCACCGACCAGCGAGCTGCTGGCGCCGCGGCTGGTCGGCCGGGTCGTCGTCCGGAGTTTGGCGCGACTCGCGCGGTGAATGTTTCAGCTCACGCGCCGGTTGTGGCGTCTTTGTCGCACTTCGCGGCCCGCACGCTTAAGCCGCGCTTACGTCGGTTGCCGGAGATGGAAAGCGCTGTCTACTGTCGACAAAACCGGTTAAGTAGTAACTGTCGGTGGTGGAGAGGGTGAGTATGGTCCCGGTGCGCGATGAGGAGCGGTCGCTGGCGGTTCGGCTGCGGTCGGCGCGGATGCGGCGGTTCGCCGGTCGGACCGCCGAGCGGGAGTTGTTCGCCGGCGCCTTGGCGGCGTCCCCGGCGGCGGCGTTCGTCGTGCTGTGGGTCTCGGGGCCGCCCGGGATCGGCAAGACGGCGCTGCTGGAGGCGTTCGCCGAGGACGCTCGCGGCGCGGGCCGTCCGGTGGTCTGCGTGAACGGCCGCGGCGCCGGTCCGTCCCGGGAGCTGTTCCTGGACCGGGAGGCCGAGATCGCGGCGGGGGAGACGACCGTTCTGCTCGTCGACGAGGTCGCCTGGGACGAGCAGCTCGAGGACTGGTTCCGGCAGAAGTTCGTCCCCGCGCTGCCGGCCGACGTCCTCGTGGTGATCGCGCATCGACTGCCGCCGGACCCCGGGTGGCGCGCCGACCTGGCCTGGACGGAGCTGCTCCGGGTCATCTCCCTGCGGAACCTGCCGCCGGACGTCGCCGAGGAGCTGCTGCGGGCGCGCGGCGTCGGCGACAGCTGCCGTGAGCCGATCCTCGCCTTCGCCGGCGGTCATCCGCTGGCGCTGTCGCTGGCGGCCGAGGTGGCCGTCGACGGACGGCGGCTGACGCGATCGATGCGGCCGTCGCACGACGTCGTCCGCACGTTGTTGTCGACGCTGGTCGGATCGGTGCCGAGCGCTCGGCATCGGCTGGCGCTGGAGATCTGCGCGCATGCCTACGACACGACCGAGGAGCTGCTTCGGGCAGTGCTCGGCTCCGCGACCGAGTCCGCGGATCTGTTCGCCTGGCTGCGGCTGCAGCCGTTCGTCGAGTACGGCGACCGCGGGCTCTACCCGCACGACGTCGTCCGCGATGCCTTGGACGTCGACCTGCGGTGGCGCGACGCGACGGGGTACGAATCCGTGCACCGGAAGCTGAAGGCGCATCTGCTGGACAAGATTCGCGCGGCCGAGGGCATGGCCGCGCTGGAGGAGCTGCGTGCCCTCGCGTTCCTGCATCGCACCAGCCCGGTGATGCAGCGCTACCTCAGCTGGGAACGCGGCGACCTCGGTACCGAGCAGCCGATCGACGGCCCGGACGACGTCCGCGCCGTCCTGGAGCTCGGCGTCCGGTCACTCGGCGAGGCCGCGCTGCCGGCGCTCACGTACTGGCTGGAGCGGCAGCCGCAAGCCTTCTCCGTTTACCGATCGCCGGGCTCGCCGATGCCGACGGCCTTTGTCGCGAAGCTGCGTCTGGAGGAGCCGCGGGGTGACGATCTCGCCGCGGATGCGGTCGTGGCGACGGCGTGGCAGCACAGCCGCGCGGCCGGCCCGGTCCGCGGCGGCGAGCACCTGACCGTCGTCCGCTACTTCGTGCTGGCCGCCGAATGCGAGCTGCCCTGCGGCACCGGCGATCTCATGCAGATGCGCCTGATCCACGAGTGGATCAAGGGCGAACGACTGGCCTGGACGTACGTCGCGGTCTCGGACGTCGATCGGTGGCGTGAGCAGCTCGAATACCTCGACCACGATCAGGTGGCCGGCGGGGAGGTGACACTGTTCGCACACGACTGGCGGGCCGTTCCAGTCGATCTGTGGCTCCACCGCTACGTCAACCACGAGCTGTTCGGTGCGGAGCTCGAGCAGAGCGCGCCCAGCGACAACCTCACCGTGCTGTCCCGCGAGGACTTCGATGCCGCCGTACGCCGGGCGCTGCGCGCATGGCGGCGGACCGACCAGCTGGCGGCGAACCCGTTGATCCGCAGCCGGTTGGTTGCCGAGAGCAAGAACACTGACCCGGTCCAGGGACTGCGCGAGGTGATCGGCGCGGCCGCGCAGGTCCTGGACGGCGACGCCCGCACCCAGCACCTGTACCGGGCCGTCGCAACCACCTACCTGCGCGGCGTACCGACGCAGGAGGTTGCCGCCGAAAGGCTCGATCTGCCCTTGAGTACCTATCGGCGGCACCTCACCCGCGGCCTCGAAGAGATCTGCGGCATCCTCTGGAACCGCGAGCTCTACGGGGCGGTCTGACGCTACTTGCCGAACACCTGCAGCTCGGCGAGCGCTGTGTAGACGCACCCACTGCCGAACACCTCGTCCGGGCAGGCGGTGGCGAGGTCGGGCTTCTGCGGGCTGAGCATCCAGAACCGGACGTACCGGACCTTGGCCGCGTTCGCCGTCGGCGTCAGCTCGGTGTACTTGCCGAGGCTCGCCGCGGTGAGCTCCCCGGCCTGCGCGGTGGCCCACGTCGTCCCGTCGGCGGACGTCTCGATCCGGTACTTGCCGGTCGCGGCGGACGCGTCGGCCACGCAATCCGGGGTCGAATCGACCGCGAACGCCGCCACGTCGATCGGGCGCGGCAGCTCGACATCCAGGTGCTTCGGGATCATCGCCTTGGCCGGATCGCCGTTGTCGTTACCGGTCGACGTCACCCAGCCGTGCTCCTGGCTCCCGTCGATCGCCGCGCCCGGACCGCATCCGTCGTCGCTCCGATCGAGCCCGGTGAAACCGATGATCTTGGCGCCGCTCGCGTGGCCGGCCCAGTTGCGGCGCGGGGTGAAGTCGGCCGGCTGCCCGGCCCGGACGCTGACGTCCTGCACCAGGGGCTCGTGGCCCGGGGCCCGGACCACGACCTTGCGGTACGTGCCGGGGCGGACGTCCGGCAGGGAGTAGTTGCCCTGAGCATCGGATGTCGCGAGGTAGCTACCGGCGAAACCGGAGGCGTGGCCGGTGAACACGATCTTGGCGGCCGGGACGGGGGCGCCGGTGTACTTGTCCCGGACGGTCCCGGTCAGCCGGTTCGCGCCCGACTTGGGCGGCAGCTGGAAGTCCTCGGCCGGGTAGCCGTCGCTGCTGTCGACCGTGCCGGCGAACCAGCCCAGGCCACGATTGGCGAAGACCTCCCAGATCTCGGCGGCCTTCTTGCCGTTGGCCACCAGATCGGCCTGCAGGATCGCGTTGCGCATGTCGAGCATGGTCGGCTCGGGAGGTGACAGCTCCATCGCGCGGGTGATGAGGCGGACGGCGTGCTCGCGGCCCAGGCGTTCGCGCAGATCCCACAGGGTCTGGGTCCAGACCTCACCGGAGGTGTGCCGTTGGGGAACGCGGCCGATCGTCGGGACGTCGCCGTACGTGTAGCCGCCGCGGCTGCCGTCTTTCTGGACACACTGCGGGCTGACGGCGTTGACCCGGCAGTCGATCGCCATCGTGCGGATCGTCTTGCCGTGGGTGGCGTATCTGCCGACCAGGAGGTCTCCCGACGCTGCGGTGTCGCGTTCCAGACCATGGGCGACCAGGTAGTCGTGCGCGTAGAAGTCGGCCCAGGCCTCGTCCATCGCGCCGGCCTGGAGCGTATCCAGGGCGGAGTGGTTGGCCGCGTCGACGACCAGCCGGGCATTCATCCCGTGGCCGTACTCGTGGTACAGCACATCCGCCGAGTTCGTGCCGCTGGACGGCACCCACGGCTCCTGGACGTCGTCGCCGCCTGGCGCGTGGAACAAGAACATCGCCAGCACCGGCGACGTGCCGTCCGGCGGTGTGGCCATGTAGGCGTTGTTGACGTGGAGCTCGTCCGGCCCACCGTCGGGGCCGGTCGCCGCGCCGTCGAGCGCGTTCAGTTTGACCGGGTCGCCGCCGGCCGCGTCGAACGAGCCAGCCGCCGGGGTGAAGCTGATCGGCGGCTTGGCCAGCCAGTCGTGGAAGTTGCTGGCCAGGTAGAAGCCGTTGGTGACGTTCTGGTCCTTGTTCGTCTTCCAGGAGCTCGGTTTGGCCGGATCCCAGGTGCAGACGAACGCCGCCGCGCAGAACGACGAGCTCTGGAACGGGACGATCCGGTACTGCCCGTTCGGGACGGCGACGATCTCATCCGGATCCGGCTCGTTGTTGTCGTTGACGTCGGCGAACGCGCTGACCGACGTCCCCTCGAGCAGCGACTTGGCGTTCTTCGGCAGCCAGTTGCGGTGAATCAGGTTCTCGACCCGCTGCGTCCCGCCCTTGGCGGCGCCGGGGTAGTTGTCCTGCACCAGCGCGTCGCCGTGCGCGGCGCGGGTCAGGTCCTTGCGGTGGTGCAACGCGCCGGTCTGCGCGTCGACGACGTGGGTGAAGACCTTGTTCGTCCCGGCGTTCACATAGGTCGACCAGCCTTTGCGCAGACCGGCGCCGGTACTGAACCAGACAAGCTTGGCGCGGTCGCCGTTACTCCACTTGACCGTTGCTCCGGTGGTCTTCGCGGTCGCCGCGGCCGGCGTCCCGTCGATATCCGCGGCCGCGGCCGTGCGCGCGGCGGCTGCCGACAGCGCCGTCGGCGCGCCCGACCGCGCGCGGGCTCGGCCGGTCAGGCCGGTGACCGGCCCGCCGAAGATCGAGACCACCTCACCGTGTTTGGTGACGTTGGCCTTCAAGCCCTTGCCGAAGACCTCGACGCCGTCGAGTTCCTGGGTCCAGAACACGTGATGCGTGCCGAGGTCGTCGACGTAGTCCTTGCGCAGTTTCAGGGTGCCGAGGTCGGCGGCCGAGAGCTTGTAGACCTCCGGATGAGCTTTGACGTAGTCGAGTGCGATGTCCGCGGCTGGTGCGCCGCTACGGCCGGTCAGAAAGGGCGACGTGGTACTCGAGCCGGTCGCTGTCGTTTCTCCGAAGAAGGAGGCGGACAGCAGACCGGCCGTGGTCACGGCGACCGCGACGGCGAGTTTCAACTTCATTGCCGAAGGGTTGTGGGGTGACCGGTTCGGCTACCAGGTCAATCGGCGCTCGACTTCTGCTCAGGCCGCGGCCAGCTCGAGGCCGAAGGCTTCGGCGACGCCGGCGTTGGTGACCTGACCGGCGAGGGTGTTCAGGCCCTTGGCCAGAGCCGGGTCCTGGTCGGTGGCTGCCTGCCAGCCGTGGTCGGCCAGGGCGGTGAGGTAGGGGAGCGTGGCATTGGTGAGCGCCCGCGTCGAGGTCTCCGGGACGGCGCCGGGCATGTTGGCCACGCAGTAGTAGAGCGACTGGTGGACTCCGAAAGTCGGGGCGTCGTGCGTGGTGGGCTTGGAGCCCTCGAAGCAGCCGCCTTGGTCGATCGCGATGTCGACCAGGACCGAGCCCGGCTTCATGGTGGCGACCATGGCATCGGTCACGAGCTTGGGCGCGGCGGCGCCGGGGATCAGGACCGAGCCGATCACGAGGTCGGCCGTTTCGACCTGCTCGGCGATCTCCCAGCGGCTGGAGACACTGGTCCGGATGCGGCCGGCGTAGCGGTGCTCGAGCTCGCGGAGCCGCGGCAGCGACAGATCGATGACCGTGACGTCGGCGCCGAGGCCGATGGCGTTCGCGGCGGCGTGTTCACCGGCGACGCCGCCGCCGATCACGACCACCTTGGCCCGGTGGGTGCCGGCGACGCCGCCGAGCAGCGTGCCACGGCCGCCGGCCGCGCTGAGCAGGAAGTACGAGCCGGCCGACACCGAGAGCCGGCCCGCGACCTCGCTCATCGGCGAGAGCAGCGGCAGCGTGCGGTCGGGCAGCTGCACGGTCTCGTACGCGATGGACGTCGTCCCCGCGGCGAGCAGCGCTTCGGTCAACGGCCGGTCGGCCGCGAGATGCAGGTAGGTGAACAGCACCTGGTCGGCGCGCAGCAGGTCGTATTCACTGGCGATCGGCTCCTTGACCTTGGTCACCAGGTCGGAGTCGCCCCAGACCTCCGCGGCCGTCTCGACGAGGATCGCGCCGGCTTCGGCGTACTCGTGATCGGGGATGCGGGAACCGAGGCCGGCGCCCTGCTGGACGCGGACCTGGTGGCCGCGAGCCACGAGCGCGTCAACCCCGGCAGGGGTGATCGCCACCCGGTTCTCGTTGTTCTTGACCTCGGTGGGGACGCCGACGCGCATCGTTGCTCTCCTCTTCGCCGTTCGCGGATTCGGGGAAACTGTCACACGGGATTCGGCTGCGGTAGCCTGCTGCTGAAGATTTTCCGGCGATCCGAGGAGATTCCGCTGATGCGTTCGACCGTGGGGACGCAGTCGGCGTCCGGGCCGAAGAATCTTCCGACTCCAGCGCTTGATTCGGTCGACGAGCGGATCCTGGCCCGGCTGGCCGGTGACGGCCGGGCCACCAACGGCCAGCTGTCCCAGGCCGCCGGGATCGCCGCGTCGACGGCGCACGGGCGGGTGCGCTCGCTGCTGGACCGCGGGGTGATCGCCGGTTTCCACGCCGCGGTCGACCAGTCCGCGATCGGCAACGGGCTGCAGGCGATGATCGGCGTCACGCTCCGCGCCGGGCTCCGGCAGGAGAGCATCAGCCAGTTCACCCGCAGTATCCGCGGTCTCCCGCAGGTCGTGCAGCTGTTCTTCGTCGGCGGTACCGACGACTTCCTGGTCCACGTCGCGGTCCCGGACTCCTCGGAGCTGCGGCGGTTCGTCGTCGACCATCTCTCCGGTGAGCGAAGTGTCGCCTCCACCCGGACGAGCGTCATTTTCGAATACCACCGCAATGTCGTCGCGGCCGCCTTCGAATAACGCGTTTCCCGGCATCATAGGGGGATGTCCATTCAGGAAGGCTTTCGGAACGAGCGGATCGTGGTGGTACCGCGACCGGTGGTGACGGCGGCCTTGGCGCGACCGGTCACCCGGCGGCTGGTCGTCACCGTCGCCGGCTATTTCCCGGCCGCCGCGGGGCACCGGATGCAAAGGCCGCGCGGAATTGACGAGACGATCGTCATTGTGTGCGCGTCCGGGACGGGATGGGCCCGGGTCGGCGACGCCACGCACCGGATCGGATCGCAGTCCGCGCTGATCATTCCGCGCGGCGTGCCGCACACGTACGGCGCCGACGCCGCCAACCCGTGGACGATCTGGTGGTGCCACCTGTCCGGCACGGACGTCGCCGAGCTGGTCGAGACCCTCGAGGTGTCGGTGGAGCGGCCGATCGTCCCGATCCGCCGGATGGAGCGCGCGGTCGCGCTGCTCGACGAGATCGTCTCCACGCTCGAGCGCGGCCAGGCGCCGGCCTGGCTGATCGGTACGGCGGGCGCCGCGTGGAAGCTGCTCACGCAGATCAATGTCGACCGGGTGATGCCGGCCGACGGCGACCCGCTGCAGCGCGCGATGAGCTACCTGGCCGATCGCCTGGACAGCAGTGTCCGGGTTCCGGATCTGGCGAAGCTGGTCGGCGTCTCGCCCTCACACCTGAGCGCCCTGTTCCGCAAGGTCACCGGCGGCGGCGTCCTGGCCTATCACCAGAGCCTGCGGATGGCTCGCGCGCGGCAGCTGCTCGACGGCTCGCCGGCGACGGTCGCGAGTATCGCCGACGAGCTCGGCTATGCCGACCCGCTCTACTTCTCCCGGCAGTTCAGTCGCTTCCACGGCATGAGCCCCACCCAGTTCCGCCGCCGCGACGCCGTCTGATCCGTCACCCCTTGAGGCCGCTGTTCGCGATACCGGCGAAGAACTGCCGTTGCAGCACGACGAAAACGACGACCAGCGGCAGCGTGCAGATCAGCGCGCCCGCCATCAGCGTCGGATAGTCCGTGCCGAACTGGCCCTGCAGGCTGGCCAGCCCGACCGGCAGTGGACGAGCGTCACCGGCCGGCGCGACGATCAGCGGCCAGAGCAGGTCGTTCCACGAGTAGAGCGAGGTGAGGACGGCGAGCGCGGCCAGCATCGGCCGCGCCATCGGGAGCATCACGCTCCAGAACGTGCGGAAGGTGCCCGCGCCGTCCAGTCGTGCTGCCTCCTCGTACTCCTTCGGCATGGTCAGGAAGGCCTGCCGCATCAGGAAGGTCCCGAACGCCGAGAAGATGCCGGGAATCGCCAGCGCGGGCAGGGTGTCGAGCAGCCCCAGCCCCTTCATGATGTCGAACTGGCCGAGCAGGAACAGCTGGCTCGGCACCATCAGCATCAGCAGGAAGCAGGCGAACAACGTCCGGCGGCCGGGGAAGTTCAGCCGCGCGAACGCGTAGCCGGCCAGCGCGGCGACGAACACCTGGCCCACGACGCGCAGGATCAGCGAACCCGCCGAGACCAGGAACTGCGCCAGGAACGGCGTCTTGTCGAAGAAGGTCCGGAAGCCGTTCGCCGTCGGCTCGGCCGGGAACAGCGTCGGCGGCAGCGAGGCGACCTCGTTGCTGGTCTTGAAGGCGGTCAGGATCTCCCAGGCGAACGGCACCACCATCAGCGCCGCCGCGACGATCAGGACGGCGTGAATGCGCCATTGCCCGGCGCCGCGGCTAGTCATAGACGACCCACTTCTTCTGGACGGCGAACTGCACCGCGGTCACGATCATGATGATCACCAGCAACACGATCGCGATCGCCGCGGCATAGCCCTGTTTGAACTGCACGAAAGCGGCTTCGTAAAACAGGTAGACGATGGTTTTCGAACCGCTCAGCGCGGTGTTGTTGACACTGCCCAGCATGATGAAGACGAGATCGAACATCTGCAATGCGGAGATCGTCGTCAGAATGGTCACGAAGAAGACGCTCGGGCTGAGCAGCGGTAACGTGATCGAGAAGAACTGCCGGACCCGGCTCGCGCCGTCCAGCGCCGACGCCTCGTAGAGATCGACCGGGATGTTCTGCAGACCGGCGCCGAGAATGATCAGGTTCACGCCGAGCCCCATCCAGATCCCGACCACGGCGAACGCGTAGACGGCGAACCGGTCGTCGGCCACCCAGTACTGGCCCGGGACGCCGACCAGCGACAGCACGTAGTTGAGCAGCCCGAAGTCGCCGTTCAGGATGAACCGCCAGACCATGCCGACCGCGACCGGCAGCGTGACGACCGGCAGGAAGAACAACACCCGGTAGGCGGCCCGGCCGCGGGCGACCTGCTGGATCATCGCCGCCAGCACGATCGCCAGCGGGATGCCGAGCAGCACGATCGCGGTGTACTTCGCCGAGTTGCCGAGCGCACCCCAGAAATCGGCGTCCGTCAGCAGCTTGTCGTAGTTGGCGCCGCCGGTGAACCGGCCCGGGCCGAACACCGGCACGGTCTGGAAGCTCTTCAGGAACGTGGACAGGAACGGCCACAGGTAGAGCGCGGCCAGCCCGGCGAAGGCCGGCGCGATCATCAGGTACGCCGACCAGTCCGTCCGGCCCGGGGAGCGGCTCATCCGTTCTCGGCCAGCACTTTGTCGATGGCGTCGGCGTACTGAGCGGCGGCGTCGGCGACCGAGGTCTTGCCGTCCCAGGCGGGCGTCAGGTACTTGGCCTGCAGACCTTGCCACTCTGCGGCGTTGCCCTGGACCGGCAGCGGCACGGAGTACGCCTTGGCGTCGATGAAGACCTGCAGGTTCTTGAACTCCGGCATCGCGTTCATCCAGGTCTTCTCGGTGCCCTGGTACGCCGGGAGCACCGCGCCCGACTTGGCCTGGATGTTCGCCGCCTGCTCGCCGCTGGCGAACAGCAGGAACTTCTTCACCGCCTCCGGGTGCTTGGTCCCGGCGTACCCGACGTTCTCGATCCCGCTCGTCACGGTCGCCTGCTTGACGCCGGTGGGCAGCGGCGCGATGTCGACCTTGGCCCGGATCGCCTTGTTGTCGTAGAGCTTCAGCGCCCAGTAGGCGCCCGACACGTACATCGCGACCTTGCCCTGCTCGAACATCGTCTCGGCCTCGGTGTCGGACAGCTGCTGCAGCGTCGGCGAGGACTTGTCGGCCTGCAGGTCGGTCCAGAACTTGATCCCGGCCTGAGCCTCCGGGCTGTCGATGGCCGCCGTCTTGCCGTCGTCGGCGATCACCTTGCCGCCGGCCTGGAAGATCGAGTTGTAGTACCCGCCCTGGTAGTCCAGCGGCGCGGCCACGCCCCAGGTGCCGGCCGCCGGGTCGGTCAGCTTCTTCGCGGTCTCCCGGAAGTCGGCCCAGGTCCAGCCGGCCTTGGGGTACGCGACGCCGGCCTTGTCGAACATCGCCTTGTTGAACCAGACGGCGTTCGTGTCGACGTCCTTCGGCAGACCGTAGAGCTTGCCGTCGCCCTGGTCGTAGAGGTCCAGGACGGCCTTCGGGTACTTCGCCAGGTCGACCTGCTGCTCCTTGACGGCATCGGAGATGTCGAGCAGCTGGTTCCCGGCGGCGTACGGGCGGATCTGCTGGGCGAGCATCCAGAACGCGTCCGGCGCCGTCCCGCCGGCGGCGCCGGTCTGCAGCGTCGACCAGAACTCGGGGTACGGGCGCTCCTGGATCTTCACCGTGATGTCCGGGTTCGCCGCGGTGAAGGCGTCGGCGATCTCCTGCATGGCGGGTGTCTGCGTGCCGGCCCAGATGCCGTAGGTGATGGTCACCGGCCCGTCGTCCGAGCCGCTACCGCCCGAGCATCCCGCGAGCAGCGCCGCGACCATCACGATGGCCGGCGCGAGCAACGATTTCCTGGTCATTTGCTTCCTTTCGTCACAATGAGGCGGGCCGAGGCCCAGTCCACGTGCGCGGGCGGATCGCCGGCGGCGACCTGTCGGGTGGACAAGGTGATGACGCGAACGCCGGAGACGTCGAGATCGAGCTCGACCGCGGTGTCCCCGGCCCCCAGTTCGACCGAACCCAGCTCCCGGCCGTCGCCGCTCACGACGGCGCGGGCGCGGGTCCGCGGCGTCTCGTCGTCGATCCCCACCGAGGCGGTGAGGCGACCGACGTGACCGCCGAAGTACAGCTCGACCGACGACGGCGTGGACACGCCGAGCCCGTCGGTGAAATGCGTCCCGGCCACCCGCATCGGCGCCCCGTCGGCCGGATTGCCGCCGCCGTTGCTCTGATCGCGCTCGACCGGTCCACTTTCGTTGTCGAAGGCAAGCATCGGCAAGGCCGACACGCGGTGGATGCCGGCCGTGAGCGGGACGACGGCGCGCGCGTGCGCGACCACCGGCGGGACCGCACCGGACTCGACGGTGACGACGCCCTGCGCACCCGGCGGCAGATCGCCCGGCGCCTGGATGCGCCAGCGGTCGCCGCCGAGCGACTCGGCGCTCCAGCCGGGCGCAACTCGGACCTGTGCCTTGGTGGTGATCACGGCCGCGTGGTGTTCGTCGAGCTCGACCAGGGCCGGTTCGACCGTCGGCGCATCCGCTGTCGCGCGCGGGCGGGCGCGGAACAGATCGCCGTCCGAGACGATCGCGACGAAACCGCCGTTGGTGGCCAGCTTGACGTCGAACGATCGGGCCGTCAGCGCTCGTTCGGCCAGTCCGCCGGGGGCGTCCTCGACGATCCAGGCCTGCGGGTTGGTCAGTCCCAGCCGACTCAGGTCGACCGACACGACGCGCTGACCGCCGGCGGCGATACAGCCGATGAACCAGCGGTCGCCGGACCGGCGCGCGAGCACGGCCTCGGTGTCGGGTGTGCCGGACAGCAGGACGGTCTCGTCCCAGGCAGGCGCGAGCTCGGCCAGGAAGCGGGCGGCCAACGGGCGTTCGGCGTACGCCGCGACGTCGTCCGCGAAATGCGTGATACCGCACTCGAACACCACGCCGAGAGCCAGCTCGTGACCGTCGCTGGTGACCCGGTCCGGGGCCGAGAAGGCGACCGGCGTGTAGTCCATCGCGCCGACCACGTTGCGCGTGAACGGCTGGATGACGTTGTGCTCGGCGGTCAGCGGGGTGTCGTTGTAGAAGACGTAGTACTCCGAACCGCGGACGGCCTCGTAGCCGACGACCTGGGGCCAGGTCCGCGCCCAGCCGCGGGGGATCACCGAGCCGTGGAAGTTGACCATCAGGCCCAGTCGCGCGGTCTCCTGCAGCACGGTGTCGTACCAGCGGTAGCGGTCTTTGGACTCCGACTCCATGAAGTCGACCTTGATCCCGGCGACGCCCCACGAACGCCACAGCGCCAGTCTGCCGAGCTTCTCCGGTCCGTCCAGGTCGTGCCAGACGGTCCAGAGGTGCACCTGGATGCCGCGGCGGCTCGCGTACGCGACGATCTCCGGCACCCAGGTCTCCTCCCAGCCGCAGTCGATCAGCAGGTGCTCCCAGGAGAGATCGGCCGCGGCGTCCACGAAGCGCTTCTGCTGGGTGAGCTGAGCGCCGGAGTAGAAGTCGGACCACCACGACCAGGCGGCCCGGCCGGGGCGTACCCAGTCCGCGCGGGCCAGCTCGGGACGGACCGGGGCGGCCAGCTCGTCGACGAGCAGCGACTCCACGACGTCCGCGAGCGAGCCGATCACGAAGACTCGCCACGGCGTGACATCGCCGCGGGCGATCTCGACCGGGACGTCGGCGATCCCGAACCCGAGCCGCTGACCGGAGACGGCCGCGTGGGCTCCGGCGTACCGGCCGTCGATTCCGGACTCCGAGACCAGCAGGTAGCCGTCGTCGGACCGGGCGAGGAACGGGAAGCCGTATGCGCCGGGCTCGAGGTCGGCCAGGTCGACACCGACGCGCGGGGTCTCGTACCAGGTCTGGTGTTCGAGGACCCAGGCCCGGGAGAACTGGCTCAGATCGACGCGGGTGTGGTCGGCGGTCAGGGTCGTGGTGCCCGGTAGCTCCGGCATGGCGTAGCGGACGGCGACGCCGTCCGGGCTGACCCGGACGCGGACGACCCAGTCGCGCCCGGTGGCTGGGTGGTGGAGGTCGACCCGCAGCTCCCGGTGGTCGACCAGGTGGTCGCCGCGCGCCTTCCCCGCGGCGGCGAACCACTCCTCGACGACCGGGAACTCGGCCGCGGAGACGACGGTCGATCCGGCGCTCAGATCAGCGCCGTCCACGCTGATGCCCAGGGCAACCACCGCGAGGGGCTGATCGCGCCGGGTGATCATCAGGTCGATGGATGATTCGCCGACCGAGACGGTCGCAGCGACGGCACCGTTGCGAACGCTCGGACGGGACCCGACCTGGTTGCCCACAATCACTCCATGTTGCGTTGGGATAACGGCGCTCTGCAGGCCTCTTGGAGCGCAACCCTAGTCAGCGCGGACGCCCGCGAACATGGTCGTTCGGCGCTGCGGCATGGACGAATCGACGAAACAACGGCGGCCGCGCACCCCGCTGCTACACGGGGTGCGCGGCCTGACTACGGACGATCAGCGGACGACGCTCACCCGGTCGATCCCGACCGCCGCCGACGACGCGCTCTTGACTCTGATCACGTTGGAACCTGCGGTGAGGGCGAGGCCCAGCGTCTTGGTCGCCACCGCGGTCGCGGACCCGGTCGCCGGGAGGCTGACCGTGACGGCCGTCCCGCCGTTGACCTGGACCTGGACGGTCTGGGCCGTCGCGCTGGCGTAGTCCAGGCGGACGGTGTGGTTACCCGCGGCCGCCGCCGTGATGCCGTTGACGTCGAGGGTGCCGGCGCCGTTGAGCGACTTCACGAACGTGCCGCCCGAGCAGCCTGCGCACGCGGCCGTGACCGCGCCGCCGGCCAGAGTGTTCCCGGCGGCCTCCGCCTCGGTGGCCCGTTCGATGATCAGGGCATCGATATCCGGGGCGAACGCGCTCGGGTTGTCGAACTTGATCGTGTTCGCGCCCGCGACCAGCGGGACGTCGACCGTCCACTTGTTGACGAACTCCCAGCCGCCCGAGTCCGGGAGGTTCTGGGTGCTCAGCACCGTGCCGTTGACGGTGATCCGGACCGACCGCGGGTCGGCCGAGGTGTAGGTGAAGGTCATCTTGTGCGTGCCGGCCGTCGTCGCCGTCACGTTGTTGAACTGCACCGAACCGCCCGAGCCGACATTGCCGACCTTGGAGCCGGTCGAGCAGCCCTTGCAGGCGTCGACCGAGGCCGCGCCCGCGCGGGTGTTGGCCGCGGACTCCGCCTCGTACCGGGTGTCGCCGTTGCCGACCTGGGGGAGCGGCGTCTGCGAGATGTGCACCGAGACGCCACCGGTCGCGATCATCGGCAGCGACAACGTCGTCGCGCTCGTCACCGACTGCGTGCTGACCTGTACCCGACCGGCCGCGGTGTCGGAGAAGATCGTCGCGGTGTAGGTGCCCGCTCCCAGGAACGTCAGCGGTACGGACGCCGTCCGCGCGGGCGACGTCATCCCGGCGATGAACCAGTCGGCGCCGGATCGGCGGGCCAGCGTGATGTGGTCACCCGGGAAACCCTCGACGACCTTCGTCTGGTCCCAGGTGGTCGGGATGGCCCGCATCAGGTGCCGGCCGGGCCACTGCTGATAAGCGGCGGCCGAGTCGGCGTAGTTGATCATGCCGGTGTTGTAGACGATCGCCTGGGCGAGCGTGTGACCCTGAGTCAGGATCGACGCGTTCTGCGAGATCATCGTCGGCGTGTAGTCCATCGAGCCGATCGGGCCACGCGTGAACGGATACGTGACGTCGGCGGCCGCGGTCGTAGGCGGCGGGTACTTGTAGTGCTCGGTGCCGGCCACGGCCTCCGACGTCAGCAACCACGGCCAGGTGCGGTTCTCACCGCCGGGCTTGGTGCTGCCGTGCAGGTTGAGCATCATCTGGTGCGCGCCCGCGGCGTCGCCGATCGACTGGTACCAGCGCTGCACGGCCTGGGAGTCGTTCAGGAAGAAGTCGACCTTGAGCCCGTCGACGCCGTACGCCTTGTGGTCGGCGACCAGCTGGTTGGCCTGCGCGGGCGTCTGAGCCGCGTCCGCGGTGACCCAAGCGAAGATCTTGACGCCCCGTTGCGCGGCGTACGCCGAGATCGCGGGCAGGTCGACCGCCGGGGTGTAGCAGCAGTCGACGGTGACGTACTCGAAGCCCATCTCCGCGGCGAAGTCGACCATCTGCTTCTGTTTGGTCAGGTCGGAGGCGCTGTCCTCGTCGGAGTACCAGGACCAGGCCGCCCGGCCGGGCTTGACCCAGGACGGCGTACTCGCGGCGGGCGGGTTCAGGTTCTGGACGAGGTCGGAGTTGTAGAGGACGTCGAGGTTCGGCGCGATGATCGCGACCCGCCACGGCGTCTGGAACGGATAGGTGCTCGCCATCGGGAACCCCTGGTCGGGGGTCCGGGACAGTTTCAGCAACCCGGTCCCGAGGCCGTCGCCCTCCAGCATGCCGGGCGCGTAACTGGCGTTCGAGTTGTAGACGTTGGCCTCGCTGATCAACGTGTAGTAGGCGTTGTTGTTGATCGACGCCAGCGCCGGCATGGTCAGATCGACGCCGGAGTTGAGCTGCGCGGCGTTGCGGTAGATGTAGTCCTGCTCGTAGTTGCCGTTCCAGGGCGCCGCCCACCCGCCAGTCGTGGCCGGCAACCGGAACCCGGTCGACTCACCGGTGATCGATACGTTCCCGCTGCCCGGCAGCACGTACCGGAACGCGATCCCGTCGTTGTACGCCCGCACCACCAGCTGCATGGTCGCGCCGCTCTTGGAGTACGTGAGCGTCATCTGCCGACCGTCGTTGCTGTAACTCGGCTTCGTCCCGGCCGGCAGCGAGTACGTCTCGGTGATCACCGAGCGCGCCTCCCCGACGTACGACAGCCCCGACGTGAAGTCGACACCACTGGTCGCGATCCCGAGCGGCGAGTCGCCGAAGATCGTCGTACTCCCCGACACCACGCTGTACGTCAGCGCACCACTGGCCTGATCGGTCACCGTGATGTTCGTCAACCCGTCCGGCGACGTCACCGTATGCGTCACCAACGCCTGCGCCGGCATCGCCGTCAGCAACGGCACCGCCAGCGCCAGCGCCGCGACCAGCACTGCCAAACCCTTTGCCCTGCGGGAACTTCGCATGTCCATCCCCTCGCTCGTCCGCCACTGTGCCCCCGAACCTCAGAGCGTATGGACGCACGACCACCGAGAGAATGAGACTTCGTCCCCCCACCATGGACATTCCGCCGCAATCGGCCGCGAACCCGCGGCGGCCGGTCAGACGTGCGGGTTGGCGCGGCCGCCGCTGGTGTGGCAACGGATGTTGGCGCCCGACTGCCGGTAGACGCAGACCGTCAGCATGACCTCGACGATGACCTTGGTATCGGTCCGCCGGATGTCCCCGAAGTTGGTGCCGTCGACACCGCACCCGTTCGTGTCCGCCTTCCACGAGCCCACGCCCCGGCTTCCGTCGGCATGGACCCACTCCACCCGGCCGCGGACCGGGAGGTCGTCACCGGGACAGACGTCGCGGACCTTGAAGTCCCGGAAGACCACCGACTTCCGGCCGCGGAAGTCGACGGTGGCTCGCGCCTCGCCGCCCTTCGTCGCGCCCGACGGGTAGTACAGCCGAGCCAGCTCCAACCCGTCGGCCGCCTGCGCCGGACCGGCGACGAGCAACGCCCCGACTCCCGCCAGCGCTGCCGCGACTCCGACCACGGCGCCGGCAATTCGTCCCTTCACAAAACCCTCCAAGAATCCTGCAACCGATCTGGCGCCCGTGACTCTAGGCGCCGCCGGCGGCAGGTTCCTGCCCGTACCCGGCCCGTACCGCAGGGCAAAGATGTCAGCTGACGCAGAGGCAGAAGGGGTGGCCGGCGGGGTCGAGGAAGACGCGGAAGGTGGTGCCGGGCTGGTGGGTGGGTTTGGTGGCGCCGAGGGCGAGTACTTGGGGCTCGGCTTCGTCGAGGTCGCGGACCATGACGTCGAGGTGCACCTGCTGAGGTGTTTCCTGGCCGGGCCAGGCCGGGGGCTTGAAGTTCTCGACGCCCTGGAAACAGATGACGTTGCCGCCGTCCTCAGGGCGGATCTCCGCCCAGCCGTCGTCGGCTTTGACGTTCCACCCGAGGAGCTCACCGTAGAAGGCGGCGAGGGCGGCCGGGTCGGGGCAGTCCAGGACGAAGCTGGGATACATCGCGATAGCCATGCTGAGGACGCTACTCCCGATTCCGGACGGTCTGCGTCCGGTTAGGTGATGCGCAAGACGGCGGAGGTGCCCTTGACGCCCAGCGTGGTCGCCTTGGTCATCGAGCCGGTGGTGCCCCAACCGGCTTCGCCGCCGACGCCGACATTCGTCGAGAAGCCGCCACCGTCGGAGGTGCGGTTGCTGATACTCACGGCGCCGCCGGCGACGCTGACGGTGATGCGCGTGCCTCGGACGGTGAAGGCGGCGGACTTCTTGATCAGGACGACGCATTTACCGTCGGCGCAGGCCGCGTAGTTCTGGCCGTCGGCGGCGACCGGGAGGGCCTGGTTGGCCGGCTTGCAGGTGGGTGCCTGGCGATAGGCGAGGGCGATCATCGGGTCGGCCTTCACCAGCGCGGCGAGATCTGGTCCGGCTGGTTTGACGGCGGTGATCAGCGTTGCCAGTTGGCGGGTCACGCGGACCGCCTCGGCGTCGTCGCGCCCGAAAGCGTCCTGTGGTTCACCAGCCAGGGCTTCGACCTTCGGGACCGCCTTGGACAGGACGGTCCTGTACTGCGCGGTCAAGCGGTCGGCGGCCGCGTTACCCGTCGGCTCCAGCGCGGTGAAGGCATCGGCGGTCAGCTGCAGCGAGGTTCCAACCTGGACCGGATAGCTCTTGGCCACCAGTGAGCCGATGCGTGCGTCCTTCATCATCGTCAGCGTCTGACTCGCCTTGCTGCGCTGGTTCGCCAACTGCTCGATGCCATCACACATCCCGTCCGCCCAGGCGACCAACTGCACACCCGGTGTCGGTGCGGGTGTCGTGATGGTCGGAGTGGGGGTCGCGGTCGGCTCGGTGCGTGGCTGATCGGCCGGGCCGGAGCAGGCGGTCAGCAACAAGAGGCCCAAGGCAACGATTGTCCGCGAGATGGTCACCCTGCGAACGTACGGCGGCCGGTCACGCGCCAGGAGCGGGTGGCCGGAAGTTGTCAGGTGGCGGCGACTCGGATGGAGTGGGCGGCGGTGAGGCCGAGGATGTGGCAGGCGCCGTTGTGGTCGACGTCGATGGTGCCGATGGCGTCTTGGCGGCGGTGGATCTGGAGGGTGGTGCCGATGGTGATGCCGAGGTCGGCGAGGTGGCGGAGGAGGTCGGGGTCTTCGTCGGAGACGCGGGCGACGCGGACGTGGCGGCCGGGTTCGATGGTGTCGAGGGCCGGGTGGTCGGTGATCGGCAGGGTGCCGTCGGCGCGGGGGATCGGGTCGCCGTGCGGGTCGTGGTCGGGCTGACCGAGTTTGGCGGCGAGGCGTTCGGCGAAGAGGTCGGAGACCGCGTGCTCGAGGACTTCGGCCTCGTCGTGGACCTCGTCCCAGGTGTAGCCGAGGTACTCGACCAGGAACGTCTCGATCAGCCGGTGTTTGCGCACGGTCGCCAGCGCCAGCCGCTGTCCCTGGTCGGTGAGCTCGATGTCGCCGTACTTGGCGTGCGTCAGCAGGCCGCGCTCGGTGAGCTTGCGGACGGCGCCGGACACCGACGAGGGCGCGAGACCGAGCCGGGACGCGAGGACGCCGACCGTGACCGGGCCGTCGGACCACTCACGCGCGTTCCAGACGACCTTGAGGTAGTTCTCGGTCACCTGCGTCTCCGCCACTGCTCGCCTCCCCGTCATCCGTTCGCGACCGCCCGCCGCGACCAGCTTGCCAGATACGTGCTGACCAGGCCGCGCCGCGGACCGAAGAGATGGACCAGCCCGAACGTGACGCCTTGCGTGACGACGACCAGCCCGCCGGACGCGGCGTCCAGCCAGTAGCTGAGGTAGATCCCGACGACCGAGCTGGTCGCCGACAGCAACGGCGCGATCCACAGCATCCGCGTGAACCGATCCGTCAGCAGGTACGCCGTCGCCCCCGGGATGATCAGCATCGCAACCACGAGGATGACGCCGACCACCTGCAACGCGACCACCGCGGTCAACGCGAGGACGCCGAGCAACAGCCCGCCGAGCCGCCGCGGCGACAGTCCGATCGCGTGCGCGTGCACCGGGTCGAACGCGTACAGCGTCAGGTCCCGCCGCTTGACCAGCAAGACGATCAGCGCGACCGCCGCCAGGACGCCGATCTGCAGCTGATCGGACGGCGAGATGCCGAGGATGTTGCCGAAGATGATGTGGTTCAGGTCGGTCTGGCTCGGGACGACCGAGATCAGCACCAGTCCGAGTGCGAACAACGTCGTGAACACGATCCCGATCACGGCGTCCTCCTTCACCCGGCTGGTACTGCGGATCGCGCCGATCAGCCCGACCGCGAGGAACCCGAACACCACCGCGCCGATCCCGAACGGCAGCCCGAGCATGTAGGCGATCACGACCCCCGGCAGGACGGCGTGCGAGACGGCGTCGCCGAGCAGCGACCAGCCGATCAGCACCAGCCAGCAGGACAGGACGGCGCAGACCACCGCCGCGACGACCGTCGTGATCAGCGCCCGGACCATGAAGTCGTAGGACAGCGGTTCGAGCAGGAGATCGAGCAGAGTCATGACACGGCGTCCTGTTCGAGCGGGTCGAGACCGAAGCAGCGGGCCAGACTCTCCGGGCGGAGCGCCTCGGAAACCGAGCCCTGGAAGAGGATCCGGCGCAGCAGCAGGATGGCCTCGTCGGCCAGCTCGGGCAACGCGTGCAGGTCGTGGGTGGAGACCAGGATCGTCCGCTGGTCGGCGGCCAGCTCACGTAACAGCCGGACGATCGTCGCCTCGGAACGCTTGTCGACCCCGGCGAACGGCTCGTCGAGGAACAGGATCCCGGCCTCCTGCGCGATGCCGCGGGCAACGAACGCGCGCCGCCGCTGCCCGCCGGACAACTGGCCGATCTGGCGATCGGCGTACTCGCTGAGCTCGACGCGCTCCAGGGCCTCGGCGACCGCGACGCGATCGGACCGGCCGGGCCGCCGCGTCCAGCCCAGGTGGCTGTAGCGGCCCATCATCACCACGTCGTGGACCGAGAGCGGGAAGTTCCAGTCGACGTCCTCGCTCTGCGGGACGTACGCGATCGTGCCGTGTCGGCGCGCCTCGGCGGCGGTCCGGCCGGCGATCCGGATCTCGCCCTGGTCCGGCCGGAGGATCCCCATCATCGCCTTGAACAGCGTCGACTTCCCCGATCCGTTCATCCCGATCAGCCCGGTCACCCGGCCGGCCTCGAGCCGCAGGTCGACGTCCTCGAGCGCCCGGATCTCGCCGTACCGGACGGACAGGCCGGAGACCTCGATCGCCGCGGTCACGAGCGGCCCGTCAGCCCGGCGATGATCGTCGCCGCGTCGTGCCGGATCAGGTCGAGGTACGTCGGCACCGGGCCGTCCGCCTCGGACAGCGAGTCGACGTACAGGACGCCGCCGTACTTCGCCCCGGTCGCGTCGACCACCCGCTGCATCGGTTTGTCCGAGACCGTCGACTCGCAGAACACCGCCGGGACCTTGCCGGCCTTGACGAACTCGATCGTCGACGAGATCTGCTGCGGCGTCGCCTGCTGCTCGGCGTTCACCGGCCAGATGTACTTCTCGGTCAGCCCGGCGTCCCGCGCGAGATAGGAGAAGGCGCCCTCGCAGGTGACCAGCGCGCGCTCGTTCTTCGGCAGCCCGGCGAGCCCCTTGACCAGCTCGCTCTGCACGGTCTGCAGCTTCGCCTGGTACGCCTTCCCGTTCGCGGCGTAGTCGGCCGCGTGCTCGGGGTCGAGTTTGCTGAACGCGGTGACCATGTTGTCCACATAGGTGGACACGTTCAGCGGGCTCATCCAGGCGTGCGGGTTCGGCTTCCCGGCGTAGGCGTCCTCGGTGATGTCCAGGACGCGGACGCCGTCCGAGACGACGGCGTGCGGCGCTTCCGCGCTCTCGACGAATTTCGCGAACCACGACTCCAGGTTCAGGCCGTTGTCCAGGATCAGGTCGGCCTTCGACGCCTTCCGGACGTCGCCGGGCGTCGGCTCGTAGCCGTGGATCTCGGCCCCGGGTTTGGTGATCGACTCGACCGCCAGATGATCGCCCGCGACGTTGCGGGCGATATCGGCCAGCACCGTGAACGTCGTCAGCACCGTTGGTCGGTCGTCCGACGCCGCGGCGCCGCCGGGTAACGAGCAGCCCGCGAGTAACGCCGTCGCTGCCACGACCGAAACGCCCCAGGTCTTCCAGCCAGCCTTCATCATCCGAATCTAGAAGTTCGGTGGACCGAAAACAAGTCTTGGCGCCACCGAAGGGCGGGCGCGGCCCGGATCAGGTGGGCTGATCCGGGCCGCGGGTCGATGGGGTCAGGGATAGCTGACGACGTTCACCGGGACGGTGCCGGGTGGGGTGACCCCGCCGGTGTCGTTGATGACGTGGGTGATGGTGCCCTTGTAGTTGAGCGACACCGTGCACAGCGAGTGGAAGCGGACGCCGGCGTTCACCGGCGCTTCGAAGGCGTTGTAGGCGCTGACCGACGGGTTGACGTTGAAGAAGTTGTAGCTGCCCAGGCCCCACGCCTCGTGCGAGGTGACGTGGTCGGCGACCTTGTACGCCGCGTAGCCGTTGCGGCCGCTCGGCCGGTTCCAGCTGGCCTGGTTCGGGACGTCGTACGGCATCTCGTTCTGGAAGAAGATCGTCCGGCCGCCCTGGCCGTTCCAGATCACCTGGGTCTTCTGGTAGTGCTCGACGAACAGGCCGGTGGCGAGCACGTTGTTCCCGTTGACGATCACACCGGTGTCGCCGGTCGCCTCGGTCCAGCCCCAGGTGCCGGCGTTACCGTGGTCGGCGCGCCAGGCCCAGGTGTGGTCGATGATCGTGTGGTGGCTGTTGACGATCAGGCTGGTCGTCGCGTGGCCGGGGATGTAGCCGCCGATCCGGAAGAAGACGTCCTGCAGGGTGGTCGGGTTCGCGGCGTGGTTGGCCGACGACCCGGCCGGGCCGACGGTGAGCAGCGCCTGGGAGTTCGTCGTCCCGGCGTCGAAGAGGATGCCCTTGATCCGGACGCCGTCGACGTCCGCGACCTGCATCGCGTTGACGCCGTTGTCCGGGATCAGGGTCGGGTAGCCGATGCCGAGGACGACGGTGTTCGGCCGGGTCACGTTGAGGGTCTGGTTCAGGTGGTAGATCCCCGGCGTGAAGAAGAGGTTGCAGCCGGAGGCGAGCGCCGCGTTGATCGTCGACGCGGTGTCACCGGCCTTGACGACGTAGAACTGGCTCATCGGGATCGACGTCCCCGGGGTGGAGCCGTTCGCCCAGCTCGCGCCCGAGGCGTTGGTGCGCAGGGCCGGGGTGAAGACGCGGTACTTACCGGTGTTGTCGAGGTAGAGGTAGGGGACGTCGCGGGAGACCGGCGTGGTCGCGAGCGTCGTCTCGGGCGGGTTCGGGAAGGTGGTCGGCGGGGCGCCCGGCGTCCCGGAGAAGACCATGTTCCAGACGCCGCCGTCCCAGCTGCCGAGGTTGCTGTCGCGGGTGTACGACTGCTGCTGCGAGATGGACGCCGTCTGCCCGGACACCTTGGAGTCGGCGATGTAGCCGCCGCTGGCGAAGCCGTAGCTGGCCGGGTAGAGCTGCAGGTTGCCGCGGATGTCCATCCGGCGGAACGGCGCCGCCTGCGCGACCGCCCAGCGGTTCGAGCCGCCGATCGGGTTCACGGCCAGGTTCTCCGCGGACCGCCAGAAGTTCTGCAGCGCGACGCCTTGATCGGACTCGTTGAATGCGTCGACCGTGATGGCGCCGTTGATGACCACGTCGCCGGGGTTCTGGCCGAGGCCCGCGACCGAGGTGTAGTAGCCGACGTCGTCGTGCACGCTGTAGGCGCCGGGTTTGAACAGGTGCGCGATCCGGCCGGTGCCCATCTGGTGGGTCAGCGTGTCCTTCTGCGCGTTGAAGTCGGCGTCGAGCTGGGCCTGGATGGCGGTGTTCGACATACTCGGGTCGAAGATCCGGGTGTTCGGCCCGAAGTTCGGGACGTCGGGCTGGGTCGTGCAGCTGATCGGCGTACTCCCGATCGTGTACGTCGCACTCGCCACCGCCGAGTTCGCCAGCCCGGCCTTGAGCCCGATCGCGTTGATCGTCCGGGACGTCGCGACGCTGATCGGGCCGCTGTAGAGCGTCGAGGACGCCGTCGGCGTCGAACCGTCGACCGTGTAGCGAATCGTCGAGCCGGCGGTCGCCGTCGCGATCGTCACCGTCTGCGCGGTCGCGTAGTTACCGCCGCCGGGGGAGAAGGTCGGCGTCGCGACCGCCGGCGTGGCCGAGCCGTGGGTGTAGCTGAAGTGCGGACTGTCGTACTGCGGGCCGCCCTTCTCGTAGGTGAACCAGTAGTCGACGACGCTGCCCGACGTCAGGCCGCTGACCGTCTTGCGCCAGGTGCCGCCGCTCAGGTCCATCCGGAAGTTCTGCTGGCCCTGACCGGTGACGATGTAGTGGACGTCGACGTACACCGCGGGCGTGGTCGGGGTGAAGACGATCTGGGCCTGGGTCGCGTTCAGTGAGCTGACGGACTGCGTGTAGTCGTCGGCGGCCTTCGCCACGCCGCCCACCAGGAGGGTCGAGCACAGGGCCAGGACGAGGGCGATCACGGTCGCGCGCCAGCGGGCGCGACGTCGGCGGGTTCGGTTCGGACTCACGGGAACCACCTCCGGGGCGGGAAGATGCAGGGGTGTGAGAGCGCTCTCACCCGCCGGAACCGTAAGCGTGATCGAGGGTTCGGGGAAGAGGTCGGCGACTGACATCGAGAGACTGAAAATCAATCACGCGTTTGGTGGGTAATCGGTTGCCGAATTACTTTAGGAAGTTCCGTTTCTTAACTGGAAGTGTGGGGCAGGATGCGGGCAGTTGCCCCTGCCATGAACTTTCCCGGAGGTACCAACTATGAGATTCCGCCCCGTCTCATCCGCTCTGACCGCGGCCGCGCTGCTGGGAGCCGGTCTGCTGCCGGCCGTCGGCGCGTCCGCCGCGCCCCAGGCGGAGCCGAGCGACCAGTCCGCGCTGACCGTTCGCGAGGCGCCCGCCGCGGTGAACGCCCCGGCGGCCGCCAAGCGCGTCGTCGGCTACTTCACCGAGTGGGGGGTCTACGACCGCAACTACCACGTGAAGAACATCAAGACCAGCGGCTCGGCGTCCAAGCTGACCAACATCGTCTACGCCTTCGGTAACACCACCGGCGGCCGCTGCACGATGGGCGACTCGTACGCTGCCTACGACAAGGCCTACGACGCGGCCGGCTCGGTCGACGGCGTCGCCGACACCTGGGACGCCGGCGCGTTGCGCGGGAACTTCAACCAGCTTCGCAAGCTGAAGCGCGAGTTCCCGAACATCAAGGTGGTCTGGTCGTTCGGCGGCTGGACCTGGTCCGGCGGCTTCACCGAGGCCGCGAAGAACCCGACCGCGTTCGCGAACTCCTGCTACAGCCTGGTCGAGGACCCGCGCTGGGCCGATGTCTTCGACGGTATCGACATCGACTGGGAGTACCCGAACGCCTGTGGTCTGAGCTGTGACACCAGCGGGCCGAACGCCTTCAACAACGTGATCACTGCGCTGCGCAACCGCTTCGGCTCCTCGGCCCTCGTCACCGCGGCGATCACCGCCGACGGCACCAACGGCGGCAAGATCGACGCGACGAACTACGCCGCGGCGGCGCCCAAGCTCGACTGGATCATGCCGATGACGTACGACTACTTCGGTGCGTTCAACGCGCAGGGCCCGACGGCTCCGCACTCGCCGCTGACGTCGTACAACGGCATCCCGCAGGCCGGTTTCCACAGTGATGCGGCGATCCAGAAGCTGAAGAGCAAGGGCATCCCGGCCTCCAAGCTGCTGCTCGGCATCGGCTTCTACGGCCGCGGCTGGACCGGCGTCACCCAGGCCGCCCCCGGCGGCCGCGCCACCGGCGCCGCGCCGGGCAAGTACGAAGCGGGGATCGAGGACTACAAGCTCATCTCGACCCGCTGCCCGTCCACCGGCACCGTCGGCGGCACGGCCTACGCCTTCTGCAACGGCCAGTGGTGGGGCTACGACACCCCCGCCACCATCCGCAGCAAGATGACGTACGCCAACCAGCAGGGCCTCGGCGGCGCCTTCTTCTGGGAACTGTCCGGTGACACCACCAACGGCTCCCTGATCACCGCGGTCAAGACCATCGGCTGATCACCCTTCGCAGACGGCGCCCGGGCAGCCCCCGGGCGCCGTTTCGCGTTCCGGCACCCGTCGACCGCGCGCGGGTCAGAGGGCCAGGACGTGTTGCTGGACGAGGATGGCGGCGCCGCGGAGGGCGGCGTCCTGGCCGGCGTGGGCGGTGACGATCCGCAGGCCGGTGGTGGCCAGGGGCAACGAGCGGGCGTAGAGGGTTTCGCGGATCCCTGCGAGCAGGCTGTCACCGGCTTGGGACAGGGAGCCGCCGACGACGATGACCGAGGGGTTGAGCAGGTTGACGGCGGCGGCCAGGACGGTGCCGATCTCACGGCCCGCTTGGCGAACCGCCGAGGTGGCGGCGGTGTTGCCGGAGCGGACGAGCTCGACGATGTCCTGGCTGGACGTCGCGCCGTCCAGCTTCGCGGCGAGCGCGGACGCCGAAGCGACCGCCTCCAGACAGCCGAGGTTGCCGCAGCGGCACATCTCGGTGTTGCCGGGGGTCTGGATGTGACCGATGTCGCCGGCCGCGCCCTGCGCGCCGCGGTGCAGGCGGCCGCCGCTGATGATGCCCGCGCCGATGCCGGTGGCAACTTTCAGGAAGAGCAGGTGCTCGACGTCGGCGTACTGGGTAGCGTGCTCGCCGAGCGCCATGATGTTCACGTCGTTGTCGACCAGGACCGGGACGCCGAACTCGCCGCCGAGCCGGCCGACGACGTCGTACGCGTCCCAGCCGGGCATGATCGGCGGGTGGTTCGGGCGGCCGGTCGAGTGCTCGACCGGGCCGGGCAGGCCGATGCCGACCCCGGCCAGCTCGGTCTTGGCGCGACCGGCGCCGCGGAGCAGCGCGCGGCCCGTCTTCGCGACCGTTCGCAGGACGGCCTCCGGCCCTTCGGCGATACTCAGCGGCGTGTTGGCGCGGTCGAGGATCTCGCCGTGCAGGTCGGTCAGCGCGACCGTCACGTGGGTGGCGCCGATATCGGCGGCCAGGATCACCCGGGCCGCCGGGTTGAACCGGAAGCGCGCGGCCGGCCGGCCGCCGGTGGACTCGGCGTCGTCGTACGGGACGACGAGCCCGGTCGACAGCAGCGACTCGATCCGGATGTTCACCGTCGAGCGGCCCAGGCCGCTGGAGTCGACGAGCTCGGCGCGGGTCCGCGGCCGGCCGTCGAGGAGCAGCCGCAGGAACAGGTCGGAGCCCGCTGGGTCTTGTTCGCCGATCACCGGACGAGCTTACGACGAAATCCTTTCGCCGATCGGTTCTTGACTTTCGATTGACGTGTGGCAAAAGTCGTCCTAAGGTCCGGTCACCGCCCATTTCGAGGAGTAACGATGTTGCTTCCCTCCGTACGGAAACGTTACCGACGGCCGATCGCGGCCGTGACCGCCGTGCTGATCGCGCTTCCCGGCCTGGTGACCGGGCCGGCGCGGGCCGCGCTGCCCCCGCAGGAACCCGGCGTCACGCTCCGGGTCTTCGACCTGCAGGCCCCGCTCGACCGGCTCTGCACGCTCAAACCCCGGCAGACCCCCAACGTGGACAAACTGCTGCCGACGATCAACTGGAGCAGCACCGACGACTTCGGTATCGCGGACCAGTTCGTCTCCGAGGTGACCGCGAACCTGAACATCACCGCGGCCGGCCGCTACGAGTTCCGGCTCACCAGCGACGACGGCTCCCGGCTGCTGCTCGACGACGAGCTGGTGATCAACCACGACGGCCTGCACGGCTCGGATCCGGCCGCGACGGCGTCCGTGGAGCTGGCCGCGGGTTCGCATCCGCTGCGGATCGACCACTTCGACAACCTGCACGGGCAGGAGATCAAACTCGAGTGGCGGACGCCGAACTCGGAGGCGTTCGTCCTCGTCCCGACGTCCGCCTTGAGCACCGACGCGGACGTCGTCCGGGTGACGTCCCCCGGCCAGAAGGAATGTGAGGCCTCGACCGACTCGCCGGGTGACGGGCTGCCACTCGACAGCGTCTATCCGGGCCTCACGCTGACCAACCTGCGGCCGGACGGTTTCGAGCCGCAGGTGACCGGGATGGACTGGCTGCCCGACGGCCGGCTCGCGATCACCACCTGGGGCGGGACGGATCTCGTCCAGGGCGAGGTCTACCTGCTCAGCAACGTCACCGGCGCGACCGATCCGGCGAAGGTGAAGTTCCAGCGCTTCGCGACCGGTCTCAAGGAGCCGCAGGGGATCAAGTACGTCGACGGCAAGCTCTACGTCTCCGAGAAGAACCGGCTCGTCGAGCTCAACGACGCCAACCGGGACGGCGTCGCCGACACCCCGCGGACGGTCGCGACCTGGCCGTACGGCGGCAACTTCCACGAGTTCGCCTTCGGCCTGCTCTACTCGGCCGGCTACTTCTACCTGAACCTCTCGGTCGCCATCAACTACGGCGGCGCGACGACCGACCCGCAGCCGGCGGCCAATCGCGGGACGACGATCAAGATCGACAAGCGCACCGGCGCGGTCACCTATCTCGCGGGCGGGCTCCGGACGCCGAACGGGATCGGCTGGGGCCCGGACGGCGACATCTTCGTCGCCGACAACCAGGGCGGCTGGCTGCCGTCGAACAAGATCGTCCGGATCAAGCCGGGCCGATTCTTCAACCACTACACGAATCCCGCCGGTCCGTTCGACTCCACGCCGGTGACCGCGCCGGTCGTCTGGCTGCCGCACAACGAGATCGCGAACTCGCCGACCAACCCGATCCTGCTCAAACGCGGCCCGTTCGCCGGCCAGCTCGCGTACGGCGACGTCACGTACGGCGGCCTCCAGCGGGTCTTCCTGGACAAGGTCAACGGCGAGTACCAGGGCGCGGTCTTCCGGCTCACCCAGGGGCTGGAGTCCGGCGTCAACCACCTCAGCGAAGGTCCGGACGGCGCGCTCTACACCGGCGGGATCGGCGCCGGCGGCAACTGGGGCCAGGAGGGCAAACTCAAGTTCGGTCTGCAGAAGCTGACGCCGAACGCGACCAGTGCCTTCGACATCAAGGCGATGCGCGCGGTGGCGGGCGGGTTCGAGCTCGAGTACACCCAGCCGATGTCGGCGGAGACGCTGCAGGAGCTGGCGAAGAAGTACCGGGTCCAGCAGTGGCGCTACCACCCGACGATCGGGTACGGCGGTCCGAAGATCGACAACCAGACGCTGCGGGTGACGACGGCGACGCCGTCCAAGGACGGTAAGAAGGTGACGCTGCGGATCGACGGTCTGCGGGCCGGGCACGTCGTCCACGTCCGTTCGCCGCGGCCGTTCGCTTCGGCGTCCGGTACGCCGTTGTGGAGCACGGAGGCCTGGTACACGCTGAACTCGCTGGTCGGCGGTCAGCTGCCCGGCCAGACCTACGAGGCGGAGAAGGCGACCCTGCGCAACGGCGCCGGCGTCAACAAGAACCACAGCGGGTACTACGGCCCGGGCTTCGTCGACGGTTACACCAGCGAGGGCGCCGAGACGATCTTCACGGTGAACGTGCCGAAGGCGGCGACGTACAACGCCGGTCTGCGGTACTCCAACGGGCCCAACCCGCCGGGGCTGAAGTCGCTGAGCATGTACGTGAACGGCGTCAAGGTGCAGCAGACCAGGCTCGCCAGTACCGGGATCTGGAGCGCATGGGCCGTCCAGACCGAGCCGCTCCGGCTGAAGGCCGGGAAGAACACGATCTCCTACCGGTACGACGGTCTGGACACCGGCAAGGTCAACCTCGACAACCTGACCATCGCCGAGGCGACCCGGATCCAGCTCTTCGACGGCCGGAACCTGGATGCCTGGGAGAAGAAGGACGACGGCAGTCCGGCGACGTGGCCGATCGCCCGCGGCTCGATGGAGTCGCTCGGCGGTGACATCAGGACCAAGCAGGAGTTCGGCGACTTCAAGCTGCACATCGAGTGGCTCGAGCCGGACTACCCGCCGGACGTGACCGGTCAGCGCCGCGGGAACAGCGGCGTCTACCTGCAGGAGCGGTACGAGATCCAGGTGCTGGAGTCGTTCGGGCAGCCGCCGCGGAACAACGAGGCCGGCTCGATCTACTCCAAGAAGGCGCCGGACGTGAACGCGGCGACCGCGCCGAACACCTGGCAGAGCTACGACATCACCTTCCGCGCGGCGCGGTTCGATGCGGCCGGCAAGGTCGACAACGCGCGCGTGACGGTGGTCTGGAACGGTCAGACCGTCCATCGTGACGTCGCGATCGACGGCGGTACCGGCGGCAATATCCCGGAAGGCCCGACCCCGGGCGCGATCAGGCTCCAGGACCACGGCGACCCGGGCGCGAACCCGCGCTTCCGCAACGTCTGGATCGAGCCGATCGGCTGACAAGCCCCGAGGGGCCCGTTCGACCCGGGCCCCTCGGCCCGGTCGGCAGCAGCCACGCTCTTGACGAGGCGCTGCCGACTCCCTACTTTGTGTTGCTCATAACCAAAAGTCCGTGCACGGCTGTCGAAAGTCGGGGGAGCACTCGGTGGATCTGCTGCGCATGACGGGGATCGTCAAACAGTTCCCCGGCGTCCGGGCGCTGGACGGCGTCGATCTGGACGTGCGGGCCGGTGAGGTGCACTGCCTGCTCGGGCAGAACGGCGCGGGGAAGTCGACGCTGATCCGCGTGCTGACCGGCGCGCACCAGCCGGACGCCGGGTCGATCGCGATCAACGGCGAACCGGTCCGGCTGAACAGCCCGACCGCGGCGATCGAGCGTGGGATCGCGGCGATCTACCAGGAGCTCGACCTGGTGCCCGAGCTGGCCGTCGCGGAGAACATCTTCCTCGGGCACGAGCCGTCGTCCTTCGGCTTCAGCCGCCGGCACGAGGCGAACACGCGGGCCCGCGAGATCCTGACCGGGCTCGGCCACGCGGAGATCCCGCTGCACCGGCCGGTCGGCTCGCTCCCGGCCGCGGGGCAGCAGGTCGTCAGCATGGCTCGCGCGTTGTCGCGGGACGCGCGCCTGATCGTGATGGACGAGCCCTCCGCGGTTCTCGATCCGGAGGAGGTCTCGAACCTGTTCCGGGTGATCCGCGGGCTGACCGCGCGCGGCGTCGCCGTCGTCTACATCTCGCACCGGCTCGAGGAGATCCGGGAGATCGGCGATCGGGTCACGGTCCTCAAGGACGGCGCGACGGTCTCGACCGGCCTGGATGCGCGGGAGACGCCGACGCAGGAGCTGATCCGGTTGATGACCGGTCGCTCGATCGAGTACGTGTTCCCGCCGCGGCAGGAGATCCTGACCACCGCGCCGACCGTCCTGAGCGTGAGCAGTTTGAGCCGGGCGGGAGAGTTCGCCCCGATCTCCTTCGAGGTCCGCGCCGGGGAGATCCTCGGCCTGGCCGGGCTGGTCGGCTCGGGCCGGTCGGAGATCCTGGAGACCGTGTACGGCGCTCGGCGTCCGGCCACCGGGGTCGTTCGGGTGGACGGCCGGGAGCTGAAGCCTGGGCGGGTCCAGGCGGCCGTGCGGGCCGGGGTCGGCCTGGCGCCCGAGGAGCGCAAGAGTCAGGCGTTGCTGCTCGACGAGGCCGTCTACAAGAACATCACCGTCTCGACGCTCGACCGGTTCGCGCGCGGCGGTCTACTCAAAGGCTCGGCCGAGCGGGCGGCCGCGAGCAAGCTGGTCGAGGCGCTCGACGTCCGTCCGGCCGGTGTCGAGCGACCAGTCCGCAATCTGTCCGGCGGCAACCAGCAGAAGGTCGTGCTGGCCCGTTGGCTACTGCGGGACTGCCGCGTGTTGCTGCTGGACGAGCCGACCCGCGGTGTGGACGTCGGAGCACGTTCGGAGATCTACGCGCTCGTGCGGAAGCTGGCCGCGAGCGGCGTGGCGATCGTGCTGGTCTCCAGCGAGGTCGAAGAGGTGCTCGGGTTGGCTGACCGGGTGATCGTCATGCGGGAGGGCCGGGCCGTCCACGCCGGGCCGGCTGAGGAGATCGACGAACACCGGGTGCTCGACCTGGTGATGGAAGGAGCCACTCGATGAGTCAGGACACTGTCGGAGCACCGGCGGCGCCGCGCTCGACGAGCCTGCTGAAGACCGGAGCCGGGCGCAACCTCGGCCTGGTCGTCGCGCTCGTCCTGCTCTGCATCGTCGGCGCGGCGACCGCGGGGGACACCTTCGCGACCGGCGCCAACGTGCTGACGATTCTGCGCCTGGCCGCCGTCATCGGCGTGGTCAGTATCGGCATGACGTTCGTGATCACCGGCGGCGGTATCGACTTGTCGGTCGGCGCCATGGTCGCCTTGGCATCGGTCTGGGCGACGACCCTGGCGACGCAGCAGCTGGCCGAGGACTTCCACTGGATCGTGATGGTCTCGACCGCGCTGCTGGTCGGCGCCGCCTGCGGTCTGGTGAACGGTCTACTTGTTGCCTACGGCAAGGTGGTCCCGTTCATCGCGACGCTGGCGATGCTTGCCGGTGCTCGTGGTTTGGCGGAGATCATTTCGGATCGCCGGACGCAGATCGTGTCGAACAACTCCTTTGTCGACTTCTTCGGTGGCACGTTGATCGGCGTCCCGGTGCTGGTGTGGATCTTCTTGCTGGTCGCCGCGGCCGGTTGGGTGGTGCTGAACCGGACGACGTTCGGACGGCGGACGTTCGCGGTCGGTGGTAATGCCGAGGCGGCGCGGCTGGCCGGGATCAAGGTCCAGCGGCACACGGTTGCTTTGTATGTGCTTGCGGGTCTGTGCTGTGGGATCGCGGCGGTGATGCTGATGGCGCGGACGACGACCGGCAGCTCGACCCACGGCCAGCTGTATGAGCTCGACGCGATCGCGGCTGTGGTCATCGGCGGCACGCTGCTGTCGGGTGGTCGCGGGACGATCGTCGGCACGGTGTTCGGCGTCCTGATCTTCACCACGTTGAACAACGTGTTCACCCTGAACAACCTGAGCATTTCCGCCCAGTCCGTCGCGAAGGGCCTGATCATCGTGATCGCGGTCCTGCTCCAGCAACGTTTCGCCCGCTCATAGGAGAGAGACCGATGTTCCGACGTACCGCCCTCACCGTCACCGTTGCCGGCCTCGGCGTCCTCGCACTGGCCGCCTGTACCAGCAACACCCCCAAGGCCGAGCCGAACAACCCCGCGCCGCAGGCCGCGGCCAGCGGCAAGAACGACGAGCCCGGTCAGAAGGTGAAGATCGGCTTCTCGGCGCCGGCCGCCGACCACGGCTGGATGGGCGCGATCACCAAGGCCGCCCAGGCCGAGGCGAAGAAGTACTCCGACGTCGAGCTGCTGGTTGCCGAAGGCACCAATGACGTGAACCTGCAGATCAGCCAGGTCGAGACCTTCATCAACCAGAAGGTGGACGCGATCGTGCTGCTGCCGTTCGACGGCGCGGCGCTGACTCCGGTGGCGACCAAGGCGATGGAGGCCGGCATCACGGTCGTCAACGTCGACCGCGAGTTCGACAGCCCGGCCGCCGCGCGGACGACGGTGCTCGGTGACAACTACGGCATGGGCGTTTCGGCCGGCGGTTACGTGTGCTCGCAGCTGAAGGACAAGAAGGACTCGATCGTGGCGGAGATCGCCGGGATCGACTCGCTGCCGTTGACTCAGGACCGGAGCAAGGGCTTCAAGGATGCGCTCGCCGAGTGCGGGCTGAAGGTGAACAACCGCGTCGCCGCGGAGTTCACGGTGGAGTCGGGGGAGAAGGCGGCGGCGAACCTGCTGCAGGCTGCGCCGAAGATCGACGCGATCTGGAACCACGACGACGACCAGGGCGTCGGCGTGATGGCCGCCATCAAGAACTCGAACCGCAAGGACTTCTTCGTCGTCGGCGGCGCCGGCTCGGCCAATGTGATGAAGGAGATCAAAGCGGGGAACTCCCTGATCAAGGCGACTGTCATCTACCCGTCGACCCAGGGTGCGGACGGGATTCGGCTGGCGCGTCTGCTGGAGCAGAAGAAGGCCCTGACCGACCTGGTGGAGGTCGAGGTCCCGCGCACAGTGCAGCTGTTCGCGCCGGTCGTCACCAAGGACAACGTGGACCAGTACCTGCCGACGGCCTTCGAGAGCTGATCGCCGGGGTGGCCCCTGGTCGGGTGATGATGGGGGCTCCGGTTCTGAGGGGGCTCAGGTGCAGATCAGCTTCAACGCGGATGACCTCAGTCATGTGCGCCTGAGCTCGGCCGGTCCGGTGGTGGAGTCCGCGCTGGCGGCGACAATGCTGCAGGTCGCGGGCTGCGCCGGTTCGCAGCGGTGGCAGGGGCGCTGGCGCCGGACGGTCGCGCCCCGGGTCGCTCAGGACGGGTTGGTTCGGCGGTTGCTGGAGGTCTGTCGGCCGCCGGCCCACGTTCTGGATCTGTGCCTGCCGACTGCGGGGGCCAGGAGTCTCGACGAAGGGCTGGACCGGCTGGCCTCGTTGGGGCCGGACTACTACCAGACCGAGTTGGAGGCGCTGGAGACCCCGCCGTACCAGCGTCCCGTGCCGCGCTGGACCGAGGAGCTGGTCACCCGCGACAAGCGGGCCCGGCGGGGGCTGGTCCGGGCGGTGCAGACGATGTACGAGCAGACGCTGGACGGCGCGATCGCGGCGTCCAGCGAGGCGGCCGCCCGCCGGTTCGTCGACGACCGCGTGCGGGAGCTCGTGAGCGGCGGCATCGGCCAGATGCTCGCCAACCTGCACCCGACCATCAGCTGGGCGGCGCCGGTCCTCACGATCGATCTCCCGGGTTCGGAGTCCCGGCACTTCCCGGCCGGCCACGGCGGGTTCGTGATCGCACCGTCCATCTTCGCGACCCGCGTAATGTTCTTCCTGGACACGAAGTTCGAGCGCCCCGATCTGCTCGTCGTCCCGATTACGCCGGTGCCCGACCAGCACGACCCCCAGCTCGACCGCCTGCTCGGCGCGAATCGGGCCGCTGTGCTCGCGCTGTTGGCTCAAGGACCGTTGTGTACGACGGACATCGCCACTCGCGCGGGCCTCTCACCCGCCGCGGCCAGCGACCACGCTCGGGTCCTGCGCGAAGCTGGTCTGCTCACCACCGACCGCTCCCGCCGGGCCACCCACACCATCACCCCGACCGGGGCTGCCCTCCTCGGGCAGCCCTAGCGGTTCATGGCCCAGATTGCCGCATTCAGCGCGGTGGCGAACGTCGTCCAGAGCCAATAGGGGAGTAGTAGCCAGGCGGCTGCGGGCCGGACGGTGCGGAACGCCCAGATCGTCGTCCCGATCGCGAGCCAGAGCAGGACGATGTCGACCAGAGCTGTGCCGCGCAGGCCGGCGCCGAAGAAGAGCGGCGTCCAGAGGGCGTTCAGCACGAGCTGGACGCCGTACGGGACGAGCTGCCAGCTCCAGCCGCTGCGTCGCCAGACCAGCCATCCGCTGACGGCGATCATCACGTAGAGGATCGTCCAGACCGGGCCGAACAGCCAGCTGGGTGGGGCCCATGCGGGCTGTTCGAGTCCGGCGTACTGCGAGCTGGTGTCGGTGACGGCCAGGACGCCGATCAGCGCGGCGGTGGCGGCGGCCGCGCCGAAACCGGCGCCGACGACGATTGGGCGGACAGCGTGGGTCGTCATGGGGTACCCACCGTGCGGAGGAAGGGGCGGATGAGGGCGACGGCTTCGTCGAGGTGGGATTCGAGCAGCCAGTGGCCGGCGTCCTCGAACAGGTGCAGGTCGGCGTTGGGGAGGTCGGCCAGGTAGGCGCGGGCCGCCTCGGCGGGCATGTAGCCGTCTTGCGGGCCCCAGATGATGAGGGTGGGCGGCTGGTACTTGCGGAGGTAGGCCTGGTAGTCGGGGTAGCGGCGAACGCTGTCGGCGATCTCGAGGAAGAAGCCGATCATGATGTCGCGATTGGGCTCCATGAGCGGCCAGGCCAGCTGCCACAGGTCAGGGCTGATCCGTTCGGCGGTCTCCGGCGGGACCTCGCCGAGTACCTCGTCGCGAAGTCCGTCCGCGCTCACCGCCTCGGCGAGCACCGCCTGCCGCTCCGGAGTCGGCTCAGCCCAATAGGCCTTCAAGGACTCGTACTTCGGGCCGAGCGTCTCTTCGTACGCATCGCCGTTCTGAATGATCAGCCCCGCAACCCGCTCCGGATCACGCAGCGCCAACTGGAACCCCACCTGCGACCCGTAGTCGAACAGATAGAGGACGAACCGCTCCACCCCCAGCCGCGCCAAGAACTTCTCGAGCAGCTCCGCGTAACCCCCGAAGCTGTACTCGAACCCCTCCGGCGCCGAGCTGTACCCGAACCCAGGAAAGTCCGGCGCCAGCACCCGCCACTCATCCGCCAGCGCCGGCATCAACCCCCGATACTGAAACGACGACGACGGATACCCATGCGGCAACAACACCACCGGCCCATCCGCCGGCCCCGTCTCCCGATAAAACACCGAGACCCCGTCAACCTCCACCCTCCGATGCACCACACCCGCCATCCCCAGCTCCTCTCCTCGACGTCCACGCACATCCCGGATGCAGACACCTACTGCGCGAGCGGCATGGGGCAGGTTGGCTCGGTGGCGGCGTCGGCGAGGTCGTAGGCGACCAGGGGGCAGTGCAGGCAGTAGAGCAGGCCGTCGACGGCGTTGGTGATCAGCTCGTGGTCGGTTGGCTGGATGACCGACGGGGTGTCTTCGACCTGCACATCTGCGTGGTTCCCCGCCGGGGGAGGTTTCATGCGGGGAGTGGGGGTACCGGACGGCGCGGGCGCGGCCGACGGTGTCGCGCCGGGACGGGAGTTGGTTCGGATGTCGTCACTTCGGGCGCTGGTGTTGAGTTGCTCGCTGAAGAAGTCACCGGCGAAGTCGAGTTCGGAGTTGATCGGCCGGGAGCTGCTGACCGCGCTGGTCGACCATGACGTGACCGGTGAGCTGGTCCGCGTGGTCGACCACGACGTCCGGTTCGGCGTCAGCGTCGACGAGGGGGACGGCGACGAGTGGCCGGCGTTGCGGGAGCAGGTGCTGGCCGCGGACATCCTGATCATCGCGACCCCGATCTGGATGGGCCAGCCGGCCAGCGTCTGCAAGCTGGTCCTCGAACGGCTGGATGCCGAGCTGTCGGAGAAGGACGCCGAGGGCCGTCCGCTCGTCTACGGCAAGGTGGCCCTGGTCGGTGTCGTCGGCAACGAAGACGGCGCGCACCACGTCACCGCCGAGGTCTTCCAGGCCCTGAACGACGTCGGCTTCACCCTTCCGGCCGCCGGCGCGACGTACTGGGTCGGCGAGGCGATGGGGTCGGTCGACTACAACGAAGCCGGCCCCAAGCCGGACACCACCGGCGCCACCACCAAGACCGCGGCCGCGAACGCCGCCCACCTCGCTCGCGCCCTGCGCGACAACGCCTACCCCGCAACCTGAGGAGAACCCGATGAGCAAGATCGCCTTTCTGGTCGCCGCCGAAGGAATCGAGCGGGTCGAGCTCGCAGACCCGTGGCAGGCCGTCAAGGACGCCGGACACGAGCCGGTGCTGGTCAGCCCGGACAGCGGCGAAGTCCAAACCTTCGACCACCTGGCCGCCGCCGACAAATGGCCCGTCGACCAGCCGGTCGCCGACGTAACGGTCGCCGACTTCGCCGCGCTCGTCCTCCCCGGCGGCGTGGCGAACCCGGACGCGTTACGCCGCGACGACCGATCCGTTGCCTTCGTCAAGGACTTCGTTGCCTCCGGCAAACCCGTCGCCGCGATCTGTCACGCGCCGTGGACGCTCATCGAGGCGGACGCCGTCCGCGGCCGCACCCTGACGTCCTGGCCGAGCCTCCGCACCGACCTCAGCAACGCCGGCGCAACCTGGGTCGACCAAGAGGTCGCCGTCGACGACAACCTGATCACCAGCCGCAACCCCGACGACCTCCCAGCCTTCTCCGCCACCCTCCTGAAAGCACTCAGCTGACGCATAACCGCGGGTACTGGATCACTGGTTCCACGGGGGCTCGGCAGAGGGTCTGCCGGCATCAGCGAAAGGACGCATCATGGAGTTCCTGCTCTGGATCATCGCGGCGATTCTCGTCATCTCCGGCATCGTGTCGATCGTCCGCGGCGCCCTGCTGTGGGGCGTCGTCCTGATCGTCGTCGGCCTCCTCGTCGGCCCCGGCGGCGTCAGCATCTTCACCTGATCCCCTCGCCGGTCTGGTTGGCTTCGGTGACGAGTTCGTCGGCCAGTTGGCGGAGTTTGACGTTGCGGGTCTGGGAGAGGCGGGTGAGGAAGGCGAAGGCGCGTTGGTGGTTGAGGGTGTAGCGCTCCATCAGGATGCCGACGGCCTGGCCGATCATGCCGCGGGTCTGGAGGGAGTCGGTGAGGTTGCCGACCTGGTGCGCGTAGGCGATCGCGACCGCCGACTGGTGGCTGAAGAGCGGGCCGAGCGCGGCCAGGTCGTCGAAGGCGCCGACGGCGGTCGAGTAGAGGTTCAAGGCTCCTTGAGACTTCGGCGCGTCGAACAGCCGTAGACCGGCTTGGGCGCGGATGCCGGCGGCGACGGCGATCGCGGCGTACTTCGGGAAGCGCTGGTCGACGGCCAGGTCGGGGCTGATCACGTGCTGCCCGTCGGTCGCGGCGTCGTAACACGGGCCTTCGCGCAGCTCGTACTGCGCCATGTCGAGCGGGAGCAGCAGCGGGTCGGTCGGGGCCTCGGTCTCGACCCGGCCGTCGGTGTGTTTGATCGTGATACTGGCGTACTCGACCTGGGGCAGGACGCTGACCGCGGCGGCGGTGATCTGGCCGAGAGTGTGGTCAAGATCGCCGGGCGTCAGTGATTTGGCCAGTAAGCCGGCTGCTTCGAGTAGTCGCACATCATCCATCTCCGGCCGGTACCCGCGGGGCCGCTCCGGTAGTCGGCATTCAAACGCATGATCGCCGGATTTCCCTGGCACACTGCGGAATCCGGGCGGGCCCGAGGTCTTGCGCTCGGGCGGGTTGGGTCCTACCTTCGGCTAACCAATAGGAAAGTTTCCTAACGGTTGTTGTCGCTCCTTCCCCTTCACCGCCCGGAGGACACTGCTGATGTCTTTACTGTTGCGTGGGCTGACCGCTGCCGCGGTCGTCGCCTCGGTTCTGGTTGTTCCCCCTGTCCTGTCCGCCCAGGCCGCGGACCCGTTGCTGTCGCAGGGCAGACCCGCGACCGCGTCGTCGGTCGAGGACAGCAGCTTCCCGGCCGGCCTGGCCGTCGACGGCAACTCGGCCACCCGCTGGGCCAGTGTCGAGGGTCATGATCCCGAGTGGATCCAGGTCGACCTCGGCAGTACCGCGAACATCTCCCGGGTCAAGCTGAACTGGGAGGCCGCCTACGGCAAGTCGTACCGGATCGAGACCTCGCCGACCGGCTCGGCGCCGTGGACGCAGATCTACTCGACCACCACCGGCAACGGCGCGATCGACGATCTGACCGTGACAGGCAGCGGCCGGTACGTCCGCCTGACCGGCACCGCCCGCGGGACGACGTACGGCTACTCGCTGTGGGATCTAGAGGTTTACGGCACGACCGGCGGTGGCGGTGACACCACACCGCCGAGTACGCCGAGCGGTCTGACCAGCACCGGTACGACGTCCAGCAGTGTGTCCCTCAGCTGGAACGCCTCGACCGACAACGTCGGCGTCACCGGCTACGTCATCTCCCGCAACGGCGCCGAGGTCGCCACCAGCACCGGTACGACGTACACCGACACCGGGCGAACGGCGTCGACCAGCTACACCTACACGGTCAAAGCCCGTGATGCCGCCGGCAACCTTTCCCCGGCGAGCAACGCGGTGACCGCGACCACGCAGTCCGGCGGCAGCGGCCCCGCGGTCCCGTTCGGTAGCCATCAGTTCCCGTACGTCGCGGGCATGCTCAAGCCGTCGGGCAGTCAGGCCACGCTCGACCAGAAGGTCATCGACTACTACCAGCAGTGGAAGTCCGCGTTCGTTCGGCAGAACTGCGGCAACGGCTGGTACCAGATCATCTCGCCGGACGCCGACCACCCGTACGTCGCCGAGGCTCAGGGCTACGGAATGGTCATCACGGCGACGATGGCCGGCGCCGACCCACAGGCCAAGACGATCTTCGACGGCCTGGTCAAGTACATGATTGCGCACCCCTCGGTGAACAATCCGGACCTGCTGGCCGCCGAGCAGAACGCCTCCTGCCAGAGCGTGAACGGCTCGGACAGCGCGACCGACGGTGACATGGACGTCGCCTACGGTCTGCTGCTCGCCGACAAGCAGTGGGGCAGCGCCGGCACCTACAACTACAAGCAGCTCGCGATCAAGCACATCAACGCGATCCGGGCCAGCGAGATCAACCCGAGCACGAACCTGCTCAAGCTCGGCGACTGGAGCAGCTCCGGCGACCAGTACTACTACATCTCCCGGACGTCGGACTGGATGGCCGATCACTTCCGCGCCTTCAAGGCGGCCACCGGTAACGCCGTCTGGGACACCATCCGCACGGCGCACCAGAACGTGATCAGCTCCCTGCAGGCCAACTATGCGGCGAGCACCGGCCTGCTGCCGGACTTCGTCATCAACACGAACTCCAGCCCGAAGCCGGCCGGCGGTCAGGTCCTGGAGTCGCCGAACGACGGCCGGTTCTACTGGAACGCCTGCCGTGACCCGTGGCGGATCGGCGCCGACGCGGTGACCAGCGGAGACAGCACCTCGCTGGCCGCGGCCCGCAAGCTGAACACCTGGGTCAAGTCCAAGACCGGCGGCAACCCGAACAACATCGCCATCGGCTACCAGCTGAACGGGACCCAGATCAGCAGCGGCAGCAGCGCGGCGTACTTCGCACCGTTCGCCGTCGCCGCCATGACGGACTCCGGCAGTCAGGCCTGGCTGGACGCTCTGTGGAACAAGATGCTGAACACCCCGGTCGACACCAGTAGCTACTACGCGGCCAGCATCCAGCTCCAAGTCATGATCACCGCTACGCACAACCACTGGGTGCCCTGATCTAGTCACCCTCCAGCGCGGCCGGATCACCCCCGGCCGCGCTGGCTTGTCTCCGCTCTGTGCTCTAACATCCAATATATTGCACATCGCAGAGCTAGAAGGAGGCGACGATGGCCCTGGACGACTTCGAGCGCTACCCGCTGCTGTTCGGCCCCAGCCCGGTCCACCCGCTGGATCGGCTGAGCGCTCATCTGGGCGGCGCCCGGGTCTGGGCCAAGCGGGAGGACTGCAACAGCGGCCTGGCGTACGGCGGGAACAAGACTCGCAAGCTGGAGTACCTGATCCCGGAGGCGCTGGCTCAGGGCGCGGACACGCTGGTGACGATCGGGGGCGTTCAGTCGAACCACACCCGGCAGGTCGCGGCCGTCGCGGCGAAGGTCGGCCTGAAGGCGGTGCTGCTGCAGGAGAGCTGGGTGGACTGGCCGGACCCGGTCAACGACAAGGTCGGCAACATCTTGCTCTCGCGGGTGATGGGCGCCGATGTCCGGCTGGTCAAGGCGGGTTTCGGGATCGGGTTCAAGGACAGCTGGCATCAGGCGCTGGACGAGGTCCGGGCCGGTGGCGGGACGCCGTACGCGATCCCGGCCGGGGCGTCGGACCACCGCCTCGGCGGGCTCGGGTTCGCGAACTGGGCCTACGAGGTCGAGCAGCAGGAGCGTGAGCTCGGCGTCTTCTTCGACACGATCGTGGTCTGCAGTGTCACCGGCAGTACGCACGCCGGGATGATCGCCGGGTTCGCCGGGCAGGACCGGCCGCGGCGCGTGCTCGGTATCGACGCCTCGGCGAAGCTGGCCGAGACGCACGCCCAGGTGGAGAAGATCGCCCGCGCGACGGCGGAGCTGATCGGGCTCGGCCGCGACCTGCGCCACGACGAGATCACCGTGTACGAGGGCTGGGCCGGCGATCTGTACGGCGTCCCGGTGCAGTCGACGTTGGACGCGATCAGACTGACCGGGCGGCTGGAGGGGATGATCATCGATCCGGTCTACGAGGGGAAGTCGATGGCCGGCCTGATCGACCTCGTTCGCAGCGGCGACATCGGCAAGGAGTCGAACGTCCTGTACGCCCATCTCGGCGGCCAGCCCGCGTTGAACGCCTACAGCGGGCTCTTCTGATCGGATAATGGCCGGATGCCGGTACCGAAGGAACGCGTCGTGGTCCCCCGCTCGCTGCTGCGCGAGGACGCCTTCCGCGCGCTGCGCGACGCGATCGTCAAGGGCGATTTCCTGCCGGGGGAGCGGCTCAACGACGTCGACCTGGCCGGCTGGCTCGGCGTCAGCCGGACGCCGGTCCGCGAGGCGCTGGCCCGGTTGGAGCAGGCGGGTCTGGTGCAGACCAAGCCGGGCCGCTACACGATGGTCAGCCCGCTGGAGGCCCGTGGCCTGCGCGAGGCCCAGACGGTCACCGCGGCCATGCATGAGCTCGCCGTCCGGGAGGCGGTCCCGCAGCTGACCGAGGCCGATCTGGACGAGATGCGCGCGGCGAACCAGCGGTTCGCCGCGGCTCTCGACGCTGCGGACGTCGACGCCGCCCTGCAAGGGGACGACGACTTCCACGCTGTCGCGGTCCGGGTCAGCGCGAACTCAGCGGTCGCCGCCGTCCTCGATCAGTACACGCCGGTGCTGCGCCGGCTGGAGCGGCTGCGCTTCGGCTCGCTGAACGGCCGCGACTCCGTGGCGCAGCACCAGCTGATCATCGACCTCTGCGCGGCCGGCGACGCGACGGCCGCCGCCGAGGCCGCGCGGAGCAACTGGCTCACGCTCGTCCCGCTGCTGGACGCGCTCTGATCAGCCCTTGAGCGCGCCCGCGGTCAGGCCCTTCGTCACCTGCTTCTGCAGCAGGGCGAAGACGATCAGCACCGGCAGCGCGGTGATGATCATGCCCGCGAACAGCGTGACCCAGTTGGTGCCGTACTCCGCCGCCTGGCCGAGCTGGAACAGGCCGAGCGGCAGCGTCATCTTCGACGGGCTGTGGATCAGCACGAGCGCGTAGAAGAACTCGTTCCAGTTGTTCAGGAAGCTGATGATCGTCACCGACGCCACGCCGGGCCCGAGCAGCGGCAGGATCACCCGGACGAAGGTCGTGGCCGGGCCCGCGCCGTCCATCGCGGCCGCCTCCTCCAGCTCGCGCGGCAGCGTCCGCAGGAAGCCGACCAGCACGAAGATGTTGAACGGCAGGTTGTACGTCGCGTAGACGAGGACCAGCCCGATCCGGGTGTCCAGCAGCCCGAAGTCCTGCAGGGTCAGGTAGAGCGGGATGAACGTGACCATCCACGGCACCATCAGACCCATCAGGAAGATCGCCAGGACCGCGCCGTTGGCCCGGAACGGGATCCGCGCGATCGGGTACGCCGCGAACGCCGACACCGCCACGCCGAGGACGGTCGCGGTGATGCTGACGACGACGCTGTTGCCGAAGTAGGCGCCGACGTCCGCGCTCGTCCAGGCGTTGACGTAGTTCTCGAAGTGGAAACCCTCCGCGAGACCCCACGGGCGGCTGCCGAGGAACTCCTGGTTGGTCTTCAGCGATACGTTCAGCACCCAGGCGAACGCGGCCGCCGCCGAGAACGCGATGGTCCCGAGGACCAGGTAGATCAGCAGATGGTGCCGCCGGCCGTCAGTACTCAAGATCGTCTCGTTTCAGCACTTTGTTCAGGATCGCGGTGACGGCGAGCAGGATCGCGACCAGGACGACGCCCATCGCGGCGGCGTACCCGAATTCGGTCTGATCGATCGCGACCCGGTACATCAGCGTGCCGACCACCTCGGTCGAGCCGAACGGGCCGCCGCCGGTCATGATGTAGACGAACGCGAACGCCTGCATGCTCTGCACGATCCACAGCACCAGCAGGATCCGCAGCAGGTCGTGCAGCAGCGGCATCATCACCGACCAGAACAACCGCCACTCGCCGGCGCCGTCCACCCGGCCGGCCTCGAGGACGTCGCGGGGGAGCCGCTCGAACCCGGCCGACAACAGCACGACCCAGATCCCGATGCCCTGCCAGACGGTGGTGAAAGCGACCGCAGGTAAGGCGGTCAGCGGATCGCCCAGCCATTCGCGAGCCATCCCGCCGAGGCCGAGCTCGGCCATCGCCGGACTGATCAGCCCGAGCGTCGGGTGGTAGATGAACTTCCACATCAGCGCGACGACCGCGGCCGACAGCACCACCGGCGCGAAGATGACGAACCGGAAGAACTTCTCACCGCGGATCGGCTGGTTCAGCGCCCAGGCGATCGCCACCGCCGGCGGGAAGAGCAGGCAGCCGCCGATGAAGGTGAACACGAAGGTGTTCTTCAGCGCCGTCCGGTACTCCGGGTCCGTCAGCAGCGCCGTGTAGTTGGCGCCGCCGACGAACCGGGAGTTGCCGGTGCGGGTCCAGTCCGACAGCGAGATGCCGAAGGTGCGGACCAGCGGGTACAGGAAGAACAGCACCAGCAGGACGGCGGCGGGTAACAGGAACGGGAGGATGATCCGCCGCTGGGCGAGCCGATGCATCTCAGTTCTTGTGGACGCGTCGGAGCGCGGCGTCCAACCGCTGCAGGGTCTGCTCGGCGTTCTGCTCGCCGAACAGCAGGCGCGCGATCTCGGCGTACACGGGTTTACCGGCCTTGCTCTGGCTCAGCCCGTAGTCACGCGGTTCGAGCGACTCGGCCTGCGACAGGACGGCGTCGATGCCGGGCACGCCGGGCGGGCTCGGCACGCCGACCACCGCGGAGACCTCGCCGATCTCGGTGGCGCGTTTGGTCTGGGTCTCGACGCTGGTCAGCCGGTTGATCCAGTCCAGGGCCAGCGGGATGTCCGGGCTCTTGGCCGAGATCGACACGTTCTGCAGCGCTGCCATCACCGCGCCCTGGTCGCCGGCCCCGCCGGTCACCTTCGGGAACGCGACGACGCCGAGCTCGAACCCCTTCGGGATCACGTCCTTCATCTCGCTGACCAGCCACGAGCCCATCAGGATCATGCCCGCCTTGCCCTGGAAGAACTGCGCCTGCGCGGTGGTGAAGTCGGTGCCCTTGAAACCCTTCAGGAACGCGTTCTTGTCGCGCAGCTCCTGCAGCATCTGCAGGCCCTTCAGGAATCCCGGGTCCTCGGTGATGTGGCCCTTGCCCTCGGTCAGGACGCCGCGCGCCTTCTGGTAGCCGACCGTGCGCAGCCAGAGATGGTCGCTCCACATCCCCATGTAGGGCTCGAACAGCCCGGTCAGCGCGATCGGGTCGACCTGCTTGGCCGACAGTGCGCCGGCCGCGGCGAGCAGCTCGTCCCAGGTCGTCGGCGGTTTGATGCCGAGATCCTTGAACAGCTTGGCGTTGTAGAACAGCGCGTGCAGCGACAGCTCGGACGGGACGGCGTAGATCTTCTTGCTCTCCGGGTGTTCCATGAACTTGCGGACCGTCGGGCTGTAGCGGTCCAGCCACGGCTTGCCGGACGCCGGATCCGCCTGCTGCAGGTACGGCGTCAGGTCGACGAGCGCGTCGTCGTCGGCCCACTCGCGCAGGTTGGGCACGGTGCCGTCGAACATGCCGTAGTCGACGTCCGGCGGCGTGCCGGCCCGCCAGCGCTGCTCGATGCCGGGGCGGGCCTCGGTGTTCGCGAACGTCAGTGTGACCTCGGTCCCCGGCCGCTCCGTCTCGAGCGCGGTGCCGAGCTCGTCCAGGAACTTCAGCCCCGGCGTGCCCTTGGCCGGCAGGACGCCGACCTCGAGCTGCCCGGGCTTGACCTCGTCCCGCCAGGAGGCGGCGTCCGGCCCGGCGGCCGTCCCACCGCCCCCGCTACCGCAGCCGGCGCCGAGCGCCAGCGTGAAGGCGGCCACCAGGGCCGCGTTCCGGATCCTCATCGACCTGATCCATTCTTCGAAATATCGGATAAGCCTTCGGAAAATCGAATGATATGAGTCATTGGGGGCCTGGTGCAAGGGTTCGCGCGGCGGGCCGGACGGCCACCGCCTCGATCTCGACCAGGATCGTCCCGAGGTGCGCGCCGGCGGTCAGCCGGGCCGGGTAGGGCGGCTGGAAGAACTCCGGGAACACCGCGTCGTAGGCGTCCCAGTCGCGATCCGGGTCCTCCAGGAACGCCGTCAGCTTGACGACGTCGGCCAGGCTGGCGCCGGCCTCGGCCAGTACGGCCGCCAGATTGCGCAGGGTCTGCCGGGTCTGCTCGGCGACATCGTCGGCCCCGACCAGAGCGCCGGTGGCCGGGTCGACCGGGCCGAAGCCGGCGGTGAAGATCAGGTCGCCGGCGATCCGGGCCTGGGCGTAGTGGCCGCGCGGTCGCGGGGCCTTCGTGGTGTCGACGTGCGGGCTGGAAGTCATGGCGCGCGCGGATCCCTTCCGGTTATGGTTATTCGAGAATCTGAATTTATATCTGTTATTTCGAAAGATTGGAAGAGTCGTGGAGCTGCTGAAAGCGGGCTGGCCGGAGCGGGTCGAGCGGTCGGCGGAGGTGATCGACACGGTCAGCCGGATCCTTTCGGATGTCGAGCGGGAAGGGCTGCCCGCGATCCGCCGGTACTCCGAACAACTCGATCGATGGAACCCGGACTCGTTCATCGTGCCCGCGAGCCAGGTCAAGGCGGCCGCGGCGGCCGTCGACGAGGAGCTGGCCGGGCACCTGGAGTTCGCCCGGGAGCAGGTCGAGACCTTCGCCCGGCTGCAGCGCGCGACGCTGACCGACCTCGAGGTCGAGACGCTGCCCGGCGTCGTCCTCGGGCACAAGCACCTCCCGATCAGCCGCGTCGGCTCGTACTCGCCGGGTGGCCGCTACCCGCTGATCGCGTCGTCGATCATGACCGTCACTGTGCCGAAGGTGGCCGGTGTGGACACGGTGATCGCGATGGCGCCGCCGCGGGACGGCAACGGGATCTACGCGCCCCAGCTCTACACGATGGACCTGGCCGGCGCGGACCTGATCGTCTGCCTGGGCGGCGTCCAGGCCTTCGCCGCGCTGGCCTTCGGATTCGAGGACGTCGCTCCGGTCGATCTGGTCGTCGGGGCGGGGAATGCGTACGTCGCCGAGGCGAAGCGGCAGCTGTTCGGGACGGTCGGCATCGACCTGCTCGCCGGTCCGACCGAGGTCGCCGTCATCGCCGATGAGACCGCCGATCCGCGGCTGGTCGCGGCCGACCTCCTGGGCCAGGCCGAGCACGGACCGAACAGCCCGGCGCTGCTCATCACGACGTCGCGCGACTTCGGGACGGCGGTGATCGCTGAGGTTGACCGCTGGCTGGAAGGCGACTGGCCGACGTCCGAGGTGGCCGGCGCCGCATGGCGCGCGTACGGCACGGTGGCGGTCTGTGACTCCCACGACGAGGTCGTCGAGGTCTCCGACACCTACGCGCCGGAGCACCTGGAGATCCAGACCGCGGACGACGACTGGTACGCGGCGCATCTGCGCAACTACGGCTCGCTGTTCATCGGCCCGGAGGCCACGGTCGCCTTCTCCGACAAGTCGATCGGCACCAACCACGTCCTGCCCACCGGCCGCGCCGGCCGCTACACCGGCGGTCTCTGGGTCGGGAAGTTCCTCAAGACCGTGACCTACCAGCGCCTCACCGCCGCGGGGGCCGCCGCGATCGCGCCGTCCACGGCCGCGATCGCGGATGCCGAGCTGATGTTCGGGCACGCGCTCACGGCCCGCCTCCGCGATCCGCTCAGCTGACGGAGGCGCCCAGTCGGTGCGAGATCGTGGCTGCGAGCTTGCGCAGCCCGGCCTGGGCGGCGTCCCGCTTCTTTCCGCGCAGATCCTTCGCGAAGCCGGTCACCCCGACCGAGCCGGCCACGCGATCCGATCCGTCGAAGAAGGGCGCCGCCAGGCAGGCGATATCGGCTTGTTCCTCTTGGTCCTCGACCGCGTACCCGCGGGTGCGGACGGTGTGCAGCTCCTGCCCGAACGCCTTTCGGGTCGCCTCGTGCGCCCGCGGTCCCTGCCCGGCGCTGAGATGCGCGAGCAGCGGCTCCAGCTCGTCGTCGGGCAGGTACGCGGCGATCGCCTTGCCCAGCGCGGTCAGGTTGTACGGCGCGACCTTGCCCGGGTAGGTGTCGAATTGGATGAAGCCCGGCAGTGCGGCCTTGGCAACGTAGACGACCGATGTCCCGGTCAGGACGCCGAGATGCACCGGTAGCCCGAGCTGCTCGGCGAGCTCCCGCATCTCCTGCTGCGCGATCGTCGACAGGTCGACCTTCCGTACCAGCTGGGTGGCCAGTCCGTACAGCCGCAGCGTGGGCCGCCAGAAGTGGCTGCGGCCAACGATCCGCCGGCTCGCATAGCCGCGATCCTCGAGCGTGTAGAGGATCGCCGCGCAGGTCGCGAGCGGGATGTCGGCCTTCTTCGCCAGCGCCGTCAAGGTCAGTTCGTCCTCGGCGCCGACCAGTGTCTCCAGCATCGTCAGCGTCCTGGCGACCGCGGGCGAGGCTGCCCGTTCACTGTCCATCCTCGTGTCCTTCCCCGTGCCTGAGCCCTTGTCACGGCCGCGCGCCGCGCTCTACTCTCACCTGATATACCGAAACTATATTCGAAATATCGAACATTCGCCACTTTTTCCTGAGCCCGCCCGCTGCGCGACCCGAGGAGAACGCGATGTCCCGACACTTCCCCCGACTCCGGCGGCTGCTGGTGCTCGCCGTCGCCGCGGCGCTGACGACCACGGCGTACCAGCCCGGCGCGATCGCGGCCGCACCGCCGATCCCCGAGGTGCCGAAAGTGATGCTCGGCCAGGACTTCCCGGATCCGGACATCCTGCGCGTGGGCGACACCTGGTACGCCTACTCGACCAACAACTCGCTGCACGTCCCGGTCGCCAGCGCGCCGACCATCGATGGGCCGTGGCGGATGCGCGGTGACGCGATGCCGCAGGGCTGGTCCGACGGCTGGTCGCGGTACGGCGCCACCTGGGCGCCCGACGTCGCCGCCAACCCCGACGGCTCGTACACGCTGACCTACACCGCTCGGCACGTCGCCTCCAACCGGCAATGTATCGGCGTCGCGCTGTCCAGTTCGCCGCTCGGCCCGTTCGTCCCGTACGGCGGCCAGCCGCTGATCTGTACGACGCAGTCCGGCGGCGCCATCGACGCCAACACCTTCATCGCCGCGGACGGGACGCGTTGGCTGCTGTGGAAGAACGACGGCAACGCCGTCGGCCAGTCCAGCACGTTGTGGGCACAGCAGGCCGTAGACAACGGCGCCCGGCTGATCGGCAACCGGATCGCGATGCTGACCGCGCCGGCCGGTCAGGTGATCGAGGCGCCCGACATCGTCCAGCGCGACGGGCGGCTGGTGCTCTTCTACTCCGGCGGCAGCTACGAGGGTTGTGGCTACCTGACGGCGTACGCGACCGCGACGTCGATGTCCGGACCGTGGACCCGCGCCGCCGCGCCGTTCATGACGACCGGCAACACCGGCCTGTGCGGTCCCGGCGGCGCCGACGTCGTGACCGAAGCGGACGGCCTGACCGGTGGCGACAAAGTGATGGTGCATGCCTGGGTGAACGGCGCTCGGCACCTGTTCTCCATCGACCTCACCTGGTCCAACGGACTGCCGGTCCAGGGCGGTCACCGAGCCGCCTCACTGGACGGGAACGGCCGGGCCGATCTGGCCGTCGTCCGGCCGAACGGCGTCGTCGACGCTTTCCAGAACTACCTGGGTTTCGCCCATCGCCCGTACAGCTTGCCGCTGCAGATCGCCGACGGCTTCACCGACCCCGCCCGGGTCCGGTTCGCCGATCTGAACGACGACGGCCGGAAGGAGATCATCGCGATCCAGACCGACGGCGAGATCCACGCCTGGCTGAACTGGGGCGGCTTCCGGGTCAACCCGTTCGGGAACTCGGTCGTGATCGCCACCGGTTTCCACCACCCCGACCGGGTCAAGTTCGCCGATCTGGACGACGACGGCCGCGCCGAGCTGATCGAGGTCACCGGCGACGAGCACGGCAACGTCCGGGCCTGGCACAACGACGGCGCCTTCTCGGCCATGCCCTACGGCGACAACACGATCATCGCCGACGGTTTCACCGACCCGGCCCGGACCTTCTTCGCCGATATCGACGGCGACGGCCGGGACGAGATCGCCGCCGTCCAGGTCAACGGCGACGTCGTTGCCTGGCACAACGACCGCGGTTTCGCCGCCCGTCCGTACGGCGACTCGGTGCTGATCGCCGGCGGGTTCACCGTCCCGGCCGAGGTCCGGTTCATGGATCTCGACCACGACGGGCGGGACGAGATCGCCAGTATCGAGCCGAACGGCGAGATCTGGGCCTGGCACAACGACGAAGGCTTCACCACCACCCCCTACGGCAACTCGGTACTGATCGCCGACGGCTTCACCGAGCCGGCCCGCACCTTCTTCATCTGACCACCACCCCGAGGGACAACCGTCATGTCGAACCTTCCCCGCAGAAGCTTCCTCGCGCTGACCGGCGGCGCCGCCGTCGCCGGCACGCTCGGCCCGACCGCGGCCGACGCGGCCGTCACGGACGAACAGATCGTCGCCGGCGGCACCCCGGCGCCGCGCCCGGAGCCGGATCTCGCCACCGCGCGGACCTGGTGGGAGCCGCAACGCCAGGAGTGGACGCCGATCGGCTGGAAGGGGCATCTGTTCCGCTTCAACGTGTTCTACAACGGCATGCTGATGTGTGAGCCCGGGCCGGGCTGGAACACCAAGGACAACGTGATGAAGTACCAGGGCCAGGGGATGCAGCTGCAGTTCCTGCCGCCGGACTTCCACGGCGGCACCCCGGCATTCGTGAATCACGCGCGCTACCTGTGGCACGACGACCTCGGCATCGGCGAGCAGGGCTGGCGGTCCGACACGGTGGCTCCGGTGCTGTGGACCAGGTGGCGGTTGCCGCAGGGCGTCGTGGTCCGGCAGTCCGTCCTCGGCCATCTCAAGGGCGGCGGCGACTACGAGCAGGAGACCGATCCGCTGTACGCCTGGGTCCGGCTCGAGGTGGAGGAGGTCGACCCGGTCCGGGCCCCCGCGACGATCCCGTTCGTCGTCCGGCTCTCCCGGCGGCACCTGTTCTTCCGGGACCGGTACGCCGACCAGAACGGCGTCACACTCGAGTACGACCCGGCGCAGGCGCCGATGCCCGGCCGGATGCGCGTCGCCCCGGTCTTCAATCCGGGCAATCGCCCGTACGAGCGCCGGATCCAGCACCTGGACGACACGATCCGGATCGGGACGTCGCCGTTGCGGCAGGACCAGGCGTCGTTCACCGAGCTGAGCACCGAGCGCGTCTACGACCTCAAGCTCACGCTGAACGTCGAGGCGGGCGCGCATGTGGATCTGCTGGTCGCGATGCGGCCGCAGCCGCGCGCCGAGTTCGACCGCGAGCTCGCGCTCGGCTGGGACGGCGCACTCGCCGAGGCCAATGCCTACTGGACGTCGACCGCGGATCCGGGCGCGCGGATCCGGACGCCGGAGCCGTTCGTGAACGAGGCGTTCCAGCGGTTCACCGAGCTGGCCGAGATCGTCGGCGAGAAGAGCCCCGAGACCGGCGACCACACCTTCCTGACCGGCTCGTTCGGGTACGACGTCCTGTGGGCGACGCCGACGTCGATGGCCTTCCACATGCTGCTCGACCCACTCGGCCGGCATCGGATCGCCCGCAAACACCTGGAGCTGTTCAAGACCACTCAGGGCACTCGGAAGCCACCGGGCCAGGCCTATCGGGAGCATCCGGGCTATCTGGGATCGCCGCGACATCTGCAGGCTTTCGACTGGCTGTCCGATCACGGCGCGATCCTGCACACGATCGCGTACCACGGGTTGCTCAGCGGTGACCAGCAGTTCGTCCGGGACTGGACCGACGTCGTCGTCAAGGCCTGCGAGTTCATCAAGGACTCGTGTGAGAACACCGAGCACGACGGCATCCACGGCCTGATGCCGAAGGCGGTCGCCACCGACGAGCTGCTCGAGACGCAGGGCGTCTGGTCCCAGGCCTGGTGTTACAAGGGCTTGGCCACCGCCGTCCGGCTGCTCGGGAAGCTCAAGCACCCGCGAACGGCCGAGTTCGACCAGGCCCGGCAGGCGTTCCAGACCAAGCTGGTCAGCGCGTACCGCGAGCTGATGAGCAAAGCGCCGACCTGGCCGCACCCGGACGGGACGCGGCATCCGGTGCCCAAGGCCGACTACACCGAGCGGCCGTTCCACATCTTCCAGGACGCGTTCCTACTCGACGGCGGTCCGCTGTTCTTCGTGTGGGCAGGCGTGTTCCCGGCGAGCGACCCGTTGATGAAGTCGCATCTGGACTACTTCCGGATCGGCCCGAACTCGAAACTGTGGGACGTCCGGTCGAACCCGATCCACCGCGCGACTCTGCTGCACGAGGTGTCGAGCTGCGAGCCCTGCTACAGCTGGAACGTCTCGCACAGCTGGCAGTCCGGCGATCGGGCCAAGTACCTCGAAGGCGTGTACAGCCTGTTCGTGGCCGGGTTGTCGCCGCAGACCTATATCTCCAACGAGCACCGGCACGGGATGCAGGGCCAGCTGTCGACGTCCGGTCTGGTCACCTGGCACTTGCTGAAGGCGGTCATCGACGACGCGGTCGCCGCCAAGGAGCTGCACCTGCTGCGGTTGTGTCCGCTGCCCTGGCTGAGCGCGGAGCAGGAGACCGTGTTCGACAAGGTGCCGACCGAGCACGGTCTGGTCGATCTGCGCTTCCGGCTGGCCAACCACGGGAAGCGGCTCGACATCACCTTCAAACCCACCTGGCGCTGGAGCGACCGGCCCAAGGTGCTGCTGCACACGCCGCCGCTGCCCGGCCTGCGCACGCTGCGGGTGAACGGGCGTGAGCGGCCCGTGTCCCCGAACCGTCCGATCGTTCTCTGAGTCCCCGGAGTCCTCATGGCTGTCCAACTGTTCCGCCGGCGAGCGATCGCCGGACTCGTTGCCTTGTGCACCTTGTTCGCCGTGCCCGCCGTGGCCGGGCCGACAGTGTCCGGCGGTCCGGCGCCGGGTGAGCTGGTGGCCCGCGATCGCGATGGCCGGCTCTGGGCGCATCCCGCGACCGGTGACCCGACCCGTCCCTGGGATCCCGCCGTACGTCGGCAGATCGGATCGGGGTGGCAGGCGCCGAACGTACTGGCCCTGGCCGATGTGTCGCTTGATGGCAAACCCGACCTGTTCACCCGGGACCCAGCCGGTGACGGGACCGTCGGGTACCACGCGACCCGATCGGATGCCGCCTGGGATCCGACGGTCCGCGTGCTCGGGATGGCGGGCTGGAACAACGCCGCCGCCGTCCTGGTCGAGGACGTCGACCAGGACGGTCGCCCGGACCTGCTGGCCCGGCAGGGCGGCGGGAACCTGCGCGTCTGGCCGCACGACGGCAAGACGACGGCGAGCCCGTGGCTGACCCCGGCGTACGACATCGCCGAAGGGCTGGAGCGGACGGACGTCGTCGCGTTCGGAGACGCGACCGGGGACGGGCTGCGCGATCTGATCATCCGTGAGGACGACGGCGCGGTCTGGGTACTGCCGCATCCGGGTGTCGTTGCCGCGAGCAAGAAGCGGACGGCGCGCTGGAAGTGGCAGAAGCCGGCCCGCGTGGCCAAGGCGAGTGCCGATCCGTCCGCGCCGTACAACGCCGGGACCGGCTGGGCCGACGACTCCCGGCTCGATTTCCAGGACGTCAACGGCGACGGTCTGGCCGATCTGCTCGCGACGGATCGGTTCGGCGCACTGCGGGTCGCGCTGCACACGGGCGCGTCGGCGGGGGAGAATCCCTGGCCGGCGGCGATCCCGGTCGGCGACTTCTCGGCGTACGACGCGGTCGCGGTCAATCCGGTGGCGCGGGTGCAGTCGGTGCTGCGCATCTCGCCGCGGACGGCGTCCAAGACGGTTGGTACGACGACGGCGTACCGGGCCACGCTGGTGTCGCCGAGCGGCAGCCGGGACGTTACGAGCCAGGTCACCTGGTCGACGGCTGATCCGCGCGTGGCGACGATCGACGCGAGCGGACGCGCGAAGGCGCTGGCCGAGGGGAATTCCGCCGTCGTCGCGAAACTGAACGGAGCCGCCGTTGGCGCGGCCGGGCTGCGGGTGGGCGGGGGAACGACGGTCCCGCCGGTGCGCTCGGGCGATGCGGTCGGCCTTGACCGCGATGGTCGGCTCTGGCATTACCCGTACAGCGGCGACCCGCTGCGGCCGTGGAGTCGGACGACCCGTCGTGCGGTCGGAGTTGATTGGGCGGGGCCGGACCGGCTGCTGCTCAGCGATGTGTCACTGGACGGCGCATTGGATCTGTTCGTGCGGGTGCCGTCCGGCGACGGCAGCGTGTGGTTCCACCCGCACTCGACCGCCGACCCGCTCCGGCCGTGGAGCCCGACCAGCAAGGTCTTCGGGATGAGCGGCTGGAACAACGCCGCGACCGTCCTGCTCGAAGACGTCAACGACGACGGCCGTCCGGACCTGCTCTCCCGCATGCCCGCGGGCAACCTGCGCGTCTGGTTCCACGACGGCAAGACCACCAGCAGCCCCTGGCTCACGCCCGGTAACTGGGCCGACCTCGCCACTGGCCTCCAGACCACGAACCTGGTCCGCTTCGGCGACGTCACCGGCGACGGTCAGCGCGACCTCGTCGTCCGCGAACAAGACGGCGCCCTCTGGGTCCTCCCCAACCCCGGCACCTCCCGCTGGACCTGGAACCCGGCCACCGCCGACCCCAACCCCACCGACCCGACCAAGCCCTACCGCCTCGGCACCACCTGGTCCACCGCCACCACCCTCGACCTCCAGGACCTCAACGCCGACGGCCGCCCCGACCTCATCACCACCACCCCCGCCGGCACCCTCACCATCACCCCCCACAGCAACAACCCCCGAGCCCCCTACACCACCCCCACCCCCCTCCCCGGCACCTGGACCGACACCCTCCTCGCCTTCACCCCACCCCAAAGGACCCAACCGTGAACCTGTCAGCACTCCTAACCCGGCGATCTGATGGCTGACAACTCTCGGTCGTAGTACACGAAAGCGGCAGGACAGCGGCGGCGTCCGCCTGAACCAGTAGCAGGACAGTGGGGGCTGGCAGACTGCGGGTATGAGCGATCCCGTGGTGGCTACTCCGGCTGGTTCTGTTCGCGGTGTGATGTTCGAGTACGGGGCGGTGTTTCGGGCCGTCCCGTACGCGGCGCCGCCGGTGCGGTTCGAGCCGCCGGCGCCGGTGGCGGCTTGGGACGGCGTGCGGGAGGCGCGGGAGGTGGGTCCGACGGCGCCGCAGGTGGGGGAGACGCCGGGGATGCCGGACCTGCTGCCGAACGTGATGATTGCCGGTGACGACTATTTGCACGCGAACGTGTGGACGCCGGAGGTCGGCGGCTCGGCGCCGGTGGTGGTGTTCTTCCACGGGGGCGCGTTCGTGATGGGGTCGAACGCGATCAGCGCGTACGACGGGGCGTCGTTCGCCCGGGACGGCGTGGTGTTCGTGTCGGTCAACTACCGGCTCGGCATCGACGGGTTCGCCTGGTTCGGGGCGGGGACGCCGAACCTCGGGCTGCTCGACCAGGTCGCCGCGCTGCAGTGGGTGCGGGAGTCGATCGCGGCGTTCGGGGGCGACCCGGAGCGGGTGACGGTGATGGGGGAGTCGGCCGGGGCGATGAGCGTCGCGGCGCTGATGACGATGCCGGCCGCCAAGGGCCTGTTCCACCGGGCGATCATGGAGTCGGGCGCCGGTCACCACGCGATCACCCCGACGGCGGCGTCCAACGTCGCGCGGCGGGTCGCGAAGGCGCTCGGCGTCCCCGCGTCCCCGGAGGCCGTGGCGACCGCGACGAGCGAGCAGCTGGTGACGGCGCAGTCGGCGGTGTCGGCGCAGCTCGGGAAGTCGCCGTTCCGGCGGACTTGGGGTGACGTGGCAACGAACCTGATGCCGTTCGAGCCGGTGATCGACGGTGACGTGCTGCCGCAGCTGCCGATCCGCGCGATCGAGAGCGGCGCGGGCGGCGACATCGACGTCCTGCTCGGCTACAACACCCAGGAGGGCCGGCTGTTCTTCCTGGATCTGCCCGGCCGCGGCCTGAAGACGCGGATCGCGACGGTGATCATGTCGCGCCTGTTCGGCCTCGGGCGGAAGGACCGGGCGGCGTACTACGGCTGGGCGAGCGGCCCGCGACGCGATCACGACGCGATGGTCGCGCTGCTCACGGACGCCGTCTACCGCATCCCCGCGCTGAACTTCGCCGAGGCGCACGGCCGCGCGCACGTCTACCGCTTCAGCTGGGAGTCCCCGGCGTACGAAGGCCGCCTGGGCGCGAGTCACGCGATGGAGCTGCCGTACGTCTTCGACAACCTGGCCGACCCGAACTGGCGCACGCTGCTCGGCGGCCCGGGTGACCAGGAGCTGGCCACCCGGATGCACGCCGCCTGGGTCCAGTTCGCGAAGACCGGTGACCCCGGCTGGCCGGCGTACACCGCGGGCCGGGTGGAGATGGAGTTCGGCGGCGCGGGCGAGTTGGTGACCGACGTCCAGCCGGCGGCCCGGCAGCTCTGGGCCGGACGGCGCTAGCGCGCGAGCACCTCACGGGCCGTCCGCTCGAAGGTCGGGCGGACCGCCTCCGGGCCGTCCAGGTAGCCGCCGACCATCGCGGCGTCCCGGAGCAGGACCAGCGCGCCCGCCTTCTCGGCCGGGTCGGGCAGGCCGGCGGCCGTGATCACCTGCTCCAGGGTGGCGCGGAACCACTCGCGATGCTCGGCGATCTTCTTCCGGATCGGTGACGACGCGTCCGGGTACTCGGCGGCGGCGTTGATGAACGGGCAGCCGCGGGTGTGCTGGCGCTCGATGTCGTCGCCGAGCGCCTGGATCACCAGCTCGGCCAGCGCGCGCGGCTCCGCCCCGGACGCCGCGGCCGCCGCGAACGCGCCCTGGATCGCCTCGTCCTCGGCCTGCAGATAGGCCAGGACCAGGTCCTCCTTACTCGGGAAATGCCGGTAGAAGGTCACCCGGGTCACGCCTGCCGCCGCGATCAGCCGCTCGACGCCGACGGCGGTGATGCCCTCGGCGTAGAACAGCTCACTCGCCGTCCGGATCAGGCGCGCCCGGGCTTCGGAAGGTCCGCGGGAGCCGGTCGTGGGTGCCATCTCACCATGATAGAACGACCTTTCTACTTACCCCTTGACAACCCGCGCGGAGCGTCCCTAAGGTTCTAAGTAGAAGGAACGGTCTACCTACCTAAACAAGGAGCTCATCATGACGCACAAACTGCCGATCGTCCTGGTCCACGGTCTCTGGATGACCCCGAAGAGCTGGGACACCTGGGCGGAGTACTTCCGGGCCCGCGGGCACGAGGTCGTCGTCCCGGGCTGGCCGGGGATCGACGACCGCGATGTCGCCGACATCCGCTCCAACCCCGAGGCGCTCGCGGGGATCGGCCTGAAGCAGATCGCCGACCACTACGAGGCGATCATCCGGACGCTGCCCGAGAAGCCGATCATCATGGGTCACTCGTTCGGCGGCGTCCTCACCCAGATGCTCGCCGACCGCGGCCTCGGCGCGGCGTACGTCGGCGTCGCCCCCGGCCAGACCGCCGGCGTCAGGACGCTCCCGCTCTCGACGCTGTGGTCCGGCTTCCCGATCCTGTCCAACCCGTTCGGCAAGAACGGCGCGAAAGCGCTCTCCAAGCGGCACTTCCACTTCACCTTCGGCAACGACCTGCCCCGCGCCGAGTCCGACCGGCTCTGGGCGGAGTACGCCGTCAACTCCTACAACCGGGTCTTCTTCGAAGGCGTCACCTCGGTCCTGAACGAGAAGTCCGGCGTCACCAAGGTCGACTACGCCCGCGCCGACCGTGCGCCGCTGCTGGTCATCGTCGGCGGTATCGACCACGTCGTCCCGCCCGCGATCGGCAAGGCCGTCGTCGCGAAGTACCGCAAGGCCGGTGGTCCCGGCATCGTCGAGTTCAAGGAGTACGCCGGCCGCACGCACCGCCTGGTCAGCCAGGACGGCTGGGAGGAGATCGCCGAGTACGCGCTCTCCTGGGCGGTCGACCACGCCCAGCCCGGCGCCCATCGGTGAATATCCGCGGATCGCTTGCACCGGTCTCTTTGTCGAGTAATTCTGTCGACAATGCGACCGAGAGGGTGGGAAGGATCCCGATGACACAGCGGCTGCGGTTCCACTGGTTCCTGCCGACGAACGGCGGTGACGGCCGGCAGGTGGTCGGCGGTGGTCACGGGGTGTCGGCCGGGTCGTCCGGCCGGCCGGCGTCCGTGCCCTACCTGGGTCAGATCGCCCGCAGCGCCGAGCAGCTCGGCTTCGAGGCGGCGCTGACCCCGACCGGCGCCTGGTGCGAGGACGCGTGGATCAGTACGGCGATGCTCAGCGGGCTCACCGAGCGGCTGCAGTTCCTGGTCGCGTTCCGGCCCGGTCTGATCTCACCGTTCCTCGCCGCGCAGATGGCCGGCACCTTCCAGAACCTGTCCGGCGGCCGGCTCCTGCTGAATGTCGTCACCGGCGGTGAGAGCCACGAGCAGCGGATGTTCGGCGACTTCCTCGACAAGGACGGCCGGTACGAACGGTGCGGCGAGTTCCTCGACATCGTCAGCCGGCTCTGGAGGGGCGAGACGGTCACCCACCGCGGCGAGCATCTCCAGGTCGAGGACGCCGTCCTCAATCAGCGGCCCGACCCGATCCCGGAAATCTACTTCGGCGGCTCGTCGGCTCCGGCGCTCGAGGTCGCCGCCAAGCATGCCGACGTCTACCTGACCTGGGGCGAGCCGCCGGCAGCGGTCGGCGCGAAGATCGAGCGGGTCCGCGCACTGGCCGCGGCGCAGGGGCGCGAGCTCCGGTTCGGCGTCCGCCTGCACTCGATCGCGCGGGAGTCGGCTTCGGCTGCTTGGGCCGAGGCGGCCCGGTTGCTCGACGGAATCTCCGACGAGCAGATCAAGAAGGTTCAGGACGGTCTGCGCCGCAGCGAAGCCGAGGGGCAGCGGCGAATGCTCGCACTCAACGAAGGCACCAAGGACGGTCTGGAGATCCACCCGAACCTCTGGGCGGGGATCGGCCTCGTCCGCGGCGGCGCCGGCACCGCCCTGGTCGGCTCGTACGCCGAGATCGCCGACCTGATCGAGCAGTACGCCGCTGTCGGCGTCCAAGAGTTCGTTCTGTCCGGCTACCCGCATCTGGAAGAGGCCTACTGGTTCGGCGAAGGCGTCCTGCCCGAGCTGGCCCGGCGTGGACGCTGGGAGCACCCAGCGCCCGTGGTCACCCGGGCCGCCGTGCCGTTCGGGCAGGCCGCCTCCTGATCGTCGGTCAGCTGCAGAGAGCGGTGTCGAGAGACTTGGCGACGCGCTTGGCGTCGTCCAACGTGGTCGGCATGGCGGTGACGGCCAGGGCTGCTTCGCGCCCGTCGGGGGTGACGGCGTTGCGGGTCTCGAAGCCGAAGATGTCGCCGCCGTGGGTCCAGGCGTAGCCACCGCAGGAGAGTTCGAGCTTGGCGATGCCGAGGCCGTACTCGCCGTCGCCGTTGACGTCCATGTCCGGCGCGTGCACGGTGGTGAGGAGCTGCTGGAGCTGAGCGGGTTTGAGGAGCTTGCCGTTGATGACCGCGGTGAAGAAGCGGTTCAGGTCGCCGGGAGAGGCGATCATCTGGCCCGCGGCCCAGCCGAGTGACGGCTCCATCTCGGTGACGTTGACGGCTTTGCCGTCCGGCGTGGTCTTGAAGTAGCCCTGCGGGTGCGGGCCGAGGATGCGCTGGTCGCCGACGGCGGGCCAGTAGGTGTCCCGGAGTCCGGCGGGCTCGATGACGCGCTTGGTGATCTCCTCGGCGATCGGCCGGCCGGTCACCTTCTGGGCGAGCAGCCCGGCCAGGATGTAGTTGGTGTTGCTGTACTCCCAGCTGGTGCCCGGCGCAAAGAGCGCTTTCTTGCCCAGGGCAACATCAACCATCTCACGCGGTTCCCAGTAGACGTGCTGCATCGCGGGGTAGCCGTCGACGAGCAGCTCGTCGTAGTCCGGGATGCCGCTGGTGTGCTGCAGCAGCTGCCGAACGGTGATCTTGCGGCCGTCGATCCCGTCCCCGCGGACCATTCCGGGCAGGTACTTCTCGACCGGGTCGTCGAGACCGACCTTCCCCTCGCCGACCAGCTGCAGGACGACGACCGCGGTGAACGTCTTGGTGTTGCTGCCGATCCGAACCCGGCTCGCCTTCGGCACCGGCGCCTTGGTGTCGAGGTCGCCGACGCCGGCGGTGTAGGTGCGGACGTGACCGCGTCGGTCCCGCACGGTCGCGATCGCGCCCGGGAAACTCGGGCCTTTGACCAGTGCGTTCAGGCTCTGTTGGACGGCGTTGTTCGGCCGGGCGGTCTCGACCGCGGCCGACGACACGGCCGTGCCGCCGACGAGTGCCGCCACAGCGGTCACGGTCAGGGCGATGCGGCGATGGGACACAGACATCTTGGGCTCCTTGGAAGTTGGTGCTTCCAGGCTATGAGCGTCGCCCGCGGCAATCGATCCGGCCAGCAGGAGTCCGGAGGTAGAGCTGGCACTACCTTCAGAAGCTGCCGCCACCGGAGAACCCGCCGCTGCCTCCGCCGGGGTCGGTGGGCCAGCTGCCGGACTGGTAGGAGCGGAACGGGTTGGGGTTGGGTGGGGCCTTGGGCAACTTCGGGCAGGGGTTGGGACGGCCGGAGGCCTGCGCCGCGCGCTCGATCTGATGGCGGTAGGTGCCGACGTATGGACGGGCGTGCTCGGCGCAGTACGCGATCATCCGCGAGCCGTCCGGGTCGGCTTCGTCGTACCGGTCCCACTGCTCGGTGATGTAGAGGAAGGCGAGCGCGTCGCGGTCCTTCGCGGGCGCGTAGTGGGCGTCGGCCGCGGCGGCGACGGCTTCGGGATTGCCCTGGATGGCCTCGAAGACGACCTGTTGCCGGGCCGGGCCGGGCGGGAGCTCGCGGACGACGCGGCGAAGGCGCTCGGTGAAGTCGATCGACCCCTGGAGTTCGATCGCGCCGAGCAGGTCGCGGGCGGCGGCGTTCGCGTATTGCGGGATCAGGAAGTCGGGGAGCCGGTCGAGCCGACTCTTGAAGACCGTGAGGACTGCGCCGTCGGCGCTGACATAGCTGCCGCGGGCGGCGCGTTCCTCAGCCGTGAGCGGCGTGGGCAGGTGCGGGTTGGCCAGGAGTACGCGGGTCAGCTCGGTGGGTTCGCGGTTGGTCCAGAGCCGGACTTTCGAGTCGTAGCCGCCCTTTTCGTTCTGGAGTGCGGTCGAGAAGGCTCCCTGCAGCTGGTCGAGCAGCTTCGGCTGATCGGTTTCGCTGAGCAGCCCGGCGAGCTCGGCGCGGGACTTCGGGTCGGTCGACTTCAGCGCCGCGTCGACGATCCATTCGGCGAGGTCGTGCCGGCCGGTCGAGGTAGACCCGTCCTGGGCGAGGTACTCCGGGAACCGGTCGCGCAGGAAGACGGCCACGGCCGGCGGGACGTCGGGCACCGGGCGATGCCCCTCGGTGTGGTTGGTGTGGCTGGCGCGCTGCAGGCCGTAGAAGACGTTCTCGGTGAAGTCGCGGTCGCGGCGTTCGCCGAACAGCTGCAGGATCTTGTCGGTGTCGCCCGGCGAACTGTAGATGAGCTGGGCCGCCTTGTAGAAGGCGAGCCGATCGGTGTTCTTGCGGAGCTTGCGGGCCAACCAGAAAGACTGCATGCGCTCCAGTCTCCCGCATCCGGGGTCGCTCAGCAGGTCTTGCGGACGTACGCCGAGTCGCCGGGAGTCCGCACGTCGCGATCGCGCAGCACGATGCTGAGTCGGTCGCCGAACGCCGTACACGCCTTGCGGAGACCGTCGGCGGTGTACTCGATCACGAGCACGTTGTCGTCGAACGCCGCCGCGTAGGTGTCGCACTCGTCGTACTGGCCGCACTCCTCGGAGACGGCGAAGTCGAGGCCGACGGCTTTGCGGTCGACGGCCAGGTCGGCGGTGTTCTTCTGGCCGATGGCGAGGTTCTTGGTGTGCGCGTGGGCGGCCAGCAGCGTGAGGAACTCCTTGGCCTGACCGGCGGTCAGCAGACCCTTGGAACGGGTGTAGCTGTCGTAGTTGTCCGGCTCGATCGCCTGGTAGCCCTTGGCCGCGCAGCCGTCGATCCAGCCGTTCACCTTCGCGGCGATCCGGGTGCGCTGGTCGGCGGTCCGCAGGTCGAGCAGCGGCTCGTCCCAGTCCTCGTCGATGACCAGCTTGCCGGCGGCGTCCTTGAGCAGGAGGTCCTGGTCCCAGTCGGACTCCTCGCCCGGCTGGGTCTGGAAGGCGTTGACGTAGCAGACGTTGTACAGGCCGTCGGCGATCGGCGCCGTCCGATCGCGGACGACGACCTGGACGCCGGCCGGCGGCGGATACGGGCCGCCGAGCTGGTAGTCGAGACCGGCGTGCACGGGCGGCAGTACGACGGCGGCCGGCCGGTCGGGTTCGGCGTCCGATGCCTTCGGCAACTTGATCAGCAGGACGGCGACCGCCGCGACGACGATCAGTCCGATGAGGCCGATCAGCAGACGAGTTCGGGACACCGGCTCACCCTAGCGGAGCGAAATGCACTGGTCGGAACCGGTTCCAACGGCTGGGAGCGCTTCCGGAACTGATGAGCTATTGACGGCGAATCAGGTTGCGCTCAACGTATGCATTCTTGGGAGCGCTTCCAGAAAGGAGCTCGGATGTTTCTTCGGAGAACTGTGCTCGCGGCCATCCTGATCGCCGCCGACCTGGCGCCCGCCGGACCGGCCGCCGCCGCGAGCCCGATCGGCCTGACCAGCGGTTTCTACGTCAACCCCGATTCGCTGCCCGCGGTCTGGGCGCGGAACAACGCCGGTGACGCGCGCGCCGCGCGGATCCAGAGCTCGATCGGATCGAAACCGATCGCGCGCTGGTTCGGCAACGACAGCACCATCGGCACCGCGGTCGCCAACTACACCGGCGCCGCCGACGGGCAGGACAAACTGCCGGTCCTGGTCGCCTACAACATTCCTGATCGCGACATCTGCGCGGGCCACTCTGGTGGTGGTGCGGGCAGTGTCAGCGCCTACCGGACCTGGATCTCGAGTTTCGCGGCCGGCATCGGCGCCAAACCCGCCGTGGTGATCATCGAGCCGGACGCCCTGAACGGGATGGACTGCATGACGCAGGCACAGAAGGACGAACGCCTCGGCATGCTCCTCTACGCCACCCAGATGCTGCAGCAGAAAGCCCCGAACACCTACGCCTACCTGGACGCCGGCAACGCCGGCTGGACGACCGCCTCCACCATCGCCTACCGCCTCGACCAGGCCGGTATCGCCAACATCCGCGGCTTCTCCGTCAACGTCTCCAACTTCTACCGCACCAGCGAATCCATCACCTACGCCAACTCCGTCAACAGCTACCTGGCCACCGCCAAACCCTTCGTCATCGACACCAGCCGCAACGGCAACGGCCACAACGGCTCCTGGTGCAACCCCGCCGGCCGCAAACTCGGCGTCCCCGCCCAAACCGGCGGCGGCGCCGAACTCCTCCTCTGGATCAAAACCCCCGGCGTCTCCGACGGCCCCTGCGGCATCGCCCCCTCGACGCCCGCAGGTCAGTTCAACCCCGACCTGGCCACCCGCCTCATCGACGGCACCTAGCCGCGCGGTCGAGCAGATAGCTCCGGAGGGACTCGTCCGTCGTCAAGGAGGCCGCCGTCGTGAAAGCGGCAGCGGCCTCCGCCGCCCGGCCCGCCCGGGTGAGCAACTCACCGCGGGTGGCGTGAAAGGGCTGGAAGGCCTCGGCATCGAGTTGGTCGAGGGCTGCGAGACCGGCCGCGGGGGAGTGGAGGTTCGCGGTAACGGCGGCCAGGGCTACTCGGGCGCCGAGCGTCGGCGCGACCGTGATCAGCGCCGAGTAGAGGGTGTGCAGCGCCGGCCAGTCGGTCTGCCGGGTGCGCGCGCGGTCGCAATGCACGGCCTGGATGGCGGCTTCGAGCTGGAATCGGCCCGGTGGGCCACCGGCGGCGCGGCGTAGATAGCGCTCACCCTCGGCGATCAGCTCCTGGTTCCAGCGGGTGGCGTCCTGCTCGTCGAGGGGCACGTACTCCGTGCCGCGAGCGGCGGCGCGGGACAGCGAGAGGGTGATCAGCGCGGCGAGCCCCCACGCCTCCGGCTCGCTGGGCAGCAGCGCCGCCAGTGTGACCGCGAGATAGTGGGCCTCATCGGCCAGCTCGCCGGTCCCGGCGATCGCGTAACAGCCGTAAACGGCTTCGAGGACGGCGGCGACGCGCTCCGGCCGGTCCCGCGGATCCGGGACGACGAAAGGGATCCGGGTGTCCTTGATCCGCCGCTTGGCCCGGACCAGCCGCTGTGCCATCGCGGCCGGTGGCACCGCGAACGCGGTCGCGATCTGCGCGGCCTCGAACCCCAGCACGGTCTGCAGCATCAACGGCGTTCGGACGGCGGCGTCGATCGCTGGATGCGCGCAGACGAACAGCAGCTCGAGCCGCCGGTCGCCGAGCGCGTCCGGGTCGAGATCGTCCAGTGGCGACGTCGACCGTCCGTCCGCGAACTCGAGTGGATCCGACGTCCGGTGCGCCGCCGACTTCCACGTGTCCCGTTGCCGATTCCGCGCCACGGTCAGCAACCACCCTTCAGGATTCGCCGGGACGCCGTCCTCCGGCCAGCTCCGCAATGCCTGCTCGAACGCACTCGCCAGCGCGTCCTCGGCCAGCGCCAGATCCCCGGTTGAGGCCGCGAGCAGGGCGATCAACCGCCCGTACGACGTCCGCGCGACCTGCTCGGCGGCGTCCTCGACCCTCACTGGTTCGCGGTCCACACGCCGTTCACCGTGTACGTCGCCCCGGGCCGGATCTCCACCGCGCCCCACTGCACCGGCGGCGCCTCCCGGGCCCAGCGAATCGCCGTATCCAGATCCGGCACGTCGATCACCACGGTTCCACCCAACTGCTCCTTGGTGTCCGCGAACGGCCCATCCTGGATCTGCAACCGACCGTCCACCATCCGCACCGTCGTACTACTCACCGACGGCTGCAAGACCTCCGCCGCCACCAGCACCCCGGCCGCCTCCAACGTCTGCGCATAGGCCCCGAAGGCCCGCTGTCCCTCCTCGATCACCTCTGCTCCCAGCGACTCGACGTCCCCCTCGGCATAGTGCAGCAACAACGTGTAACGCATCTCCGCCTCCTCAGCGAGCCACGGCGTACTGGGCGATGATCACACCGGTCGTGGTCGGAATCGACCGCTCCAGCACCAGGTTCGCCCGCTCCCCGGCGCCGAACAACCGCGTCCCCGACCCGAGCACGATCGGGTGGATCAACAGAATGTAGCGATCGACGAGCCGCGCGGCGTGCAGCGCGCGCACCAACTCCCCGGACCCGAGCACCGTGAGCGCGCCGTCGTACTCCGCCGCCAGCCGCCGCACGTTCGGCACCCCGTCGCCGGCCAGCAGCGTCGAGTTCGGATACCCGAGCCCGGTCCCGGCCGACCGGGACACGACGTACTTCGGGCTGTTCGTCAGCACCTCGGTGAACGGATTCGGCTCCGGCGTCGTCGTCCAGAAGCCGAGTAGATCCTCGTACGTACGCCGCCCCAGCAACAGCCCGCCGCCGGCGCTCATCCCCTCCCCGGCGAACCCCGCCAGCACCTCGTCCTGATACCCGTCCGCCCACCCGCCGCACCCGAACCCGCCCCGCCCGTCCTCATCCGCCCGCCCCGGCGCCTGCATCACGCCATCAACCGTCACACTCACGAACACGCCGATCGTCATCCCGCCTCCTCCGCCGAGCAGCTCCAACAGCCGCTTCCAAGGAGATGACGACCCACCACCCCGCCGATCGACACTTCTCACTCCACCTGCGCGAGACCAGCTCGCCGCCGCTTCCTTCGCGGTCCGGCTTGGTGGGGCATGAGCCGGCGAGCTGAGGTGACGGGGCGCGGTGTTGCCACCGCGCCGCTGGGTGGTCAGGCGGGGGTGATGGTGAGGGGGATCGGGTTGGTGAGGGTATGGCCGACGGGGGAGGAGGCTTGGACGCGTTCGTGGAGGGCGGCGAGCTGGTCGGTGGGGGCTGAGGACTTGAGGCGGACGGTGGCGGTGATGGAGTCGAAGCCGGCGTGGCCTTCGGCGAGGCCGAGGAAGACGTGCAGGTCGACGTCGCCTTTGACGTCGATGGTGAGTTCGTCGAGGGGGATGCCGGCGACGGTGGCGTTGGCGGCGTAGCCGACGGCCAGGCAGTTGCCTAGGGCGCCGAGGAGTTGTTCGACGGGGTTGGGGGCCTGGTCGGTGCCGCCGAGGGCGGCGGGCTCGTCGGAGGGGACGGCGTCGAAGGTGCGGATGCGGGCGGAGGAGGTGAAGGCGCCGTTCCAGGTGACGTGCGCCGCCCAGGTCGTCTTGGCCTTCGCCGGATCCGCCTGGATCGCCGCGACCAGTCCGCCGACCGCGGCCAGGTTCACGTCGTTCAGGGTCGCCTGCGCTTCGGTAGTCATCTATGTCACCTTATTTACTAGACAATGATGACCCAGTGTCGCGCATCCGGTCCGGCGGGCGGCGGCGTACCGGATGCCGAGACGCCGTGGCCGGTCAGGCCGGTAGGCGGAGGGTGAAGGTCGACCCGTGGTCGAGAGTGCTTGTGACGGTAGCTGTGCCGCCGTGGGCTTCGATGAGGCTGCGGACGATGGGGAGGCCGAGGCCGCTGCCGCCGGTGTGGCGGTTGCGGGACTGTTCGGCGCGCCAGAAGCGGTCGAAGACTTTGGGGAGGTCCTCGGGGGCGATTCCGGCGCCGGTGTCGATGACGTCGATGACAACGTGACCGGCGTCCTGGCTGCCCTCGATGCGCACGGTCCCGCCCGCGGGGGTGAAGCGTAGGGCGTTGGCGACCAGGTTGCCGACCGCTTGGCGCAGGCGGACCGGGTCGGCGTCCAGCTCGATGTCGCCGATGGTTGCCGCGGACAACGTGATGCCGGCGTGCTCGGCCTGGGCGCGGTTGGTGGCGACGACCTGGTCGAAGAGCAGGCCGAGGTAGACGCGTTCGGGGTGGATGCGCAGGTTGCCCGCGTCCGCGGTGGCCAGGTCGCGGAGGTCGTCGATGATGTGCTGGAGGAGGGCGGCCTCCTCGCTGAGCGATGCGATGAACGCCGCGTCGGGCTGGGCGACGCCGTCCTCGACGGCCTCCAGCCAGCCGCGGATGTTGCTCAGCGGCGTGCGCAGCTCGTGGGCGATATCGCTGACCATTGCCCGGCGCAACGATTCGGTCCGGGCCCGGCTGTCGGCCAGCTCGTTGAATGCCAGCGACAGCTGGCCGATCTCGTCCCGGCCGCGGACCCGGACCCGGATGTTCTCGTCGCCACCGGTCATCTGCCGCGACGCCTTGGTCAGCGCGCGCAGCGGCTGGACGAGCCGGATCCCGCCGACGACCGCGATCAGTACAGTGACGCCGAGAATCGCCGCCGCGACCCCGGCGATCCGCTTCTGGCTCGCGGGGGACAGGTCGAACTCGGCCGGGGCGGCCTCGTTCTGGGTGCTGACGAACAGGACGGCCAGCGGCGCGACGTACGGTTTCAGCATCGTCCGCCGGGCATCCAGCAGGCAGTTGTCGACCGCGTCCGGATCGGGAGGCACCGGAGCGGCCCCCGACTCCTGTGCGGCCGGCCCGCGCACGATGCCCCAGCTCAGATCGGCCTGGAACTTGATCGGCGCCACCGGGCCGCGCGCGCTCAGGCAGGTGTTCACCAGCTTCTGCAGCCGCTCGTACGCCGCGAGCTGCGGCGGCTCGATCACCTTCAGCTCATTGCCGTCACACGCTTCGATGGTCCCCGGCGGCGCGTCCTCGACCGTCGGCCGCCCGAACGGATCGACGACGATCCGGCCTTGCGCGGAGCGGAGCTGCGTACACGTCAGCACCTCCTTGGCCAGGCCGTTGTACTTCGTCTTCTGCGCGGCCGTCAGCGCGAACGGACCGACCACCCGCGGGTCGATCAGATCGCCCCCGGTCTTCACCCCCGCCAGGCTGCTGCTCATCCGGAGCGGATCGACGATGGCCGACCCGTCCTGCTCCGGGGGCACCGGCTTCCCGGCGATCGGCGTCCGGTCGCGCTCGGTGAGGCTGATCTGCCGGTCGTACGACGCGCTCAGCTTGGCGAGCACGGGCTCGACCCCGGCCCAGCTCTTGTGGGTGGCGGCGTACTCGATCACGGTCTGGTAGATCGTCGCGTCGTCGGCCAGCGCCTGCCCCTGCTGCTCCTGGATCGCGACCGTCGTACTGCGGGCCGCGAGCCAGGCCGTCGCCGCGATCGAGCAGAGCGCGATCAGGACGGCGCCGGCCAGCAGCCGGACCAGAACACTGCGCCGGGCGGCCATCTCAGCCGTCGGCCAGCTTGTAGCCGACCCCGTACACAGTCAGCAGCCGGACCGGACGCCGCGGGTCGGGCTCGATCTTCTTCCGCAGGTTGAGCACATGGGTGTCGATCGTCCGGGTGGTGATGTACTGGTCGACGCCGTGCAGGTTCTCCAGCAGCTGGGCCCGGGTGAAGACCCGGTGCGGTCGCGCGGCCATCGTCGCGATCAGCCGGAACTCGCCCGGCGTACACGGGATCTGGTTGCCATCGGCAAACAGCTCGTGCCGATCGAGATCGACCGCGACGCCGCCGACCCGCAACAGCGTGCTCGGCTCGGCGGTCGCGGAGCCGCGCGTCCGCCGCAGCAGCGTACGGACCCGGGCCGCCAGCTCGCGAGGGCTGAACGGCTTGGTCATGTAGTCGTCCGCGCCGAGGTCGAGCCCGAGCAGCAGGTCGTCCTCCTCGGCGCGGGCGGTCAGCATCAGCACCGGCAGATCGGTCTCCTGGCGAAGGATCCGGCAGACGTCGAGCCCGTCGACACCGGGCAGCATCACGTCCAGCACCAGCAGGTCGGGCTGTCGCCGACGAACCTCTTCGAGCGCGGCCCGGCCGTCGTGGACGACGTACACCGTGTGGTTCTCCAGCTCCAGGTACCGCCGGACGAGCTCGGCCTGTTTCTCGTCGTCCTCGGCGAGTACGACCTGCGCACACATGGTGTCGACTATAGGCGGCCGGATCAATCTGCTGCCAGCGCTTCCGTTGGCGTGAGCAACGATGCCCGGACGGCCGGATACACGCCCGCCAGGACGCCGACCGCGATCGAGGCGCCGAGCCCGGTGAGCAGCGCGGACGCCGGGATCACCACCGGCCAGCCCTGGGATTCGGCGTACCCGATCACGCCGGCCACCCCGAGGACGGCGCCCATCGCGCCGCCGATCGCGCAGAGCACGATCGACTCGGTCAGGAACTGCCCGCGGATCTGCCGCCGGTTCGCACCGAGCGCCCGCCGCAACCCGATCTCGCGACGGCGCTCCAGGACCGAGATGACCATCGTGTTCGCGACGCCGATGCCGCCGACGAGCAGCGCCACCCCGGCCAGGCCGAGAAACAGCGTGGAGAACGCGTTCTGGGTGATCCGCTTGGCGGCCAGCGCCTCGGACGGCCGGCTGACCTGGACCAGGCCCGGCTGCTCGGGGCTGAGCGTCCGCCCGAGGACGGCGCGGACGTCCTCGACCGCGGTGTCGGTGGAGCGGACGTAGACCACGGTCGGTCGGCCGTCGAAGCCGAGGTTCGCCTTGGCGGCGTCCCACCCGACCACCACGGACTGCTCGAGATCGGGGGCCAGCGGCGACTTCGCGAGGACGCCGATCACGGTGAACCAGGTGTCGTTGAGCAGGATCCGGGGGAGCGGTTGCCCGGTCGGCAGGGTCGTGATCCCCAACCAGGTAGCGGCTTTCGCGCCGAGCACCACGGTCGGGAACTTCTCGGTGGCCGGTGACAGGAACTTCCCCGAGTACATCGTCGTCCCGAGCAGCCCGGCCAGGTTCGGCGTACCGGCCAGCACGGTGATCCCGCTGCCGCTGCTGGTGGAGTCGAGTTTGTCCGACCGCCGGACGCTCGCGTGCACGTTCGCCACCCCGGTCGCGTCCCGCACGGGCCCGATCCGCCCGGCCATCCCGACCGCCTGCACCGGAAGCCCGGCCGGCTCGTCGCTCGGGCTGCTCGCATCCGGGACGGCGGCCGCCCGCAGCAAGTCCGGCCCCAACGTCGACAACTCGTCCAGCACCGCCTGCTGACTGGACGCCGGGATCCCGGTCACTACGATCATCGTCGCGATCCCGATCGAGATGCCCAGCGCGGAAAGCGCCGCGCGCAGCGGCCGGGTCCGGAGCCGGGTGAGCCCGAGCAGCAGCAGATCGGAGAAGGCCAGCCGGACTGGCTGGGTCAGCCGCGTCATGCGGCGGTCACCAGTTGACCGTCGCGCATCTCCAGCCGGCGCGGAAGCTGCGCGGCGATATCGCGATCGTGGGTGATGACGGCGATCGTCGTACCGGCCGCGTGCAGCTGGTTGAGCAACTCCAGGACGGCGAGGCCGTTGGCGGTGTCCAGCGCGCCGGTCGGCTCATCGGCGAGGACGACGGATGGGTTGTTGACCAGCGCGCGGGCGATCGCGACGCGTTGCCGCTCGCCGCCGGAGAGCTGATGCGGACGATGACCCGCGCGATGTGCGAGGCCGACCTTGGCGAGCGCCTCCAGGGCCAGCGGCTTGCGGGCCCGGCGCGGCGTCCCGGCGTACAAGAGACCGGTCGCCACGTTTTCGGTGGCGGTGTGCCCGTCCGAGAGGTGGAACTGCTGGAAGACGAAACCGATCGAGCGGCCGCGCAGAGCGGACAGCTCGCGATCGGACAGCGACGCGACGTCGTGCCCGCTGATCGCGACCGTTCCCGCGGTCGGGCGGTCGAGCGTGCCCATCAGGTTGAGCAGCGTCGACTTGCCCGAGCCGGACGGGCCGACGATCGCGACCAGCTCGCCGGAGTCGATCCGCAGCGAGACGTCGTCGAGCGCGCGGACACCGCCGGGGTACTCCTTGACGGTATGGCTGAGTTCGACCACCGCGGTCATGAGGTGGTCACCACTTGCTGCCCGGCCTGCAGGCCGTCGCCGATGATCTCGACGTTGCCGTCGGCAAACATCCCGGTCTCGACGGCGACCAGGGTGGTCGTGGACCCGCTGACGACCTGGACGGCGTAGCCGCCCTCGCGCAGTGCGAGCAGGGCCGCGACCGGTACGACGAGGACGTTGCGATGACTCGGACCGGGGACGACGACCTGCACCGGGCCGGAGTCGAGGCCCGCGCTGTCGGCCTGCTTGGCCAGGGCGATGGTCGCGACCAGCTGCGGCTTCTTGTCGCCGTCCGACGGACCGCCGTCCGGCGGGGGAGTGGCGTCGGTGCTGATACTGCGGATGGTGCCGGCGGTGGACTTGCCGTTCGGCAGGTTGAGCTTGACCTTGACACCGGCCTTGATGCCCTCGGTGGAGTCGGCGTCGAAGGTGAGCGTGACGACCTTCTCGGTCGAAGTGACGTCGAGGACGTCGGCCGCGGCCGGATCGCCGAGCGCTGCTTTGACGGCGCTGATCCGGACGGCGCCCGGCAGCACGACGACCATGGCGGGGTCGATCACCCCGGTTTGCTGCTGGTCGAGCGACTTCTGCCATTTCTTGATGGCCTTGGTGGTCGCGTCGGTCAGTTTGTCGGTGGTCGTGTTCGGCAGGAAGCCGAGCGCGGTCAGATTCTGCTTGACGACCCGGATGTCCGGGCCGCTGAGCGGCTTGTCCTTGACCGGAGGCGAAGGTGGAGGCGGAGATGGTGGCGGGGTGCTCGGCGGCGGGGCCGCTTTGCCGACGGTGCGGAAGAGCGGAGTGCTGCCGTAGAAGAGCACCACCGGCTTGTCGTCCACCCGGTACAGGACGTCACCGCGCCCGACCGTGGTACTTGCCTTTGGCAACCAGGTGATCGTTCCGGTCGCCTTGCCCTTCACGGTGCTGCTGCCGCCGTACCCCAGCTCGCCGGGGAGCTCCTTCGACTGGGACAGCGTGGTGCGGGTGATCGCCACCGTCTGGGCCGGGTCCGGTCCGTCGGTCGCGGCCGCCGGTTGCGGGCGGTCGACGTACCGGACGACGGCCAGGCCGCCGCCGGACAGGACCGCCAGCACCGCGACGGCGGTGAGCACACGTCGGCGCGAGGTCACTTGCCGGCCACCTCGCGCTGGCACTGCGGCATCAGGTCCATTCCCTTGGTGATCGACTGCATGTCGTTGTTCTTCCCGCCGAGCGACGGGCCGACGACGCCGGACGACGTGTCCGAGGACAGCTCGACGTACTTGACGCCCTTGTTCTTGAGGCACTGCACGACCTTGCGGCCGAAGTCGAGGGCGTCCGGGTTCTTGGCGTCCACCTCCCACGGCGGCAGCGGCAGCTTCGGCGCGCAGACCTTGCCGGCGGTCTTGGCCTTCACCGGGTCGGTCGCCGGGCCGTCGCCGAGGACGCCGGCCTCCTTGCGCTTGGCGTAGACGTCGATGCCGTTCTCCTTCATACACGCCAGATACGGCTCGAGCAGCCGCTTGCGGTCGGCGTCCGTCATGTCGATCCGCTCCCGGACCCGGCCGGCGTCGGGATCCGCGGGGGTCGTCGTGGTGGTCTTCTTCCCCGGCGTCGGCGTTTTCAGCGTCGCGATCTCCGGCGCCTTACCCGCGTCCTGGCCCTGGGCCTGGGGGTCCGCCTTCGAGGCTCCGCATCCGGTGGCCAGCGCGGCCGCCAGCAGCAGCGGGGCCCAGCGCAACAGTCTTCTGCTCGTCATACCCGCCACGATGCCGAGCGAATGTCAGGGACTTGTCCGGACCGGGTGCGCATCCTGTCCGCGCTTGCAAAGAAATGGTTGCAAAGCTATCTTTGCATCATGTCCGACCGAGCCCCCGCGCTGGAGACCGCCGCGTTGCGCGCGCTGGCGCATCCGTTGCGCGTCCGCATCCTCGACGAGCTGTCGATGTACGGGCCGCTGACGGCCAGCGGCCTCGGCGCCCGGCTCGGCGAGTCCAGCGGCGCGACGAGTTACCACCTGCGCCAGCTGGAGAAACACGGCCTGGTGACCGAGGACGCCGGCCGCGGCACGGCGCGCGAGCGCTGGTGGATGCGGCGTCCCGGCTCGATCACATTGCCCGCGGCGCACGAGCAGCCCGCGGGCAGCGCCGAGCGGCTCGCGACCGAGCTCATCGACGCGGAGTGGATGCGTCGGCGCGACGAGACCGTCCGCGAGTTCCGGGCCGACGGCGAGCAGGCGTTCGACCGCGCGTGGCTCGACGTCGCCTCGTTCGACACCGTCAATCTCCGGCTGACCGCGGCCGGGCTCGGTGAGCTGATGGCCGAGCTGGACGCCGTGATCGCCCGCCACCTGGCGCTGCCCAAGGCGCCCACCGCGCGGCCGGTGCAGTTGCAGATCAACGCTTTTCCGCTGGTTCGCGGCGAAGCAGGTAAGGAGTAGCCCGATGGATCGCTTCCGGATCGCCGTCCCCGACGACGTCCTCGATGAGCTGCGAGCGCGGCTTCGGCGTACGCGCTTCGTTACCGCGACCGCGCCGGGCTGGCAGGCCGGCGTCGACCCGGAGTACCTGCGTGCGTTGGTGTCGTACTGGGCCGATGAGTTCGACTGGCGTCGCGCCGAGGCCCGGCTGAACGACTACCCGCAGTACGTCGAGGGCGGGACGCACTTCGTGCACCTCAGGCGCGACCCGAGCCGGCCGCCCGTCCTGCTCACGCACGGCTGGCCCAGCGCGTTCACCGAGCTGCTCCCGCTGGCCGACCTGCTGGACGTCGACGTCGTGATCGCCACCCTGCCCGGCTTCCTCTGGTCCGAGGTGACCGAAGGCCCGACGACCCGCGCGGCGATCGCCGAACGCTTCCATCGGCTGATGACCGAGACTCTCGGCTACGACCGCTACTTCGCCTTCGGCGGCGATATCGGCGGCTCGGTCTGCGGCTGGCTGGCGACGCTCCACCCCGAGCAGGTCGCCGGCGTCCACGTCATTCACGGCCCCTTCCCGAGTGAGTTCGCCGAGCCGATCACCGAAGCAGAGCAGACCTGGCTGGACTCCGACGACGAGCGGGGTGAGGAGGACGGCGGTTACCAGGCCATCATCGGCACCAGCCCGGACACGGTCGCCAGTGCCTTGCTCGACTCACCAGCCGGTCTGGCGGCGTTCATCATCGAGAAGCTGCGGGCCTGGTCCGACTGCGATGGTGACCTCGAATCGCGGTTCGACCGCGACGCGCTCTGCACACTCCTAACGCTCTACTGGGGCACCGATTCGATCGGTACGTCGTTCCGCCCGTACTTCGACGGCCCGCACAACCAGCCGCGTCCAGTCATCACCGCGCCGGTCGCCGTCACCCAGAGCCAGGAGTGGAACATGCCGCTCTTCCCGCGGTCGATCGCCGAGCGGGCGGCGTCCGACATCCGCCGCTACCTCGCCCCCGATCGCGGCGGTCACTTCATGGCCTACGAAGAGCCGAAGCTGGTCGCCGCCGAGCTGACCGCGTTCATGGCCGGTATCGGTCAGTAGCCGGGACCTGACGCTGTGGTCCTGCCTAGGCTCGTCGGGTATGGGCTGGATACGGGGATTGGTCGGGTCGCTGGCGATGGTGTTGGTGAGTGGCGGCGTAGTGCCGCAAGCAGCGGTGGAGGCCGAATGGATCAGCGCGGGCGGGGACGCCCCGCTGGTGCGGACCGAGTTCGCGGTCGGCAAGGCCGTCCGGTCGGCCCGGGTCGAGGTCTACGGGCTGGGGTTCTACGAGCTGCATCTGAACGGCGCGAAGGTCGGGGACCACGTGCTGGCGCCCGCCAATACGCCGTACGACCGGTGGAACCTGACCGACTCCTACGACGTGACCCGGCAGATCCGGCGCGGGGAGAACGCGATCGGCATCTGGCTCGGCAACGGCTACGGCGCCCGGTACAACCAGTACGGCTTCCGCTGGCTCGGCCCGAAACAGGCGTTCGTCCGGCTCGACCTGACCTTCGCCGACGGCAGCCGGCAGCGGGTCGTCAGCAACGACGGCTGGAAGTGGGCCGACGGGCCGATCGTTGCCAACGACATCTATCACGGCGAGTCGTACGACGCCCGCCGGGAGCGGCCCGGCTGGGATGTCGCCGGGTACGACGACAGCGCCTGGTCGGCCGTGACCACGGTCGCCGCGCCGAAGGGTGAGCTCGCGCCGAACACCGCGCCGCCGATCCGGGTGCAGCGCGACCTGCGCCCGGTCGCGCTGACGACGCCGAGACCCGGCGTCCACATCTTCGATCTCGGCCAGAACATCGCGGGCTGGAACCGGCTCCGGGTGAAAGGGGCCGCGGGCAACGTCGTCCGGATGCGGACCGCGGAGGAGCTCGGCGCGGACGGCCTGCTCGACACTTTCACCAACCGCAACGCCGCCGCGACCGACACCTACACGTTGCGCGGCGACCCGCGCGGCGAGACCTGGGAGCCGCGGTTCACCTACCACGGCTTCCGGTACGTCGAGGTGACCGGCTATCCCGGGACGCCGACCCTGGACAGCATCACCGGCCGCGCGATCCACGCGGACGTCGAGTCCACCGGGCGCTTCGACTCGTCGGACCCGATGCTGAACCGGATCTGGCGGAACAACCGCTGGAGCATCCTGAACAACTCGCTCAGCCAGCCGACCGACACCCCGGTCCGCGACGAGCGGACGCCGCCGGCGATGGACGTCCAGGCGTATCACGAGGCCGCGATCCGTGAGTTCGGGATGAACGCGTTCTACGCCAAGTACCTGAAGGACCTGCCGCCCGGGACGGCGCTGCCGACCGACGAGATCAAGTCGCAGTACCCCGATATGGCCGGTGGGCAGGTGGTTCTCGCCTGGTCGCTCTACCAGGAGTACGGCGATCGGGCGACGCTCGCGGCGACGTACCCGCTGATGAAGACGTTCGTGGACCGGAACGCGGCCGAGGTGCCGAGTCACATCTGGCCGGCCGAGCGCTCGTTCGGCGACTGGTGCCCGCCGGACCACGGGCCGGAGGCGAACGACGGGATGGGCAGCCCGACCGCGGGGGACTGCTTCAGCGAGGGCTCACTCGTCAACACGGCTTTGTCCTATCGGCAGGCCGACGCGGTGGCGAAAGCGGCGCGTGTGGTCGGGACGCCGGACGACGTCGTCCGGTACACCGCGCTGGCCGACGCGATCCGTGTTGCCTTCAACAACCATTTCCTCAGTGCGGACGGGACGACGTACAGCAGCGGCCGGCAGACCACCAGCGTGCTGCCGATCGCGTTCGGAATGGTCCCGGCCGAGCATCGCCAGGCAGTCGGGGACAAGCTGGTGGCGACGATCCTGGGCAAGGACCGCGGGCACCTCGACACCGGCATCTTCGGGACGCGGTACCTCGTCGACGCGCTGGCCGCCGTCGGGCGATTGGACGTCGCGATGACGATCCTGCACCAGACGACGTACCCGGGGTTCGGCTTCCAGATCGCACACGGCGCGACGACTCCGTGGGAGCAGTGGCTGTACACCTCCGGCATGGAGACGCACGACCACGCAATGTTCGCCGGGATCAACGCCTCCTTCTACACCGTCCTGGGCGGTATTCAACCGGCCGAGCCCGGCTACCGGTCGATCGCGATCGCGCCGCAGCTCCCGCCCGGGCTCGAGCGAGTTGCCGCCAGCATCAAAACCGTCCGCGGCCTGGTTTCGTCAACCTGGGAACACCGGGACGGCCGCATCCGCCTGACCGTGACCGTTCCACGCGAAGCCACCGTCACCGTGCCGGGTACCGGCGTCCGGCCGCCCCGGGGAGCCGAGCACCTGCACGGCGCCACGTACCGGGTCGGCGCGGGCCGGTGGGTCTTCACCGCGCGGGGCTGACCACGCGCCTAGGGCATGTCTCCCAATCCCACGCCTACTGCGCTGCACTCGGCACGGCATCTCGCCGCACTGGTGCAAAGGGCACGATGCGCCGCATCGAACCCTTCGCCCCAGCGCACCGAGCTACCGCACCGAGCACATGCTCGCTACGGCGCGGAATTGAGAGACACGCCCTAGGGTGGTTGCGTGGAGCATCAGTTCTTGCTTGTGGCCGGAGCCGGGCTGGCGATCATGATCGCGGCGTCGGTGTTCGCGCGGCGGACGGGCGTCGCGGCGCCGTTGCTGCTGGTGGCGCTCGGGATCGGGGCGAGTTACCTGCCCGGCGCGCCGACCATCCACCTGGAGCCCGAGCTGGTGCTGGCGGGGGTGCTGCCGCCGCTGCTGTACTCCGCGGCCGTCCAGCTGCCGGTGCTCGACATCCGGCGGAACTTCGGGCTGATCTCCTGGCTGTCCGTGGTGATGGTGATCGTCTCGTCGGTGGCGATCGGCGCCGTGGTGCACGCGGTGTTCCCGAACATCTCGTTCCCGCTCGCGGTGGCGCTCGGCGCGGTGGTCAGCCCGACGGACGCGGTCGCCGCGACGGCGATCGGGCATCGGGTCGGCCTGCCGCCGCGGCTGCTGACCGTGCTCGAGGGCGAGAGTCTCGTCAACGACGCCTCGGCGCTGGTGGTGCTGCGGACGGCGATCGCCGGGATTGGCGTCACCGGCGGGTTCAGCCTCGGCGCGACAGTCCTGGACTTCGCCTGGGCGGTGGCCGGCGGCGTGCTGATCGGGCTGGTCGTCGGGTGGCTGACCGCATTGCTGCGGCAGCGGCTGGACGACCCGGTGCTGAACACGACGATCTCGTTCGCCGTCCCGTTCCTGGCCTACTTCCCGGCCGAGGAGCTGCACGCGTCCGGCGTCCTCGCGGTCGTGCTGGCCGGTCTCGTGACCGGCGTCCTGGGCAGCAAACGGTTCAGCGCGCAGGACCGGCAGACCCAGTCGACGACCTGGACGACGGTCAGTTTCCTGCTGGAGAGCGCGGTCTTCCTGGCCATGGGCTACCAGCTGCCCGAGCTGATCGACGCCGCGCGCGAGGAGACCACGGTCGGCGAGATCAGCGGCCTGGTGCTGATCGTGGTCGGGCTGCTCGTCGTCCTGCGGTTCGTCGGCCTGCTCGGGCCGGCGTTGGGGATCCGCTTCAGCCGCGACGACCGGGCCGAGCAGACCCGGACCAGACTGAGCGCGTTCGAGGAGCATCTCGACGCGATGGACCCGAGTGGCGAACGCGAGGAGACCCGGCTCGCCTGGGCGCGCAAGCGGCTGGCCCGCGGCCGGGCCGATATCGACTTCGAGGAGCGGGAGCCGCTGACCGGGCGCGGCCTGTTCGTCGTCGGCTGGGCCGGCATGCGCGGCGTCGTCACGGTCGCCGCCGTCCAGACCATCCCGCCCGGGACGGCGCACGGCGCCACCGTCGTCCTCGCGGCCTTCCTGGTCGCGCTGATCACGCTGGTGCTGTTCGGGCTGACGCTGCCGATGGTGATTGCCTGGATGAAGTTCAGCGCGGTCACCCCGGAGGACAAGCGCGACTCGTCGCAGGCGCTGCTGCGGCGGATCGCGGAGTCGGCCATCGACGCCCTCGGCCCGCTCGAGGAGCAGACCATCGACGGCGCCCCACTCGACCCCGACCTGGTCAGCTCGATGAAGGACCGGATCCTGCCGCAGATGTTCGTGATCACCCGGCAGTTCCGCGACGCTGAGCCCGACAACCGCGGGCAGATGCTGATCATCCAGCGCCGCTACCTGGACGCCATGCGCAACGCCCTGATCGCCGAGCGCGGTATCGGCGCCTACAGCTCCGAGACCTACCGCCGCGCCGAATCGCTGATCGACGGGTTCGAGCAGCGCTTCACCACCACCTGAGACCGCCGGCGAGCAGAACGCTGCTCGCCGGCGGGTGGTTTCAGACGATGTCCCAGGTGATGTTGATGATGCCGACGTCCGGGTTGGCCAGGTTCGCGAAGGCCGGCCGGCTGAGGTCGATCTTGTTGGTGGGACACGACGGGCACTTGTCGCGGATCGGGACCGTGATCGTGCGCCCGTTGTAGGTCACGCGGATGGACTTCTTGCAGAGCGGGTCGTTGTTCGGGTTCGGGCTGGTCCACAGGCCCGCGGGCGCGGCCACCAGCCAGTCGGTGTTCGCGTTCAGCGGGGTACCGCAGGCGCCGATGCCGGCGTCGTTGTACCAGCTCGCGGTGCCGCTGACGGCGAACGCCGGAGTGCTGGTCATCGTGAGGGCGCCGGCCAGAGCGGCGGCGCCGAACAGCATGCGGAGTTTCATGTTCCTCACCTTTCGGGGCGGATGTGGGAACGCTTCCATCACCTAGAGTCAATGGTCGGCGACCGTGTGTAAAGAGCTGTTCGGAAAACCTCTGGCGAACGCTCACGGGCGTTCGATTGCCGGGAATCGTCAATCGTCGGCGCGCGCGCCGCGATCACCGGTTGAGTGGGGTCGTGACCGCCTTCGCTCCCGCCGTGCGCCGACTGATCGTCGCGACCCTCGTCAACACCCTCGGCAACGGCCTGTACGCCGCCATCGGGGCGCTCTACCTGACCCGGGTCGCCGGCCTGTCGGTCGGCCAGGTCGGGATCGGCCTGACGATCGCCGGGGTGGTCGGGCTGATCACCAGTACGCCGATGGGCGTGGTCGCCGATCGGCTCGGGCCGAACCGGGCCTACGTCGGCTTCCTGCTGCTGCAGGCGATCACGATGAGCAGCCTGACCCTGGTCCACTCCTTCGCCGGGTACGTCGCCGTCGCGGCGGTGACCGCGATCGCGGACTCGGGCCAGCGTGGTGCGAAAGGCGCGCTGATCGCCGGGCTGTCGCCGTCCGATCAGCGGGTCCGGACGCGCGCGGTGCTGCGGGTGACGACCAATATCGGGATGGGGATCGGGCTCGCGGTGGCCGGGATTGTGCTGGCCCTCGATCAGCGCGATCTCTACATCGGAGCGCTGCTCGTCAACGGCCTCACCTATTGCGTGACGGCCGCGCTGGTCCGGTTCGGCCTGCCGATCGTCGAAAAGGTGCCTGCGGCAACTGGTCCGTCGGGGCTGACCGCGCTACGGGACCGGCCGTTCCTGGTCTTCGTCGTCCTGGACGGCGTGCTGAGTATGCACAACGCGATGGCGCAGCTCGCGATCCCGCTCTGGGTCGTGACGGCGACCGATGCGCCGCGATGGCTGATCTCGGTGCTGCTCGTGGTGAACGCGGTGGCCGTCGTCCTGCTGCAGATCCGCACGGCCCGCGGGACCGAGACGCTCACCGGAGCGGCGCGGGCCGGCCGTCGGGCCGGGTTGTTACTGGCGTTGGCCTGCGGCGTGCTCGCGGTCACGGACATGACGTCGGGAGCGGTCACCGTTGCTTTGCTGGTGGTTGCGGCTCTGGTGCACGTGCTGGGGGAGATGCTGCAGTCGGCGAGCGGGTGGGGTGTCAGCTTCGAGCTCGCGCCGCCAGGTGCGCAAGGGCAGTACCAAGGTGCGTACGCGATGGGGCATCAGCTCGGTGATCTGGTCGCGCCGCTCTTGCTGACCACGATCGCGGTCAGCTGGGGCTGGCCGGGGTGGCTGATCACCGCGGTGCTCTTCCTCGGCGCGGGCGCCTTCATCCCCGCGGTCGTCCGGCGAGCGCGACATGAGACGCCGAGCGTCGGCGTCCAGCGGGTGGAAGACTGTCGCGGTGTCCACTCTTGACCTCACGCCCGACGAGTTGCTCACGACGACCCGCGCTGTCCGCAAGCGCCTCGATCTGACCAAACCCGTCCCACTCGAACTGATCAAGGAATGTATCGAGATCGCGCTGCAGGCGCCGTCCGGGAGCAATCGCCAGGGCTGGCACTGGCTGGTGATCACCGATCCTGAGCACCGCAAGACGATCGCGGAGTACTACCGCACCGCGCTGCACGCCTACTTCGCGACGCAGGAGCCGACCGACGACCCGGTGCAGGCGCGGGTCAAGGCCAGCTCGGAGTACCTCGGCGACCACCTGGCCGAGGTGCCGGTGTTCGTCATCCCGTGTCTCAAGGCCGGGTCGCTGCCCGAGGGGAACCAGGCCGGTCTGTGGGGCTCGATCCTGCCCGCCGCCTGGAACTTCATGCTCGCCGCGCGCGCCCGCGGTCTCGGCACCACGTGGACGTCGCTGCACCTCAACTACGAGACGGAGATCGCGCAGCTGCTCGGCATCCCGGACGACATCCGGCAGGCCGTGCTGATCCCGACGGCGTACACGATCGGCACCGACTTCAAGCCCGGGCCGCGCAAGTCCCTCGACGACGTGGTGCACTTCGACACCTGGTGAGCGCATAGCGCCGGGTACCGGTCCTCCGAACAACTGTGTGACGAGGACCGGGGAGGGCCCATGCACCAAGCACTGTGGATCTCGATGGGAGTACTGACCATCCTGGCCGGCGGCCGCTTCTGGCTGGCCGCCCGCGCCCAGGAACTCCGCCGCCGCGGATAGGCCGTCGTCCCGCTCCCGTCGTCCGTTCCCGTCGTCCTGGAATGAAGCCGGTTTGTTTGGCGTTGACGTGTCAACCTAGACTTACGGTGGACTTGGGACGAGAGGGAGTGTCGGATGAGCGGGCTGGAGTTCGGGCTGGACACGTTCGGGGATGTGCCGAACGGGCCGAACGGGGAGCCGGTGTCGTATGCGGCGGCGATTCGGCAGGTGGTCGAGGAGGCCGTGCTGGCCGACGAGCTCGGCGTGGACGCGATCGCGCTGGGTGAGCACCACCGGCCGGAGTACTCGATCTCGACGCCGGAGACGGTGCTGGCCGGGATCGCCGGGAAGACCTCGCGGATCAAGCTCGGCTCCGGCGTGACGGTGCTGAGCTCGGACGACCCGGTCCGGGTCTTCCAGCGGTTCGCGACTGTCGACGCGCTCTCGAACGGGCGGGCCGAGGTGATCCTCGGGCGCGGCTCGTTCACCGAGTCGTTCCCGCTGTTCGGCTACGACCTGGCCGACTACGAGGTGCTCTTCGAGGAGAAGCTGCAGCTGTTCGCGCGGCTGCTCGAGGAGAAGCCGGTGACCTGGAGCGGTACGGTCCGGGCCGGGCTGGAGGACGCCGACGTCTTCCCGAAGACCGAGTCCGGGCTGAAGACCTGGGTCGGCGTCGGCGGGTCGCCGCAGTCCGTCGTCCGGACGGCGTTCTACGGGCTGCCGTTGATGCTCGCGATCATCGGCGGCTCGCCGGACCGGTTCGCGCCGTACCTCGACCTGTACCGCCGGGCCGCGGAGCAGTTCGGGACGACGCCGCAGGCGGTCGGGGTGCATTCGCCGGGGTTCATCGCCGACACCGACGAAGCCGCCAAGGAGCTGTATTACCCGCACTACAAGGTGATGCGGGACCGGATCGGCGCGCTCCGCGGCTGGCCGCCGATCAAGCGCGCGGAGTTCGACTCCGAGGTGGCCAACGGCTCGATGTACGTCGGGTCGCCGGAGACCGTGGCGCGCCGGATCGCCGGGGCGATCAAGTCGCTCGGGGTCGGCCGCTTCGACCTGATCTACTCCAACGGCGCGATCCCGGGCGCCGACCGGCTGCACGCCGTCGAGCTCTACGGCAGCAAGGTGATCCCGATGGTCCGGGAGTTGCTGGCATGAGCTTCGCGGCCAAACCGACACTGGCGATTCTCGGCGCCGGGAAGGTCGGTACGGTGCTGGCCCGGCTCGCGGTGCGGGCCGGGTACCCGGTGCTGATCGCGGGCTCGGGCGACGTGGCCAAGATCGCGCTGATCGTCGAGGTGGTCACGCCGGGCGCGGTCGCGACCACCGCGGTCGAGGCGGTCCGCCGGGCCGACGTGGTGATCCTGGCGCTGCCGCTCGGCAAGTACCGGACGATCCCCGCGGCGGAGCTGACCGGCAAACTCGTGATCGACGCGATGAACTACTGGTGGGAGGTCGACGGGATCCGCGACGACCTGACCGATCCGCGGACGTCGTCGTCCGAGCTGATCCAGGCGTTCCTGCCGTCGTCGCGAGTGGTGAAGGCGTTCAACCACATGGGCTATCACGATCTCGAGGACGGCGCGCTGCCCGCCGGCGCCCCCGGCCGCAAGGCGATCGCCGTCGCCGGGCCGGATGCCGAAGCGGCCGAGGCCGCGCGGATCGTCGACGACCTCGGCTTCGATCCGGTCCGGGCCGGCGTCCTCGCCGACGGCGTCCGCCTCGAACCCGGCACCGAGGCCTTCGGCGCCAACGTCGAGGCCGATGAGCTGGCGGCGATGCTCACCCGCTTCCCCGACTCACCCCGCGGTCTTGAGGTCGCGGCCGCCCGCGGAGCTGTACGCACGGACGGGTAGAGGTGGTCGCGCGGGCCGCCGCCTACGCCTGGAGGTTGGCGGCGGCCCCGACTACTACCCGTTCGTCGGCCCGGGGTCAGCGGAGGGTGAAGAGGTTCATCCGGTAGGTCTTGGCTCGCGCGCTGAGGCCGATCAGCGGGAGTAGCGCGCGGTAGGTGAAGGGGAGCTGGTTGCGGGTCGGCTGTTGGGCGAGGCTGCGGGAGTCGAGCAGGCGCAGGCCCCACGGCTCGAGCGTGCGCGGGTCGTCGCAGACCCAGTCGAACTTGGCGTCCATGTGTTTCAGGGCGTCGTGGGTGCGCTGGGTGTCGACCATCGCGCGGCCGGCGGTGTCGAAGGCGATCCGCGACCCCGGGAACGCCGCGCCGAGCTGCTCGACGACGCGGCGGACGTCGTCCTGTTCGAGGTAGAGGAAGACCGCCTCCGCGACGAAGAAGTACGGCCCGGGGTGCTGCTCGACGATCTCGAGCCAGTCGGTGTCGAGGACCGAGCCCGCGACCTGCTGGTTGCGCGCGCTCGGCGGGAAGAACTGCCGGCGCAGCGCCATCGAGTCCGGCAGATCGAGGTCGATCCAGTGACAGCGGCCGTTGTCGAGCCGATCGAAGCGGGTGTTCAGCCCGGCGCCGATCTCGACCACGGTGCCGCCCGGGTGGTCGCTGAGGAACGCGGCCACGTAGTGGTCGAAGATCATCCCGCGCAGCACCGACCCGACCAGGCTCCGGCCGCCGTCGAACTTGGCGAAGTCGTAGTCGATCGCCGCGACCATCTCGACGGCCTTCGGGTCCGCGACCAGCGGGCGCTTCTTCCGGGTCTCGACCGCGCGGCCGTAGAGCGGGATCAGCAACGTCTCCTGGGTGGCGCCCAGTTGTACTCGCATGTCAGGCCTCCTGGAGTTCGCCGAGGACGACGTCCAGCCGGTCGACGAGTTCGAGCGCGTTGCCGAGCGAGGACGCACCGGAAATCACCGGGTAGACACGGCCGGCTCGGACCGCGGGCAGGGTCTTCCACAACGGGCTGCCGGTCAGCGGCGCGTTGTCCGGCGCGGCGGTCTTGCCGTCGGGACCGGCCGGGATCAGCAGTACGTCGCTGTCCTGGAGGACGCCGAGGCGTTCGGTCGAGTACTCCTGGGTCGCCTTGGCCTGCGTCGCGGACGGCGTGGCCAGGCGGACGCCGCAGTCCAGCAGGACCTGCGTGTCGGTCCAGGCCTTGCCGAGCGTCCAGAACGTCGAGTCGGAGGCGGCTTGGGCGAAGGTGAACGAGCGTCGGGCGAGTGTGTCGGCGTACTTGGTCTTGAGCTCGTCGCAGCGCTGGCGGTAGAGGCTCAGCAGAGCGTCAGCCTGCGGTTTGCGGCCGAGGACTTCGCCGCAGCGGACGGCGACGTCCGGGAGCCTGAGCTGCTGGAAGCTGATCACCACGGTCGGCGCGATCGCGCTGAGCTGCCGGTAGAGGGCGTCGTCGGTGTCGATCGTGCGCAGGATCAGGTCCGGCCCGGCGGCCGCGACCTTCTCCGGGTTCGGCTCGGTGAAGTCGCCGATCAGCGTGACGCCCTTGAGCTTCGGCGCGTAGCGCGCGCCGGTGTCGGCGTACCCGGTGCCGGCGGCGGCGATCGGGATCATGCCGAGGTCGACCACGGCGAAGGCGCCGTAGAAGTCGGCGCAGACCACCCGCTGGGCGACCAACGGCACCTCGACCGGGCCCTTGTCGGTCGCGACCGTACGCCGGGCCGCGGGCGCCGGAGCGCCGTCGTCGGCTCCGCAGGCGGTCAGTAGCGAGGCGGTGACACCCGCGGTGACCGTCAGGAACTGCCGGCGGTGCAGGGTGTCGTCAGGCAGCAGGATCGCGGCGGTCATCGGCGCTCACTTCGCTCGATCGGTTGGTTAGGCTAACCTAACTTGGAATCGGTTCGTGGGGAATTGTGAGGAGATCCGGATGGGCGACCAGACCCCGATGCTGGCCACTGTCACCGACGTGCGGCGGCTGACACCGCGGATGGCGCGGATCACGGTCGCGAGCACCGAGCTGCGCCGGTTCGCCTACGACGGGCCGGATCAGCTGGTCCGGATCTTCCTGCCGAACGGCGTCGTCGACGAGCTCACGCTGCCGGTGACGACGAACTGGTGGCCCGAGCTGACGTCGATGCCCGAGGCGACGCGACCCGTCGTCCGCAACTACACCGTACGTCGGCTGGATCGTACGCAGGGTGAGCTCGACATCGACTTCGTGCTGCACGGATCGGGCGCTTCGGCCGGGCCGGGGTCGTCGTTCGCCGAGCATGTCCGGCCGGGTGACAAGTTGGGTGTGCTGAGTGACGGGGCGGACTACCTGCCGCCGGTCGACACCGACTGGGTGCTGCTCGTCGGTGACGAGTCGGCGTTGCCGGCGATCGCGGCGATCCTGGAGCAGGTGCCGGAGGGGCTGCCGGTGACGGCGCTGCTGGAGGTCGAGGACGCTTCGGACGAGGTCGAGCTGGCGTTGCCGGCGACCTGGGTGCACCGGGGCGCCGGCGTCCGGAACCTGCGTGTGCTGGCGGCGTTGCGGTCGCTGGAGTTCCCCGCGGGGACGCCGTACGTGTGGGCGGCCGGTGAGTCGGGGCTGGCGACCGGCGTCCGGCGGCATCTGGTCAACGACCGGGGGATCGCGAAGGACCGGATCTACTTCTGCGGGTACTGGCGGTGTGATGCGGGGGAGCCCGCCGAGGACTGAGCCGTGAGTCGGCTTCAGTAGCGCTCGGCCGGGAACTCCACCGATTGGACACCGAAATGGGTGTCCAGCATCACGTCGTCGTCGACGACGCCGGACCGACCGCGGTCCGTCTCCAACAGGCGTAGCAGCGCCAACAACCGGCGGGTCACTTCGCACATGCCGGATCACCCCCTCCCAGAGTTCCTATCGCGGGAAAGGGGCCGAACGTTTCATCGGAGTTTGTTGCGGATGGCAACGTGGCCCGCGGTGCCGGGTCTGCCCGATCCCGGGCACCGCGGGCGGCTAGGGGTGGTGCGGCCGCCGGGTCAGGGGCGCCCGGGCAGCCGATAGTTGTCGCCGAGGACCTGGCCCCGGTGCGGTTTGTAGAGGTCGTAGCCGCGTGAGTTGCACTGCAGGCCACCGTTGATGCAGTGGCTCACCAGGGCAGCGAGGGTCGGTTCGTCCCACGCGTTGAAGAAGTCGTAATGCCAGGAGTAGCCGCGGCCGCTGGCCAATCGGACGTTGGTCACGTCCCCGTCGGCCGGGAACGCGATCTTGAACTCGAGCATCGGGACGGGGTTCGGGTGCGACGCCGGGCAGGCGCCGTTGACCGGGTAGGCCATGTGGCTCTTGTGGTCGGGGGTGTCCAGGTCGCGGCCGTTCCAGCAGCTCGGGGCCTGGTAGCGGATGTTGAGCTGGGTGCCCGCCGGGCAGTTGGCCGGGAAGTCCCAGTTGTGGGCGCTGTCGCCGCACTCCCAGCCCTCGACGGCGCCGGGGGAGGTGCGGAAGTCCTCCTGGGTGGCGGTCGGGCTGCCGACGACGTACCGGATCCCCGGCGGGAACGGACGGACCTTGGTGTAGTCGAGGATGCCGGATTTGTAGTAGATGGTCTGGTGCCAGGTCTGGGCCACCGGATCGTTACCGCGGAACATCGTCGGCCACCAGTACGCCGACAGGTCGTCGGGGTTCAGGCAGGTGGTCGCGTACGGTCCGGCGGCGTTCAGGCTGTTCAGGGTGGTGGCGGCGTTCGTCGTTCGGTTGCCGACGAAACTGTGGTCGTGGGACGCGCCCGGCATGTTCGGGAACACGATCGGGTCGTCGCCGGCGCGGTGGTTGACGGTGCAGTTGACCTGGAACTCGTGGTGGGTCACCTCGTCGGCGGCATGGGCGGACGCGCCGGCCAGGGCGGTCAGCACGGTGGCGATCACGCCGACGACGGTGCCGCCGGCGTACAGGACTTTCTTGCGTCGGGAGAACACGGAGCTCCTCCTGGGATCGGGGGATGTCCGCGGGCGTCGACGTCACAGGGGGGTGGGGCAGCCCGCGGTCGGGATCGCGGGAGAGCGCTCTCTGAGACACCATGATCCGGGGCTCCCGCGGTGTCAACCCTCTGTGGTTCCGGAACCAGCTGAGCGTGAGATCGGCGTTGCGAGGCATTGACAAGGGTCTTCGGGAGCGGCCACGATCACTCCGCGAGAGAGCGCTCTCTCAGTCTCTCTCCCGCTGAACTCCCGCTGAAGGAGTACCGCCCGATGAAGCTCTTGCCCGCTCTCCGTTCCCGCCGGCGACGGCGTTCGACGACGGCCGCGCTGGTCGCGGTGGCGTTGGTGGCGCTCGGCAACCTGGTGGTGTCGGCCGTCCCCGCGCAGGCTGCGACCCTGTTGTCCCAAGGTAAAACCGCGACCGCGCTGACCAGCGAGGGCGCCGGTACGCCGCCGTCGGCCGCGGTCGACGGTGACGCGAACACCCGATGGTCCAGCGAGTGGGCCGACAACCAATGGCTCGCGGTCGATCTCGGCGCCACCGCGACCATCGAGCAGGTCGTCCTGCAGTGGGAGGCGGCGTACGCGACCGGCTACCGCATCGAGGTCTCGGCCGACGGCCGGCAATGGAACCCGATCTACAGCACGACGACCGGCCGGGGCGGCACCGAGACGCTGAACGTGAGCGGCAGCGGCCAACACATCCGCATCTTCGGCACCGCCCGGGCCAACGGCTACGGCATCTCGCTGTTCGAGTTCAAGGTCTTCGGTACGCCGGGCGACACCGGTCCGCCGCCGGGGAACGGGACCGTCCGGGTCGCCGGCAGTCAGGGCAACTGGCAGCTCCTGGTGAACAACGCGCCGTGGACCGTGAAGGGCCTGACCTGGGGCCCGCCGGCGACCGAGGCCGCGCAGCGGCTACCCGAGCTGAAGGCGATCGGCGTCAACACCGTTCGCACGTGGGGGACCGACGCGAGCTCGAAGCCGCTGTTCGACGCGGCGGCCGCGAACGGGATGCGCGTGGTCGCGGGCTTCTGGCTTCAGCCCGGTGGGGGGCCTGGGAGCGGCGGCTGCGTGAACTACGTGACCGACACCAGCTACAAGACGACGATGCTCGGCGAGATCCGGCGCTGGGCGACGGAGTACAAGGACAACCAGGGCTTGCTGCTCTGGAACGTCGGCAACGAGTCCGTGCTCGGCCTGCAGAACTGCTACTCCGGCGCCGAGCTGGAGCAGCAGCGCATCGAGTACGCGAAGTTCGTCAACGAGGGCGCCAAGGCGATCCACGCGATCGACCCGAACCACCCGGTCACCTCGACCGACGCGTGGACCGGCGCCTGGCCGTACTACAAGCAGTACTCGCCGGACCTCGACCTGCTCGCGGTCAACTCGTACGGCAACGTCTGCCGCGTGAAGCAGGACTGGATCGACGGCGGCTACACCAAGCCGTACATCCTGACCGAGGGCGGTCCGGCCGGCGAGTGGGAGGTGCCGAACGACGCGAACGGCGTCCCGAACCAGCCGACCGACCTGCAGAAGCGCGACGGGTACCTGCAGGCCTGGAACTGCGTCACCGGGCACGCCGGGGTCGCGCTCGGGGCGACCTTGTTCCACTACGGGTCGGAGGACGACTTCGGCGCGGTGTGGTTCAACATCACGCCGGGGAACCAGAAGAGCCTGTCCTGGTACGCGATCCGGCAGGCCTTCGGCGGTCCGGGCGGCGGGAACACGCCGCCGGTGATCACCGGGATGACGCTCAGCCGGACGACCGACGTCCCGGCCGGCGGGACGATCTCGGTCAACGTCGCGGCCAGTGATCCGGACGGGGACGCGCTCTCTCACGAGTTCAAGGTCGGTGGGAAGTACATCGACGGCAGCGGCGCGCTGGTCGGGACGCCGTCGTCCGGGAGCGGGCCGTTCACGGTGACCGTGCCGCAGCGGCTCGGAGTCTGGAAGCTGTACGACTACGTCCGGGACGGGCGTGGGCACGTCAGCATCGAGACCCGCTCGTTCCGGACGGTCGCACCGCCGGTCGAAGGGACCAACATCGCCCGCGGCCGGACGGCGACAGCGTCGTCGTACCAGCAGGTCGGGCCGGGCGCGCCGTTCCCGCCGTCCAACGTGACGGACGGGAACAACACGACCCGGTGGGCCAGCGATTGGGCCGACCCGCAGTGGGTGCAGGTCGATCTGGGGCAGGTGACGTCGTTCGACCGGATCCAGCTGATCTGGGAGGGAGCGTTTGCCCGCGAGTACCGGATCGAGGTGTCCGACGACGGGAACGCCTGGAGAGCGCTCTACAACACCGCTGCCGGTAACGGCGATGTCGACGACATCACCACCGGCGGGACCGGGCGGTACGTCCGGCTGACCGGGACCGCCCGCGGAACCGGTTGGGGGTACTCGCTCTACGAGTTCGGGATCTACAAACGCTGATCCGTCCACGTGCTGGTGCGGCGGCCCACCACCTGGGGCCGCCGCACCCTGTGGATAACTTTGGAGGCAGGGGCGAGTGTCAGAGATACGATCCACAGCGATGACGAAGACACCAGCTCAGACGCCGCGGCGGACGCCGACCTTGGAGGACGTCGCCAAGGCGGCGGGCGTTTCGCGCGCCACGGCGTCGCGCGTGGTCAACGACGTCGGCACGGTCGATCCGGCGTTGCGGCTGCGCGTCCACGACGCGATCGCCGCCACCGGCTACCTCCCGAACGCCGCCGCCCGCACACTCGTCAACCGCCGGACGGGGACGGTCGCCCTCGTCATGTCCGGCTCCGACGGCTCCGCAGAGCAGGTCTTCGCCGATCCGTTCTTCGGGCGGATCACCGGCGGCGTCGTGACCTGCCTGCGCGATCGGGGGATGCGCGCGACCGTGCTGCTCGCCGACTCCGAAAAGGCCCGCCGCGACGCGCTGGACGTCGCCCGCCGCGAAGCCGACGGCGCACTACTGGTCTCCACCCACCCGAACGACCCGCTCCCGCAGCTCTTCGTCGACGCCGGCGTCCCGGCCGTCCTGTTCGCCCGGCCGTCCTCGATGGTCCCGATCAGCTTCGTCGACGTGGGCAACGACGTCGGCGGCGCCTTGGCCGCCGACTGCCTCGCCGACCGCGGCTGCAGCCGCATCGCCACCATCGCCGGCCCGGCCGACCTCCCCGCCGCCATCGACCGCCTCGCCGGTTTCCAGCGCGCTCTCCAGCGCCGCGGCATCCCCTACGTTCACGTTGCCCGCGGCAACTTCACCGCCGAGAGCGGCGAACAAGCCATGGCCGAACTCCTCGCCCAGACCCCCGACCTCGACGGCGTCTTCGCCGCCAACGACCTGATGGCCGTCGGCGCCCTCCGCGTCCTCCGCGACGCCGGCCGCGCCGTCCCCCACGACGTAGCCCTCATCGGCTTCGACGACTCCCAACCAGCCCGCCTCACCCGCCCCCGCCTCACCACCATCTCCCAACCCGTAGAAGCCATGGCCGCCCAAATGACCACCCTCCTCCTAACCCACCTGACCACCCCCCAAACCCCACCCACCTCCACCATCTTCGACCCCCACCTAATCCCCCGAGAAACCGCCTAACCCACCCCACTCCACCCGGCACCCGTCGCCCCCCGCCCAGCCAAGCGCCACCCCACCCCCGCCGAACACACACCGACCTGCCCACCCGCCGTACACGCGGCCTCCACCGTCCCCGGTCGACCAGCGGAAGTGCCGGGCCGCCGTACAACCGACGCTCAGCCGAACACGCGGGCGCCCCGCCAACACGCGCCAGCTCCCCACTACGGGAAGCGGCTTACACCAACTCCATCACGGCCGCCGCCCACCCGCGCCAGGCGAACGCCCCGGCCGCCAACGGCAAACGCAACAGACGCCAATGATTGCCAAGGGCCCGCACCCCGCCGAGGCGACTCACGGCGCCCACCCACGCCCGTCAGCTCCCACGGCCGGGGAATCGGCCTACCGCAACTCCATCGCGGCCGCCGCCCACCCGCGCCAGGCGGACGCCCCGGCCGCCGACGGCAAACGCGCGGGACGCCGGTGGTTGCTTAGACCTGCATTAGGAGGAGGCGGCTCGCGGCGACTCACTCTCACCCGCCAGCGCCTGCTCGACGGGAAGCGGCTTGCGGAAGCTCCATCGCGGCCGCCGCCTATGCGCGCCAGGGGAACGGCCCGGCCGCCGACGGCGAACGCGGGGGACGCCGGTGGTTGCTTGGGGCATCTATTGGGGTTGCTCGGGGTAGGGGATGGGTTGTGGTGCGGGAAGTTCCGGAACCGGTGTGAGGGAACGTTCCCTTGACAGGGGTCCGGGGCGGAGCCACTCTCTGAGAGAGCGCTCTCTCGGACCTTCTCCCGCCCTCCTGATTGGTGTCGCCCATGGATGTGTCGTCGCGCCTGCGTGCGCGTTCTTTGATGGTTCTCCGCGGTCTTGCCGCGCTTTCGATGGCGGTGGCCGGCCTCGGCGCTGGTGACGCCGTTGCCGGGCCTCGTACGGCTCCGGCCAGCACTGTTCAGCAAGACCGCGCGGCTGCCTGCGGTACGGCGAATGCCGCGGCCAATCGTCCGGTCACGGCGTCGTCCAGCGAGAACGCCGGCGTACCGGCCGCGGCCGCGGTCGACGGCAACCCGGGAACGCGCTGGGGGAGCGCTTTCTCCGATCCGCAGTGGTTGCAGATCGATCTGGGCGCGAAGGTCAGCGTGTGCCAGGTCGTGCTGACCTGGGAGACGGCGTACGGGAAGGCCTTCCGGATCGAGGTGTCGGACAACGCCTCGGCGTGGACCGAGGTCTACTCGACGACGACCGGTACCGGCGGTACGCAGACACTCGACGTCGCTGGCAGCGGCCGCTACGTGCGGATCACCGGCACGCAGCGGGCCACCGGCTGGGGATACTCGCTCTGGGAGGTCGCAGTGCGCACCGCAGACGGCGCCGGTCCCGTGGTGTCGCCCACTGACCCACGCAATCCGGACTTCGGCCCGAACGTCTTCGTCTACGGACCCGGCAGCTCGCAAACAGCTATGCAGAACAAGCTGGACCAGATCGCCACCGAGATGCACACGAACCAGTTCGGCACCCAGCGGTACGCCGTGCTCTGGAAGCCAGGCACGTACAACGCCGACGTGAACCTAGGCTTCTACACCCAGGTCGCTGGGCTCGGACTGTCGCCGGACGACGTCAACCTGAACGGCCACGTCCGGGTCGAGGCGGACTGGCTGCAGCAGGGCGATAACCCGAACAACAAGGGCAACGCGACGCAGAACTTCTGGCGTGCGGCCGAGAACCTCGCAGTGACCACGCCACCTGGCCAGATCGAGCGCTGGGCGGTTTCGCAGGCTGCGCCGTACCGGCGGATGCACTTGAAGGCTGCGCCGGAGGTGCAGCTGTGGAACGGCGGCGACGGCTGGGCCAGCGGCGGTCTGTTCGCGGACACCAAGATCGACAACAGAGTCGTCTCCGGATCGCAGCAGCAGTGGTTCTCGCGGAACTCGGAGTTCGGCTCGTGGAGCGGCTCCGTCTGGAACATGGTGTTCGTCGGCACCAACGGCGCCCCGCAGCAGAACTTCCCGAACCCCTCGCACACAGTGGTCGGCCAGACCCCGAAGGTCCGCGAGAAGCCCTTCCTGTACTTCGATGCAGCCGGCAACTACAACGTGTTCGTACCGGCGCTGCGGACGAACTCCTCCGGTACCAGCTGGTCCAACGGCCCAGCCGCCGGCACCTCGATCAGCCTGGCCGACTTCTTCGTCGTCAAGCCCGGTGCGACCGTCGACACCATCAACGCCGCACTGGACCAGGGCAAGCATCTGCTCTTCACACCGGGGATCTACCACCTCAACGACACGATCCGGGTGAACCGGGCCAACACCGTCGTACTCGGCCTCGGACTGGCCACCCTGATCCCCGACACCGGCAAAGCAGCGATCAGCGTCGCTGACGTGGACGGCGTCAAGCTGGCCGGCATCCTCGTCGACGCCGGCCCGGTGAACTCACCAGTGCTGGTCGAGATCGGCGCGCAGGGCTCCACAGCGAGCCACGCGGCGAACCCGACGTCCCTGCACGACGTCTTCGTCCGCGTCGGCGGTGCACACGTCGGTAAGGCGACAGTGAGCCTCCGAGTCAACAGCAACGACGTCATCGGCGATCACCTCTGGCTGTGGCGCGGTGACCACGGCGAAGGTGTCGGCTGGGATGTGAACACCGCAGCCAACGGACTGGTCGTCAACGGCAACAACGTGACCATGTACGGCCTGTTCGTCGAGCACTACCAGGAGTACGAGACCATCTGGAACGGCAACGGCGGCCGCACGTACTTCTACCAGAACGAGTTCCCGTACGACGTCCCCAACCAGGCAGCCTGGTCCAGCGGCGGCGGCACTCAGGGCTGGGCGGCGTACAAGGTCGCCGACAACGTCACCAACCATGAGGCGTGGGGCGTCGGCAGCTACTGCTTCTTCAGTCCCAACAACTCCATCGTCGCCACCCGCTCGTTCGAAGTCCCCGACACCCCCGGAGTCCGTTTCCACGGCCTCGTCTCCGTCTCCCTCGGTGGCGTAGGCACCATCTCCAACGTCATCAACAACACCGGCGGCACGGCCAACACGGCAACCCAGCAGCGCTACGTCGTGAACTACCCCTGACCCACTCCTGGCAAGTGCGGCGTCCCCCGGCGCCGCACTTGCGCGGCCACGGTAATCGGCCTGTCATCGCACAGGTGGCGTTTTCGTCACCGGTGCGTGGTTACTGTGGTGGCGAACGCCCGCGACGCGAGAGGGTGGAGATGCTGGGACTGCCGCCGGGGATCCGGGTCTGTCTGTTCGATCTGGACGGAGTGCTCACCGACACCGCGGCCGTGCACGCTGCCGCCTGGAAAGAGATGTTCGACGAGTTCCTCCGGGGCTACGCCGAGCGGACCGGCGGGCCGTTCCGGCCGTTCGACGCGCGGCACGAGTACGACGCCTATGTCGACGGCAAACCGCGGATGGACGGCGTCCGCGACTTTCTGACCGCACGCGGGATCGTCCTGCCGGAGGGCGCACCTGACGACCCGCCGAGTGCGGAAACCGTCAGCGGGCTCGGCAACCGCAAGAACGAGGCGGTCCAGCAGCGCATCCGCACCGACGGCGTACATGTCTTCGAGGGCTCCCGCCGGTACCTCCAGAGTGCCGCAGCGGCCGGGCTGCGACGTGCGGTCGTCTCATCGAGTGCGAACACTCGCGAGGTGCTCACCGTCACCGGGCTCGCGCAGTACGTCGAGGAGATCGTGGACGGCGTGACGATCCGGACCGACGGTCTGAAAGGCAAACCGGCCCCGGACACCTTTCTGGCCGCAGCACGCCGGTTTGGTGCCGACCCGACCGAGGCGGTCGTTTTCGAGGACGCACTGGCCGGTGTGGCCGCCGGCCGGGCTGGCGGCTTCGGCCAGGTCGTAGGTGTCGACCGGGTCGGCCAAGCCGCTGAGCTACGCGCTCACGGGGCGGACGTCGTCGTACAGGACTTGGCTGAGCTGCTGGACGGAGTGAGCCGATGACGGATCGTGGACACCACCCTGTTGAGCCGTGGCGGTTGCGCGAGACCCGGCTGGCGTTGGACGACCTGGCGCAGTCAGAGTCGCTGTTCGCGCTGTCCAACGGACACATCGGCCTGCGCGGCAACTTGGACGAGGGCGAGCCCTACGCGATCCCAGGCACGTACCTGAACTCGTTCTACGAGGCGCGCCCACTCCCGTACGCCGAAGCGGGCTATGGCTACCCGGAGTCCGGGCAGACGCTCGTGGATGTCACCAATGGCAAGCTGATCCGGCTGCTGGTTGACGACTCGCCGTTCGACGTCCGGTACGGCTATCTGACCCGGCACGAGCGGTCCCTCGACTTCCGGACCGGTCTGCTGGAACGTGACGTCGATTGGACCTCTCCGGCAGGTAAACGGATCCGGGTCACCAGTCGGCGGCTGGTGTCGCTCACCCAACGCGCAGTGGCCGCGATCGAGTACACAGTCGAGGCGGTCGACCAGCCGGCCCGGTTCGTGATCCAGTCCGAACTAGTGGCGAACGAAACGCAGCCGAAGCTCTCGGACGACCCGCGGGTGGCGGCTGTCTTGGACAACCCGCTCAAACCGGTCAGCCATGACGGCGGCGACAACGGCATCGTGTTGCTGCACCGCACGACACAGAGCAAGCAGCTGATGGCCGCAGCGATGACTCACGAGGTCGAAGCGCCCACCCGGTTCGCAATGGACCAGGACGTGCGGGAGGACTGGGCCCGCACCACAGTGATCTGCCAGCTGCAGCCGGGCGAGAAGCTCCGGGTGGTGAAGTACCTGTCCTATGGCTGGTCGAGTCTGCGCTCGGAAACAGCCATCCGGGACCAGGTGGCCGCAGGGCTGTCCAGTGCGCGATTCTCCGGCTGGGACGGGCTCGTGAAACAGCAGGCCGAGTTCCTGGACGACTTCTGGGACGGTGCGGACGTCGAAGTCCAGGGGCACCCCGAGTTACAGCAGGCGGTTCGGTTCGCGCTCTTCCACGTGCTGCAAGCGGGTGCGCGCGCGGAGCGGCGAGCGATTCCGTCCAAGGGCCTGACCGGAGCGGGGTACGACGGGCACACGTTCTGGGACACCGAGGGCTTCGTCCTGCCAGTGCTGACCTACACGATGCCGGACGCGGCGGCCGACGCGCTGCGATGGCGGCACTCGACGCTCGGCTTGGCCAAGGAACGCGCGGAGGTACTAGGACTACGCGGCTCGGCCTTCCCCTGGCGCACCATCCGGGGCCAGGAGTGCTCCGGCTACTGGCCGGCCGGGACGGCGGCGTTCCACATCAACGCCGACATCGCTGAGGCCGTGATGCGGTACCACCGGGCGACGGGCGACGATCAGTTCATCGAAGAGGTCGGTCTGGAGCTGCTGATCGAGACAGCTCGGCTGTGGATCTCTCTGGGCCACCACGACCGGCACGGCTGTTGGCATCTGCCCGGTGTGACCGGTCCGGACGAGTACAGCGCAGTTGCCGACGACAACGTGTTCACCAACCTGATGGCCGCGCGGAACCTGCGGGCGGCCGCTGAGCTGACCGCACGCTTCCCGAGCACCGCCAGGACGCTTGGCGTCGACAGCGAGGAGGAGGCGGCCTGGCGGGACGCTGCAGCGGCCGTCTACATCCCGTACGACGAAGAGCTCGGCGTCCACCCGCAGTCCGAAGGTTTCACTGGCTACGCCGACTGGGACTTCGAGGCGTACCGGGACAAGTACCCACTGATGCTGCACGCGCCGTACTTCCAGCTCTACCGCAAACAGGTGATCAAGCAATCCGACCTGGTGCTGGCGACCTATTGGTGTGGAGACGCCTTCACCGCCGAGGAGAAAGCCCGGAACTTCGAGTACTACGAGCGGCTGACCGTACGGGACTCGTCGCTGTCCGCCTGTGTCCAGGCAGTGATGGCCGCCGAGGTCGGCCATCTGGACCTGGCGTACGACTACGCCTATGAGGCCGCGTTGATCGACCTGCGCGACCTCCACCACAACACCGGCGACGGCCTGCACATGGCATCGCTGGGCGGCGCCTGGATGGCGCTGGTCGCCGGTTTCGGCGGACTGCGGGATCGCGACGGCTGTCTGTCGTTCGACCCGGCGCTACCTCAGGGGCTGACGAAGCTGTGCTTCTCGATCCGCTGGCAGAGCGTGCGGCTGACGGTCGACATCGACTCCGGAGCGGTCACCTACACGGTCCGCGACGGTGACGACGCCAGCATCACCTTCCAGCACGCGGGGGAGGAGCTGACCGTCACCAAGGGCACACCGGTGACCAGAACGCTCGAGAAGCGCCGGCCGCTGCTGGAGCGACCGGCGCAACCGGTGGGCCGCAGTCCGCGCCCGGCGTTCGCGGGCGAGGACCGCTGAGCGTTCAGCTCTTGTTGCGGGCAGACAGCTTCTCGGCGGTGCCGACCAGCAGCACCGACGCGATGACCGCGGCGATGAAGCCGAGGATGTTGAGCTCAAAGATGCCGCCGGTGCCGAGCAGGTTGGCGATCGTGCCGCCGATCACGGAGCCGGCCAGGCCGAGCAGCAGAGTGGCGAGCAGGCCGAGCCGCTGCTTGCCTGGGGTGAACAGCCGCGCCAGCGCGCCGATGATGAGTCCCGCGATGATGAAGCCGAACATGTCCTGTTTCCTCCGAGTGTGAACTGGTTGACACCAGTCTCGCGCGAAACGGCCGGTCACACAGTTGAGGATCACCCTGATCGGCCCCGGAGGGCACCCTGGCTCAGGTGCTCGCGTGCGCGTCCAGCAGCGGAGTGTTCTCCAGGAGATGCGGTACCCGCTCCAGCCGGCTCAGCGCCTGGGCCATGGCCCGCTGTGCGGCCGTGTCACTGGGCATCAGGCTGGTGAACGCCTTCTGACACGGACTGTCCCGTTTGAGCAGCTCCGCATAGAACTCGATGTCCTGCAGGTCCACGCGCTCCTTCAGGAGCTGGCGGGTGGCCTTGGCACACCGCAGCATCCCGGCGTCGAACTTGCTCGCCGACGGCGTCTTCACCGCGACCACCTGGTCGGCCAGCGCCTTCAGCACGAAGTACTCCGCGCTCGCCGTCTTCTCCCGGAGGTAGCGCAGCCCGGCGATCTCACCGACGTTGTCGGAGAGCCCACAGACCGCCCACTGCGGCGGCAGGATGAGCGCCTGCGACGGTGGCACGCGGCTCGGTAGCTCCTGCGGGTTCAGGATGCCGCTCTTGTTGACGGCGATCAGCGCCGTCTGCGAAGCGGTGTCCGAAGGGTTCGCGAACGACGCTGGGAGCACCCGCGTGCTCCACTTCCCATCCGGGACGACGAGCACCGCCAGGTTGCCGGTGTTCTTCAACAGCAACGTCGTCCGGGTCGGATCGGTGGCGGCCTCCAGCCGGACGCCGTCGACAGCGGAAACGGCTGGTAACCGGACTGTCGACTTCGAACAGTCCGTCGCCGCTCTCCCGGCCGACTGCGGCGTACGGCTCTTGGCCGTCGTCGCTGGGACCGGAGTGATCGGTTCGTCGCCGACGTACGTCGAACCGACTGCGCTGGAGCACCCTGCGGCGCACAGCGCCATCAACAACACTGCAATGGGCATGACCGCCCGCCCGCGTCCTGCCACCTCTTGTCCCCCTTGACCGGCGCCACCGAGCTCACCAGGTCCCCACCTGCTCGGTTCACGGCGTGTGATGACGCCAGTGTCGCACCGCGTCGCCGCGATCGACAACCGTCTCACTCGGTGTGCCCGACCCGGTACTCTGCCTTCTGATGGCAGACGTGGCACGGTCGCAGCTACTGCGCTCCCTGGTGATCCTGGGTGCGCTGCTAGGCCTGTTCGCTCTGCACAGCGCCGACGCCCGGCCAGAGCCTGCCGAGACCGCGCTGACCGTCTCAACAGCGATCGCGCTGCCGCTCGACGCGCATGGCGCCATAGAGCGGCTGGAACAGGTCGCCATGGTCGCTCCGATCACACTGGGCGTGGAGACGGGCGCCCACCTGCAGGTGCCGTGGGCGGCGTTGCTGTTCGGATCTGTGCTGCTGCTGGGCCTCGGCGTCGTGCTGTCCCGGCTGCGTTTCGGTGACGCGCCGCTCCAGGCTCCAGTCCTGCAGCTGTTCCAGCACCGCGCCGTCTTGCCGGACCCACCTGATCTGACTCGGCTCTGCATCCTCCGGACGTGACAGTCAGCTGTTCCTCGCGCTGACCTCACTCGATTCACGCATTCCTGCGTGCCTTTCCGGAAGGAAGCCGTCATGCGGCTGTCACTTCGCGGCGTAGCTGCCGCTGCCCTGCTCACCCTCGTTCTGGCTGGCTGCGGCTCTGAGGAGCCCGCCGGCTCCGGTACACCGACCAGCACCCCGCCGCCCGCCCCCACCAGTGCGCCGGTCTCGACTCCGCCGACCATCCCAGCCACCACGCCGCCCAGCACTCCGGCGAGTACGCCGAAGCCGGCCGCCGACGTCACTGTCGACGTGACCATCGCGGGAGGAAAGGTCAGCAGCAGCGGGGGTGCATTGGTGAAGGCGAAGAGCGGCCAGACCGTGCAGATCACCGCGGTCAGCGACGCCGCCGATTCACTGCACGTCCACGGCTACGACGAGACGCTCGACCTGAAGCCGGGCAAATCGGCCTCGGTGACCTTCAAGACCGGCGACAAGGGCATCTTCGAGGTCGAGACGCACGAGAGCGGCAAACTCGTGTTCAAGTTGCAGGTGTCCTGATGCAACTGCCTCTGCATGGGATCGGCGGTCGTCAGGACCTGCCGATCCCGTTCGGGTTCGCAGTGACCGGTGCGGGGGTCGCGATCGCGCTGTCGTTCGTGATCCTCGCGGTCGCCTGGCGAAGCCCGAAGTACCGCGGTGCCCAGAGTGGTACGCCGCTGCCCGTAGTACTGCGCACTGCGATCGATTCGGCCTGGCTGCGCTGGACTGTGCGCCTGCTCGGCCTGGCCGCGTTTCTGTGGGCCGGACTGGCGCTGGTGGCTGGAGTGGACCGACTGACGAACCCGATCTTCGGTGTCGTCTACATCTTGGTCTGGGTCGGTCTGGTTCCGGTGTCGCTCGTTCTCGGTCCGGTCTGGCGCACCCTCAACCCACTGCGCACTCTGCACCTTCTGATCTGCAAAGCGCTGCGGCACGACCCGCGGCGCGGTTTGCTCGAGTTCTCCCCGAAAGTCGGACTCTGGCCGGCTACCGCCGGGATCTTCGCCTTTGCCTGGCTGGAGTTGGTAGCGCCGGACCGGGCGACGCTGACAGTCCTCCAGGCCTGGCTGTCGCTGTACGTCGTTTTCGTGCTGTTCGGCGCGGTCCTGTTCGGAGACCGCTGGTTCGCCGCGGCTGATCCGTTCGAGGCCTACGCGACGCTGATGGCCAAGCTGGCCCCGTGGGGTCGCCGGAACGACGGAGTCCTCGTTGTACGGCGTCCACTGGAGAACCTCGACACGCTGACGCCGAAACCCGGTTTGGTCGGTTTGGTCGCCGCACTGCTCGGCTCCACGGCGTACGACGGCTTTTCCCGGTCGAGCCGCTGGATCGCCTGGTCGCAAGACTCCGGCTACTCGGAGACCCTCCTCGGCACACTGGCGCTTGCTGGCTTCGTGCTGTTCGTTCTGGTCACCTACTCCGCGGCCACGGTCCTAGCGGGGAGGATGTCCGACAGCTCTCGCACCAAACTTCCTGGCCTGTTCGCGCACTCGGTGGTCCCGATCGTCCTCGGCTATGTCGTAGCGCACTACCTCACCCTGCTGATCCTGGAAGGCCAGCGCACGATCAACCAGCTCAGCGACCCGCTGAGCCGCGGCTGGAACGTTTTCGGCACCGGCCTGAACGGAGTGAACGCCGAGATCACCAACCACACCACTGCGGTCTCGACCATCCAGGTCTGCGCTGTCGTCGTCGGGCACCTCCTGGGCGTCATCTCGGCGCACGATCGGGCAGTGGCGCTCTTCCCCCGAAACCGCGCTCTGGCCGGCCAGATCCCGCTCCTGGTCGTCATGGTCGCCTACACCACCGGAGGGCTGATACTCCTGTTCTCGGCCTGACACGGCACAATGGGTCCGCCACGCCTATTCGAACTCCTCGACCACGGCGTGATCTCCCGTGGCGGCATTCTGGTCCAGTGGCAGACCTGATATCCGGGTAACCTCCTCGGTGACCGTCGCGTTCACGCCTTCGCCGGTCGACTCGTCAGCAGGAAGGTCAGCACCACAACCATGGGTTCCCCTGTTTCTCCCGGACGCAAGACGGCGCGCTCCCGTGTGCTCGCGATGCTCCCGGGCCCGGCTCGCAAGCTCCTCGGGCGTGGCAAGCGTGCCGTCAGCGAGAGCGGCAAGACGCTGGCCGCGAACGTCGACCGCAAGCGCCGGGAGGCCGCCCTGCCGCCGAACCCGAAGGCGCCGGACGCCGAGATCCGGCTGTTCGTCGGCCCGGCGAACTTCGCCGGCCAGGGGACGACCTGGGCCCGGGCGGCCGAGCGGCACCTGGACGGCGTCCAGGCCAGGAACATGCAGTACGCCGGCGGCGCGTACCGGTTCCCGGCCGACCTCGAGGTGGAGCGCGAGCTGCTGGACGACCGCGTCTGGCAGGACCGGCAGGTCGAGTACCTGACCGGGGGTGCCTACACCCACGTGCTGATCGAGGCCGGCCGGCCCGTCTTCGGTACCCGGTTCGCCCGGAACGCCGTCGGCGACGTGAAGACGCTGCAGGCGGCGGGCGTCAACGTCGGCCTGGTCGCGCACGGCTCCGACGTCCGCCTGCCCAGCCGGCACGCCGAGACGCACGAGTGGTCGCCCTTCCACGAGCGGGACGACTTCTTCGTCCGGCTGGAGGCGCAGGCCAAGCGCGAGGGCACGCTGTTCAACACCTTCGAGGGCCCCACCTTCGTCTCCACGCCGGACCTGCTCGTCGACGTCCCGGGCGCCAAGTGGCTGCCGGTCGTCATCGAGCCGGAGCGCTGGGCCAACGACCAGCCGGTGATGGAGCGCGAGCGGCCGATCGTGCTGCACGCGCCGACCAACCCCCGCTTCAAGGGCACCGAGTACGTCGAGGCGGCCATGCAGCCGCTGCACGACCGGGGCCTGATCGAGTACCGCCGGCTGACCGACATCCCGAGCGAGGAGATGCCGGCGGCGATGGCGGCCGCCGACATCGTGCTCGAGCAGTTCGTGCTCGGCCCGTACAGCGTGACCGCCTGTGAGGCGATGGCGGCCGGCCGGGTGGTCGTCGTCAACGTCGACGAAGGCGTGCGCAAGCACGTCCAGTCCGTCACCGGGCGCGACCTGCCGATCGTGCCCGCCGACCCGACCACGATCGGCGCTGTCGTGGAGCAGCTGGTCGCCGACCGGGAGGCCGCTCGCGCGGTGGCCGTCCGGGGTCCGGAGTACGTCCGGGCCGTCCACGACGGAACCATGTCCAGTGCGGTGCTCGGCACCTGGCTGAAGCCTGCCGCGAGTTAAGGAACCAAGGAAACCATGGGTAACCCGCAGGAGTTCTCCGGCGTCGACATCGCCGTGATCGTGCCTTGTTACAACGAGGCCGTCGCGGTGACCAAGGTGGTGACCGAGCTGCGCGCCGCGCTGCCGACGGCCAGCATCTACGTCTACGACAACAACTCGACCGACGACACCGCGGCGCTGGCCCGCGCGGCCGGCGCGATCGTGCGCCACGAGGCCCGCAAGGGTAAGGGCAACGTCGTCCGGCGGGCGTTCTCCGACGTCGACGCCGATGTGTACGTGCTGATCGACGGCGACGACACGTACGACGCCTCCCGTGCGGGCGACCTGGTCCGGGTGCTGCTGCAGGGGCCCTACGACCACGTCGTCGGCGTCCGCAAGCACACCAACGAAGAGGCGTACCGGCCGGGCCACACCCTGGGCAACCGGGTGCTGACCGGCACGGTCGGCGCGCTGTTCGGCCGGCAGATCACCGACATGCTGAGCGGCTACCGGGTCTTCTCGCGGCGCTACGTGAAGTCGTTCCCGGCGCTCGCGCAGGAGTTCGAGATCGAGACCGAGCTGACCATCCACTCGCTGCACCTGCGGGTGCCGGTGGCCGAGCTCGCGATCGGCTACAAGGAGCGCCCGACCGGCGGAGAGAGCAAGCTGCGCACCTACCGCGACGGCACGCGCATCCTGCGCTGGATCCTGAGCGTCACCCGGCTGGAGCGGCCGACGCTGTTCCACGGCATCCTGGCCGCGGTGTTCGGCGTGGTCTCGCTGATCCTCGGCGTCCCGGTGATCGCGGAGTATCTGGACACCGGCCTGGTCCCGCGGTTCCCGACCGCGATCCTGGCCTCGACGATCGGTCTGGTCGCGATCCTGGTGCTGACCGTCGGCTACGTCCTGGACGCGATCACCCGCGGCCGGCAGGAGGCGGCCCGGCTGGCCTACCTGCGGCTGCCGGCGCCGCAGACCATCGACGCGGCGCCGGGTGAGCTGCCCGTCCCGGCGCCCGTGGCCGAGGCCGACCAGGAGTCACCGCAGGTCGTCTGAACGCAAAGAGAGGCCGGTCGCCCTTGCGGGGTCGACCGGCCTCTGTGATGTCAGCTGTCGCGCTTGCCGAGCAGGCGCCGCGGCTGGCGGGCCAACCGGACCGCGGAACTCGCGGCCTTGTACGAGGGGGAGCTGAGGATGCCGCGCAGTCGTTCGTCGAGTTTGCGGGCATGGGCCGTGGCGTCGGCCAGCCGCTGCTCCAGCTCGGCGTACCGGACGTCGGCCGCCGCCTGCGCCTTGGCGGTCGCCGCGACGGCGTCGTCCCGCTCCTGGCGCATGGCGTCGCGCTCGGCGGCCATCGCGTCCCGAGCGGCCGAGGCGGCGTCCAGCGTCCGCTTGGTGTCCTTCTGGCGCAACTCCTGCGTCCGCCAGACGAGGCCCTCGACGATGTGCTCGTCGACCAGCCGAAGCAGCGCCCGGCCGCTCAGCGGGCCGGGGGAGCGCTGGGGGTCGAGGTAGGCGTGAATCTCCTCGATCTCGTCGTTGACCCGGCGGCAGACCACGGCGACGCCCCACGCGGTGTCGGTCAGCGGATGCGCCTCGACGGCCTGCATCCCGGTCGAGACCAGCGCCTGGACGACCGGGCCGACCGGCAGCTGGTGCGCGGGCCACGGCAGCAGGACCAGCAGGCCCTCACCGGGCGCGGCGTCGGCCAGCACGGTCGGCAGCTCGCCGAGACCGTCGGCGTCGACGGTGACCGCGGTCAGCTGGTCGTCGGCCGGTGTCGGCGGCTTGGCGTCGATGACCTTCATCAGCGGCGGCCAGGCGTGCTCCGACGCGGTGCGGTCGACGACCGTCCCGCCTTCGGGGAGCAGCGCGCGGACGAGTTCGTTGAGCCTCATTCAGGCCACCCTTTCCAGAACGAGAAAACCGGTCGGAGCGCCCCGGAAGCCGTACGGCACGAAGCGGTCCACCTGCATTCCCAACGGCTCCAGCAGACTCTGGTAACGGTGCAGCGCCCGCGTCCGCTGGTAGTAGGACCACGTGCGGTCCACTTCAGACTGATGGTCCACCACCAGGAGCTGTCCGCCAAGACGAACCAGCGTCGCCAAATTCGTAACCGATGCCTCCCACAGCGCATCGTCCATGATGTGGAAGAGGACATCGATGCTGTACACGACGTCGTACAGGTACGGCGGCTGCCACTGCGCCAGCGGCGACACCTGGAAGCTGCTGTTGCCGGAGGCGTTCTGCCGGCACAGCTCGACGGCGTGCTCACTGAGGTCGATGCCGTCGACGGCATGTCCGAACCTGGCCATCGCGTGCGCGAAGTAGCCCTTGCCGCAGCCGGCGTCCAGGATGCGCAGCGGCGCGGCCTGCTCGGTCCGGTCGCCGACGATGTCGATCAGCCGGCCCAGCCGCATCGCGTAGAAGATCTCGTTACTCGCCTCGTCGTACCCCGCGTCACCGCCCGAGCGCAGCGCGCCCAGCTGACGATGGCGACGGTCCCAGTGTTCGGCGGTCTCAGTCGCCCCGAGCTCCTCCATCAGACTTCCTCCTCAGCGCGCGAGAGCATCAGGGTACATCGATCATCAACGGTTGAGCTGACCCTCTGTTACGCTCCGAATACTGGCCGCCCGCACCGCGCCACGAGTACGCCGAGTCCGGGGGAGCGTAGCGCAACGTGGCGACCGCAGTGAGTGCCGATTCGCGCCGGGTCCGGAAGGCGTCCGCCCGGCTCCGGTTCTGGCTTCCGGTCCCCGCGGCGGCGCTGGCCGCGGCGGCGACGTTCATCGTCAGCGGGATCATTCGCGGAACCTACCCGTTCGGACCGCTTCCGCGAAACACCAACGACCTGGGTCAGCAGTTCGTGCCGATGCACGCCTACCTGCGCGACCTGCTCACCGGCCAGGCGCCCGGCGATTTCGTGCTGAACTGGTCCAGCGGCTACGGCGTCCCGTTCATCGGCGACTTCATGGCCTACCTGGGGTCCAGCCTGTCCTGGATCGTGCTGCTGTTTCCCCGGGACAAGATCGACCTGGCGCTGTTCGCCATCGCCACCACCGCCATAGCGGTCGCTGCGGCGGCGATGACGGGCTACCTGCGGTTGCTGCGCCCGTCCGGCCCTGTCTGGCTGGCTGTGGTCGCAGGGGTGTCGTACGCGACCTGCGGGTGGGCGATCGACGATGCGGCCTACATGACCGAGTGGCTGAACGGTCTGATCGCGTTCCCGACCATCTGCCTGGTGTGCGAGTGGATCTGGCGCAAACGGTCCGTCACAGCGTTCGTCGTGGCTCCGCTGGTCGTTGCGCTGTTGTGGACGTCGCACTTCTACACGGTCTACATGGCGACCATCGGCGCGGCCATCGTCGTACTGGCGCGAGTGCTCTCCGACCCGGCCGGTGGGTCGTTCCTGCGGCGCATCGGCGGCGGGGTCCAGTGCCTGGTCGCAGTAGCCGTGGGTATCGCGCTGGCGGCTCCGCTGCTGCTGCCGACGTACGAGCTGGTCAAAACGGCCACACCGAGTCCGGACGAGGTTTTCAAGCCACTCGACTGGTACGACTTCCTCTCGCGGCTGCTGCCGGGGTCTGAGGGTGTCGGGTCGTCGCCTGGTCTTGCCATCGGCACAGTGATGCTGCTGCTCGCTCTGAGCTTCCCCTTCAACCGTGCGGTGTCGCGGTGGGAGCGGCTGGTCTGGACGGCGTTCGTCGGGCTGACGCTCTGGAGCATGCAGCTGCCGTTCCCGCACGAGGTGTGGCACGGCTTCGACTCACCGAACGGCAGCCCCTTCCGGCAGGCGTTCGTCATCGCCGGGATGCTGGTCGTCGTCGGCTGGATGTCGGTCGCGGCCGGCGTACGGAACTTCCTGGCCGTTGTGGTGCCGCTGCTACTGGTTGGCGGCCTCTTCTACAAGGTGCAGGATCTGCCGACGCTGACGCCGACCACGCGCGAGGTGGTGCCGGTTGTCGCCGGTGTGGCTTTGCTGGCGTTTCTGCTGACCCGGTGGCGTCCTGGCATGTTCGCCTGGGTACGCCGAACCGCAGCGGTCCTGCTGATCGGCGCAGTGCTGGTCGAGGCGACGCTGTCGACGGCTGCGATCGACGAGGCCCGGGCCAAGTTCATGCACGAGTACGGCCCGTGGGGCGCCAAGCAGGACCGGATCGCCGCGCTGATGGAGACTGCGCGCGACTGGCCGAACATCCGGGTCTCTCCGAGCCAGTACACGACCGTGAACGACCCGATGCTAATGGGCGGTCAGGGCGCGGAGTACTACACGAGCACGATCCAGGACACCCTCTCGAAGGCGCTGATCGAGCTGGGCTTCGGCTACAGCTCGTACGGCCGCGCTCCGATCGACCCGAAGAACCCTGTGGTCGACTCGGTGTTCGCAGTCGGCGCCCGCGTGCAGGAGCAGCCGCCGGGGATGTTCGAGCTGGTCCGGCGCGACGTCGGCCCGCTGGTCACGCTGCGCCCGGGCACCCCTTGGGTGTCGACGGACCCGGGTGCGTTCGGCGTCCAGGAGACCGCACTCGGTGCCGACGTCTATACGGTCCCTGAGACGGAGCTGGAGTCCGGAAAGGGCGCTACGGCCGCGCGGCGCAACGAGGCCTTCTCGATGCGGCCGCTGACGGAGGGCGCCACGGTCGATCTGAAACTGACTACTACCTGCGCACCGGGCACCGATGTGTACCTGTGGGCGCCTGAGTTCGTCGGTGGCGCGCTGGTCAGTGGCGACGGCTGGCGGCAGATCTTGAAGCCGGGGGTGAAGCGGCCGGGGATCTACACCGGTGCGCCGATGACCTGGGTTGGCAAGACCCAGACGAACGGCTCGGTCACCGTCGAGCTCCGGGTGTCCGGTCCGACGCGGCTGCCGGAGCGTGCGATCGGCTGTCTCGACAACAACCGACTGAAGACCGCCGTCGACGAGCTGCGAAAGAACAAGCCCGCCTCGATCGACGTCGGCGGTCACGACGTCACTGCGGACTTCGAACCGGGCACAGCGCGGACGCTGGTGATCAGCACGATCAACACCGCCGGTTGGGAGTGCTCGGTCGACGGCGCCGCCGCTACGCCGCCAGGAACGCTGTCCGGCATGATCTCCGTGCCAGTAGACGCCAAGGCCCGCAATGTCTCCTGCACCTACGTCCCCCGCGGCCTCTCAGACGGCCTACTCATCGCCGCCGCCGCCCTGGGCCTACTACTCGCGTCAGCGGCCCTCCTGCTGATCGGCAGAGCCTTAGCGCGCTGGCGCCGGCGTCGGCGTCAGCAAGCACTGCCGCCAGAGGAGCCTGCAGAGAGCTAGCTGGACGGGTGCCGCCATGCAGTGCCCCGAGCTGTTCGGCGGCGCCGGGCATTTGCACTGGTGGGAGGAGCCGGTACGCACTGCGGGCCTGCTGACTGCACAGGCTTCGGCGTGGGGGTGATAGGTCGACGGGGTGCGGGTGGGTAACCTGCCCTGGTCGCAACGCGAGCCGATAGGGGATGATGCGCACCGTGACCGAACCAGGAAGCCAGCGTGCGCACGACCGGCTGTCGCCGTCAGAGGCGGATCCGGCCGTGGCAGGGCTGACCGTGGGCCTCGGTGGGCGCTCCGGGCGGTTCTCCCGCCTCAGCTCGTCCTGGTGGACGCCGCTGCGGATCGCGCTCGCGGTGTGCACCATCACCTTCGGCCTCGGCGTCCTCCAGAAGGCGCCCTGTATGGACGTCGGCTGGGACCGGCAGAACTGGCGGCCCTTCAAGGCGCTCTGCTACTCCGACATCGGCTTTCTCTACCAGGAGCGCGGTTTCGCCGAGGGCAACCGCCCGTTCCTGGACACCGGCAACTACCCGGTGCTGGAGTACCCGGTGCTCACCGGCGGGTTCATGGAGGCGGCAGCGCAGATCACCTGGCTGTTCACCGGCGACCCGAAGAAGGACCTCACCGAGGAGCAGAAGCGGGACACCGCCGGCGTCTTCTTCGTCGTGAACATCGCACTGCTGTTCCTCTGCGCGCTAGTCATAGTCGGCCTCACCGTCGCGACCGCACGCGGTGTCGAAACCCGTCCCGGCGCGGCGCGAGGGCAGCCACTGGATGCCCTGTACGTCGCTGCCGCACCAGTGCTGGCAGTGACGTCCACGATCAACTGGGACCTGTTCGCTGTCGCGCTGACAGCGGGGGCCATGTTCGCCTGGTCCCGCGGGAAGCCGATCTGGTTCGGCGTCCTGCTCGGGCTCGGCACTGCGGCCAAGTTCTACCCGTTCCTGTTGCTGGGGCCGCTGCTGATCATTTGCCTGCGCGGCCGCAAGCTGTGGCCGTTCGTCCAGGCAGTGATCGGTGCGGTGGTCGCCTGGGGTCTGGTGAACGCTCCGATCTATCTGCTCGCCAAGAACGAGTGGATGTCGTTCTGGACGTTCAACGACGAGCGGGAGAGCGACTACGGCTCGATCTGGTACGTGCTGAAGCTGGCCAAGCATGAGGTTGCCGACGTCAACCAGCTGAACATCGTGATCTTCGCGGGCCTGTGCCTGTCGATCGCGATCCTCGGCCTGATGGCGCCCAGACCGCCCCGCTTCGCTCAACTCGCGTTCCTGGTGGTCGCGGCGTTCCTGCTGATCAACAAGGTGTACTCACCGCAGTACGTGCTCTGGCTGCTGCCGCTGGTCGCACTGGCCCGGCCGCGGCTGCGGGACTGGCTGATCTGGCAGGCCTGTGAATGCTTCTACTGGATGCTCGTGTGGATGCATCTGGCCCAGTTCCTCGCACCAGGCAATCCGGACGTTCCGGATCGCATCTACTGGCTCTCGGTCATCCTGCGGATGGCAGGCACGCTGTGGCTGATGCTGGTCGTCGCCCGCGACATCCTGCTACCGGAGAAGGACCCGGTCCGGCAGGGCGATGTCGTCGACGATCCGAGTGACGGGGTCGCGTCCGGCGTACGGTCGCGGGAGCTGGCGACAGTCTGATCAGAGGGCGAGCTTGCCGACGTCCAGGTTGCCGCCGCTGACCACGGCGGCGGTAACCCCGGCGACGCGAGCGCTGCCCTCGAGCAAGGCTGCGAACGGCGCCGCTGCGGCCGGCTCGAGCGCCAGCTTGGTGCGGGACATCACGAGCCGGGTGGCCTGTAGCAGTGCGTCCTCGGAGACCCGTACGACGTCATCGACGTACTGCTGGATCAGTGGGAAGTTGCGGGTGCCGCAGATCGGTGCGGCGAGACCGTCGGCGATCGAGCGGGCAGTAGGCAGACGCTGCGGCTCCCCGGCGGCGAGGCTGCGGCTGACGACGTCCGCCTGCTCCGGCTCGATGCCGATCACGCGGACCGCCGGCTTGAGCAGCTTCACGGCCAGGGCGACACCCGAGATGAGCCCGCCACCGCCGACCGGGACGAGCACGGTGTCGATCTCCGGGCGGTCCTCGAGCAGTTCGAGGCCGAGGCTCCCGTGGCCGGTGATCACGTCCTCGTCGTCGAACGGGTGCACCCCGGTGAGAGAGCGCTCTGTACGGATCTCGTCGTACGCCGCCAGCAAATCGCCCTCGACCAGCTCGACGGTCGCTCCGTAGGCCCGCGCCGCGTCGATCTTCGCCGGTACGGCGGTCTTCGCCATCACCACGGTCGCCGGGATGCCCGCGTCCCGCGCGGCCCAGGCGAGCGCACCGGCCGCGTTCCCCGCGGACACCGTCACGACGCCGCGCCGGCGCTCGTCGTCCGTCAGCCGCAACAGCTTCGTCAGCAGACCGCGGACCTTGAAGCTGCCTGTCTTCTGGAACAGCTCCGCCTTCAGAACCAGCACTCCGCCGGCACCGGCGAACTGCTCGTCGAGCGCCGCCGAGGTGAGCAGGGGAGTGCGGTGGATGCGCCCGCGCAACTGCTCCGCGGCCGCCTGGATCTCCGCGAGAGCAGGCATGTGCCGACTCTAAATGTCTACTAAGTCGATGTACTAACGACCATATTCCGAGACGCACCCGAGAGAGCGCTCCCCGACACTTACCGTTTTCCCATGAGGCCGACACTGACCGTGATCGTGGATCCCGCCGACCGCTGGATGGACCGCGCCGCCTGCGCAGGCCAGGCCGGCGCCTTCGACGAGAGCGCGACCCGCTTCGAGCAGCGCAAAGCCCGCGAGCTCTGCCTCACCCAGTGCCCCGTCCTCGCCGAATGCCACGCCTGGGCCCGCCGCACCAAGTACACCGGCACCGCCGCCGGCCAAACCCTCCTCGAAGGCCGCCGCCGAGGCCACCCCGAATCAGCCGCCAGCTGACAGCTAGAGCTGGGCGGCGACGGTTGTGGCGAGGTGGGCAGCGGCCGGAGGGTGTTCGGGGAAGAAGAGGTAGGGCTCGATGAGTTCGAGCTCCATGAGCAGGAACCGGCCGTTGACGACGACGCCGTCCACGCGTGCGTAGGTGGTCGGCGATCCCGCGGCGGTGAGCGCTCTCTCGGCGCTCTCCAGGATCGCGGGCGCCGGCTCCTCCAGCGTCGCCACCCCGCCGAACATCGGCTGCACCCGGTAGTCACCAGCCACCGGACGCTTGACCACCGCATGGCTGAACGCGCCGCCGAAGTACAGCAACGACCACTCGCCGTCGGTCTGGATCTCCGGCAGGAACGGCTGCACCAGGTACACGGCGTCCGGCAGCTCGGTCATCGCGTCGCTGAGCTCGGCCGACCCGGCAACCCCGCGGACGGTGTTGTACGCGGCCCCGCTCACGGTCGGCTTGATCACGATCTGCTGACCGTCGAGCCCGGCGACCACCTCGCGCAGGCACGCGCCGGCCGCGACCTGCGACGGCACGATCGCGACGCCCCGCTCCCGCAACTCGAGCAGGTAGCGCTTGTCGCTGTTCCAGCGGATGAGGTCGGTCTCGTTCAGCACCGGTACGCCGGACTTATCCAGCAGCCCGAGCCACTCGGTGAACTCGACGTGCCGCTTGTAGTAGTCCCAGACCGAGCGGATCAGGACCGCGTCGTACGCGGACCAGTCGACCGACGGGTCCGTCCATACCGTGGGGATCGCGTCGAGGCCGGCGGCCTCGAACGCCTCCACCAGTGGCCGCTCTTCCGGGAGCAGCTCGGGCCAGTCGGCCGAGGTCGCGATGGCGATGCGTTTGGTCACGTTGCTCAGTGTTGGCGGGTAGTGGTTGTCGCGTCAAACTGCTGAACAGTCTGCGGACAGTGACGCACTGTAGTCACGGTGACAACGATGACAGCCGCAGTCAGGTAGATCAGCCCCTGCCGGGTCTCGTGCCCGAAGCTCGCGTACGCCAGGTACGCCGCCAGCGGCACCGCCATCCATTCGGGACGCCGAGCCAGCGCGACGAGCGCGATCAACGGCAGGCCGTACCAGGGGTACGTCGGTGTCGCGATCAGCAGGGCGGCGCCGTACAGCCAGCAGCACGTGACGGCGAGCGGCTCGCGGTCGCGGCGCCGGAACGCGAGCACGGAGAGCGCTCCCGCAAGGATCACGGCCACCACCTGCCGTGCCTCAGGAGGCAGCAACAGCGCAAGAATCGCCGATCGGGAGCTGCCGTCGGAGAACCCTTCCTGCGTCAGGTACCCGGGCAGGAACCCGACCACCAGGACGCCGGACGCCGCCAGGTACGGCACGTAGCTCGCGATAAAGGTGCCCAAGGCAACAGCTGACTGCCGGACGCGGAACGCGGGGATCAGTAGCAACGGGAGCAGCTTCACGCTCGCGGCCGCGCCGAGCAGCACTCCCGCCAGCCTCGGCCGCCGAGCCGCGATCAGCACCGCGGCAGTGATCAGGAACGCGCCGAGCACGTCGACATGAGCAGCGTTGCCGGCCTCGAGCACCACGATCGGTGACCAACCCCACAACGCCGCCCAGCGTTTGTCGGCCACGTTCACCGCAAGTAACCAGGTGAGTGCAACCGCGAGCAGAGCCGCGGCGATCTGCAACCCCAGCGTCCCGGCTGACCACGGCGTCACCGCGGCCACGAACGCGAAGTACGCCTGCGCCACCGGCGGATAGATCGTCGGCACGCGTGGTCGGTTGATCCTCGTCCGCGGATCATCCGCCGACGCCGCCGCGACCGCCGCCGGATCCCCGGAGATCCGCGGGGGAGCGCTCTCTCCCGATCTCTCTGTCGCCGACAACCCCGGAAACAGCACCGGATCCCGCAACCGAGCCAACGCGTCGTCCAACGGCACATGCCCGTACGGCGAATGCCCCGCCACCTGCACCCGCCCGTCCCACACATACCGATAAGCGTCCGTACTAGTGATCGGCGCCCGCAGCACCCCCGGCACCTGACAAGCCGCAGCAACCACCACCACCCCCAAAACCCCCACCCCCCGCCCCAACCGCCAAACCCCCACCCCAACCCCCAACACCCCCACCACAAGCACCAAATTCGGCCACCACCCCACCCCAACCGCCCAAACCACCACCCCCGAACCCCCAACCCCACCAACCCCCCACCCCCAAACCCGCCCCTTCCCCACCCCCACGCCCCCACCACCGCCGACACCCCGCCCTGCCCCAATCACCCCCGCAACCTCGCTCCCGTGCCCGCCGCCGTCGCACCCTCGGCCCTGACCCCGCCCCGCCCCAACTACCCCTGCGACCTCGCTCCCGGGCCTCCCACCGTCCCGGCTCCGGGCCTCTCGTGCCCTGGCCGCCAGACTGGCGATGCCGGCCCGCAGCCCGCCGCCGACTTGGCGCCGAACCCGCCCCGCCCCGACCGCACCCCCTGCGGTCCCGTTTCCAACTTCGCCAACGGCCCAGCTCCGGGCCTGTCGTGCCTTGGCGACCAGGCCGGCGACGCCGGTCCGAAGCCCGCTGCCGACCCGGCGCCGAACCCGCCCCGCCCCGACCATCACCCCCGCACCCCCATTCCCAGGCCGATCAGCGGCCTGGCGCCGAACCTGTCCCGCCTGACCGCCACCTCCGCAAGACCAATCCCAGGCTCGCGGGTGGTTCGGCTGCGGGCCTGTCGGGCCTTGGCCATCAGGCGGGCGGCGCTGGTCCCGAGCTCGCTGACGACCCGGCGTCGAGCCCGTTCCGCTCCGGCCTCCACGCCCCCAATCCCAGGCCGTTGCGCCCTGGCCGCCACACCAGCCTCAGGACCGCCGGCGGCTGGGCTCGGGGGTCGTACTGGCTGGGGTGGTGGGGGTTTGTGTTGGTTGGTTGGGGGGTGGTTGTTGGCGGGGGTGGTCATGCGGTGCGGCGGAGGGTTAGGAAGGCTCGGTGGGGAGTGCGCCAGTCTTCGGTGGGGTGGAGGTGGGTGCTGCGGGCGTGCCGGAGGAGGGCGTGGGTGCCTACGCGGGCCCAGGGGAGGGGGGTGGAGCGGCGGCCGGAGGTGGTGCGGAGGATGAGGGGAGTGGGGTCGTCGAGGTCGTCGTCGGGGTCGACTTCGACGAGCACGAGCCCGTTCGGGCGGACCAGTTCGGCGCAGCGGCGGAGCAGGTCGGCAGGATCGCCGCCGATCCCGATGTTGCCGTCCATCAGGACGACGCTGCCCCACCGCCCCTCGCCCGGCAGCCGATCCTGGACCGGACGCCGCAGCGCCGCCGCCCCACGCGACGTCGTCAACGAAACCGCCTGCGGCGAAACGTCGACTCCGAGCGCCGGAATCCCTTGCTCAGCAAGGGCTGTGACGATGCGCCCCGGCCCGCAGCCGATGTCCAGCACCGGCCCCTCACAACGACTCAACGCGAGCCGATCGACCTCGTCGGCCGGCGATCGCCACCGCTCCAGCTCGGACAGCGACGACACAGTCCGCCCATCGATGCCAGTAGCAACGACCCGCGCGGCGCCGTCCAACGCCCGTTCGAACAACAACCCAGGATGCGCCGAGTGCTGCAGTCGCCGGAACAACCGCGACATCCGCAGTCCGGGATATTCCGCAGCGATCGCCGCCGCGTCCTCCGGCGTGTCCATGTCCCGCAACGTCGGCAGCAACAGCACCCGCAGTCCGAGATCCAGTAGGCGCCGCAGCTGATCGCGTCCTGTATGCGACGTCGACATCGGGACGCCGAGCAACGCCCGCCGATCCGGTTCCCGCAGTCCGAGGCACCAGTACCCGCCGTCCTCGGTCAGCCCGAGGACGGCGTCGTACCCGGGCCAGTGGAACCCGAGCAACGCGGCCGGCAGTTGCGGCGTATCCATCCCGACCAGCAGCATCGGCGTCCCGTCGAAAACGTCCGCGAAAGCGAACGCCAGCCTCTCGTCCAGCCCAGCCCCGCGCTGCGCGACGACCTCGAACCCAGTCGGCAGCCAGGCCCCCGGCTCGCCGTCCAGCACGACCACGCGACGGCTCGCGGACGCCGACGCCACAGTCGTCAGCGTGTCGACCAACGACGCGCGCGCCAACGCGGCCGCCTCCGCAGCCGTGAACTCGCTCTGCAGTCGCGTCTTGACCCGTCCGGGGAGCGGTTCCTTGGCGATCACGATCAACGTGCCGGCCGTCATCGCTTCAGCACCTTCGACATGTCGACCACGGCTCGCGCTGCGCCGAGCGGCGTTCCGGTCACCTTCGACCGGCCCGACCGCGGCAGGTAATCGACGTCCACCTCGGCGATCCGCCACCCGGCGTCCGCGGCCCGGACGACGGTCTCCAGCGGGTAGCCCGAGCGACGGTCCGCCAGGTTCAGGCCCAGTAACGCCGTACGCCGAGCCGCGCGCATCGGCCCGAGATCGCGCAGCAGGACGCCGGTTCGGTGCCTGATCCGCCGGGACAGCTCGGCGTTCGCCAGGCGGAGGTGCCACGGCCAGACGCGCCGAGAGACCGCTCTCCGACGTCCGACCATCAGATCCGCGTTACCGGCCAGCACGGGGGCGGTGACGCGGACAAGCTGTCGTGGGTCGAGTGACGCGTCGGCGTCCATGAACGCCACGACGTCCGCGTCTGCAGCCTCCAGGCCCGCGTGACAGGCGGCGCCGTACCCGCGTACCGGGCAATGGACGACGGTCGCGCCGAGCCGCGCGGCGAGCTCCGCCGAGCCGTCAGTCGACCCGTTGTCGACCACGATCGCGCGAACTCCGGCGGGGAGCCGCCCGAGCACCCAGGGCAGCGCCGCAGCCTCGTTGAGACAGGGCAGAACCAGATCAACAGCCACCCCTCGACCGTAAAGAAATCCGCCGCCGTATAGGCCCTTCGAACGCCTACGAGTCCCTTACGGTGAGCGCTCTCTCGGGCGGTTCACGGTTGCGAGCAGGCGAAGGGGCAAGCGAGCAGGCGGGTCGTGAGAGAGAGCGGGGGAGCGCTCTCTGGTGGGGCTACGGGTTGCTTACGGAGTCGTGCGGGTGCGGGGTTTGGTGAGGGTGTGCGGGGATGGAAGATCTAGGCTCTGGCTGTGGCTACTCGTGTGCTGGTGGTGGACGACGATCCGACCGTGTCGAATGTGGTCTCGGCGTATTTGACCAAGGCCGGGTACGACGCTCGGGTGGTTGCGGACGGGGTGGCCGCGGTCGAGGTGTGGCAGCAGTGGAAGCCGTCGGTGGTGATCCTGGACGTGATGCTGCCGGGGATGTCCGGTCTGGAGGTGCTGCGCCGGATGCGCGCGGCGGACGACGGGGCCGCGGTGATCATGTTGTCCGCGCGGGGCGAGGAGGAGGATCGGCTGGTCGGGCTCGAGGTCGGGGCTGACGACTATGTCGTGAAGCCGTTCAGCCCGCGGGAGCTGACGCTGCGGGTGCAGGCGATGCTGCGCCGCGAGGAGCGGCTGGCCGGGCTCGATCTGACGCCGACCAAGCTGACCGCCGGCCCGGTGACGGTCGACACCGCGGCGCGGATCGCGTTCCTGGACGGGAGAGAGCTCTCTCTGACGCACCGCGAGTTCGATCTGCTCGCCTACCTGGTGTCGCACGCGGGCAAGGCCTACACCAAGGCCGAACTGCTGCGCCGCGTCTGGGGCTGGGACTTCGGCGACTCGTCGACCGTCACCGTGCACGTCCGCCGGCTGCGGGAGAAGATCGAGGCCGACCCGTCGGACCCGCGACTCGTGCTGACCGTCCCGCGGACGGGATACCGGTTCGCCGGTGAAGCGGGATGAACCGAGCAACCGTCACGATCCTCGCGCTGACAACCCTGTGGACGCTGGTCGTCGCGGTGATCGGCGGCGCGATCCTCTGGCGGTTCCGCCGCCGGTCGCTGCGGGTCACGATCATCGTCGCCGCACTGGCGCCGATGGCGGCCGCGCTGGCCGCGGTCCTGCAGAGCGTCCGGGCGATGTTCATCTCCGAGCACGACTCCTGGGTCGTGCTCTGGACGCTCGCCTTCGCGGCGTTGCTCGGCCTCGGCATGTCTGTATTGCTCGGGCACTGGGTGAGCGCGAGCTCCCGTGACGTCGGACTGCGCTTGCGCCGGCTCGGGACGACGTACGAGCCGTCAGCCGCCGCGACGGGCGCCGTACCCGCAGAGCTGGCGGCGCTGACGGACGAGCTGGAGATGACCCGGCAGAAACTGGCTGCGTCTCACGCGAGAGAGCGCGCTCTCGAGGCGAGCCGGCGGGAGCTGGTCGCGTTCATGTCCCACGATCTGCGGACGCCGCTCGCCGGGCTCCGGGCCGTCGCCGAAGGGCTCGAGGACGGCGTGATCACCGACGTACCGGGTGCGCTGCGGCAGATGCGATCGACCGTCGATCGGATGACGGGGCTCGTCGACGACCTGTTTGAACTGTCGCGGCTCTCGGCGGCGGAGTTGCCGAGAAAGCGCTCTGCAGTGAGTCTGCGCGAGCTGGCAGAGGACGTCGCGGGCGAGAACACCGAGCATGCGCGAGCATCCGGCGTCGAGCTGGCGTTGTCGACGCCGGACGGCGACGACCGGCTCGCCGTCCAGGGCGATCCCGACGAGCTGACCCGCGCCGTCACGAACCTGGTCGGCAACGCGATCCGGCACACCACCCCCGGCGGCACCGTCACCCTGCTAGTCGACCGCGAGCCCGACGGCCGCGTCCGCCTCGCCGTCACCGACGGCTGCGGCGGCATCCCGCCCGACGACCTCGACCGCGTCTTCGACATCGGCTGGCGCGGCGACGAACAACGAACCCCAGCAGCCGCCTCCGCCGAACCCCTCACCTCCTCCGGCGGCGGCCTGGGCCTAGCCATCGCCCGCGGCGTCGTCGAATCCCACGACGGCCAAATCGGCGTAACCAACATCGCCGGCGGCTGCACCTTCCAAATCGACCTACCCCCAGTCCCCACCCCCACCACCTAACCCACCCCCACGCACCCCACAACCCTCCAAGCCCGACCGCACGCTCGGCAAGTGTCCCAACCAACCCTTCGAGCCTGCCGTGGGCGAGGCGCTCCGAGCGAAGTCTTCGTGCGTGCCTGACGCCGCTCCGGCCTCCCAGCAAGCTCTTCGAGTGTGCCCATGCCGGTCGCCGAGCGTCCGGGGACGCGTGCTCACAGCGAACGCTTCAGCACGCCCGCGCCATACCCTCGTGCGCCCTGTCTTAGGCGTTCGGCCTGCCGCGTCGCGTGCCCATCAGACGTGGCCGAGTGCCCTCGGCGTCCCAGGTGCAGACCCCCGCGAACGTGTCCGTCGTGCAGGACTTGAGCATCTGACGGCGGTTGGTTGAGGGGCGGTTGGGGGCGTGGGGACGGGGTTAGGTTGGTGGGCTGTTGGCTGGGTGGGCTGCGGTGTGGAGGGCTGCTCGGGCGGCGGCGATGGCGGGGTGGTTGCGGGTGCCGCGGCGGTAGGCGAGGTAGGTGCGGCGCTGGATGGGGAGTGGGGTGAGGGTTACGCCTGGGGGTGGGGTGGTGATTGCCAGGTCGGGGACGAATGCTGCGCCTTGGCCGGCGGCGACCAGGGCGAGGACGGCGCCGAAGTCGTCGGCGTGGTGGCGGATCAGCGGGGTGAAGCCGGCTGCTTCGCAGGCTCGCACGGTCAGCGTGTGGCAGAGGGTTCCTGGCGTTCCTGCGATCCACGGCCAGTCGGCTAGGTCGGCTATGGCTCGGACGCCGGTGTCGGCGTGGGGTCGCGGGAGGTCAACGGGAGCGGTGCTCGCGTCGGTCGCGGGGTAGGAGTCCGGGACGGCGGGGGGTCGATGGGGAGGCGCAGGGACGGCGAGGTGTGGAGGCGCCGGGACGGCGAGGTGTGGAGGCGCGGGGACGGCGGGGTGTGGGGTCGCAGGAGGGAGGGGTCGGGGTGTGGCGGTGGGGGGTGGGGTGGCGGAGGGGGGTTGGGGTTGCCTGGTTGTGGGGGTGGCTAGGTGGACGGGATCGGTGTAGAGGGGGTCGGTTTGGAGGGCGGGGTGGTGGGTTCGGGGGAGGTGGTCGTAGTGCTGGAGGAGGGCGAGGTCGACGGCTTCGGTGCGGAGGGCGTCGGGGACGGCGGCGGGGTCGAGTTCGAGGACGGTGAGGGAGAGGGCCGGGTGTTGGGTGCTGAGGGCAACTAGTGCGGGGGTGATCAGGGTCGGGACGGCGGTCGGGAACGCGCCGAGCCGGAGAACGCCGGAGAGCGCTCTCGACGCGTTCTCGAGGTCGGCGGCCGCGGCGTGGAGCAGGGCGAGGATCGACTCGGTGCGCTCGACGAGGCCGTGGGCGGCCGGGGTGAGGGTGACGCGGCGGCCGGTGCGTTCGAGGAGGGGGACGCCGCTCTCGCGTTCGAGGGCCGTGAGCTGCTGGGAGACCGCGGATGGGGTGTAGTTGAGCGCCTCGGCGACGGCGGCGATCGTGCCGCGGTGGGCGAGTTCGCGCAGCAGGCGGAGCTTGCGGACGTCGAGCATAAGGTGAGCTTACGCTCGGCGATGGAAATGCGAACTGGATTTGACGTTGGATCCACGCGATCGTCGGGGCATGGCATTCACCGGGCTCTTCGTTCCGCTGATCACCCCGCTCACCGCAACCGGCGTCCTGGCCGGAGACGCGCTGGAAGCGCTCTCTGACGCCGTTCTCGCCGACGGCGCGACCGGCATCGTCGCCCTCGGCACAACTGGCGAACCGGCCACCCTGACCGCCGACGAACGCCGCCGCGTCCTCGACATCTGCAAGCGCGTCTGCGCAGACCGCAACGCCCCACTCATCGTCGGCGCCGGCTCGAACTCGACCGCGGAATCGGTCGAAGCGCTCGCGGAGCTCAAGGACGGCGTCAGCGCAGCTTTGGTCGTCGTGCCCTACTACACCCGGCCGTCCGAGGACGGCGTCATCGAGCACTTCCGCCGCCTCGCCGCCGCCAGCCCGGTCCCGCTCATCATCTACAACATCCCCTACCGAACCGGCCGAACGCTGAGCGCAGAAACGCTCGTCCGCCTGGCAGAGCTTCCCAACGTCGCCGGCTTCAAGCACGCCGTCGGCGGGATCGATGCCGACACCGTCGAATTCATGAGCCGCCGCCCCGACGGCACCAGCGTCCTGGTCGGCGACGACCTGTACGCCGGTCCGATGCTCGCCCTCGGCGCGAGCGGCGGGATCCTCGCCAGTGCCCACGTGGCGACCCGCGCGTACGCCGACCTGATCGCCGCCTGGCGGCAAGGCGCGGTGACCCGAGCCCGGGAGCTGGGCGGGCAGCTGGCCCCGCTCGCTCAAGCCCTCTTCGCCGAGCCCAACCCCGTCGTCACCAAGGCCGTGCTTGCAGCCCAAGGCCGCATCCCCACCGCCGACGTCCGGCTGCCGTTGCTGCCCGCCGATCCGCAGTCCACCGCACACGCCCTCGAGCAACTCGCCAAGATCGAACTAGTTGCTGCTGGCAAATAGCTCGGTCACTCAGGACGGACGGCGGTCGCTGCCCAGGTCGCGAGCAGGGCGAGGCCGTCGGCCGTAGGCGTGCCGGCGGGAGCGGTGTAGAGCAGCAGGGTCAGCCCGGGGTGCGCGGGGAACTCCATCGCCTCGAAGGTCAGGTCGAGGTTGCCGACGACCGGGTGGCGCAAGTACTTGATGCCGGTGCGATGGAAGCGGACGTCGTGCGCGGCCCAGCGGGCGCGGAAGTCCTCGCTCCGGGTGGAGAGCTCGCCGATCAGCTCGATCAGTTTCTGATCCTGCGGATTGCGGCCGGCCTCGGAGCGCAGCATCGCGGCGATGTCGTCCGCCGTGCGCTCCCAGTTCTGGAAGAAGTCCCGCGCGGCCGGGTCGAGGTAGACGAACCGCGCGTTGTTGGCCGGGCGGCGCGGATCGGCGAGCAGCGGTGCGTAGAGAGCGCGAGCCAACCGGTTGGTTGCCAGCAGATCGTGCCGCGCGTTGCGTACCCAGGCGGGGGCGTCGGAGATCGCGTCCAGAACCAGCTGCACGCTGGCGGGCACCGTCGCCGGGGCGGGTCTGCGCTTCCCGCGGGGACCGGCGGTGCGAGCGAGCGCGAACAGATGAGTCCGCTCGGCGTCGTCGAGTTGCAGCGCCCGCGCGAGTCCTTCGAGGACGAGATCGGAGGCGCCGGCCAGATTGCCGCGCTCCAGGCGGACGTAGTAGTCGATGCTCATCCCGGCGAGCATCGCGACCTCCTCGCGCCGCAGACCCTGGACGCGACGATTCCCGCCGTACGCCGGGAGCCCGGCCTGCTCGGGCCGGATCCGGGCCCGCCGCGAGACGAGGAACTTGCGGACCTCAGCTCGGTTGTCCATCCGGCCACGGTATGTCAGGCGCCGGTTCGCGAGGAGGTACTGGCATTACCCGGAACGGCAGGTACTCCCGGGCGAGCCCGGATCGGCGTTGGCTGGCGGTCACGACGACGCAGAGGAGAGCAGCGATGGAATACCGCAGGCTCGGCGACTCCGGACTGAAGGTCAGCCGGATCGCCCTCGGATGTATGAGCTTCGGCGACACCGCCCGCGGGGCCTACCGATGGGCCCTGGACGACGAGGCCGCGGGGCCGGTCTTCCGGCAGGCGCTCGACCTCGGGATCACCTTCTGGGACACGGCCAACGTGTACGGCGGCGGAACGTCGGAGGAGATCGTGGGACGCGCTCTCCGGCGGTACAGCCGGCGCGAGGACGTCGTCCTCGCCACGAAGGTCAATCGGCCGATGCATGCGGGGCCGGGCGGATCCGGTCTGTCCCGGAAGGCGATTCTCGAGCAGATCGACGCGTCGCTGACGCGGCTCGGTGCGGACTACGTCGACCTGTACCAGATCCATCGCTTCGACCCGGAGACGCCCGTGGAAGAGACGATGGAAGCGCTCCACGACGTGATCAAGGCGGGGAAAGCGCGGTACCTCGGCGCATCGTCGATGTGGGCCTGGCAGTTCTCGAAGCTGCAGTACGTCGCCGAGCGGCACGGGTGGACGAAGTTCGTCGCGATGCAGAACCAGTACAGCCTCATGCAGCGGGCCGACGAGCAGGAGATGTTCGGCCTGCTGGCGGATCAGGGAGTCGGGTCGATCCCGTGGAGCCCGTTGGCGAAGGGCCGGCTGGCGCGGCCGTGGGGTACGGCGACCACGCGGTCGGGCGACGATCCGGTCGCGGAGCGGATCTTCGGGGACGCCGGCCAGGCGGTTGCGGACGCCGTCGAGCGGGTCGCGGTCGAGCGCGGTGTCCCGATGGCGCAGATCGCGCTCTCTTGGGTTCTCCGACACCCCGTCGTCACCGCGCCTGTCGTCGGGGCCACTCGACCGGACCAACTGCTGGACGCCGCTGCGGCAGTCGATCTGACGCTCACGCCGTCCGAGGTCGATGCACTCGAAGCTGCTTACACGCTGCGGGCGCCAACCGGGTTCTGAGCGGGAGTGAGGAGGGTGGGGACTCCGGTTGTGAGGGTGTGGGTGGGGGCCCAGGGGAGGGCGCTGCGGAGTTTGGCCGAGGTGGCGGTGATGTGGCGGACGTCGCCGAGGCGGTATTGGCCGGTGATGAGGGGAGAGGGGCCGGAGAGCGCTTTCGCGAGTTCGGTGGCCAGATCTGCGATGGTGTGAACGGTGTCGGAGCCGACGTTGTAGGTCGTGATGGGTGGTTGGTCGGGGAGGACGGCGGCAGCTGTGGTGACGGCGGTGGCGATATCGGCGACGTGGATGAAGTCGCGGCGCTGGCGACCGTCCTCGTAGACCTTGGGCGCTTCGCCGCGTTCGAGGGCTGAGCGGAAGATGGCGGCGACGCCGGCGTACGGGGTGTTGCGGGGCATGCCGGGGCCGTAGACGTTGTGGAAGCGGAGGGCGGTGACGCGGCTGCCGGTTTCGCGGGCCCAGGTCGCGGTCAGGTGTTCGCCGTTGAGCTTGGTGGCGGCGTAGGTGTTGCGGGGATCAGGGGGAGCGCTCTCTGCGACCAGACCTGGGCGGAGCGGGGCGGCGCAGATCGGGCACGGGGGTTCGAAACGGCCGGCGTCGAGGTCCTCCGGGCGGCGCGGGCCGGGTGCGACCTGGCCGTGCCGGTCACAGTCGTATCGGCCCTCGCCGTAGACGACCATCGAGCTGGCGTAGACCAGGTTGCGGACGCCGGCATGGGCCAGCTCGCGGAGCAGGACGGCGGTGCCGAGGCTGTTGGTGGAGACGTAGTCGTCGATGTCGTCGAGGTTGACGCCGAGGCCGACCTTGGCGGCCAGGTGGATCACCGTGTCGACGCCGGGGAGCGCTCTCCGGACGTTCTCCGCGTCGCGAATGTCGCCCACGATCACGTCGTCGCTGGGCTCGGGGCGGCTGCCGTGCACGTCGGGGCGGAAGTTGTCGAATGTCAGTACTTCGTGGCCTTCGGCAACCAGCTGAGCGCGGACGTGCTGCCCGATGAACCCGGCCCCACCCGTCAGCAACACCCTCACCGTGAGACCTCCGCCAGCAGCCGACCGGACTCCGAGGCGGCGGCCGGGGTGTTGTCGAGGGCCTGCCGGCAGGGGCAGTCGGGCGTCGTGGGAAGGGTCGCGACTACCTGGCTCAGGAGAGTGCGGAGACGGGTGAGGGACTGGGCGAAGACTTTGAAGACTTCGTCGGCAGTCACGCCTTGGCCGGGGGTGGTGCCGGCGTCATGGTCGGTGACGAGGGCGATGGAGGTGTAGCAGAGCGCGAGTTCGCGGGCGAGTGCGGCTTCGGGGGCGCCGGTCATGCCGACGACGGACCAGCCCTGGGCGGCGTGCCACTGCGATTCGGCGCGGGTGGAGAAGCGCGGGCCGTTGATGACGACCAGAGTGCCGGTGGGGACGACGTTGCCGGTGGCAATGACCGCGTCCCGGCCGGTGGGGCAGTAGGGGTCGGCGGCGGTGGTGTGGACGGCGACGTCGTCGTACACGGTCTGCGGGCGTCCCCAGGTGCGGTCGACGTACTGGTCGGGGACGAGGAAGGTACCGGGAACCAGCTCGGGCTGGAGCGAGCCGACCGCGCATGGTGCGAGGACCTGGCGGACGCCGAGCGCACGCAGCGCCCACAGGTTGGCGCGGTAGTTGACGCGGTGCGGCGGGAAGCGATGGTCTGCGCCGTGCCGCGGGATGAAGGCCACCTCGCGTCCGGCGAGGGAGCCGACGACGGGCGGCTCGCTGGGCGGTCCGAACGGCGTTTCCACCTCGACGGGCCGCGCGTCCGCCAGGAACGAGTAGAAACCGGAACCACCGAGCACACCGATATCAGCCATGCTCCTGACGCTAATCGCGCCGGAGTGGGTGACCACCTGGTTCGGCCGGACCGTCAGCGCTTCGTAAGGGGTGATCCAATGTTGTCGTGAAGGTCTCCTGGTTACTGCTGTCGGCGGGTGTGCTGCTGCTGTTGTTCGGCGGCTACGCGAGCTGGACGGCAGGACGCCTGGATCGTCTCCACCACCGTGTCGAGCTCGCCCGTGCCACGCTGGAGACAGAGCTGGTACGCCGAGCCGCACTGGTCGCTGAGCTCGCCGGAGCCGGCGTACTGGACCCAGCGTCGTCGCTGCTCCTGCTCGACGCCGCGCACCGCGCTCGGACCGCGACTGCTGAGGACCGCGAGCAGGCTGAGTCCGCACTGACCCGTGCAGTCAACGCCACCGGTACCGACGACGAGCCGTGGTCCAGTGAGCTCGCACTGGCGATGCGACGCGTACAGCTCGCCCGGCGTTTCCATAACGACGTAGTGGTGTCCACGCGCGACCTGCGGCAGCGCCGTCTGGTGCAGTGGTTCCGGCTGGCCGGACGCGCGCCCATGCCGGGCACGATCGAACTGGAGGACGGCCGGTGACCGACCTCGACTTCGAGCCGTACCGCCGCGAGCTGCGCGTGCACTGCTACCGCCTGCTCGGTTCGTACGACGATGCTGAGGACCTCGTCCAGGAGACGTTTCTGCGGGCCTGGCGACATCGTGCCGACTTTGCGGGCCGGTCGAGCCTGCGTGCCTGGCTCTATCGGATCGCGACAAACGCGTGCATTGACGACGTACGCCGTCCCCGCCGGGTCCTGCCGTACCAGCTCGAGCCAGCGTCGTTTCCAGCCGCAGCGCTCCCCGCGCGGGACGACCTGCCCTGGCTGCAGCCGTTCCCCGACGTCCTGCTCGACCGTGCTGAAGAGCCCGACGCCCAGGCCGTCCGCCGCGAAACGATCGAGCTGGCATTCCTGGTGGCGATCCAGCATCTCCCGCCGCGGCAACGCGCAGTCCTGATCTTCCGCGACGTCCTCGGTTGGTCGGCCAAGGAGACCGCAGCGACGCTGGACCTGACCGTCGCTGCAGTCAATTCCGCTCTGCAACGAGCCCGCCCGGTACTACGTGCGCAGCTGCCGCCGCATCGCGCGGAGTGGTCCGCCACGGCGTCGACTGCGGCGGAGCAGGCGCTGCTGCGCAAGTACATCGACGCCTGGGACGCGGGCGACCCAGATGCGCTGACGGAGCTCATGCACGCGGATGTGCGGATCACGATGCCGCCGTACCCGTTCTGGTTCCAGGGACGCGACGCAGCGCGGCAGACCCTGGTCCCGAACCTGGACCCGGCCTGCCGCGGCGACTGGCGCTTCCTGATCACATCCGTCAACCGCCAGCCCACGCTGGCCGCCTACCTCCGGGAGCCCGGCGACACCCTGTACCGGCCGTTCGGGCTGGATGTGTTCCGGATCGAGGCCGGTCTGATCGCAGAGCTGACCGCCTTCGAATGCCAGGACTTCCGGCGGTACGGCCTCCCGGACTACTTGGCGTCGGCGTAGTTCTGCACGGTCGCCGTCGTGAACGCGAACCGCGTCGGCGTCGGCCCGAACGTCAGCGTGCCGGCCAGATCGCTGGCTGCCTGGATGGCGGTCGCCACCGTCTCAGCCTCCTCGGTCGGGCAGTGCACGATCACCTCGTCGTGCTGGAAGAAGACAAGCTCGGCCTTGAGCGGTGCGAGCGACTGACGCAGCGCAGCGAGCATCAGCAGCGCCCAGTCGGCCGCACTGCCCTGGACGACGAAGTTCCGGGTGAAGCGGCCGCGGGCGCGCGCATGTCGCGAGTCCGGGTTGGGCTCGTCGACCGGCGGCCCCTCCAGCGTCGCAGCGTCGAGCGGGGCGCCGGACGGCGGACAGGTACGGCCGAGCCAGGTGCGGACCAGGCGGCCCTCCTCTCCGGCCCGCGCGGCGTCGTCGACGTACGCCACGGCCTGGGGGAAGCGCTTGCGCAGCATGGCCAGGTTCTTCAGGCCGTCACCGGAGGTCTGGCCGTAGATCGCGCCCAGAACGGCCAGCTTGGCCATGTCGCGGTTACCGGCGAACGCGGCGTCCGATACGGCCTTGTACAGGTCGCCGGAGTCGCCCGCAACCTTCATCAGCGCCGGGTCCCGCGAGATCGCAGCCAGGATGCGCGGCTCGAGCTGCGAAGCGTCCGCGACCACCAGGCTCCAGCCGGGGTCAGCGACGACCGCACGGCGGATCACCTTGGGTATCTGCAGCCCACCGCCGCCGTTGGTGACCCAGCGGCCGGACACCGTGCCACCCGGCAGGAACCCGGGCCGGAAGCGGCCGTCGTGGACCCAGTCGTGCAGCCAGCTCCAGCCGTTGGCGGTGTAGATGCGGTAGAGCTTCTTGTACTCGATCAGCGGCGCGACAGCGGGATGGTCAAGCGTCTCCAGCTCCCAGCGGCGGGTCGACTTCAGCTGGTACCCAGCGTTCTTGAAGGCCTTGAGTACGTCGGCCGGCAGGTCAGGCCGGACCCGGTGCCCGAACGCGGCCGACACCTCATCCGCAAGCTCGGTCAGCCGACGCGGCTCGCCACTGCCACCAAAACGCTCACCGAGCAGCTCGGCCAGCAGCTCCCGATGGACTGTCTCGCTCCACGGCAGGCCGGCGCGGTCCATCTCCGCTGCGACCAGCATCCCTGAGGACTCCGACGCGGTGAGCAGCCGCATCCGCTCCGGGTGCTCGGCATCGCCATGCCGACGGAGCTGGTCGGCGTACACGCGCAGGAGCGCTTCGAACGCGACAGGCTCCTCCTGGATCTCGAACAGCGACGACTGCTCACCCGGTACGGCGGCACGCAGCGGCGGGTCAAGTGGCACCGGACCGCCCGTCAGCCGAGCCCAGGCGGCCGCCAGCGAGCGTGGCTCGCCCAGCCGACCCGCATGCCCCAGCAGCAGGCCCTCGGTGTTCTCGATGTCGTAGCAACGCTCCACCCGGACTCCGCTCGCCAGCAGCCGCGGGTAGATCTCGGCGGACGAGCGCCATACCCAGCGCGTCACCTGCGGCCGCGAGCCGACCGCTGCGGCCAGATCGGGCTCATGCAGGATTTCGCCGGCGGGCTGGCCGTCCGGTTGCAGACGCGCGAGAACGGCTCCGCCGCCCTCCGCCGCCGCAATCGCCCACCGCTCGTCCATGTCCGAATCCTCACATCTCCCACCGACAGAACGGGGATGTCAGGCCAGTGCTGCCAGACTGGACTTATGTGGCGTGCTGGCGACCTTGACCCGGCAGACGGGACCAAGACCGAACAGGTCGAGGCTCTGGTCCTGCGTCGGATCGAACGCGGCGAGTTGTCGATCGGCTCGCGGCTGCCGTCGGAGCGGGTGCTGGCCGAGCGTCTCGGGCTCAGCCGGGTCACCGTCGTCCGCGCACTCGATCACCTGCGCGCGGACGGCGTACTGGAGACGAAACGCGGTTCTGGCACGCACGTTCGGCCGATCGACCGGCTGCTGGACCCGATCGCACCTGCGTCGACTGTGACCGCTGGGGACCAGCCGCTGCTCGACCTGCGGTTCGCAACGACTGCAGCACCGCATGACGTGGTTGAGGCCGCGGCCCAGGTCGTCGAGGATGCGTTGCCGCAGGCCATGGGCGGCGACGGTCCACCGTCCGGTGGCTCTCTTGAGCTACGGACGGCGCTCGCCGAAAGGCTCACCCTGGAAGGCGTTCCCACCGAGCCGGACCAGCTGACGCTCACAGTCGGCGCAGCCGCCGGTCTGAATGCCGCTCTGGCCGGTCTGGACCTTGGACCGGGCGTAGCAATCACTGAGACCCCGACGTACCCGGCTGCCTTCGACCTGTTGCGCAGACACCGGTTGGACGTTGCCGCTTGGCCTGCTGGGGTGTGGGACACCGACCAGCTCGCACACCTTTGCCGACGGCACCGTCCGAAGGTCATCTACCTCCAGGCCGACAACCACAACCCCACTGGGCTCAGCCTGCCGGCAGACCGACGTTCGACAGTTGTCGAGATCGCCAGGCGGTACGGCGCCGCGCTGATCAGCGACGAGACGATGCGACCGCTGTGGCTGGCCAGTGGTGCGCAGGCTGACCCACTGAGTCGCTATCCGCGCACTGTGAGCGTCGGATCGCTCTCCAAGACGGTCTGGGGTGGACTGCGAGTTGGCTGGGTCCGCACCGGCAAACAGCTGCGCAGACGGATCAACACCGGCGCACAGCTCAGCGTGGCATCGCCTAGTGCGCTGGACGACCTACTGGCCCAGGCAATCGTGCAGAAGCTCGACAAGCTGATCAGCCGGCGCCGGACTCGGCTTCGTGCCAACCTGCACGCACTAGAGACCGGTCTGAAGACACTGGACGGCGTGACGTGGCCCACGCCGACCGGCGGCATGACGCTATGGCTGGAGCTCACCGAGACCCGCGCCCGACGCGTTCTGGACGCCGCACGCGAGCAGGGCCTGCTGCTGGGAGCAGGTGACCTGTTCACGCCGGACGGCACCGACCGGCGGCACATCCGGATTCCCTTCACCGCGCCGCCGGCGACTCTGCGGCTCGTCGTCGCCCGGCTCGGGGTCGCACTCGATCAGTCCACTTGAAATGAGGTGGACTGACAATCGGTCGCTCAAGGCCCCTACTGTGGACTGCGGAGCCCCACCGATCAGGAGGATGCAGTGAGCGAGAACGTGACGCCGCAGACCGGGACCGCGAAGGTCAAGCGCGGGATGGCCGAGATGCTCAAGGGCGGCGTGATCATGGACGTCGTCACCGCCGAGCAGGCCAAGATCGCCGAGGACGCCGGCGCGGTCGCCGTGATGGCGCTGGAGCGGGTTCCGGCCGACATCCGCGCGCAGGGCGGCGTCTCCCGGATGAGCGACCCGGACATGATCGACTCGATCGTCAGCGCGGTCTCGATCCCGGTCATGGCCAAGGCGCGGATCGGCCACTTCGTCGAGGCGCAGGTGCTGCAGAGCCTCGGCGTCGACTACATCGACGAGTCCGAGGTGCTCACGCCCGCCGACTACGCCAACCACATCGACAAGTGGAACTTCACCGTCCCCTTCGTCTGCGGCGCGACCAACCTGGGCGAGGCGCTGCGCCGGATCACCGAGGGCGCGGCGATGATCCGCTCCAAGGGCGAGGCCGGCACCGGCGACGTGTCGAACGCGACCACCCACATGCGCCAGATCCGCCAGGAGCTGCGCAAGCTGCAGAACCTCCCCGAGGACGAGCTGTACGTCGCGGCCAAGGAGCTGCAGGCGCCGTACGAGCTGGTCAAGGAGGTCGCCCAGGCCGGTAAGCTCCCCGTCGTGCTCTTCACCGCAGGTGGTATCGCGACCCCGGCCGACGCCGCGATGATGATGCAGCTCGGCGCCGAAGGCGTCTTCGTCGGCTCCGGCATCTTCAAGTCCGGCAACCCGGCCCAGCGCGCCGAAGCCATCGTGAAGGCCACCACCTTCCACGACGACCCCGACGTGATCGCCAAGGTCTCCCGCGGCCTCGGCGAGGCCATGGTCGGCATCAATGTCGATGAGATTCCGCAGCCGCACCGGCTTGCTGAGCGCGGCTGGTGAGTACTCCGGAGGGGCTGCTTGCGGTTGATGAGCGGACTGCGCGTGAGTTGCGGGGGCTGGCTCGGGTGTTGGTGCGGTCGGGGTATGCCGACCGGGCTGTGATCAGCGCGGCGCTGGGGGAGGCGGTTCGGGAGGATGCGCCTGCGGTGGATGCGGGGGCGTTGGTGCCGTTGCTGATCGGTGAGGCTGTGCTGGATCTGGATGAGGAGGCTGCTGGTTGGCCGACTACTACGGATCCGGATCGGCTGGAGGCTGTGCTGGACGAGCTGGAGTCGCTGGGGCTCGTGGTGGTTCGGTACACGTCGGATCACCATGCGGCGAAGCAGGTGTTGCAGGCGGCGGTGGAGCCGCAGGGGCTGGTGTTCTTCACGGACACTGATGTGTGGCACGCGGTGGACTTCGGGATGCTCGAGCTGAAGCTCTGGCACCCGGATACCGCGAATGTCGCGCCGGGGGAGCCGCTCCTGGAGGATGTGCTCGCGCTGCTCAACGAACGCGATCTGCCGGCCACCTTCGACGAGGGCCGGATCGAGGTCACTCTGAACTGGCAGCGGCGAGTAGTGCTGTGACGTTGTTGCGGGTGGGCTCGGTGGTGCAGCGGGTCCGATGGCGGAGCGTTCCGGACAAGTACGTCGCGCCCCGGGTGCTCGAGACGCGTGCTGAGGCTCTGGAGTTCTCGGAGCAGCATCTGGTCTGGCTGGAGTACCTGCTGGAGTTCCCGGAGGGGGAGGTCGCGCTGGGGACGCCGAAGGGCGAGTGGGACCAGCCGGACCCGGTGCCGGGTGACCAGGTCGTCCAGGCGACCACCTGGTTCGACGAGACCTCGTTCGACGACCCGGCGGCGGTTGTCGCGGCAGCGCCGTCCGGTGTGAGCACAGCGATCCAGCAGAAGCTCTGGATCGGCCCGCACAAGGTTCTGGTCCTCAACAGCCACACGGTGGACAAGACGTGACGTACGTCCCGGTCGGCTCCGTTGTGGAGACGGTGTACTGGGAGACCGTCCCGGACAAGTACCAGCCGCCGCGGAAGTTCGCGGTGCGCGCGGAGGCGGCGGAGTACGCCGAGCAGAACGCGCTCTGGTTCGACATGTACGTCCAGTTCGAAGGCGGCCTGAAGCTGCGGCTCGGAGCGCTGAACGGGCAGTCGGAACATGAGGAGCTGCACCCGGGCGACGTCGTCCGGCGGGACGAGTTCCGGATCCAGCAGGGCCGGACAGTGGGAGAGGTCGTCTATCCGGACCTCGCTGCGGCCACAGCGGCCGCACCGGACGGTCAGGTGACCGGCATCTACCAAACGCTGTGGATCGGCCCGAACGAGCACCAGCTGGCTGGAGCCGGCGGGTCGGTGGACAAGACCGGGAAGGAGAGCTGACATGAGCAAGCCGGTGATCGGAGTGTTCGCGCTGCAGGGGAACGTGCGCGAGCACCTGGAGATGCTGGAGCAGGTCGGCGCCGATGCCCGGCCGGTACGGCGTCCGTCCGAGCTGGAGCAGGTGGCGGGGCTGGTGCTGCCGGGTGGTGAGTCGACCACCATGGACAAGCTGGCCCGCGCGTTCGAGCTGTTCGAGCCGCTGCGGAAGCGGATCGCGGACGGGATGCCGGTCTTCGGGACCTGTGCCGGGATGATCATGCTGGCCGACGAGATCACCGGCGGGATCGAGGGCCAGGAGACGCTCGGCGGGCTCGACGTCACGGTCCGCCGGAACGCCTTCGGCCGGCAGGTGGACTCCTTCGAGGCCGACCTGGAGTTCGCGGTGCTGGACACGCCGTACCACGCCGTGTTCATCCGGGCACCGTGGGTCGAACGGGTCGGCAGCGGCGTCCAGGTATTGTCGACCGTGAGCTCGGGCCCGGCCACGGGTAGGATCGTCGCGGTTCGCCACGACCGGCTGCTGGCCACGTCGTTCCATCCGGAGCTGACCGGGGACGCGCGGTTGCACGGCTACTTCGCCGGCCTGGTCCGCGGGCTCTAAAGTCTGTTCGGCGGTAGAAGGGTTGGGTTCGCGATGTCAGGCCACTCCAAATGGGCCACCACGAAGCACAAGAAAGCGGTCATCGACTCGAGGCGCGCCAAGCTCTTCGCGAAGCTGATCAAGAACATCGAGGTGGCCGCGCGCACGGGCGGCGGTGACCTCGCGGGCAACCCGACCCTGTACGACGCCGTCCAGAAGGCGAAGAAGTCCTCGGTCCCGAACGACAACATCGACCGCGCCGTCAAGCGCGGTTCGGGCGCCGAGGCCGGCGGTGCGGACTGGCAGTCGATCACGTATGAGGGGTACGGCCCGAACGGCGTCGCGATGCTGATCGAGTGCCTGACCGACAACCGCAACCGCGCGGCGGCCGACGTCCGGACGGCGATGACCCGCAACGGCGGCTCGCTGGCCGACCCGGGCAGCGTCGCCTACCTGTTCCACCGCAAGGGCGTCATCGTCGTCGGCAAGGTGCAGGACGGCAAGACGTACTCCGAGGACGACGTGATGGAGGCCGTCCTCGAGGCCGGCGCCGACGAGGTCAACGACCTCGGCGAGTCCTTCGAGGTGATCAGCGAGTCCAGTGACCTGGTCAAGGTCCGGACGGCGCTGCAGGAGGCCGGGATCGACTACGAGTCGGCCGACGCCTCGTTCGTCCCGTCGATGACCGTCGAGCTGGACGCCGAGGGCGCGAACAAGATCTTCCGTCTGATCGACGCGCTCGAGGACAGCGACGACGTCCAGAACGTCTACGCGAACTTCGACGTGAGCGACGAGGTCATGGCCGAGGTCGGCTGACCCAGTTCCACCGAACAGCCGCCGCGACGCAGTGTTCGCGGCGGCTGATTCTTTTCGTTGAGATCTTTCTTTAGTCGTGGTGGGCGTTTAGTCTGCAATTACCGGACGTAACCGCCCCTACGAACGGAGAACTCATGAAAAGAACGGTTGTTTTACTGTTCGCGTTACTCGCGCTGCTGGTGCCGGGAATCACCGTCACCCTGCCCGCGACCGCCGCGCCGCTGGCCTGCACCGCCCCGGACTGGGTGCAGGGCCAGTTCTACGCGGCCGGCAGTATCGTGCGCTTCCAAGGCTCGTACTACATCGCCGAGCACGACAATCCGGGCTACTCGCCGACGGTGAGTACCTGGTACTGGGATCCGTACACCAACTGCGATGGCGGAAACCCGCCAGCTTGTAATCACCCCGACTGGGTGCAGGGCCAGTTCTACGCCGCCGGCAGTATTGTGCGCTTCCAGGGCGCGTATTACGTGGCTGAGCACGACAATCCGGGATATTCGCCGACGGTGAGTACCTGGTATTGGGATCCGTACACCTGTGGTGGCGGAAACCCGCCAAATCCGGGCGCGTTCCCGGTCAGCGAGGCCGTGTTCAACCAGATGTTCCCGAGCCGGAACGGCTTCTACACCTACGCCGGGCTGATCAGCGCGATCAGCGCCTACCCGGCGTTCGCCGCGACCGGTGACGACACGATGCGCAAGCGGGAGGCGGCGGCGTTCCTGGCCAACGTCAACCACGAGACCGGCGGACTGGTCTACATCAAGGAGATCAACGAGGCCAACTACCCGAACTACTGCCACTGGGAGCAGCCGTACGGGTGCCCGGCCGGGCAGTCGGCGTACTACGGCCGCGGTCCGATGCAGCTGAGCCACAACTACAACTACAAGGCCGCAGGTGACGCGCTGGGCCTGCCGCTGCTCACCAACCCGTGGCTGGTCGAGCAGGACTCCGCAGTGTCCTGGAAGACCGCGCTCTGGTTCTGGAACACGCAGACCGGTGCCGGGACGATGACTGCGCACAACGCGATGGTCAACAACCAGGGCTTCGGTCAGACCATCCGCACCATCAACGGCTCGATCGAGTGCAACGGCGGTAACCCGGCGCAGGTTCAGGCCCGGGTGACCGCGTACCAGAACTTCACCAGCCGCCTCGGCGTCACACCGGGCGACAACCTCTACTGCTGAACATGCGATGCGGCCGGCCCCGAGCAGAGGCCGGCCGCATCCGCTGCGGATCAGGTGTGCGGGTTGTCCCGGAACGTGGTGTTGCACTTCAGCTCGGCGCCGAGGTCGACGCAGACCTGGACGCCGGCCTTGACGATGTTGACGCTGGTGTTGAGTTCGCGGCCGGAGTACGGACCCCACGGCGCGCTCTCACAGGTGCCGTCGTCCTCGTGCCAGGTGCCGTTGGCGTAGGAGCCGTTGGTGAGGAGTGCGCGGGCGCGGGCGATCACCCGGTAGCCGTCACCGGGGCAGGTGTCGTTGATCGTCCACTTGTTGTAGGTGACCGAGCGCGCGGCTGTGAAGTTCAGGTCCGCGTCGCTCTCACCGCCCGACGTGCCGCCGGAGGGGTAGGTCAGGACGCGGACGTACACGTGGCCGTCCTCGGCGACTGCGGGAGTCAGACCGACGGCCAGCAGTGCGGCCGAACCTACTGCGACACCCAGAGCTCTGGTCGCGAAACGCATAGCGGTACTCCTTCTGGTGGGGCGGTCGCTGCCCGGACGCGGACAGCGGGCCCCATGCTCTCTTCGCCCGGACGGCGATGTCCGCAATCCCGATCGAATCCGGTCAAGCCGACAGCGCGGCCAGATGAGTCGCCACAATCCGGGCCTCCGGAGTCCGTAACTCCCCGAACAGCGCCAGGGCCAGTCGCAGCTCGGACTGCGCCGCGGCCGCGTTGCCGAGCAGCAGAAGCGCCCGAGCGCAGCCCTGGTGACTACGGGCGCGCTCGTACGGGTCACCGGTCTCTTCGGCGACTGCGAGTGCAGTCCGATGCAGATCGAGTGCGGACGCCGGTGCGCCCGCCGCGCTGGCCACTGCGCCGGACTCGTTCAGTGCAAGGGCTTCGGCGTCCCGGTTGGCGACCTCGAGCGCGATCTGCAGTGCCAGCTCAAGTCTGGCCTGTGCGGGCTCCAGTGCGCCGATGGCGCCGAGCGCACGGCCCAGAGTGATCAGTGCGTAGGCCTCACCGGTTCGGTTCGCGACCTCGCGGGCGATGGCGATCGCACGCTCGGCGTCGGCCCGTGCCTGGTCGAGCCGACCAAGGCTCAAGCTGACGGCCGCTCTGCTGTTGAGCGCGCGTCCTTCGGTCACCCGGTCACCTGTCTCGCGCAGGATCGCCAGGCACTCCTGGACGCGCTCGTACGCCGTCTCGTACCGGCCGAGCCGTTCGTCCAGGAGGACGGCGTTGTGCAGCGCACGCGCCCGGGAGAGCCGGGCGTCGATCGTGGCGCAGATGTCGATCGCCTGTAAGTAGTTCGCGTGCGCCTTGCTGTACGCACCGACGCGTTCGAGCACCAGACCGAGGTTGATCAGCGCACGGATCCGCTCGCGGTCGTTCCCGGTCGCTGTGGCCATTCTGAGCGCTTCGGCGTACGCCTCGCGGGCTTCGGCGAATTTGCCGAGCCGCCAGCGCACCACGCCGAGGCTGCTCAAGACCCGGCCCCGCAACGCATGCGGCGCGACTCTGGCCGCAGCGCCGTGCAGAGCCTCGGCGTCGGCGTAGTGCCCAGCGTCGTCGAGGTAGCGGTACAGAATCGACGACAGCTCAGCCGCATGCGCCGGTAGGTCCTGCTCGGCAGCGAGCAGCCCACACGCGACCAGATTGGTGCGCTCCGACTCCAGCCAGGCCAGTGCGGCGTCGCGGTCAGCTGGTACGACGGACGGGCTGACCCGCAGTCGCCAGTCCGTCTCGTGTGGTGCGTAGACGGACATGGCTGTCGCGGCCGTCGCCCGGTAGTGGTCCGCCAGGCGGGTCAGCGCGGCCCGGCGTGCACTCGCCGGGTCCTCGTCGCTCCCGCACTTCGCCGCGTACACCCGGACCAGGTCGTGCATCTCGTACCGCCCCGGCGCCCGCTGCTGCAGCAGGTTCCCGGCGACCAGTTCGTCGAGCAGATCGGTGGCGTCCGGTGCACCGGCCAGTACTGCCGCCGCAGTGGTGTCGAAGTCGGCGCCTGGATGCAGAGCGAGCATCCGCAGCAACGTGCGCCGAGCCGGCGGCAGACTCGAGTACGACTGCGCCAACGCGTTCTCGACCGCATCATCAAGACACCGGATCCGCCCACGCTCGACGAGCCGCTCCAGATGGTCGGTCAGACTCCAGTCTGGGGTGGCGTCGATCCGTCCCGCGACCAGCGCGAGCGGCAACTGCCCCATCTGGACGGCGATGTGCCCGGCCGTGGCCGGATCGGCACGGATCCGCTCCCCAACCGCTCGCCGCAACAACTCGTCGGACTCGGCCGGCGTGAACGGACCGAGTTGCAACCGCTGCGCCCCTGGCAGCTGCAGCCGGCGACGGCTGGTCACCAGTACGACGCTCCCCGGTACGCCGGGCAGGAGCGGGAGCACCTGCTCCGCCGAGGCCGCGTTGTCGAGCAGGATGACCGACCGGCGGTCGCGCAGCACCGCACCGAGCTTCGCCGTCCGCGCGCTGTGCTCCACTCCGGGCGCACGGCTGACCCGGACGCCGAGCAACCGCAGAAACGCTTCCAACACCGCACCGGGCTCGGCCGGGTCACGTTCGTCGAAGCCGCGCAGATTGACCGCAAGCACCTGATCAACCCCGACCAGCCGATGCGCGGCGTGCACTGCCAGTCGGGTCTTACCTACGCCGGCCATCCCGTCCACCGCGAGTACTACAGGCGCGGACCGTTCGAAAGCCGCCCGGTGGAGCAGGGCCAGCTCCTCCGCGCGACCGGTGAACAGTTCGAGGTCGTCCGGCAGGCGGTCGGTCACCTTGACCACTGCGGCGTCCGACGCTGCTCCACTGGCCAGCTGGTACGCATGCCGCCAGGCCAGTACCGCCTCGTCGTCCGTCTCGCCGATCAGCGCCCGGACGACGTCCACGACCAACTCGACGTCCAGTCGGCAACGCCCCGGCTGCAGGCAGCGGTAGACGGTGTCGTACGCCGGTATCTCGGCCACGCCGCGTGCCGTCCGGCTACGGACGATCCGCCGGTGCAGCTCGCGGTACGACACCCCCGACCACGCCCGCAGCTCCTGCAGCCGAGAACCGAACTCGGCGATCTCTCCGGCCATTTCCGGCCGTGGCGGTGCGCCTACACCCATTCGCGTGCCTCCCCGTGGTTCCCCCGAACCTGCTCGCCGGGCGAGGCTAACCCCTCAGAACCGAGAAGGCGAGTCTTAGATCCGCATCACCTGGCTGATTCGGTCCTGGTCGACGTCCCCGTGTAGGGCCCGGTAGAACGGGTGCCCCGGGACCAGGGCGGCTCGCTGCACCGGCATTCCGGTGATGGCCGAAGCGTAGAGCGCGGTGACGAACTCCATGGTCGGCCGGGTCGAGGCGAGGGTGGTGCCGTGCGGTCGCCCGGCCGACAGATCGTCGACCAGCCGCTGGATCTGCGCCTCGTGGTTGCTGGGGATGTCGTCACCCGCGGTACCGGTCCACTGGTCGGCTTCAGTCGCCGCGTCCGCAGCGCCGGGGACTCCGGGGTTCAGACCAAGCTGGGAGGCCCGAGCGGCATCAGGAACCGGGTGGAAGGTCCAGTCTGCGTCGGAGTAGCCGTAGACGTGGTTGACCTCCAGCGTGCCGCCAGTGGTGTCGATGCGGATCCGGCTCAGCTCGCGCGGCGACAGGAGGCTGTTGATGACTGTCGCGACCGCTCCGCTCTCGAAAACGACCGATGCCATCGACACGTCCTCGAACTGCACCGGACGGTCCAGCCGGACCGCAGTGGCCTGGATAGTCCGCCACGGGCCGAGCAGATGCAGCAGGAGGTCGATCTGGTGGACGCCGTGGCCGAGCGTCGGCCCGCCGCCTTCACCGACCCAGGTGCCCCGCCACTCCGGATCGAAGTAGCTGCGCGGCCTGAACCACAGCGTCTCGCAGACGGCGACCTGTGGTGCTCCCAGCACGCCACGGCCCAGGAGGTCCGCGGCTCGCACCGCGCCTGAGCCGTGCCGGTGCTGGAAGACCACGTACGCCGAGCCGGCGCTGTCCCGTTCGGCCGCGGCCACAGCGTCCATTTCGGCGAGACTCAGCACCGGGGGCTTCTCCAGCAGCACCGAACGGCCGGCTGCCAGCGCCTGCACCGCCAGCTCGGCGTGACTGCCCGGGGGAGTGGCGATCGAGATCAGCTCCGCGTCACTTGCAGCCAGCAGCTCAGTGAGATCGGAGTGCGCTCGCGAGCCGTACTTCGCCGCTAGAGCGGCTGCCTTCTCCGGGACGACGTCCGCGACGTCGACGAGCTTGGCACCCGCGGCTGCGTAGGACTCGGCGTGCCGACGGCTTATGTTGCCGCACCCGACGATGGCGACCTTCATTCGGCGGCTCCACGGACGACGGCCTGTTGCTGGGCAGTCAGCGCCAGCCGCATCGTTTCGAAGGTGTGCTCCTGCGGTGCGGCCGTGGTGGTCCGCTCCCGGACGTCCCGGACGAGGTCGTCGTAGTAGGTCAGCTCGACGTCCGAGCAGTCGACGTAGTGCGTGCCGTCCTGGTCGGCGACGAACAGGTGGTCGCCGCCCGGACGGCCCTCGATGTCGACGTACTTGCGCAGCTCGATGTAGCCGCCGGTGCCGAGGATCATCAGCCGGCCGTCACCCCAGGTCGGCAGTCCGGCCGGGGTGTACCAGTCGACGCGGATGTAGCCCTGTGCGGTCTCGCTGCGCAGCAGCAGGTCGCCGAAGTCCTGCAGGCCGGGCGTCTCCGGGTTCGCGAAGTTGCCGACGCTGCTGGCGACCACCTCGGCCGTGCGGGAGCCGGTGTACCAGAGGAACTGGTCGATCTGGTGCGACGCGATGTCGACCAGGATGCCGCCGTACCGGCTCTTGTCGTAGAACCACTCCGGACGCCCGGCGCCGCCGCCGAGGTGGCCGCGGTCGCCGACGCGGTGCGGCCCGAGCCCCAGCGTCTGGACGACGGTACCGATCCGGCCGGCCCGAACGAGTTCACCGGCCTTGATCGCGCAGCGCACCTCGAACCGCTCGGAGAACGTCACGGACCAGAACCGGCCGCTCTCCGCGACCGCCTTCTCGATCTCCTCCAGCTGGGCGAAGCTGACGCAGCCCGGCTTGTCGGTGACCACGTCCTTACCGGCGCGCAGGGCGGCGACGGCGATCGGCCCGCGGCGGTCCGGTACGCCGGCGGTGACGATCAGATCGATGCCGTCCGCGTTGATCAGCGCGTCCGCGTCCGCGTGGACGGCGACGTCGGGGTAGCGCTCCCGGACCTGCTGGGCGATCGCGGCCGACCAGTCGTCGGTGGCCATCGCGACGAACTCCGCCCCGGCAGCGATCAGCCCCGCGACCTGTCCGTGGATGTGAGCGTGATCGAGACCGACAGCGGCGAACCTGACTGTGTTGGACAACGTGGTTCCTTTCAGCGCGACGCTTCGAGTGCCTGGGTGAATTCCTCGGCGATCTTGTCACCACCGCCGCTCTTCCACTTCTTGACCGCACCGGCCCAGGCGGAGACCGGTTTGCGGCCCTGGATGATGTCGTTGGTCAGCTGGGTCATGTCCTCGTTCAGCTGCGGCCCCTTGCGGACGCTGGTCTCGGAGTACAGTCCCGCGGCCGGATCGGCCAGAGCGGTCGGGCAGGTCCGTTTCATCGCGTTGAACTCCGCCTCCGCGTTCCCGGCCTTCTCCGGCAGGAAGATCGTCCACGGGCCGTCCGCCTGGTACATGAGACCGAGCTGAACTTCGCTGAAACCCTTCTGGGTCAGCACCGGGTTGCCGTCCACGACCTGATGGTGCAGCCCCGGCAGACCGAACTTGCGGAACAGGTACTCCTGGGTGCCGAACGGCGCGGCCAGGAAGTTCAGATAGGCCAGCAGCGTCTCGGCGCGTCCCTCCGCCTTCTTGTTGATCGCCACGAAGCCGATGGCCGGTGCGCCCAGCCAGATCTTGCCGGTGCCGGAGCCGTCGTGTTTCGGCGGCGCGATGATGCCGATCCGGGCGTCCTTGTCGACAGCGGTCTGCAGGTAGCTCGGCCAGCCGCTGAACGTGTCCTGGACCAGCGCGCTGGTCCCGCTGCCGAAGCGGACCTTCATGTCCTGGTTCTGGCCGGAGAACGCGTCCGGGTGCACGTAGCCCGCGCTCCAGAGTTTCCGCAGGACTTCGAACGCCGCCTCGTGGGACTCGTGCTCGTAGTAGCTGACCAGCGAGCCGCTGTCCTCACGCCAGTTGTTCGGCATGTCGAACATGTTCCGGACGTACTGCGTCGGCGACGTCGCCAGTGCGAACCGGTTGCGGCGCCGGTCGGTCAGCTGCTTGCACAGCTCGAGGAAATCGTCAGCGCTCTTGATGTCCTCGTTCAACCCCTGCTTCTCCAGCAGATCGGCCCGGCTGTAGAGGGCCTGCGAGCTGATCGCGCCGCGGGGGATCGGGACGCCGTAGATCTTGTTGCCGTAGATGCAGTTGTTCCACGCGGTCTCGGGCAGGTTCGCCAGGTAGGGGTACTTCTTGATGTTGTCACCGGAGAGGTGTGCCGTCAGATCGGCGGCCTTCGCTCCCAGCAGTTGCGGCACCTGCGGGACCGCACCGACCAAGAAGATGTCGCTGAGCCGGTCGCCGGCGACAACCGTGGCGAACTTCTGGTTGTAGTCGACCGACGGCGTCAGGCTCACTGTGATCGGAGAACCGACTCGCCGGTTCAGCTCCTGCCAGAACCGGTTCTGCTCCAGCTTCGGCGGGATCGGCGTGTTCGTGTACGTCGTGATGCTGATCGGCTGGCCGTCACCAGGGGGCTGGGTGATCGCCTGCACCGGGTTGGCCGGGTAGCGGTTGAACGCATCCGGGATGTTGTGCTCGGCGCCGGCGAAGTCCGGTTTCACGCCGGTGTAGCGCTGGTACGTCGGACGGACGCCGGCTGCGTTGCCGGAACCGCCGGTCGGACCGCCGCGGCCCTCGTTGGAACAGGCGGCCAGGCTGAGCGCGCCGACCCCGGCCAGCAGCGTACGACGGGAGAGCTGTGAACTCATGGTGGTTTCCTCTCAGCCCTTCACCGCGCCGGTCAGGACGCCCTTGGCGAAGTGCCTCTGGATGAACGGGTAGACGCACAGGATGGGGACGACCGAAATCATCAGAATCGCCATCTGGATGGAGGTCTGCGGTGGCAGCGCCTCACTGGCCGCACCGAGGTCCTGGGCGCCGATCTCGACGCCGTTCACGACGTACGTGCGCAGAACCAGTTGCAGCGGCCACTTGCTGCTGTCGTTGAGGTAGAGCAAGGCACCGAAGAAGCTGTTCCAGTAGCTGACGCCGTAGAAGAGGCCGACCACAGCGACGACAGCCTTCGACAGTGGCAACCCGATGTGCCAGAACGTCCGCCACTCGGAGGCGCCGTCGACCTGCGCCGAGTCGAAGACAGCCGCCGGGAGACCGATGAAGTACGCCCGGACGACGATCACGTTGAAGGCGCTGATCGACACCGGCAGGATGACCGCCCACAGACTGTCGAGCAGCCCGAACTGCTGCACAACCAGGTAGGTGGGGATCAGACCGGGGTTGAACAGCAGACTGATCAGCACGAGCAACAGCAGCGGCTTGTTGCCGACAGTCCCGCGTCTGCTCAACGCCCAGCCCAGAGTGCACGTCAGAGTGAGTGCGATCGCCGTACCGACGAGAGTGATGAAGGCGCTCACCAGAAGCGCCTCGGTCACCGTTCCACCGGACAGAATCGAGCGGTACGCCGAGAAGTCCAGGCCGTCCTTCGGGAACAGGACGAAACCGCCGGCGCGGATCACCTCGTCGGGGGAAGCGAGGCTGGTCGAAATGACGCCGATGAACGGGACGATGACCACTGCGCAGACGACGACCAGGAAAACGGCTTTGACGACGGACTCCGCTCGTCCGGGCATCGGCATCCCGCCGACGAGGACCTGACGTGGCTTGGCTGTCATCCGCGGTACACCCCTTCCTCACCGAGGCGGTGCGCGAGTTTGTTGGCCGCCAGCACCAGAACCAGCGCCACCACGCTCTTGACCAGTCCGACCGCGGCCGAGACGCCCCAGTCGCCGCCGAGGATGCCGTTGTTGTAGACGTAGGTGTCGAGCACTTCGCTCGCATCGACTCCTACGGCCTGCTGCTGCAGGATGATCTGCTCGAAACCGACAGTCAGCGAGTCGCCGAGCTTCAGGATGAGCAGCAGGATGATGATCGGTTTCAGCCCCGGCAACGTGATGTGCCAGGTCTGCCGCCACCGGGCGGCGCCGTCCACCGCTGACGCCTCGTAGAGCGAGCGGTCGATCTGCGAGAGCACCGCGAGGAACAGGATGGTCGCCCAGCCGGTGTCCTTCCACATCACCTGTGAGGTGAGCAGAGCGCGGAAGGCGTCGACGTTGCCGATCACATGGATCGGGTCGTACCCGTGCGAGCGCAGCCAGTTGTTGATCATGCCGGTGCCGCCCAGCATCTGCTGGAAGACGGCGACCACGATCACCCAGGACATGAAGTGCGGCAGGTAGATCACCGTCTGGACGAACTGGCGGATCCGGTTCGACAGCAGGCTGTGCAGGACCAGCGCGACCACGATCGGGGCCGGGAACACGATCACGGTCTGGATCGCGGTCAGGATCAGCGTGTTCTTGACCGCGTTCAGGAACGCCGGGTCGCCGGTGACGATCGGGCCGAAGTTCTCGACGCCGTTCCAGAGGCTCCGGCCGACGCCGAGATAGGGCTGGTAATCCTGGAAGGCGATGATGTTTCCCCACAGCGGGTAATACTGGAACGCGCAGATCACCAGCATTCCGGGGATCGCCAGTAAAAGCACCGGATAGTCGCGGCGTAAGCGCTGGAGAAAGGCAGTCACAGGGACCTCCCTGAGGCTGGATTCAAAATGTGATCGATCCACTTCTGCTGCAGGAGCTAACCGCAGCCCGTGGCGGGTGTCAAGGGCTCGGTGTAACCTTTGCCGGTGACCGACGCACGCCCCAAGCGGCCCGCGACCATCCACGAGGTGGCCCGGCTGGCCGGTGTTTCGCACACCACGGTGTCGCGCTATCTGCAGGACCGCGACAGCGTGAAACCCAAGACCCGGGTCAAGGTCGAGTTCGCCGTGAAAACGCTGGACTACCGGCCGAATCTGGTCGCCCGGTCGATGCGGACCCGGCGGACGAACCGGCTCGCGATCGTCCTCGCGGCCGGTCCGCACTTTCCCGGCCGGCAGCTCGCGGCGGCCTCCGAGACCGCCCATCAGGCGGGCTACCAGGTCGACGTCGTGAGTGTCGAGGGCGGCCCCCGGGCGCGGTCGGCGCGTATTGACGATTTGGCGCGTTCGGGCCAGGTCGACGGAATTCTTGCGATTTCCTCTGTGGTCAGCCGGAGTAAATCCGCGCAAGGGGTTCCGGTGGTCGAGAGTGAGGGGTACGACGAAAAGCTGCACGTGCTGGGTGAGCTGGCCGGCGCGGCCGAGGTCCGGGAAATCGTCGAGTATCTGGCCGGGCTCGGCCACGAAACATTTCTGCACGTCGCGGGCGATCAGACGTTCACCTCGGCCCGCAACCGCAAGAGCGTCTACCTCGCGACGATCGAGCGCCTCGGGCTGCGGTCGGTCGGCGTCCTCGGCGGCGAGTGGTCCGCGCAGAGCGGTTTCGACGCCGTCACCAGCCTGCCTGCGGACTGCGGCGTCACCGCGGTGGTGGCTGCGAACGACGTGGTCGCGCAGGGCGTCGTCCGGGGTGCGCTGTCGCGCGGCTGGCGCGTTCCGGATGATCTGAGCGTTTTCGGCTGGGACGACGACGAGATCACCCGCTTCACCACGCCGTCCCTGTCCACCGTCGCTGTCGACCGTGAGGGTCAGGGCCGTGACGGCATCCATCGGCTGCTCGCCGCCATCAACGGCCAGCCCGCACCGCAGCCGGTGACCCGCAAGGTCAACCAGCTGATCTTCCGGGAGTCCACTGCGCCGCCGCCGTCCTAGCGGAACTGCTTACTCGCGGGTAACCTGACCGGCATGGCTACACAGGTGCTGGCGATGTGGGAGCGGTTGCGGGCGGTGCCGGGCGGGGAGCGGGTGTTCTCGCTGGCATTCACCTGGAAGGCGCCGTACTTCCGGTCCATCCGGCCGCGGTTCGTCCAGGTGGGGCCGAACTACGCCTCCCTGGTGCTGCCGAAGCGGCGGGCGGTGCAGAACCACATCGGCACGGTGCACGCCATCGCGGTTTGCAACGGGCTGGAAGCCGCCATGGGCGCGCTGGCCGAGGCGACCATCCCCAGCGGCAAGAGGTGGCTGCCCAAGGGCATGGAGGTCGCCTACCTGGCCAAGTCCACCTCCGGCCTCACCTGCTCGGCCGAGACCGACCCGGACGACTGGACCGCCGGCCCCGACGTACCGGTGCGGGTGAAGGCGACTCGGGACGACGGCACCGTCGTCGTCGAGGGCACCATCAACCTGTGGGTCACCGACCGGAAATAGCGATGCCCCGCAGCCCACGGCTCACGTAGGGTCGGTCGGGTGACTGATGCGCTGCGGGTCGTCGACATCACCGAAGAACACCTGGACACGGTCTGGCAGGTCAGAGCGCGGTCCTTCGGGCCGGGTGGGGACAAGGACGAGTTCCGCAAGAGCGCACTGGGGTTCATAGCTGACGGCCGGTACGTCGGAGTGGCCGCAGGTGACGAGCTGGTCGCGGCTGGTCGCATCTGGCCGTTCGAGCAGTGGTGGGGCGGACGCCGGGTGCCGATGGCTGGTGTGGCCGGCGTGATCGTCGCACCGGAGTACCGCGGCCGTGGCGTCGGCAGTCTGCTGATGCGCGGTGTCATGCAGCGTGCAGTGGAGAAGGGCTACCCGCTGTCCGGGCTCTACCCGGCGACCACTGTTCTGTACCGCCACCTCGGTTACGAGTTCGCCGGTGCGCGCAACAAGTTCACCTTCCAGGCTGCGGACCTACGCGTCCTCGGTGGCAGAGACGTGCAGGTGCGCCGTGCTGGGCGCGCTGACGCGCAGCTGTTCCTCGACCTCGCGTCGAAGACCCATCAGGCCCGCCGGTCGAACGGACCGCTGATCTGGCCGCTCAGTGAGATCGAGAGCTGGCTAGAGGACGACGACAACTTCGCGTACGTCGCCGACGACGGTTTCGTCGTCTACAACTGGGCCGACGGCAACCTGGACGTCGACGAGCTCATCGCGGGCTCAGAAGCGACCACGCGGGCCTTGCTGGCCACTGTCGGCTCCGGTGCGTCGATTGCGAAGTCCGTCAACGTTTTCAGCGCGCCCTACGACCCAGTGCACCTGCTGGCCGAGCACGAGGCGGACGGCGACGCCCGTGCCGTGCGCTGGATGCTGCGCTTGCTCGACGCGCCGGCCGCGATCGCTGCGCGCGGCTTCGGGCCAGGAACGCTGGAGGCGGAGTTGCACATCGACGACTCCGAGTTCAGCGGCAACACCGGTGACTGGCGGCTCTCGATCGCGGACGGCGTCGGCGTCCTGACGCCGGGCGCAGCCAGCGCCGATGCGCTGCGGCTGGGAGCTCGCGGCCTGGCCGCTCTGTACGCCGGAACGCCACTCGCCACTCTGCGCGGCGCCGGCCTCGCGAGCGGTGGATCTCCGGCCGGGGACGCCGTCCTGGACGCCGCGTTCGGAGGGGCCTCGGCGTACATGCTCGACTTCTTCTGAGCGGGCGGCGCGTCGATTAACAGGCTGTCCGAACGGCCCGTTAGGGTTTGTCGAACAAACGTTCGGAGGTGGTCCATGCGCGTGCTCGGCGTCGACCCGGGATTGACCCGGTGCGGGCTCGGCGTCGTGGAGGGCGTGCCTGGGCGGCCGCCGACGATGGTTGCCGTCGGCGTGATCCGGACGCCGGTCGAGGACGAGGTCGCCCAGCGGCTGGTCCGGATCGAGGCGGAGCTGGAGCGGTGGATCGTCGAGCACCAGCCGGACGCGGTGGCTGTGGAGCGGGTGTTCGCGCAGCACAACGTGCGGACGGTGATGGGGACGGCGCAGGCCTCCGGGATCGCGATGGTGGTGGCCGCGCGGCGCGGGCTGCCGGTCGCGTTGCACACGCCGAGTGAGGTGAAGGCCGCCGTCACGGGGTCGGGCCGGGCCGACAAGGAGCAGGTGACCTCGATGGTGACCCGGATCCTGCGGTTGCCCGAGCGCCCGACGCCCGCGGACGCCGCCGACGCGCTCGCGTTGGCCATTTGTCATGTCTGGCGCGGTGGCGTGGCCGGTAAGTTGCAGCAGGCGGCAGCCGCCCGGTCGCAGCTGGAGGCCCAGGCCGAGGCGCAGGCCCGGCTGCAGAAGGCGCGGCTGCGCGCGGCGGTCGAGGCTCAGCAAAGCAAGACGGCCGCCGCGGCGCGGCACGGCAAGACAGTGAGTGGAGGTTCGCGGTGATCGCGTTCGTACGGGGTCCGGTGGCGGCGATCGGCGTCGACAGCGCCGTGATCGAGGTCGGGGGAGTGGGCCTGCAGGTCTACTGCGACCCTGGCACGCTGGCCGGGCTGCGCCCCGGGCAGGAGGCCCGGGTGGCGACCTCGATGGTCGTCCGGGAGGACTCGCTGACCCTTTACGGTTTCGCCGACGACGACGCCAAGAGCCTGTTCGAGCTGTTGCAGACGGCGTCCGGCGTCGGTCCGCGGCTCGCGCAGGCCGCGCTGGCCGTGCTCAGCCCGGACCAGTTGCGCCAGGCGGTCGCCTCGGAGGATCTCGCCGTCCTGTGCAAGGTGCCGGGCATCGGTAAGAAGGGCGCGCAGCGGATCGTGCTGGAGCTGAAGGACAAGATCGGCGCCCCGTCGAAGACGGTGTCTGGCCGGCCGCTGCAGGCCGCGGAGGCCTGGCGCGACCAGGTGCACGCCGGTCTGGTCGGCCTCGGCTGGTCCGCGCGGGACGCCGAGGACGCCGTCACCGCGGTGTCGCCGCTGGCCGCCGACAACCCGAACCCGTCGGTTCCCGATCTGCTGCGGGCCGCGTTGCGCGCGCTGTCGAAGGCCTAGCCGATGGACGACAACGTCCGGCCGCTGGTGTCCGCGGACGCCGTGGATCTGGAAGAGCGCAAGATCGAGTCCGCGCTGCGCCCGCGCACGCTGGCCGAGTTCGGTGGGCAGCGCCGGGTCAGCGAGCAGCTGGAGCTGGTGCTGCATGCCGCGCGCGCCCGGCATCGCGCGCCCGACCACGTGCTGCTGTCCGGGCCGCCCGGCCTGGGCAAGACCACGCTGGCGATGATCATCGCCGCCGAGCTGTCGGCGCCGCTGCGGGTGACGAGCGGGCCCGCGATCCAGCACGCCGGCGATCTGGCGGCGATCCTGTCCGGGCTGGGCGAGGGCGAAGTTCTCTTCCTGGACGAGATCCACCGGATGTCGCGACCGGCCGAAGAGCTGCTCTACATGGCGATGGAGGACTTCCGGGTCGACGTGATCGTCGGCAAGGGGCCTGGCGCCACCGCGATCCCGCTGGAGATCCCGCCGTTCACGCTGGTCGGCGCGACCACCCGGGCCGGGCTGCTGCCGGGCCCGCTGCGCGACCGCTTCGGTTTCACCGGCCATCTGGAGTTCTACGACGCCGGCGAGCTGGAGAAGATCGTCAACCGGTCGGCCGCGCTCCTCGAGGTCGACATCACCCCCGAGGGGGCGGCCGAGATCGCGTCCCGCTCCCGGGGCACTCCCCGAATCGCGAACCGGCTGCTGCGCCGCGTCCGCGACTACGCCGAGGTCCGCGCCGACGGCATCATCACGCTGGCGCTGTCCAAGGCCGCGCTCGAGCTCTACGAGGTCGACAAGATGGGCCTGGACCGGCTGGACCGCTCGGTCCTCGATGCGCTTTGCCGGCGCTTCGGCGGCGGCCCGGTCGGCCTGTCCACCCTGGCCGTCGCAGTCGGTGAGGAGCGCGAGACCGTGGAGGAGGTCGCGGAGCCGTTCCTGGTCCGCTCCGGCTATCTAGCCCGGACGCCGCGCGGCCGCGTCGCGACCCCGGCCGCCTGGCGGCACCTCGGGATGGCCGTGCCGAAAGGAGCGACCTTCGCGGACACCTTGTTCGACTCCGAGTGATCGCGGAACCATTCGACGGAGAGTGAAGGGCCGCCCGGCGTCCGCCGAGTAACGCAAACGTGACCCGGTGTCGTGACGCGGTTGTTGGCGGCCGGGGTTAGACTCCCGATGGCCTGACCTGAGGTCATTCCGCTGCGGCCTGCACGCTGTGAGCAGAGCGTGCGGGACGTTCGTACTCCCGATTCCGAAGGACTCTGAGACCCGATGCAACTCCTCGCCTCCCCGTTGGCCTCTTCCGGAGGCGGCGGCATCACGCTGCTGCTGCCGCTGATCCTGATCGTCGGGATGATCTGGTTCATGAGCCGCACGCAGCGCAAGCAGCGCGAGCGCCAGGCGGCGACCGTCGCGGCGCTGCAGCCCGGCACCAAGGTCGTCACCACCAGCGGCATGGTCGGCATCGTCGAGGAGACCGACGACGAGTACGTGACGCTGGAGATCTCCGACGGCGTCCTGGTCCAGGTGGTCAAGGCCGCCATCGGCCGCGTCATCCCGGACGAGGCCGAGCCGGAGACCGCGGACGAGGCGACCAAGGACGTCGCCGACGAGGTGGGTGAGGTCACCGACCCGAGCAAGGACCCGGTCGACGTACCGGACGCCGGCCGGGACAAGGCTGACGGCAAGGTGCAGGACACGCCGAAGCACACCGAGAACTGACATACCCCACTGACGGCCTGCGGCGCGCCTAGGCGCCCTCACGACGCCTAGGCCTGCCCAGAAGCAAAGGTTGAATCTGACGTGGCAACTCCGACGACATCCCGCCCTGGTCGGCTCCTGCTTGCCCTGGCAGTCATCGTGGTCCTGCTGTTCGGGATCATGGGACTGACCAAGACCTGGAAGCCCAAGCTCGGTCTGGATCTGCGTGGCGGCACCACCATCACGCTGACCGCCAAGAACGTCACCGGCGGCGGCCAGGTGACCTCCGAGCAGCTCAACGAGGCCAAGAACATCATCTCGCAGCGCGTGAACGGGGCGGGTGTCGCGGAGGCCGACATCACCACCTCGGGCAACAACCACATCACGGTGGCGGTGCCCGGCGCGACGCAGGACAGCTTGGTGGCCCAGATCGGTCAGACAGCCCTGCTGTACTTCCGGGTCGTGTACGACGCGCAGGCGTCGCAGCAGATGCCGGTGCCGTCGACCACCCCGTCGGGTACGCCGAAGCCCGGTTCGACACCGAAGCCGAGCACCACGCCGAAGCCGAGCACGTCGGTCAAGCCGAGTACGCCGGTCAGCTCGACGCCGAACGGGCGGGCCTGGAGCAGCGCTCTCGGGCAGGCGACGCCGACTCCGACGCCGAAGCCGTCGACCACCCCGACCCCGAAGCCGTCGGTCCCGCCGGTCGCGCCGGGCGGCGACCCGCTCACCTACACCCCCGATGCGGCCACCCAGGCGGCGTTCGCGGCGTTCAAGTGCGGCGACAAGCAGGACGACGACCCGGCCAAGCCGCAGTTCTCCTGTGACAAGGCTCAGCAGTTCAAGTACCTGCTCGGCCCCGCGATCCTGAAGGGCACCGACCTGTCGGACGCCTCGGCCGGGATCCCGCAGGGCGGCCTGCAGTGGCAGGTGAACCTGGAGTTCACCGGCGAGGGCGGCACCAAGTTCCTCAAGGCCACCCAGAACATCTCCCAGCGCGGCGAGGGCCAGAACCTGTTCGCGATCGTGCTGGACGGCGTCGCGATCTCCACGCCGAGCGTCTCGCAGCCGATCCCGGGCGGGACGGCGCAGATCACCGGCAGCTTCACCGAGGCCGAGGCCCGCGACCTGGCCAACGTGCTGAAGTTCGGCGCGCTCCCGGTCGCGTTCGACACCTCGTCGGTCGAGACCGTCTCGCCGCAGCTCGGCGGGGACCAGCTCTCGGCCGGTATCTGGGCCGGTATCGCCGGGCTCGCGCTCGTCGTGCTGTTCTCGTTCCTGTACTACCGCGGTCTCGGACTGGTCGTGGTCGCCTCGCTGGCGGTCGCGTCGCTGCTGACCTTCGCGATGGTGGTCCTGCTCGGCAAGGCGATCGGGTTCACCCTGACGCTGGCCGGGATCGCCGGTCTGATCGTCGCCATCGGGATCACCGCGGACTCGTTCGTCATCTACTTCGAGCGACTCCGCGACGAGGTCCGCGAGGGCCGCAGCCTGCGCTCCTCGGTGGAGACCGGCTGGGCCCGCGCCAAGCACACCATCATCGCGGCCGACTCGATCTCGCTGCTGGCCGCGCTGGTGCTCTACATCCTGGCCGTCGGCAGCGTCCGCGGCTTCGCGTTCACGCTCGGCCTGACCACGCTGATCGACCTGGTCGTCGTGTTCGTCTTCACCAAGCCGCTGGTCACGCTGCTGGCCCGGACGAACTTCTTCGGCCACGGCCACAAGCTGTCCGGCCTGGATCCGGAGCATCTCGGCGTCGAGCGGCTACCCGGCCACAGCGCCGGCCCGGTGACCCCGCGCCCGCGGAAGACGCCGTCCACGCGGAAGCCGATCGGAGGGGAGGTCTGATGTCGAAGCTCGGACAGCTCGGGAACAAGCTGCACAAGGGTGAGGTCTCCTACGACTTCATCGGCAAGCGCAAGCTCTGGTTCGTGGTCTCGATCGTCCTGGTCCTGCTCTCGCTGGGCGGCCTGTTCACCCGCGGCCTGGCGCTCGGGATCGAGTTCCGCGGCGGCGTCGAGTACGAGGCGAAGGTCGCGGTCACCGACAGCACCGTGCAGAACTTCACCGACACGGTGAAGGCGCTGAACATCGACGGCCTCGGCGACCCGGTCGTCACCACGATCAACAACGAGCGGGTCCGGGTCCAGACCAAGCCGCTCGAGCAGGCGCAGGTCGTCTCGGTCCGGAACGCGATCGCCAAGGAAGCCGGCATCGGTCCGGAGCAGGTCACCTCACAGCAGATCGGCGCCTCCTGGGGTGAGCAGATCGCGAACAAGGCGCTGATCGCGCTGGCGGTCTTCGTCGGCCTGGTCTTCCTGGTGATCTGGGGCTACTTCCGCGAGCCCAAGGCCTCGATGGCCGCGATCATCGCGCTGTTGCACGACGTGCTGATCACGGTCGGCATCTACGCGCTGATCGGTTTCGACGTCACGCCGGCCACGGTGATCGGCGTCCTGACCATCCTCGGGTACTCGCTCTACGACACGGTCGTGGTCTTCGACAAGGTCCGCGAGAACACCCGCGGGATCACCGGCTCGAACCGCTACACCTACTCGGACGCGACCAACCTGGCCGTCAACCAGACCATCGTGCGCTCGATCAACACCACGCTGATCGCACTGATGCCGGTCGGGGCGATCCTGGCCGTCGGCGTCTGGGTGCTCGGCAGCGGCCCGCTGAAGGACCTCTCGCTGGCCCTGTTCGTCGGTATCGCCGTCGGCGCCTACTCGTCGATCTTCATCGCTCCGGCGCTGCTGGCGGTCTTCAAGGAGCGCGAGCCGGGGATGCAGGCGCTGAACCGCCGCGTCACCGCCAAGCGCGCCCAGGCCGCCGGTGGGACGACGGCCAAGTCCGGCGTCCAGGACAAGCTGGTCACGGCGGGCTCCGGCGCCACGGCGGTGCAGGACGCGCCGCGGGCGACCGGGTCCGCGCCGACGCCGGCGTCCCGGCCGATGAACACCGCGGGCGCGGGCCGGCCGCAGCCGTCGCGGAAGCCGCGCTCGAAGCGCGGTAAGTAATGGCGCGGACGCTGGAGCAGGTCCTGGCCGACGGCATCCGCGACATCCAGGACTACCCGCAGGCGGGGGTGGTGTTCAAGGACATCACCCCGCTGCTGGCCGATCACCTGGGGTTCGCCCAGGTGGTCGAGGCGCTGGCCGCGGCCGGTACGGACGACGACGGCCGCCCGGTGGTCGACAAGGTGGTCGGGATCGAGGCGCGCGGGTTCATCCTCGCCGCCCCGGTCGCGCTCGCCCTCGGCGCCGGGTTCGTCCCGGTCCGGAAGAAGGGCAAGCTGCCGGCCGCGACGTACGAGGAGTCGTACGCGCTGGAGTACGGCGAGGCGACCATCGAGGTGCACCAGGACGCGTTCGCGCCCGGTGACCGGGTGCTGGTGATCGACGACGTGCTGGCCACCGGTGGGACGGTCGAGGCGTGCCTGAAGCTGATCCGGCGGTCCGGGGCCGAGGTCGCGGGCACCGCCGTCCTGCTGGAGCTGTCGTTCCTGCCGTGGCGGGATCGGCTGGCCGGTGAGCAGATCACTTCGTTGCTGTCGGTCTGAATTCGGATAAACTCTGCGTGACCAGTCAATGACCCGGCGTGTTGTCCACAGGGTGTTTCTCTGTCGTTGGCCGGTGGCCCCTAGACTGGGGGTCTGTCGGCGGAGGGACACAACGTGGGCGAAGACCCGGCGATGACGTCAGCGGTACCGAACGTAGTACCGCAGGAGCCTCCGCGCGCCCCGGCACCGGTGCGCCCGGCTCCCGTGTCACCGCCGCCGGCCGCCCAGCCGCCGCGGATCGCCCCGGCTCGTGTGCGGGCCCGGCTGGCCCGTCTCGGCGGGACGCGGCATCCGAACCGGGCTCCGATGCTGGAGCCGCTGTTCCGGGTGGTCCGGGCCACGCATCCCAAGGCCGACCTGGCGATGATCGAGCGCGCCTACCGGACGGCGGAGAAGTACCACACCGGCCAGCTGCGCAAGAGCGGCGACGCCTACATCACGCACCCGCTGGCCGTGGCCACGATCCTCGCCGAGCTCGGTATGACGGTCCCGACGCTGTGCGCCGCGCTGCTGCACGACACGGTCGAGGACACGCCGTACACGGTCGAGGAGCTGACCCGTGACTTCGGCGCCGAGATCGCGATGCTGGTCGACGGCGTCACCAAGCTGGACAAGGTCAAGTACGGCGAGTCCGCGCAGGCCGAGACGATCCGCAAGATGGTCGTCGCGATGGCCAAGGACATCCGCGTCCTCGTCATCAAACTGTCCGACCGGCTGCACAACATGCGGACGCTGGGCTTCCTGCGTCAGGAGAAGCAGGAGCGGATCGCCCGCGAGACGCTGGAGATCTACGCCCCGCTGGCGCACCGGCTCGGTATGAACACGATCAAGTGGGAGCTCGAGGACCTGTCGTTCTCGACCCTGCACCCGAAGGTGTACGACGAGATCGTCCGGCTGGTCGCCGAGCGCGCGCCCTCGCGGGACGAGTACCTGGCCTCGGTCATCGACCAGGTGCACGAGGATCTGCGCGCCGCCAAGGTGAAGGCGACCGTCACCGGCCGCCCGAAGCACTACTACTCGATCTACCAGAAGATGATCGTCCGCGGCCGCGAGTTCGGCGACATCTACGACCTGGTCGGCATCCGGGTCCTGGTCGAGTCGGTCCGCGACTGTTACGCCGCGCTCGGCATCCTGCACGCGCGGTGGAACCCGGTCCCCGGCCGGTTCAAGGACTACATCGCGATGCCGAAGTTCAACATGTACCAGTCGCTGCACACGACCGTGATCGGCCCGCAGGGCAAGCCGGTCGAGCTGCAGATCCGGTCCTTCTCGATGCACCGCCGCGCCGAGTACGGGATCGCCGCGCACTGGAAGTACAAGGAAGACCCGAACGCACCGGCCCCCGAGGTCCCGGTCACCGACGTCAGCACGCCGAACGAGATGCCCTGGGTGCGGCAGCTGGTCGACTGGCAGCGCGAGACGTCGGACCCGTCGGAGTTCCTCGACTCGCTGCGCTTCGAGATCAACAACTCCGAGGTCTACGTCTTCACCCCGCGCGGTGACGTGATGTCGCTGCCGGCCGGCTCCTCCCCGGTGGACTTCGCGTACGCCGTGCACACCGAGGTCGGCCACCGCTGTATCGGGGCCCGCGTCAACGGCCGCCTGGTGCCCCTGGAGAGCACCCTGGAGAACGGCGACGTGGTCGAGGTCTTCACCTCGAAGGCCCAAGGCGCCGGCCCCTCGCGGGACTGGCTCGCCTTCGTCAAGAGCCCGCGCGCGCGGAACAAGATCAAGCACTGGTTCTCCAAGGAGCGCCGCGACGAGGCGATCGAGCACGGTAAGGACGCGATCGCCAAGCAGCTGCGCAAGGAGGGCCTGCCGCTGCAGCGCCTGCTGTCGCACGAGACGCTCACCGCGGTCGCCAACTCGCTGCGCTACCCCGACGTCACCGGTCTGTACGCCGCCGTCGGCGAATCGCATGTCAGCGCGCAGGCCGTCGTCCGGCGGCTGATCGAGACGTACGGCGGTGAAGAGGGTGCGGCCGAGGATCTGGCCGAGGGCCTGCGGCTGCCGGCGACGCGTGAGCGCCGTAAGCGGACGGCGCGCGGCGACGCCGGCGTCATCGTCAAGGGCGCGACCGACGTCCTCTCGAAGCTGGCCCGGTGCTGTACGCCGGTGCCCGGTGACGAGATCATCGGCTGGATCACCCGCGGCGCGGGCGTCTCGGTGCACCGCGCCGACTGCGCCAACGTGGAGAACCTGTCGACCCAGCCCGAGCGGATCGTCGAGGTCGAGTGGGCCCCGACGGCGCAGTCGCTGTTCCTGGTCGCGATCCAGGTCGAGGCGCTGGACCGGGCCCGTCTGCTCTCGGACATCACCCGCGTGCTGTCCGACTACCACGTGAACATCCTGTCCGCGGCGCTGACCACGACCCGCGACCGGATCGCCAAGTCCCGCTTCACGTTCGAGATGGGTGATCCGACCCACCTCGGCCACGTGCTGAAGGCAGTGCGATCGGTGGAGGGCGTGTTCGACGTCTACCGCGTGACGCAGTAGGCGGTTTGTGCGGCCGGGGAGACTGCAGACATGGTCTCCTCGGGTGAGTTCGGGCGGCGCGGGCTGCTGATCGCGGGTGCTGCGCTGCTGGTCGGCTGCAGTGGCTCATCGACGACCGGGACGCCGTCCCCCAGCGGTTCGCCGACCTCGACCGGGACGGTACCGCCGGTGACGCCGACCCCGGGGCTGGGGTCGACCGGGACGGGGAGCGCGACTCCGGGGACGCCGTCCGCTCCGGCGCTGCCGACCGTGCGTCCGTGGGCGCCTGGGGCGGGGGAGATCGCCCCGGAGGTGAAGCGCGCGGCGCTGGCCGCGGTGCGCAAGCTGCTGGAGCGGCCGGGGAACGTGGTCGAGGTGATCGACGCGCAGTACGGCGGCATCCTCAGCACGACCGCGAGTGTGCTGGTGCCGTGCCGGGTGTACTCGATCAGCGGCGGCCGGGTGGTGACGGGCGGTACGACGGTCGACGTCCGGCTCGCGCGTTCGGGTGGGAGCTGGCGCGTGACGGCGACCCATCCGGCGCAGCCGGGGCCGGCGGCGAAGCAGTTGTCGGCGCTGGCGCGGCGAGTGCTCGCGAACGAGCAGATTCTGTTGCCCCCGGCATCTATTGCCGATGTGCGGTCAGGGCAGGTGCACGACAGTGTGCTGACGGCGATGCTGGAGCTGGCCAAGGATTACCGGATCGGCGTCAGCGTGATCCGCTCCGGCCATCCGATCAACGTGTTCGGGACCGATCGTCCGAGCGACCACCCGCGCGGGCGCGCGTTCGACACGTGGGAGATCGACGGCAAGGCGGTCGTCGCGCCGTCCACCTCGCGGACGCTGATCTCGGCGTACATGAAGGCCTCCGAGGCGGTCGGCTCCTACAACGTCGGCGGGCCGGTCGTGCTGTCAGGCGCGGCCTACTTCTCGGACCGGACGCATCACGATCACGTCCACGCGGGCTTCCGCAGTTAGTCCCACTCCCAATTGATGCCGAGGAGGCCCGGCTCGGTGGTGGACTCGAGGAGATGCGCGCGGCCGTCCGGCGTGAGGAGCAGCTCGTCGCGGTCGGCAGCGGGTTTGGCTTGTGGGCGGCGGTACGAGCTGACGCGGACGGGGAGCGCCGTCCGGTCGAACTGGACTTCGAGGACGTAGTGCGTGCCGCCCCACTCGTCGAAGCGGTAGTAGTTCGTCGACGGTAGGGCCGTGTGGTCCTCGATCTCGTAGTGGACGACGGCGGTGTCGCCGACGGCGAGCACCCGGTCGAGGAGCAGCTCGGCGAGGATGGCACCGGCTTCGGGGGAGCGGGCGATCCGGCCGTTGCGGCAGCCGCTGAGGCCGGTGACGGCGAGCTGCTCGGCGTCGCAGCCGGGCTCGCCCTGATGGGCGACGATGATGCGATCGACCGGCTGAACGGCGACGACGCTCTGGACGACGCGGCGGCGCGGCGTACTGCGATCCGCGCCGACCTGGATCTCCTCGACGACGGTCAGGTTGCGGAGGCGGCCGTGGGCCTCCCGGCGGAGCCGGTCCAGGAGCCGGCCGAGGGCTTCGGCGTAGTCGACGACGGCGTACGGCTGGTGGGCCGCGAGCTGGTCGGTGCGGGCCGGCGGGATGCGGACGGTGAGCCAGCCGGGCGGGACCTGGAGCAGCTCCTCGAGCGCGGTGATGACGGCGAGCGAGTCGTCGCGCGGGACTCGGCGTCCGCTTTGCCAGGTACTCAAGGTGGCGATGCCGACGTGCAGGCCGCGATCGGCGAGGTGGGTGCGGATCCGGTTCAGGGCCAGGCCGCGGTGGGCGATCGCCTGCCGGAGCGCGGTCGCGAAGGAGGAGTCCGGGGTGACGGCGGGCACCGACGAACCGGTCATGCGCGTCAGTGTAAACGTTCACAGCGCGCGCCGATATCGCTCGGTGACCCGCTGTTCACGCCCTGCTGCCGTTCACAGCGCGATTCGGCGCGGGAGTCACTTCTTGCCGGGGCCGCGGCACGTCCTGACTATGGACGCCACCAGCACCCCAATCGAGGAGGGAACATGAGCAGGCTCCGCCTCCGCCGCTCGTGGTCATTGCTACTGGCAACCGTGTTCGGCGTGGCCGCACTGGTCCCGCTCGCGCCGGTCGCCGCTGCCGCCCCCGGCAGCTACTACCTGAACATCACCGGGCAGTCCCAGCAGAAGTCGAACTGGTGCTGGGCCGCGACCGGGAACAGCATCGCCGCCTTCTACGGCAAGAACTACTCGCAGAACCAGTTCTGCAACCTTGCGTTCGGCAACAACATGAACGCGACCTGCCCGAACAACCAGGCCACGCTGGGCAACGACCAGCGCGCGTTCAACGCGATCGGGATCAGCTCCGGCAGCTACGTCTCGTCGACGCTCAGTTTCAGCACGCTCGTCACCGAGATCGCGGCCGGTCGCCCGGTGATGACGCGGATCGGCTGGACGGCCGGTGGCGGGCACATGATGGACATCATCGGCTACAACTCCGCCGACTCCACGATCAAGTACTACAACCCGTGGCCGGACGACCCGCGCTACAACTTCTCGACCTACAACTGGTACCGATCGAACTCGCAGTTCACCTGGACGCACTCGCTCTACCGGATCGGAGCCTGAGATGCTCAAGAACATCCTGCTCCGCTCGGCCGCCGTCCTGGCCGCCGGCCTCGGCCTGACCCTCGCCTTCGGCGCCGCCGCGCAGGCCGCCGGACCGGAGCCCGTCCCGGCCGCCGAGTTGTCGAAGGCAACCACCGCCGCGAGCTCGCCGACCGCGTTCAGCCTCCTCGGCCAGGCGACGGCCGCGTCGAAGTCCGCCAAGACGATCGCCAAACCCACCGTCGCCCGCGAGGCCCGCCCGGTCTACGCGCTCAACCCCGCCTTCGTCCGCGACGCCGCGGCCCCCGTAGCCACCTTCTGGTACGCCGCCACCTCCGCCAGCCGTGGCACCGACAAACTCACCGTCTACACCGCCCCCGACGCCACCGGCACCTGGCAAGCCGTCAACGTAGCCACCGGCGACACCGAGTCCCGCATGTTCGCCAAAGCCAACGGCGCCCTCATCTTCACCGAACCCCAAATTGGCGCCTGGTACGCCCTCACCGGCGACCAGATCCGCGCCCTGAACCCCTCCGCCACCGAGTCGGTCGGCAGCGCCCCCATCACCACCAAGGCCTACCAAGACCTCGTCGTCACCCGCTACGCCGACAAACAACCCGGCAGCACCTACGCCACCAACGGCACCGCCGGCGGCTACGCCCCCACCACCCCCACCCCAACCACCAACCTCTGGCTCCCCCTCACCACCTCAGCCCTCGGCATCCTCGTCCTCGCCTTCGTCATCCACCGCCGCCGAACCGCCTGACCCGACCGCACCCCGCCGCCGGTCTACCAGCGGCGGGGTAGGCGCGGCTGCTGGCAGAGGAAGCTGCCTACGGCTAGTTCTAGGGCTGGGTAGGAGCCCCAGAGGTCGGGGCGGCGGACGGGGATGATGTGCCAGTTGAGGGCGTCCAGGGCTGTGCGGCGGGTTTCGTCGCGTTGTTGCTGGGGGTCGGTGGAGTGCCAGGCGTCGGAGTCGTACTCGAGGCCCAGGCGGCGGCCGTCGACGGGGTGATCGGGGTAGCCGAGGTCGAGGTGGAAGGTGCGGCCGTGGCCCTCGACGCGGACTTGCAGCTCGGGGCGTGGAAAGCCGGCGTCGAAGAGGCGGAGGCGGAGCCAGGACTCGCCGGGGGAGTCGGCTCGGCCGTCGGCCAGGTGGAGGAGCTGTGCGGCTTGGGAGGTGCTGTCGGGGGCGAAGTAGGCGGCTGCGGCGTCGTGAAGCTCGTTGCGGGAGACGATGCGGCGGTTGAGGAGCGCGTCGATGGTGGAGAGGGCGAAGGGCCGGGGGAGCTGTTGGGCCAGCTCGACCGCGGTGGCAGCCGGGGAGGTGACCTTGAGACCGTGCAGCTCTACCGACGGGCGCGGACTGAAGGTCCAGTGCGGTTGCAGGAGCGACTCCGGGCCTAGCGCGGTCGGCTCGATGCCGTGCAGCCAGGCGGCGGTCCGCCCGCAGATTGTGGCGTCCGCCGGTACGACGAGCTGCAGTGCGTCGGCGCGGAGCCGTGGGGTGTCGGGCATGCGGACGTCGACGTACACGCCCTTGATTAGCTGACGGATCAGCCCGCGGTCCTGGAACCAGCGCAGTTTGCGCGGGACTTGGCGGGCGGTGAAGGGGATGCCACCGAAGACGTGGGGGTCGTCGTGCTTGAACATCTCAGCAGGATGACCGAAGTCGCCGAGGCGTGCGTCGAGTTATCCACAGGCCATCTTGCGGCCTGCCGTGGCAGGCCGCAGCGTGGTCTCGGTCAGCTGAAGTCGGTGAGGGCGTTTTGGGCTTGGGTTAGCCATTCGCGGCGGGCGGCGATGGCTTCGCGGGCTTCGGTGGCTTTGCGGGTGTTGCCCTGGGCCTCGTGTTTGGCGGCTTGTTTCTCCAGGTCGGTGATGAGGGACTGGAGTTGTTTGACGGTGGCCTCGGCGCGGGCGCGGGCTTCGGGGTTGGAGCGGGCCCAGACGTCGTCCTCGGCGGACTTGACGGCCTGTTCGACGGCGCGCAGGCGGCCGTCGATGGGGCGCATCGAGTCGCGTGGGATCTTGCCGATCTGGTCCCAGCGGTCGAGCAGGTCGCGGAGCTGGTCGCGGGCGGTCTTGGCGTCCTTGACCGGGAGGATGGCCTCGATCTCGACCAGCAGGGCCTCCTTGGCCTTGAGGTTCTCGACCTGTTCGGCGTTCTCCTCGGCCTGGACGGCGTCGCGGGCGCCGAAGAAGGTGTCCTGGGCGGCGCGGAAGCGGGCCCAGAGTTTGTCGTCGACCTCACGCGGGGCGGGGCCGGCGGCCTTCCACTGGCGCATCAGCTCGCGGAAGCGGCCGGACGTCGGGCCCCAGTCGGTGGACGCCGACAGCCCCTCGGCCTCGGCGGCCAGGCGCTCCTTGACGGTGGCGGCCTCGTCGCGCTTGGAGGACAGCTCGGCGAAGTGCTGCTTGCGGTGCCGGGTGTACGTCGTCCGCGCGGACGAGAACCGGTGCCACAGCTCGTCGTCGGAGGACTTGTCCAGCCGGGGGAGCGCCTTCCACTCGTCGAGCAGCTCGCGCAGCCGGGTGACGCCGTGCCGCCAGTCGGTGCCGGCCGCGATCGTCTCGGCCTCGGTGGCGATCTTGGTCTTGGCGGCGCGCGCCTCCTCGACCTTCGCGGCCCGCTCGGCCTTGCGCTTCTCGCGCTGCTGGGCGAGCAGCGGGGTGAGCGCCTCCAGACGGGTCTTCAGCCCGTCGAGATCGCCGACCGCCTGCGCGTCCTCCAGCGAGCTGTTCACCTTCTTCACCGCCGCGCGGGCGTCGTCCGGCGAGACCGTCCCCGCCTGGACGCGCTGCTCCAGCAGCTCCACCTCGAACGCCAGGGCGTCGTACCGGCGGGTGTAGAAGGCCAGGGCCTCCTCCGGGTTCGCGTCCGGCCACTGGCCGACCGCCCGTTCGCCATCCTTCGTCCGTACGAAGACCGTTCCGTCCTCGGCTACCCGGCCCCAGCTCTCTCCGGCCACAACTCGCCCCTTCCGGCGGTATGTACTGCGCTCGTGCCCATTCTGGTCGGCCCCCGGTCCAACTGCGCGAACAGGGGCCGTCCGGGCGCGTCGGGCCGCAAACCCGACGCTTATCCCAGAACAATCACAAACCTTCGGCCGTCACGCAATGCTGTTGCGTCACAATCCGGTGCGAAGTCGCCCACGAGCCACCGGTAGCCTTGGGTGGTCCAGCTCAGGTCTGCGGAAGGTCAGTCGTGCTCATCGCCGGGTTCCCCGCGGGTTCGTGGGGTACGAACTGCTACGTCGTCGCCACCGGCCAGGGCGCGGAGTGCATCGTCATCGACCCCGGTCAGGACGCGACCGCCGGCGTCGAGCAGGTCGTCCGCGAGAACAAGCTGAAACCCGTCGCCGTGCTGCTCACGCACGGTCACATCGACCACATGTTCTCCGTCCTCCCGGTCTGCGGCACGTACGACGCGACCGCCTGGATCCACCCCGACGACCGGCATCTGCTGGCCGATCCGATGGCCGGTATCAGCCGGGAGTCGGCCGCGATGCTGCTCGGCGGCAAGCACGAGTTCGCCGAGCCGGACGACGTCGCCGAGCTCACCGACGGCCAGCGCATCGAGCTGGCCGGGCTGCACTTCACCGTCGACCACACCCCCGGCCACACCAAGGGCTCGGTCACCTTCACGACGCCGTACCTCGGGCCGGAGGACGTGCCCGCGGTGCTCTTCTCCGGGGACGTCCTGTTCGCCGGGTCGATCGGCCGGACGGATCTGCCCGGCGGCGACCATCCGGCGATGCTGCATACGTTGGCCACCAAGATCCTGCCGATGAGCGACGAGATCGTCGTCCTGCCGGGTCATGGCGGCCAGACCACGATCGGCCGGGAGAAGGCGACCAACCCCTATCTGCAAGACCTGGAGATTCCCAAGCCATGAGTAAGGTGACCCCGCTCAGCGGGTTCCCGGAGTTCCTTCCGTCCGATCGCATCGTGGAGCTGCGGTTCCTCGACACGATCCGGGAGGCCTTCGAGTTGCACGGTTTCGCGTCGATCGAGACCCGCGCGGTCGAGCCGGTCGAGCGGCTGTCCAATCAGGGCGAGGACGCCGACAAGGAGATCTACGGCGTCCGCCGGCTGGCCGCCGGCGCCGACGAGGACGCGTCGCTGGGCCTGCACTTCGACCTGACCGTCCCGTTCGCCCGCTACGTGCTGGAGCACGGCGGCAAGCTGGCCTTCCCGTTCCGCCGCTACCAGATCCAGAAGGTCTGGCGCGGCGAGCGCCCGCAGGAGGGCCGCTACCGCGAGTTCACCCAGGCCGACGTCGACATCGTCGACAGCGGCGAGCTGCCGAACCACTACGAGGTCGAGCTGCCGCTGGTGATCGCGGACGCGCTGCGCAAGCTGCCGGTGCCCGAGTTCGTCATCAAGGTCAACAACCGCAAGATCCCCGAGGGCTTCTACCGCGGCCTCGGTCTGGACGACGTCACCACCGTGCTCCGGATCGTCGACAAGATCGACAAGATCGGCCCGGAGAAGGTGGTCGAGCGGCTGGTCGAGTCCGGCGCGAGTGACAAGCAGGCCCGGCTCGCGGTCCAGCTGGCCGACATCTCCAGCGCCGACACGTCGTTCGTCGAGCAGGTCCGCGCGCTCGGTGTCGAGCACCCGACGCTGGACGAGGGGCTCGAGCAGCTCAGCCAGGTGATGGCGGCCGCGGCCGAGCACGCGCCCGGTCTGTTGCTGGCCGACCTGCGGATCGCCCGCGGGCTCGACTACTACACCGGCGCCGTCTACGAGATCTACCTGGTCGGCCAGGAGTCGTTCGGCTCGGTCGGCGGTGGCGGCCGGTACGACGCGCTCGCCTCCGACGGCAAGACGACGTACCCCGGTGTCGGTATCTCGATCGGCGTCTCCCGGCTGGTGCACCGGCTGGTGTCGCAGGGGCTGCTGAAGGGCAGCCGCAGTACGCCGTCCGCCGTCCTGGTCGCCTTGAACGCCGAGGAGGACCGGGCCGAGGCGATGCGGACGGCCGCGCAGCTGCGGAGCCGGGGGATCCCGGTCGAGGTGGCGCCGGCGGCAGCGAAGTTCGGTAAGCAGATCAAGTTCGCGGACCGGCGGGGGATCCCGTTCGTGCTGTTCAGCACCGAGAACGGCCCCGAGATCAAGGACATCCGCAGCGGCGAGCAGACGCCCGCCGACCCGGCGACCTGGGAACCCCCGGCCGCCGACGTACGACCCGGTATCGAAACCCTCCAGGAGAACTCGTGATCCGTACCCATTCCGCAGGCTCGTTGCGTGCCGAGCACGCCGGGCAGACCGTGACGCTGGCCGGCTGGGTGGCGCGGCGGCGCGACCACGGCGGCGTGGCGTTCATCGACCTGCGCGATGCGAGCGGCACGGTCCAGGTCGTCATCCGCGACGAGGAGGTCGCGCACCCGCTGCGCGCCGAGTTCTGCCTGAAGATCGTCGGCGAGGTGAACGCGCGTCCGGACGGCAACACCAACCCGAACCTGCCGACCGGCGAGATCGAGATCATCGCGACCGAGGTCGAGGTGCTGAACTCGGCCGACCCGCTGCCGTTCCCGGTCGAGGAGCACCACGCGACGCCGGTGAACGAGGAGGTCCGGCTCAAGTACCGCTACCTGGACCTGCGCCGCCAGGGCCCGGGTTCGGCGCTGCGGCTGCGCAGCCAGGTGAACAAGGCGGCCCGCGACGTCCTCGCGAACCACGACTTCGTCGAGATCGAGACGCCGACGCTGACCAAGTCCACGCCGGAAGGCGCGCGTGACTTCCTGGTCCCGGCGCGGCTGCAGCCCGGCTCCTGGTACGCGCTGCCGCAGTCGCCGCAGCTGTTCAAGCAGCTGCTGATGGTGGCCGGGATGGAGCGGTACTACCAGATCGCGCGCTGCTACCGCGACGAGGACTTCCGCGCCGACCGGCAGCCGGAGTTCACCCAGCTCGACATCGAGATGAGCTTCGTCGACCAGGACGACGTCATCGCGCTGGCCGAAGAGGTCCTGGCGTCGCTGTGGAAGCTCGTCGGGTACGAGATCCAGACGCCGATCCCGCGGATGACGTACGCCGAGGCGATGGCCCGGTTCGGCTCCGACAAGCCCGACCTGCGGATGGGCCTCGAGCTCGTCGAGTGCACCGACTACTTCAAGGACACCCCGTTCCGGGTCTTCCAGGCGCCGTACGTCGGCGCCGTCGTGATGCCCGGCGGCGCGGACCAGCCGCGGAAGCAGCTGGACGCCTGGCAGGAGTGGGCCAAGCAGCGCGGCGCGAAGGGTCTGGCCTACGTGCTCGTCGGCCAGGACGGCGAGCTGGGCGGACCGGTCGCCAAGAACCTGTCCGAGCAGGAGCGCGCCGGGCTGGCCGACCACATCGGCGCGAAGCCGGGCGACTGCGTCTTCTTCGCCGCCGGCCCGGTCAAGTCGTCGCGGGCGCTGCTCGGCGCGGCCCGGCTGGAGATCGGCCGTCGCGGCGGCCTGATCGACGAGTCGGCCTGGTCGTTCCTGTGGGTCGTCGACGCGCCGCTGTTCGAGCCGGCCGACGAGGCGACCGCCGCCGGTGACGTCGCGGTCGGCTCGGGCGCGTGGACCGCCGTCCACCACGCCTTCACCTCCCCGAAGCCGGACTCGGTCGACACCTTCGACACCGACCCGGGCTCGGCGCTGGCCTACGCCTACGACATCGTCTGCAACGGCAACGAGATCGGCGGCGGGTCGATCCGTATCCACCGCGAGGACGTGCAGAAGCGGGTCTTCAAGGTGATGGGCCTGACCGACGAGGAGGCGACCGAGAAGTTCGGCTTCCTGCTCGACGCGTTCAAGTTCGGCGCGCCGCCGCACGGCGGGATCGCCTTCGGCTGGGACCGGATCACCGCGCTGCTGGCCGGCACGGAGTCGATCCGCGACGTGATCGCGTTCCCGAAGTCCGGCGGCGGGTTCGACCCGCTGACCGCGGCCCCGGCGCCGATCACCCCGGCCCAGCGCAAGGAAGCCGGCGTCGACTTCAAGGCCGTGGAGAAGAAGGCCTGACGCTGTTGCGTACTTGAGCAACTCCCTGGCGGCGGTGGGACGGTGAAGGTCCTCATCTCCTCCCGCCCCAGGAGTGCTCATGCTCAAACGCATTCTCGTGTCCGCGCTCGCGGTCGCGGCCGTCAGCGTCGCCGTGACGGCCCCGGCGTACGCGGCGCCCTTCCGGACCACCGCGAACAACCTCAACATCCGCTCCGACGCCTATCTGTCGGCTTCGGTCGTCAAGGTGCTGGCCGGGCCGACGTCGGTCGAGGTCGACTGCCAGAAGTCCGGTGACTCGGTCACCGTCGGATCGCGGACGACGACCTGGTGGGCGCATCTGCCCGCGCACAACGGCTATGCGACCGTCGCGTATCTCGACACGCCCGGTGCGAAGCTGCCCGGCGTACCGGACTGCCCGCAGGATCCGCCGCAGACCGGTGATGTGACGCTGGCCGACGTCAAGGCGATGTTCGGCAGCCGGATCGCGAACCCGTCGCTCGTCGAGACCGGGCTGCCGTCGCTGAACCAGGCGATGCGCGACGCCCAGATCAACACGGCCCGGCGGAAGGCCGCCTTCCTGGCCACGCTCGTGCACGAGTCGCGCCTGGAGTACAACATCCGCGAGATCGGCGACACCCGGCTGTACGGCGGCCGCGGGTACATCCAGCTCACCGGCGACTTCAACTACGGACCGGCCGGCCGGTACTTCGGCATCGATCTGCTCGGCAACCCGGAGCTGGCCCGCTCGCTGCAGTGGAGCGCCCCGATCGCCCGCTGGTACTGGACGGTCGCGCGCAACATCAACCCGTACGCCGATGCCCTGGACATGGGCCGGGTCAACGCCGCGATCGGCTACCCGGCCGGTAGCGAGGACACCCGGCGCTGCGACTCGTTCAAGAACGCGCTGCGTTACCTGAGCGGCTCGGTGCCGAGCGGCGTGAAGTGCACGCGCCCGGCCAAGATGTCCGGCGACACCAGCGGGCTCAGCCGCGCCGAGTTCGAGGCGCTGACCAAGGCGCCGGGCACGGTCGGCTGATCGATCTGGGTCGAAGGGCTGATTCATCAGGGTCGAAAGGGTTGCCGCGGGACGGAGATCGGTGGAAAGTGACCATGGAAAGTGGTCTATAGGAAAATTTTCACGGATTTCCGTCCCTCCCGCCCTGGAGTTCCTGATGATCCTTCGCCGTCTCAGTACCGCATTACTCGCCGGACTGGGCGTGATCGCCGCCGGCCTGGTCGCCGCGACCCCCGCACAGGCGGCCGTGTTCTCGACGTACGGCACGGGGGTGAACGTCCGCGCCGACGCCTACCTCACGGCCGCGGTCGTCCGCACGCTGCCCGGCCCGACCCAGATCGACGTCGACTGCCAGAAGCGGGGCAGCCGGGTGACGACCAGTGAGGGCACCAGCGAGTGGTGGGCCCACGTGCCCGCGCTCGGCGGCTATGTCTCGGTCGTGTTCGTCTCGATTCCCGAGGACAAACTGCCCGGCGTCGCCGAGTGCGCGACCGAGCCCGAGCCGCCCTGGGTTGACATCACCTACGCCGATATCGACGCGATGTTCCGCAGCCGGATCGCCAAGCCGGACACGGTGAGGGCCGGGCTGCCGGGGCTGAACCAGGCGATGCGCCAAGCGCAGATCAACACGCCGTACCGCAAGGCCGCCTTCCTGGCCACGCTCGTCCACGAGTCGCGCCTCGAGTACGACATCCGCGAGATCGGCGACACCCGCCCGTACGGCGGCCGCGGCTACATCCAGCTCACCGGCGACTTCAACTACCGCCCAGCGGGCCAGTGGCTCGGCGTCGATCTGATCGCCAACCCCGAGCTGGCGCGGGACATCCGTTACAGCGCGCAGATCGCCCGCTGGTACTGGACGGTCGCCCGCAACATCAACCCGTACGCCGACGCCCTCAAGATGGGCCGGGTCAACGCAGCGATCGGCTACCCGGCCGGAGCCGAGGACGGACGCCGCTGCGAGACGTTCCGGGTGGCGATCGCGTACCTGACCGGCCAGCCGGCCCCGGCCGTCAACTGCAGCCGGACGGCTCCGCTGGCCGGTGACACCAGCGAGCTGACCCGTTCCGAGTTCGACGCGCTGGTGCAGCAGGAAGACCGGGTGAGCACGCAGGGCGGCCGCGGCTGACCCCTCCGCCAACCGAGACCACCCCGCGCCGGCCGGGCCCCTTGAGGGTCCGGCCGGCGCGTTGCGTTCACCCGAAGGTCTTGGCCCAGATCTGCTTGCCGTCTTTGTTCAGGGCGCGGACGTCGACCTCGGACCGGCGGTGTTCGGCCACGGCACCGGGTAGTTCGCCTGCGACGTACCCCGACATGTCCTCGACCTGCACCCAGAACCAGGGCGACGCCTTCTCGGTGCCGCGGATCCGGAGCTGGACCCGGTCGACTCGCGGGTCGGTGCGGAACGAGAACGACGCCCGCGCTGCTCCATCTACCGTCGACCAGGCCCAGGTGCCGTGGACCGGGTCGTCGGTCCAGTGGCGGCCGTCGGCCACGGTTCCGTCGCGCAGGAATTCGCCGTCCAGGCACTGGTACCAGACGTTGTCCTTCTTGGTGACGAACGTGAGCGCCAGCCGCGGCGTACTGCCCGGGATAGTGATCCAGTGCGCGCTGCGAATGGTCTTCGCCTGCTCCGGGTTACCCAGGTGGTTCGGGTAGCCGTAGGCGTTCTTCTGTGGGGTGAGGCATTCCCACGCCGCTCCATCGATCTCAGGCGGAGTCGCAATGCCCCTCTCGAGTGTCTGCTCCGGTGACTCGTTGGCAGGCACCTGGACGACGCCGCGCGGCCCTGCCGGTCCTGAGCCGTCGGAACGGCTCAGATTGACCACGCTGATCGTGCTGACCGCGACTGCGGCGATGGCCGCGACAATCGGTACCCAGGTGAACAGCGCGCGCCGGTGCGATCCCGGCTGGTCCTGCTGGCGTGCTTTGCGGACCAGGTCGTGCTTGAGGTCGGCTGCGTACTCCGGGTCGAGCTGCTCGACCGGCGGGGGAGTGCTGAGGTTCATCGGTTTTCCTCCAGCAGTGCGGGCAGACGACGGCGCGCCCGGGACAGCCGGGCCTTGACAGTGCCCTCGGCGACTCCGAGGACGACAGCGGCGTCCGCAATCGACAGCTGGGCCCAATAGACCAGCTCGATCGTTTCGCGCTCATGGCCCGGAAGAGCCGCCAGGGCTGCCCGCACGGCCCGGATGTGCTGCTCCGAGTCCACCCGAGCCGCTACGGCCTCGGAGTGGTCCGGGTGGTGCACAGGAGCCGGTTGGCGAAGCAGAAACTGCGTCATCCTGCGTCGGGCCCGCGTGCTGTTCCGCAGCTCGTTTCGAGCGATTGCCAGCAGCCACGGCTTCGCACTCCCGTGCTGCAACGGTCCGGGGTCAGTACGCCCGAACTGCCGCCACGCCGTCACGAATGTCGCCTGGACGGCGTCGTCGGCGTACGCGTAGGACCCGGTATGCCGCACCGCGTAGGCATGCACCGCGTCCGCGTACCGGCTGAACAACTCCCCGAGCGCCTCCGGATCCCGCGCCCGCAGCGCGTCCCACAGGTCCTCGTCCCCGTCCACCGGCGGAGCATGGTCCGTCCGCCGCGAAGTCATCGTCATACCCCTATAGGTCCGCAGCCGGCCGTCCGGTTGCAGTACTACCATCGCAGCATGGTGCCGGTGGACCTCTTGGCGCACCTGCGCCGCGCACGCGACACGGCCGACCGCCACTTCGCCGAGCCGCTCGATCTGGCCGCCCTGGCCCGGGCAGCCGGGGTGTCGAAGTACCACTTCCTCCGCTGCTTCGCGGCCGAGTACGGCGAGACGCCGATGCAGTACGTGACCCGGCGCCGGATCGAGCGCGCCACCGACCTGCTCCGGGCGACGAACCTGACAGTGACCGAGGTGTGCGGGCTGGTCGGCTACAGCAGCCTGGGCACGTTCTCGCGCCGCTTCACCGAGCTGGTCGGGACGACGCCGACGGCGTACCAGCGCACCCAGCAGGGCGCCCGAATCCCCGGGTGCTTCGTCTTCATGCTCGGGCTGGACTCCGCAATTCCGGAGAAGCAACCGCGCGGCCCACACGCCTACGGTCGAGATCTCACCGACAACGAGGAGACACCGTGATCACCAACGTCCATCTGGTCACCGTCTACGTGAACGACATCGACGCGGCCAAGGCGTTCTACACCGAGAAACTCGGCTTCGTCCTGAAGACCGACATCACCCTCAGCGCGGACTTCCGCTGGGTCACCGTCCACCAGGCCGACCACCCCGAACTCGAGCTCGCCCTGATGCTCCCCGGCCCGCCGATGGACGCCGAGTCCGCGGACGCCGTCCGCCGGATCCTCGCCAAAGGCATGATGCACGGCGTCGGCCTGGCCACCGACGACTGCCGCAAGACCTTCGCCGACCTGGTCGCCAACGGCGTCGAGTACCTCCAAGAGCCCTCCGAACGCCCCTACGGCATCGAAGCCGTCCTCCGCGACAACTCCGGCAACTGGCTCGTCCTCGTCGAACAACGCCCCTACACGCCCGCCGACTTCGCGGACTGAGAGCGGAGTGCGACCGGACTGCGAGCGGCCGCGGCTGTACTGAGGCCGGCTCCCGCCGGGGGCCGCTGCGACGGGACGTCGCGGCTGGGCAGCCCGGGAGGGACCTCACATGGGAGAGCTGGCGCAACTACGAGAGAACCCGGCATGGGGGCCGGCAGTACGTGCTCTGCCCGCCGGGCGGACTCGGCTCGTGCTGGGCGATCTGGACGCCGTCCAGGTGCGGGTGCTGTCTCCGGCGATCACGAGCCTGACCGCTATCCTGGTGGACGCCGTCGGCGGACCACGCCAAGGAGTGCCACGAGCCTGGACGACGGCGCTGCGCCGCGAGCTGCCCGGTACGGCGGTCGCCGCGGTGGCAGCCCAGTTCGAACACGGTCTGCTGCCGGACTGCTTGACCCCGATGAGCGCGGCCCCCGTCGACCAGCAGCTGGAGCAGATCGCCGACCTGAGCCCGCAGGAGCTGATCGACAGCATCGAGCAGATCCTCCCCGACAGCCCGCCGGCCTCCTGGAACGCCGCGCTCCGCAACCCCACCCGCTGGCTGGCCAGCTACACCGCCGTCCTGACCGCCGCCTGGCGCATCTACCGCCCCATCTGGGCCGCCAGCACCCCACTGCGCGAACGCGAGACCGAACGCATCGGCCGAGCCGCAGTCACCGGCACCCTCGACGTCATCCTCAGCACCCTCGCCCGCCGCACCACCTACGCCGACGGCGTCCTCCACCTCCCCGACTCCCTCCCGTACCAGTCCGACCTGGCCGATCGCCCCCTCCACCTCGTCCCCCTGGTCGCCGGCACCCGAGCCTCCATCTTCAACCTCGACGACCCCGCCAAAGCCTGGCTCGGCTACCCCGTCCCCGGCTTCACCCCCACCACCCCGACCCCCACCACCACCGACGTCCTCACTCTCCTCCTCGGCCCCGTCCGCGCCACCCTCCTCCGCACCCTCGAAACCCCCACCACCATGGGCGCCCTCGCCCGCCAAACCTCCCTCACCCCCAGCCAAACCACCTACCACTGCACCCACCTCACCGCCGCCGGCCTCATCACCCGAACCCGCACCGGCCAATCAGTCCAAGTCCACCGAACCCCCCGAGCCGAAGCCCTCCTCAACCTCCTCACCTGACCCAGCCGGGCCGCGGGACGAACCCCGCGGCCCGGCCGTTTCAGCTCAGCAGTTCCCCGAACCCATCGCGTAGTGGCACTTCTTCGGGTCGGCGTTCCCGTTGGCAACCCGCTGCCGCCAGGTCTTGCCGCCGCCTTCGGCCCACCACTTGGTCACCTCGCCCGCCCAGGAGTCGGCGGCTTCTCCGGCGGCCGCGCCACAGACGGCTGCGAGAAAGCCGAAGCTGAGCGCGCCGCAGGCTCCGGCCGCGAGTCCTCCCACCGTGAGCTTCACACCCGACTTGATGTACTGCTGGGTCTGCGGGCTGACCGGTTTCAGCGGGACGTCGACCGGCGGCGCCGGGTTGGCTCCGGCCGGTGACGCGCCCCCGCCACCACGCTCGGCGCGATTGACTCGCTGGTGGACGGCGGCCCACTGGCTCGCCGCCGCGGCGGCTTGAAGGGCGGCCGCACGGAGCAGGTTGTTGACGTTCTTCATCATCTGGTCGAGCTGTTTGGCCTCGGGCTCGTCGACCCAGCGTCTGAGAAGCTTCGTGACCCGTTCCTGGACCTTGACCAGCTCCCGGATGGTCCGCTGGATCTTGACGATCTTCCAGGTCTCCCGCCAGGCCCAGTACCCGAGCACGGCAGCTACCGCATGGAAGCCGAGTTGCCGCAGGACCTGCGACGCGAAGGTGAGCACGCGGACGAACACCCGGGTGCGTTCGAGGACGCGCTTCTCCTCGATGATCCGCTTGTAGTTGACCTTGACGACGGTTCGCAGCATGGTGACGGTCTCGACCACGTACCGCTGGCCGTCCGGGTCGCTGAAGCTGACCGGACTGTTGTTCGCGTAGGCATACGCGTTCATCTGCTGCGGATCCTCGTGGTCGATGACGGGATCCACCGAAATGAATCTGCCGAGACCTGGGTCGTACGCACGGGCGCCGAGGTGCACCAGCGCGCTCTGCGCGTCGTCCACACCCCCGACGAAGCCGCGCTGGCCCGGCCAGGTGGTCGGGGCGGCTCCCCGGTTCTCCCCGTACGGCGTCGTCCGGCGACGCTGGACCGCGAGGCTGTCGGCGTCCACCTGGATGCTCATCGTGCCGTGGTGATCGCTGCTCACCCAGGTGAGCTTGGCCGAACCCACTCGGATCGCGACCTTCTGGTCGCCGAGTGAGTAGTACCGGGTGCCGAGCAGTGATCCGTCGGCGCTCAGCGTCAGCTCGGTGTCACCGAGGAACAGCGTGGTCCCCTTGGCGTCCTTGCGGAGCAGGCGATTGCCGTCGGCGTCGTACACGTTGGTCGACGACTTGCCGCCTCCGGCGACGGTGTCCAGATGGCCGTCTCCGGTCCAGGACAGAGTTTCCGGAGTTCCATTGCGAGTCCGGCTCTTGAGGTTGCCTGCCTCGTCGTAGGCATAGGAGTCGACCTTTGCCCCACTGCTGACCTTCTGGACCGCATGCGGTCTCGGCCCACCCGCGGCCGGATACTCGTACGTGCTGGTCGTTTCAGCCGTCGGAGTGACCCGCTTCTCGGACTTCCGGTTACCGGTGACGTCGAACGTCCAGCTGTGCCAGTACGGCGCCGGCCCGCCCAGCCCGGCCTTGGTCGGAGCAGCGGTACAGTCGCCGCCGCCCGGAGTCCACGCGTTGGTCAGCCGCCGGTAGTGGTCGTAGCCGAAGCATTGGGTGTCGACGGCACTGATGGTGGTCGGCGAGTCCGTCACCTTGGTGATGTTGCCGGCCTGGTCGTACGAGTACGCAACGTTCGACTCGAGCCCGTTCGGTGTCATGAAGACAGCGCTCTTCAACTGGTGCGTGCCCAGCTCGTAGTCATAATGCTGCTCGGCCCAGTTGTCACCACGCTCCATCTTGATCCGGCTGGTCTCGCCGTACGGCGTGTAGTCGACCTCCGTGACGTAGCGATCGGTCCCGATCAGACTGGTCGGCCGGTTGCCCTCGTAGCCGTAGTTCAGCGTCTCCTCGGGCAGACCGCCGACACCAGGCAACTTTGCCGATGTCAGCTGACCGCCCGGTGCGTAGGTCTGACTGACGGTGTAGGTGCCCGCCAGCTTTCCTTCACTCGCTGGAATCACCACCTGCTGCCCGCTCGGCCGACCAGCCTCGTCGTAGCCGGTGAACCGGGTCGTGTACGGGTTGCCGCTCACGTACCGGGTCGTGCTGGTCAGCGAGCCGGCCTTGAGGTCGTCGTACTTCCATTCGTTGAGCAGTTTGCCGTCGGTGTGTTGCGCCGTCCGCCGGCCGAGCGCGTCATAGCTGAAGGACTGGACGACGCCGCGAGCGTCCTTCGAGGTCTCCAGCTGGTCCAGGTCGTTGTAGGTGTACGTCGTCACGCCCTTGTCCGGGTCGTCGTCCCTGACCTTGCGGCCACGCTGGTCGTAGTCGTAGCGCCAGGTGTTACCTGCGGCGTCGGTCAGGACAGCCAGCTGTCCGTTCGGGTGATAGGCGTACGTCGTCGCGTCGTAGTCCCCGGTCGCTGTGCTGCCGTGGAACTTGCGCAGCTCGACGAGCCGGCCCTCGAGATCGGTGATCCGGGTCGTTGCCTGCTCGCCGTTCGGCGGCTCGGTCGTCTGGACGCCGGTCGCGTGGTCGTGCGTACGCTTCCACAGCTGGTTGCTCTCCGACCGCAGCGATTCGGCCGCCGGCCGGCCGAGCGCGTCGTACGTCGTCACCTTCTGCGCCGGGAGATTCCGCTCGTCGGCAGGTTTGACGATCTCGAAGCCGAGTGGAGCGTCGTTGTAGTACGGGCCGTTCTGCTTCACCTCGCGGCCCTGGGAATCGTAGATGTAGTCGGTGACCACGCGGCCGAAACCGTCAGCCGACTCGACCTGCGTCTGGCGCCGGCGCATCAGACCGTCGCTGAACTCCCGCTTGACCTCGACCTCGCCGCCCGCACCGAGCGAGCTGATGGTCACCAGACCGGACTTGTCCTGACCGTCGGCGTACTCCGTCTTCTGGTTCGGGACGCCGCCGGAGTTGCCGGCGAGCCAGCTCTCGATGACACGGCCGAGTCCGTCACGCTTGGTGGTCGACTTGCGGCCGGCCGGGTCAACGACCTCGGTCTCTTCGCCCCAGGCCGGGTCGACCTTCGTCGTGCTGGTCTGGCCGTTCGGCTGGATGACCTTCGTCTCGGTGAGCGGCCCGCCCGACTTCGGCGTGTACTCCGTGCTGGTCGCGTTGTTCTTGGCGTCAGCTGTGCGCTCGGTCCGGCCGAACACGTCGTACTTCGCCGTGCTGACCGTCTGGTAGATCTCCTGGCCGGCCGCATCGAAGCCGCTCAGTCGCTGGGTGGTCAGTCTGGCGCCGGTTGTTGGGTCGTAGGTGATTTTCTGGTCGGTGAGGACGTCGGCCTTCGTCCAGGGCTGGTTGCAGCTGGCGGCGACGGTTTGCTGGCGGGTGGGGAGGCCGGTGAGGCCTCGGGAGGGGTTGGCGAAGTATTCGTAGCGGGTGCAGGTGTCGTCGGTGGGGGTGGACTTGTCGCGTTCGTCGGTTTTGGCGGTGAGGAGGCCGGTGGTGGGGTCGAAGGTGTTGGAGGAGGCGCTTTTGCGCCAGCCGGCGCCGACGGCTTCGTCCTGGCGGACGGCTTGTTCTTCGACTTGGTGGGCGGTGGTGGTGGCCCAGGGGCGTTCGCGGGTGGCTCGGGCTTTGGAGACCCAGTGGTCGGTGACGGCGCGGTCGACGAGGGTGGCGCCGTCGTAGGTCGCCTGTTCGCGGAGCTTTCCCGACAAGGCGTTGGTGTCGGGGGTCTTGGCGCCGGTGGAGTCGGTGATGGTCACCTGTTTGGTGCCGCCGGCGGCGAGTTTGTCGCCGTCCATACCGCGGAAGTAGGTGTTGACCTTGACCTGTTGCGGGCCGTCGACGCCGTCGCCGGTGATGACCTTGACCTTCTCGTAGCCGCGCCACTGGGACCAGGTCTTCTTGCCGATCTCGACCAGGCCGTCCTCGTCGTCGTAGCGCCAGGCGGGCGGGGTCAGGTACTCGACCTTGGTGACGGAGCCGGTGGTGCCGCCGACGAGGTCGACCTCCGTGACCGAGCCGACGACGTACTTGTGGAACCAGTCCTCGCGTTCGGCCTGGTTCTGCGGGGTCCACTTGATCGGGTGGCAGCGTTTGGTGTTCTGGTCGGGAGCCGGCACGTTGCCGGGCAGGCTGCAGTCGGCGCCGAGGTAACCGACGACGATCTGGCCGCCGGTGCCGTAGGTGATCGTCTTCATCCGCGGCCAGTTCAGCGCGGGCTGGCCGATCGAGTCCGGGCCGAGGATGCGGTTCGGTTTCAGCTCGGCGCCGAAGGTTGTCTCGGGCAACGTGGTCTGGCCGGCGACCAGGCCGGCGTTCGTGATGCCTTCGAGCCACAGCATCGGTGAGCGGCCCTCGTCGTTCGGGTTCAGGTAGGTGTGCCGCAGGGTCCACGAGCTGACCGGGGCGAAGGCCGAACCGCGCCAGACGTGGCTGGTGATCTTGGCGAGCCGCTTCTTGGTCCAGAACGACGGGTAGAACTTGTTGTTGCAGTTCGTGTCGCTCGTGCACTCGAGGTCGAGCGGCGTGTCGGGGTAGTCCGCCGCGACGCAACCGGACGACTTGACGCAGCGCTCGGCGGTGTCGAAGGTGACGGCCGCGACCTTGGCGGCGTCGTCGAAGACCTTGCCGTCGCGCTGGCCGTACTCGATCCGCTTGATGTTGCCGGCCCGCGTGTACTTACTGACCGTCGTCGCGGTGCCCGCGCGGGCGTACCGGTTCTCCTCGCGGTCGTAGAACAGGCTCATCGTGTTGCCGAAGGCATCGACCACGTAGTCGAGGTTCCAGCGGTACGCCTGGTCGCAGTACGACGTCGCGAACGTGGCGCCGTGGCACGGCTCGCCGGCGTGGTTGCCGAAGACCGGCATCGTGAAGGCCGAGTTGGTGTCCTGCGCGGCAGAGGTTGCGCCAGGCAACTTGTTCTGGCCGAAGTAGAACTTGGTGCCGGCCTTGTCGGTCAGCACCCAGTATTCGCCGTCGTTGTCGCCGTTCGCGGCGCCGGTCTTGCGCTCGACGGTCATCCCGTCGTCGGTGCGCGACTTCCACTTCTTCGAGTCGTCGTCGAGGATCAGCTCGCCGCCACCGCCGTTCAGCGAGAACGTCGCGTTGTCGGTGGCCCAGCAGTAGTCGCCGACCGGTGTCTTGCCGTTGTTCCCGGTCTGCTCGGACTTGCCGCCGCAGGGCGCGTACTTACGCTCGATCGTGCCGCCCGGAGCGAATTCGAAGCCGGCGCCCGCCCAGGAGGACTGGCTGTTACCGGCCGTCGTCCGGCCGTCGACGCTGCCCGAGGAGTAGCTGAGCGACAGGTCGGCCTTCGGGCCGCCGAGACTCGGCGGGACCTGCATCGGGTAGGACCAGGCGAAGTCGCCCGAGGAGCCGCCGACCTGCCAGGTCGCGGTCGGGCTCAGTGAGGTCGCCGTGGCATCGCCGGCCGGACCGGACGCCGCGGCCCGCAGGGCGAACGTCGAGAACTCCGCACCCACCGGTACGTCGGCCGCGACCTGGCCCCTGCCGTCGTTACGCGTCGGCAGCGGGATCGCGCGACAGGCGGCGTCCGTACAGTCCGGCAGTTTCACCAGCTGGAGCCGCGTGCTCCAGTCGCCGCCGAAGGCCTGCTTGAAGCCGCTGTAGTCGAGCTGCAGCGACACCGGGCCGCTACTGCGAACGCCGTCCGTACGACGCACCCGCAGCCGGACTTCGTTGCCGATCCGACCGTCCAGCTCCACGGCGACCTTGGCCGGGGCAGCGGCAGACTTGGCAGTGACGGTCGCGGCTGGGCCGATCAGTACTGGCAGGACGCCGGCGCGTGCGCCGCGGAACTGCTCCCGGCCGCTCAGCTGCTTGCGGAACTGTTCCCTGCCGTCAGGCTTGGGGACGGCGACCTCGGCCTTCCCAGCCTGCGGCCAGACCGGCGCCGGCACGCTGGTGACGGCCAGCTCGCCGTCCCGGTCCGGTACGCCGGGCTTCGCCGCGATGTCCTGGACGGGGATCGGCTGGTCCTTGCGGGCTTTCCAGCCTGCCTTGGGGTCCTTCGTGGCTCGGCTCTCGGGTGGTGGCGTGGCGGCGGACAGCCCCGGCGTACTGGCGAGCAGGCTGAACGCCACCATCCCCGCCACGGCGGTCCGGAACACGTGCCGTCGTCGACGACGCATGGATCTACCTCCTGAATGGGGACGGAATCGCCCCGAGTGAAGCGATCGCCCACGCGGCCGGGCAACGATTTCACGAAATCTGGAAGTGAGACTGCAAGGAATCTTGTAATGCTTCCGCGCCCGGCCGGGCCGATGTCACCGTGACTGCCGTCCTCGATCCGCCTGCTGCAGAGGGAGCCGTCCGTGCGCCGTCCCGGAATACTCAGATCGCTGGCCGTCGCGGCTGCGCTCGTCCTGATCCCGCTGGGGTTCTCGGTCGAAGCGACACCCGAATCCGTGGCTGTGCCGGCGCCGGAACAGCAACCGCTCCAGGGCGCGGCCGCGGACGCACGGCGGACCGGAAAACCGGTCGAGGTCGACGGCGCGCGGACCGAGACCAGTCAGGTCTTCGTGAATCCGGACGGCAAACACACGCTGATCCAGCACGCGCAGGCGGTCCGGGTGCGGACGGCGACGGGGTGGACGCCGGTCGATCACACGCTGCGCTTCGGTGCCGACGGCAAGGTTCGGCCGACGGCGAGCGGGACGGGGCTGGTGCTGTCCGGCGGCGGCCCGGGTGTGGATCTGGTTGCGCTGGGCAAGAAGAACGCGCGGATCCGGCTCGGTTGGCCGGGTAACCTGTCGCGGCCGGTACTACGGGGGCCGGCCGCGACCTACCGTGAGGTGCTGCCCGGAGTCGATCTGGAGCTGCGTGCGGAGCCGGCCGGGTTCACCAAGGTGCTGGTGGTCAAGAATCGCGCCGCCGCGCTGAACCCGGCGTTGCGACGGCTGAGCTTCCCGGTCCGCGCCGAAGGGCTGACGATCAAGGTGCAGGCGAACGGGACGACGGTTGCGCTGGACCGCAAGGGACGCACGGTGTTCAGTTCGACTCAGGCGCTGATGTGGGACGCCGCGAAGCGTACGGCGGCGATGCCGGTCAAGCATGACGGAGGGGTCCTGACCGTCGTCCCCGACCAGCGACTACTGACCGGCCCGGACACGAAGTTCCCGCTGCGGATCGATCCGCCCTGGACGAGCTTCGTCGGTGACCTGTGGACCCACGTCAACCAGGCGCACAAGGACCAGTCGTACTGGGACTACGACCGCGGCGACGGCGCCAAGGTCGGCTCCGCCTGGGGTTCGGACCCCGACGTCTACCGATCACTGTTCCAACTCGGTACGTCGGGGCTCGCCGGCGCCCGGATCATCGACGCCAAGTTCAGCATCACGCTCTGGCACACCCCGTCCGGTACGCCGACCCCGGTCGAGCTCTGGCACACCAAGCCGATCAGCCGCGCGCAGCCGGTCACCTGGAACAACACCGGCGGGCACTGGCTCCAGCACCTGGCAACCGCGGAGGGCGCCGCGCGCGGGAACGACTTCGCGATGGGCTTCATGACCGACGGGCTGAAGTCGCTCGTCCAGGGCGTCGCGGATCGCCGCGAGTCCAGTGTGACGTTCGGCCTCAAGGCGCCCAACGAGTCGCTGCAGATCCAGGGCCCGGGGGAGTACCAGTGGAAGAAGTTCCGGGCCGGTACGGCGGCGCTCGTCGTCACCTACAACACCCCGCCGCGGATGCCGATCCGGGTGAACTTCACGACCCCGCGCCCGTGCGGCACGCAGGCCGCGCCGACGGTGATCGGTACCACCAAGCCGCAGTTCTCCGCGGTGGTCAGCGACCCGGACGGCGACAACATCTCGAATCGGCTGGAGATCGCCCGCTGGCCCGAGAACACGTCGGCGCATCTGCAGGACTCGGCGCTGACCGGCAGCGGGACGGCGTTCAGCTGGTCCCCGGTCCCGGACGGTCAGCTGGTCAACGGCGGCACCTACTTCTACACGGCGCGCAGCAACGACAAGGTCGCCGACGACGGCGTCGAGTTCGGGCCGTTCAGCGAGCCGTGCTTCTTCAAGATCGACATCGTGGAGCCGAAGAAGCCGACGATCACGTCGACCGACTTCCCGCACGGTCTCCCCGGTCAGCCGGCCCGGGAGGTCGGGTTCCTGAACCTGCAGCCGGGCGCGGGGGACACCGACGTGGCGGAGTACCGCTACGGCTTCGTCCGCTCGAAGATGACGATGCGGGTGAAGGCCGGGCCGGACGGCGCCGCGCGGCTGCCGATGACGGTTCCGTCGAGCAGCCGGAGCCTGTTCGTCAGCGCGGTCGACCGGGCCGGGTCCGCGGGCCCGCCGGCCGAATGGCGCCTGATCGCCAAGACGAACCCGAACAAGTACAAGGTGCGCGGTGATGTGAACGGCGACGGCGCGGCCGACGTCAACCTGGTCCTGGACCACGGCGCCGGCCGGACCGGAGTGTGGAACCTGACCAGCAAGGACGGCGGCTTCACCAACGGCACGATGGCCTGGGACAGCGACAACAGCGGCGGTTTCGCGTTGTCCCGGACCCGCTCGGTCCAGGGCGACTTCACCGGCGACGGCAAGGCTGACATCGCGCTGTTCCGCGACGAACCCGGCCACCGGGTCGGCCTCTACTTGCTGGAGTCCGACGGTGATCGGTACGACGCTCGCAGCGGACCGGTCTGGCAGCGTGCCACTACTGGCTGGACGGTTGTTTCGGCCCGAGTCGCCGCGGGTGACGTTACTGGTGACGGAATCGCCGACATCGTCCTCCAGCTCAACACTGGACAGGGAAACTGGCAGGCGCTGGTTTACCCGGGTGGAGATCTCGGTGCGCCCGTGCAGTGGTTGCAAACCGCCGCAGGCTCGGGGGAGTGGGCGCACAGCAAGATCGTCGTGGGTGATACGGACGGCGACCAGGTCGACGACTTGGTTGTGCTCAAGCAGACCGCAGCCTGCACCACAGTGGTCGACACCTACCGCTCGACTCGTACCGGGTTCGCTGCGCCGTCCGTCGCGTTCTCCGGCGACTACTGCCTGGACAAGGGCAACCCAGTGATCGGGGACGTCGACGGCGACGGCAAGGACGACGTAGTGACGGTCTACGACGACAGCCCCGGCGCACGACTGCGCGTCTTCCACGGCACGGGCAGCGGGTTCGCTCTGCAGGACTGGTGGACCGGCAGCGGATGGGACGCCGTCCGCTCGTACCTGCAGGTCGGTGACTACGACAAGGACGGTAAGGACGACGTCGCACTGGTCTCGTCGCTGACCAGAGGCGGTCGGGAGGCCTTCCAGCTGCGCTCGACCGGTACGGCCTTCGGCGCACCGGCGTCCGGCTGGAAGGAGACGAACGTCGGAGCGAGTACGGCGCCGCCGTTCGACCTGGAGTCCCGGACGTACGAGCTGGTCGCGCGGCACAGCGGCAAGTGCATGGAAGTCGAGGCGGGTGCTCAGACCGGGACACCGGTCTTCCAGCAGTGGGACTGCTACAGCGGCCTGCACCAGCGCTTCCGTATCGTCCCGGTGGCAGGCACCGAGCAGTACGAGCTGCACCCGGCGCACGTGAACGGCGGCAACGGCCTCAAGTGTCTGGACGTCAAGAACGCGAGTACGGCGAACGAGGCGGCGATCGTGCAGACGACCTGCCAGGGGACCGGTAACCAGCAGGTCCTGCTCGAGTACGTCGAAGGCAGCAGCTACGACGCGGTGTTCCGGCTCAAGTTCGCGCACAGCGGCAAGTGCGGCGGCATCAGCGGTGGCGTCGCCAACGGCGGCGACCTGGTCCAGCGGCCATGCGCCGAGCAGCCGGATCAGCAGTGGGTCGTCCGGGCCGCGCTCAACTCACCGCAGCTCGACGGCCGGTACAAGATGCGCACGATGACGACGATCAACGATGCGCAGAAGGACTACGTGCTGGACCTGACGAACTGCGACGGCGCACAGCCGGTCCGCGTCTGGAACTGGTCCAACACCCAGTGCCAGCGCTGGCAGCTCAAGCCGCTCGGCGACGACGTGTACCAGATCATCGACCCGGGCTCGCAGAAGGCGCTTCAGGTCGCCGGCTGTTCCCGGCTGATCGGCGGCCAGGTCATCGCGTTCGACCTCGACGCCAGCGACTGCCAGACCTGGCGGATCGAACCCGCGATCGACGGCAGCCACACCGTCCAGCAGACCGAGTCGGGCCTGGTCCTCGACGTCCCCGGCTGTGTCAGCACCACCACCAACTCGATGAACGTCTGGGAGTACTGGCAGGGCGCCTGTCAGCGCTGGAAGCTGACCGCCTCGTAGACCGGAGGTCTGGGACAATGACGGAGTGCGGACACGCCTTCGAATCGGAGTCCTCGGCCCGCTCACGGTAGAGCTGGACGGCCAGGACCTTGTCGTCAGCGCGCGCCAGCAGCGTTCTCTGCTGGCCGCGCTGGCGCTCGCCGAGGGCTGGGTCGAAGCTGAGCGGCTGATGGCGCAGCTCTGGCACAACGGCAAGCCGCAGACACGTTCGGCGCTGCAGAACACGGTTGCCCGGCTCCGTCGGGTGCTGGGGAAGGACCTGCTGCTCAGCGGGCCGTCCGGGTACCGGCTGGCGGACGGCGTCGAAGTCGACGTCCAGGAGTTCCTGCAGCTCTGCCGAAGTACCAGGGCCGCAGAGCTGCGGCAGGCGGTCGCGCTCTGGAGAGGCGAGCCGCTGGTCGACTGCGGCTCCGACGAGTTGCGGGCGGCGTACGCACCGATGCTGCAGGAGCAGTACCTCAGTTTGCTGGAGGCGCGGTTCGATCTGGAGACAGAGGCCGACGAGCTGGCAGCTCTGACCACGGAGTTCGCGTTGCTGACCAGAAGCCACCCGCTGCGCGAGTCGCTCTGGCTGCGCCTGATCGCGTCGCTCGCCAAGCAGGGGCGACAGGCTGAGGCCCTGGAAACCTACGAGACCGTACGCCGCTTGCTCGCGGACGAGCTGGGGACCGATCCGTCGGCGCCTCTGCAGGAGCTGTACCGGCAGTTGCTGGTCGGTCAGGCGGCTGCCCCGGCACATCAGCTGCCCAGACCGCCGGGGGCGTTCGTCGGGCGGGCCACCGCACTGGACGGGCTGCGCACGGCGTTTGCTGGGGCCGGCTCCGGCTTGGCACTGGTCCATGGGCCCGGTGGCATCGGTAAGTCCGCGCTTGCGCTGCACTGGGCGCACAGCGCTGCTGACGGCTACCCGGACGGCCTCTTCTATCTGGACCTACGCGGCTTCGGCCCGGAGACGCCGCTGCAGCCGGAAGTAGCCTGTTGGTCCCTGCTCCGGTCGCTCGGCGTACCTGAGGAGTCCATCCCGTCGACGCTCGATGAGAGGTCCGCCCTGCTGCGTAGCCGAACCGCAGGGCGCCGGTTGTTCCTCTTGCTCGACAATGCGCTCGACGCGCGCCAGGTTCGTCCGCTGCTGCCCGGTGCCGGTCCGGATGTTCTGGTGACCAGCCGCAATCGCCTGCGTGGACTGCAGGTCCGAGAGAACGCCACCGCAGTGGAGCTCGGCGACCTGACCCGGGCCGAGGGCCGGGAGCTGCTGGCTGCGGTCGCCGGCGGACACCGAGTCGGTGCCGAACCGGCCGCAGTGGACAGTCTGCTGCAGCTGTCGGCCTTCTCGCCCTTGGCGTTGCGTCTGGTCGCGGAGCGGGTGACCAGGTACCCGAATGAGTCGCTGGAGGTCATCGCAGCCGATCTCCAAGGACACCAGGACAAGCTGAGCCTGCTGCGAGTGGATGAGGACGAGACCGACCTACGCGCCGTCCTGTCCTGGTCGTGCGACCAGCTGGCCCCGGCCGACCTGGCGTCCCTTCTCCTGCTTTCTGTACTGCCGGTCGGCCCGTTCGAGGTGGACACTGCCGCGGCGGTCCTCGATCTGTCCGGACCGGATGCCCGTGCGACGCTGGACCGGCTGAGCGCCGTCCACCTGCTTGCTGAGCCCGCGCTGGGCTCGTACGACTTCCACGACCTGATCCGCGCCTACGTCCAGGACCGAGCCGCAGTACCGCAGGAGGCGACTACTCGTTTGCTCGGCTGGTACGTCGCCACTGTGCATCACGGCCACACCCTGGTGCCGGGAGCGAACGGGTTCGAGCTGCACGAGTCGATCCGAGGCGTACCCGGCAGACAGTTCCAGGACGGCCATGCGGCGATGCGCTGGTTCGACCAGCGTCTCGGGGTGTTTGCGTCGTTGATGGAGAAGGCGCTGGAGTCCGGCCTGCCGGTGCACGGCTGGCAGCTGGCGCGGATGCTGTGGGACTACTTCGACCTGCGCCAGGAGTACGACGAGTGGATCGTCATCGCCGAGCGCGGGGTTCGCTGCGCGCTCCGCACCGAGGAGCCGTGGGCGATCTACCACACGTCCAGCAACCTGGCCGGACTGTACTCGCGGATCGGCCGGCTGGAGGAGGCCGAACACCAGCACCTCCGGTCGCTCGAAGCGGCTCGGGTGCTGGGCGATCCCGTCCGGCTCGCGGTCTGCCTGAGCGGTCTCGGTATCTGCTACGGACGGATGCACAACCTGGAGCAGGCCAGACGGCATCACCTGGCAGCAGTCGAAGCGGCCCGGAGCAGCGGCGAGGACAACCCGCTCGGCTCGATGCTGCTGAACTTCGGCCAGACCAGCTCCGACCTCGGCGACCACGTCGAGGGCGTCCGGCGGGCCGCCGAGGCGCTGGTGATCTTCGAGCGCCACGACGACCGGCTGCGGATCGCCTGGGCCAGCGGCAACCTCGCCAACGCACTCTTGCTCAGCGGGCGCCCGCACGAGGCCGTCGAAGCCGGTGAACGCGCGCTCCGAATCCGGCGCGAGCTCGGCGAGCAGTCGACGATCGCCGAGGTGCTGATCACGCTCGGACGGGCGTACGCCGTCCTCGATCGGCCCGAGCCGGCCCGCGCCCATCTCGAGGACGCGCTCACCTACCTCGACACCAGCCCCGAGCGCGCCGCGGTCGAGCAGGACCTGGCCCGCCTGGCTTGACGACGCTTGTTTGTATCAATACATTTGGTACAAACGAGTGGAGGGAGCGGGGTCGTGGTGGTGGTGCTCGGGGTGATGGTGGTTGCGTTGGGGGTGGTTTGGTCGCAGCGGAAGCGGGCGGCGGATGCGGAGGTGAATCGGCTGTTGCGGCGGGGTGGGTTGCCGGCGGATGTGGAGTTGTGTGAGTCGGCTCGGCAGTGGTTTGTGCGGCGGCAGGATGTTGTGGTGCTGGGGGTGCTGGCCGGGGTGGTGGTGACCGGTGTGGGGTTGTTGGTGGCTGATTTGGTGTTCGGGGCCGAGTTGGTGACGGGGGATGCGCTGGATCTTCGGCTGCTGACGTTGCTGTTCGCTTTGGTGGCGGCGATCGGTGGGGTGGCGACGTTGGTGCACGGGTATCGGGCTGTGCGGTTGTCGCGGGTGGACGGGCCGCGGCAGGCGACGTTGCGGCCGCGGCGGCTCGACGACTATCTGAGTCCGATCGAGGTTGTCGCGCATCATGTGATCGTCGTGGTGCCGCTGGTTTGTATCGGGCTGGGTCTGGTGGTGCTCGGGAGCGCGGATCGGCCGGAGCGTGGGTGGATCCTGGTCGGCAGTGGGGTGATTGCCGTGGCGCTGTGGGGCGGCGGGGTGTGGTTGCAGCGGATGGCGCTCGGGGTGAGTCAGTCGTCGGGGCGGCCGGAGCAGCTGCTGTGGCAGGAGGCGTTGCGGGCGGCGACCTTGCGGGATCTCGGGTCGGCGATGATTGCGGTCAGCTGGTTGCTGGGCGCCGCCGTGCCGAGCTCGTTCGAGTGGCCGGCGGATGTGCCGGCGTCGTTCGTGTGGGTGGGGTTCGGGATGTTCCTGGTGTCGATGGGATTGATCTGCGTGACGACGGCGGTCGCCGTCAGCCGGTGGGGGCTTGGCCGGGTGCGGCGGGTCGTCGGATGATCATCACGGTGGATCCGGCGGGTGCGAAACCGCCGTACGAGCAGGTGAAGGACCAGATTGACGGGCTGATCCGGCGCGGCGAGCTGGCGCAGGGGACGCGGCTGCCGACCGTGCGCCAGCTGGCCGGGGATCTCGGGCTCGCGGTGAACACGGTGGCCCGCGCGTACAAGGAGCTGGAGGCCGACCGGATGATCGAGACGCGCGGCCGGAACGGGACGTTCGTCCTCGCGGCGCGCAGCCAGGTGGACGACGAGGAGACGCGCGCGGCCGCGACCGTGCTGGCCCGCGCGGCCCGGCGGGCCGGGATCAGCCTGGCCGAGACGACGGAGATCCTGCGCCAGGCGTGGTAGACGTCCGATCAATCGGAAACGATTCCAATCACTGACCGTCAACGTTGTAACGAGGCCTGTACACGCTCTCATGGGGTTGCTACTGTCCGGCCAGATTTGACATCGATGTCAGCGACAGGGGAGTGGTCACGATGGTCTCGAGACGAACGTTCCTGGCGGGCAGCGGTGCGGTGACGGCAGGAGGAATCGGACTCGTTCCGGGGCTCACAACGGCCGCAGAAGCTGCTTCATCGACGTCCGGCAGCCCCGCCCGGCTGCTGCCGGCCTTCAACCGCCCCAAGTACCTGCACTATGGCGACGCGAGCAAACTCAGCGGCCAGGATCAAACGCTGCTGACAACGTTGCAAGGCATCGTCAACCGCACCCGGCCCGAGCTGTACTTCCTGTTCGACACCGGCACCCAGAGCACGCCGGACGCCAAGTGGCTGGCCGACATGCGGCTGCCGACGACGCTGCACCGCAACCCGCTCGACCTGGTCGCGAAGTACCGGCACCGGGTCCGCGGCGCGATCGTGTACGACCCCGCCGTCCCGGACTCGCTCAACGTCGCCACCACGCTGGCCGGTCTCGAGGACGCCGTCGTCGCGAACGCCGACCAGGCCAAGGCGCACGGGCTGCGGATCCTGAAGGACCTGCGCGGCCAGTTCGACGACGACCGGCTGAAGACCTACCGGTGGCAGCTGGAGCACCTGTTCCCGCGGGTCACCAAGAAGCTGCTGGCCGGTCTGCCGCCGACCCGGGTGGTCGCCGTCGAGAACGTGCAGTGGCAGGAGATCGCGCGTGAGACCCGCCAGATCCGGGACTCGTCCAACCGCGGCAACTACGATCTCGACGTCTCGCCGAAACTCGGTCAGGGCAAGGTGTTCGTCCGGTTCCAGGACTCGTTCGGCAACGACGGGTGGGGCCCGTCGGTGTCCGAGGTCTGGGTGAAGGCGAACGGCGTGGAGATCGCGCACTTCAAGCCGGGCACCCCGGAGGAGGAGCAGTACCTCTTCGACGGCGCGAACTCGAGTATCGGCGGCGACGCCAACCGGTTCAGCGACGGCGGCGGCTACTACATCTACGCCTTCGACCCGCCCGCCGGGACGACGTCCCTCGTGGTCACCGTGACGATGTGGAACCAGTACCTGGTCACGATCACCGACACCGCGCCGACCCGGATCGAGCCGTTCGCGTACTTCCGCGACTACGTGACCGCGACCAAGGCGCTGGTGCTGTGGCTGCCGCCGAGCGGCGCGTCCGGTGAGCTGGTCATCGAGCACTTCGCGAAGTGGCCGACGCTCGCGCCGTACATGGGCTGGTTCGCCAACGACGTCGCCGGCGAGTGGGACGGCGTCGACCTCGCCTCCAAGGGCGGGTCGCCGGTGATCGCCGCCGACTTCTACATGAACGGCACCGTGCACGCCGGCTACACCGCTCCGATCTCGGAGAAGGTCCGACCGATCCGTCGGATCACGAAGCCGAAGAACAAGGTCTACCTGACGCTCACCTTCGGCGAGGGCGACAACATCCAGTACTGCCAGCGGCACATGCGCGAGCTGTGGGACGACCCGCATCGCGGTGACGCTCCGGCGAACTGGACGATCAGTCCGCTGCTGCTGGAGACCGGTCCGAACCTGTTCAGTCACTTCCAGCGGACGGCGACCGCGAACGACCTGCTCGTTTGCGGCCCGTCCGGCGCGGGCTACACCTACCCGGGCTCCTGGGTGCCGAGCGAGTTCACCCAGTTCCTCAAGCTGACCGGCTCGCAGCTGCGCCGCACCGGCATGGACCAGGTCTACTCCTACTCGCACCGGGAGGACGACAAGTGGGTCGTCCTCTCGGAGGAGATCGCCCGCGGCTTCGCGAAGTACACGCCGCTGAAGGGCATCATGCAGACCTGGGACGGCGAGCTGCTCGCCACCCGCAAGGGCGGTCTGCCGATCGCCGGTCAGTGGGGCGCGCCGGGTAACGCGGCCGAGTACAAGGCCGCGCTCGACGTCCAGGTCGCCAAGTGGGACGGCAGCAAGCCGCTGTTCATCTCCGGCGGGATCAACGCCTGGAACTGGACGCCGACCGACATCAGCCAGCTCGCCGCTCTACTCGACGACCGCTACGAGCTGGTGCTGGCCAACGCGTTCTTCGACCTGATGAACCGCGTCCTGCCGTAAATCCGTTGCGGCGGTGGAGCACGATGGGCAGATGACGCCAGAAGAGCTGCTCGAGGTGTTCCACCGCCGCATCCGGTTGCCGGATGCGGACACCATTCCGGGGTGGAAGGTGGAGCATGCGGGGCCGGTGCATCGGTCGTACGTCGAAGGGCCGGACGGCGCTGGGTTCGTCGAGGCGCCGCGCGGGCTGGGCGACGACCCGGACGCCGTGATCGCGGGCGAGGTGGCCTTCTTCCGGGAGCGTGGGCTGGAGTTCGAGTGGAAGACCTACGCGTACGACGAGCCGGCCGATCTTGGTGAGCGGCTGGCCCGGGCCGGGTTCGTCGCGGACGACCCGGAGACGCTGATTCTCGGTGAGGTGGACCGGATCCTGGAGCGGCCGTCCGCGCTGCCGTCGAAGGCGCTGCTGCGGGAGGCCGACGGGCCGGCCGATTTCCACCGGATCGGCGTCCTGATGGACAGCCTGTGGCACAACGGCGTCGAGCGGATCGAGGAGCGGCTGGCGGCCGAGGCCCGGATGTTCCCGGAGCGGCTGTCGGTGTTCCTGATCGAGGACGCGCTGCGCGGCGCCGACGGCCCGGTCGCCTCGGCGGCCTGGATCCGCTTCCACCCGGGGACGGGCTTCGCGAGTCTTTGGGGCGGCGGCACGCTGCCCGAGTGGCGGCGGCAGGGCCTCTACGGCGCGCTGCTGGCCCACCGGGCCCGCCTGGCCAAGGAGCGCGGCTACGAATTCCTCCGCGTCGACGCCTCGGAGGACTCCCGCCCGATCCTGCAGAAACTCGGTCTGCACGCGGTCACCACGACCACGCCGTACGAATGGACTCCGTAAGACACGCTGACCTGGTCGCCGGAACGACACGGGCAGGCTGTACGTTGCCGTCATTATGGCTCTGAAAATCACCTCGCGCTTCCGTCGGCTGCTGCAGCGCCCCGGCTCGATCGACCTTGGCCCGTACGAGCGGCTCTCGCAGCTCGTGCTCGAGGCGGAGGAGACCGTCGAGCCGCTGACCGACGAGGAGCTCACCGAGTCCGTCAGCGAGCTCCGGACCACCGGCGGCCTGCACGAGGACGAGCAGATCGAGTTCCTGGCGCTGGCCCGGGACGCCGCCCGGCGCACGCTCGGCGAGTCGGCGTTCGACGGCCAGATCGTCGGCGCGCTGGCGATGCTGCAGGGCCGGGTCGTCGAGATGGCGACCGGTGAGGGCAAGACGCTGGCGGGCGCGTTCGCCGCGGCCGGGTACGCGGTCGGCGGGCGCAAGGTGCACGTGCTGGCGGTCAACGACTACCTGGCCCGCCGCGACGCCGAGTGGATGGCGCCGGTCTACGAGCTGCTCGGCGTGACCGTGGCGCACGTGGGCCAGGCGTCGACGCCGGAGGAGCGGCGGACGGCGTACGAGGCCGAGGTCTGCTACGTGCCGGTGAGCGAGGTCGGCTTCGACGTCCTGCGGGACCGTCTGGTCGCCGACGTCTCCGAGCGCGTCACCGCCGAGCCGGACGTCGCGCTCGTGGACGAGGCCGACTCGGTGCTGATCGACGAGGCGCGGGTGCCGCTGGTGCTGGCCGGCGCGACGCGGACCGAGGAGCTGGACGACGACGTAGTCCAGATCGTCCGGACGCTGCGCGCGGGCGTGGACTACGAGATCGACGGCGACGGCCGCACGGTCGCGCTGACCGACCGCGGTACCGACAAGGTCGAGAAGCTGCTCGGCGAGCGGGCCACCGCCGCCGCGGCGACGGTCGAGGACGCGGCCGAGGTCGACGAGGCTGACACCGCCGAGGGTGAGGCCGGTACCGATGAGGCTGAGGAGAAGGCCGAGCCGGCGCCGGTGCAGGTGAACCTGTACGACGACGAGAACCTGGACCGGCTGACCCAGATCAACGTCGCGCTGCACGCCGAGGTGCTGCTGCGCAAGGACGTCGACTACCTGGTCCGCGACGGCAAGGTCAGCCTGATCAACAACAACCGCGGCCGGATCGCGAAGCTGCAGCGCTGGCCCGACGGTCTGCAGGCCGCGGTCGAGGCCAAGGAGGCCGTGCCGGTCAGCGACTCCGGCGAGATCCTGGACAGCATCACCGTCCAGGCGCTGATCAAGGGCTACAAGTCGCTGTGCGGGATGACCGGTACGGCGGTCGTCGTCGGCGAGTCGCTGCAGGAGTTCTACGAGGTCGAGGTGGCCGTCGTGCCGCCGAACAACCCGAACATCCGCAAGGACGACGTCGACCGGCTCTACCTGACCGTCGACCAGAAGAACGACGCGCTGGTCGAGCACATCGCCGAGGTGCACGAGACCGGCCGCCCGATCCTGATCGGCACGCACAGTGTCGAGGAGTCCGAGCAGCTCAGCGACAAGCTCGAGGCGGCCGAGATCCCGCACGTCGTGCTGAACGCGAAGAACGACGCCGAAGAGGCCGCGATCATCGCGGAGGCCGGCGTCCCGGGCACGGTCACCGTCTCGACCCAGATGGCCGGTCGCGGTACCGACATCCGCCTCGGCGGCAAGGACGAGTCGCACGACAAGGAGAAGGCGCTCGAGCTGGGCGGCCTGTACGTCGTCGGCACCGGCCTGCACGCCTCCCGCCGCCTCGACGACCAGCTCCGCGGCCGCGCCGGCCGCCAGGGCGACCCGGGCGGCTCGCTGTTCTTCGCCAGCCTCGGCGACGAGCTCGTCACCCGGTACTCCGTCTCCTCGGGCCTGCGCCCGCACCCGGACAAGGCCGGCCGCCTCACCGACCGCAAGTCGATCGGCATGCTCGACCACGCCCAGCGGGTCGCGGACGGCGCCAACGCCGAGCTGCACCGGACGACGTGGCAGTACCACCGGCTGACCGGCCAGCAGCGCGCGATCCTGCTCGACACCCGCGAGCAGGTCCTCACCGAGGATCTGGCCGCGACCGAGCTGTCCGAGCGGGTCAAGGAGCGCTACGACGAGCTGGTCGAGGAGCACGGCGAGGACGTCGTCAAGGACGCCGCCCGCCGGATCGCCCTGCACCACCTGGACCGGCGCTGGACCGACCACCTCGCCTACCTGGCCGACCTGCGCGAAGGTATCCACCTGCGCTCGCTGGCCGGCGGCATCGTGCACATGAAGCCGATCGACGAGTTCAACAAGTCCGCGATCGCCTCCTTCGACACCCTGGTCGCCGACGCCTGGACCGACGCCGCCGAAACCTTCGCCACCGCCGAGATCTCCGCCGACGGCCTCGACGAAGCCGCCTCCGGCGTCCCCCGTCCCACCGCCACCTGGACCTACCTCGTCAACGACAACCCCTTCGGCACCGAAGCCGACCGAATCCTCGGCCGCCTCCGCAACGCCCTCCGCCCCCAGTCCGGCGCCCAGCCCGAAGAAGTCCCCGACGAACACTTCGACGAAACCGACCTCCCCGAAGAACTCCGCGACGCCGACGACGAGGACCTCCCCGAGGAACTCCGCGACCCCGACGACGACCCGAAGAAGAACTAACCCCCCGCGACCAGCCCCCTCACCCAGGCGAGGGGGAGTGCAGTGGTGGTCGGGTGGCCGGTGGCGGCCGGGTGCTCGGGTGGTGGTCGAGTAGCCGGCGGCCGGAAGGCGTAGTGCGTCAGGCCTGCGAGCTGGTGGTTGGGTCGGCCGGGCGCCTCGCCGGATCTCGGACACCCAGTAACTGGTGATCGGGGTGGCGACGCGCCGTTGGGGGCAGCGTGTTGGGGAGTTGGTGGGTGGTGGGGGTCGGGCTCAGGGGGAGAGCTTGCCTGGGGGTGTCGGTGGGCCTGGGTAGGGTTCGGGTGTGAGTGAGGGTTTGTTTGATTTGCCGGGAGCTCCTGCGCCTGTGAGAGGGGGCGGGAGTCTGGCTGATGTGGATCACACGGCGGCGCCGTTGGCGGTGCGGATGCGGCCGCGGAGTTTGGACGAGTTGGTGGGGCAGCAGCATTTGCTGGCTCCGGGGTCGCCGTTGCGGCGGCTGGTGGAGGGGGACCAGCCGATGTCGTTGTTGTTGTGGGGGCCGCCGGGGACGGGGAAGACGACGATCGCGGCGGTGGTGTCGCATCAGACGAACCGGAAGTTCGTTGAACTGTCCGCGGTGACGGCTGGGGTGAAGGATGTCCGGCAGGTGATCGACGGCGCCCGGCGGGATCTCGCGCGCGCTGACGGTTCGGTCGAGACCGTTCTGTTCATCGACGAGGTGCACCGCTTCACCAAGGCTCAGCAGGACGCGCTACTGCCCGGTGTCGAGAACCGCTGGGTCACCCTCGTCGCCGCCACCACCGAGAACCCTTTCTTCTCGGTCATCTCGCCCCTCCTGTCCCGCTCCCTCCTCCTCACCCTCGAATCCCTCACCGACGACGACATCTCGGTCCTCCTCGACCGGGCGCTCGCCGACGAGCGCGGCCTCGGCGGTGAGCTCGTCCTCGCGGACGACGCCCGCGACCACCTTCTGCGGATGGCCGGCGGCGACGCCCGCCGCGCCCTCACCTACCTGGAGGCCGCCGCCGGCGGCGCCCGCGCCAAACACCCCACCCGCGCAGCCGGCTCCGCCGCAACCGGTGAAGCCGAGCCGGCTGCCTCCGACGCAGCCGGCACGTCGGCCTCCGCGGGAGCTGGCTCGGCCGCCTCCACCTCCACCGCAGCCGGCACCTCCGCCTCCGGCGCAGCCGGTGCTGCTGCCTCCGGTACGTCCAGCTCCGGTGGAGCGGCGGTGATCGATCTGGTGACGTTGGAGACGGCGGTTGATCGGGCTGCGGTGCGGTACGACCGGGCGGGGGATCAGCATTACGACGTGGCGTCGGCGTTGATCAAGTCGATTCGCGGGTCGGATGTGGATGCGGCGATGCATTACCTGGCGCGGATGATCGTGGCGGGGGAGGACCCGCGGTTCATTGCGCGGCGGCTGGTGATCTCGGCGAGTGAGGACATCGGGATGGGGGATCCGACGGCGCTCGGGGTGGCGGTGGCGGCGGCCGAGGCGGTGCAGCTGATCGGGATGCCGGAGGCGCGGATCAATCTGGCGCAGGCGGTGGTGGCGCTGGCGCTGGCGCCGAAGTCGAACGCGGTGATCACCGCGGTGGACGCCGCGATCGCGGATGTGAAGGCGGGGAAGATCGGGCCGGTCCCGTCGCATCTGCGGGACGCGCATTACGCCGGTGCGAAGAAGATCGGCCACGGCGCGTCGTACCAGTACTCCCACAACGACCCGCGCGGCGTCGTCAGCCAGCAGTACGCCCCCGACGTCATCGACGGCACGGACTACTACACCCCGACCCGCCGCGGCGGTGAGGCGGCGTACGCCGATCGCGTCGACGCCATCCGCAAGATCCTCCGCGACCGCAAGCAGCCCAAACAACCGAAGCCGTCGAAGTAACCGAAGGAGCCGTCTTCAACCGCGCGGTCACCACCGGAGACCGACGGGCTCGTGCGGGGGCTGATGGTCGCGTTCGGTCAGGCCTCGGGGTAGGGGAGGTTGCGGCGGGTGTAGGGCCAGGGGATGAGGGACAGGAGTTCGGGGTTCCACCAGTACCAGGAGTCGCTGAGCTGGAGTTCGGAGCCGCGGCGGAGGAGCTGGATGCGCTCGTAGTCCTGTTGCAGCATGGCGTCGCCGGGTTCGGCGGTGAGGATCCGGACGACGACGCCCACGATCTCGGCGTACTGCGGTTCCGGATCGGCCACCTTGTCGAGCCGGAAGGCGACCGAGACGTCGGATTCGCCGAGCACCAGATTGGGTGAGCTCTCGGGGTGCACGGTGATCCGCAGCCCGGTGGCGGTCCGGTGGTGGGTGAGGTACCAGACGTCCGGGACGATCAGCCAGCTGATCACCTGCGGATGCGTCGGCGTGCACAGGTGGAAGGAGTACTCGATCGCCATCGGCTCAGCGTACGGGCGGGCGGGTTTGGTGGGGGACTGTTATGTGGGGGATGGTGTCCTGGAGGTAAGTGCGGTATGGGCGCGCGATAGGGTCGCGGGGTCCACGAGTCGCAACGGAAGGTGGAGCTTTTCCATGAGCGTCGGTGAAGTCGCGGGGCTGATAGCGGCCTGCGCACTGCTCATCCTGGTCGGGCTGCTCGCCTATCCGATCCTCAAACTCGGCAAGGTGCTCGACGAGACCCGGATCATGGTCAAGGGCGTCTCCGATTCCAGCGTGCCGTTGCTCGGCGAGGTGACCAACACCGTCGCGACGACGAACGCGCAGCTGGCGAAGGTGGACACGATCACCGACAACGCGACCACCGTGACGACCAACGCGGCGGCCCTGGTATCGCTGTTCTCGGCGACCGCGGGCGGTCCGCTGGTGAAGGCGGCCGCGTTCACGTACGGCGTCCGCCGGGCGCTCGGTGAGAACCAGCGGCGCGACGTCGCCCGCCGGGTGAAGGACGAGATGAAGGCCGAGCGGAAGGCGCGGAAGCGGTGAAGCGGATCTTCTGGTTGATCATCGGGATCGCCGTCGGCGTGTACGCCGTGACCAGGCTGAAGAAGCGGGCCCAGGTGCTCGCGCCGGAGAGTGTGCAGGAGTCGGCGGCCAAGCTGGCGGCCGCCGTGCGGCACTTCGGCGACCAGGTCCGCGAGGGCATGGCCGAACGGGAAGCAGAGCTCAAGGACGCGCTGGGTATGGACGCAGCGCCGAACGAACGTGAGGACTACCGGTAACACCATGGAAACCAGTGAGATCAGGCGGCGGTTCCTGAGCTACTTCGAGGACCGCGGCCACACCGTGGTGCCGAGCGCGCCGCTCCCGTCGCCGGACCCGAACCTGTTGTTCAACGTGGCCGGCATGGCCCAGTTCGTGCCGTACTTCGTGGGTCAGCAGACCCCGCCGTACCCGCGGGCCACCAGCGTGCAGAAATGCGTCCGGACGCTCGACATCGACGAGGTCGGCAAGACCACCCGGCACGGCACGTTCTTCCAGATGAACGGCAACTTCTCCTTCGGCGACTACTTCAAGGAGCAGGCCGTCCAGTACGCCTGGGAGCTGGTCACCAAGCCCCAGAGCGAAGGCGGCTACGGCTTCGACGAGTCGATCCTCTACGCCTCGGTGTACTACGAGGACGACGAGGCGATCGACATCTGGAAGCGGGTCGCCGGGCTGCCCGACGACCGGATCGTCCGGCTCGGGATGAAGGACAACTTCTGGTCGATGGGCATCCCCGGCCCGTGCGGCCCGTGCTCGGAGATCCTGATCGACCGCGGCCCGGAGTTCGGCGCCGACCGGGACTGGGAGGCGGGCGACCGCTACCTGGAGTTCTGGAACCTGGTCTTCATGCAGAACATCCGCGGCGAGGGCGGCGGCAAGGACGGCTACCCGATCCTCGGCGAGCTGCCGAAGAAGAACATCGACACCGGCCTCGGCCTGGAGCGGGTCGCGTACCTGCTGCAGGGCGTCGACAACATGTACGAGATCGACGAGATCTTCCCGGTGATCGAGAAGGCCTCCGAGCTGACCCAGCGCAAGTACGGCGCCGAGCACGTGGACGACGTCCGCTTCCGCGTCGTCGCGGACCACGTCCGCAGCGCGCTGATGCTGATCGGCGACGGCGTCACCCCGAGTAACGAGCAGGGCGGGTACGTCCTGCGCCGGCTGCTGCGCCGGGCGATCCGCTCGATGCGCCTGCTCGGCTACGAGGACCCGTCGCTGGTCGAGCTGCTGCCGGTCAGCCTGCAGCAGATGAAGAAGTCGTACCCCGAGCTGGAGGCCGACTTCGGCCGGATCAGCCAGGTCGCGTACGCCGAGGAGGAGGCGTTCCGGCGGACGCTGACGGCCGGGACGACGATCCTGGACGTCGCCGTCAAGGACGCGAAGGCCGGCGGCGCGCACCAGCTCGAGGGCGCGAAGGCCTTCCAGCTGCACGACACCTACGGTTTCCCGATCGACCTGACCGTCGAGATGGCCGCCGAGCAGGGCCTGAACGTCGACACCGAGGGCTTCCGCTCGCTGATGAAGGAGCAGCGCGAGCGGGCCAAGGCCGACGCGCGCGCCAAGAAGGCCGGGCACGCGGACACCTCCGGTTACCGCGAGCTGCGCGAGAAGGGCGCCACCGAGTTCACCGGCTACCAGGAGCTCAGCACCGACTCCCAGGTCCGCGGTCTGCTCCGGGACGGCGTCGTCGCGAGCTCGGCCGAGCCGGGCGAGACCGTCGAGGTCGTGCTGGAGAAGACCCCGTTCTACGCCGAGTCCGGCGGCCAGATCGCCGACGAGGGCCTGATCGTGGCCGACGGCGTGAAGCTGAAGGTGCTCGACGTCCAGCGGCCGGTCAAGGGCCTGATCGTGCACCGGGTCGAGGTCGTCGAGGGCGTGCTGCGCCCGGGGCTCGACGTCCAGGCCGAGGTCGACCACGAGTGGCGGGTCCAGGCCTGCCAGGCGCACTCCGGCACCCACGTCGTGCACGCCGCGCTGCGGCAGGTCCTCGGCCCGAACGCGCTGCAGAGCGGCTCCTACAACAAGCCCGGCTACCTGCGGCTCGACTTCGCGTGGACGTCGGCGCTCGACCAGGCCACCCGGTCCGAGATCGAAGAGGTCGCGAACCTCGCCGTCCGCCAGGATCTGCCGGTCGCCGCGCAGTACATGACGCTGCCGGAGGCCCGGGAGTGGGGCGCGCTGGCGCTGTTCGGCGAGACGTACGACGAGCAGGTCCGGGTCGTCGAGATCGGCGGCCCCTGGTCGCGTGAGCTCTGCGGCGGTACCCACGTCAAGCACTCGTCGCAGGTCGGCGCCCTGACGCTGACCAGCGAGTCCTCGGTCGGCGCCGGCGTGCGCCGCGTCGAGGCCTTCGTCGGCATGGAGGCGCTGCACTACCTCGGCCGCGAGCGGTCGCTGGTCCGGCTGCTCAGCGAGAACCTGAAGACCCGCCCGGAGGAGCTGCCGGCCAAGGTCGCCGACCTCGCCGAGCGGCTGCGGGTGGCCGAGAAGGAGCTGGAGAAGGTCCGCGCGGCGCAGGTGCTGCAGGCCGCGGGTGAGCTGGCGGCCGCGCCGAAGGACGTCTTCGGCGTCCAGTACGTCGGCCACCGGGCGCCCGACGGCGTGAACGGCGGCGACCTGCGCAAGCTGGCCCTCGACGTCCGCGGCCGGATGTCCAACGACAAGCCCGCCGTGGTCGCCGTCCTGAGCGTCAACGACGGCAAGCCGGGGATCGTCGTCGCGCTCAACGACACCGCGCGCGAGTGGCGGCTGAAGGCGGGCGACCTGGTCCGGACGGCGGCCGAGCAGCTCGGCGGCAAGGGCGGCGGCAAGGACGACGTCGCGCAGGGTGGCGGCACGGACGCGACCGGTGCGGACGCCGCGCTGGCGGCGGTCGAGCACACCATCGGTCAGCTCGTCACGGGCTGACCCATGCGCATCGGCGTGCGGATCGCACTGGATATCGGCGACGCCCGGATCGGCGTCGCGCAGAGCGATCCGCACGGGATCCTGGCCACCCCGGTGGAGACGATCCGTCGTGGGCCCGGTGATCTGGGTAGGATCGCGGCACTCGTCGCCGAACTGGAGGCGTTCGAGATCGTGATCGGGCTGCCGCGCTCCCTGAACGGGGGCGAGGGGCCCGCCGCGGTGAAGATCCGGGAGACGGCGGGGCAGGTGCGGGAGCTGGTGCGAAGCGGCGACGCGGGGCCCGCGGTGCGGCTGGTGGACGAGCGGTTCACCACGGTCACCGCCGAGCGGGTGTTACGCGAGCGCGGTAAGAAGGGTTCGAAGCGGCGGGCGGTGGTCGACCAGGCCGCCGCGGTCGTGATTCTGCAGCATGCGCTCGATCTCGAGCGGGAGACCGGGAATCCACCGGGGAGGCCGTTATGAACCGACCGACGGTGGACGACGACCGCGCCGAGGGCGAGGACCTCGGCACCGGCCTCGGGCTGCGCCCGGAGAGCCGCGTGGAGCGCCGTGAGCTGCGCCGCAAACAGCGCGCCCGGCGCGGTCTGGGCTGTTTCGCGGTGATCATCTCGCTGCTGGTCGTGGGCTCGCTGGTCGCGGGCGCCGTGGTCGGCTTCGGCAAGGGCAAGGACGCGCTGGAGAAGGTCTTCGCCGCCCCGGACTACGAGGGCAACGGCGAGGGCACGGTCTCGGTGGAGATCACCAAGGGCCAGGCGACGGCGTCGATCGCCGACACCCTGGAGAAGAAAGAGGTCGTCAAGAGCGCCAAGGCGTTCGAGCGGGTCGCTCGCGAGGACTCGCGCTCGCGGCAGATCCAGGCGGCGACGTACACGCTGCGCAAACACATGTCCGCGAAGGCCGCGTTCGAGCTGATGCTGAACACGGCCGAGTCGATCCGGGTGCTCCGGATCAGCGTCCCGGCCGGGAAGACCAAGGCCGAAGTGGTCGCGATCCTGCAGAACCCGCGGTTCAAGCTGCCGGCCGGGTCGGCCGCCAAGGCGATGGGGAACCCGAAGGGCCTGGGCCTGCCGGCCTACGCGCACGCCAACGCCGAGGGTTTCCTGGCGCCGGGGACGTACGACGTCCCGAAGGGCGCCGATGCGACCGCGATCATCAAGCTGATGACCGCGCAGTACGCGAAGAACGCCGCCGCGGTGAACTTCGTGAAGACCGCGCAGAGCAAGGACATCGACCCGTACCGGGCGCTGGTCGTGGCCAGCATCATCGAGAGCGAGACGAACCGCCAGCAGGACTACGGCAAGGTCGCCCGGGTGATCTACAACCGGCTGGCCGCCGGGATGCGCCTGCAGATGGACTCGACCGTCCACTACGTGGCCGGTCGCGACGGCGGTGTGTTCACCACCGAAGAGCAGCGCGACATCGACTCGCCGTACAACACCTACAAGAACAAGGACCTGCCGCCGACGCCGATCAGCTCGCCGACCAAGGACACGCTGCGCGCCGCGGTGAACCCGACCAAGGGCGGCTGGCTGTACTTCACCCTCGTCAACCTCGACACCGGCGAGACCGCGTTCGCGCGGACGGCGAGTGAGCACCAGGCGAACGTGAACAAGCTGCGGGCCTGGTGCTCCGCGAACAAGGGCCGCTGCTGACATGACCCGTTGCGCCGTCCTGGGTTCGCCGATCGCGCACTCGCTGTCCCCGGCCATGCACCGGGCCGCGTACGCCGCGCTCGGGCTCGACTGGTCGTACGACGCGTTCGAGGTCGGGGAGGATGAGCTGCGCGGGTTCGTCGCGTCCCTGGGCGACGACGTCCGCGGGCTCTCGCTGACGATGCCGCTGAAGCGGGTCGCGCTCGATCTGGTCGACACGGTCGATCCGGTCGCCGAGCTGATCGGCGCCGCGAACACGATGCTGTTCGAGCCTGACGGTTCCCGGTCCGCGCACAACACCGACGTCCCGGGGCTGGTCAGCGCGTTCGCCGAGCGCGGGATCACGGTGGCCGACTCGGCCGTCGTCCTCGGTGGGGGAGCGACCGCCGCCTCGACGCTGGCGGCGCTGCGCGGGATGCGGGTCAGCGAGGTCACGGTCGTCGTCCGCGACCTCGGGAAAACGGAGCGGCTGCTCGATCTGGCCGCCGAGCTAGGCTTGAAAACGTCGGTCGCCGACTTCTCCCAGGTCGAGCAGATCGGCGGGTTCGACCTGTGCATCTCGACGCTGCCCGGCGGCGCGGTGGACGCGTGGGCGGACCACTTCGCGAGTGTCGCGCCGGTGGTCTTCGACGTGGCCTACCACCCGTGGCCGACGCAGCTCGCGCTGTCCGCGCACCGGATCGGTACAGAGCTGTTGAACGGGCTTGATCTCCTTGTGCACCAGGCGACCCTGCAGGTGGAGATGATGACGGGTAGGTCGCCCGCGCCGCTGGCGGCCATGAGGGCCGCCGCACGTGAGGAGCTCGACGATCGTGAGCCAGCTTGACCGCCGTACCGTTCTGAAAGCAGGCGGGCTCACCGCCGCCGTCGCGCTCACCGGCGGCACCGACGCGCTGGCGAGCGGCACCGCCGCCCCGAACTGGAACCGGTTGTCCCGCGCGCTGCAGGGCGGCAAGTTGTTCATGCCGTCGACGTCCGGGTACGCCGCGGCGCATCAGCTCTTCAACCCCCGCTGGGATGCGGTCCAACCGGCCGCGGTCGTCCGCGCGGCCCGGACGGCGGATGTCGTCACCACGATCAACTTCGCCCGGGACAACAAGCTCGTCCTGGTCCCGAAGGCCGGCGGCCACTCGTACGTCGGCGCATCCGTGCTCAGCAAGGGCATCCAGCTGGACGTCGGCGCCCTGCGCGGGATGACGTACGCGAAGAACGGCGTCCTGACCGTTGGCGCCGGGGCGCGCCTGTACGACGTGCACGCGTTCCTGGACAAGTACGGCCGCTCGCTGCCGACCGGCACCTGCCCGACCGTCGGTGTCGCCGGGCTGACACTCGGCGGCGGGATGGGCATCCACACCCGCGCGTGGGGGCTGACCTGTGACCGCCTGGTCGGGATGAGCGTGGTGACCGCTGACAGCAAGGCGCGCGCGATCTCGGCGAAGGCCGATCCGGATCTGTTCTGGGCGCTCCGCGGCGGCGGTGGCGGCAACCTGGCCGTCGTGACGTCGTTCCAGTTCGCGACGATCCCGGGCCCCAAACTCGGCTTCTTCCGGCTGACCTGGCCGGAGGCGAAGGCCGCCGCGGTGGTGGCCGGCTGGCAGGAGTTCGTCCAGAAGGCGCCGAGCACGGCCTGGGGCAACCTGCATCTCAATGCCAAGAGCAACGGAACCCTCTCGGTGCACGTGCTCGGCATCTCCACCACCGGGAACGCGGCCGCCGCGGCCGCCCAGCTGGAGTCGTTCGTCGGCGCGAAGGCGGCGACCCGTTCGATCACCGTGAAGACGCACATGGAGGCGGTGAAGTACCTCGGCGGCGGCACGACCAGCCCACGGACGGGCTTCCTGGCCGGCTCCGACGTCCTGCGCGCCCCCATGAACGCCGCCTCGATCAGCGCGCTGATCGCCACGGTGAAGGCCGCGGCCCGGGCCAAGACGCCGGCCGCCGCGATCATCGACCCGCTCGGCGGGCAGGCCGCGAAGCAGCCCACCGGTGGCGCGGCCTGGCCGTGGCGCTCGGCCCTCGGCGTCATCCAGTGGTACGTCGGGACGGCGCCGAAGCCGTCGTCCGCACAACTCAAGGCCGCGCAGACCTTCATCGATCAGGGCCATGCCGCCGTCCGCTCGTTCTCGGCCGGCGGCTACGTGAACTACGTCGAGGCCCGGCGCGGCGTCTCCACCTACTACGGCGCGAGCCTGCCGCGGCTGCGCGCGGTCAAGAAGAAGTACGACCCCGCCGGTTTCTTCCACACCCCGTACACCTTCGTCTGAGGCGCTAGTCTCGCGCCATGAAGGTGCGAGACCGTGTCGAGTGAGTGGCTGGCCGCGGCTGCCGGAGTGATCTGCTGCGGGGCGGCGGCGTCCGTCCTCGCGCCTTGGTTGTTGCGGCGGATCCCGGAGCCGGTGCTCGACGAGGGCGACACGAAGATCTTGTACGCCGAGCTGGCCGGGCCGCGATCGGCGTACTGGTGTGGTGGTCTGGCTGCGATCGCCGGGGGAGTGCTCGGCTGGTTGCTCGCTGAGGACGCCGCGCTGATCGCGTGGCTGGTGCTGGCGATCTCGGGCGCGGTGCTCGGATACATCGACGCGCGGACGCGGTTCCTGCCGTCGGCGATCATCTGGCCGACGTACGCCGTCGTCGGGCTCGCGCTGGTCGGTGCCGCGCTGGTGTCGGGGGAGTGGGACGCGCTGCGGCGGGCCGCGATCGCGGGCGCGATCGGGTTCGGCGTGTTCTACGTGCTGTGGTTCGCGTTTCCGCGCGGAGTGGGGTTCGGCGACGTCCGGTTGTCGGGGCTGCTCGGGCTCGCGCTCGGCTGGCTCGGCTGGGGTGAGTTCGCGGCCGGGCTGTACGGCGGGTTCTTCCTCGGGGCGGTGGTCGGGATCGTGCTGATCGCGGCCCGGGTGCTGACGCGGCGGGAGATGGTGCCGTTCGGTCCGTTCATGCTGGTCGGCGCGCTGGTCGGAGTCGTGGTCGGCGAGCCGCTCGGCCGCCTCTACGCCGGATAGGGGATAGACCTACTCAGCCGGTTGGCTGATGTGCGGGCACCGGGGCTCTTCGTAGGTTCGAGGCAGTCGAACCACGTGGGGAGAAAACTGATGCCGATCAGCCGTCGAGGTCTACTGGCCGGGACCGCCGTCGCCGGAGCGGGGCTCGCCGTCCCGGTCACCGCCACCGCGGCGCCGTCCGCTGGGCCGCTGTCCGCTGCCGCGGGGGAGAAGATCCGGCCGGGCGACAACCGGTACGCCGATCTGGTCCAGCGCGGTCAGAACAAGCGCTTCACCGCGCGGCCGGAGTACGCGCGGGTGATCCAGTCGACCGAGGACGCCGTCCGGGCCGTGCAGGAAGCGGTGCGGGGCGGGAAGAAGATCGCGGTCCGCAGCGGCGGGCACTGTTTCGAGGACTTCGTCGACAGCTCCGACGTCCAGGTGCTGCTCGACATGTCGACCTACGACGACGTCACCTTCGACGAGCGGTACCGCGCGTTCTCGATCGGGGTCGGCGCGACGCTGGAGAAGGTCTACAAGGATCTGTTCTACGGCTGGGGCGTGACGATCCCCGGCGGTGGGTGCCTCGGCGTCGGGGTCGGTGGGCACTTCGCGGGCGGTGGGTACGGGCCGCTGTCGCGTAAGCATGGCTCGGTCGTCGACCACTTGTACGGCGTCGAGGTGGTCGTCGTCGACGCGCGTGGCCGGGCGCGGGCCGTTGTCGCGACGCGGGACAACGCGCACAAGGATCTGTGGTGGGCGCACACCGGCGGTGGCGGCGGCAACTTCGGGCTCGTCACCCGTTACCTGATGCGCTCGGCGGGCGCGACCGGGCGGAATCCGGGCGATTCGTTGCCCAAGGCACCTACCAGCTTGCTGTCGAACATCATCGTGTACGACTGGAAGACGATCGGCCGGGCCGGGTTCGTCCGGGCGGTGCGGAACTTCTTCAATTTCTTCGAGGCGCACAACACCGCGGACTCGCCGTACGCCACGCTCTACAGCCCGTTCATCCTCTCGACGTCGTCCGCGGGCAGCTTCCTGATGTCGAACCAGCTGGACGCCGCCGTGCCGAACGCGGCCGGGCTGCTCGAGACGTTCACGAAGGCGATGGTCGCCGGGCTCGACCCGGCGCCGCAGGTCTACCCGGTCCCGGAGGGGCCGTTCCTGGGGACGACGATCCAGCGGTCGATCGCGGCCGGGCCGAGCGTGACGCGGAACAAGTGGAAGGCCGGCTACCTGCGCAAGGGGTACACCGACGCGCAGATCGAGACCATCCACGCGATGCTGACCGACACCGCGAACACCGCGCCGGAGACGTCGCTGCTGCTGATCCCGTACGGCGGCAAGGTGAACACGGTCCGCTCCGACGCGACCGCCACCGCACAGCGGGACGTCGTCGCGAAGATGGTCATCACGGTCACCTGGAACGACGAGGGCGAGGACGCCAAGCACCTGGCCTGGGCCCGCAAGTGGTACGGCGAGCTGTACCGCGACACCGGCGGCGTCCCGGTCCCGAACGCGATCAACGCCGGCTCCTACATCAACTACCCGGATGTCGACCTGGCCGACCCGGCGTACAACAAGTCCGGCGTCCCCTGGCACGACCTCTACTACCTGGGCAACTACCCCCGCCTCCGCCGCATCAAGTCCGCCTGGGACCCGCGCAACGTCTTCACCCACAAACTAGGCATCGAGCCGCTCTAGCTCCGCCGCCATCCGCAACACCACCTCCCGTCCCTCAACCCCACCCGCCAACTCCGCCGGCAACCCCGCCTCCCCATGCAAAGCCCCCAACACATTCCCGCAAATCGCCCCCGTCGAATCACTGTCCCCACCATGCGAAACCGCCAACGCCAACCCCTCCAAAACCTCCCCAACCCCTGAACAAACCAACGCCGCAAACACCCCAATAGCCAGCGCCTCCTCACCCACCCACCCCCCACCCAACCCCTCAACCCGCAACAACTCCCCACCCCCACCACCCGCCGTCCCACCCACACCCGCCCCCACGCCACCCGCCGTCCCAGCCTCGCCCGCCCCCACGCCACCCGCCGTCCCAGCCTCGCCCGCCCCCACGCCAACGGGCTCGTCGCTCATCGCACTTCCCACCTGCGCCGCCGGGGACTTGAGCCCTGCTTCGTGTCCGGCGCTGTCAGCAAACTCGACCGCCTGAGCGCCGGCCAGTCCCGCCCCCGAGCTCGCGTGGGCATCCGGCCGAGCGTCGCCCGACCCCGCCTCCCGGGTCGCGTCGCTCATCGCACTTCCCACCTGCGCCGCCGGGGACTCGAGCCCTGCCTGCTGTCCGGCGCTTGAGGCAGACCCGGCCGAACGCACGTCCGCGGCAAGCTGTCGGGCGGTGGTGAGGGCTGTGGTGGTTTCTTGGTGGGTGGGGTAGGTGGCGAGGAGGGTGAGGGTGGAGTCGAGGGCGGTGTGGAGGTCGGCGCCGGCGCAGATCTCGTGGAGGAGGGCGGCGAGGGCGCCGGAGGCGAGTTGGCCGGTGGGGTGGCCGTGGGTGAAGGCGGCTGCCTCGACCGCGCCGTCGAAGGCCTGCTTCGCGGTGATACCCGCGAGCAGACCGTACGGCGCGACCCGCATCACCCCGCCGCAGCCTTTCGAGTCGTTGGCCGCAGGCTGGCCGATCCGGCCGGAGCGGGCTGCGGTGAGGGCGGACAGGCAGGTGTTACCGGGGGCCCGGCGGGCGTAGAGCATGGGCTCGGCAGCCAGGCCGGACGCCGAAGCGGGCGGGGCGGGGAGCAGTTGGGTGTCGAGCCAGCGGTCGTACGCCGAAGCGACCTCGACCCCGCCGCCCCGGAGGATGCCCTCGGCGGTGAACAGCGTCATCTGGGTGTCGTCGGTGATCGAGCCGGCCGGCCACCCCGCCGTACCGCTGACGAAGGTCCGCAATCGCCCCGGATGCGCGGCGAGAATCGTCCGTCCGCTGTCGAACTCGACCGGCGCTCCGAGCGCGTCCCCGATCGCCCCGCCCAGCAGACACCCACGTACTCGCGAAGCCCTCGAAGTCATGGCAGGACCCTATCCATGGTGGTGCCAGCGCTACCCCCAAGACGGGATCCACCGCCAGTTCCCCGGCGTCGGCGAACTTCTACGGTCGGAGGACAGGGAAAACGACCGCCAAGGGAGCGCACCGAATGAACACCGGAATCCGCCGCAACGCCGTCCGGCTGGCGGCCGCCGTCCTGGCCACGACCGCGCTCGGGGGCGCCGCGATCGCCGGGGCGTCGGCGGCGACCGCGGCCACGAGTTGCGACTCGTCGCCGATCGTGAAGACGTTCGACACGGTGCTCAAGGTCCGCAACGGGTTCGACGCCGAGTCCCCGACCTGCCGCTGAGCGGTGAGACCGGCGTCCGGCGGCCCGGGCGGGCGTGGGAGGATGGCGGCATGCTGCGCTGGCTCACCGCCGGCGAGTCGCACGGACAAGCGCTCGTCGCCGTACTCGAAGGTCTCCCCGCTGGGGTTCAGGTCACCACGGATGACGTGGCCGACGCGCTGGCGCGCCGCCGGCTCGGTTACGGCCGCGGCGCCCGGATGAAGTTCGAGCGGGACGAGGTGACGTTCCTCGGCGGCTTCCGGCACGGCGTGACGATGGGCAGCCCGGTCGCGATCCAGGTCGGGAACACCGAGTGGCCGAAGTGGCAGCAGGTGATGAGCGCGGACCCGGTCGATCCGGAGACGCTGGCCAACCTGGCCCGGAACGCCCCGCTGACCCGCCCGCGCCCCGGTCACGCCGACCTGGCCGGGATGCAGAAGTACGGGTTCGACGAGGCCCGGCCGGTGCTCGAGCGGGCCAGCGCGCGGGAGACCGCGGCGCGCGTCGCGCTCGGCGAGGTCGCGGCCCGCTTCCTGCGGCAGGCGTACGGCGTGACGATCGTCAGCCATGTCGTCGAACTCGGCACGGTCAAGGCGCCGTACGGCGTGATCCCGGAGTACGCCGACGTCGCGAAACTCGACGAGGACCCGGTCCGCTGCCTGGACGCCGACGCGAGCAAGCAGATGGTGGCCGAGATCGACGCCGCGCAGAAGGCCGGTGACACCCTCGGCGGCGTCGTCGAGGTCGTCGTCGACGGCCTCCCGCCCGGCCTCGGCAGCTACGTGCACTGGGACCGCCGCCTCGACTCCAAGCTGGCCGGCGCCCTGATGGGTATCCAGGCGATCAAGGGCGTCGAGCTCGGCGACGGCTTCGAGCTCGCCCGGACGCCGGGTTCGAAGGCGCATGACGAGATCGTCGCCGAAGGCGGTACGGTCCGCCGGACCAGCGGCCGCTCCGGTGGTACCGAGGGCGGGATGAGCACCGGCGAGACCCTGCGGGTCCGGGCCGCGATGAAGCCGATCGCGACCGTGCCGCGGGCGCTGCGCACGATCGACACCAGCACCGGTGAGGCCGCGGCCGCGCATCACCAGCGCTCCGACGTCTGCGCCGTCCCGGCCGCCGGGATCGTCGCCGAGGCGATGGTGGCGCTGGTGCTGGCCGAGGTCGCGCTGGAGAAGTTCGGCGGCGACTCGGTGACCGAGACCGCCCGGAACCACACGTCGTACCTGGCCGCGCTGCCGACGACGATCACGCCGCGGGAGTGGACCGAGCAGTGAGCCCTGTCGTCGTCCTCGTCGGCCCGCCCGGTTCGGGTAAGTCGACCATCGCCGCGCTGCTCGCCGAGCGCCTGCAGGTCCCGCACCGCGACACCGATCAGGACGTCGAGTCCGGCGCCGGCAAGGCGATCTCGGACATCTTCGTCGACTCCGGCGAGGCGCATTTCCGCGCGCTGGAGCGGGCCGCGATCGTGGCCGCGCTGACCGGTGACGGCGAGGTGCTGTCCCTCGGCGGCGGCGCGATCCTGGACGCCGCCACCCGCGCGGACCTGGCCGGGCACACCGTCGTCTTCCTCGACGTCAGCCTCGGCGAGGCGGCCAAGCGGGTCGGCCTGTCGGTCGCCCGTCCGCTCCTGCTCGGCAACGTGCGGACGCAGCTGCGCACGCTGATGGAGGCTCGGCGTCCGCTGTACGCCGAGGTCGCGAAGCTCACCGTCGAGACCGACGGCAAGACCCCCGACGAGATCGCCACCGAGATCCAGGAGCACCTCGCATGAGCGCGGACACCACGCGGATCCGGGTCGACGCCGCGGCGCCGTACGACGTTGTCATCGGCAACAACCTGCTGGCCGAGCTGCCCGGGCTGCTGGGCGAGGGGGTGCAGCGGGTCGCGGTGATCCACCCGCGGGCGCTGCGCTCGACCGGTGACGCGATCCGCGACGACCTGACCGGCTCCGGTTTCACCGCGCACGCGATCGAGATCCCGGACGCCGAAGAGGCGAAGTCGGCCGAGGTGCTGGCGTACTGCTGGACGGTGCTCGGCCAGGCCGGGTTCACCCGGTCCGACGCGATCGTCGCGGTCGGCGGCGGGACGACGACCGACCTGGGTGGCTTCGTCGCGGCGACCTGGCTGCGCGGGGTCAAGTTCGTGACGATCCCGACGACGCTGCTCGGGATGGTCGATGCGGCGGTCGGCGGGAAGACCGGGATCAACACCGCCGAGGGCAAGAACCTGGTCGGCGCGTTCTGGGAGCCGGCCGGGGTGCTGTGCGACCTCGCCGCGCTGGAGACCCTGCCCCGCAACGATTACGTCAGCGGCCTGGCCGAGGTCGTGAAATGCGGTTTCATCGCCGACCCGGTCATCCTCGACCTCGTCGAGAAGGACCCGGCCGGCGCCTCGGCCCCGGCGTACGCCGCGACGGCGGAGCTGATCGCCCGCTCGATCCAGGTCAAGGCCGACGCGGTCGGCGCCGACCTCCGCGAGCGGACGACGGTCGCCGGCGGCGCGATCGGCCGCGAGGCGCTGAACTACGGCCACACCCTCGGTCACGCGATCGAGCGCCTGGAGCGCTACAAGTGGCGGCACGGTGCGGCGATCAGTATCGGCATGGTCTTCGTCGCCGAGCTGGCCCGCGCGGCCGGCCGCCTCGACGACCCCACCGCCGACCGCCACCGCGCCGTCCTGGAGTCCCTGGGCCTGCCCACGACCTACCGCGCCGACGCCTGGTCGCACCTGCAGGACGCGATGAAACTCGACAAGAAGACCCGCGCCGACCGCCTGCGCTTCGTCGTCCTCGACGCCCTCGCCAAACCCACCATCCTCGAGGCCCCCGACCCCACCCTCCTCCTCGCCGCCTACAGCGAAATCACCTGACCGTCGGCACACCGCCAGCTCCGCTCCGCCCGCCCCCCGGGCTTCCCCCCCGGCCACCGGGCTCCCTTGCCCCCGTCCACGGCGCGGCTGCTTGCGGGCACTCCGTCTTGTTCTTGGGCGATGCCGAAGGCGAGCCCGGCACACGGCGGACTAAGGTGAGTGGTGTGACGGAGCGCGTGCTGGTGCTGAACGGGCCGAACTTGGGGCGGCTGGGGTCGCGGGAGCCGGAGAAGTACGGCTCGGCGACGTACGCCGAGGTCGCGGCCGAGTGCGAGAAGCTCGGGGCGGAGCTGGGGTTCGCGGTCGAGGTGCGGCAGACCGACGACGAGGCCGAGCTGGTCGGCTGGCTGCACGAGGCGGCCGACGGCAAGATCCCCGTCGTGCTGAACCCCGCGGCGTTCACCCACTACTCGTACGCGCTGCGCGACGCCTGCGCCCAGCGGACGGCGCCGCTGATCGAGATCCACCTGACCAACCCCGCCACCCGCGAGGAGTTCCGGCACACCAGCGTCGTCGCCGGCGTCGCCACCGGCACCATCGCGGGTTTCGGCCTGGACTCCTACCGCCTCGCCCTGCGCGCGCTCACCACGCTCCCCGCCTGAGCCAAACTCGATGCCAATGACCCCGGGCACGTATCACGAAGACCTGCCGATCGGGGTCCTGGACGACGTGGCCCGGGTCGTCGGGGCCGAGGTGACTCTGGCCAACCGCCTCCCTGGAGGCTTGGACGTGGGCGCACTACGCGTCCGGGTGACCGGTAGGACAGATGGGGTGCTCAAAGCCTGGCGCCGCGCGGGTCCCGACCAGATGCGCGAGGTGTTGCGGGCGCAGCGAGTGATCGCACATATGCGTCGGCAGGGTTATCCGACCCCGGCTTGCCTCGGCGTAGGCGCGACCGCCACTCATGTCTGGACTCTGGTGGACTTCGTCGACGCGACACCCGCGCCGGAGCTGACGCTGTCCATCGTCGAGCAGCTGATGGCGATCAACGAGCTCCAGGCCGGCCAAGCCTCCGAGCCCTACGACCACTGGTCGTACGCCTGGCGGCTCGCGACCGGCCGGGAGTCCGGCCAGGACTTGGCTCCGAGTCTGTCGAAGGCCGTCGCCGAGCTGTCCGGCTATTCGGCCGAGGTGTCGGCCATGGTCGATCGCATTCGGCAGCTGTGCGCCGACGTCCCCGCACCACGCGAAGCACCCGACATGGTGCATGCCGATCTCAAGCCCGACAACGTCCTGGTCCGCGACGGAGCGGTGGTGGCCGTCGTGGACATCGGGAACGCCGGCAGCGGCACCCGCGCGACCGATCTGACCACCCTCCAGTGGCACACCTTCCAGGACCCGCGTCTGGACGGCGCGCGCGGCCGGCTGCGGGCGCGAATCCTCGATCTGGTCGGTTGGGAAGGAGCGGCCGTCCTCGTGGCGACGCAGATCCTGCTTCAGATCGAATGGCAGGTGCGGCGCGTGGATCACGACCTCGTTCCCGGGGTGATCGAGCGCGGTCACCGCGCCCTCGACGAGCTGCAAGCGCTCCGCTGACCGAACCGGTCGGAATTTCGGCACAACCAATCTGCCCGTTCGGGCATCAAGGTGGGTGGCGGGCAGTCTTAAGGCTGGCTGAAGGTGCAGGGGCACGATCGGAATCGACGATTTGGGGGAGTGACCAGTATGACGACGCAGCAACGCATTCCGGTCTGGGTGAAGGCGCTTGACCCGCTGTCGCAGTTCGGGCTCGTGCACGCATTACGGCAGCGACCGGAAGTCGCGCTGATCAGTGACACCGAGCTGACGGCCCTGCTAGCGCAATCGGATCAGCGCACCGCCCCGCCAGTGGTGGCGCTGATCGCAGTGGACGCCATGGACGCCGGAGCGGTCCAGGTACTACGTGCGGCCACGCAACGGGGGTGTCGCCGGACTGTACTGATCGGCAGCACGATCGACGACGACGCACTGATGACTGCGGTCGAGCTGGGGGTGTCCGGAGTCCTGAGGCGGACCGAGGCGACAGCCGACCGCATCGTGCAGCTGCTGCAGACCGCCGCCGCGGGGGACGGGAGCCTGCCGGCTGACCTGCTAGGCCGGCTCCTCGGTCAGGTGTCGCGTATGCAGCGACACGTGCTGGCGCCGCGTGGGCGGTCCCACACCGCCCTGTCGGACCGGGAGACGCAGGTGCTGCGTCTGGTCGCCGACGGCAAGGACACACAGGAGATCGCCCGCGAGCTCTCGTACTCGGAGCGGACGGTGAAGAACGTCCTCCACGACGTGACGAGCCGTCTGCAGCTGAGGAACCGCTCCCACGCAGTCGCTTATGCGCTGCGAGAGGGCCTCATCTGACTAGTAGCCCGCTGTGAACCGACGGCCGCGGTACTGCGCCTGCTCGGCCTCAGCCACGAGCGCGACGGCGAAGTCCGCTAGCGAGATCGACGATCTGCCATCCGCTGCGACCAGCAGCTCATCTGCGCCCAGCCGGTACGTGCCAGTCCGGGCGCCTGGTTCAAGGAGGTCCGGGGGACTCGCGTAGGTCCAGTCGACCTCGCTGGCCGCACGCACCAGGTCGAACTGCGCGTTGCAGGCCTCTGCTATCGGGCGGTACTCCGCTGGGAAGCCGGGCTGATCGATGACCATCAGCCCGGTCCCAGGGACGGTCAGACTGGCAGCGCCACCGACCACGATCAGTCGGACGCCGCTGTCGCGCAGTCCGTCCAGCAGGCCCTTGGTGGCACCGACCAGGTCGCTCTCCTGCCCTGGCTGCGGTCTGGTCGCGCTGATCACCACGTCGTGACCGGCGGCGAGCTGGGCCACGGCTGCGGAGTCCGAGGCGTCGCCCTGGCGGAAGTCGGCGGACGACGTATTGCGGGGTCGGGAGCTCCGGCTGACCGCAGTGACCTGGTGGCCGCGGTCGAGGGCTTCTTGGACGACGTGGCTGCCGACAGCTCCGGTGGCGCCGAAGACCAGGATGCGCATGGTCAGGACCTTCCAGTGGCGGGGACGAGGACCGGAATCGTGGCTTTGGGAGGGGCCGGACGGCGGCGCAGCTGGGCAGTCACAAGCGCCGCCAGGACGATGAGGCCGCCGAGGAGCTGAGCGGTCGACAGAGTCTGGCCGAGTACGAGCCAGCCGAGCAGCGTGGCGACCACTGGGCTGAGCAGACCGAGGAAGGTGGCGTCGGTGGGGCCCAGGGAGCGCAGACCGCGGAACCAGAGGGCGTAGGCGACGGCCGAGCCGATAATGGTCAGGTAGGCGTAGCCGGCGAGGTTGGTCAGGGTCAGCGTCGCGGGCGGCATACCTTCGACCAGGTAGGCGACGGGCAAAAGCACCAGGCCGCCGGCGACCAGCTGCCAGCCGGTGGTAGCCAGCAGGGGAGCGGGCGACGTCCAGCGCTTGCTGAGGACGATGCCGAAGCCCATCACGATTGCGCCGCCGAGGGCGGCCAGGACGCCCCAGAGGTCGAGGCGGGCGTCGGCGCGCAGGACCAGCAGGCTGACTCCGAAGACGCCGGCGACGGCCGCGAGGACCTTGCGGGTGGAGAGGCGCTCTTTGAGCAGGCCGGCGGCGAGGAAGGCGACCAGCAGCGGCTGGATCGCGCCGATGGTGGCGGCGACGCCGCCGGGGAGGCGGTAGGCGCCGACGAACAGGAGCGCGAAGAACGCGCCGATGTTGAGCGTGCCGAGCACCAGCGAGCGCCACCACCAGCTGCCGCGCGGCAGCGTCCGGGTGATCGCGACGAGCAGCAGACCCGCGGGCAGCGCGCGGATGACGGCGGCCAGCAGCGGGCGGTTGGGCGGAAGCAGCTCCGTCGTGACCAGGTACGTGGTTCCCCAGATCAGCGGCGTGATCGCCGTGACGAGGATCAAGGTGAGTCGATTGCTTAGCACTAAGACAAAGTATCTCAGCGCTAAGCAACTTTCAATACCTCAGCGCTAAGCAATCTGGACTACTCTGGGGGTATGCCCGATCACGTCGACCTGATCCTCGAGCAGTGGGGTGAGCAGCGTCCGGACCTGGATGCCTCTCCGATGGCAGTGCTCGGCCGGCTCAAGCGGCTGGCCCTGATGGCCGACACCGAGCTCAAACGCAACTACGCCCGCCACGACCTGGACTCCGCGTCGTTCGACGTCCTGGCGACGCTGCGGCGCAGCAACTCCGAGCACAGCCTCACTCCGGCCGGGCTGATGCGTTCGTCGATGGTGACGTCCGGTGCGATCACCCAGCGGCTGGACCGGCTCGAAGCGCGCGGCCTGGTCAGTCGAAAGCCCAGTGCGACCGACGGGCGCGGTGTCGAGGTCACACTGACCGCAGCAGGCCTCCAGTTGATCGACGCCGTCCTGCCGACGCATCTGGAGACCGAGGAGCAGTTCTTGGCCGGCCTCTCCAAGCCGGAGCGAGAGCAGCTCGCCAACACCCTGCGGACCCTCCTCGAGTCCCTAGGCGACAGGCAGGCCTGACCAATGACCGAGCGCGCAGACGACCCCGCCGCACTGCGCGCAGCCCTGGTCAACCACCTGCAGTCCACCGGCGCCCTCCGCGACGAGCGCATCGCCGAGGCGTTCCGCGCAGTCCCCAGACACCTCTTCCTGCCGCCAATGCCGCTCAAGGCCGCGTACGCCGACGATGTCGTCCTCATGAAGCGTGACGACACCGGAGTCGCCATCAGCTCGGTCTCACAGCCCAGCATGGTTGCCCTGATGCTGGAACAAGCCGCCGTCCGCCCCGGCGACCACATCCTCGAGATCGGCTCCGGCGGCTACAACGCCGCCCTCCTCACCGAACTGACCGGCCCCACCGGCACCGTCACCACAGTCGACATAGACCCCGACGTAACCACCCGAGCCCGCACCGCCCTCACCAGAGCCGGCTACCCCGCCGTCCGCGTAGTCCAAGCCGACGCCGAGTTCGGCGTCCCCGAACACGCCCCCTACGACCGCCTCCTGGTCACCGTCACCGCCTGGGACATCCCACCCGCCTGGGTCCACCAACTACACCCCGACGGCCGCCTCGTAGTCCCCCTCCGCCTAGGCGGCGAAACCCGCTCCATAGCCTTCGACAAAACCCCCACCCACCTCCAAAGCCGCTCCTCCATCCTCTGCGGCTTCGTAGACATCCAAGGCCAAGGCGCCCACCACGCCCCCGACGTCCCGCCGCCAGACACCCCCATCGACCACCCCACTTTCCAAGCCCACCGAACCGGCACCCCACTCCCACCCGGCTTCCACATCCCCCGAAAGCACTACACGTTTACGGTGCTGCGGTTGGGCGGGGTGGGTTGTTGACGGTTTGCCAGAGTTCTTCGATGTCGGAGCGGTCTTCGGGTTCGGGGGTGTCTACCCAGCCGGAGGCCCAGGTGTGTTCTTCGCGGTCTAGGTCGAAGAGGGAGTCGGCGAAGGCGGCGGAGCCGATGTAGCGGGTGTCTTCGTCTTCGGGGGTGGCGGGGGTGGCCTGGGTGGGTGGGTTGACCAGGTTGCGGGCGTATTGCTGGGCTTCGAGGAGGCCCATGTCCTGCTCGTCGGAGAGGAGGCGGATGGCGCCTACCTCGTTGTTGGCCGCCATCAGGTCGCGGACGCGCTGGTCGGTGTCGCGGCGTGGGGTCGGCTGCTTCGGGAGGGGAGCGGCGGGGTGGTAGGGAGCTGTTTGGTACGGCGCCGCCTGGTACGGGTCCGGCTGGTAGGGGCCGGGCTGGTACTGCGGGGGCGCGAACTGGACCGGCGGCGGGTAGGCGGCCTGCTGGGGTGCGGGCTGCTGGTACTGCTGGCCGGCGGCCTGGGTGAACTGGCCCTGGAGCTGGACGGGCGCGTTGCCGCCCTGCTGGGCCTGGATGCGCTCGAGCATCTTCTGCATGCGCTCGGTCCGGCCGCCGTTGGGGTCGTTGGACTTCCTCAGCTTGCCCACGACGCCCAGGATCGCCAGGATCACCACGAAGATCGCGAACTCCATGACAGCAGGGTACGGGCCGGGCGGCGCACGAATCGAGAGAATCGGCAGGTGACCGCTACAATCTGGCGTTACCGCTGATCGATTTCGAAGGGTATACCCGCGTGGCATCGACGAACGACCTCAAGAACGGCATGGTGCTCAACCTGGATGGGCAGCTGTGGTCCGTCGTCTGGTTCCAGCACCACAAGCCCGGTAAGGGCGGCGCCGTGATGCGCACCAAGCTGAAGAACGTGCTGAGCGGCAAGGTTGTCGACAAGACCTTCAACGCCGACGTCAAGGTCGAGGTGGCCAACGTCGACAAGCGCGACATGACCTACCTGTACAACGACGGCGGCTCGTTCGTCTTCATGGACAGCTCCACCTACGAGCAGGTCAGCATCGCTCCCGAGGTCGTCGGCGACGCCTCGCACTTCCTCCTGGAGAACCAGGACGCCATCGTCGCGGTGCACGAGGAGAACCCGCTGTACGTCGAGCTGCCGGCCTCGGTCGAGCTGCTGGTCGAGTACACCGAGCCGGGTCTGCAGGGCGACCGCTCCACCGGCGGCACCAAGCCGGCCAAGCTGGAGACCGGTTACACGATCCAGGTGCCCCTGTTCCTGACCACCGGCGAGAAGGTCAAGGTGGACACCCGGACGGGGGACTACCTCGGCCGCGTCTCTTCCTGACGCCGGATGTCAGCCCGGAGCAAGGCACGGAAGCGGGCCCTCGACGTCCTGTTCGAGTCCGAGGTCAGGGGGCTGCCGGTCGGCGGCACCCTGCCCGACCGGATCGAGGACAACGACCCGCCGGTCAACGAGTTCACCGTCGCGCTGGTCGAGGGCGTCGCCAAGCACATCGGCGCGATCGACGACCTGCTGTCGGCGCACTCGGTCGGCTGGACGCTGGACCGGATGCCGGCCGTCGACCGCAACATCCTGCGGATCGGCGCCTACGAGCTGCTGTACGACGACCAGGTGCCGGATGTGGTCGCGGTGAGCGAGGCGGTCGCGCTGGCGCGGGATCTGTCCACCGACGAGTCCCCGGCGTTCGTGAACGGGCTGCTGGCCCGGCTGCTGCAGCTCAAGCCGACGCTCGGCGTCTGAGGCGAGCTGTTCGCGGCAGCTGACTTCGGGGCAGTTGGCGAAGAATCGACCCGTAGGGGTGAGGGGGGCGAGCCCTCTGGCACTCCTTCGGGTCTTTCTGCGTGCGCTGGGACGGTGATCGAGGCCCGGTGACCGTCTCGGTACGGTCCCGGGCCGGCGCTTGCGTCCCCGTGGTTCTGCGGCGCGGGGGGAACGGCCCCGGCCTCGGCCGGCAGGTGAGGTGGTTCCTGCCGTGGGTAGTGCTTCGTTGGATCAACTGAGCGAGCGGGCGGCCGCGGGCAAGCTGCTACGAGCCCCGACCGTCACATCCGCTCAGGCGCCGGCGGCCTCGGCGGACTCCTCGACGTCGCCCTTCGCCTCGGGGTTCAGGACACCCCAGGAGATGAAGCGCTCGGTCAGAGTGGTCGGCGACTCGTCGTAGATGACCGCGAGCGTGCGCATGTCGTCCTGACGGATCGACAGCACCTTGCCGTTGTAGTCACCGCGCTGAGCCTGGATGGTGGCCGCGTAGCGGGTCAGCGGACCGGCTTCGCCCGCGTCCAGGTGGTGCAGGGCCTCCAGGTCGAGGATCAGCTTCGGCGGAGCAGCGGCAGCCGCTGCGGCCTTGGCCGAACCCGGGAGCAGTTCGCCGACCGGGACGCCGTAGAAATCGGCGAGCTCGGCGAGCTTCTGGACGGTGACCGCACGGTCGCCGCGCTCGTACGAGCCGACGACGACGGCCTTCCAGCGGCCCTTGGACTTCTCTTCGACGCCGTGCAGCGACAGACCTTGCTGCTGGCGGATGGCGCGTAGTTTGCCGCCCAGTGTCTTCGCGTATTCGCTAGGCACTCTGGTACTTCCCTCCGACTAGTTTCGTGATGCCCGGAATCGTTGGAAACGACCCGGTCGGTGAAACCCCCCTCGGTTACACAGAGTAACAATATTCCGGGTCAGAGGCCAGCGTCAAGACGGCGTGTCACTTCCGATACCATGTCAAGCGGTCCGAACGTCCTTTAAAGACCTGTCCCGAGAGGCAGGAAAGGAGGAACGGTAGCGATGAGCCCTGCCCCGGTACCCGTACCGCGCACAGTGCTGGATGCTTCCGACATTTCCCGGGCACTGACCCGGATCGCGCACGAGATCCTCGAGCGCAACCGGGGTGCCGACCCCGTCGTACTCCTCGGTATCCCGACTCGCGGAGTGGGTCTGGCGACCCGGATCTCCGAGCGGATCGCCGCCGTCGAGGGGCAGAGTGTGCCGACAGGGTCACTCGACGTGACGATGTACCGCGACGACATCGGCCTCAAGCCGGCCCGCGCGCTGGAGCACACCGACATCCCGCCCGGCGGGATCGACGGCAAGGTGGTCGTCCTGGTGGACGACGTCCTGTTCTCCGGCCGCACCATCCGCGCCGCGCTGGACGCGATCGGCGACATCGGCCGCCCGAAGGCGGTCCAGCTGGCCGTCCTGGTCGACCGCGGCCACCGCGAGCTGCCGATCCGCGCCGACTACGTCGGCAAGAACCTGCCCACCTCGCTGCTGGAGCGGGTCACCGTCAACCTGACCGAGTACGACGGCGCGGACGCCGTCCTGATCGCCGACAAGACGGTCGCCGACAAGACGGGAGCGGCGGTCTGATGCGCCACCTACTGAGCGCGGGCGACCTGAGCCGCGACGAGGCGAACCTGATCCTCGACACCGCCGAGGAGATGCGGTCGCTGGCCGACCGCCCGATCAAGAAACTGCCCGCCCTGCGCGGCCGCACCGTGGTGAACCTCTTCTTCGAGGACTCCACCCGGACCCGGATCTCGTTCGAGGCCGCCGCCAAGCGGCTGTCGGCCGATGTGATCAACTTCTCGGCCAAAGGGTCCAGCGTCAGCAAGGGCGAGAGCCTGAAGGACACCGCGCTGACGCTGCAGGCCATGGGCGCGGACGGCGTCGTCTGCCGGCACGGCGCCTCCGGCGCTCCGCATCTGCTGGCCACCTCCGGCTGGATGACCGGCGCGGTCGTGAACGCCGGCGACGGCACCCACGAGCACCCGACGCAGGCCCTGCTGGATGCCTTCACCATGCGCCGCCACCTCGGCTCGCTGGACGGCCGCCGGATCACGATCGTCGGCGACGTCCTGCACTCCCGGGTCGCCCGCTCGAACGTCCTGCTGCTGGCGACGCTCGGCGCCGAGGTCACCGTGGTCGCCCCGCCGACGCTGCTGCCGGTCGACATGTCCCGCTGGCCCTGTACGACGTCGTACGACTTCGACGCCGTCCTGGCCAAGAGCGACGCGGTGATGATGCTGCGCGTGCAGCGCGAGCGGATGGGCGACGCGTACTTCCCGAGCGCCCGTGAGTACACCCGGCGCTACGGCCTCGACGTCCACCGGATGGCGCAGCTGCCGGAGAGCGCGATCGTGATGCACCCCGGCCCGATGAACCGCGGGATGGAGATCAGCGCCGAGGTCGCGGACTCGACCCGCTCGGTGATCGTCGAACAGGTCACCAACGGCGTGGCCGTCCGGATGGCCGTCCTTTATCTGCTGTTGTCAGGTAGTAACGAATCCTCAGAGGAGCCCCCAGCATGACCGCATACCTGATCACCGGAGCCAAGATCGTCGGCGGTGAGGTGGCGGACCTGCTGATCGACAACGAGGAGATCGTTGCTGTCGGCACCGGCCTGCAAGCACCGGCGGACGCCGAGACGATCGACGCGACCGGCCTGATCGCGCTGCCCGGTCTGGTCGACCTGCACACGCACCTGCGCGAGCCCGGCCGCGAGGACGCCGAAACCGTGCACACCGGGACGCGCGCCGCGGCCGTCGGCGGGTTCACCGCGGTCTTCGCGATGGCCAATACCGACCCGGTCGCCGACACCGCCGGCGTCGTCGAGCAGGTCTGGCGCCTGGGCCGTGAGGCCGGGTACGCCGACGTCTACCCGATCGGCGCCGTCACGGTCGGCCGCCAGGGCACGCAGCTGGCCGAGCTCGGTGCGATGGCGGACTCCGCGGCCCGCGTCCGCGTCTTCTCCGACGACGGCGACTGCGTCTGGGACGCCGCCCTGATGCGCCGCGCGCTCGAGTACGTGAAGGCCTTCGGCGGCACGATCGCCCAGCACGCGCAGGAGCCGCGGCTGACCAAGGGCGCCCAGATGAACGAGGGAGCGCTCTCCGGCGTTCTCGGGCTGACCGGCTGGCCGAGCGTCGCGGAAGAGGCGATCATCGCCCGCGACATCCTGCTCAACCACCACGTCGGCTCCAAGCTGCACATCTGCCACCTGTCCACCAAGGGCTCGGTCGAGATCGTCCGCGCCGCCAAGCGGCGCGGGCTCGACGTGACGGCGGAGGTGACGCCGCACCACCTGCTGCTCACCGAGGAGCTGGCCGCGTCGTACAACCCGGTCTACAAGGTGAACCCGCCGCTGCGCACCAAGGAGGACGTCGAGGCCGTCCGCGAGGGCCTGGCCGACGGCACGATCGACATCGTCGCCACCGACCACGCGCCGCACCCGGTCGAGGACAAGGACTGCGAGTGGAGCGCGGCCGCCTTCGGCATGATCGGCCTGGAGACCGCTCTCTCGGTCGTTCAGCACGCGATGGTCGACACCAAACTGCTGACCTGGGCCGACGTCGCCGACCGGATGAGCTACCGCCCGGCCGCGATCGGCCAGGCGAGTGACCACGGCCGCCCGCTCGAGGCCGGCGCCCCGGCGAACCTGGTCCTGGTCGACCCGGCCGCGCAGCGCACGATCGTCCCCGAGCAGTCCACCTCGCTGTCGCGGAACACGCCGTTCGCGGGGATGACGCTGCCCGGCCAGGTGGTCGCGACCTTCCTGCGCGGGACGCCGACCGTCCGCGACGGGCAGGCCGTCCGGTGAAGACCGTCCTCGCCATCGCCGGGACGCTCGCGGTGATCGCCGTGGCGTACTACGGCATGTTCCGGGGCTGGCGGAACCGCCAGGCCCGGCAGGCCGAGCTGGCCCCGCTGCCCGCGGCGCCGGCCGGCGACAAGACCCGCGGCGTGGAGGGCGTCTACGTCGCGACGACGAGTGCCGGCGACTGGATGGACCGGATCGCCGTCCACGAACTGGGTGTCCGCGCCACCGCGGACCTGGCCGTCAGTGAGGCCGGCCTGATCTTCCATCGGCAGGGCGCGGCGGATGTCTTCATCCCGGCCGGCCACCTGACCGCCGTCCGGACCGACCGCGGGATCGCCGGCAAGGTGACCGCGGAGAAGTCCGGCCTGGTGGTGGTCACCTGGCGCCACGACGGGCGGGAGCTGGACACCGGCTTCCGGCCCCGTCGCAAGGCCGACACCGAACCCCTGACCGCATCCATCGCAACTCTGATCGGAGCCGAGCAATCATGAGTCAGCCCGCATTGCTGGTCCTCGAGGACGGCCGGTCGTTCGCCGGCGCCTCGTACGGGGCCTCCGGCGAGACCTTCGGCGAGGCGGTGTTCACCACCGGGATGACCGGCTACCAGGAGACGCTGACCGACCCGTCGTACCACCGCCAGATCGTCACCCAGACCGCGCCGCACATCGGGAACACCGGCGTCAACGACGAGGACGACGAGTCGCACAAGATCTGGGTCGCCGGGTACGTCGTCCGCGACCCGGCCCGCGTCCCGTCGAACTGGCGCGCCACCCGCTCGCTCGACGACCAGCTGAAGTCCCAGGGCATCGTCGGGATCTCCGGGATCGACACCCGGGCCCTGACTCGGCACCTGCGCGAGCGCGGCGCGATGCGGGCCGGGATCTCCACCGAGATCCTCGACCCGGCCGAGCTGCTGGCCAAGGTCCTCGAGCAGCCGGCGATGGCCGGCTCCGACCTCGCCGAGCAGGTCACCACCGCGGACGCGTACGTCGTCCCGGCCGAGGGTGAGAAGCGGTTCACCGTGGTCGCCCTCGACCTCGGCATCAAGACGATGACGCCGAAGCGGATGGCCGAGCGCGGTATCGAGGTGCACGTGCTGCCGGCCACGGCCACCCTCGAGGAGGTGCTGGCGGTGAACCCGGACGGCATCTTCATGAGCAACGGCCCCGGCGACCCCGAGACCACCGAGCACCCGACGAACCTGCTGAAGGCCCTGCTGGAGCAGAACAAGCCCTACTTCGGGATCTGTTTCGGCAACCAGGTCTTCGGCCGCGCGCTCGGCTTCGGCACCTTCAAACTCAAGTACGGCCACCGCGGGATCAACCAGCCGGTGCTCGACCGGGCCACCGGCAAGGTCGAGATCACCGCGCAGAACCACGGTTTCGCGGTCGACGCGCCGCTCGACTCGGTGGTGGAGACGCCGTACGGGACGGCCGAGGTCAGCCACGTCTCGCTCAACGACAACGTCGTCGAAGGGCTCAAGCTGACCGGTCGCGACGGCCGGGTGCTCGCGTTCTCGGTCCAGTACCACCCCGAGGCGGCGGCCGGTCCGCACGACTCGGCGTACCTCTTCGATCGTTTCGTAGAGCTTCTTGAAGGGCGGAACTGATGCCGCGGCGGACAGATATCGAGTCGGTGCTGGTGATCGGCTCCGGCCCGATCGTGATCGGGCAGGCCTGTGAGTTCGACTACTCCGGCACCCAGGCCTGCCGGGTGCTGCGCGAGGAGGGCTTCCGGGTCGTCCTGGTCAACTCCAACCCGGCCACGATCATGACGGACCCGGAGTTCGCGGACGCGACGTACGTCGAGCCGATCACCCCGGAGTACGTCGAGAAGGTGATCGAGAAGGAGCGCCCGAACGCGCTGCTCGCGACGCTGGGCGGCCAGACGGCGCTGAACGCGGCGATCGCGCTGCACGACAACGGCGTCCTGGAGAAGTACGGCGTCGAGCTGATCGGCGCGTCCGTCGACGCCATCCAGCGCGGTGAGAACCGGGAGTCGTTCAAGCAGATCGTCGAGAAACTCGGCGCCGAGACCGCGCGCTCGCGGATCTGCCACACCATCGAGGACGTGCTCGGCGCGGCCGGCGAGCTCGGCTACCCGCTGGTCGTGCGGCCGTCGTTCACGATGGGCGGCGTCGGCTCCGGGATGGCGTACGACGAGGCCGACCTGACCCGGATCGCCGGCGCGGGCCTGCATGCGTCGCCGACCACTGAGGTGCTGATCGAGGAGTCGATCCTCGGCTGGAAGGAATACGAGCTGGAGGTGATGCGCGACAAGGCCGACAACGTCGTGATCATCTGCTCGATCGAGAACGTCGACCCGATGGGCGTGCACACCGGCGACTCGGTGACGGTCGCGCCGGCGATGACGCTGACCGACCGCGAGTACCAGATCATGCGAGACCTTGCCATCGGCATCATTCGCGAGGTCGGCGTCGACACCGGCGGCTGCAACATCCAGTTCGCGGTGAACCCGGCCGACGGCCGGCTGATCGTGATCGAGATGAACCCGCGGGTGTCGCGCTCGTCCGCGCTGGCCTCGAAGGCCACCGGCTTCCCGATCGCGAAGATCGCGGCCAAGGTCGCGATCGGCTACACCCTGGACGAGATCCCGAACGACATCACCCGGCAGACGCCGGCCAGCTTCGAGCCGACGCTGGACTACGTCGTCGTCAAGGTGCCGCGGTTCGCGTTCGAGAAGTTCCCGGCCGCGGACGCCACGCTGACCACGCACATGAAGAGCGTCGGCGAGGCGATGGCGATCGGCCGTAACTACACCGAGGCGCTGCAGAAGGCGCTGCGGTCGCTGGAGAAGCCGGAGGCCCGGTTCTCCTGGGCCGGCGAGCCCTCGACCGATCTGGAGTCGTTGCTGACGGCAATCAAGACGCCGCGGGACGGGCGGCTGCGGATCATCATGGACGCGATCCGGGCCGGGGCGACGCCGGAGCAGATCTTCGACGCGACCAAGATCGACCCCTGGTTCGTGGACCAGCTGTACCTGATCCACGAGACCGCGCTCCAGGTCGCGGCCGCGCCGCGGCTGACACCCGAGGTGATCAAACTCGCCAAGCGGCACGGGTTCTCCGACCTGCAGCTGGCCGAGATCCGCGATCTGACCGAGGACGTCGTCCGCGGCGTCCGGCAGGCGCTCGGGATCCGGCCGGTCTACAAGACCGTCGACACCTGCGCGGCCGAGTTCGCGGCGTCGACGCCGTACCACTACTCGTCGTACGACGAGGAGAGCGAGGTCGCGCCGCGGACCGAGCCCGCCGTCCTGATCCTGGGCTCCGGGCCGAACCGGATCGGGCAGGGTATCGAGTTCGACTACTCGTGCGTGCACGCGTCGATGGCGCTGCGCGAGGCGGGTTACTGCACGATCATGGTGAACTGCAACCCGGAGACGGTCTCGACCGACTACGACACCTCGGACCGGCTCTACTTCGAGCCGCTCACCTGCGAGGACGTCCTCGAGATCGTGTACGCCGAGATGCAGGCCGGCCCGGTCGCCGGCGTCATCGTCCAGCTCGGCGGCCAGACGCCGCTCGGCCTGGCGCAGCGGCTCGCGGACGCCGGGGTGCCGATCGTCGGGACGTCGCCGGCCGCGATCGACCTGGCCGAGGAGCGGGGCGCGTTCGGCAAGGTCCTGAGCGACGCTGGGCTGCCCGCCCCGAAGCACGGGACGGCGCTGTCGCCGGCCGAGGCCCAGGAGGTCGCGGCCGAGATCGGGTTCCCGGTCCTGGTGCGGCCGTCGTACGTGCTCGGCGGGCGCGGGATGGAGATCGTCTACAGCACCGACGAGCTGAGCGCGGCGCTGGAGCGGCTCGGCGGCGGGCAGGCGTTCGAGCACCCGGTGCTGATCGACCGCTTCCTCGACGACGCGGTCGAGATCGACGTGGACGCGCTCTACGACGGTACCGAGCTGTTCCTGGGCGGCGTGATGGAGCACATCGAGGAGGCCGGGGTGCACTCGGGCGACTCGTCCTGCGCGCTGCCGCCGATCACGCTCGGGAACGCCGATATCGAGAAGATCCGGCAGTCCACCGAGGCGATCGCGCGCGGCGTCGGCGTCCAAGGGCTGCTGAACGTGCAGTACGCGCTGGCCGGCGACGTGCTCTACGTCCTGGAGGCGAACCCGCGGGCCTCGCGGACGGTGCCGTTCGTCTCGAAGGCGACGGTCACGCCGCTGGCCAAGGCCGCGGCCCGGGTGATGCTCGGCGCCTCGATCGCGGAGCTGCGGGCCGAGGGCCTGCTACCGGCCTCCGGGGACGGCGGAACGCTGCCGCCGACGGCGCCGATCGCGGTGAAGGAGGCCGTGATGCCGTTCAACCGGTTCCGTACCGTCGACGGTAAGTCGGTCGACACCGTGCTCGGGCCGGAGATGCGCTCGACCGGTGAGGTGATGGGGTTCGACGACACGTTCGGGATCGCGTTCGCGAAGTCGCAGTCCGCGGCGTCGCAGCCGCTGCCGGGTGCGGGCAAGGTGTTCGTGTCGGTCGCCAACCGGGACAAGCGGCACATGATCTTCCCGGTCAAGCGGCTGGCCGATCTGGGCTTCCAGATCTACGCGACCGAGGGCACGGCCGACGTGCTGCGGCGCAACGGGGTCGAGGCGGTGACGGTTCGCAAGAGCAGTCAGGGCCCGGGGCCGAACGGTGAGCCGACGATCGTCCAGATGGTCCAGGACGGCGAGCTGAACCTGATCGTCAACACGCCGATCGGGATCACCCAGGGCGGTTCGCCGCGGCTGGACGGGTACGAGATCCGGTCGGCGGCGGTCGCGCGGAACATCCCGTGCATCACGACGGTCCAGGGCCTGGCGGCCGCGGTGCAGGGCATCGAGGCGCAGCAGGGCGGCGGCATCGGCGTCCGCTCGCTGCAGGACTGGGTGCCGAGGATCCTCGGTGAGTAGTCGGACGGCGTACGAAACCTTGCTCCGGCCGGTCCTGTACCGGCTGGGCAAGGGCGATGCCGAGATCGCGCACGAGCAGACGCTGCACGGTTTGCGCCGGCTCGGGCGCGTTCCCGGCGCGGTGAGCGCTCTCTCGCGTTCTCTGGGCGCGATCCCGGTGGGCGCGGCGCGGACGGTCTTTGGGATCCGTTTCCCGGGGCCGGTCGGGCTGGCCGCCGGGATGGACAAGAACGGGATCGCGCTCCCCGCGTGGCGGGCGCTCGGCTTCGGCTTCGTCGAGGTCGGCACGGTGACCGCTCTCCCGCAGCCGGGGAACGAGAAGCCCCGGTTGTTCCGGCTGGTGTCGGACGAGGCCGTGATCAACCGGATGGGGTTCAACAACCTCGGCTCGGCGGCGCTGGCCGACCGGCTGGCGGCGTACGGGCCGCTCGGGTACCCGCTCGGCGTCTCCATCGGGAAGTCGAAGGTCACGCCGCTGGAGGACGCCGTCCAGGACTACGTGACGTCGCTGCAGCGGCTCTACCGGTACGGCGACTACTTCGCGGTCAACGTGTCGTCGCCGAACACGCCGGGATTGCGCTCTCTGCAGGACTCCGGCCAGCTTCGTGAGCTGCTCGGCGCGCTCCATGACGAGGCGTCGTCCATGAGCACGGGTGGGCGCGACGCGAAGCCGATCCTGGTCAAGATCGCGCCCGACCTGACGCCGTCCGCGATCGACGAGCTGCTGCAGGTCTGCACGGACGTCGGCGTCGCGGGCATCATCGCCACCAACACGACCATCGGCCGGGGCGGCGTCGAGTCGCATCCGCTGGCCGCCGAGGCCGGCGGGTTGTCGGGCCGGCCGCTGACCGAGATCGCGGCGAAGACCGTCGCGCACATCCATGCGGAAACTGGGGGAGCGCTTCCTGTGATCGGCGTCGGCGGGATCCTGGAGCCGGCGGATGCCGCTCGGTTGCTGGATGCCGGGGCGAGTCTGGTCCAGGTGTACTCCGGTCTCATCTACCGCGGCCCGGGCCTGATCCGGCGGATCAACAGGAGCTTGCTATGAGCAACGAAACCTTCGGCGCCCGGCTGCGGCGCGTCATGGACGACCGCGGGCCGCTGTGTGTCGGCATCGACCCGCACCAGCACCTGCTGGACCAGTGGGGTCTGCCCGACACCGCGGACGGCCTCGCCTCCTTCACGTACGCCGTCGTCGACGCGCTGGCCGAGCAGGTCGGCGTGTTCAAACCGCAGTCGGCGTTCTTCGAGCGGTTCGGCTCGGCGGGCGTCGCCGTCCTGGAGCAGGCCACGCGCCGGCTGCGGGACGCCGGGGCCGTCCTGATCATGGACGCCAAGCGCGGCGACATCGGGACGACGATGGCCGGGTACGCGGCGGCGTACCTGGCGGAGAAGGGGCCGCTGGCCTCGGACGCGCTGACGGTCAGCCCGTACCTCGGCTTCGGCTCGCTGCAGCCGGCGATCGACGAGGCCCGGGTGTCGGGCTCGGGGCTCTTCGTGCTGGCGCTGACGTCGAACCCGGAAGGCCCGCAGTTCCAGTCGGCGCGGACGGTCGCTGGGCCGACCGTGGCCGGCGCGGTGCTGGACGGCCTGCGGGAGCTGAACGCGGACGCCGAGGGGCTCGGGTCGTTCGGCGCGGTCGTCGGCGCGACGATCTCGTCGACGGACGAAGAGTTGGACATCAACGGTCCGCTGCTGGCGCCCGGGCTGGGCGCGCAGGGCGGCACGGCCGAGGGGCTGGAGGCGGTCTTCGGGTCGGCGGTGCGCAACGTCGTCCCGTCGAGCTCGCGGGAGATCCTCGGCGCCGGGCCGGGCGCGGCCGGTCTGCGGGCGGCGGCCGAGCGGGCCAACGACGCGTACCGAACGGTCCTCGGCTACTGACAATCGGCGGTAATTCGCGATAGAATTGCCTTTGTGAGAAAGGCGCGATGAATTTCGCGCCTTTTTTGCATTTCGCTTGAAATCACGCGGCGGCGGCTGCGATCTTGGGCGGCATGGGAATGTCGGGGATCGAATTGTGCCGGCGGTTCTACGTCGAGGTCGTCGCGCCGCAGCTGACCGTTCCGCACAGTGCGGGGCTGCTCGGTCGCGGGTCCGAGGTGCTCGGGTTCGATGACGAGATGTCGGCCGATCACAACTGCGAAGCGCGCGTCGTGCTGTTCGTCGCGGATCCGGCGGCGGTCGTGCTTGAGGTGCCGGGGGAGTTCTGCGGTCGCGCGACGTTGGCCGAGACGCACACGGTGGATGGGTACTTCCGGCAGTACCTCGGGCTCGACCCGGCAGATGGGATCGCGGCCGCGGACTGGCTGACCCTGCCCGAGCAGAGTTTGCTGATGATGACCGCGGGCGCGGTCTTTCACGACGAGCTCGGCCTGCAGGGCGTGCGGGATCAGTTTGCTTATTATCCGGACGACGTCTGGCGGTATTTGCTGATCTCGGCGTGGTGGCGGGTACATCCGGAGCTGAATCTGGTCGGCCGGGCCGGGTATGTCGGCGATGAGCTCGGGTCGGGGTTGATCGGCGTCCAATTGGTGCGGGATCTGATGCGGTTGTGTTTCCTGATCGAGCGGCGGTACGCGCCGTACGCGAAATGGTTCGGGACGGCGTTCAGCCGGTTGGTGTGCGGGCCTGAGCTCGGGCCGGTCTTCCAGACCGTGCTTCGGGCGGTGGGCTGGCGGGAGCGGGAGGAGGCGCTGATGGCGGCGTACTCGGCGGTCGCGGAGCTGCACAACGCGCGCGGGATCACCGCGCCGGTCGCGCTCGGCGTCGAGCAGATGTGGGGGCGACCCTTCAAGGTCGTCTGGGGAGATTTCCCGGGAGCGCTCTCTGCCGCGATCTCGGACCCCGCCGTCCGCGGGCTCGCCGATCGCTGGCCGGTCGGCGGGATCGACCGCATCCGCGACGTCCTCTGGAAACCGGCCGATCGCCGGGCGCTCCTTGGGGTGTTGGGGGAGCGCTAAGGACAGGAGGTAGGCGGCTGTCGGGGGTGCCGGGAGGGGTGGGGCAGGCGTGGACCGCCGGTGTACCTCCTGTCGTTCGGGTCAGCCGGCGTAGAGGGCGGTGAGGAGGGTGACGGCGGATTGGGTGGCGGGGTGGGGGTCCTGGCGGTGCCAGATGAGGTGGACGTCGACCGGGGGAGCGTCGCGGAGGCGGCGGTAGACGATGCCGTCGCGGCGGTACTGCGTCGTGGTCGCCTGGGCCGTGACGCCGACGCACCGGCCGGAGGCGATCGCGGTGAGCCAGTCGTCCACGTCCTGGTTGTACTCGACCCGCGGACGTAGTCCCTCGGGCCACAGATCGAGCGTCGTACTGCCGGTCCGGCGGTCGAGGCTCAGGACGCGGTCGCGGAGCTGGTCGAGGGTGACGGTCCGCTTCCGCGCCAGCGGGTCGTCGGCGGGGAGTGCGGCGTACCGGTCCTCCTGGGCGATCGTGATGTGCGCGAACCGGCGCAGGTCCAGATGCGCGCGGACGACGGCGATGTCGCACAACCCTTCGGCCAGCCCGCCCGTCGCCGTGTTCGTCCGAACCAGCTGCAGCTCGACCCCTGGGTGCTCAGCCGCCCATCGCCGCTGGAACTCCGCCGTGTGCCGGCCCAACGCCGACCACGCATGCCCGACCCGCAACCGCGTATGCCCGCTGGTCGCCTCCCGCACCAACTCATCCACCTCGGCCAGCACCTGCCGAGCCCGAGCCAACACCCGAACCCCCGCACTGGTAGGCGTCACCGACCGACTCGTCCGATGCAACAACCGAACCCCCAGCCGCCCCTCCAACCCCAACACATTCCGCGACACCGCCGCCTGACTCACCCCCAACTCGATCCCCGCATCCGTGAACGTCCCCGTCTCCACCACAGCCACCAGACACCGCAACTGCCGAACCTCCACATCCATACCCCCACCGTATAGATCCCCTCCATCCCGCATTTTGCGCCAGCCCCAACCAGGCGCAACCTGGCCCCATGAGCACCCCGCCAGCTCCAGTCCTGCTTCCTGTACCTGACGCCCTGCCGACTGCTGCTTCTGCTGATAGGCGGGGGCGGTGGGAGGGGGTTTTGTTGATGTTGGGGAGTGGGTTGTCCAGTCAGGTGGGGGCTTCGGTGGCGGCTCAGGCTTTTCCGGTGATTGGGCCGGTGGGGGTGGTGGCGGTTCGGCAGTGGATGGCTGGGGTTGTGTTGGTGGCGGTGGGGCGGCCGCGGTTCTGGGAGTTCAGTGGGCGGCAGTGGCGGTTGGTGCTGGGGCTGGCGGCGGTTTTCGCGGTGATGAACGTTTCGCTGTACACGGCGATCGACCGGGTGGGGTTGGGGCTGGCGGTGACGCTGGAGTTCCTGGGGCCGCTGGCGGTCGCGTTGCTGGGGTCGCGGCGGGTGATCGACCTGGTGTGTGCGTTGGCGGCGGCTCCTGCGGTGCTGGTGCTGACGCGGCCGCAGGCGACGACGGACTACGCCGGTGTGGCGTTCGGCGTCCTCGCGGGGGTGTGCTGGGCCTGCTACATCCTGCTGAACCGCACGGTCGGCCGTGAGCTGCCCGGCGCGACCGGGTCCGGCGCGGCGGCCGCGGTGTCCGGGCTCGCGTACGTCCCCGTGGGCGCGTTCGTGCTCTACCACCACCCGCCGACCGTGGCGGCCATCTGCTACGCCCTCGTCGCCGGTGTGCTGTCCTCCGCGATCCCGTTCCTCGTCGACGTCCTCGCGCTCCGGCGTGTGCCCGCGCAGTTCTTCGGCGTCTTCATGAGCGTCAACCCGGTGCTCGCCGCCCTCGTCGGGTACGTCGTCCTCAGCCAGCAGCTCGCCGTCCCGGACTGGATCGCCATCGGCGTGATCGTCGCCGCGAACGCGGTCGCCGTCTCGGCCGGACGACGCCGTCCGCGATGATGGTGCGATGCGTACGGCAGCCGCGACGGCGGCATCGATCCTGCTCCTGACCACCCTCACCGCCTGCGGCGCCGACTACTGCGGTGAGGTGAAGAACTTCGCCGCGACGTTCACCGGCAAGGACCGGACGGACGCCGCCGTCCAGGATGAGATGCTGCGGGCGGGGGAGAAGCTGGCCGAGGCCGCGCCCGAAGAGCTCGCCGACGACTGGAAGACCATGCTCGCCTACACCCACGCGACCCGCGAGGCGACCGGCGACGAGACGGCGCTGCGGGCGCTGTTCGAGGCCGACGGCGCGAAGAACGCCGAGGCCTCGCGGGCGGTCGAGAAGCACGCCAAGGAGACCTGTCAGGTCGACCTGCCCGGCAGCCGCTGACGCGGCAGGTCACGGACCGGTTCCAGTCGGCGGGTGCGAGGTTGTTCACGGCGCGCCGTGCGGACCGGATGACCCGGTTGTTCGGGATGGTGTCGGGGACGGGAAGCGACGGGCCTTCCCGCGCGAGACAGTAAGGAATGCGATGCGGAAGCTGGGCGCCCTCGCGGCGGCGTTGACCATGGGTGCGGTCGTTCTGACGGCGTGTTCGAGCGGCAACTACTGCGCCGAGCTGACGTCGTACGCGAAGTCGGCGAAGAACCTGGACGCGAAGAACTCCGACCAGGTCGGCAAGGCGCTCAAGGAGGCCGAGAAGGTCTCCAAGTCGGCTCCGTCGGAGCTGAAGGACGACTGGAAGACGCTGACGGCGTACGCCAAGAAGGCCCAGGACGCCAAGGGCGACACGGCCAAGCTGACCGAGCTCAGCAAGGCCGAGGGCCAGAAGATGGGCGAGGCGTCGAGCGCGATCGCCAAGCACGCCAAGGACACCTGCAAGGTCGACCTGAACAACCCGTAAGCACGACAGCACGGGTGGTGTCGGAAAGTATCCGTTTCGGATCCTTTGGTCACGACCGGTAGCGTGCGCGGTATGCGGACCACCATCGCCACCGTCGTGACCCTGCTGGCCGGCACCACCCTGCTCACCGCCTGCACCGAAGAGCAGGCGTACTGCGTCGACCTGGCCGGTTACGCCGCCAGCGCGACCCAGGTCGACCCGACCAACGCGGCCGACTACGTGAAGATCCTGGACGACGCCAAGAAGCTGCGCGACAGCGCGCCGGCCGACGTCAAGGACGACTGGGGCGTCGTCGTGACGTTCGCCGAGAAGGCCCAGAAGGCCGGTTCGGACCGGGTCGAGCTGGCCCGGCTCAGCCAGCAGACCGGTCCGGTGATCACGGCGTACAAGGCCATCACCACGCACGCGAAGGACGCCTGCAAGGTCGACGTCCCGAAGCTGAACTGAGACTTGACCTGCTCGCGTTCGATGGCGCGCCGGGGCCGTGTTAGGTTCCCTTGCGAAGCCATACAACGGGACAGGTGAAACGGTGCCACTTCCTTCTTTGACCCCGGAGCAGCGAGCGGCGGCTCTGGACAAGGCCGCGGCGGCGCGGCGTGAACGAGCCGAGATCAAGAACCGGATCCGGCACTCGGGAGCGTCTCCGACGGAGGTGCTGCACGAGGGGCAGACCAACGACGTGATCGGCAAGATGCGGGTCAGCGCGCTGCTGCAGTGCATCCCCGGCGTCGGCAAGGTGCGCGCGCAGCAGATCATGGAGCGCGCCGGCATCTCCGAGACGCGCCGCGTGCGCGGCCTCGGGTCGAACCAGATCGCCGCGCTGATGCGCGAATTCGCCGAGTGAGCCGGACCGAAATCCTCCCCGGCTCGTTGGACACTGGTGTGACCATGACTGTGGCTGGAGACAGGCTCCCGGAGAACATGACCAACGCACCGGCGGCAACGCCCGCCACCGACGGGCCGCAGCCGGCCCGGCTGACCGTGCTGGCCGGCCCGACCGCGGTCGGTAAGGGCACGGTCGCCGCGGATATCCGGGAGCGCTTCCCGGACATCTGGATCTCGGTCTCGGCGACCACCCGCAAGCCCCGGCCGAACGAGGTGCACGGTGTGCACTACCTGTTCGTCTCCGACGACGAGTTCGACCGGATGATCGCCGCCGGGGAGCTGCTGGAGTGGGCCGTCGTCCACAAGGCCGCCCGCTACGGGACGCCGAAGCAGCCGGTGCTGGACAAGCTGGCCGAGGGCCGGCCCGCGCTGCTGGAGATCGACCTGCAGGGCGCCCGCCAGGTCCGCGAGACGATGCCGGAGGCGCATTTCGTCTTCCTGGCGCCCCCCTCGTGGGACGAGCTGGTCCGCCGGCTGGTCGGCCGCGGCACCGAGACGGCCGAGGAGCGGGAGCGCCGGCTGGAGACCGCGACGCTCGAGCTGGCCGCCGAGAAGGAGTTCGACGTGACGATCGTGAACGCCTCGGTTCGGGAGGCGGCCGATCACTTGGTAAAGTTGATTCGATCACCCCACATCTCTGGAAAGAGCTGAACTTGTCTGGCAACCAGCCCGTCGCCATCGGCATCACCTCCCCGCCGATCGACGACCTGCTCACCCACACCGACTCCAAGTACAAGCTCGTGCTGTACTCGGCCAAGCGTGCGCGGCAGATCAACGCCTACTACTCCCAGCTCGGCGAAGGCCTGCTGGAGTACGTCGGTCCGCTGGTCGAGACCCACGTCCAGGAGAAGCCGCTCTCGATCGCCATGCGCGAGATCAACGAGGGCGTCCTCACCTGCACCGATATCGACCCCGAGGCCGAGGCAGAAGCCGCCGCCGCGGAGAAGACCGCCTAACCAAGCCCCGATGACCCGGCCGGTAAGGGACTCACCTGATACCCGTCCCCGGCTCGTCGTCCCCCACCCCCGAGGCCTCATCCGGCCCGGGGGCTGAGGTGTTTCCGCACCCGGCGTGCACCGTGCCGCTCCGGAGGCAGGCGCGCGCCAACCCCGCCGTCCCGGACGTCGTCGTCCGTACCGCCGTCGCCGTGACCGGTGCGGTCTCCTTCTTCTCGACCTAGGAGTCGTTGTGACCAAGGCCAAGCCGAATGTGGTGCTGGGTGTGGGTGGCGGCATCGCGGCGTACAAGGTTTGTGATCTGCTGCGCCGGTTGACGGAGTCGGGGCACAGCGTGCGGGTGGTGCCGACGGCGGCGGCGCTCGAGTTCGTGGGCGCGGCGACGTGGGCGGCGCTGTCGGGGCAGCCGGTGACGGCGGATCCGTTCGACGACGTCCAGGAAGTGCCGCACGTGCGGATCGGGAAGGCGGCCGAGCTGGTCGTCGTCGCGCCCGCCACGGCGAACCTGATCGCCAAGGCGGCCCACGGCCTGGCCGACGACCTGCTGACGAACACCCTGCTGACGGCGCGCTGCCCGATCCTGTTCGCGGCCGCGATGCACACCGAGATGTGGGAGCACCCGGCGACCCAGGCGAACGTCGCCACGCTGCGCTCGCGCGGGATCACCGTGCTCGAGCCCGCCGTCGGCCGCCTCACCGGCGCGGACACCGGCCGCGGCCGCCTCCCCGAGCCGTCCGAGATCTTCGCGATCAGTCAGCTGATGCTCGCCGACCAGGCGGCCCGCGCCGCCGGCCAGTCCGTCGCGGATCTGACCGGCAAACACGTCCTCGTCTCCGCCGGCGGCACCCGCGAACACCTCGACCCGGTCCGCTACCTGGGCAACTCCTCATCCGGTAAGCAGGGCTACGCCCTGGCCCGGATCGCGGCCGCCCGCGGCGCCAAGGTCACGCTCGTCGCGGCGAACTCCGAGCTCCCCGACCCGGCCGGCGTCCAGGTCGTGCCCGTCACCAGCACCCGCGACCTGTACGACGAGATCACCGGGCGCGCCGCCGACGCGGACGCGATCGTGATGGCGGCCGCCCCGGCCGACTTCCGCCCGGCCGACGTCGCCGAGCACAAGATCAAGAAGACCGCGGACGGCGCCGTCCCCGCGGTCAACCTGATCCAGAACCCGGACATCCTGCAGACCATCTCGCACGGCCGCGCCCGCGCCGGGCAGGTGATCGTCGGCTTCGCCGCCGAGACCGGTGACGCCGACCACTCCGTCCTCGATCTCGGCCGCGCCAAACTCGAGCGCAAGGGCTGTGACCTGCTGGTCGTCAACGACGTCTCCGGCGGCAAGGTCTTCGGCAGCGACAACAACGAGGCCGTCATCCTCGATCGCGCCGGCCACGCCGTCCCGGTCCCGTCCGGCTCGAAGGACGCCCTGGCGGGCGTGATCTGGAACCTGGTCGCGACGCACTGGGCGTAGCGGACCGCCACCACCGAACAACCTCCCGCCGACACGCCGCAGAACACGGCGTGTCGGCGGCTGCTCGACCAGTTGTGCGGTGGCTGGGGTCCGCCGGTTATAGTCGAGCTCCCGGCAGAAGTCTGTAAGCCCCTCAATGACGGTGTTGTCGTCGGAGGGGCTTCTGCATGTCCGTGGTCGCGCGATCGCTGGGGTCGCCGGTTGTCGAACCTGTTCGGTCGAGGGCTGTTCGTGCGCAGTCGCGGACGCAGGGTGCCCGGCGACGGCGTCCGGACCATCAGCCCGGTGGCAGACTCGCCGCGGTCGATCTGCTCCGCGTGGGCGCGGCGGGCGCGGTCCTGGGGCATCACTACCTGTTCTCCGGGTACGCCGACGTCCAGTCCCCGCTTGGATTCGCACTGCCCGCGGCGATCGCCCGCTACGGCTACCTCGGCGCTGATCTGTTCTTCCTGATCAGCGGATTCGTCATCCTGCAGAGCGCCTGGAACCAGACCCCCGGCCAGTTCCTGCGCTCGCGAGCCGTCCGGCTCTTCCCGGCGTACTGGGTCGCGCTGTCGCTGACGGCCGTGGTCTCGGTGCTCTTCGGTGCCGGCCGCTACCCGGTGGGCGGTTTCCAGTACGCCGCCAACCTGACCATGCTCAACCCGCTGGCCCGGCTCCCGGACGTCGATCCTGGCTACTGGACGCTGTGGGCCGAGATCCGCTTCTACCTGATCGTCGCCGTCCTGCTGTTCTTCGTCGCGACCCCGCGCCGGGTCGCGATCGTGGCCTGGGGCTGGCTCGGTCTGACCGCTGTCTTCGAGCTCGGCGTCCTCCCGATCCGCGCTGACCTGGTACTCAACACGCAGTACTCGCATTACTTCATCGCCGGGATGGCGCTCGCGATGATCCACCGCTTCGGCCCGAGCCGCTCCTGGCTGGCGCTGCTCGCACTCTGCCAGCTCAACGCGATCTACCGCGGCGTCCAGTACGCCGAGTACCTGAGCGAGCGCTATCACGCGACGATCCACCCGGCGATCGTCACGAGCCTGATCGTCTTGTTCTTCTGGATCCTCCTCGCCTCGGCGCTACACCTGACGCCCGGGACGACGGGACGCCGCCTGGCCGCGCTCGCCGCGACGACGTATCCACTCGCGTTGATCCATGGGCAGATCGGCTTCATCGTCTTCCAGCGGCTCGGGGATCGGGTGAACAAGTACCTCCTGCTCGCTGGGACGACGGCCGCCGTGCTGATCACGGCGTACGTCATCCATCTGCTCTTCGAGCGACCTTTCGTCCGGCAGGGGAGGCACCGTTGATGCGCCGGCTGCTCGTGGCTCTGGTTCTGCTGACCGCGTCGGCCTGCACGGCCGGCGGGCTTCAGCCCGATCCGCCGGTGGCGGCCGACGGGCCGGAGCTGACCATCGCCTTCGGCGGCGACGTCAACTTCCACAACCAGACCCAGCGCTTACTCGATGCGGACCTGGCGACTGCTTTCGGCGACGCCGCTCCCGAGCTCGCGAACGCCGACCTCGCGATCGTCAATCTGGAGACCGCGATCACCGGCCGCGGTACGGCGGCGCACAAGCGTTTCCTGTTCCGCACCGATACCCGCGCGGTCGCGGCGGTCAAGGCCGCCGGCGTCGATGCCGTCAGCCTGGCCAACAACCACACACTCGACTACGGCCAGCGCGGCCTGACCGACACGCTCGCGATCACCAGCCGCCTCGGCCTGCCGACCTTCGGCGCCGGACTGAACAGCGCCCAGGCCTTCGCACCCTGGCGGACGACGATCCGCGGCATCCGGATCGCGGTGATCGGCGTCAACCAGGTCGAGGAGCTCGCGACCGAATGGGCCGCCGGTCCACGCCGTCCGGGGCTGGCGATCGCGATCGACCATCGCCAGGCGGTGGACGCCGTCCGGCGGGCGCGGCGGACGAGCGACCTGGTGATCGTCGTCCCGCATTGGGGTTCGGAGTTCGACCGCTGCCCGACGGAACAGCAGAGAGCGCTCTCTGTCGATCTCTCCGCGGTCGGCGCGGATCTCATCCTCGGCGCGCACGCCCACGTCCTCCAAGGAATGGGCTACCTCGGCCGGACCTACGTCGCCTACAACCTCGGCAATCTCCTGTTCGGCGGTGAGCTGCCGGTGCCCGAGACCTGGCGCGGCGGCGTGCTCCGCCTGACCCTGCGCGCCCGCACGGTCGTCAGCCGCACCTTCGTCCCCACCGAGATGGACGCCGAGACCCGGCACCCGAGAGCGCTCTCCGGTGCCGCCCGCGACCAGGAGCGCGCCCGCCTCAACAACCTCCGCACCTGCGCCGGCCTCACCGCAACCCCTGCCGAGTAACCGAACCAACAGCTTCGGGCGTCTGACCGGTGGGGGTGACTAGGCTTGGGGTATGTCTGCGCCTCCACCCGCCGAACCGCCCGCAGTGCCTGCTCGGGGTGAGCTGCGTGCGTCCGATGCCGACCGGGAGCGGATCGCCGAGATCCTGCGGGAGGCGCTGGTCGAGGGCCGGCTCCGGCTGACGGAGTTCGAGTCCCGGCTGGAGGAGGCCCACGCGGCCCGCACGTACGGCGAACTCGAGCAGCTCGTGCACGACCTCCCGGTCGGCGTGGACCAGGCCGCGTCGTACCAGGAGCTCGTGCCGCAGGCGGCTCCGGGCGCAGTGAGTCAGCGGATCGGCGGCCGGCCGACGTCCGGAACCGGGATCGCGATCCTGGGTGGTTTCGAACGCAAGGGCGTCTGGACGATCGCCCGCCAGTTCAACAGCTTCGCGCTCCTCGGCGGCGGGACCATCGACCTTCGCGAGGCGAACTTCGAGGCGCCAGAGACCGTCATCCGCTGCGTCGCGCTGCTCGGCGGCATCACCGTGATCGTCTCCCCGGACGTCGACCTCGAGGTCCGGGGGATCGGCGTGATGGGCGGTTTCGAACAAGGCGCCGCCGGGATCGGTGAAGCGGGCGCTCCGCGGGTCGTCGTGACCGGGTTCTCGTTCTGGGGCGGGGTCGGCGTCCAGCGCAAGGTCACCAAGGCCGAGCGCCGCCGGCTGAAGGCCGAACGCAAGGAACGCCGACAGCTGGAGAAACAGCGTGAGGACAATTCCTGACCGCTATTCCACCTAGGGTTCCGGTCATGGAGCTCACCTGGACGGCCGTGGTCGCGCGGCGGATGCGACGGCACTATCTGACCCACCTCGCGGCGACTCCGGTCGACGCCGTCCGGGCGATGTGCGGGGCGCATGCGCAGATCCTTTCCGCCGGTGAGACCTCGGTCGCGCTGCGGGTCCAGGGCGCGACGCGGGAGAGCGTGCAGAACGACACCGGCCTGGTGAAGACCTTCGGCCCGCGCGGGACCGTGCATCTGCTGCCGCTGGACGACCTCCCGATCTGGACGGGAGCGCTCTCTGCGCTCCCGGCCGGCACCCAGCCGCCCGTGAGTATGCGTCTGACCGCGGAGCAGCGGGACGAGGTGATCGAGGCCATCGGGGGAGCGCTCTCCGAGGCGGAGCTCACCGTCGACGAGCTGTCCGTCGAGGTCGTCCGCCGGACCGGCTCATGGGCGGGTGACCTGGTGATGCCCGCGTTCCAGACGCACTGGCCGCGCTGGCGGCAGGTGATCCCGGCCGCCGCCAACGCCGGCGTGCTCTGTTACGGCGCGAACCGGGGCCGGGCGACGACGTACACGAACCCGCATCGCCGGGCGCCGTTCGTCCCGATGGACGGTGAGAGAGCGCTCACCGAGTTGCTCAGGCGCTATCTGTTCGCCTACGGCCCGGCGACCCCGCAGCACTTCGCGCGCTGGCTGAGTACGTCGCCGGCCTTCGTGAAGCCCTACTTCGACGGGCTCCCCGAGACCGAGTTCGGCTACCTGGCCCCCGGGGACGACGACTTTTCCGGCGAGCCGGTCGAGGGTGTGCGGCTGCTCCCGTACTTCGACGCGTACGGCGTCGGCTGCTTCCCGCGCGAGCGGGTGTTCCCGGGCAAGGCCTTCGATCGGGCCACCAATCGCGGCCAGGCGGGCAACTACCCGCTGCTGTTGGTCGACGGCTCGGTCGCGGGCGTCTGGCACCAGAAGAAGCGCGGCCGCAACCTCGACGTGACGGTCGAGCCGCTGGTCCGGATGAGCTCGGGCCGGCTGGCCGCGCTGGAGTCCGAGGTGGACCGGGTGTCGACGATCCTCGGCGGTAAGGGTACCCTAACCGTCGGCGAGATCACGGTCGGCCCGCACGCCTGAAATCCCCGGATTGCCCAGAATATGGTCACGGTTCTCGAATCGTGGGCGGATTCGGAGCGTTCCCGGGACTCTGGCCGAAACTGCTGGCATACTCGCCGAAGATGCATCGCCATCCGCCGGTGCATGGGGGGATCGTGCGGTCGCGACGCCGGCTGCGCGGCACAAGAGGAATCCGAGGGAGAATTGTGGGCAGGCGCCTTTTCACGTCCGAGTCCGTGACCGAGGGTCACCCGGACAAGATCGCTGACCAGATCAGCGATTCCATTCTCGACGCGCTGCTGACGGCCGACCCGAAGAGCCGCGTGGCGGTCGAGACGCTCGTCACGACCGGTCTGGTCGTGGTGGCCGGCGAGGTCACCACGTCGGGGTACGTCGACATTCCCGGGATCGTGCGCAAGCGCATCCTGGAGATCGGGTACGACTCGTCGCTGAAGGGGTTCGACGGCGCGTCGTGCGGAGTGTCGGTGGCGATCGGCAGCCAGTCGCCGGATATCGCCCAGGGGGTCGACACGGCGTACGAGACGCGCTCGGACGCGTCGAAGGACGAGCTGGACCTGCAGGGTGCGGGCGACCAGGGGCTCATGTTCGGCTACGCGTCCAACGAGACGCCGGAGCTGATGCCGCTGCCGATCACGATCGCGCACCGGCTGTCCGCGCGGCTGACCGAGGTCCGCAAGGACGGCACGCTGGCCTACCTGCGCCCCGACGGCAAGACCCAGGTCACCGTCGAGTACGACGGCGACAAGGCGGTCCGGGTGGACACCGTGGTGGTCTCCAGCCAGCACGCGGCCGACATCAACCTGGAGTCGATGCTGGCGCCGGACGTCAAGAAGCACGTCGTCGACCCGGTGCTCGAGCAGTTCGACATCGACTCGACCGACTACAAGCTGCTGGTCAACCCGACCGGCCGCTTCGAGGTCGGCGGCCCGATGGGCGACGCCGGTCTGACCGGCCGCAAGATCATCATCGACACCTACGGCGGCATGGCCCGGCACGGCGGCGGCGCGTTCTCCGGTAAGGACCCGTCCAAGGTCGACCGGTCCGCGGCGTACGCGATGCGCTGGGTGGCCAAGAACATCGTCGCGGCCGGCCTGGCCGACCGCGTCGAGTGCCAGGTCGCGTACGCGATCGGCAAGGCCGCTCCGGTCGGCTTCTACGTCGACACGTTCGGCACCGAGAAGGTCCCGGTCGCCACGATCGCCGACGCCGTCGCCGAGGTCTTCGACCTGCGCCCGGCCGCGATCATCCGCGATCTCGACCTGCTCCGCCCGATCTACACCCAGACCGCCGCGAACGGCCACTTCGGCCGCACCGGCGAGGACTTCACCTGGGAGCGCACCGACCGCGTCGAGGCCCTCAAGGCCGCGGTCAACAAGTAGTTGTCCACAGGGGGACGGCAGTGCGGACACCGACTGTCGTCCCCGCGGACTAGCATCTGCGGGTGACATCGGATTCGCCGGAGCAGCTGACGCTACTGCGCGACACCGTGCGCAAAGCGCGGACAAAGGTCCCGGCCGAGATCACCGAGTCGTTGCCGGTGGCCCGGGTCGCGGTCGACGTCTCGCTCCCGCATCTGGACCGGCCCTTCGACTATCTGGTCCCCGAGGACCTGGCCGCCGCCGCGCAGCCCGGCGCGCGGGTCAAGGTCCGGTTCGCCGGTAAGGACCTGGACGGCTTCGTCCTGGAGCGGCTCGCCGAGTCCGACCACGACGGCAAGCTGGTCCGGATCCGCAAGGTCGTCTCGGCCGAGCAGGTGCTGCGCCCCGAGATCGCCGAGCTGTGCCGCGCGGTCGCCGATCGGTACGCCGGCGTCCTCGCCGACGTGACCCGGCTCGCCGTCCCGCCCCGGCATGCCAAGGTCGAGGCCGAGCCGCTGCGCTACGACCAGCCCGCGCCGCCTCCGCTGTCCGACTCGCGCTCCGAGTGGGCGCCGTACCCGCCGGGCTTTCTCGACGCCCTCGCGCGGGCGGAGTCGCCGCGCGCGATCTGGACGGCGGTGCCGGGGGCCGACTGGGCGCTCGCGTTCGCCCAGGCCGCGGCTGTGTGCGCGGCGGCCGGGCGGGGCGCGCTGCTGCTCGCGGCCGACGCGCGCGATCTCGAGCGGCTCGCGACGGCCTGTACGGCGGTGCTCGGCGAGCCGGGCTTCGTCGTCCTCTCCGCCGACCTCGGCCCGACCGCGCGCTACCGCGCCTTCCTGGCCGCCCTCCGCGGCACGGCGCGCGTCGTCATCGGGACGCGCGCCGCCGCCTTCGCGCCGGTCACCGACCTCGGCCTGGTCGCGCTGTGGGACGACGGCGACGAGTCGTACGCCGAGCCGCGCGCGCCGTATCCGAACGCCCGTGAAGTCCTGCTGCTGCGCGCCTTCAAGCAGAACTGCGCCGCGCTGCTCGGCGGGTTCGCGCGCTCAGCGGAGTCGGCCGCGGTGATCGAGTCCGGGTTCGCGGGAGAGCTGATCGCGGCCCGCCCGGCGATCCGCGCGGCGGCGCCGTCCGTACACATCACCGGTGAGTCCGACACCGATCTCGCGCGGGATCGGATGGCGCGCGCCGCGCGGCTGCCGCATCGCGCTTTCGAGATCGCGCGCGAGGGGCTGAAGACCGGGCCGGTGCTCGTCCAGGTTCCGCGCGCGGGGTATCTGCCGAGTCTGGTTTGCCAGACCTGCCGAGCGCCGTCGCGCTGCTCGACCTGCGGCGGCACGCTTCGGCGTACGGGCGGGGCCGGGCCGGCGAGCTGCACGATCTGCGGCCGACCGGCGGCCGATCACCGCTGCCCCGAGTGCGGTGACACCCGGATGCGGGCTGCGGTTGTCGGGGCTCGGCGTACGGCGGAGGAGTTGGGGCGCGCGTTCCCCGGCGTCCTGGTTCGGACGTCGGGTGGGGACAACATGCTCGACCACGTGCCGGATCAGCCCGCGCTGATCGTCAGTACGCCGGGCGCCGAGCCGGTCGCCGCGCGCGGTTACAGCGCGGCCCTCCTGCTCGATACCTGGCTTATGCTCGCGCGGCCCGATCTGCGCGCGCCGGAGGAGGCGGTCCGTCGCTGGCTGAACGCGGCCGCCCTCGTCCGCCCCGCGAGCGCCGGCGGCACCGTCATCCTGGTCGGCGATCCGTCCGCGCTGCCGCTGCAGGTCGTCGTCCGCTGGAGCCCCGAGGGCTTCGCCAGCCGCGAGGTCGAGGAGCGACGCGCGGCCCACCTCGCGCCGGCGGCCAAGCTCGCCGAGCTCACCGGCCCCGCCGATTCGGTGGCCGACCTGGTCGAGCGCCTCCGCGCGCTCCTCCCAGCCACCGCCGGTCTCGAGATCCTCGGCCCGGTCGACGTCGACGACGAGACCGTACGCGCCGTCGTCCGCACGCCTCGGGCCGCCGGCGCACAACTGGCCCGCGCCCTGAAAGACGCGCAATCCGCCCGCGCCACCAAGAAGAACCCCGGCTCGGTCCGCGTCCAGGTCGACCCCCCAAGCTTCGGCTAGCCGCCGACGCCTGGCCGCCCGCTGCCGACCCGTCGCCGACGCCGCCGCACTAGCCGGTTCGCCGCGCTCGGCCTGTTCGCCGTGCCCACGAGGCCGCCGCCCGCCGCCGACCTTGGGCCGGCCGCCTGGCCAACGGCGCGCTGCCGGCCGCTCGCCGGGTGCCGTCGGCAACTGCTGGTTCGTCGTCGACCGGCTCAAGGGGGCGCTGACCGCCGATGTCGGGGCGATCGCCGGTGGTGCCGCGCTCGGGTTTCGTTCCGTGGGCGGGGCGGCTGCTTGCCGGTTGCTCGGGTTCTCGGGCGGATCGCCGGCCATGGTGTGCTGCAGGTGGACGGCGCCGAGGCCGGGCTGTGGGGTCGCGGGCTCGGCGACCAGGCAGCTGGCTGGTCGATAAGTCAGGCGGTGGAGGCGAGGCCGGTGGAGGCAGCGAGTAGCTGGGAGCCGAGGCGGGTGCGGTGGTAGAGGACGGCGCGGCCGTCGCGGCGGGAGTCGACGAGGCCGGCGTTGCGCAGGATGCTGAGGTGCACGCTGAGGGTGGGCGCGGTGACGCCTAGTTGGTGCGCGAGGTGGGTCGTGGACATCGGTAGGTCGAGATGGCCGACGATCGCGGCCCGGGTGCGGCCGACGAGATCCGCGAGCGGGGACTCCGTGGTGTCCTGACGATCCTCCCAGAGCCGGCCGAGGCCGCGCGGGGGATAGGTGATCGTCGGCAGATGCGGCGCGCCGGTGACCGGGAGCGCCGCGGGCCAGGTGAAGACGCAGGGGACGAGCAGGACGCCCTGCCCAGCTGCCGGGACGCCGTGGCAGCAGAACGGCCGGTCGACCTCGATGGCGTCGCCGCGGAAGCGCACCGACGGATGCAGATTGCGGAACAGCCGCTCGATCCCGCCGCTGGCCAGCTCGTCGAGCCGGAACGCCAGATCCTCCTGGAGCAGCGCCCGCATCCGCCGCCAGTCCGGCTCGATGGTCCGGCGGAAGTACGACTCGAGCGCCGTGGTGATCTGCTGGAGCGCCTTGGCCGGGCGCGCCATCATGCCGGGCAGCACCGGGTTCGGCGTCTCGGCGTGCAGTTTGCCGAGCTCGGCCACGACGAGGTGGTGCGGAGTGGCGGCGATCGCGGCCAGCCCCGACTCCAGGCCGGTCGTACGCCGCGGCGGCGCCGGGGTGATGAAGTCCGGGATGTAGCCGACCGGCGGGATCAATGCCTTGAGCAACGTCAGGTCCGGGCCGTCGATGATCGGGCGGACCTTCTGCAGCCACGGGCCGTGCACGCTGCGGACGGTGCTGGTGCTGAGCGCCCGGACGCTCGTCACGGCCTCCCAGATCGGAGAGAGCGCGAACCGGATGCGGCCGATGGCATCGGGGGTGAGGCCGATCGTGATCACGGGTCCATCGTAGGCAGCGATCGGGTCGCCGCCACCGATTAGTCCTGGACCTAATCGTCGACAACCGGCCCTCGGCGCCCGGAAGGTTGTCCCATGACTGCCGCTGTCCCGACTGTGCCGACCGCCTCCCGACCGTTGCCGAGAGCGTTCTGGGCGTTGGTGGTCTGTCAGCTGGTCAACCGGCTCGGGAGCTTCGTCCAGCCGTTCCTCGTGCTGTACCTGACCCAGGACCGCCAGCTGTCCGCCGGGACGGCGGGCGCCGTCGCGGCCGCGGTCGGGGCGGGGAGCGTGGTCTCGCAGCTCGTCGGTGGCTGGCTGTCCGACCGGGTCGGACGGCGCGCGACGATGCTGATCTGCTTCTTCGGGACGGCGGCCGCGCTGATCCTGCTCGGGTCGGCCCGGTCGATGCCGACGATCTGGGCGGCGGCGTTCACGGTCGGCCTGCTCGGCGACCTGTTCCGGCCCGCCGTCCAGGCGGCGGTCGCCGACCTGCTGCAACCGGGAGAGCGCGTTCGCGCGTACGGCCTGCTGTTCTGGGCGATCAATCTCGGGTTCTCGGTGTCGACGGTGTCGGCCGGAGTGCTGGCTTCGCTCGGGTTCGGGCTGCTGTTCTGGCTGAACGCGGCGACGTCGGTGATCGCGGGCGTGGTGATCTGGACGATGGTGCCGGAGAGCCGGCCGGTTCTGGACGAAGGCGCCGATCGACGTCCGTTGCTGCCGGTCGTGCTGCGCGATCGGGTGTTCCTCGCGGTCGTGCTGATCCAGATCGGGTACGCGACCATCTACTTCCAGGGGTACTCGACACTGCCGCTGGCAATGGCGCGCGACGGGCTGCCGTCGTCGCTGTACGGAACGGTGATCGGGCTGAACGGCGTGGTCATCGTCCTGCTCCAGCCGTTCCTGGTGAAGCGGCTCGCGACCTACGACCGGCCGCGCCTGGTCGCGATCTCGATGCTGGTGGTCGGTCTCGGCTTCGGGCTCGGCGCCGTCGTGGACACCTTCTGGGGCTACGCGCTGACAGTCGTGGTCTGGTCGATCGGCGAGATCGGCTTCGCCGCGGTCATCGGAGCGGTGTTCGCCGACATCGCTCCGCTGGACCTGCGCGGCGGCTACATGGGCATCACCGGGATGGCGTTCGGCGTCGGCACGGTGATCGGTCCGCTGGCCGGCCCGAACGCCCTGCAGCACTTCGGCGCGACGACGACCTGGATCGGGGTCGCGCTACTCGGCGTCCTCATCTTCGCGGCCCAATGGGCGCTGGCCCCGGCGCTGCACGCCCGAGCCGCCGCGAACGCCGCGACCGCATGAGGTGAGCGCTCCCGAGCGTGGCGAGGACGGCGGCGGTCGCGATCAGCAGCGCCGGTCGGAGGGAGCTCGGGTGCCGGACGAAGACCGAGCCGAGGCCGGCGACTCCGAGGGTGCCGCCGAACTGCTGGACGGCGTTGAGCAGGCCGGCCGCTGATCCGGTCTCGTGCGGTTCGACCCGGCTCAGGGCTTCGGTGAAGAAGGCAGTGGTGAAGAGTCCGACGCCCACGCCGGCGACGCCGAGTGCGGGGAGCAGCCACCAGTGGGCCGCGCCGAGCCCGATGAGCAGCACGCCGAGCCCGGCGTACATGAGACGGGAGCCGACGCGTTGGATCAGCCACTGGCCGGCACACCACGAGCTGACGCCGGACGCCGCGGACCAGGGGAGCAGCGCGAGACTCGCGCGGAGTACGCCGTGCTGGAGCGTCAACTGTTGATGCAGGACGACGACCAGCGTCAGACCACTCAGCACTGCGAAGAACAGTGTCGACGTGACCAGAGCCGCGCCGAAGCCGGGGCGGGTGAACAGGCTGAGCTCGAGCAGCCGGGCTCCGGTGGCGCGTTGCTGGAGTACGCAGGCTGCCAGGACCGCCACGCCGATCGGGGCGAGGAACCAGTGCTGCGATTGCAGGATTGGAAATACCAAGAGAGCGCTCCCTGCGATCAGCAGCCCCGTTCCCGGCAGATCCAGGCGGCGGCGCAGTGGTGAGCGCGACTCGGGGAGCAGCCGCGCCAGACCGAGCACGGCCAACCCGAGCGGGACGTTGACCAGGAACACCGCCCGCCACGACGTCACTTCGGTGATCACCCCGCCGAGTAACGGGCCGGAGATGCCGGCCAGGCCCATCACCGGGCCGATCGAGCCGAGCGCCTTCGGCAGCTCGGGTCCACTGAACGTGGAGCGGATCAAGCCGATCGTCTGCGGGATGATCGCCGCCGCGGTCGCGCCCTGGATCGCCCGAGCGCCGATCAGTACGCCGGACTGCGTCGCCAGCGCGCACCCGATCGACGCCAGGACGAACCCGGTGACCCCGATCCGGAACACCCGCCGCCGGCCGGCGAGATCACCGAGCCGGCCGCCGGTGATCAGCAGTGCCGCGAACGGCAGCGTGTACGCCGCGCCGAACCACTGGATATCGGACGTCGCTCCGCCGAGCTCGCCGTGGATCACCGGCGCCGCGACCTGCACGATCGTCGCGTCCAGCAGGTTCATCGCCTCGGCCACCAGCAGGGCGACCAGTCCCACCCATTTCCGCATCTCCGCCTCCGTTCGCATCCGGTGGCAGTACGGTCCGTCGCGGCGGTTCCGGCTATCCATCCATAGCCCGGAGATCGCAAAGATCTTCCATCAGAGAGCGCTCTACGCGATGATCTTTCCATGGTGGACGACCTCGACCGGGCCCTGATCCACGCGCTCCAGCTCGCGGGCCGAGCGCCGTACAGCCGGATCGCCGAGGTCCTCGGCGTCTCCACCCAAACCGTCGCGCGCCGCTACCAGCGCCTTCGCGCCGAAGCCGGCCTGCGCGTCGTCGGCCTCCCCGACCCGCACCGGACCGGCCGCTCCCAGTGGCTCGTCCGCCTCACCACGACCCCCAGAGCAACTCAGTCCCTGGCCGCAGCCCTCGCCCGCCGGCCTGACACCACCTGGATCAAACTCGCCTCCGGTGGCACCGAGCTGGTCGCCATCCTCCAAACCACCCCCACCACCGCCAATCCCCTTCTCCTCCACGACCTCCCCGCCACCCCGACCCTCACCTCCATCACCACTCACCACCTCCTGCACCTCTACCGAGGCGGTCCCACCCCCTGGCCGGCCCGAGCCCAAGCCCTGACCCCCGCCCAATCCCAAGCCCTCACCCCCATCCCAGCCTCCGACCCTGCCGTCGGCGGCGATGGGTTGCGCGGTGGTCTGGGCAGCGGGGGTGTGCGGGAGGGAGACCGGGAGTTGCTGGCTGGTTTGGGGGCGGACGGGCGGGCGACGGTGGGGGAGTTGGCCATCCGGACGGGGTGGGCGGCGGGGACGGTGGCGCGCAGGCTGGGGGAGTTGGAGGCGAGTGGGGCGATCTACTACGACGTGGACGTGGATCCGACGGCACTCGGGATCACGACGAGTGCGATGTTGTGGTTCTCGGTGCCGCCGGCGTCCGCCGATCGGGTCGGCCGCGCGCTGGCCGAACACGACGAGCTGGCGTTCGTGGCGGCGACCACCGGGCGGACGAACCTGGTGGCGCACGCCTTGTGCGCGAGCCCGGCCGCGCTGCACACCTACCTGACCGAGCGCGTCGGCGCGATCGAGCAGATCACCGCGCTCGAAACCGTCCCGATCCTGCGCACGGTGAAGTCCGCCGCGCCCAACGTAGGGTTGCCGGTATGACGATCGACGCGGTGGTGTTCGACATCGGCGGCGTACTGCTGGACTGGAGTCCGGACTATCTGTACGCCGGCCTGATCCCCGACGAGCAACAGCGGAAGCGCTTCCTCACCGAGGTCGCGACCCCCGCCTGGAACCAGGAGCAGGACGCCGGCCGCAGCTGGGCCGAGGCGGTCGCGGAGCTGTCCGGCCGGTTCCCGGAGCACGCCGAGTGGATCGCGGCGTACGACACCGGCTGGCTGACGATGGTCAAGGGCGTCTTCGCCGACACCGTCGAGCTGCTCACCGAGATCCGGGCGCTCGGGCTGCCGACGTACGCGCTGACGAACTTCTCCGCCGAGAAGTGGGAGGTCGCGAAGGAGGCGTTCCCGATCCTGCGCAGCTTCGACGGCGAGGTGGTCTCCGGCACCGAGCAGACCATCAAACCGGACGAGAAGATCTACCGGATCCTGTTGGAGCGCTACGCCCTCGACCCGGCCCGCACGTTCTACACCGACGACATGCAGTACAACGTCGACGGCGCCCGTGCGGTCGGTATCGACGCCGAGCAGTTCACCGGCGCCGCCGAGCTGCGGGCCCAGCTCAAGCAGCGCGGCTTGAAGCTCAGCTGACCGTTGCTGCGAGGGCCTCGGTGTACGTCGGGCTCGCGGACAGATTGGCCGCTTCGACGTACACCGTGTTGTCCTGGCAGGTCATCGGCGTCAGCGCGACGCCGGGCTTGCCGGTGTAGATGCGCTGCGGTTTCGGCAGGCCCGACCGCCAGCGGCTGATCTGGAAGGACTCCGTCCCGTCGCTGCCGACCGTCCGGGTCTCCCAGAGAATCCAGTTGCCGCAGGCAAGGATCGTGTCGGTCGCGATCGCGCCGAGCGGCCGGCTGGGGGAGTCCGCCGACTCCCGCAAGTACGCCTTGCTCTGGTACTGATCCGGGTCGGACGCCGCCACCTCGGACCAGACCGTCGCCCCGCCCACCGAAGCGCCGCTCCACTGGATGCACTTGGTTGCCGCCGGCACCGGCCGCGCGGGCCCACCGGAAAGGGCCGCCGTCAGCACCCGCTTGCACCGCCGCGGCGTCTCCGGCGCGCTGATCTCGCTGAACGTCACCGAATCGCGCGACACGACCGGATCGGCCAGATATCCGGGTGCGGCGACGCAACCGACCGTCCGCGCCGACAGCGTCGCGAGCTCGGCGACGATCAGGCAGGACCGGTTCGTCCCATCGGTGGAGGTGTAGGCGAACGTCCCGTCGTACGCGCCGATCTCCGGCTCCGAGACCCGCGGCAGCTTCCCGAGCCCGGACTTCGCGCCGGTGCTCAGGTCGTACCGGACGACGGCGATCTCCGGACTCGGCCCCTCGGACCGGATGTCCTCCACCAGCGCCCACCGATCGTCGATCACGACCGGCGACTGCGCCACGAACCCCTTCGCCGGCACATGCCGGACGACGGGTTTCTTACTGCCCTTCAAGGCGATCGTGGTGATCCCGGCCTCGTCGCTGCCGCGTGTCACCAGATACTTACGCTGCTGAGTGACCAGATGCTGTCCGTCCACCGGCTGCCGCAGCACCTTCGCCCACACCGGGACGGCGGTGTTCGTCTCGACCGGCGGCGTGGACGGCGGTGGTGTGGACGGCGGCGGCGCGCTGGTCGTCGGCGGACTCACCGGGCCGGAGGAATCCGGCTCCGACGAGCACGCCGCCAGACCGAGGACGAGCACGATGCCGACGGCAACGGTGGTACGACGCATACAGGTCACAGTCCGATGTTCTGGAAGGAGTTCGCCAGGGTCGCGTTGAACAGCGCGGACGCCGGGATGTTCTTCGGCCCGTCGGTGGTGTTGCCCCGGCTGTTGAACCGGCGCTCGTTGAACACCTCGAAGATCGCGATGGTGCCCTTGGCCCGGTCGTACCCACGGCCGACCTGGTAGTGCCCGCTGTGGTTGAACGCGAGGTACGGGAAGTACCGCTTGAGCAGCTGGGTGTGCTCGATGATCGGCGCCGGCTGCCCGTCACCCAGGTGGTTCTGGTGCACGGTGAAGAACTTCTGCGCGTTCCAGTGCTTGACGCTCTGGACGATGTACGTCCCGGCCGCCTGGTCCCAGTTGGTCTTCACATTGGTCTGCTTGACCATCGCGGAGATGGCCGTCCCGGAGCTGGTCGTCCCGAGGTCCTTGCCCCATGACGCCTGCGTGTCCTTCTGCTTGTCGTCGGCCCAGTCGATCGACTGGAACGTCGCCGGACCGCACCAGAACCCCTTCTCCTGCGAGGTCTGGTAGCCCTTCATGATGTACGACGACTTCGGCGGCTTCACCACCTTCACCGGCGGGGCCTGCGGCGCGGTCGTCGGCGGCTGCGCGGTCGGCGGCGTCCGGGTCGGCTTCGGAGTCGGCGTCGGTGAACCGGCTTCCGGAGTCGCGGCGCCGTCCAGATTGTCCTCGGCCGGCACCTCCAGCAGGCGCAGCGTGCGAGCCTTCTCCCGGCCCGCCCAGGCGGCCTCCATCTCGTCCAGCTCGACATCGACCCGCTGGCTCTTCGGCAGCGCGGCCCGCTCGGCCACGAACGATTGCGGCGTCAGTGCGCCGGTGGCGATGTCCTGCTCGACGCCGGGCTCGCTGTCCGCTTCGGCGTCCGGCGTACTCATCACTTCCTGGACCTGCGCGCCGGTCGGGACCTGGTCCACGAAGCCGAGCCCCAGGCAGTAGTTCTCCGTCTCGAGCTTGAAGCAGCGCAGCATCGCGGCGGCCTGCGTCGCGGTGTCGGCCGTCTGCAGGTCGTCGGGTGACGTGTCCATCACCTGCTGGCTCAGCTCACTCCACGACCGCGCGGTCGCCGGCTCCGGCGGTACGACGCTCGGCAGCTTCGACGGCGTCGCGGACGGCGTCGCGGACGGCGTCGTGGAGGGGGTCGCGGACGGGCTTGCGGAGGGGGTGATCGAGGGCGCGACCAGTGGTGCGCGGTAGCGGTCGGGCTCGCGGGGTTCATAGGCGAAGGCGGTGAGGGGCGCCTGGGCGACAAGCGCGCCCAGGACGATGAAAGTGGCCCCCCGTGCTGCTGTGGGCATTGGGTCTCCCGTTAGGCGTGGGACGACAGTGACTGTAGGTACGCCTGGGACCACAGTACGTGTTTGTGGCGTCCAGCGGCAGCCCCCTCCCTGACCTGGGCTCCTGCGTGCGACTACTAGACTTGGCAGGTCCGGTCCTCGGGAACGCTGTGGAGACGTTTGTGTCGGTCCAACCCATCCGCCTGTTCGGCGACCCCGTGCTGACCAGCAAAGCCGTCCCCGTGGTCGACTTCGACGCCGAGCTGCGCCGCCTGGTCCGCGACCTGACCGACACCATGCGCGACGCTCCCGGATCCGGCCTCGCCGCGCCGCAGATCGGCGTCGGCCTGCGCGTCTTCACCTACCACGTGGAGGGCGAGCTGGGGCACCTGGTGAACCCCGAGCTGACGCTGTCCGCCGACGACCAGTTCGGCCCCGAGGGCTGCCTGTCCATCCCCGGCCTGTACTTCGACTGCCGCCGCGCCCAATCCGTCATCGCCCACGGATTCAACATGTACGGCGATCCGGTCGTGATCGAGGGCTCCGACTACCTGGCGCGCGCCATCCAGCACGAGACCGACCATCTGGACGGCGTCCTGTTCGTCGACCGGCTCGACACCCAGACCCGCAAACTCGCCATGAAGGCGATCCGCGAGGCCGAGTGGTCCGGGCTGTCCGGCCCGCCGCAGGTGAAGATCTCGCCCCACCCCACGAACGGATTCGGTCTGTGAGAGTCGTTTTTGCCGGTACGCCGGAGCCCGCGGTCACGGCGTTGCGGGCGATCGTTGCCAGCCGCCACGAATTGGTTGCCGTCGTCACCCGGCCGGACGCCCCGGCCGGCCGCGGGCGGAAGCTGGTCGCCTCACCGGTGGCGCAGTACGCCGAGGAGATCGGCGGCGTCGAGATCCTGAAGCCGGTGAAGCCGAGCGACCCCGAGTTCCTGGCCCGGCTGAGCGAGATCGCGCCGGATTGTTGCCCGGTCGTCGCCTACGGTGGATTGTTGCCCCAGGCAGCGTTGGACATCCCGCTGCACGGCTGGGTCAACCTGCACTTCTCGGTGCTGCCCGCCTGGCGCGGTGCCGCCCCGGTGCAGCACTCGATCATCGCCGGGGACGACGTCGCCGGCGCGAGCACGTTCCGGATCGTCAAGGCGCTGGACGCCGGCCCGGTGTTCGGCGTCCTGACCGAGCCGATCGGTGCGACCGACACCTCGGGCGACCTGCTCGGTCGGCTCGCCGAGTCGGGGTCGAAGCTGCTCGTCGACACGCTCGACGGGATCGAGGCCGGGATCCTCGAGGCCCGCGAGCAGCCGGCCGAGGGGGTTTCGCTCGCGCCGAAGCTCACCGTCGAGGACGCCCAGCTGGATCTGACCGCACCCGCACAGCGCGTCGACCGGCTGGTCCGCGGCTGCAACCCGGCGCCGGGCGCCTGGACGACGTTCCGCGGTGAACGGCTGAAGGTGCTCGCCGTCCGGCTGACCGACGACGAGCTGAAGCCCGGCGAGCTCCAGGCGACCAAGTCGACCGTCCGTCTCGGCACCGGCAGCAAGGCGATCGAGCTGCTGACCGTCCAGCCGCAGGGCAAGAAGCCGATGGCCGCCGCCGACTGGGCGCGCGGGATTCGTTTGACGGATGAGGATCGTCTCGGTGAGTGATCGGTCGCCTCGGAATCGGGAGCCGCAGAAGCGGCCGGATCGGGTTCGGCAGGTCGCATATCGGGTGATCCGGCAGGTCACCTCCGAGAGCGGCTACGCCAACCTCGTGCTGAACAAGGCGTTGCGCGATGCGAAGCTCGCCGGGCGCGACGCCGCGTTCTGCACCGAGCTCGTGCACGGCACGCTGCGCTGGCAGGGCACGTACGACGCCTTCCTGGCCCGCTGCGTCGACCGTCCGCTCAATGAGCTCGACCCGGAGCTCCTCGACATCCTCTGCCTCGGCACTCATCAGCTGCTCCGGATGCGCGTCGACTCGTACGCCGCGGTCAACGAGATGGTCACGCTGACCCGGGCCGAGATCGGCCACAAGCGCAGCGGCCTGGTGAACGCCGTCCTGCGCAAGATCAGCCAGCGCACGTTCGACCAATGGATCGACTCCGTCGCGCCGCCGTACGACGAGGACCCGCTGCTGCACCTGGCGATCTCCAAGGCGCACCCGACCTGGGAGGTCGAGGCCTTCGCCCGCCTCCTGGACGACGACGAGGTCGCCGACCTGCTCGACGCCGACAACGAGGCCCCGCGGGTCACGCTGGTCGCCCGTCCGGGCCTCAGCACGGTCGACGAGCTGGTCGAGGCCGGGGCGACCCCGGCCAAGTGGTCGCCGTACGCCGCAGTCCTGCAAAGCGGTGGCGATCCGGGGCGGATCGCGGCGGTCGCGACCGGGCGGGCCGGCGTCCAGGACGAGGGCTCGCAGCTCGTCGCGCTCGCGCTGGCGAACGCCCCGGTGGACGGAGCGGATGCGGAGTGGCTTGATCTGTGCGCTGGGCCGGGCGGGAAGTCGGCGTTGCTCGCGGCGCTTGTCGAGCAGCGTTCGGGGCGGTTGACCGCGGTCGAGCCGCTTGAGCATCGGGCCGAGTTGGTTCGGGCCAACTTGCGCGCGATTCCGGGCGACCATGAGGTGCTGGTCGGTGATGGGACGAGGCCGACCTGGGCTGAGGGTTCCTTCGACCGAGTGCTGGCCGACGTCCCGTGCAGCGGCCTTGGTGCGCTGCGCCGCCGACCGGAGGCGCGCTGGCGGCGTACGCCGGCCGACGTCGCCGAGCTGCGCCCGCTGCAGGAGGAGCTGCTCGAATCGGCGATCAACTCGGTTCGTGCTGGGGGAGTGGTCGCGTACGTGACCTGTTCGCCGCATCCCGATGAGACCCGCGCGGTGGTGGACGCCGTCCTCGGCAAGCGCGACGACGCCACGCTCGAGGATGCTCGTGCGCTGTTCCCCGACGTACCGGAGCTGGGCGACGGGCCCGACGTCCAGCTGTGGCCGCATCGGCAGGGTACGGACGCGATGTACCTGGCGCTGATCCGCCGGAGCTGACCGGCACCTGGACCTGCTGTCAGGTGCAAGTCGTTGAACGGTCATGATGGTGGGGTGACCACGACCGCCGCGCAGACCGAGACCTCGACCCGTCGGCAGCAGATCATCGGGCTGAGCGCCGCGTTCGGGATCGGCATGCTGGTCGCGGTGCAGTCGCGGCTGAACGGCGGTCTCGGCGAGCTGCTCGGCGACGGGATCCCGGCCGCGCTGATCTCGTTCGGCAGCGGCTTCCTGATCCTGCTGGTCGCGACCGCGCTGGTTCCGCCGATCCGGCGCTCGCTCGGCAACGTCTGGACCGCGATCCGCGATCCGGAGAACCGCAGCAACCTGCGCTGGTGGCAGTGCATCGGCGGCCTGTGCGGCGCTTGGCTGGTCGCGACCCAGGCGATCACCGTGCACGTCATCGGCGTCGCCGTCTTCACCGTCGCGGTGGTCGCCGGCCAGGCGGTCAGCAGCCTGATCGTCGACCGCCTCGGCTTCGGCCCCGCGGGCCGCCAGGAGTTCACCACCCTGCGCATCGTCGGCGCCGGCGTAGCCCTGATCGCCGTCGTCCTGGCCGTCTCCGACCAGCTCAGCCACCCGAACGGCCTCCTGCTCGCCATCCTCCCCGCACTCGGCGGCCTCGCCACCGCCGTCCAGCAAGCCATCAACGGCCGCGTCGCCCGCACCGCCGCCGGCAACGCCTACGGCGCGGTCGCCGCCGGCGTCATCAACTTCTTCGTCGGCGTGACCGCCCTCCTGGTCGTCTTCCTCATCGACCTCGCCCTCCGCGGCGCCCCCAACCCCCTCCCCACCAACCCCTGGCTCTACCTCGGCGGCGCCTGCGGCGTCATCTTCATCAGCGCCGCGGCCGCCGTCGTCCGCGTCGTCGGCGTCTTCGTCCTCGGCCTGGGCACCATCGCCGGCCAACTCATCGCCAGCCTCCTCGTCGACCTCTTCGCCCCCGCCGCCGACAAACCCATCACCCTCCCCGTCATCGCCGGCACCACCCTGGCCCTGATAGCCGTCATAGTCGCCGCCGTCCCCAACCTCCGCCGTCGCTAGGCCGGACTCCCCCCACTCACCAACACCGCGGACTACCGCCTCGCCACGCTCGAGGAGACTCCCGCAGGTGGCTGTTGCGGGAGTTGGTGAGTGTTGGCGGTCCGCCTGTGGACAACTCCCGACGCTCCGCAGCTCGATCGCTCATCATCGAGCGATGACAGATGCCGCAGAATTGCTGAGTCAGCGCGGCGGGGTCGCGACTTTCGGGGATCTCCGCAAGCGAATCTCCGGCCGCGCGATCCGAGTTGCGCTGGCCGCCGGCGACATTCGTCGCGTGAGCAAAGGCGTCTACGCGCTGCCGCAGTCACCGGCCGCGCTGACCGCGGCGCGAAGCCACCGCGGTGTCGTCTCGCATCTCAGCGCGGCGGAGCACTGGGGCTTCGGCGTACTGGAGCGGCCCGAGCTGCCGCACGCCACCTTGCCCCCGGGTCGAGTCCGGCGCCGTACCGGCCGTCCGTGCGTCCTGCACTGGGCCGACGTGCCCGCCATCGACGACGTCACCACGCCCGTCCGCACGGTGCTCGACTGCATCCGCAGCCTGCCGCTCGCGGAAGCGCTGGCCGTGGCGGACTCCGCGCTGCGGATCGGTGCCGTGGACAATGACGAGCTGTTGCAGGCTGCCGCCCGTATCGGCGGCGGACACCGACGACGCATCTGCCACGTCGCCGGCCTCGCCGATCCCCGTGCCGAGTCGGTACTGGAGTCCGCATTGCGGGCGCTACTGATCGAGGCGGGGATCGACGGTTTTGTCCCGCAGGTCCCGGTCCGAGACGCCGATTTCTCCGCCCGCATCGACCTGGCCCATCGCGGTCTGCGGCTCGGGCTCGAGGCCGACGGGTTTGAGTTCCACGGCACCCGGCAGGCACTCACCCGGGACTGCCGACGCCAGGTCGGCCTGACGGTTCGCGGCTGGCGGATTCTCCGATTCAGCTGGGAGGACGTTCGCTACGACGGGGAGTGGGTTATCGCTTCGGTTGCCCGGGCGAGCGGACTTCCCCCACTCACCAACCCGGTCCTGCGTGCCGCCTGACTACTCGGCTGAGCGTACGGCGGCGGTAGTCCGCTTAGTTGGTGAGTGGGGGCGGTGCGGGCTCCGGATCACCCCCTGGGAGATGGCGACGCCGAGGAGGACGACCAGGCCGCCGACTGGTTGGTACCAGGTGATGTGTTCGCGGAGGACGAGGACGCCGACCAGGATGGAGAAGATGGGCATCAGGTAGGTGACCGTCGAGGCGCGGCTGGCGCCGATGAGGCGGATGTTGCGCATGCTGAGGACGAAGGCGATGCCGCTGCCGAGGGCGCCGAGGGCGAGGACGCTGCCGATGGTCTCGATCGAGAGGGTCCACGGCATCGGGGGCGCCTGGCGGGTGATCAGTGGCGCGACGATGGCCAGCTGGAGTGTCGCGCAGATCAGGAGGGTGGCCGAGAGGGCGGTGCCGGACAGGGCGGTGCCGGCCAGGAAGCGCTTCTGGTACGGGACGGCGATGCCGTAGCAGACGGCGGCGAGCATGCAGAGCAGCTGGCCGAGCAGATCGGCGCCGCCGCTGACGTTCCAGGCGCCGAGGACGACGAGCATGCCCGCGAAGCCGATCACCAGACCCAGGCCGCGCTGGATGGAGAAGGTCTCGGTCCGGAAGATCAGGACGGCGATCGGGAGGACGACGAGCGGGGTGATGCCGTTCCAGATCCCGGCCAGCAGCGACGGGATGCGCTCCTCGCCGTAGCCGAACAGCGTCCACGGAATCGCCGAGCCGACCGCGCCGACCACGAACGAGTGCAGCCAGAGCTTGGGGTCGCGGGGGAGCGAGTCGCGCTTGATCGCGAGGAACGCCAGCAGGACGACGGTGCCGGCCAGCACCCGCCCGAGCGCGAGGTAGAGCGGCGGCAGCTCGCGGACGCCGACCGAGATGAACAGGAAGCTGCAACCCCAGATGGCGGCCAGGGTCAGCATGGTCGGGAGCCAGGCCCGGACCGGAACGGTGTCAGTAGTCGTAGTGGCGCTCACTCCTGACATCTTGCACCACGCCGCCGACAATGCGTACTGCGATTTCCGGATCCGGGCAGCGGTTTGTCCGGCCGCGGGCAAACCCTGGCCGGGAACCGGTTCGGCGGGAGAGGATGGCGGCTATGAGTGCCTTCGATGTCATTGCCGTCCGCAAGCAATTCCCTGCACTCGGTGAAGGCGCGGCGCACTTCGACGGGCCCGGCGGTTCGCAGACCCCGCAGCCGGTCGCGGACGCCGTCGCGGCCACCCTGGTCGCCGGCCTCGCGAACCGCGGCAGCCTGACTCCGGCCGAGCGCCGGGCCGACGGCATCGTGGTCGCCGCCCGCGAGGCGATGGCCGACCTGCTTGGTACGACGTCCGCGGGGATCGTCTTCGGTCGCAGCATGACCCAGCTGACCTACGACTTCGCCCGGACGCTGGCCAAGGGCTGGAGCCCCGGCGATGAAATCGTTGTCACCCGCCTCGACCACGACGCGAACGTCCGTCCGTGGGTCCAGGCCGCCGAGGCCGCCGGCGCGACCGTCCGCTGGCTCGGCTTCGATCGCGACACCTCCGAGCTGGACGACGTCGCCCCGCTGCTCAACTCGCGCACCAGGCTGGTCGCCGTCACCGCCGCCTCCAACCTGCTCGGCACCCGCCCCGACACCGAGCGGATCGCCGACGCCGTCCACGCGGCCGGCGCGCTCCTGTACGTCGACGGCGTCCACCTCACCGCCCACGCCCCGATCGACGCGTCGTACGCCGACTTCTTCGTCTGCTCGCCGTACAAGTTCTTCGGCCCGCATCTCGGCGTCCTCACCGCTCGGCCCGAGCTGCTCGAAACCCTGCGCCCCGACAAGCTCCTGCCGTCCACGGACGCCGTCCCGGAGCGCTTCGAGTTCGGCACGCTCCCGTACGAGCTGCTGGCCGGGACGACGGCCGCCGTCGACTTCATCGCCGATCTGGGCGTCGGCGCGACCAGGCGCGCGAAGCTCAACTCCGCGCTCACCATGATCGAGGACCACGAGGACCGGCTCCGCGCCGACCTCGAAGCCCGCCTTCGGGCGATCCCCGAGGTCACCCTCCACGGTCACGCCGCGCGCCGGACGCCGACGCTGCTGTTCACCGTCGCGGGCCATACCCCGGCCGCCGTCGCCGAGCATCTCGCCACGGCCGGCGTCAACGCCCCGGCCGGCACCTTCTACGCCTACGAGCCCGCCAAGCACCTCGGTCTGACCGAGGGCGCGGTTCGCGCCGGGCTCGCGCCGTACACCGATCAATCGGACGTCGACCGCCTGGTCGAAGGCATCTTGACGCTCGTCCGAACGAATAACTAAAGTCAATGGGGAAAGTCGCCCGCAGGGGGAGCCAGTGAGAGAACCGAGTGCGGTCTTCATCCAGGTCGGCGACGACCTGGCCGCCGCGCAGCGCACGGGCGCGACCTGGTCGGTCGCCGGCGCCGAGGTCAGCTGGGCCGACGGGGCCGTCGAGGTCACCGCTGACGTGATCACCCGGGTCGCGCTGCGCTGGTCCGAGCCGCTGCCGGACGGCGCGCTGATCCTCGGCGACGCCTGGGAGCGCTCGTACGGCGATCTCCAGTGGCGCCACCAGCAGCCCGAGCGGCTCCTGCCCTGGTACTTCCTCGTCCACGACCCGAACACGGGCCGGACGACGGGCGCCGGGGTCGAAGTCCAGCCGAGCGCCTTCTGCGCCTGGACGGTCGATGCCGACGGCTACACGCTCTGGCTCGACCTGCGCAACGGCGGCGGACCCACCGAACCGCGCGGCCGGACCCTCAGAGCAGCTACCGTAAAATTGTTCCACGATGCGGGTACTCCCTGGCAGACGCTGCACGCGGCGGTCGCCACCATGAGTTCCCGACTGCCGGCGCGACCTGAGCCCGCGCCGGTGGTCGGGGCCAACAACTGGTACTACGCCTACGGCGAGAACTTCGACGAGAAGGCCGTCCTGACCGACGCGGCCACCATCGTCGAGCTCGCCGACGGCCACCCGGTCAAACCGTTCAGCGTCGTCGACGACGGCTGGTACCCGGGCGGCATCGCGTCCGGCGGTCCTTGGGACCACGGCATCCCCGGCGTCTTCGACGACCTCGCCGGGACGGCGGCGCAGATCAAGGCCATCGGCGCCCGCCCCGGCCTCTGGTTCCGCCCACTGCTCGTCCGCGAGCCGAGCAACCGGGCGCGCCCCGGTCCGCACGACAAGCCCGGCCGCGCGCTGGACCCGTCGTACCCCGAGGTCCTCGACCTCGTCCGCGCCGACCTGCAGCGCTTCCAGACCTGGGGTTTCGAGCTCGTCAAACACGACTTCAGCACGTACGACGTGTTCGGCGCCTTCGGCCCCGCGATGGGCTCCCGGCTGACCGACAGCGGCTGGCAGTTGCACGACCCGAGCCGGACGACGGCCGAGATCATCCTCGCCTTCTACCGCGAGATCCGGGCGGCGACGGACGCCGTTCTGATCGGCTGCAACACGATCGGGCATCTCGCGGCCGGGCTGGTCGACGTCCAGCGCACCGGCGACGACACCTCCGGGCGCGACTGGGAGCGCACCCGCAAGATGGGCGTCAACACGCTCGCCTTCCGGCTCCCGCAGCACGGCCGCTTCTTCACCGTGGACGCCGACTGCGTGCCCTGCACCCCGCAGACCCCGTGGGAGCTGAACGCCCGCTTCCTCGACCTGGTGGCCCGATCGGGGACGGCGCTGTTCCTGTCGATCGACCCGGCCGCCCGCACCCAACAGACGGACGTCGCGCTCCGTAACGGTATACATTTGGCGCTCAGTGGCGGTGACGCGGGCGGGATCGAGCCGGTCGACTGGCTCACCAGCACCGCGCCGTCCGTCTGGCGGAGCGGGGGCGACCCCGTCCACTACGACTGGTCCCGGCCCTGGGGTGCGGACCCGGTCTCGTGAGGGGGAACGAGTGAGCGTTCGCCGGGGGACGAATCTCGATCGCGTCGGCGGGTACAACGACGCCGTCGTCCTGGACGCGATCCGCCGGACCGAGCAGCTCAGCCGCGTCGAGCTGGCGAAGGCGACCGGCCTGTCCGGTCAGGCCATCTCGAACATCATCCGCCGCCTCCTGGACGCCGGTCTGGTCCGCGAGGCCGGGCGGCAGAAGTCGACCGGCCTGGGCAAACCGCGCACGTTGCTGCGGCTCGAGCCCACCGGCCAGTACGCCGTCGGCGTGCACCTCGACCCGGCCGTCGTCACCGTCGTCCTGCTCGACCTGACCGGGGACGTCGTCGCCCGGCATCAGCTCGTCCCGCCGGACGACGACGATCCGGACGTCCTGATCGACGCGATCGCGGCCACGGTCGAGGCGGTGATCGCCGAGGCGGGCGCGCCCCGGAGCCGCGTGATGGGCGTCGGGATCGCGGCGCCCGGCCCGATCGACGCCGAGCGCGGCGTCGTCGTCGACCCGCCGAACCTGTCCACCTGGCACCTCGTCCCGCTCCGCGACGAGCTGCGCGCGCGGACCGGGATGCCTGTCCTGCTGGAGAAGGACGTCACCGCCGCCGCGGCCGCCGAGAAGTGGGTCGGTGCCCCCGGCAACTTCGTCTTCTTCTACCTGGGCACCGGCGTCGGCGCCGGGCTGGTGATCGGCGACGAGGTCGTCCGCGGGACGTCGAGTAACGCGGGCGAGATCGGCCACGTGATCGTCGATCCGGACGGCCCGATCTGCCACTGCGGACGCCGGGGCTGCGTCGGCGACACCAGCCGCCCGCGGTACCTGGTCCACCAGGCGATCCACGCCGGAGTACTTGCCCAGAGCATCGATCTCGACGACCGTCAGGCGGTGGACGCCGCCTTCGGCCGGCTCTGCGCGCTGGCGGCCGAAGGGCCCGGCGTGGCCCGGGAGATCATCACCGCGCTGGCCGAGCGGATCGCCAAGGCCGTCGAGGACGTGGCGAACCTGCTCGACCTGGACCGGGTGGTCTTCGGCGGCCCGTACTGGGAGCCGCTCGGGCCGCTGTTCTGCGACAGCGTCCGGGCCGCGCTCGACGGCCGGTTCACGGTCCGCGCGATCCACCCCCTCGAAGTCACCGGTACGGCGCTCGGCGCGGACGCCGGTGCGATCGGCGCCGGCAGCCTGGTGCTGGACCACACGTTCTCGCCGGAACGTGAACTCGTTGCTGAAAGGTAGATGTCGAACATGATCGATCCCGATGTGCTGGCCCGCGCCACCGCGAAGGTCCGCGAGGCCAGTGGGGACGAGGTGATCGCGGAGATGTTCCGGCGGTCGATGGCCGAGAACCTCCCGGCGGTGGCCGAGCGGCTGCCGGACGGCACGACGTTCGTGCTGACCGGGGACATCCCGGCGATGTGGTTGCGCGACTCGGCGGCGCAGCTACGGCCGTACACCCTGCTCTGCAAGGACGATCCCGCGCTGCAGGAGGTGCTGATCGGCGTTCTGCACCGGCAGCTGGAGTACGTCGTCCACGATCCGTACGCGAACGCCTTCAACCGCGAGGCCAACGGCGCCGGCCACACCAGCGACGAGACCGAGATGTCGCCGTGGGTGTGGGAGCGCAAGTACGAGATCGACTCGCTCTGCTTCCCGCTCGACCTGGCCTACAAGCTGTGGCGGGCGACCGGGCGCGACGACGTCATCGACGCGCGGTTCAAGCCCGCGGCCGAGGCGATCCTCGAGCTGTGGACCGTCGAGCAGGACCACGAGGCGCGGTCGCCGTACCGGTTCCAGCGGCACGACGACCGGTCGTCGGACACGCTCGTCCGCGAGGGCCGCGGCCGCGAGACCCGCCCGACCGGGATGTCGTGGAGCGCGTTCCGGCCGAGTGACGACGCGACCGACCTGGGCTTCAATGTCCCGGGCAACATGTTCGCGTCCGTCGTCCTCGGGTATCTGGAGGAGATCGCGACCGAGGTGCTCGGCGACGAGGCGCTGGCCGCGCGGGCCAAGGAGTTGAAGGCCGAGATCGACGAGGGCATCTCCCGGTTCGGCACGGTCGAGCACCCGGAGTACGGCCGCGTCTACGCCTATGAGGTGGACGGCGCGGGCGCGGCCCTGCTGATGGACGACGCCAACATGCCGTCGCTGTTGAGCGCTCCGCTGTCCGGGTACGTCGCGGCCGACGACCCGACGTACCTGGCGACGCGAAAGCTGTTGCTGAGCCCGGAGAACCCGTACTACTACAGCGGTACGGCGGCGTCCGGGATCGGGAGTCCGCATACGCCGCCGCGCTACATCTGGCATATCGCCCTTGCCGTGCAGGGGATTTCGAGTACATCGGCCGCCGAGCGGCAGCAGCTGCTCGAGCTGCTGCGCGACACGACCGGCGGGACGGGCCTGATGCACGAGGGGTTCGACGTCGACGATCCGACGCAGTTCACCCGGGAGTGGTTCTCCTGGGCGAACGCGATGTTCTGCGAGCTCGCCCTCGTGCACGCCGGGATCAAGTGACGTCGCGCCGCTTCGTCGTCCAGGCCGCGAGGACGCCGAAGAGCGCGCAGTAGCCCAGGATCGTCAGCAAGGATCGGCCGCCGCCGACCGCCTCCCGCACGCCGGGTGGTGCATCGGCGGCGGCCATTCCAGTGACTGCGAAGACCAGTGATCCCGCATTGGCGCCGGGGAGCGCGTCGGAGATGAACTCCAGGCCCGGCAGCAGGCTGTTCACGACTCCGGCGAAGAGGGCCTCGATGCCGAGGATCCAGACCACGCCGAGGCCGATCGGCAGCGCGACGTTGCGGAAGGCAACGGCCAGCACGGCGCCGGCCAGCGCCCACATCATCAGGACCAGCCAGCCGCCGGCCAGGCCCTTGGCGAGGTCCGGCAGGCCCGGCCAGGTCATCGAGCCGTTCTCGGCGGCGGCGACGCCGATACTGCACAGGGCGCAGGCGGCGAACATGCCGAGCACCCAGACGGCGACCATGGTCGCGATGCCGAGAACCTGCGCGAGCAGGACCGTGCCGCGGCCGGGTCGCTGGGTGAAGATCGTCTTCAGCGTGCCCCAGGTGTACTCGCCGCCGAGGACGATCGCGCCGAGAACGAGAGAGAGCGCTCCCGCGAAGATCGGATAGCCGCCGATCGCGTTGTCGACGACCCGGGCCGGCAACATCCCGGCGAGGACCTGCGCCCGCGGTACGCCGTCCGTCTGCTCGTCGCCGGTCGCATAGCCCAGGTAGGGCAGGAGATAGCCGAAGGTCAGACTCAGCACCAGGCCGGCGCCGAACAGCACCCAGACCGCGGATCGTTTGCGCAGCTTCAAGAGCTCGGCGCGATAGCTACCCAACATCGGACTTGTCTCCCGTGGTCGTGAGCTGGAAGAACACGTCCTCCAGCGCTCGTTCGGCGGTGTGCAGTTCGGAGACCGCGATCCCGGCCTCGACGAGGATCCGGTTCAGCTCGGCCGCGCGCGCCGGGTCGGCCTGCACGCGCAGCGTGTCGTCGTACCGGTGGACGGCGTCCGCGCCGAGCAACCCGGTGAGAACGGAGTGAGCGCTCTCTCGGGGCGCGGCGCGGATCACCAGCTCCTGCTCGGCGCGCAGGTCCTCGACGTGGTGCTCGGCGACCATCCGGCCGGCGTCGATGATGCCGACCCGGTCGCAGATCTGCTGCACCTCGCCGAGCAGATGGCTGGACAGCAACACGGTCCGGCCGTCGGAACCCAGCTCCCGGATCAGCCGGCGCATGTCGCGCATCCCGGCCGGGTCGAGCCCGTTCGTCGGCTCGTCCAGGATCACCAGCTCCGGATCCTTGAGCAGCGCGGCCGCGACGCCGAGGCGTTGTTTCATCCCCAGCGAGTACGCCGAGAAACGGTCCCGAGAGCGCTCTCTGAGATCCACCAGCTCCAGCACCTCGTCGACCCGGCGGCGCGGGACCTCGGCGTACTCGGCGAGCAGCCGCAGGTTGTCCAGGCCGGACAGATACGGGTAGAAGGCCGGCGACTCGATCATCGAGCCGGTCTTCCCCAGCACCTCCGGCCGCCCCGGCGCACCGCCGAGCACCCGAACCCGCCCACTCGTCGGCGCGATCAGCCCGGTGAGTATTCGCAGCGTCGTGGTCTTCCCGGCGCCGTTCGGCCCGAGGAACCCGTACACCTCACCCGGCAGCACCGTCAGATCGACACCATCGACCGCGAGGGTGTCGCCGTACCTCTTCGTCAGCCCGCACACTTCCACCAGCGCATCCATACCGACGAGATTGCCCGTCGGAGCCCCACCCCCGCGTCCCCCACCAGGCGTCGCTACGCCTACGCCCTACGGAGTACCCCGCTCCGCGGAAACAAAGAGTCGCCAGGCGGCGTTTAGTTTCCGCTCAGCCGAGCCAGCCGGGGCGGACGAGGCCGGTTTGGTAGGCGACGACGACCAGCTGGGCGCGGTCGCGGGCGCCGAGTTTGATCATCGCGCGGCTGACGTGGGTCTTGGCCGTGGCCGGGCTCAGCACGAGCCGCTCGGCGATCTCGTCGTTCGACAGCCCCTCGCCGACCAGCGCGACGATCTCCTTCTCGCGCTCGGTGAGGACGTCGAGTTCCTTACTGGTATGGGGTTGCCGGCTCCGCGTCGCGAACTCGGCGACCAGCCGGCGGGTGACGCCGGGGGAGAGCAGCGCGTCCCCGCGCGCGACGACCCGGACCGCCTGCAACAGCTCGACCGGCTCGGTGTCCTTCACCAGGAACCCGCTCGCGCCGACGCGCAACGCCTCGAACACGTACTCGTCCAGGTCGAATGTCGTCAGGATCACCACATGGACGCCGTCGAGCTCGGCGTCCGCGCCGAGCTGCCGGGTCGCCTCCAGCCCGTCGACGCCGGGCATCCGGATGTCCATCAGCACCACGTCGGGCTTCTCGGCCCGCGCGACCTCGACCGCCGCCGCGCCGTCCGACACCTCGCCGATCACGGTGATGTCGTCCTCGGCGTTCAGCAACGCCCGGAACCCGGCCCGCACCAACGCCTGGTCGTCCGCCAGCAGCACCCTGATCATGCGGACACCCTAGGCCAGCCCCGCGTCATGGGCGAGTAACGCGATCTGCGTCCGGTTGCCCAGCTCCAGCTTGGTCAGGATGTGCGAGATGTGCGCCTTCACGGTCGCGAGACTCATGTACAGCTCCCGGCCGATCTCCGCGTTCGCCTTGCCCTGAGCGACGGCGAGCAGGACGTCGTACTCGCGCGGCGACAGCTGCTCGAGCTTCGCCCGCGCGATCGTGTGCGCGTCGGCCTGCGTCGCGGCGCGATCCATCAGCCGCCGGGTGATCGCGGGGGACAGGATCGGATCACCGGCCGCGACCCGGCGGACGGCGTCCACGATCTGCGCCGGGGGAGTGTCCTTGAGCAGGAACCCGCTGGCGCCGGCCCGGAGCGCGTGCAGCACGTTCTCGTCGGTGTCGAACGTGGTCAGGACGACGACCTCGGGCGGATTCGGCCGCGCGCGGACGCGGCGGGTCGCGACGATCCCGTCCACGCGCGGCATCCGCAGGTCCATCAGCACGAGGTCGGGGAAGTGCGCGTCGACGGCGGCCGGTACCTCGTCGCCGTCCGCGGCCTGTCCGACGACGGCGATGCCGTTGGCGCCGTCCAGCATCATCTCCAGACTCGCCCGGACCAGCGCGTCGTCGTCCACTACCAGCACGCGGATCGTCGGCTCAGTCATGCCGGCCACGGTAGCGAGGCCTCCAGCCGGAAGCCGCCACCGGGCTCGCGCACGTGGTCGAGTGTCCCGCCCGCCAGCTGCACACGCTCGGTCAGCCCGACCAGGCCCGTCCCGCTGCCAGGTGCGATCGGTACGCCGTTTGACGCGGGGTTGGTGAGCCGGATCAGCAGTCCGGCGCCAGCTTCGCCGGACAGGCTCACGGTGACCGGGTGACCGGCCGCGTGCTTGCGTGCGTTCGTCAGACCCTCCTGGACGATCCGGTACGCCGTCCGCCCGGTAGCCGGTGGCAACGACGTCGGATCCGTGACCTGGTCGTCGTACACGACCGCCGTACCGGCAGCACGCGACTCGGCCACCAGACTCGCCACATCCTGGTACGTCGGCTGCGGTCGCCCACCCGGCCCTTCCGGTACGTCGTCGTCGCGCAGCACGCTGATCACCTCACGCAGCTCATCCAGCGCCTGATGCACTCCCAGACGGATCACACCCGCAGCCCGCGCCAGCTTCTCCGGAGACGAGTCCGGCCGGTACTCCAGCGCTCCGGCGTACGTCGCCAGCAGCGACAACCGATGCGCCAGGACGTCGTGCATCTCGCGCGCCATCTTCGTCCGCTCCAGCGTCCGCGCCTCCGCGACCCGACGTCCCTGCTCAGCCTCGGCCCGCCGCGCCCGCTCCAGCAGGCTCTCCACCAACTGCTGCCGCGCCTGCGTCCACAGCCCCCACCCCAGCATCGCCGCATGCACCGCCACCGCCAGCACCGCGAACCACAAGTACGGCAGGTTCCCGATCGGCCGCCAAGCCCCCTGCGCCAGATGCGCCGCCACCTGCACAGCGGTCACCGCAACCGCCGTCCGCTGCGGCAACTGCAACGCAATCCCCATCGTGGCCGCCGTAGAAGCAGGCGTAGCCGCAGGCGAAACCACCACCAACGCCGCCAGCCCCAAAGCCCCCGCCACCGGCCGCCGCGCCACCAGCACCATCAACCCAGTACTGACGACCCCCACCGCCACATCCAGCCCCACCCGCCGCGGCTGCCCCACATCAGCCAGCCGCCCCACAATCGTCAGCCCCGTCAAAACCCCCACCACCACAACAACCCAAACGCCCCACCCCCGCTCCCGCCCCTCCGGCGGACACTCCAAGTTCTCCACCCCCCGACCCTAAACACCCCACCCCCACCCCACCACCAACCAAAGTAGAACCCCCACCACCTCCCGACCGATGCCCCTCCCCCCACCCCTCCACCAAGCTGTTTCCACCAACCACCCCCGGAGGCAAACCATGCAACCCAACCCCACCAACCCCTCCCACCCGGCGCCCACACACCCGGCTCCCGCCCAGCCCGACCTCGGTCAAGCGCCGCCGTCGGCGGCGAGCACCGGGCGTGCCGACCCGGCGTCCCGCCCCACACCCACAAACTCGGCCCCCGCCCAACCCGACCTCGGTCAAGCGCCGCCGCCGGCGGCGAGCATCGGGCGCGCCGACCCGGCGTCCCGCCCCGCACCCACAAACTCGGCCCCCGCCCAACCCAACCTCGGTCGAGCACCTGTGGGAACTACCTCCAGCGGCCGCCGGGTTGGTGACCCACGGCGAACGGCTCCGGCCGCCTCGGCAGACGCAAGCAGCACAGGAAGAACGAGAAGGAATGATCGGAGTCGTTTGCTGGTGGTGGCGGCAGCGTCAATGGCGGCGCTTGTCTGGTGGGTTGTGTTGGTGCCTGTGGCGGGTCTGACGCTGGATGCGCGTCAGGGCGGTGTGCTCCAGCATGTAGGCGCCCCGGCGATCGTGATCTCCACCGCCGCGATGACCTTCGCCGGCTGGGCACTGCTCGCGATCCTGGAACGCCGTACGCCGGCCGCCCGCAAGGTGTGGACGATCGTGGCAATCACTGCGTGCGTGCTCTCGCTCGGCAGCCCGCTCGTCGGCGGCGTCACGCTCGGCGCGAAACTCGGTCTTGCGTCCTTCCACCTGCTGGTCGGAGCGGCCGTCGTCCTCGGCCTTCGCCGTACGGCGCTGAGCACCGCCGAGCGCTGCTACGACGGCAGCCGCGCCGCCTGATAGAACCCGTGGATATGCGCGGCCACCAGCCCGGCCGCGCCGTCCCCATCGCCCGCGGCGAGTGCGGCGACGATCCCGCGATGCTCCGCCCGCAGCCCCACCGCCGTCGCCTCCCAATCGGCCAGATTGGGCACCGCCGCCAGCACATATCCGTGGATCGCCGACCGCAACGACTCCATCACCGCGGCGATCAGCACGTTCCCCGCCAACCCCGCCAGCGCCACATGGAACTCGGCATCGAGCAGGTGAAACGCCTCCGGCGACAGCCCCGGCTCGTCCATCCGATCCAGCAACGCCGTCACCGCGCTCAGCTCCGGTGTCCGCGCCGCCGCCTCCCGCGCCGCCCACGACTCGAGCAGCACCCGCGTCTGGACGACGTCCCCCATCGGCAGATGATTCGTTGCCAGATGCAACCGCAGGACGGCGGTCAGCGGCGAGACCGGCTCGGCCACGATGACCGTCCCGGCGTCCGGCCCCGAGCCGGTCGCCGTCCGGACGACGCCCATCGCCTCCAGCACCCGGACCGCCTCGCGCACCGACGGCCGGCTGATCCCGAGCTGCTCGGCGAGCGCCCGCTCCCCGGGCAGCCGGCCGCCGATCCGCAGCCGCCCGGCGGCCAGCTCGGCCTCGACCCGATGCAGCACCAGCTCGTAGTTCTTCACAACCCGACTCTACCCGTGTGGTCGGACCACAGGGTAAGCTGTGGTCCGACCACACGACGGACGCCTGCTCCCGGAGTACCCGATGACCGATCGACAGCTACCCAAATGGTCCGAGCTGAAGCCGCTGCTGCGCGCCAAGCCGATCACGGTGAACCCGACCGAGCGCCGGCTGGAGAAGGCGCTCACGATCGCCGATCTGCGCGCGATCGCCAAGCGGCGGACGCCGCGCTCGGTGTTCGACTACACCGACGGCGCCGCCGAGGCGGAGATCAGTCTGCGCCGCGCCCGGCAGCTGTTCGCCGAGATGGAGCTGCAGCCGTCGATCCTGCGCGACGTCTCCGAGATCGACCTCGGGACGACGATCCTCGGCGCCCGCTCCGAGCTGCCGTTCGCGTTCGCGCCGACCGGCTTCACCCGGATGATGAACCACGAGGGCGAGAGCGCCGTCGTCAAGGTCGCGCAGCAGATCGGCATCCCGTACGCGCTCTCGACGATGGGCACCACCTCCATCGAGGACGTCGCCGCGGCCGCGCCGGATGCCCGCAAGTGGTTCCAGCTGTACGTCTGGAAGGACCGCGACTCCGGCGAGGATCTGGTCAAGCGATCGGCCGCCTCCGGCTACGAGGCGCTGATGCTGACAGTCGACGTCCCGGTCGCCGGTGCGCGGCTGCGCGACGTCCGCAACGGGTTCACCATCCCGCCGTCGCTCACTGCCAAGACAGTGCTCGACGCGTCGATGCATCCGGCCTGGTGGGCCAACCTGCTCACTACGCGGCCCCTGACGTTCGCCTCGCTGTCCAGCTGGGACGGTACGGTCGCAGAGCTGCTGGACAAGCTGTTCGACCCGACGATGACCATCGAGGACCTGGCCTGGCTGCGGTCCATCTGGCACGGTCCGCTGATCGTGAAGGGCATCCAGACCGTGGACGACGCCCGGCGCGTGGTCGATGCCGGTGCGGACGCGATCGTCCTGTCCAACCACGGCGGCCGTCAGCTCGACCGGGCACCAACGCCGCTGCGCATCCTGCCCGACGTCCGCAAGGCGATCGGCCGGGACGCCGAGATCTATCTGGACACCGGCATCCTTTCTGGCGCGGACATCGTCGCTGCGATCGCTCTGGGCGCAGACGCCTGTCTGGTTGGCCGCGCGTACCTCTACGGCCTGATGGCCGGCGGCGAGCGCGGTGTCGCCCGTGCGGCCGAGATCCTCACCAAGGAGGTCCGTCGGACCATGGCGCTGCTAGGCGCGGCCAGCGTCGCCGACCTGAACCCCTCCCAGGTCCGCCTCCCCAGCTAACGGGAGTACGGCGACCACCCGCAGACCACCGTTGGGGGTGCGGGTTGCCGTGAGTGTGCCGCCCAGCGCGGTGGCACGCTCACGCATCCCAACGATGCCGTTGCCCTCGACCGGGGGAGCGGCCAGCGACTGCCCGTTGTCGTCGACCTGCAGAGTCAGCGTTTCCGCGCCGTACTGGATGCGGACCGTCGCCGTGGTCGCGTTGGCATGCCGGACGACGTTCGTCAGCGACTCCTGGATGATGCGGAACGCTGCGCGGTCCAGCCCGGTCGGAAGCGGTTGCGGCGCACCGTGCACGTCGGTGTGGACCTCGAGCCCCGCCATCGCCGTCCTGCTGACCAGATGCTCCAGCCGGTCCAGCCCGGGAACAGGTTGCCTCGGCGCCGACTCATCCGTCTGCCGCAGGATGCCGACAATCGAGCGCAGCTCGACGAGGGCCTCCTTGCTGGCCTCTTTGATGGCTGCCAGCGCCGGTGCGGCCTGTTCGGGCTGCCGGTCGGCCAGATGGAGTGCAGTCGAGGCCTGCACGTTGATCAGTGAGATGTGGTGGGCGACGACGTCGTGCAGCTCCTGCGCGATCCGCAGGCGCTCTTCACTGGCCTGTCGCAGCTCGGCTTCGCGCCTGGTGCGGTCCGCCGCGATCACCCGGTCGCGGTGCGCGCGGAACAACTCCGCCGCGAACCCGAGGACGACGAAGCACGTGCCGACCAGGAGGATCTGGTAGACGCCTTGTTCGTTGATGCCGAGGACGATCCGCCCGCCGACATGGCCGATGTACAGCGCGGCCAGCGCCGACCAGCCCATGACGCGATGACCGAGCCGGATCGTGCTGAAGACCGCGATCACGAACGCGAAGATGACCGGGCCGTACGGGTACTGCAGCAGCATGTAGACGAGCGTCGCGCCGACCGTTGCCCAGAGCACCGGGATCAGGTGGGTTCGGCGCCAGTACAGCGACACCGTCCCGATCAGGACCAGCACGACCATCAGCCAGTCCGGGTCCCGCCGCGCGTACTCGTTGTTGTTCGCCGCGCCGAACGACCCGGCCACACTGATCACGGACAGCACGAACGGCAGGGCGATCCGCCGAACCTGCGCCCACACCGTGCTGCTCACACTACGGAACCGTACGGCCCCCGCCGCCCGGTGTCATCGTCGCCACGGAGTACATCGCCCTGCGCCCGGCGGCGTACGAGCACTCACCGACCCGACTAGTACTTGACGTCGTAGATCTTGTCCTCGTACTCCTGGCCGTAGTACTTCTGCAGCTCCTCGAGCGACGCGTCCCGACGCTCCAGCGCCTGCGCGAGCTCGGCCCGGCTCGGGGCGGCGTCGACGTCCCAGCTGTCGGGCTTCCACAGCTTCGAGCGCAGGAACGCCTTCGAGCAGTGGTGGTAGATCTCCTCGATCTCGACCAGCAGCGCCAGCTGCGGCCGGTTCCCCTTGACGATCATCTGGTCGAAGAACGGCGCCTCCCGCACCAGCCGGGCCCGACCGTTGATCCGCAGCGTGTCCGTACGGCCGGGGAGGAAGTAGATCAGGCCGACATGCGGGTTGCTGAGGATGTTGGTGAAGCCGTCGACCCGGCGGTTGCCGGCCCGGTCCGGGATCGCGATCGTGGTGTCGTCCAGGACGAGCGTGAACCCGGCCGGATCACCCTTCGGCGAGACGTCGCAGCTGCCATCGGCCGCGGCAGTCGCCATCAGCACGAACGGCGAGGCGGCCAGCCACTTCCGGTCCAGCGGGTGCAGCTCCTTGCGCTCCTTGTCGACCGCCGCACCGAGCGGCGGCGGCACGATCTCGCGCAGTTCCTCGTACGACGTAACCTCGACCAGACCGGGGATGTCCATGCGGCTCCTCAGACGCTCGCGACCGAACCGTCCACGCTGACAGCTCGCGTCCGCTCGGCCCATTTTACGGCGGGACCAGTCAGCAGACTGGTCCCCAGGAACAGGGCGCCGACGAGGATCCAGCCGATCGGGCCCCAGCCGAGGACGACCGTCGTGAGCAGCGCCGGGCCGAGCATCCGGGCGACCGCCGGGCCGGTGCCGAAGAAGCCCTGGTACTGCCCCTGCTTGTCCGCCGGGGCCAGCCCGAAGCTGAGCTCCCAGGCGCCGGAGGCGGCCTTCATCTCGCCCAGCGTCAGCAGTGCCGCCGCGACGACCACGGTCGCTGCAGCCACCCAGCTGCTCATGTCCAGCGCGGTGACGGCGAAGACCGCGCAGGCGGCCAGCATCGCGACGCCGCCGTACCGGATCGAGCTGGTGGCGGTGCGCAGATCACGGACGCCGCGGGCGACGCGGACCTGGAAGAACGTGACGCCGAGCGTGTTCACGATCATCAGCGAGGCGACGGCCCAGCTCGGGGCATCCGTCCGGGTGACGATCCAGAGCGGGCCGATCAGGCTGAGCAGCGGCATGAAGAGCAACATGATCGAGTTGAGCAGCGCGAGGACGGCGTACGGTCGGTCGCGCAGGACGGCGAGGCGCGGTTCACCGGCGACCCGCACGCTGACGGCGACCCGCGGGACGCGGTGCAGCAGCCAGGCGGCAAGCAGGAAGCTCAAACCATCGAGCGCGAAGACCGTCAGGTACGCCGCCTCCGTGTCGAACTTGAGCGCAACCCCGCCCGCCAACGCGCCGACCGCCAGCCCGCCGTTCACCGTCGCCTGCAGGAACGCCCGGATCCGCGTCCGCTCTGCCGGCGCGATCAGCCCGGCGAGCAACGCCTGCCGCGCCGCGGTCAACCCGGTCTGGCTGCAGGCATAAGCGATCGCCGCGATCACGAACAGCGGGAAGCTCCGCACGAACAAGAAGGCCGACACCGACACCGCCGTACTCACCGCCAGTAGGACGGCGACACCCCGAGCCCCCCGCCGATCCGCCAGGTTCCCCAGCGGCACGCCCGCCAGGAACCCGACCAGCCAAGCCACCGTCAGCCCCAGCCCGACCTCGGCCTCCGACAACCCCACCACCCGCGTGAAGAACAACGCCGACGTCACCACGAACGCCCCGTCGCCCACCGCATTGGCCAACTGCGCCAACGCCAACCCGCGCCCCGCCCCTGCCGCCGGCAACCACTTGCTGTTCATCGCACTCTCCCTCTCTCGGTACCCCGAGCCTATGGACCCAGCGGCCCACCCAGCAGATCCACTTCAAGTCACATCCCATGGGCCAATTCCCGAGCGCCGGCCGGAGGTGGCGGCGGGGATCACGCCGCGAGGAGCGCCGGGGCCGGTTGGTAGATGTGGTTGGCGGTAGCGATGTAGAAACCGAGGAGCGGGACCTGGGCAGCTCGGCAGATGGCGACAGCGGCCGTGGCCCACTCGCTGTCGAGCGTGGGGCAGGTCTCGGGCCCCGGCCGCCCGAGCGCCAACAGCAGTCGCGTCCCAGGCGCGGTCTGGACGGCGGGAATCACCGGATCCATCGCGGTGAAGCACAGCTGTCTGGTGTTGGGGTGGGAGCCGACGGACGGCTCATCGTCATCGGTCAGATCGTCGAACTCGCCGGGCAGCTCCAGCGAGATCGACGCCCGAAAGTGCGCGTCCGGATCACAGAGGATCGCGACCAGCGTGCCCCGGTGGCGATCGCCCGCGGACACGTACAGGTCAACCACGTCAGCGGCATGCACAGGATCGGTCAGCGGCCGGTCGGACCAGGTCGGTGTGAGATCAAGAAAAGTCATACCAAGAACATGCCGCGACTCCGACCCCGCTTCCGGGTTGTCCACAGGCCAGTTTGCTTGCGCCCTACTGACCTCACTGCCACCAGTCGCGGGCGTCGATGCGGATCCAGACATCCGGCGGCCCGGTGAACGAGCGGTCGTCCTGGGGGTGGAGGCCGGCGACGGCGTAGCAGTACGCCACGGCGTGATTCTCGTAGAGGTAGCCGAACAGGACATCAGGATCGTCCTCGTCGGGTGCGCCGCCAGGATGAAGGTCCCAGCCGATCAGCTGTCCATCGCGCGCGACGCTTCCCTGGTTTCCGCTCTTCGCGTTCGCGTACATCGCATAACAGATCGTTCCGGCTGACAGCGCCGTGATGACGCCTGGCATCTGTGCTCCGAACATCCATGGCTGCGCGACCACGACACCACCTGGCACCTCAGTCACCCACATCGTCCGCTGTGACTCGGAGTCTTCCGGGTCACCGTCGATCGATGCCAGCAGCTGCTCGGGACTGTCGGTCAGCACCGTAGCCTCCAGCCGGCGAACCGCCTCCCCGGCGTCGATCGCGCCCACGCAGGCCAGACTGAAGCCCTCCAAGCCCGGCGGGCGCAGAACGCCGCGGATGCGTCGGGCCTCGGCAACCGCTGCCGATTGGCTGGGCGACAGCGACCCGCCGGCGCCGAACAGTTCGGGCTCGGTGGTCGCCAGTGACAGCCGGGCCGGCGACCAACCGGACATCATCGGCAGCCACGGATCCGCACCGGCCTCGACAAGCACCCGGGCCGCGTCGAAACGGCCGGCAGCGACGGCCGCCCACAGCGCGGACCGCCCATGCGTCAGCGCATCGATGTCCTCGACCCGCCCGGCCAGCTCCGCGACCACTTCGACCGAGCCGCGCTCGGCCGCCATATGCAACGGCGGCTCCCACCAACCGGGCCCGCCCTGCGGATCGGCGCCGGCGTCAAGCCGTGCCCTGACCTCAGCAAGATCTGGGAAGTCGTACCACTTCACGCCAGCCCAGCCGTCCTGTGCACTCACCACGGAATCATCACAGCCGCAGAGTCCAACCAGCAGGTGATCAGCGGACGCCGCGGGGGCGGAATTGGATGCTGATGCGGGGGCCGATGCGGCCGGTGGCTTTGGGGATGGCGTGCTCCCAGGTGCGTTGGCAGGAGCCGCCCATGACGATGAGGTCGCCGTGGCCCAGGGGGTAGCGGACGGTGGAGCCGACTGGCCCACTGACGCTGCCTGGGCGTGGGCGGAGGGCGAGGACGCGCGGCTCGCCGACCGAGAGGATGGCGACCATGGTGTCCTCGGTGTCGCCGCGGCCGATCCGGTCACCGTGCCAGGCGACGCTGTCACGGCCGTCGCGGTAGAAACACAGGCCCGCCGTCCGGAACGGCTCGCCCAGCTCGGCGCCGTAGTGCGCGCTCAAGGCATCCCGGGCCTCGTCGAGGATCGGCAACGGCAGATCCTGACTCTCCTCGTAGAAACACAGCAACCGCGGCACATCCACCACCCGGTCGTACATCTGCCGCCGCTCCGCGTACCAGGGCACGTCCCGCGCGAGCCGCTCGTACACCTGATCGGCCCCGCTCAACCACCCCGGCAGCACGTCGACCCAGGCTCCGCGCCCGAGCTCCGCCCGCGTGACCCCGTCGAGAGACCCCAGCTCCGGGTCCTCGAACATGTCCAGCAACGAGCCCTGAAGATCAGCACCCATGGCCTCACCATACATGAGATTCGAACATTTGTTCCCATCGGTCGGGAGGCCGGCTCACGCTGCCCGGGCGTGAGCCGGCGGCCGGGGTCATGCGGCGCCGAGGGCCGCGATGATCTTCTGCTCCATGTCGACGGTGACCGGGCTCGGCTCGCCGAGGTGGAGCTGGGCGGCGCGGAGGGCGAGGGTGACTGTGCTGCGGAAGTTCTCGGCCTCGGCGGGGGAGTGCTCGGTGAGCAGCGCGACGGCCGCGGTGAGCGCGGGGAGGACCTGGTCGGCGAGCTCGGCGGTGGTCTTGCCGGTCAGGTGGATGTCGCGGGACTTCGCCGTCAGGACGTGACCGACGAGACCGGTCGCCGAGGTGAGGGCGATGGTGCCGTTGGTCGATACCTTGTGCGGCTTGGGGCTGGCCGCTGCCAGTAGCGAGACGGCGCCGTACGCCGCGGTGCGCAGGGTCTGCTTGTCGGTGTCGGTGAGGGTGATGGTCATGAGCTTCTCCTTCGTGGATTACGGGATCAGTGCTGGGAGGCGGTCAGTGCGGCCACTTCGCGGACGGCGTCGGCGATCGCGGCGAAGTCCTTGCGCAGGATCTTCGAGTGGTTGCTCGGCACCTTCGCGCTGACCAGGATGTTCGGGTTCCGCTCAAGGACCGGCTCGAGGGAGGCGCGGGCGGCCTCCATCTCCTCGTTGCCGCCGCCCAGGTTGCCGCCGGTGGCGAGTACGTACCGGACCGGGCAGGTGATCTGGTCGAGGACGGGGGCGATCGCGTCGACGATCGCGTTGATTTCGATGTTCACCTCGGCGTGCTCGGCCGCGGACATCCGGGCGGCCATCCCGAACGGCCGGACCAGCGGCAGCAGGAACCGCATCTTGTGGAAGAGCTGCCGGATCCGCTCCTCGCCTTCCTCGCCGGTCAGCCCGTACGGCATCGCGCCGTCCACGCAGACGACCCCGGCCGCCCGGTCGGCGTTCCGCGCCGCCCAGTGCGCCGCGGTGGTCGCGCCGTACGACCAGCCGACGAGGATCGGCCGCTCGGCGCCGGTCGCCGCGAGGACGGCGTCGACGTCGCGGAGGCAGGCCTCGAACGAGTAGTCGGCCGACTGCTTCGACTTGCCGCGAGCGCGCTCGTCGAACGTGATGTGCCGGAACCCGTCGCCGAGCTGGGCGATCACGCGGCGCCAGTGCGACTGGTCGGCGTACGCGCCGTTCAGGTAGACGACCGCCGGACCGCTGCCGCCGGTGTCGGTGGCCGCCAGTGCGGTGTCGTCGACGGGGATCATCAGCTGCGCCATGGCGAGCTCCTCAAGTTTGTTTGCGAATCTCCGAACAACAGGAACAGTATGTTGCGTTTAAAGATCAGTCAACACAGAAAATTCCACATCCAAGCGTTAGTCAGGGCATTTTTGCAATGAGTATGAGGCTAAACGCAACGCCGTTCAAGGCGTCGCATTGCAATGAGTTGGGAGTGAATGCATACTTGGGCCGGACCGACGACGACGAGGAGGCCGGCGCGGATGCCCGGAGGCAGACTCACCCAGGACGACCGGCGGCAGATCGCCGCGGGCCTGGCCGCGGGGCTCGGGTACGCCGAGCTCGGCCGCCGGCTCGACCGGCCCGCGTCGACGATCATGCGCGAGGTCACCCGCAACGGCGGCCCGGACGGGTACGCCGCCGATCGCGCGGACGCCGACACCCGGGACCGGGCCCGTCGGCAGAAGCAGCTCCAGCCCGCCGCGCCGGCGATCGTCGACGACGAGTACGGGCGCGACCCGGACGCCGTCCGCGGCGTCGCGGAGTCCTTCACCGAGCTGCTCATCGGCCAGGGCCTGCCCCGGATGGAGGCCCGCGTCCTGACCTGCCTCTACCTCACCGACTCCGGGACCCTCACCGCCGGCGATCTCGTGCAGCGCCTCCGCGTCAGCCCCGCCTCGATCTCGCACGCCGTCGCTTTCCTCGAGCAGCAAGGGATCATGCGCCGCGAACGCGATCCTGGCGAGCGCCGAGAGCGCTACGTCGTCGACGACGAGATCTGGCTGCGCAGCGTCCTCACGTCCGTCCAGACGAACAACGCTCTGGCTGCTCAGTCCCGGCACGCCGCCGAAGTCCTCGGTCCGTCCACCCCGGCGGGCAACCGCTTCGGCATGTCCGCAGAGCTCCTCGACCTGGTCAGCGAGGCGCTCCAGCAAGCCATGGAGAAATGGCACGACCGTCTGACCGCCCGCGGCACCTACCGTTGACCGCATGTTGATCCAGAACGTCGACGTCCTGCTCGTGCCCGAGTCGGGGGAGTGCACGGTGGCGGCTGCCCAGGACATCCACATCGACGGCTCCCGCATCGCGGCGGTCGTGCCGACCGGGAGTGTCCCGGGCGTCGGTGAAGTGGTCGACGGGGCAGGTCTGCTGGCCGTGCCGGGCCTGATCAACTCGCACACGCACAGCCCGATGGTGCTGATGCGCGGCGCCGCCGAGGATCTGTCGATCGACGACTGGTTCAACCAGCGAATCTGGCCGATGGAGGTCAATCTGACGCCGGAGCGCGTTCGGGCCGGCGCGCGGCTGGCGTGTGCCGAGATGCTCCTCGGTGGCGTGACGACGTTCGTCGATCACTACTTCCACGCCGACCAGATCGCCCAAGCGGCTATCGAGTCCGGTATCCGCGCCGACCTCGCCCCGACGTACTTCTCATCAGCAGGCGCCGACGGCATCGATGCCGCCATCGCGACCACCCGCGAGCTCGCTACGCTGCACCCGCGGATCACGGCGAGCCTGGGCCCGCACGCGACGTACACGGTCTCGGACGACGACCTCCGCCGGACCGCGGACGTCGCCCGCGCCGACGGGCTCCGGATCCACCTGCACGCGGCCGAGTCCGACGACCAGACCCAGGCCTCGCTCGACAAGCACCAGGCGACCCCGATCGACATCCTGGACCGGACGGGCGTTCTGGACGCCGGAGCCCTGATCGCGCACGGCTGCGGTATCCGCGCCGCCGACCTGCCGATCCTCGAACGCCATGCCGCCCGGACGACGGTCGCCACCTGCCCGAAGGTCTACCTCAAACTCGCGATGGGCGAGGTCACCCCGATCAAGCAGCTCCAGGCCGCCAACGTCCGGATCGGGATCGGCACCGACGGCGCCGCCGTCCACAACACGCTCGACGTCTGGGAGGCCATCCGCCTGGTCGCCCTCAGCCAGAAGCACCGCGAGGACGACGCCGAGTGGATGACCCTGTCCGACACCATCCGACTGGCGACCCGAGGCAGCGCGGCCGCGGCCAACCAGCCCGACAGCCTCGGTGCTCTGGAACCGGGGCGGCAGGCCGACATTGCTCTCCTCGACCTCTCCGCGCCACACAACCAGCCCCTGCACGACCCACGCGCAGCGCTCGTCTACTCGGTCCGCCCGACCGACGTCACCACGGTCCTGGTCGCCGGGCAGGTCGTCGTCCGCGACCGGCAGCTCACGACGCTCGACCTCGCGGAAACGCTGGCTGAGGCCAGAGCGGTTGCCCACACGCTTACTGACCTGTCCCGCGGCGCCGTCCAGCATTACAACCCCTAGAACGACAGCACGCCCCGGCCGGTGTGGCCGAGGCGTGCTGTGGGTGGAGCTAACTCATCAGGTGATGGTCAGCGTCCGGATGGCGCTGTAGGCGAGGGTGTGGTCGCCGTCGCTCGGGAAGTAGACCCGGTAGGCGATCTTGCCCTTGGCGGTCGGCTTGATGCCGAACGCGTAGGCGCCGGTCGAGCTGAGCTTCACCGAGGCGGCCGCCGTCCACGTCTTGCCGACCAGCCGCTGCAGCTGCACCGACTTGCCGCTGTGCGCCGGGGCGACGACGCCGCTCAGCTTGGTCGAGCTGCCCAGCTTGATCGACGACGGCGACAGCGTTGACGAGATGGTCGGCGTGACCAGGACGGTGATGTCGTTGGTCCGCGTACCCATCAGGTCGCCGTTACCGGGGAACGTCAGCATGTAGACGGCCGAGTACGGCGGCTTGAACGCGTAGCTGACCGTACCGGTCGACGACGAGCCCAGGCTCTTCAGCAGCTTGAAGGTCGTCCCGTTGACCGGCCGGTAGTAGATGTTCTGCGGCAGCCCGGCGTACGCCTTCTTGTTGATGTCCAGCGTGCTGCCCTTCAGCGTGATCGTGCCGCCGTAGTTCAGCTTGGTGGACGTCGTCGAGATCCCCGACTTCGCCCCGACCAGCTGGGTGCCCTTACCGGCGCTCAGCTTGCCGCTGCGGTCCTTGACCCACGCCACGTACGTGTAGGTCGCGCCCTGCGGCAGCCCGACGTTCTGGAAGCTGGACGCCGTGCCCGAGTAGACGACCGTGCCGGTCGTCGGCGTCGGGTACTTGCCCCCGGTGTTGCGCCGGACGACGATCTGGTCGAGGTCGGCCAGTGCCGGGATCTTCCAGCCCAGGTTGGCCTTCTGGAACGACCCGCTCGCGTCGAACGTCTCCAGCGCCGGCGGCGCCAGGTCGACGGTCGTGAACACGCTGCTGAACTTCAACAGCGAGGCGGCAGCGGCGGTCTCTACTACTCCGTTGACCACGATCCGGTACGTCACGTTGTCGAACAGAGCAGCCGTCGGAGTCAGCACGGCCGTCCGGGTGTCCGCGGTGTACGCGACGGTCGCTGCGACCGCCGCACCGGTCTTGGCGTTGACCAGCTGCACAGTCGACTCAGACACCGTGGCCGCGTCGACGTCGCGAGCGAACGTCACCGACGGCTTCACGGCAACAGCCTGCCCGGCCGCGCGGTCAGCCGGCTGCGCGTCGCGCACCGGGTAGTCGGAGTCCGGAGTCGCGCCACCGCTACCGGCCTCGGTCACGCTGACCGAGTATGCCCGGCCGTCCCGCGAGCCGTTGGAGTTCCGGACGGCGACGTACACGTCACCGGCCGGCGCGCTGACATTGGCCGTAGCGGTCAGCGGGCCCCACAGTGGGTTGCCGTCGGGGTCGATCTGCGGATACGGGTTCTCCGCCGAGCCGATCGACTTCAGCGTGCTGTCGTAGACATCGACCCGCGGCGCGAAGTTCAGCATCTGCGCCGCCTCGTCGAACCGGGGACCGGTCACCGACACCCGCAGATTGCGCGTCGCGGCCGCACCGCTCACCTTGAACCAGTCCACGTCACCCTCGACGATCGCCGACCCGCTACCACTGGTGTTGATCGCGGTCGCCCGCGCCGGCTGGTCGTTGCCGTCGACACCGGCCGCGGCGAAGTCCGTCGTGAAGCGGCCGCCGAGCGCGCTGTACGCGTCCAGGATGCCCGCGCCGTAGAACGGGTCGTTGCCACGGGCGCCGGCGTCCCGCGCGGTGCTCTTCAGCCGCGCCGCGACCTGAGCCGGCGTGTACGTCGGCCACTTGTTCTTCACCATCGCCGCCACGCCGGCCACGATCGGGGCCGAGCAGGACGTGCCGGTGCAGGACCAGACCGGGTCGTCGCCCGGGTCCGTGAAGGCCCGCGAACCGGTGGTCAGGATCCGGTAGCCCGGGGCCGCGATGTCGACCCAGTCGCCGTAGCTGCTGAAGCTGGTCAGCGCGCCGCCGTGCTCGGTCGCGCCGACGGCGATGACCTCCGGGTAGGACGCCGGGTAGCGCAGCTCGCCGCCGCCGTTGTTACCGGAGGAGGCGACGATGACGACGCCCTTGGCGTACGCCCGCTTGATCGCCTCGTGCAGCAGTGTGCCGTCCTCGACGGCGCTGCCGAAGGACATGTTGACGACCTTGGCGCCGTGCGCGACGGCCCAGTCGAGACCCTCGATGATGTCCTGGTCGTAGCCCTGGCCCAGGCTGTTCAGCACCTTGACCGGCATCGCCTTGGCGTTCCAGCCGATCCCCGCGGTGCCGATCTGGTTGTTGGCGCCGGCGGCGATGATGCCGAGCGTCATCGTGCCGTGGCCCTCGTCGTCGGTCGGGTTGTTCGGCCGGGCCGGCGACAGGGCGTTGAAGCCCTGGACCAGGTGACCGGCCAGATCCGGGTGCCCGAGGTCGACGCCGGTGTCCAGTACGGCGACGATCTGGCTGCCGTTGGTCTTGGACAGGTCCCACGCCTGCGGCATCCGGATGGTGTTCATCGCGTTCGCCTGACCCCAGCCCGGCGCGTACATCGGGTAGTAGAGGTCGTTCGGGACGGCGTCCGCCGTCCGGACGTAGTTGAGCTGGGCCACCTCGACGGCGGGGTCGGCCTTGACCTTCTTCAGCAGCTCCGGCGCGGCGGTGTCGCCGGTGATCCGGACGGTCGAGTCCGAGACCGAGTCCTCGGTCGTCGTCCGGTACTTCGAGAGCACGGCCTTGCGCTTCGAGGTGGTCGCGGACTTCTTGAACTTGACGACGACGGCGTTGGGCTCGTACGCCGGCTTACCGACCGGCAGATGCCGGTTCTTGAACGGCGGCTCGTACGCCTTCAGATCTTCGGCGGCGGAGCCGGAGGAGCTGGTCAGCACGACCAGCGAGCCTGCGATGAGCGCCGCTGGGACGGCCACGCGCAGCAAGTGGGCAGGGCGGAACTTCAAGAGGACCCCCCCAAGGGTCTCAGAGTGACAGTGGCCGGAGTATTGCAGAATTACGGTCCGCTCCGCTTCTCCGGGCGAGATGTCAAAAGCTGCAAAAGCACCGCCGGACAGGTGTAAAAGCCGGTCGGACCGGGAAAAGTTGCTTTCCCGGTCCGACCGGTTACCGACGGTAAGTGAACGGCTGCTTACACGGGGCTGAAATACCAGCGCTGGCAGGAGCCGCCGTGGAAGGGCCAGATGATGACGTCGGCGCCGCGGGCGGCCGAACAGCCGGCCACGTCGAGGGAGTCGCCGGAGGCGGTGCCGATGATCTTGTAGGCGCCGCCGATGATCGGCTCGATCGACCAGGTCTGGCAGGCCTGGCCGTTGTCGTCCCAGAGGTCGACGGGGGTGGCGTCGGCGGTGCTGCAACCGGCGACCTGGAGGGGTTTACCGGTGTTGCCGTCGATGATCTTGAAGGTGTTGCCGGTGGTGCGGACGACGTTCCACTTCTGGCACGGGCTGGTCAGGATGCGGTCCCACATCCGGACGTTGGCCCCGTTGCCGGACTGGCAGTCCTGGACGTCGAGGTCGAAACCGCCGACCTCGGCCTTGATCCGGTAGGAGCCGTTCTGCATCGGCGGCGGCGGGTCGCCGGCGACGTCGACGAAGTTGCTGTCGATGTTGATCGTGACGCCGCCGTGGGTCTCGTTGTGGTCGCCGATGTACTGGTGCACGCGCTGGTGGTTCGAGAACGCGCTGGCCGGGAAGTACGTTCCGCCGTCGGTGTCGGCGCGGTTGTTCCACCAGGCGAACCACAGGTGGTCCGGCATCAGCCAGCGGGGGTTGCCGGCCGCGTTGGCCAGGTCGCGGCCGCCGGACGAGGCGCTGCTGTAAACGCCGCTGAGATACCCGAGAGAGCGCAATCTCTCGGTCCAGCCGGTGACGTAGGACAGCACCGAGTCCCGGCAGGCGATGTTGCTGCTGTTGTAGTTCTCGATGTCGGAGTAGATCGCGCTCCCCGGCGCGAGCCCGAGGTTCTGCGCCGCCTGTGCCGCGGCGCCCGCCGCGTCCCAGCCCTGGTTGCGGGCGACGGCGAGGTCGAGGGACATCTTCCGGCTGTAGGTCGTGCAGTTGGCCTGCAGACCGACGTCGATCGGGAGGAACGTCCAGCCGTTGTTGGCGTTCGACGTGATCCAGGACGCGGTCAGGTTGCCCTGCGCACAGGCGCGTGACGCACCGCTGATGTAGATGCCGACCGCCTTGAACGGCGAGGCCTTCCACGCGTTCATCGCACCCAGCGACGGCGCCGCGCAGGCGTCGAACGCGCGCTGGTTGATCAAGGTGCCGGGGGCAACGACCGCCGCGGCGGGCGCCACCGCGGCGGCCTTCGGCGCGACCAGCTTGGCCGCCTTGGCCTTCGAGGTCACCACGGCGCGACCGAGGATCTCGCGGACGGACGCCTCCTCGGCCGTCCCGTGGATCGCGGTCACGAGGACGCCGGCGTCCTCGACACCGACCTGGATCTGGTCGTCGACGGACGGCGCCGACGCGGCCGCCGTACCGGAGCGAGCGGCCACCGCGGCCGGTCGCGGTGCGGAACCGGTGAGCGGTTCCAGGATCAGGCCCGCGGTTCGGCCGACCAGGTGGGCGGGGCAGTTCTGCTGTGCGGCGGGGGTGCCGAGATAGACGGCCGGCCGATCGAAGCGCACACAGGCAGCAGGGTCCTTGGCCAGATCGACGACCGTCCACGACTTCGGGACGGCGACCTGGTAGCCCTGGTAGTTGATGGTCCGTTCGCCGGGCGCTGCCTGCGCCGGGCCGACGACGGTCGCTGCGCCGAGTGCGAGCGCGGCGCTGGTGATGACTGCGAGGGATCGATACATGACGTGTCCTCCGGGGCGGGGATGTCCGGTCAATCGATGGAGACAGTCGAACCCTGGGACCGGGGGAACTCAACCCTTTCGACCGAGACGACACGTTTGTTCGTCCTGCGTGCACGGCTGCCCGCGCTGACCCGTTGTCACCGACAATCACCGTGCGTTCGGAAGTGTTAAAGCAGCGTTGAGGAATTGCACGGCGGTGATTGCCGCCCGCCCGGAACGGGAACCAGAGAAAGTCTGGGGCCGCGATTCGTTGCTCGGTTCGTTGCGCAGTGCAAAGGACGCAGAGCGGTGGGTGACGCTCGGTGATTTCCTCTGGATGAACCGGCGACGACGTGGGACGATCGGCCACCGAAGTACAAACAGGGGGCGGGCATGGCGCGAGCCAGGCACAGGAGTGAGGCTGCATGAACGGGCGGACAGCGCAGGACAGTCGGCCCGGGGCCGACGACACGGCGGAGACAAACGGTCGTCCTCGCCTCCGGAAGACATCTCCGGCATCCCGCGAAACCGGCGGCAATCCACTTGAGATCCCTCCGGCCGGAGACGCTCCGGCTGGGAACGTTTCGGGGGCGGAGAGCGGCGGGGTAGCTGAGGCGCATTGGTCGGAGCGGCCGATCGGGCGGGTGGAGGTCCCGGCGCTGGGGGAGTTCAGTACCCCGGTTCGCGTCGACGAGATCGCGGTGGCCGCGATGTCGCTGTCGGAGAACCTCGAGGCGGCCACCCGCGGGATGCCGGAGTCCGTTGCCCTGCGGGAGTTCCGTCGTGAGCTCGACCAGGCAGCGAGCACGTTCCGCACGCTGGCCGGCAAGCTCGAGGCGACCGCCGGCAGCCTGGTTCGCCTCGCCGCGAACGACGGCGAGAGCTGCGGCGTCGGCTGGGGCGTCTGCCCCGATCACGGCCTCACGCTGATGAACGTCGGCGAGACGGTCAGCTGTCACATCCTCGGCTGCAACCAGAGCAACGAGGGCGCCGTCGAGCGCTGTGAGCACCCCGTCGCCTACCGCGTCGTGGACGCCGCGGGCCCGGCGCTGCTCACCTGCGCCGGGCACGCGATCGCCTGCCGTCTCTACCTGGAGAACCCGGTCATCACCGCGGCCGGGGACAGCCTGGAGCTGTTCTAGGTAATCCGGCAGGACGTCAGCTGGTCATTGGCATTCGGGGTCAGGACGACGAAGTTGGGCGTGTCCGCCGTCCGGGCCCAGGACTGCCCGCCGAAGTTGTCCTCGGCGTAGATCGTCACGGTCCAGCCGGCCGGCACCCGGACCGACGACGCCCAGTTGTCCTGCACCCCTGCGGCCACCAGTTGCGCACGGGTGTAGTTGCCCTTGGCAAGCAGCGAGGACGCCGCGCCGCCGTAGTCGATGTGCTCGTAGAACGTGACGCCGCCGGCCGGACCCTGGCCGGGCCACGGGACGGTCGGACGCGTTGCGGTCAAGGGGATCTGCCCCTTGAACATCCGCCCGCCGTCGTTGGTGAGCCGCAGGTAGTAGTCCGACGTACAGGCCGTGCCGTCCTCGTCGAGGGCGCGGATGTTGGACCCGTTCGGAACCCAGGAAGCGCTCTCCGCGGTTTTCGCGATCTGGTTGCCCTCGTTGTACTCGTCGAACATCGAGATGTAGAGCCCTTGGACGCCGACCCGCGTGAGGTTGTAGAACTGCCGCCACATCAGGTCGCCGTGCCGCCGGTGCCCGGACTGCAGATCACCCGGGATCACGCAGGGCTGGTAGTCGATGCCGTGCGCGGTGCAGTCGGCCTGGTCCTGCTGATTCACGTTGTTGTAGTAGTGATCCGCGCCCGCGACGTCCTGGATCCGGCCGACCATCCACGGCGAGAGCATGTTGAACGCGTGGTACACGTCGAGGTATCCGGCCCGCGAGTCCTCGACGCCGCGCCGCCAGTGCGTCGGCACGCCGCCGATCACGTACAGGCCCTGATTCTTGAACCAGTTCACGACATCCAGGCAGACCGAGGCCGGCCAGGCCTTGTTCGGCTCGTTGAAACCGAAGCCCCAGATGCAGATCACCGGTTTGCCGTTCTGCCGCGCGTACGCCGGTGACGACGTGTACGCGCTCATCTTGTTGATCCAGTCGGTCTTCATCTCCGACTGCATGTTCGCCCAGTCCGTGGCGTCGTACATGATGTAGAACTTCCGCCCGTACTGCTCGGCGGCCTGCCGCACCTTGACGGCCATCGCGTCCCGCGTCGGCCCTTCGCCGCCGGTCGGGTTGAAGCGCTGCAGCGCGGCCGTGTCGCAGCCGTTGGCCTGCATCCACTGGAAATGCGTGTTGACGGTCTGCTGGTCGTACGACGAGAACAGCCGTGCGGGCTGGCCGTTGCCGAGGTTCGAGTACGCCGTCTGGTACGTCGCGCTGTACTCGCGGTTGTCGGGCCAGCTGACGATCGCGGTGTTGCCGGGGGAGGGCGGCTGGCCCCAGTTGCGGCTCCAGTGCCACCAGCCGTTGATCGGGGCGCCGTCGCCGGCGCAAGCGAACCAGCCCTGGTAGCCGACGGTCACCTTGCCGACGACGTCACCGGGCGGACTGGCCGCAAAGCTGAACTGTGGAAGGGATCCGGCGACGGCGGTCGCCGCGCTGGTCGCGAGCAGGGTACGACGGGAGAGTTTCATGGGCGGTCTCCTGGGAGGGCGGAGAGTAGCAAATTGTGAACAGGGTGTTGCAAGAAATCGATCGTGACAACCCCTTGACGTCAACTTCGCCGAAACTTAGTTTGTTGGCTCAACAGACAAAGTCTGTGACTGGGCTCACAGCGTAGAGGTGGGGTGGGGCGAGGTGACACTGACCGAAGGACGTCGTCCCGGGGATCGCGCGGTCGCGGCCGACCATGTCTCGCTGCGCCGGAACAACCTGTCCGTGGTGCTGCGGCACATCCGCGAGTCCGGCCCGAAGTCCCGGGCCCGGATCGCCGCCGACACCGGTCTGAACAAGGCGACCGTGAGCAGCCTGGTCGCCGAGCTGGTCGAGCGCGGCCTGCTCCGGGAGGGCTCCGCCGACTCCAGCCGCGCGCTCGGCCGCCCGGGCCAGCTGGTCGAGCTCGACGGCAGCGGCGTCTGCGGCGTCGGCGCCGAGATCAACGTCGACTACCTCGCCGTCACCGCGCTGGATCTGTCCGGAGAGCCCGTTCTCGAACGCCGCGTCCCCGTCGACGTCGCCCACCTCGACCCCGGGACGACGCTCGACCGGCTGACCGATCTGATCCGCGAGGCGATCGCGGCCGTCGAAGCCCGCAATGGCCAGCTCGCCGGCGTCACGCTCGCCGTCCCGGGCCTGGTGCAGGACGAAGGCACGCTGAGCCTCGCGCCGAACCTCGGCTGGGGGCCGGTCGCGGTCGCCGCCGAGATGCGCGAGCGGCTCGACGACCCGGCGTACCCGCTGCTGATCGACAACGAGGCGAATCTCGCGGCCCTGGCGGCGTACTCCGAGCTTCGCCAAGAGAGCGCTGTCCAGGATCTCGTCCTGCTCACCGGCGCGGTCGGTGTCGGTGGCGGCATGGTGTCGAACGGGCACCTGCTGCGCGGCGGTCGCGGCTTCAGCGGCGAGGTCGGGCACATGCCCGTCGCGCCGCCCGGCCGGACGTGCGGCTGCGGGCGGACGGGCTGCTGGGAGACCGTGGTCGGGCTGAGCGCGCTGTTGCATCAGGCAACGGACGCCGACGACCCGGTCCGTGACCCGTCGCTGGACGTGGAACAACGGCTGGCCGGGATCACCCGGCGGGCCGAAGCGGGGGACGCGCGGACGCTGGCCGCACTCGGGGACGTCGGCGCCTGGCTGGGGATCGGAGGCGCGATCCTGGTCAACATCCTGAACCCGGACGTGCTCGTCCTCGGCGGGTACTTCGCCGCCCTGGGGCCGTGGCTGAAGGAGCCGCTGGAGGTGGCGATCCGCGACCGCGTGATCGCTCCGGACGGCGGCGGCTGCCGGGTGGTCCGCTCGGAGCTCGGCTTCGCGGCCGCGGTCCGCGGCGGGGCGCAGATCGCACTCGACCAGGTGTTCGTCGACCCGACCGTGATCGGCCGGGCTGATCAGGGGGTTGCGCAATGACGGATCTGCTCACGATGACGGGGATCGTCAAAGAGTTCCCCGGCGTCCGGGCGCTGGACGGCGTCGATCTGGATGTCCGGGCCGGTGAGGTGCACTGCCTGCTCGGCCAGAACGGCGCGGGCAAGTCGACGCTGATCCGCGTCCTCACCGGCGCCCATCAGCCGGACGCCGGCACGATCCGGATCAACGGCGACGAGGTGCAGCTGAACAGCCCGACCGCCGCGATCGACCGCGGGATCGCGGCGATCTACCAGGAGCTCGACCTCGTCCCGGGTCTCTCGGTCGCGGAGAACGTGTTCTTGGGCCACGAGCCGTCGTCCTTCGGCTTCAGCCGCCGGCACGAGGCGAACGCCCGGGCCCGCGAGATCCTCGAAGGCCTCGGCCACGGCGAGATCCCGGTGCACCGCGAGGTCGGCTCGCTACCTGCGGCTGGACAGCAGGTCGTGAGCATGGCGAGAGCGCTCTCCCGTGACGCTCACCTGATCGTGATGGACGAGCCGTCCGCCGTCCTCGACCCCGAGGAGGTCTCGAACCTCTTCCGCGTCATCCGCGGCCTGACCGCGCGCGGCGTCGCCGTCGTCTACATCTCGCATCGGCTCGAGGAGATCCGGGAGATCGGCGACCGGGTGACCGTTCTCAAGGACGGCGCGACGGTGTCGACCGGGCTGGATGCGCGGGAGACGCCGACCCAGGAGTTGATCCGGCTGATGACCGGTCGCTCGATCGAGTACGTCTTCCCGCCCCGGCAGGAGATCCTCAGCACCGCGCCGACCGTCCTGAGCGTCAGTGAGCTCAGCAGGCCCGGCGAGTTCGCCGACATCTCGTTCGACGTCCGCGCCGGCGAGATCCTCGGCCTGGCGGGGCTGGTCGGCTCGGGCCGCTCCGAAGTCCTCGAGACCGTGTACGGCGCCCGCCGTCCGTCGACCGGATCCGTCCAGGTCGACGGCGCGACCCTGCGCCCTGGCCGGGTTCAGGCAGCGGTCGCCGCCGGCGTTGGTCTCGCGCCCGAAGAGCGCAAGAGCCAAGCGCTGCTCATGGACGAGGCCGTGTTCAAGAACATCACCGTCTCGACCATGGGCCGCTTCGCCAACGCAGGCTTCCTGAACAGCCGCGCCGAACGTGCAGCCGCCGCCAAGCTGGCCGAATCCCTCGACGTCCGCCCAGCCGGCGTTGAGCGTCCGGTGCGCAACCTGTCCGGCGGCAACCAGCAAAAGGTAGTCCTCGCCCGCTGGCTGCTCCGCGACTGCCGCGTCCTGCTGCTCGACGAGCCGACCCGCGGCGTCGACGTCGGCGCGCGGTCGGAGATCTACGCCTTGATCCGGAAGCTGGCCGCGAGCGGGGTCGCGATCGTGCTGGTCTCCAGCGAGGTCGAAGAAGTCCTCGGTCTGGCCGACCGGGTGATCGTCCTGCGGGAGGGGCGAGCCGTCCACACGGGGCCCGCGCAAGACATCGACGAGCACCAGGTCCTCGACCTGGTGATGGAAGGAAGCCCAGTGTGAGTGAGGAAGTGAGAAGTGCAGCGCCTTCGCAGGCGACTGTCGATCCGCCCGCAATCCAAGATTCCACCGCCGCGTCGAAGCGCACCGCCGGCGGCAACCTGCTGAAGACCGGAGCCGGCCGCAACCTGGGTCTGGTCGTGGCGCTGGTGCTGTTGTGCGTCGTCGGTGTTGTGACGGCGGGGGACACGTTCGCGACCGGTGCCAATGTGCTGACGATTCTGCGGCTGGCCGCGGTGATCGGTGTGGTCAGTATCGGGATGACGTTCGTGATCACCGGTGGTGGTATCGACTTGTCGGTCGGCGCGATGGTGGCGCTGGCGTCGGTGTGGGCGACGACCTTGGCGACGCAGCAGCTGGCGAACGACTTCGGCTGGTTCTTCATGGTCAGTACGGCGCTCCTGGTCGGTGCGGCGTGTGGGCTCGTGAACGGTCTGCTTGTTGCCTACGGCAAGATCGTGCCGTTCATCGCGACGCTGGCGATGCTTGCCGGTGCTCGTGGTTTGGCGGAGATCATTTCGGATCGCCGGACGCAGATCGTGTCGAACAACTCCTTTGTCGACTTCTTCGGTGGCACGTTGATCGGCGTCCCGGTGCTGGTGTGGATCTTCTTGCTGGTCGCCGCGGCCGGTTGGGTGGTGCTGAACCGGACGACCTTTGGACGGCGGACGTTCGCGGTCGGTGGTAATGCCGAGGCGGCGCGGCTGGCCGGGATCAAGGTCCAGCGGCACACGGTTGCTTTGTATGTGCTTGCGGGTCTGTGCTGTGGGATCGCGGCGGTGATGCTGATGGCGCGGACGACGACCGGCAGCTCGACCCACGGCCAGCTGTACGAGCTCGACGCGATCGCGGCTGTGGTCATCGGCGGCACGCTGCTGTCGGGTGGTCGCGGGACGATCGTCGGCACGGTGTTCGGCGTCCTGATCTTCACCACGTTGAACAACGTGTTCACCCTGAACAACCTGAGCATTTCCGCTCAGTCGGTGGCGAAGGGTCTGATCATCGTGATCGCGGTCCTTCTCCAGCAGCGCTTGGCCAGTCGCACTACCAGTTCATAGGAGACACCGATGTCCCGTTCCGCCCGAACGATCGCAATCGCCGGCCTCGGCGTACTCGCCCTCGCAGCGTGTACGAGCAACACCCCGGAGGCCGAGAAGAACGACGCACCCGCCGGTCCGGCGGTTGCCGCCGGCAAGAACGACGAACCCGGCAAGAAGGTGAAGATCGGCTTCTCCGCCCCCGCTGCCGACCACGGCTGGATGGGCGCCATCACGAAGGCGACCCAGGCCGAGGCCAAGAAGTACTCCGACGTCGAGCTGCTGGTTGCCGAAGGCACCAACGACGTGAACCTGCAGATCAGCCAGGTCGAGACCTTCATCAACCAGAAGGTCGACGCGATCGTGCTGCTGCCGTTCGACGGCGCCGCTCTCACCCCCGTCGCCACCAAGGCGATGGAGGCCGGGATCACGGTCGTCAACGTCGACCGCGAGTTCGACAGCCCGGCCGCCGCGCGGACCACCGTCCTCGGCGACAACTACGGCATGGGCGTCTCCGCCGGTCACTACGTCTGCTCCCAGCTGAAGGACAAGAAGGACTCGATCGTCGCCGAGATCGCCGGCATCGACTCGCTGCCGTTGACTCAGGACCGCAGCAAGGGCTTCAAGGACGCGCTCGGCGAATGCGGCCTCAAGGTGAACAACCGCGTCGCCGCCGAGTTCACCGTCGAGTCCGGCGAGAAGGCCGCCGCGAACCTCCTCCAGGCCGCGCCCAAGATCGACGCGATCTGGAACCACGACGACGACCAGGGCGTCGGCGTGATGGCCGCGATCAAGAACTCGAACCGCAAGGACTTCTTCGTGGTCGGCGGCGCCGGCTCGGCGAACGTGATGCGCGAGATCAAGGCCGACAACACGCTCGTCAAGGCCACCGTCATCTACCCGTCCACGCAGGGTGCGGACGGGATCCGCCTCGCCCGCCTGCTGGTGCAGAAGAAGGCCCTCGGCGACCTGGTGGAGGTCGAGGTCCCGCGGACCGTCCAGCTGTACGCGCCGGTCGTCACCAAGGAGAACGTCGACCAGTACCTCCCGACCGCCTTCGAGAGCTGAGTAGGAGCAAGATGACGAACCTGGGCATCGGCCTGATCGGCTACGCGTTCATGGGCGCGGCTCATTCGCAGGCCTGGCGGAGCGCGCCGCGCTTCTTCGACCTGCCGCTGGACCCGGCGATGACCGTGCTCTGCGGCCGGAACGCCGACGCGGTCCAGGCCGCGGCCGGCAAGCTCGGCTGGCAGGAGACCGAGACCGACTGGCGCAAGTTGCTGACCCGGGACGACGTCCAGGTGATCGACATCTGTACGCCGGGGGACAGTCACGCCGAGATCGCGATCGCCGCCCTGCAGGCGGGCAAGCACGTGCTCTGCGAGAAGCCGCTGGCGAACACGGTCGCCGAGGCCGAGGCGATGACCGCCGCGGCCGAGGCGGCCCGGGCCCAGGGCGTCCGCTCGATGGTCGGGTTCACCTACCGCCGGGTGCCCGCGATCGGGCTGGCCCGCCAGTTCGTTGCCGAAGGCAAGCTCGGGACCATCCGGCACGTCCGGGCGCAGTACCTGCAGGACTGGATCGCCGACCCCGAGGCGCCGCTGTCGTGGCGCCTCGACAAGGAGAAGGCCGGCTCGGGCGCGCTCGGCGACATCGGGGCGCACATCATCGACCTGACGCAGTACATCACCGGTGACGCGATCACCGAGGTGAGCGGTCAGCTCGAGACGTTCGTCAAGGAGCGCCCGGTCGCGGCCGAGCACTCCGGCCTGGCCGGTACGGCGGGCGCCGAGCGCGGCCCGGTGACGGTGGACGACGCGGCCGTGTTCCTGGCCCGGTTCGGCTCCGGCGCGCTCGGCGTCTTCGAGGCGACCCGGTTCGCCACCGGCCGGAAGAACGCGATCCGGATCGAGATCAACGGCAGTGCGGGCAGCCTCGCCTTCGACTTCGAGGACATGAACCTCCTGCACTACTACGACGCGACCGAGGACGCGCGGACGGCCGGTTTCCGGCGGATCCTCGCGACCGAGGCGTCGCACCCCTACGTCGAGGCATGGTGGCCGCCCGGCCACCTCCTCGGCTACGAGCACGGATTCACCCACCAAGTCGTCGATCTGGTCACCGCGATCGCCGAGGGCGCCGACCCGGCGCCGTCGTTCGCGGACGGACTGCGGGTCCAGCGCGTGCTGGCCGCGGTCGAGGCGAGTTCGGCGTCCCGACAATGGCAGGAGATTCCCGCATGAACGCATATACCCCGAGCAGGGACGACAAGTTCTCCTTCGGGCTGTGGACGGTTGGCTGGGAAGGCGTCGACGTCTTCGGTACGGCGGTCCGCCCGGCGATGGACCCGGTCCACGCCGTCGAGAAGCTCGCCGAGCTCGGCGCCGCCGCGATCTCGTTCCACGACGACGACCTGGTACCGGACGACGGCACCCGGACGCAGGTCCTGGAGCGGTTCACCAAGGCGCTCGCCGACACCGGCATCGTGGTCGAGATGGCCACCACCAACCTGTTCAGCCACCCCGTCTTCAAGGACGGCGGCCTGACCGCGAACGATCGCCAGGTCCGCCGGTACGCGCTGGCCAAGGTGCTGCGCAACCTCGACCTCGCGGCCGAACTCGGCGCGTCGACGTACGTACTGTGGGGCGGCCGCGAGGGCGCGGAGTCCGGCGGCTCGAAGGACGTCCGGGCGGCGCTGGACCGCTACAAGGAGTCGATGGACATCCTGTGCGCGTACGTCCGCGAGCAGGGGTACAACATCCGCTTCGCGATCGAGCCGAAGCCGAACGAACCGCGCGGCGACATCCTGCTGCCGTCGATCGGCCATGCGATCGCCTTCATCAACGACCTCGCCGACCCCGAGCTGGTCGGGATCAACCCCGAGGTCGGGCACGAGCAGATGGCCGGCCTGAACTACGCGCACGGGATCGCCCAGGCGCTCTGGCACGGCAAGCTCTACCACATCGATCTCAACGGGCAGCACGGTCCGCGGTTCGACCAGGACCTGCGCTTCGGCGCCGGCAACCTGCGCGAGGCGTTCTGGACCGTCGACACCCTGAACGGCTACGACGGTTACGTCCACTTCGACTACAAGCCGCCGCGGACCGAGGACGAGGAGGGCGTCTGGGAGACCGCGCGGGGCTGTATGCGCAACTACCTGATCCTGCGGGACAAGGTGGCCGCGTTCCGCGCCGATCCGGAGGTGGCCGAAGCCCTGGCCGCGGCGCGCGTTGCGGAGTTGTCCGAACCCACCCTGGCCGAGGGTGAGAGTTTGGCCGACCTCCGTGCCCAGACCTACGACCCGGACGCGCTGGCCGAGCGCGGGCTCGGGTTCGAGAAGCTGGACCAGCTGGCGATGGAGCACCTGCTCGGCGTTCGCTGATCCACCGGTAGTACCTACGTCCCGCGCCGGGCAGAGCACGGGAATCGTTGGAGCGCGCACCTTATCCGACCCATGAGGAGCTCCGCATGACCCAGCTACGCAGGCACGGCACGTTCGCGTGTGCGCTCGTGCTCGCCCTGGTTGCGGCCTTGTTGGCGCCGTTGCCTGCCCGGGCTCACCCCGGGCACGGCGACGAGACCTTCAACGCCCTGATCTTCAGCAAGACCGCCGGTTTCCGGCACGACTCGATCCCGGCCGGCGTCCAGGCCATCAAGGACCTTGCGGCCGGCAACAACTTCACCGTGACCGCGACCGAGGACGCGTCGCTGTTCAACGACACCGAGCTGGCCAAGTACGAAGTGGTCATCTGGCTGTCCACGACCGGCGACGTCCTGAACGCGGACCAGCAGGCGGCCTTCGAGCGCTACATCCGCGGCGGCGGCGGGTACGCCGGTATCCACGCGGCCTCGGACACCGAGTACGACTGGCCGTGGTACGGCAAGCTCGTCGGCAGCTACTTCGACAGCCACCCGCCCGGTACGCCGGACGCGACGGTCAAGGTGGAGGACCACGCGCACCCGTCGACGGCCGAGGCGCCGACGACCTGGCCGCGCACCGACGAGTGGTACAACTACAAGACCAACCCGCGCGGCAGCGTGCACGTCCTGGCCTCGCTCGACGAGTCGACGTACACCGGCGGCAACATGGGCGTCGAGCACCCGATCACCTGGTGCCAGGACTACGACGGCGGTCGCGCCTGGTACACCGGGATGGGGCACACGATCCAGTCGTACGCCGAGCCGGCGTTCCAGAAGCTGTTGCTCGGCGGCATCAAGACCGCCGCGGGCGTGCTGCCGGCCGACTGCGGTGCGTCGCTCAGCGACAGCTACCAGAAGGTCACGCTGGACGACAACACGTCGAACCCAATGGAGCTCACGGTCGCCTCCGACGGCCGGGTCTTCTACATCGACCGCAACGGCGCCGTGAAGATCGTCAAGACCGATGGCTCCGTGGTCACCGCCGGCACGCTGAACGTCTATACCGGGCAGGAGTTCGGTCTGCTCGGGATCGCACTCGACCCGGCGTTCGACACCAACGGCTTCCTCTACCTGTACTACTCGCCGGGCGGCTCCGATCCGCACGACAAGGTCTCGCGTTTCAAGGTGACTGGTGACACTTTGGACCTCGCCAGCGAGAAACAGGTGCTGCGCATCGACACCCAGCGCGACCAGTGCTGTCACGCGGGCGGTGCGCTCGAGTTCGACAACAACGGCAACCTTTTCATCGCCACCGGCGACAACCGGAACCCGTTCGACTCCGACGGCTACTCGCCGATCGACGAGCGTTCCGGCCGTTCGGCCTGGGACTCGCAGGGCAGTTCCGCGAACAGCAACACGCTGAACGGCAAGGTGCTGCGGATCCACCCGGAGGCCGACGGCAGCTACACGATCCCGGCCGGCAACATGTTCACGCCCGGGACGGCGAAGACCAAACCCGAGATCTACGCGATGGGCTTCCGGAACCCGTTCCGGATCGGCATCGACCCGACCACCAACCACCTGTTCGTCGCGGACTACGGCCCGGACGCCGGTCAGGTGTCGCCGACCCGCGGGCCGGACGGCCGGGTGGAGTGGGACATCCTCGACCGGCCGGGGTTCTACGGCTGGCCGTACTGCGTCGGCGCGAACACGCCGTACAACGACTACGACTTCGCCACCGGGACGGCGGGCGCGACGTTCAACTGCAACGCGCCGGTCAACAACTCGCCGAACAACACCGGGATCAACCAGTTGCCGGCGGCCATCCCGGCGTCGCTGTGGATGGGTAAGACGACGAGCGGCGTCCCGGAGATCGGCGGCAGCGGCGCGCCGATGACCAGCGGCGCGTACAAGTTCGACGCCGACAGCACCTCGGACCGCAAGTGGCCGGCGTACTTCGACGGCAAGGCCGTGTTCGCCGACTGGAACGACAGCCGGCTGTTCTCGGTCCAGCTGAACGACGCGCGGACCGGGGTCTCGGACGTGTCCCGGATGCTGCAGAAGCTGAACTTCATCCGCCCGCACGCGTTGCAGTTCGGCAAGGACGGCGCGCTGTACGTGATCGAGTGGGGGAGCGGTTTCGGCGGCAACAACGCCGACTCCGGGATCTACCGGATCGACTACGTCCAAGGGAACCGGGCGCCGCTCGCGCAGTTCAGCACGGACAAGACGTCCGGGCCGACGCCGCTGGTGGTCGCCTTCGACTCGACCGGGTCGCGCGACCCCGACGGCCAGCCGATCACGCTGGCCTGGGACTTCGACGGCAACGGGACGACGGACAGCACCGAGCAGAAGCCGTCGTACACCTACAACACCCCAGGTATCTTCACGGCGCGGTTGACCGTGACGGACGCCGACGGCCGGACGGCGGTCTCGAACCAGACGATCACGGCCGGCAACACGGCGCCGTCGATCACCGTCGAAGCTCCGCCGGACGGCGGCTTCTTCGACTTCGGCGACACCGTGCGCTACAAGGTGACGGTCACCGATCCCGAGGACGGGACGGTCGACTGCAACGAGGTCATCACCAAGCCGGCGCTCGGGCACGACGAGCACGCGCACGACTACGAGGAATACCGCGGCTGTGAGGCGGTCATTCCGGTGAACGGCGACCAGGGCCACGTCGGTGCGAACATCTTCGGCCTGATCAAGGTGAAGTACACCGACAAGGGCGCGCCGGGGACCGGCAAGATCACCACCGAGAAGATCGTCCAGCTGCAGCCGAAGCTGCGCGAGGCGGAGTACTACAGCGAGACCGGCGGCTCCGGGCCGACCCCCGGCGTCCAGGTCGAGGACACCGGTGACACGGCCGGCGGCGGGAAGAACATCGGCTACATCGAGGACGGCGACTGGTGGAGCTGGAAGCCCACCAACCTGAAGAACATCGGCCAGATCCAGCTCCGGGCGGCCTCGCCCGAGGCCGGTGCGACCGTGCAGGTTCGCCAGGGATCGCCGTCCGACGGGCCGATCGTCGCCACCATCCAGGTGTCGCCGACCGGCGCCTGGCAGACGTACGGCGACTTCACCGGCTCGGTGAGCGGTGCGTCGCCGGACAGCGGCCCGCTGTACTTCGTGAAGACGACCGGGCAGCTGAACGTCAACTGGGTCAAGTTCATCGGTAAGGGCGTCACGGAGAACGAGCGTCCGGCGGTGAGCGTGCAGGCGTCGACGACGCAGGGCAAGGCGCCGCTGAAGGTCGACTTCACCGCGACGGCGACCGACCCCGAAGGCGACCTGCCGCTGTCCTACACCTGGAGCTTCGGCGACGGTGGGACGGCGACCGGTGCATCTGTGAGCCACATTTTCACCACCGCCGGGACACATACGGCGGTCGTGACGGTGAAGGACGCGCGAGGCGCGGCCGGCACGGCGAAGGTGACCATCACAGTGGACACGCCGTCGCTGCCGACCTGTCTGACCGGCCGGTCCGACGGGTTCGACGGGACGGCGCTGAACACCTCGCGGTGGTCCTCGGTTGTCCGGGGCAACCAAGAGCTGTCGGTTGCCGATGGCACGCTTCGGCTGCCGCTGACCGCGACGGACATCTACGGGACCGGCAACACCGGTACGCCGAACCTGGTCCTGCAGCCGTTGCCGGCGGGGCCGTGGCAGGCGACGACCAAGCTGACGTTGCCGGCTCGTCTGGCCTACCAACAGGCAGGTCTACTGCTGTACGGCGATGACGACAACTACGCGAAGATGGTGATCCAGGGCCGATCGACCGGGGCGGCGTCCGCGAACGACCGGATCTTCCAGTTCATTCGCGAGGAGGGCGGCACGCCGAACGAGGTCGCCGGGTCGAACACGGCCAACCTCGGCGCGGCGTACCCGGACACGGTGTGGGTGCGGTTCACGTCGGACGGCGCCAACCTGAAGGCGGCGTACAGCGCGGACGGCGCGACCTTCACCGAGATGCCGGAGACCAAGCAGCTGGCCGGGATCACGAACCCGCGGATCGGCGTCTTCGGGCTCGCGAACCGGGCCGAGGCGCTGCCGATCACGGCGTCGTTCGACTACTTCCAGCTGACGCCGGACGACACGGCCGAGCAGCCCGCTCCGGATGACGAGTTCACCGGGACGACGCTCGACGCGTGCCGGTGGTCGTCGGTCGTCCGGCCGGACGCCTCGGCGTCCCGGGTGGCCGGCGGGAAGCTGGAGATCGATACCAGCAAGGGCGACATCTACCAGGGGACGGCGACGAACCCGACGAACCTGACCCTGCAGCCCGCGCCGGACGGCGACTGGACGATCGAGACGAAGGTCGACGCGTCGACGTTCGACGAGGCGTTCCAGCAGGCCGGTCTGATGGTCTACAAGGACGACGCGAACTACGTGAAACTCGACTACCTGACAACCAACCCGTCGGGGTCGCCGGTTGCCCGGGGCATCGAGTTGCGGAGTGAGATCAACAACGTCCTGCAGGATCCGCAGCCGGGGGCCGGCGCGACGCAAGGGGTTTGGTGGTTCCGGCTGGCCAAGGTGGGCACTTCGTTCACCGGGTCGTACAGCTCGGACGGCCTGACCTGGACGGCGATGCAGTCGGTCAGCAACAGCGCCTTGGCGACGGGAGCGTCGTTCGGGGTCTATGCGTTCGGCGTGGACCAGGTGGCGTCGAAGACGGCGAAGTTCGAGTACTTCAAGCTGGTGCGGGACACGACGGCTCCGACCGTGGCGCTGTCGCTGAACCCGTCGACGCCGAGCGGTCTGGCCGGTTGGTGGACCGACGAGGTCGTCGCTACCGCGCTGGGCACCGATGACCAGGGTGGTCAGGTGTACCTGGAGCAGAAGATCGGCGAGGGGAACTGGTCCGAGTACACGGCGCCGATCAAGCTGACGGCGGATGGGACGCACACGGTGCAGGTCCGGGCGTCGGACACGGCCGGCAACGTGTCGGAGCCTTCATCGGTGACGGTGAAGATCGACCGGACGAAGCCGACCGCGACGGTCAGCGGCTTGGCGTCGGGCGGTTCGCTCGGGGTCGCGTCGACGGCGACGGTCAGCGCGAAAGCCGCGGACGCGCTCTCCGGCCCGGCCGGCGTGACGCTCGCCATCGACGGGAAGCCGGTTCCGGCCGGCGGCAAGCTCGACGGCGCCGTGCTCGGGCTCGGCGCGCACAAGCTGACCGCCACCGCGTCGGACGCGGCCGGCAACAAGTCGGTGACGACGGTGCCGTTCACCGTGGTCGCGTCGTACCCGGAGGCTCTGAAACTCGTAGAGCGCTTCCGTGTCTCCGGGAAGCTCTCTCAGGCACAGGCCACGGTGATGAAGGTGCAGCTTGGGCTCGCCGAACGGGCCGTCGCCCGTAAGCAGCCCCTGGTCGCCCGGATCGCCATGGATCTGTACCTCGGCCAGGCCAAGACGGTGCGCGACGTGCCCACCCGCACGCTGCTCACCGCCGTCGGCCAGGACCTTCGGAGCAAGATCCGCTAACCGTCCCGCCGAGGCGAGAGCCGCCAAGTCTCCCGCCTCGGCGAGACCGCCAACTCCCGCTAACCCGTCTCGCCCCCGGCGAGACCTCCAACTCCCGATCGCTAACCCGTCCCGCTCCCGGCGGGACCTCCAACTCGTGACCCGCTCAACCCGTCCCGCCCCGGCGGGACCCGTAGACGTCGCCGTGAGAGAGCGCTTCCGCCCCGGGTGGTTCGGCCCCACCCGGGAACGGGACAGAGCGCTCTCTCACGGCCGGCGGGGGACCACCCGGTCCCCGTCCCCGGCGGCACCTCGCGCTCCGGTGTCGCCGGGGACACCATCCCCTTGAACCTAGGAGTCTGTGATGGCACGACCGATCACCCTGTTCACCGGCCAGTGGGCCGACCTGCCGTTCGAGGAGGTGGCTCGGCTGGCGTCGTCGTGGGGGTACGACGGCCTCGAGATCGCCTGCTGGGGTGACCACCTCGACGTCCGCCGGGCCGCTGAGGACCCGGCCTACGTACAAGGCCGGCTGGACATCTTGGAGAAGCACAACCTGAAGGTCTGGACGATCTCCAACCACCTGCTCGGCCAGGCGATCTGCGACGACCCGATCGACGAGCGGCACCAGGGCATCCTGCCCGCGCACATCTGGGGCGACGGTTCCCCCGAAGGCGTCCGCACCCGCGCCGCCGCCGAGATGGAGACCACCGCTCGCGCCGCCCGCGCTCTCGGCGTCGACACCGTGGTCGGTTTCACCGGGTCGTCGATCTGGAAGACGGTCGCGATGTTCCCGCCGGTGCCGGCGTCCATGATCGAGGCCGGGTACCGCGATTTCGCCGACCGGTGGAACCCGATCCTGGACGTGTTCGACGAGGTCGGCGTCCGGTTCGCGCACGAGGTGCACCCGTCCGAGATCGCCTACGACTACTGGTCCACCACGGCGACCCTGGAGGCGATCGGGCACCGCGCGGCCTTCGGCCTGAACTGGGACCCGTCGCACTTCGTCTGGCAGGACCTCGACCCGGTCGGCTTCCTCTGGGACTTCAAGGACCGGATCTACCACGTCGACTGCAAGGACGCGAAGCGCCAGGTCGGCAACGGCCGCAACGGCCGGATGGGCTCGCACCTGGCCTGGGGCGACCCGCGCCGCGGCTGGGACTTCGTCTCCACCGGTCACGGCGACGTCCCCTGGGAAGCCTGCTTCCGGATGCTCAACACCATCGGCTACACCGGCCCGATCTCGGTCGAGTGGGAGGACGCCGGCATGGACCGCCTGGTCGGCGCCGCCGAAGCTCTCCAGTTCGTCCGCGGTCTCGCCTTCGACCCGCCGACGGCGTCCTTCGACGCGGCCTTCTCGTCCTGACCCGGACCGCCAGCACTGACCAACTTCCGGCCGGCCGCGCGACACGCCGCGCAACACGGCGTGTCGCCGCCCGCTCGGCGAGTTGATCAGTGGTGGAGGTCCGCTCGTGCTTTCGCTGAGGCGGCAGCTGCGGCTGCCGTGCTGGTCCAGGAACCGTCCTTCCGGATCAGTGCGAACCGGGCCGGGGAGTGATCTCCCCGGCCCGTTCTCGTTCCCGCGTCTTAGCCGATACCCCAGCCGATGTGCCGAACCGAACCGTCCGGCATCCGCAGGTGGAACCGGCTCTCGCGCCGCCGGTAGATGCCGACGTCGTCGACCCCATCGCCGTTCCAGTCCCCGATGACCGGCACGTCCCCGGCATCGCCCCACGGCACGTGCCGGATCGCGCCGTTCGGCATCCGCAGATGGAACCGGCTCTCCCGCGGCCGGTAGATCCCGACGTCGTCGACCCCGTCACCACTCCAGTCGCCAACCACCGGGATGTCGCCGGCGTCACCCCAAGGCACGTGCCGCACTGCACCGTTGGGCATCCGGAGGTGGAAGCGGCTTTCGCGGGGCCGGTAGATGCCGACGTCATCGACGCCGTCCCCGTCCCAGTCGCCGGTCACCGGGATGTCGCCGGTGTCGCCCCACGGCACATGGCGCACTGCGCCGTTGGGCATCCGGAGGTGGAAGCGGCTCTCCCGAGGCCGGAAAATCCCGACGTCATCAGGCCCGGCGCCGTCCCAGTTCCCGATCACCGGCACGTCTCCGGCGTCACCCCACGGCACATGGCGCACCGCGCCGTCCGGCAGTCGCAGGTGATACCGGCTCTCACTCGGCCGGAAGATCCCGACGTCGTCGATGCCGTCATCGCTCCAGTCGCCGATCACCGGGGTGTCGCCACCTCGCATCCGAGCCGCCACATCCGCGCGCATCTGCTCGAGATTCACGAACGACGGATCGATCTTGCCGGTGGTGCTGGTCTCGAGATGCCCGCGTGCATAGCTCGCGTCCCGGCCGAGCTGCTTCAGGACGGCGGCCGTCGCCCTGACCGAGGCCTCGTACTGCGCGGCGCTCATCGCCTGGTCGGGCCGGACCGGATCATCGCCGACGTAGTCGATCTCCCACCCGACCAGCATGGTGTTGCCGCTACCGGCCGGGATCGGGCCGCTCGCCCGCGTGGCGCCGGCGTGGTTCGCGTGATTCGCGGAGATGAGGTGGAAGACGCCGTTGTAGTCGACAAGCGCGTGACAGAGCGGGCCGGGCAGGTCGGATCGGCCGTTGATGCACACGTTGAGACTCGGGTGCGGATTGCTGGGGCTGGTCGTCGGGCCGTTGGTGTGGTGCCAGAGCACGCCGATCGGGTTGAAGCTGCCACCAGCGGTGCGGTTCCGCCAGTCGCCTTCCTCCACGACCTGTACGCCGGCGCCCCGCAGCACGTCGGCGAGCCAGGTGATCGCGACCATCAGATCACCTCGAGATCGGCGAGGCATTCCACAGGCTTCTTCACCTGTGCTTGAGCCGGGGCTGCGGCGGCCACCGTCGCCAAGCCGGCGGAGGTGGCAGCGGCTGCGGTGAGGAGCAGCCGCCGCGAGAGCTGAGAGCTGGCCGGCGAGGTCGCCGGTGGTCGCGAGCTGAGTTCGTCCATTGTTTCTCCCTGGGCGGTGGGGAAATCACGGTCGGCTCAGCGTGCGGCCCGAGAACGCGGGGGAGCGCTCTCTGGCCTGAAGCTGCCAGAGTGGTCTAGTGCTTGAAGAAGGCGCGTAGGTCGGCGGCGACGAGATCGGGGACTTCGAGGGCGGCGAAATGCCCGCCGCGGTCGAACTCGGTGAAGTGGACGACGTCGAACTCGCGCTGGACGAGCCGGCGGACGGTGCTGTCACCAGGGAGCGCGACCAGCCCGGTGCGCAGCGGGGTATAGGTGAGCTCAGCGCCCCAGGACGACGCCGCCTCGCGATAGATCCGGCCGGCCGATCCCGCCGTACCGGTGAACCAGCTCAGCGAGGCCGAGTCCAGCACGAGGTCGTTGCTGATGGCGCCTACTCGGTGCCCGTAGTCGTCGTACCACTCGAGGAACCAGGCGAGCTGGCCGACGGGGGAGTCGTCCAGCGCGTACGCGAGCGTCTGCGGACGGCTGCCCTGGATCGCGGCGTACCCCGAGCGCTCGGTCTCCCAGTCGTCGAGCCCGCTCAACCGTTCCTTCTCGGCTTCGGTCAGCTCTTCGTCACCCGGGAACGACAGGTAGCCCTCGAGATGCAGCCCGATCAGCCGCTCCGGGACCGTCCGCCCGAGCTCCGCGGCGACCATCGCACCCCAGTCGTACCCGTGGACGCCGAACTCCTGGTACCCGAGCCGATCCAGCAACGTCACCCAAGCCCGTGCGATCCGCTCAACACCCCAACCGGCCTGTGTCGTCGGCCCCGACAACCCGAACCCCGGGATCGACGGCACCACCAAGGCAAAGTCTTCCCGCAACAACTCGACCACCTCGAGGAAGTCAGCGCCCGACCCCGGCCACCCGTGCAGCAACAACAACACCGGCCGCCCCGGATTGGCTACGTGCAAGAAGTGCACCCGCTGCCCGTCGATCTCAGCCAAGTACTGCGGCCACGCGTTCAACCGTTCCTCGAACCGCCGCCAGTCGTACCCCGTTCGCCAGTAGTCGACCAGCTCGCGCAGTCGCCCGAGCTCAACCCCGTACGACCACCCGACCCCTTCCAGCTGTCCCGGCCACCGGGTGGCCTCCAGCCGCCGTCGCAGCTCGTCCAACTCACCCTGCGGGATCTCAACTCGGAACGCGCTCTCAGAGATGTTCTCGACCATGTTCTCGACCGTAGAAGCGGTAGCGGACAGCTGCCGTCCGCTACCGACTAGGCTTGGTGGAGTGAGCGAGGTTGACTGGCCGGCGGCGCCCGAGCTTCGGCGTCCGCGCATTCTTCGGCAGCAGTGGCTCGATCTCACGTTCCTGCATTGGGCGGTCGACCCCGCGAGCGTTGCGCACTTCTTCCCGCCTGGCACCCGGCCGGACACTTTCGAGGGCCGTACCTACGTCGGTCTGGTCCCCTTCCGGATGGCCGGGAGCGCTCTCCCGCACGGCCCCGCGGTCCCGTACTTCGGCACGTTCCTCGAGACCAACATCCGCCTGTACTCCGTCGACGCCGTGGGCCGCCGCGGCGTCGTTTTCCTCAGTCTCGACGCGAACCGGATCGCGATCGTCGCCGCGGCCCGGGCCGCCTTCGCTTTGCCGTACCGCTGGGCTCACCTGACCCATGAGCAGTCAGGGAGTACTCATACCTATTCGTCGACACTGCGATGGCCCGGCGTCCACGCGTCCGCCCTGATCGCGGTGGACACCGGGCCGGCTGTTCCGGCTGACCCGCTCGCCGAGTTCCTCACCGCCCGCTGGGGATTGCACACCCACCGCGCGGGCCGAACCTGGTACCTGCCGAACTGGCACCCGACCTGGGAGCTGCACTCCGCGACGGTCACCACGCTGCACATGCCGGGCCTGTTCCCATCCGTCGGTCTGTCCGAGCCGGACGGGCCGCCCGATCATGTGCTGCACAGTCCCGGCGTGCCGGCCGAGTTCGCCTTACCAGTCAAGCCATCATTGCGGCCGTCTGCTGCTCGATGAACGGCATCCCGGCTTGACCGGCCCACCGGTTCACCTCGGCCGCCAGGGCCTGTGAGCCCCGGACGTCGCCTTCGTCCTTGAGCAGCACACACAGGAGCGTCTGTTGCGCGAGCGCGCCCAGCAGGTGCCCGATCTTCTGCCGCAGCTCGGTCGACCGCTCCCAGTGTGCACGCGCCAGCTTGAAGTCACCGGCGGTGTGGGCATGATCCCCGAGGTGCCGCAACGCGAGAGAAATGACGAGATCATCGAGAGCGCTCTCTCCCCGTTCCAGCGCCTCCGTGTAGTGCGAGAACGCGACCTTCGGATCGCGTACCAGGTTGTCGGCGATGACTCCGGCGTAGAACACGGCCATCCCGGCGCACCCGTCGTCCGGAGCGGTGTCCCGCAGCGACAGGGCCTCCGCGACCAACGCCGGGCCGCGCTCCAAGAGCCCGCCGAACAAGGCCGGTCCATAAGCCGACCGCAGCTGCAGGAGCGCGGCATGCCACCGGATCGTTGCATCTGGCAGCTCTTCGAGCGCTCGACCGAGCGTCTCCAGCGCCGCAGCGCCGGTCTGCGTCTGCCGAGCGAAATCCTCATCGACGGACACCTCGGCCAGTGCGAGCGCCACCGCCCGGATCTCCACCGGATCGACCGGACTGCTTGCCGCCAGCAAGGTGCGGGCCACGTCCCACTGACCCGCCATCGTCAACTGCCGCGCCACGGCCACCACCGCCGACACCTCGACCTGCACCATGTGCCGCCTCCTCACTTCCCCGAACTCGTGTCCCGAAAGTACTTCGATGTCGAAATGTTTGACAACTAAGCTTCACTGGGTGAAAAGTTGGACCGGTGAAAGATGAGTCCGTCGACTGGCACGTCGACCAGTGGGACGGCGAGATCGCCGGCTTCGACCGCCGGGTCGAAGGCATCGCCGTCCGCCTGCAGTCGCTCGGCCAATACCTCGACCGCAGCCGCGACGCCGTGCTGACGGCGTACGACATGCAGTGGTGGGAGTTCAAGACGCTGCACCTGCTGCGCCGCGGCGGGCCGCCGTACCAGGCCACGCCGGGGGAGCTGGCCAGACATCTGTCGATGTCGCCCGCCGCGATGACGAACCGGTTGGATGCGCTCGAGCGGCGCGGCTACGTCGAGCGTCGCCACGACCGCGACGACCGCCGCAAGGTGCTCGCCCGCCTGACCCCGGCCGGGCTCGACATCTGGCAGCGCGGCGTCGGCGACATCCAGGACGTCGAACAGTCGTTGATCCGCCGGCTTTCGGCCACAGATCAGAAACATCTGGAGTCACTCCTTCGACAGTTGCTGCAGGCCACGGAACAATGACGCATCGCCCTCGGCCGCTGGAGACGTGAATGACGGAAGACCTGCCTCGCCAGTACGCACGCACTCGGCGCTTCAGTGCCGGAGCGGTGTCGAACCTGGCGATCCGGGCAGCGGGCCGGTTCGTCACCTTCCTGCGCGACGAGGCGCTCTGGGTGCTGGACGTCGATTCCGGCGCCGAGCGGCGGATCGGGTGCGCCGGGCCGCATACGGTCGGCGGATCACTGCTGTGTCTGCAGGTCGCGGACGGCGTCGCGCTGATCGAGCTGGAGAGCGGTGTCCGGCATGATCTTCAGCTCGGTGAGGTCGGCGCGGCCCGGATCGACCCGACCGGACGCTGGATCGCGTTCACTCGCGAAGGCGCGCTGGAGGTCATCGATCGCGACGGCCTCGATCGCCGCCGGCTCGTCGAGCCTGACGGGGAGGCTGTGAGCTGGGGTATGCCAGAGTTCGCCGCCCAGATGTCGATGGGCCGAGAGAGCGGTTTCTGGTGGTCTCCGGACGGTTCACAGTTGCTGGTCGCGCGGGTCGACGAGAGTCAGGTCGAGCTGCGGTACCTGCCGGATCCGCCACGGTCGGCCGAGCCGCCGCAGGGCATCCGCTATCCGGCGGCCGGTACGACGAACGCCGACGTCCAGCTCAGCCTGATCGATCTCGACGGCCACCGGCGGGATGTCGAGTGGGACCGGGGCGAGTTCGAGTATCTGTTGCAGGCATCCTGGACGACGTCCGCGCCGCTGATCGCCGTCCAGAGCCGTGATCAGCGTCGGCTGTTGATCCTCGAGGCCGATCCGTCGACCGGATCGACGACGCTCGTGCGCGGGGTGACCGACGAACATTGGATCGACGTCCGGCCCGGCACTCCGACGCGGACTCCGGACGGCCTACTCGTGTGGATCGAGCGGGACGTCGACTGTGACACCGACCGGCTGCTGGTCGGCTCCGAGTTCGTGACGCCGCCCGGTCTGCAGGTCACCGAGATCCGGTCCGTCGCGCCGGACGGCATCGCGTTCCTCGCCCAGACCGAACCGACCGAGCTACACCTGTACCTGTACGACGGAACGCTGTACCGGCTCACCGACGAGCGCGGCGTCCACTCCGGCGTGGTGGCCGGCGGCGCCGTCGTCCGCGACTCCCGAACGTTGACCGACCGCCGCATCACGGTCAACGACCACCGGCTCGAGACGCACGAAGAACGCGCTCTCTTGGATCTCGACGTCGATCTCGTCGCGGTCGGCCCGACCGAGCTCCGCGCCGCGGTCTTCCACCCGTCCTGGCACCGGCCGGGAACGGCGAAGCTCCCGGTGCTGCTCAATCCCTATGCGGGGCCGGGATTCCAGCTGGTGCTCGCGTACGCGGCGCCGTACTACGCGGTGTCCCGCTGGTTCGCCGAGCAGGGTTTCGTCGTGATCAGCACCGACGGCCGCGGTACGCCGGGCCGCGGACCGGCGTACGAGCGCGCCGTCCACGGCGATTCGGTCACCTACGCCCTCGACGACCAGGTCACCGCCCTCGAACAGCTCGCGGACAAGTACGGCGATCTCGACCTCGATCGGGTCGCCTTCCGCGGCTGGAGTTACAGCGGCTTCCTCGCCGCGGCCGCGGTCATGCATCGCCCCAACGTCTTCCATGCAGCTGTCGTCGGCGCGGCGGTCACCGACCAGCGTCAGTACGACTCCTACTGGAAAGAGCGCTTTCTCGGCGATCCCGCCGTCAATCCCGATGCCTACCGCCGCTCATCCCTGTTGCCCTACACAACGAACCTGACGCGGCCGATGCTCATCATCCAGGGTCTGGCCGACACGAACGTCTGGCCGACGCACGCACTGCGTCTGTCCGCAGCGCTCACTGCCGCCGGCAAGGCGCACGACCTCATCACGCTGCCCGGCGAAGGTCACCGCATCGCTGACGAGGAGACCATCGCCGACCTCCTGCACCAGGAGCTGGCATTCCTCCGCCGATCCCTCGGCTAGCGGGTGTTCGGCCTCAGGCGCGAAGGCCGGTGAGAAGGACGGCGACCATGCGCCGGGCGTCGTACCGGGTGTCGTTCTCGGCGCCCACGCAAAGGTTGCCGACGGCACGCATCAGCTCGTAGGGAGTCTGGCCGGGCTGGATCTCGTCGGCCGCCGCGGCAGCGTCGAGGAGCGTTCCGCAGACGGGCAAGAGGCGGTCGAGGAAGTAGCTGTGGATGCACTCGCCGCCGGCGGCCTCGGGCTGGAGGAGGCCGGCCAGACCGTGTTTGGTGACCAGGAAGTCGACGAACTGGTCGATCCACTGTGTGAGGGCGGCGTAGGGGGAGTCGGCGGCGGCCAGGAGCGCGGGGCCGGCCTCGGCGCAGGCGTCGACCTGGTGCCGGTAGACGGCCATGATCAGCTCGGCGCGGGTGGGGAAGTGGCGGTAGATCGTGCCGGTGCCGACGCCCGCCTTGGCGGCGATGTCGCGGACGGGCGCATCGACGCCCTGACTGACGAAGATCGCCGCGGCGGCGTCCAGTAGCGCTTCCTTGTTCCGCTGCGCGTCGGCGCGCGGCGCCCGTGCGGCCATCACTCGGTCCTCCAGCTGGTTGCAAAGCGGAACATCGTTCCGTATTGTTAACGGAACAGCGTTCCGCTTACTCATCATGTCACATCCCACCTCGTTTCGGAGGTACTTCGTCATGCTCTACCGCAGTTTGGGCCGGACCGGCGTCCAGGTCAGCACGCTCGCGCTCGGCGCGATGAACTTCGGCGCCATCGGTAACACCACCCAGGACGACGCGACCGCGATCGTCGATGCCGCGCTGGACGGCGGCATCAACCTGATCGACACCGCCGACATGTACCCCGGCTCGGAAGAGCTGGTCGGCCGGGCGATCGCCGGTCGCCGCGACGATCTCGTGCTGGCGACCAAGGCCGCCATGCCGATCGGGGACGAGCGCAACCATCGCGGGACGTCGAGGCGCTGGCTCGTGACCGAGCTGGACAACAGCCTGCGCCGGCTCGGCGTCGACCACGTGGACCTCTACCAGATGCACCGCTGGGATCCGGCGACCAGTGACGAGGAAACGCTCTCTGCGCTCACCGACCTGCAGCGGGCGGGGAAGATCCGGTACTTCGGGTCGTCCACGTTCCCGGCGTACCGAATCGTGCAGGCGCAGTGGACCGCCCGAGAGCGCTCTCTGAGCCGCTACGTGACCGAACAGCCGAGCTATTCGATCCTGCAGCGCGGGATCGAGGCGGACGTGCTGCCCGTCGCCGAGGAGTACGGCCTCGGCGTCCTCGCCTGGAGCCCGCTGGCATCCGGCTGGCTGTCCGGCGCGGTGCGCGCGAACCAAGAGATCACGACCAGCCGCGCCCGCGTGTTACCCGAGCGGTTCGACCTGAGCCGCCCGTCCAATCAAGCTCGGCTGAACGCGGTGGAAAAGCTGATCGCGCTCTCCGATGAGGCCGGGCTGACGCTCATCCAGCTCGCACTCGGCTTCGTCACCGCACACCCAGCCGTGACCAGCGCCCTCATCGGACCACGCACCCTCGACCACCTGCACTCACAACTAGCCGCCGCCGACACTGTCCTGACCAACGACCTCCTGGACGCGATCGACGAGATCGTTGCGCCAGGCATCGATCTCGCGCCGGAGGAGAAGTTCGACACCCCGCCCGCGCTACTCGACGCGGCGCTGCGTCGGCGCTGATCGGAGTCCCTGATGACGAGTTTCGGAATCATGACCGCGCCCTCGCAGGTCGAGTACGCCGACGTCCTGCGGGTCTGGCAGGAGGCCGACGGCGTCCCGGAGATCGAGCACGCGTGGTTGTACGACCACCTGTTCCCGATCTTCGGCGATCCGGCCGGGCCGACGTTCGAGGGCTGGACGCTGCTGTCAGCCCTGGCCGCGCAGACGCAGCGGCTGCGGATCGGAGTGATGGTCACGAGCAACCGCTTCCGGCCGCCGGCGATGCTGGCGAAGATCGCGAGTACGGTCGACGTCGTCTCGGGCGGCCGGCTGGACTTCGGGATCGGCGCGGGTTCGCGACCGAGCATCCCGATGGCTCGGTACGAGTACGACGCCCACGGCCTCCCGTACGGCGACGCCGCCACCGCGGTCGAAAGCCTGGCCGAGGCGTGCACGATCATCCGCCGCCTCTGGACCGAAGCCGAGCCCTTCGACTTCACCGGCGATCACCACCACCTGACCGGCGCCTTCGGCAACCCCAAACCTCTCCAGCACCCGCACCCGCCGATCCTCATCGGCGGCCGCTCCGCCGCGACCCTCCGCGTCGCAGCCGAACACGCCGACATCTGGAACATGCCCGGCGGCGACCTCACCGACGCGATCGAACGCAACACCCGCCTGACCCGCTACTGCACCGCCCTCAACCGCGACCCAGCCACCCTCACCCGCTCGACCTTCCTCCCCGTCGACTACACCAACCCCGCCGCCACCCGCGAAGCCATCTCCACCTGGCGCCAAGCCGGCTTCACCCACTTCGTCCTCGGCCTCCCCACCCCCTACCCTCCAACCCCAGCCCACTGGCTGGCCACCCACGTAATCCGCCCAACCCTGCCCTGATCACGGGCCGGCTGTTCTAGTCGAGTTGGAGGATGGCTTCTTCGATTTCGGCGTTGCGGGCTTGGGCGTAGCCGCGGTCGGCGCCGGTGATGCGGAAGCCGGCTTTCTGGAGGACGCGGAGCGAGCCGTGGTTGTCGGCGGCGGCTCGGGCGTGGAGTGGGCGGGTGGTTTGGCGGCGGAGGAAGAGGGCGAGAGCTTGGCTGGCGATGCCGCGGCCCCAGTGGGCGCGGTCGATCCAGTACGTGAGCTCGGTGTCGCCTTCGATGACGAAGCTGGCGATCGTGCCGACGAAGGCGCCGTCGAGGGTGATGGCCAGATCGAGGATGCCTGGGTCGGCGCTGATCCGGGCGCGGTGCGCGTCGAAGGCGGCGCGGTCGTTGGGATCGCGACCGACGAACGCGGCCATCCGGACCGCCTCGGGATCTCGCATGTGCTCGAAGAGCAGATCGAGATCAGCTGCTTCGACGTCTCGTAGCGCGACTGTGCCCATGGCGCGAACGTAACAGCGCCCGCCGACAGTTTCAGGAGCGCAGGCGAGCGACGATCAGATCGGCCACCGCACGCATGCCGGCGGCGTTCGGGTGATAGGGGACGACGCCGCCGAGGACGCCGGGCGGCCGCAGCCCGAAGCCGGTCGTCCACGGATCGGGCGAGCCGATCGCGTGATCGCGGCCGGCCGCGGAGGCTTCGATGAGATCGGCGCCGGTCGCGGCCGTGGCCTTGGCGAAGGCGGCGGCCAGACCGTCGGCCATGATCGCGATGCTGGGCAGCTGCTCCTCGTTGAGCGGTACGTCGAGGCGCGGCCGCGTGCTCGGGCCGACCAGGGGGAGGTAGTCGACGAGCAGGATCCGCGCGCCCGGAGAGCGCTCCCTGACGTTCTCGACGACGGCGATCAGCGATTCGGCCGCGGCCTGGTACGCGGCGTCGTCCTTGAGGTAGCTGACCCGGGCCCGGATCCGGTTCGCGACCCTTCGCCCGAACAAGGACGCCGGTTTGGCGAGCGTGTTCAGCAGGCTGCCGCGGATGAAGGTGCCGACGTACTCGAGATCGTTGCCGCCGGCAGTGATCGTGACGAGCGCGGTATCGGGGCCGACGGCATCGAGCTGAGGCGGGGCGCCGTCCTGAGGGGTGTCGAGCAGATGCGCTGTCGTCGCGCCGCTGTAGGTGACGTCGGTGAGCTCGAGGCCGAGCTCGGCGGCGACCAGGTGCGCGTAGTTGCGGGCCGAACGGCCGGCCGGACGGTGCACGATCGGGTCGATTCCAGGGCCCGCGGCGAACGAGCTGCCGAGGGCGACGTACCGGCTACCGGGTGGGATCACGGCTTTACCTTAACCGCGGCCTGGCAGCATGGTTCTCGGCATCTGGACGGTGGTGTCACAGCGCAGACGGCTGTCCGGTCTGCACCATCGACAACTCAACAGATTCTCGAAGGGAACCATTCATGCGCGGAGTTACTCGGGGAGCGCTCACCGCGTTCTCGATCAGTGGTCTGGCGGCGGCGTCGTTCGCCGTGCTGCCGGCCACGGCCGAGGCGACGCCCCCGTCGGGGGTAACCGGCACGATCTTGTACCAGAAGACGGTCGGGAACACCGACTACGTCCTGCGGGAGATCACCATCCAGCCCGGCGGGACGACCGGCTGGCACTTCCACGACGGCACGCTCTACGCCATCGTCAAGGCCGGCAAGCTCGACCACTTCGGCAGCAACTGCAAGTCCGACGGCAAGTACCGGACCGGTGACACGTTCATCGAGCCGAGCAACCAGGTCCACATCGGCCGCAACCTCGGCAAGAAGCCGATCGTGCTCGAGGTGCTGTACGTGAACCCGCACGGCGCCCCGCTGTCCGAGGACGCCGCCAACCCGGGCTGCTCGTTCCAGTAGTTCCGGGCCTCAGCGGCCACGGATCGCGGCCCGCGATCCGGAGATCGTCCGAGAGAGCGCTCGCCGGGGCAGATCTCCACGCCCCGGCGGGCGCCTTTGGCGGCCCTCCCGGCATACTGCACCGGTGAGCGACGACGTGTTCGGTACGGCGGGGATTCGCGAACGAGTGCTGGCAGGCTGGTCGGCGGCGCCGATCCGCTTCCGGGAGGACGCGAACGCCGAGGAAGACCTCGCGCTCGGCGGGTACGTCGACCGGCTGGTCGTCGAGCTCGCGCAGAACGCTGCCGATGCCGCCGTCCGCTCCGGCGCCCCCGGCCGCGTGTTCTTCGAACTTCGCGACCGCACTCTCGTCGTCGCGAACACCGGGACAGCGCTCTCTCGCGAAGGCGTCGAATCTCTCGCCACGCTCCGAGCCTCCGCCAAACGCGACGAGCAGACCGCAGAGCTGACCGGGACCGGCGCCGTCGGGCGGTTCGGTGTCGGATTCTCGGCAGTACTCGCGGTTTCGGACGAGCCGGTGATCTTGTCGCGGACGGGCGGCGTCCGGTTCTCGAAGGCGGACACCGCGGACGCGATCGCGGGCCTCGGGTCGGCAGGGCTCGAGACCGAAGTACGGCGACGCGACGGCAAGGTGCCGGTGTTGCGGCTGCCGTTCGCGGCTGAGGGGGAGCCGCCGGAGGGATACGACACCGCGGTGATCCTGCCGCTGCGCGATGAGGCTGCCGCCTCGCTCGTCCGCCGGCTGCTGTCCGAGGCCGGCGATCCGCTGCTGCTGGCGTTGCCGGGCCTGGCGCGGATCGAGATCGACACCGACGAGGGCCGGCGCGTCCTCGAAGATGTGGAATCGCGTTGGTGGATCCACCGGACAGCGGGCGCTTTCGACGCCCACGAACGCGAAGAGCTGCTCGCGGATCGCCCGGTCGAAGAGCGCTCTCGCCCGTTCTTCTCGGTCGTCTGGGCGCTGCCGCGGGACGCAGCGGTCGCGCTCCCCGGCGTGGTGCAGGCGCCGACGCCGACCGAGGAAGCGCTCTCCCTGCCAGCGCTGTTGCTGGCGACTCTGCCGCTCGACCCGACCCGGCGGCACGTCGCCAAGGGCCCGTTGACCGATCGGCTCGTCCGTGAGGCGGCGACGGCGTACGCGGACTTGCTGCGAACCCGAGCCGAGGACGGCGACGACGTCCTGCGATTGGTGCCGACCGGCCTTGCTGTGGGCGCCCTCGATCATTCGGTCCGCGAAGCGGTCGTCGCGCTCCTGCCCGGTACGCCGATCGTTCGGTCCGTCGAGGACGGCGCGTTGTTGCGGCCACGCGACGCGGTGATCGTCGAGGGTGCGGACGACGCCTTCAACCAGGTACTCGCGCCGATCGTGCCGGGATTGATCCGGTCGGCTCGGCAGGATCGGCCGGCGTTGGATGCGCTCGGCGTCCGGCGGCTGGAGCTGGCCGAGGTCGTCGACCAGCTGGGTACTGCGGCTGCGCACGAGGAACCGGAGTGGTGGAGCGCTCTCTACGGTTCTCTCACGGAGATGGTCACGGACGCGCTGCTGCGGGAATCCCTTGGCACGTTGCCGGTTCCGCTCGCTGACGGCCGATTGGTCCGCGGGGTCCGGGGGTTGTTGCTGCCCGGTCCGGAGCTGCCGGTCGAGGTGCTGAAGGAGTTCGGCGCGTACGGCGTCCGCGTCGTCCACCCCGCGGCGGTTCACTCCGCGCTTGAGCGGCTTGGCGCGATCCCGGCGTCCCCGCGGTCGTTGCTGGAGGACAGCGCCGTCCGCGCGGCGGTGGAACACTCGATGGACGCGGATGATCCGGAGGTGATCGCGCACGCCGTGCTGAGCCTGGTTTCCACCGACCCTGCCCAGGCCGACGGACTGTGGTGGCTTTCCGATCTTGTACTGCGGGATGCGGACGGGGAGCCGACGCCGGCAAACGCTCTCGTCGTTCCCGGCTCCGACGCCGAGCAGGTGCTGGACGCCGATGAGGTCGCACCGATCGACCCGGCGCTACTCGAACGCTACGGGCTCCCTGCGCTGGCCGCGGTCGGTGTCCTCGCGACTCTCGGCGTGCTGACGGCCGCCGACGTCGCGCTCGATCGGTTGCCTGAGGCACTCAAAGATCTCGATGGAATCGACGACTGGGCGTACGACGTCGCGCCGGACGGGTCCCGGTTCGGCGCGACCGTCGGTGAGCTGACCGCGATCCGCGATCTCGACTGGGTTCGCGACGACGCCTGGCCGCAGGTGCTCGGCATCCTCGGCGCTGAGCCGGAGCTGCGCCGGGCGTTGGTGACGCAGGTGCGCGTGATCGGCCCGGACGACCGGCCGCTCGGCGTCCCGTCGTACGCGGCCTGGTGGATCAGAGAGCGCGTTCTCCTCGCGGACGGCGAGCCGCTCGCCGGCCGGGCCGACCCGGAGGCCGAGCCGGTGCTCGCGGCCTTCCTGGATCCGGCGCCGGAGTGGACCGCGGCGCTTGACCCGGAGGTTCGGGCGGCGGTCGGGCTGGTTCGTGAGGTCGGCGACTTGGATGCCGACGGGATCAGTCTGGTGCTGGACCGGCTGGCAGATCCGGAGCACGAGATCACAGAGAGCGCTCTCCTGCGTTTCTGGCGGCAGCTCGGCACACTGCCGCTCTTCCCGGGTGACGCGCCGGAACAGGTCCGGGTGTTGGGCGCGGACGGCTGGACCGAAGTCGTGGACCCCGGTGCGGCGGTCGTCGTGGACGGACCGATGTGGTTGCAGCGCACGGATCTGGGCGGCTTCGTCGTCGCCTCCGGCGCGGCGGCGGACGGGCTCGGCGACCTGTTCGACGTACCACTCGCGCAGGAAGTTGCCGAGGGCAAGATTGATGGGACGGGCGAGGAGGCCGACGTCCCCGAGCTGGTGCGCGAGCTCGTCCCCGAAGTTCCCGCGCACTGGTGGGAGCACGAGGAGCTCACTGTCGACGGCGTCGAGGTCTCCTGGTGGGTCGACGCCGAAGGCGCCCCGCACGCGGCTACCTTCGACGGTCTCGCCAAGGCCCTCGCCTGGTCCGCCGGCCACTGGGATCGCCGCCACCTCATCCGCGCCGTCCTCAACGAGCCCGACCGCACCTCCGAACTCCTCCAGGACGCCGCCTACGACCACCACACCGACCGTCGCTAACGACATGAGGTAGTGCGGCCCGACGCCGCCCCGACTGCTGCGCCGAGCAAGGGGGCGGGCATCGCAGAGCGACACCTCATGTCGTTACCGACGCCGTAACCCGTCCGGATCCGGCCATGGGGCCTCGCGCGGGCTGTATACCGTCACGATCCGGGGTGGGTGCGGCGGAGTGCCGACTGGACCACTCGGTGGGGTCGTCACGCAGAGCGAAACATCGTTGTCAGAGGTTGGTATATCCACTGATCTGCGGGTTTGGCGTCAACTTTGCAACGTGGCAATGAACTCTTGCCAACGTTGTCATCGCTACTTATAGTCCGTGGCACCTCTCGGTCGGTGATGCCGTGGTCAACGCAACGGAAACGGAGGTGACTTTCGTCATGGACGAAACACCACGCCCGCAGTTCGAAGACGTAGCCGAGGTAGTCCGCTACCAACTCAGTCGCCGCAGCTTGGTCGGGGGAGGTGCCGCGGCCGCTCTGACCGGTCTGCTGGCTGCCTGTTCCGGCGGCGGCTCGTACTCCGACAAGCCCGCCAACGACAAACCCGTCGCGACCAAGTCGGTCCAGATCGGCAAGGCCAACATCCCCGTTCCGCGCGAGCAGTCGGTGGTCATCGGCCAGGTCGAGTACACCGTTTTCGACAGCTTCAACACGATGATCCCGAACGGCTCGCCGTCCGGCGCCGGGTTCGAGATCTGCCGCGAGGCGATGTTCTACCTGAGTTTCGCGACCGGTGAGCTGAAGCCCTGGCTGGCCACGGCGTACAAGTACAACGACGCCAACACCGAGCTGACGATCGATTTCGACCCGAAGGCGAAGTGGAGCGACGGCAAACCGCTGACGGCGAACGACTTCAAGTTCACCGTGATGTTGCTGCGCGACCGCGCCGACCTGTTCGGCGGCGGCGGTGAGCTGAAGGAGTTCGTCAAGGAGGTCGTCGTCCCGAACCCGCAGCAGGCCGTGATCAAGCTGACGAAGGCGACGCCGCGGTTCCACTACAACTTCATCGCCGCGATCGCCGGCGGTTTCGACATCCTGCCCGAGCACGTCTGGAAGGGGCAGGACCCGACGAAGTTCAAGAACAACCCGCCGATCCGCAGTGGGCCGTACAAGCTCAAGCAGGCGATCCGGAACCAGAAGATGTTCGTCTGGGAGAAGAACGCGGACTACTGGAACAAGGACAAACTGGACGTCGGACCGACGTACGTCGTCTTCCAGAGCACGTCGAAACAGGCCGACCAGGCGGCGCTCGCGTTCGAGCGCGCGGAGTTCGACGTCGGCTCGATCGACGAGCAGCACGCCAAGCAGCTGCGCAACACCGGCTATCCGAACCTGCAGACCACGCAGTTCCACGACCCGAACCCGCGGGTGATGTGGCTGAACTGCGACCCGGCGCGCGGGGTGATCTCGGAGCCGAAGATGCGCTGGGCGATCAACTACTGCCTGGACCGGGAGAAGATCGGCAAGTCGATCTGGCCGGTCGAGGTGCCGCCGGCGATCTATCCGTGGGCGGACTACCCGACCAACGACAAGTGGAAGAACGACGAGCTCGCGAACAAGTACAAGTTCGAGTTCAACCCGGGTAAGGCCACCGAGATCCTGGACGAGATCTGCCCGAAGAACGCCGCCGGCAAGCGGATGTACAAGGGTAAGGAGGTCAACCTCGAGATCATCACGCCGTCCCCGGTCGACGGGGGTGAGTACGCGATCGCCAACGTGCTCAAGACCGATCTGGCGAAGGTCGGCGTCCCGGCCACGCTGCGCAGCTTGTCCGGCAGCGTGCACGGCGAGAAGTTCGAGCGCGGCGAGTACGACATCGACTCCAACTGGGCGGGCTTCGCGATGGACCCCGCGCAGATGTACTCCGACTGGGAGAGCGACAAGGCGCAGCCGATCGGGAAGAACGCCGCCGGCAAGAACAAGATGCGCTTCCGGAACCCGGAGTTCGACCAGGTGTCCAAGCAGCTGACGGCGATGGACCCGACCGCCCCCGAGGCCAAACCGCTGCTGGACAAGGCTTTGGAGATCTACTTCCAGAACCTGCCGCTGCTGTCGGTGATCCAGACCGGGTACCCGTCGTACTTCAACACGGTCTTCTGGACCGGGTGGCCGACCGACGACGACCTGTACGAGGTGCCGCTGAACTGGTGGCAGCACTTCATCTTCGTGCTCGGCAAGATCAAGCCGACCGGTACGAAGGGCCCGGCGTGACGGCTGAGGCGCCGCCGGCGGAGGTCGTCGACAAGACTCCGGAGCCGGCGCCGCCGTCGGGGGTGCGGGCCTGGATGTCGCGGCATCCGCTCGCGGCGTACGCCGTCCGCCGGTTCGGGCTCTATCTGGTGGAGCTGTGGGGAGCGCTCACCATCGCGTTCTTCTTCTTCCGGCTGATGCCGGGCGACCCGATCCAGACGCTGATCCAGAGCCTGCAGCAGAACTACATCTACAACCAGCAGGCGTCGGCGGAGATCATCGCGCGGTACCGGGCCGAGTTCGGTCTGGACGGCAACATCTTCTCGCAGTACCTGGTCTACATGAAGAAACTGATCCTGCACGGCGATCTCGGGCCGTCGCTGATCAGTTATCCGACGCCGGCCCAGGATGTCATCCTGCGATCGTTGCCCTGGACAATCGGTCTGCTCGGGATCTCCGCGGTCATGGCGTGGATCCTCGGCGTGGTGTTCGGCGCGATCGCGGGCTGGCGGCGCGGCAAGCTCGGGTCGCGGATCATGACGAACCTGTCGATCGCGCTCTCCCATGTCCCGTTCTTCTTCGTGGCGCTGATCCTGGTGTACGTGTTCGCGTACACGCTGGGCTGGTTGCCGGCGCGGTCGGCGTACGACTCGAACATCAGTCCGGGCTTCAGCCTGGACTTCGTCGCCAGCCTGCTCAAGTACGGGTTGCTGCCGGGGTTGTCGATCGTGGTGATCGGGACGTTCAGCTGGATCCTGTCCACCCGGATGCTGATGGTGCCTGTACTCGGCGAGGACTACCTGGTGTACGCCGAGGCCAAGGGGCTCAAGCCGTGGCGGATCCTGACCCGGTACGCGCTGCGCAACTGCTACCTGCCGCAGGTCACCGCGTTCGGGATCTCGCTGGGTTTCATCTTCAACGGCAACGTGCTGGTCGAGCAGCTGTTCAACTATCCCGGTCTCGGCACCACGCTGGTGACCGCGATCCAGCAGCTCGACTTCAACACGATCATGGGCGTCACCGATATCGCGATCTTCTCGGTGCTGACCGCCGTCCTCCTGCTCGACCTCCTGCTGCCGTTGCTTGACCCTCGGGTCAAGTATTGGAAGTGACGCCGATGCGCATCCTGACAGCTGTCCTACGGACGATCCGGAACAGCCCGAAACTGGGGATCGGGCTGGCGATCCTGCTCGTGATGGTGCTGATCGCGGTGTTCAGTCCGCTGATCGTGAAGGGGATCGGCGGGTCGACGGACCCGCTGGAGCTGGCGGCGTACGAACGCTGGCTGGTGCCCGGGCCGGACCATCTGCTCGGGACGGACCAGTTCGGGCGGGACGTGCTCGCGATGGTGGTGAGCGCTCTCTCGGTTTCTCTGCAGATCGGCGCGATCGCCGGGCTCATCTCGACGGTGGTCGGCGTGATCGTGGCCTTCGTGGCCGGGTACAAGGGCGGTTGGATCGACGGCGTGCTGTCGACGTTCACCGGCATCCTGCTGGTGATCCCGACGTTCCCGTTGCTGATCGCGCTCTCCGCCTATGCCAAGAACGTCAGCCTGTTCCAGGTCGGCGTGATGATCTCGATCTTCTCCTGGCCGTTCGCGGCCAAGACGATCCGGTCGCAGGTGCTCAGCCTGCGCTCGCGGCCGTACGTCGACCTGGCGCGGGTCAGCAAGGCCCGGGACCTGGAGATCATCGCGACCGAGTTGCTGCCGAACCTGCTGCCGTTCATCGGCGTCGGGTTCGCGTCGTCGGCGCTGGGCGCGATCTTCGGGCTGGTCGGCCTGGAAGTGATCGGGCTCGGGCCCGGTGGTGTGATCGACCTCGGGCAGATCATCTTCAACGCGATCAACACCGGTGCGCTGACACTGGGCGCGTGGCCGATGTTCGTCGTCCCGATCGTGTTACTGACCTTGCTGTTCGCGGCGCTGAACATGGTGAACATCGGGTTGGAAGAGGTCTACAACCCGCGGCTGAGGGGAGTGGCCGGTGAGTGAGACGGTGCAGGGCCGAGCGGCCGGGAAACCCGCCGGGAACGCGGGGGAGCGCTCTCCGAACGTTCTCGCGATCACCGGACTGGACGTCAGGTACTCGACCAGCCGCGGTGACGTACAAGCCGTCCGCGGTCTCGATCTCGCCGTCCGCCGGGGTGAGATCCTCGGGATCGCGGGGGAGTCCGGCAGCGGGAAGAGCACGCTCGCGGTCGCGTTGCTGCGGCTGCTGAAACCGCCGGGCAAGGTGACGGCCGGCTCGGTGATGTTCTATCCGGGCGGCCGCGCGCCGGTCGACCTGCTGAAGGTGGACGGCGAGGAGTTGCGCGTCCTGCGATGGAGCGCTCTCTCGTATCTCCCGCAGGGGTCCATGAGCTCGCTGAACCCGGTGATGCGGGTCGAGGACCAGTTCAAGGACGTGATCCTGGAACACGCGCCGGCCCGCAAGGCCTCGCTGGGTGAGCTGATCCCGCGGTTGCTCGGGCAGGTCGGTCTGGAGCCGCGGGTGGCCCGGATGTTCCCGCACGAGCTGTCCGGCGGGATGAAACAGCGGGTGCTGATGGCGATCGCCGTCGCACTCGAACCCGACCTGGTGATCGCCGATGAGCCGACCACCGCGCTCGACGTCACGATCCAGCGGGTGATCCTGCAGTCGCTGGCCGATCTGCGGACGGACTTCGGCGTCACGCTGATGGTGATCTCGCACGACATGGGCGTCCACGCGCAGCTGGCCGACCGGGTCGCGGTCATGTACGAGGGCCGGCTGGTCGAGGTCGGCGACGTCCGGCAGGTGTTCAAGGATCCGCAGGATCCGTATACCCAACGGCTGATCGAGTCGATCCCGAAGATGGGCAGGAGGGCGTCATGAAATCCGAGCTCGAGCTTCGGGGCGTGGAGCAACGATTCCACGCCCGTGGCGTGGCCGCCGGTCACATCACCGCGGTGGACGACGTCAGCTTCACCCTCGCGGCCGAGCCGCCCCAGGTGGTCAGCCTGGTCGGGCAGAGCGGCAGCGGGAAGAGCACGATCGCGCGGAACGTGCTCGGTCTGCAGAAGCCGACGGCGGGCAGCGTTCTCTACGGCGGTAAGGACATCTTCAAGCTGAGCCGGTCCGAGTACGACGAGTACCGGCGCGACGTCCAGCCCGTCTTCCAGGATCCGTACGCGATCTTCAACCCGTTCTACCGGGTCGATCGGGTGCTGTGGAAGGCAGTGAAGAAGTTCGGGCTGACGACGAGTCGCTCGAAGGGTCTCCAGCTGATCGAGGAGTCGCTGCGCGCGGTCCGCCTGGAGCCGGAGAACGTTCTCGGCCGTTACCCGCACCAACTCTCCGGCGGTCAGCGGCAGCGGATCATGCTCGCCCGGGTGCACATGCTCCGGCCGTCGTTCATCATCGCCGACGAGCCGGTCTCGATGCTGGACGCCCAGGTCCGTAAGCACTTCCTGGACATCCTGCTCGACTTCCAGCGCGACCACGGCATGACGACGCTCTTCATCACCCACGACCTGTCCACCGTCTACTACCTCGGCGGCGAGGTCATGGTCATCACCAAGGGCAAGATCGTCGAGCGCGGCCCCGTCTCCACCGTCATGCACGACCCCTCCCACCCCTACACCAAGCTCCTCCTCGACTCCATCCCCCAACCCGACCCCGACAACCGCTGGACCAACCGCATCACCGTCGACGAGCTCGAAGAACAAGAACGAGCCGACGCCAAAGCCACCACCCCAGCCCCCGAAACCCCCATCATCTGAGCGAGCCGGCATCTGAGAGAGATCGCCAGAGAGCGCTCCCCGGCGATCTCACCCGCGTTCTGCGGCGCAGGTAGGCAACTGGCGAGCCTGCCTGCGCCGCGAACGGGTGCGGGACGTGCGTGGGACGTGTTCGGGAGTCAGCTGGTGCGGATGGCGGGGTCGCTGAGGCCGGGGGCGCCGGTTTCGATGTGGCCGGCGTAGCGGCGGAGGTAGGCGGGGTCGGTGGGGGTGGTGATGGTGAGGTCGTACCAGCGGCGGGTGGTGGGGATGGTGTGGGTGGTTTTGCCGGGTTTGAGGTGGAGGGTTCTGGGTTTGCCGGTGTAGGCGTTGGTGAGGGTGACGGTGCGGGCGACGTCGGTGGTGAAGGTGAGTTGGACGTCGCCGTGGTGGTCTCGGGCGGTGATCTCGAGGGCTGTGGTGGGCTTGCCTTTGAAGGCGCGGTGGAAGCCGTTGGGGCCGTGGACGGTGAGGTCGTAGCTGCCGCCGAAGGCGGTGGCGTTCCAGCTGTCGGAGATCGACTTGCCGGCTTCGGTGGTGTAGGTCCAGGGGCCGTCGGTGCGGTTCTGGGCGGTGACCAGGAACTGGGCTCCGGCGCGCGGGCCGGAGGAGAAGGTCAGGTGGAAGCGGCCGGCGGCCGCGGCGCCGTCCACGATCGATGCGTAGGGCAACGGTCGGGTCCGGCGGGAGCCGCGCTCCTGGGCCGGGACGGCGCCGGTCGCGGGCGGTGCGGGGACGTACGTCGGATGCCGGTCGCGGTCCGGCGGCTCGTAGTCCGAGGTGTCGGGCATCGGGATCGGCCGGTGGTTGGCGACGCCGAAGTCGAAGGCCGAGGTGAGGTCACCGCAGATCGCGCGCCGCCACGGCGAGATGTTCGGTTCGTGGACGCCGAAGCGCTTCTCCATGAAGCGGATGATCGACGTGTGGTCGAAGACCTCCGAGCAGCTGTAGCCGCCGGTGCTCCACGGCGAGACGACGAACATCGGGACGCGCGGGCCGAGACCGTACGAGCCGGCGGTGTAGCGGGTGCCGCCCGGGTAGTAGTCCGGCGCGGTGTCGACCGTCGAGAGGCCCTGGTTGGCGTCGGCCGGCGGGAAGGGCGGGACGACGTGGTCGAAGAATCCGTCGTTCTCGTCGTAGGTGATGAACAGCGCGGTCTTGCTCCACACCTTCGGGTTCGAGGTGAGCGCGTCGAGGACGCGGGAGATGTACCAGGCGCCGTAGTTCGTCGGCCAGTTCGAGTGCTCGGTGAACGCCTCGGGCGCGGCGATCCAGGAGATCTTCGGGAGCTTGTTCGCCTTGACGTCGGCGCGGAGCTGGTCGAAGTAGCCCTCGCCGGCCTTGACGTTCGTCCCGGTCCGGGCTTTCTCGTACAGGGCGTCGCCGGGCTTGGCGTTGCGGTAGGTGTTGAAGTACAGCAGCGAGTTGTCGCCGTAGTTGCCGCGGTAGGCGTCGTCGATCCAGCCCCAGCCGCCCGGGCCGTCGAGGCCGTCCCCGATGTCCTGGTAGATCTTCCACGAGACGCCGGCCCGCTCCAGGCGCTCCGGGTACGTCGTCCAGCCGTAGCCGAGCTCGTCGTTGCCGAGGACCGGGCCGCCGCCGGTGCCGTCGTTGCCGGTGTAGCCGGTCCACATGTAGTAGCGGTTCGGGTCGGTCGCGCCGATGAACGAGCAGTGGTAGGCGTCGCAGAGGGTGAACTTGTCCGCGAGCGCGTAGTGGAACGGGATGTCCTCGCGGGTCAGGTAGGCCATCGTGGCCACGCCCTTGGCCGGGATCCACTGGTCGTAGTTGCCGCGGTTGATGCCGTGGTGGCCGTCCGGCCAGCTGTGCGGCAGCCCGGTCAGGAACTGCAGCCCGAGGTCGTCGGCGTCCGGGTGGAACGGCGGGATCTCCTTGCCGTTCTTGTCCCGCTGGAAGTACACCGGCTTCCCGCTCGGCAGCGTCACCGGCCGCGGGTCGCCGAACCCGCGGACGCCCTTCAGCGTCCCGAAGTAGTGGTCGAACGAGCGGTTCTCCTGCATCAGCACCACGATGTGCTCGACATCGTTGATGTCGCCGCACTCGCGGTGCGCGGGGATCGCGGCGGCCTGCTCGATACTGTTCGCCATCGCGGCGAACCCGGCCGAGGCGCCGGCCAGCTGCAGGAACCTCCGGCGATTGATGTCTGGCATGTGCGTCTCCTGTCGGACGGTTGGGGCGGATGGAGTGTCAACCCCCGGCACTGCATCGCAGGCACCCTAACCTGAACGATTAACTGACGGAAGATGAACTTTCCTGCCTACTTCCAATCAGTTTCAAACTCTTACGCTCACCAGGAGATCCCCATCGACCACGTCTGGTACGTCGCCTACGGCTCCAACCTCGCCCTCGACCGCTTCCGCTGCTACCTCGGCGGCGGCCGCCCGACCGGCGGCGCCCGCACTTACCCGGGCTGCCGTGACCGCACCGAACCCGCTCGGATCGAGGGCGTCGAAGTCCCCGGCGGTCTCCTGTTCGCGGGTGAGTCGAAGGTCTGGGGCGGCGGCTCGGCCTTCTTTGATCCCGGCGCGCCGCGGATCGTGGCTGGGCGGGCCTATTTGCTCACGCCGGGGCAGTTTGCGGACGTCGCCGCTCAGGAGATGTGGCGCGAGCCGGGTGGGCCGTTCGCGCTGGAGTTGGCGGCCGTGCTGCCGGACGTCGTTGAGCTGCACACGATGGGGCCTGGGCGGTACGAGACCGTCGTCCGGCTGGGGGAGCGCGACGGGTGGCCGATGTTCACGATTACGCATGGGGATGTCGCGGGGCTCGAGGCGGTTGCGCCGTCGGCGGCGTACGTGGGGTGGATCGCGGCTGGGCTGCGGGAGGCGCATGGGTGGGACGATGCGCGGATCGCCGGGTATTTGAGCAGTGCGCCGGGTGGGTCCGCCCTGACTGAGCAGGGCGGACCCCTCGGTTAGCGGTTGATTGCCACGCAGGTGGCTTTGGCGGTCTTGGTGGGGTCGGACTCGGATTTGGCGGTCAGGGTGATGGTGGCTACGGGGCCGCGGCCGGGCTTGGTGTGGACGGGGACGGCGACGGTTTGGCCGGCGTTGGCGGTGGCCAGGGCGTTCGGGAGGGAGACGGCCCAGTCCTTGCCGTTGATCTTGGCGGAGAGGCGGTAGACGTCGCCCTTGAGGTACTTCGCGACGTCCTCGGGGTGCTCGGAGGCCGCGCCGGCCTTGCCGGTGTTGGTGAGGTTGAAGGTGCAGGTCTGGACGCCGCCCTTGCCGGGTTTGGCGACCGTGGGCAGGACGCGGACGCCGCGCTTCTGCGGGCCGGAGCCGTCGAGGGAGCGGATCGCGACCGTGTAGGACAGGACGCCGGCGCGGTCGCGGCGGAGGTTGGTGATGTAGAAGTGCAGGCGGTTGGCGGCGTCGGTGTACTCGTACTCGCTGCCGGAGTTCGTGCCCGCGTGGAACAGCGCGTCGGACAGCTGCCGGTAGTCGCCGATCGTGATCGGGACCTTGGTGCCGTCGGGCAGGACGTAGTCCGTCATGTTGATGTCCTGCGGGTTCGCGTCGATGACCCACTCGAACGGCGCGGCGTCCTGATTCTTGGTCTTCGCCAGCAGGACGCCGGAGTCGGGTGTGAACGAGTCCGTGCCCATCCGGTCGACGACCTCGACGGTGTAGTTCTGGTACCCGCGGCCGTCGCAGAACGGATCCTTCGACGGGTCGCACGGCGGGGCCAGGTCGCCCGCGCCGCCGAGCTGGATGTTGATCCCGGCGAGCCCCTTCGGGCCCGGCTCGACCGAGCGCGCGGTGACGTCGGCGACCACGACGCCCGAGGTCGCGAGAGCCTCCCGGGACAGCCGCAGGACGTTCTGCTCGTCGACCATCTCGAGCTTGATCTTGTTCCGCAGCATGTGTTGCGCGCCCATCGAGGCGCCGCCGGTCGCGGGGATCATCCACCGGCTGTGCGGACCGCCGGGCCCGTTGAACGTACCCCGGCTGAGCATCTCCCACGGCCCGGAGTAGTCGCGGCGCGCGGGGACGCCGTACGGGTTGTTGTAGTTGTCGCCGATCCCGAGGATGTGGCTGAACTCGTGGGCGTAGACGCTCATCCCGGAGCTCTCGGCCTGGGTCGACGACCCGCCGCCGGCGTTCGGCCAGATGGTTGATCCGGCCGCCCACGACGTCCAGTCGACGTACCGGGTGTTCGACCAGTTCGGCAGCGCCGGGTCCGGCGGGCCGAAGGCGTCGGTGACGTCCTCCTTGGTCGGGAACTTCATCATCCCGAACTCCTGCCAGGTGGACGATTCGTCCTGCCCGGCGCTGAGGAAGAAGACGAAGTCGAACCCGGCCGGCACCTGCGAACCCTGGTCCGCGACCCAGGCGGCCCGGCCGTCGGTGCGGATGTTCTTCACGCAGCTGTCCCCGGCCGGGCAGTCACTCGGCTTCTGGAACTCCATCGCGTACTCGTGCGACTTGCCCGGCATCCGGTACGGGCCGAAGGCCGTGAGGTCGACGCCGTACCGGCCGCCGGAGTCCTCCATCCAGTACTCGTGCAGCGTGTGCCCGCGGTTGAGATCGCCGGGCGTGTTCAGGAAGTTCTTGTAGAACTGCGCGACCTGATCCCGCGGGACGCCGTTGGCCTCGGCGCTCGGGTTGCCGAACACGGTCGACCCCTTCGGCTGCGTCACCGCGAAGTCCAGGTTCGGGTAGTCGAGCAGCACCAGGGCGCCCTTGAACGTGCGCTTCGACCCCTTCACCCCCGGGTCGGCCCAGTTCGTCCCCGGCGGCTTCTTGTAGTCCGACCACGTCATGTGGTCCGGGTTCTCCCAGTTCTGCGGATCAATGGGCCCCGGCAACCCGCCGGCCGCGGTCTTCGCGACCCGGTCCCCGGCCCCCGACTCCTGCCAGGGCTGCTGCTGCGGCCAGTGCGGGTACTGCCACGAGTTCTCCGGATCCGGCGGCGCACTCGGCGCCGCGAGCGCCATCCCCGGCACCGCGACCGCCGCCAGCAAGGCGACCAACCGCAAACCGACTCGATACTTCCGTTGCTCAGACACGGGCGGGCATCCGATCGACGAAGGAACGTTTCACTACCGCGCCCGAGCATGCCCCCAACCGCCCGGGCGCACAACTGGTCGCGGGGCGAGATGACTGTATACAGTATGGCGTTTGGTGGTTAGGGTGGCTGGCGAGCTTTCCGAGGAGGCGTTATGTACACGGTGACCGACCCGGCGACGGGTGTGTTGATCGAGGAAGTGGCGAACTCGAGTGCGGAGGAGGTTCGGGCGGCGATCGGGCGGGTGCACGGGGCGTACGGCGGGTGGCGGGCGCGGCCGGTGGGGGAGCGGGCGGCGATCGTGGGGCGGGCCGCGGAGGGGTTCGCGGCTCGGGCGGACGAGCTGGCCGCGATCATGACGCAGGAGATGGGGAAGCGGGTGAACGAGGGGCGCGGCGAGGTGGGGATCGTCGTGGATATTTTCCGGTACTACGCCGAGCACGGGCCGGAGTTGCTGGCGGACGAGCCGCTGGAGGTCAAGGGCGGCCGGGCGGTGATCACCAAGGGGCCGATCGGGGCGTTGCTCGGGATCATGCCGTGGAACTTCCCGGTGTATCAGGTGGCGCGGTTCGTGGCGCCGAATCTCGTGCTGGGCAACACGATTCTGCTCAAGCACGCGTCGATCTGCCCGCGGTCGGCGCAGGCGATCGAGGAGATCTTGCACGCGGCCGGCGTCCCGGACGACGTGTACGTGAACACCTACGCGTCGAGCCGGCAGATCCCGGGGATCCTGGCCGACGACCGGATCATGGGCGTCTCGCTGACCGGGAGCGAGCAGGCCGGGATCTCGGTCGCGGCCGAGGCCGGGAAGAACCTGAAGAAGACCGTCCTCGAGCTCGGCGGCTCGGATCCGCTGATCATCCTCGACACCGCCGACATGGACGAGACCGTCAACGCCACCGCGACCGCCCGGATGCGCAACTGCGGCCAGTCCTGTAACGCGCCCAAACGGATCATCGTGCTCGCCGACCTGTACGACGAGTACGTCGACCGGCTGACCAAACGCGTCGCGGAGTACTACGTCCCCGGCGACCCGGCCGACCCGGACACCAAACTCCCGCCGCTCGCCTCGATCGCTGCCGCCGACGAGGTCGCCGGCCAGATCGCGAAAGCCGTCGACCAAGGCGCGACCCTGCGCGCCGGCGGACACCGCATCGGCCCCGGCGCCTACCTGGAGGCGACCGTCCTGACCGACGTCCGTCCCGGTATGGACGCCTACTACGAAGAGATCTTCGGCCCGGTCGCCATCGTCTTCCGCGCCGCCGACGAGGACGACGCCGTCCGCCTCGCCAACGACACCCCCTTCGGCCTCGGCGCCAGCGTCTGGGGCACCGACCCCGCCCGCCTCCGCCGCGTCGCCGACCGCATCGACGCCGGCATGGTCTACTTCAACCGCGCCGGCGGCTCCCAGGCCGACCTCCCCTTCGGCGGCATCAAACGCTCCGGCCTCGGCCGCGAACTCGGCCCCGCCGGCATCGAAGAGTTCATGAACAAGAAGTCCATCCGCCTCTGATGGCAGGTTGCGGTCGCTCGACGTAAAGCGGCATTGCACCGGCGCAGAGTTGGAGGATGAAGCGTTCGGTGGTGGTGATCGCGCTGGTGGCGGTGGCGGTTGTGGTCGCTGCCGCGGGGGTGGTGCGGTACGACGTGGGGCGGGTTGATGGGGTGGTGCGGGAGGCCCGCGCGGCTGGGGATTGTGCGGTCGTGCGGGCTGCGGTGGAGCGGTATCACCTTGTGCACAAGGTGGTTGGGCGGTCGGCGGTAAGGCGGAGTGAGGCGGATGTTGCGGCTTGCGCGCGGTTGGATGCGGCGCAGGTGATGTTCGATCGGGCGGTTCATGGCAGTGAGCGGGATGCCAGCCAGGGGCTGGGGGTGCTTGATCAGGTGCTGGCTGATCCGGGGCAGCGTGGCGGGGTGCGGGTTGTCGTCGATCGGTTCTTGGGTGCGTTGCGGGTGACGGAGCCGTGTTTGGCCGGGCGGATTGCCGAAGAGATGCGCGGGCGGGCGGCGCGGAAGGAACTGCAGGAGCGGGTCGGGACGGCGATCGCTGAGGTCGGGCCGCGGGCGGCGTCCGATTGTGCTGATGAGCTGGCCAAGCAGGCGGACTGGGATGGCGCGCGGAAGCTCTACCAGCAGGTGATCGAGCGGTATCCGGATGATCTGCGGGTCGCGGCGGCGAAGGCCGGGGCGCAGCGGGCGACCGAGGCCATCGAGTTGGCGGACGTGCGGGGGCTGGTCGATCCGGAGTCTGGGACGTATTGCGACAACCCGGCGAAGTACAGCGCGGCGCCGCCGTACCGGAAGGGTCTGAATCGGACGATCCTGCTGGGCGACGAGATGGACGGGTACGCGTCGCGGTTGCCGAAGGCATGGCGGACGAGCGACCCGAAGGCGGCGACGATCGTGGTCTGTGTGGACGTCGCGCAGGGGAAGGCCGTGAAGACGTGCCCGTACCAGGCGAAGCTGGGGTTCGGGCCGGTGTGGGTGACGTTCCGCAAGGTGGTGTTCAACCTGAAGACGTACGAGCTGCGGACCGGGCGGCTGGTCCGCAGCGGCAAGGTCGAGGTGGACGGGACGTCGTGCCCGCGGCGGCTTTACTACCAAGCTGCCACCGATTTCTCGAACCCCGAGCCGAACCAGTTCGTGACGCCGACCAGCGCCGCGCTGCGGGCGGCCTTCCAGCCGACCATTGTTCGGCCCTGATCTCACCCCTTTCCCGACGGCGGTCGAGCGCTTAGGGTGACGCACCAGATGTGATCAGCCCATCACATTCAGTGAGGAGACATGATGCGAATCCGCCCCGTTCGTTCCGCCCTGCTCGCAACCGCCTGCGTGGTCGGCCTGGCCGTGCCGCTCGCCGGTACGACCGCCACCGCCGTCCAACCCTCGACAACACACGAAGCCGCGACGACGAAAGCCGAACAGGCCAGGGTTACCGGGTTCTGGACGCCGGAGCGGATGCGGTCCGCGGTGCCGATCGATCAATTGCTGACGCCGAAGCAGCGGTTGAGCGGCAGTACGGCGGCCGCCGGTACGCCGACCACCGTGGCGCCGACGGCGATGGCGCCGACCGCGTTCCCGAGTGGCGGCGGTCCGTGGACCGGCGGCGGCAAGATCGTCAGCACCGAGGGCCGGGTGTTCTTCACCTACACCGGCCGGACGGCGTCCTGCAGCGGGACGGCGGTGACGAGTGGCAACAAGAGCACGGTCATTACGGCCGGGCACTGCGTGAAACTCGAAGGCGCCTTCCACACCAACTGGGTGTTCGTCCCGGCGTACGACAACGGCGCGACGCCGTACGGGACGTGGACCGCGAAGAAGACCTACGCGACCGCGCAGTGGGTCGCCAGTGAGGACATCAACTACGACGTCGGCGCGGCCGTGGTGAACCCGTTGAACGGGCAGAACCTGACCGATGTGGTCGGCGGCCAGGGCATCGCGTTCAACCAGGCGCGCGGCCAGAACATGTACGCGTTCGGCTATCCGGCCGCGGCGCCGTACGACGGCTCGAAACTGATCTACTGCAGCGGCAAGGTGTTCAACGCGCTGATCTCGGACGGGCTCGGCATGACCTGCAACATGACCGGCGGCTCGAGCGGCGGCGGCTGGTTCCTGCAGTTCAACGAGGCGGCCGGCACCGGCATCGTCAACTCGGTGAACAGCTACAAGATCAACTTCATCCCGAACTGGATGTTCGGCCCGTACTTCGGCGCCGACGCCCAGTCGGTCTACAACACCGCTCAGGCCGGCTGATCCCGGCGGCGCGCGCCGGGGCCGGGGCGCGGTACGGCGTCGCGTGGCGAGACCACGTGATGGCCGGCCGCGCACCGGACCTCGGTGTGCACCAACGCGCCGCACTCGCGGTGCGTGACCTCTAGCGGCGCGCCCGCGTCGTCCGCGAGGTACTTGTCACCCCAGTCCCGGATCGCGATCAGCACCGGGTAGAGGTCGAGCCCTTTCGGCGTCAGCCGGTACTCGAACCGCTGCCGGGCCCCCGGCTCCTGGTACGGCGTCCGCCGCAGGATGCCGTGGTCGACGAGCGCGGCGAGCCGGTTCGACAGGACCTGCCGCGGGATCGCCGTCCGCGCCCGGAGATCGTCGAAGCGCCGGATGCCGTTGAAGACCTCGCGCAGGACGACGACCGTCCAGCGCTCGCCGATGATCTCCATCGTGCGGCCCACCGGGCAGTTGTCCGCCGACCACTCCAGCGCGTTGTACATGCCGGGCATCCTAGTGTTTCCTAGGTCTCGTTGACAGACCCAGCCAACAGCTGTGAGGCTCGGCCCATGACGGACATCCAGGACGCCGCCCGCACGCGCACCTTCAGCTGGTCGGATCCGGCCGAGATCGCGGCCCATGTCGGCGGTCTGTCGGGGCTCGAGCTGCTGCAGGCGCTGGCCGTGGGCAAACTCCCGCCGCCGCCGATCCTGCAGACCCTCGGCGGGACCGGGATCGAGGTCGAAGAGGGTTCGGTGACCGTGATCCTGCCGGTCCGCGAGTTCCACTACAACCCGCTCGGCACCGTGCACGGCGGCGTGATCGCGACCCTGCTCGACACCGCCGCGGCCTGTTCGGTGCACTCGACGCTGCCGGTCGGCGTCGGCTACACCTCGCTCGACCTGAACACGCGTTTCATCAAGCCGGTCACGGTGAAATCCGGCGAGCTGCGCTGCACCGGTCAGGTGATCAGCCGGGGCCGCCGGACCGCGATCGCCGAGGCCCGGCTGGTGGACGAGCGCGGCGCCCTGCTGGCCCACGCCACGTCCACCTGCATGCTCTTCGAGCTAGGCCAGTAGCTTCTCGGTCGCCGACAGCCGCACGCACACCGTCAGCCCGGCGACCGCGGCCTCGAGCTCGTCGAGCTCGGGGTACGTCGGCGCGATCCGGATGATGCTGTCGGACGGGTCGTCGCCGTACGGGTGGGTGGCGCCGGCCGGGGTGAGCGCGATCCCGGCCGCCTTCGCCTTGGCGACGACGTCCGCCGCGCAGCCCTCCGGCACCCGCAGGGTGATGAAGTAGCCGCCGATCGGCGCGTTCCAGGACGCGAACCCGGTGTCGCCGAGCTCGGCGGTGAGGATCTTGTCGACCGCCTCGAACTTCGGCCGGATCAGCTCGGCCAGGTTGCGCATGTGCGCGTGCAGGCCGTCGGCGTCGCGGAGGAACTGCACGTGCCGCAGCTGGTTCACCTTGTCCGGGCCGATGCTGCGCTTGACCGTGTGGCTCTGCCACCACTTCAGGTTCGCCGGGGAGGCGCCGAAGAACGCGACGCCGGCGCCGGCCAGCGTGATCTTCGAGCTGGAGCCGAAGACGAAGACGCGATCCGGGTTACCGTGCTCGGCCGCCAGGGCCAGGACGTCGGCCAGCTCGGCGTGCTCGTCGGTCAGGTGGTGGACGGCGTACGCGTTGTCCCAGAAGATCCGGAAGTCGGGCGCGGCGGTCGTCATCGCGGCCAGCCGGCGCACGGTCTCGGCCGAGTACGTCGTCCCGTCGGGGTTGCTGTACTTCGGGACGCACCAGATGCCCTTGATCGAGGCGTCGGCCGCGACCAGCCGCTCGACCTCGTCCATGTCCGGGCCCTCCGGCGTCAGCGCGACCGGGACCATCTTGATCCCGTAGCGCTCGCAGATGCCGAAGTGCCGGTCGTAGCCGGGCACCGGGCACAGGAACGTGACGTCCTGGTCGGCCCAGCGCTGCTCCGCGCCGGGGACCTGGCCGAGCAGCGCGAAGACGATCGCGTCGTGCATCAGCTCGAGGCTCGAGTTACCGGCGGCGAGCAGCTGGTCGGCCGGGACCTGCAGGTCGGCGGCGAAGATCGCGCGCAGCTCGGGCAGGCCGACCAGGCCGCCGTAGTTGCGCAGGTCCGTCCCGTCGGCGGCCACGGGCCGCTCGATGCCGCCGAGGATCGCGTCGGCCAGATCCAGCTGTCGCGGCGACGGTTTACCGCGGGTCAGATCGAGTTTCAGCCCCTTCGCGGCGAGTGCTTCGTACTCCGCCTGGGCGCGCTCGCGCTGCGCCGTCAACTCTTCCACCGTCAAGGCTGTGTCACCCACGACAATTCCCTTCGCACGCAATCGATCACGGACAGCGTAGTGCTGTCCGTGACCGGTGCGAAAACGAGGGTCAGCGGCGCGGTGGGCGGCAGTTCGGGAACTTCGGATCCCAGGGCGGGCAGGCCGGGCCGCCGGTCGGTTTGGTCGGCGGCGGGATCGGCGGCAGCGACGTGCCCGGCGGCGGGGGACTGGTGCCCGGGGGCGGTGGCGTGGTGGGCGGCGGAACCTTGCTGCCGTTGGACAGCCAGAGCAGGATCGTCGCGCCCGCCAGGGCGCCCTCCTCGGCCCGCGGCGTCGTCCAGGCGACCGTGCCGGCGACGGCGTCGGAGTCCACCTGCGAGGACGCGGTCGCGACCTTGAAGCCGAGCGCCTTGAGCGTGACGCCCGCCTGCTCCGGCGTCATCCCCTTGACGTCCGGCAGGTTCTTCACGTTGCCGCGGATCGTCTTCTGGTCCGGCTGGACGAACGTCGTCCGGGCGTAATTCTTGAGCGCCGCGCGCATCGCGGTCTCCCAGAACGGTCCCGCGATCTTCGAGCCGGACGCCTCGCCGATCGTCCGGCCGTTCAGCGTCTGGCCCTGCAGGTCCGTGTACTTCGGCGTCGCGTCCGCGACCACCGACACGGCCGAGAGCTTGGTCGAGTAGCCGGCGAACCACACGGCCTTGCTGCCGTCGATGGTTCCGGTCTTGCCGGCCAGGTCGCTGCTGCCGAACTTCAGGCTGCTGCCGGTGCCGGGCGGGTCCATCACCTTGTTCAGCACGTAATTGACGCCGTCCGCGACCTGCGGCGTGATGACCGACTTGCAGCTCAGGCCGGGGGTCTGGATGGTCTTGCCGCGGCTGCTGGCCACGGCGGTCACGATCTGCGGGTTGCAGAAGGTGCCGCGGGCCGGGAACGTCGCGTAGGCGCTGCTCAGCATCAGCGGGGTGATCAGACCGGCCGAGCCCAGCGTCATCGACGGCACTTGCTCCAGCGGCTCCTCGGTCTGGGCGTCCCGCATGCCCATCTTGCCCAGCAGGTTGGCGATCGGGCACAGGCCGACCTGCTCGGACAGCTGCAGGAAGTAGGTGTTGGTGGAGGCCTGGGCGGCCTGGATCATCGACGGATCGGCCACCGTCCGGGTCGAGTTCTTCGGCTTGTAGTTGTTGTCCGACGCGGTGCCGTGACAGGTCTTGAACTGGCGGCCGGACAGGTCCAGCGTCTGCGGCGAGTTGATCCGGTAGTTCAGCGGGACGCCCTTCTGGATCGCGGCCGCGATCGTGAAGGTCTTCATCGTCGACCCGTTCTGGAAGCCGCCGTAACCGCCCTTGTAGGACTGCTCGACGTTGTAGTTGTACGCCGTCTGGTTCTTGCCGAACCCGTACGGTTTGCTCTGCGCCATCGCCTTCACCAGACCGGTGCCGGGCTCGACGATCGTGATCGCCGCGACGGCCTCGTCGGCCGGTTTGGAGTGCTTGTCGATCGAGGCCTGCGCGGCCGCCTGGATCTTGCGGTCGAGTGACGTGCGAACTGTCAGGCCCGCCGTCTCGATGTAGTCCTCGCGCTCCTCCTCGGTCTTGCCGAAGACCGGGTTCTGCTTCAGCCGGGCCACGACGTAGTCGCAGTAGAACGGGTACGGCGAGTTCGCGCAGCCGGTGCGGAACGCCTTGACCTTCTTGAGATCGATGACCGGGGTCCGCATCGCGTCCCGGGCCTGCTTCGGGGTGACGATGCCGAGGTCGCGCATCCGGCCCAGGACGATGTTGCGCCGCTCCTTGCCGGCGACCGGATGGGCGACCGGGTTGAACGCGTTCGGGCTCTTCACCAGCCCGGCCAGCGTCGCGGCCTGCGTCAGGGTCAGCTTCGAGGCGTGGACGCCGAAGTAGTGCATCGCCGCGGCCTCGACGCCGTACGCGCGGTCGCCGAAGAAGGCCAGGTTGAGGTAGCGGTTCAGGATCTCGTCCTTGGAGATCTTCTCCTCGACGGCGATCGCGTACCGCAGCTCGGTGAACTTGCGTTCGTAGGTGTCGGCGGTGGCCGCCGCGCGCTCCTCCGGCGTCCGGGCCTTCGCGACCAGGCTGAGCTTGACGTACTGCTGGGTGATGCTCGAGCCGCCCTGCGCGACCGAGCCGCGGGACTGGTTCAGCACCAGCGCCCGCAGCGTGCCCTTCAGGTCGATCGCGCCGTGCTGGTAGAACCGGTCGTCCTCGATCGCGACGATCGCCTTCAGCATCATCGGGCTGATCTGCTTCAGCGTGACCTGCTTGCGGTTCTCCTGGGCCAGGTTCGCGATCACCTTGCCGTCACTCGCGACGATCGTCGTCGACTGCGCCAGCGGCGGGATCGTCAGGTCCTGCGGCAGGTACTTCACCGTGTTGTGCGCGGTCGACGTCGTCACGTCGGCCAGCCCGGCCAGCGGCAGGGCGAGCCCGGCGACGAGTGCGCCGGAGACCGCGCTGATCAGGAGAAATGCGAGCACCGACCGGAAAACACTGGGGCGGGCAGGGTCACCTCTGTGCATGACCTGGCACAGTACGGGAGGTCAGGGGCTACCGGCAGCCTTTCCGTCACGGATTTGACACTTTTGCCTTGCTTTCTCACCTTGAGTAGCGACCCGCTCACTCCGCGCCTCTGATCAGCGCGTCCGGCAGCACACCCTCGGCCAGTACGCCGAGCCGCTGGGTGGCCCGGGTGACCGCGACGTACAGGTCGGACAGGCCCCGCGGGGACTCGGCGACGATGCCGGCCGGGTCGGCGATCAGGACGGCGTCGAACTCCAGGCCCTTGGCTGCAGAGGGATCCAGCAGGGCGACGGGCGCCTCGAGGATCGCCGGGTCATTGCTGTTGGCAACCGTTGGCAGTGCGGCGGCCAGCGCTGCGATCCGGGAGGCGGGCGCGATGACGGCGATCCGGCCGTCGCCGACGGCCGCGCGCTCGGATTCGATTGCTGCGAGCAACGTTTCGGTGAAGTCCTCGCTCCGGACGCTTCGCAGCCAGGGTGCGTGACTCCCGGCGCGCACCGAGGTCGGTGCCGTGAGCAACGGATCGATCGCGGTCAGGACGCCGGCCGCGACGGTCATGATCGCGGTCGGCGTGCGGTAGTTGACGCTGAGCTCCGCGGCCCGCCAGCGCCGGGGCGCGTAGCGGTCGAGCACCTCGGCCCACGACCGGACGCCGGCGTCCGTCCCGGTCTGGGCGAGATCGCCGACCAGCGTCATCGAACGCCGTGGGCAGCGGCGCATCAGCAGCCGCCAATCCATCGCGGTCAGTTCCTGCGCCTCGTCGACGATCACATGGCCGAAGACCCAGCCGCGATCCGACGCCGCTCGCTCCGCAACCGTGACCGGCTTCTCGATCAGCTCCGTGCGGCGATGGACGAGATCGGCGAACTGCTCGATCTCCCACGGCATCACGACCACGTTCTCGGACTCCAGCTGGACCTGCACGACCTCCCGCGCGTACTTCCAGGTGTCGGCCGACTCGGCCGCCGCCGCGGCCGCCTGCTGACGACGAGCCGCGACGTCGGCGTCCAGCTCGCCGATCAGCTCGGCCGCCTCGTCCAGCAGCGGTACGTCGGACGGCGTCCACGGCGCGTCGATCGGACGCCGGATCGCCGCGCGCTCGGCGTCCGTCAGGTGCGGGGCGGCCGCTGCGAGCCGCTCGGGGGAGGAGAGCAGGACGCTGACCAGCAGTTGCGGGGTGAGCTCCGGCCAGAGGTGATCGAGGATGGCCTGGACGCGGTCGTCCTCGGTGAGCTCCTTGCGGAGATCCTCGATGTCCTCGGCGCCGACGTACTGGCGCCCGATCGTGTCGACGATCTGATCGGTCAGCACGGTGATGATGCGCCGGACGAAGATCCGCCGGGCCGGATTGTGCGGCTCGTCGGCGTCCAGTGCCTTCTCCTTCGCCTTGCGGACGGCGCTCGGCCGGAGCGCCAGCTCGTGCTGGTCGGCCCTGAAGCGGATCGTCGCCTCGGGGACGCGCTGGAAGCCTTGCACGGCGCGCTCGATGACCTCGGCCATCGCCAGGTCGCCCTTGATGCGGGTGGCTTCGGCGGACTCCGGGGCGGCCGCCGCGATCCCGGGATAGAGCTCGCCGACCGTGGCCAGGACGACGTCCGTCTCCCCGAGGGACGGGAGCACTTGGTCGATGTAGCGCAGAAAAGTCGGGTTCGGGCCGACGACCAGGACGCCCGTCCGCGCGAGCTGGTCGCGATGGGTGTAGAGCAGGTACGCCGCCCGGTGCAACGCGACGACTGTCTTACCGGTGCCCGGGCCGCCCTGGACGACGAGCACGCCCGGCAGCTCGGCGCGGATGATCTTGTCCTGCTCGGTCTGGATGGTCGCGACGATCTCGTTCATCCGGCCGGTCCGGTTCGCGCCGAGCGAGGACAGCAAAGCGGCCTCGCCGATCAGCGTGCCGCGGTCGGCGGCGCACAGCGCGTCCAGATCGAGAACGTCGTCGTCCACGCCGACCACGGTCCGTCCGTGCAGGCGGATGTGCCGGCGCCGGGTGACGCCCAGCGGGGCGGCCGGAGTCGCGCGGTAGAAGGACTGCGCGAGCGGCGTCCGCCAGTCGACAAGCAGCGCGTCGTACTCCTCGTCGAACAACCCGATCCGGCCGATGTGGAACCGCTCGCCGCCGGCTTCGTCGATCCGGCCGAAACACAGGCCGCGCTCGACGGCGGACAACTGGTGGAAGCGGCCGGAGAAATGGTCGGTGAAGGATTCACGTTCGCTGTGCGCCTGCAGATTTCCGGCTGTCGCTTCTCCCTGGATCCGATCGAGCGCACCGCGCGCCCTTTCGCGCAGTACGTCGAGCCTTTCGTACATCGTCGTCACGTGCTCCTGCTCTTCGCCGATCTCCTGTGCCAGCAGCCGATCCGTCACGCCGTCCCCGATCTTGAAATCGCTGGAATTGTCTGCTAATCTGTTCTTAGTTGCTCCTTTGCGGGCAACTTTTTTTATGCAGACAGAAACGCCCAACGATAACTGTTCCCGCGGGTTATTCGCAAGGAATTGCGGCGGCCGAGCCGCGGACGATCAGCGTGGTGGCCAGTTCGACGTGATGGGAGTCGACGGTTTCGCCGGCCGCCAGGCGTAGCGCTGTTCGCAGGGCGACGGCGCCCATCTCGCGCAGCGGTTGTTTGACTGTCGTCAGCGGGGGTGAGGCCAGGCGCGCGACCTGGGTGTCGTCGAAGCCGACGACGCTGAGGTCCTCGGGGACGCGCAGGCCGCGCGCCCGGGCTGCCTCCAGTACGCCGAGCGCCACCTCGTCGCTGCCGGCGAAGATCGCCGTTGGGCGATCGGGGAGATCCAGTAGCGCGGAGCCGCCGGCGACGCCGTCGTCGTACAGGAACTCGCTCAACCGGACGTACTGCTTGGGGACGGCGGCGCCCGCGGCGTCCATCGCGCTGCGGAAACCGCTCATCCGGGCCTGGTTGCAGCCCGAGGTCGGCGGGCCGCCGAGGTAGCCGATCCGGCGGTGACCGAGGTCGAGCAGGTGCTGGGCGGCGGCCATCCCGCCGGCGAAGTTCGTCGAGCCGACACTCGTCACGTCGGGCTCGGGGATATTGGCCGGATCGATGACTACCAAGGGCAGCCGGGCCCGGGACAGGGCGGCGAGGTCGGCGTCGGTCAGCTCGCTGGTGATCCCGATCGCGGCGCGGCGGCCGCCGGCGATCAGCTCGCGGATCCAGCGGCTCGCGCGACCGGCCGGGCCGCTCGGGTGCCGCGGGTGCGCGTTCAGGACGACGTCCACCCCGGCGTCCTGACCGGCGGCGACGACGCCCTGGATCACCTCGACGGAGTAGCTGCTCAGGAAGCCCTGGTAGAAGAGCTCGACCGTCGGGCGGCTGACGGGCTCGGGACGGCGGCCGACGTACCCATGCTGGGTGAGGACCTCCTGGACCCGGGCGCGGGTGCTGGAGGAGACGTCGCTGCGGCCGTTCAGAACCTTCGAGACAGTGGCGATCGAGACCCCGGCCGTGGTCGCGACGGTAGCCAGGGTGACCGCTCCCCGGGGACGTGGCATCGGTCCCCTCCTTTCGTGGTGTGGGTTGATTATCGAAACTTTTCGAGGTTCTTGGCAAACCGGCGCGCTGGTGAAAGAGCTGCTGGGTAAGGCTTCTGGAGTGTTCAACTGAGATCTGCCGACGTCTTGACAGTGATAGCACCGAAATCTACGTTACGAAACACCTTCATGGAGACGGAGATCACTGTGGACCCCATGACGACATCCCGGCGGACATTTCTGAGCCTGGTCGGAGCCGGTGCGCTCGCGGCCTGCGGGACCTCCGGACCGAAGACCACCGCCGGCGCGGGCGACGGAGCGACGTACTGGTACCTGACCGGCCAGCCCCAGCAGGGGATCCGGGCCGATCAGGTCAAGCGGTTCAACGACGCGAACGCGGGCGCGAAGCTGGCGACCACCGAGTTCCAGAACGACGCGTTCAAGCAGAAGATCAAGACCGCGATCGGCGCGGGGCAAGGGCCGACGCTGATCTGGGGCTGGGGCGGCGGTGGGCTGAAGAGCTACGTGGACGCCGGGCAGGTGGCGGACCTGACCGGCTTCTTCACCGAGAACGCGGCGCTGAAGGAGTCGATCATCCCGACCGCGTTCGGGGCGGCGACGGTCGGCGGGAAGATCTACGCGATGCCGGTGGAGACGACGACGCCGATCGTGTTGTTCTACGACAAACGCGCGTTCGAGAAGATCGGGGCGCAGCCGCCGCAGTCCTGGGGTGACGTGCTGGATCTGGTGCCGAAGTTCAACGGCGCCGGGATCGCGCCGTTCTCGCTCGGCGGGCAGTCGCGGTGGACGAACATGATGTGGCTGGAGTTCCTGTTCGACCGGATCGGCGGGGAGGCGCTCTTCCAGAACATCTTCGACGGCGGGAAGGACGCCTGGTCGGATCCGTCGGCGATCAAGGCGCTGGACGAGGTCCAGAAGCTGATCAAGGCCGGCGGGTTCATCAAGGGCTTCTCCTCGATCACCGCCGACTCGAACGCCGATCAGGCGCTGCTGTTCACCGGCAAAGCCGCGATGATGCTGCACGGCGCCTGGACCTACGGAAACATGAAGTCGGCCGGCGGGGACTTCGTCACCGGCGGGCACCTGGGCTACATGAACTTCCCGCCGGTGGACGGCGGCAAAGGCGACCCGACCGCCACCGTCGGCAACCCCGGGCAGTACCTCTCGATCTCCGCCAAGGCGAGCGCCGCCGACCAGGAGACCGCCAAGAAGTTCCTGGCCAACAACACCCTGGACGACGCCTCCGTCGACGCGTGGGTCAAATCCGGCAACATCTCCGTCGCCAAGTCCTCCAAGGACAAACTCGCCGCGATCACCGACCGGCACGACTCCGCCTGGCTCAACTTCGTCTACAACACCTCCGCCAACGCCAAGAACTTCGCCCAGTCCTGGGACCAGGCCCTCAGCCCCGCCCAGGCCGAAGCCCTCCTCGACAACATCGCCAAACTCTTCCAGCTCTCCGTCTCCCCCCAACAATTCGCCGCCGCCATGAACGCGGTGATCGGCAAGTGAAACCCCCTATCAACCAGTTGCCCCCAGCAACAACTGCCGAAGCCCGCCTGCCCGCGACCGCACCCGCCACGTGCCGCCCGCAGGCGACCACAACCCCCGGAGGCCGGCCGCGGGCGGCAGCCGCCCTCCGGCCCCACCCGGCGGGCGGCCCAGGCCGACGGGCCGCCCGCCCCCTCACCCCAACCCAACACGTGGTCCGCGGCCCCCATCGTCACGCTCCGGGCGCTGCGGCACCATGCGCCCGCCTTCAGACCGCTTGCTCGCGCGCGTCGCGCTCGTGGTGCTTCCGCGGAGGGTCGGCGCCGTCGGCGGCCGGCTTCCGGCAGCTCCGCGCGGGTGGCCCGGGCAGACGGGCCGTTCGCCAGCCGCGCTCGGACCCGCGCGACTTCCGTGGGCTTGGCCAGCACAGCCTGTGCGCGGCGGCGCGCTGCGCCGGCTCGTCCGGGCCGTGTTCGTGGCGTGGTCGCGGGGGAGCGGCGGCGTTGGCGGCGGGTGGCTTGGGCCGGCGGACTGCTCGGCGTCGTTTCATGCGGTTGGGTTGGTTGGTGTTTGGCGGGGGTGGGGGTTTAGGGGCGGGGGAGTGGTGACGAGGGTGGCTGGTCGGGTTCGGGCGGGCGGGGCTGGCCGAGCGGCTGGACGCCGGGTTGTAGTGGCTGGTGGGAGCGCGGCGGGGAGTAGTGGGGCGGTGGGGTGGATGGTGTTGCCTGCGTTGGGGATTTTTGTGGTGTTCGGGGTGGTGCCGTTGGTGGGTGTGGTTGTGCTGAGTTTTGTGCAGTGGGACGGGTTGGGGGCGATGCGGCCGGCGGGGTTTGCGAACTGGGGGGCGGTGTTGCGGGATCCGGGGTTGCCGCATGCGGTGGGGGTGACGTTCGCGGTGATGGGGTTGTCGTGGGTGGTGCAGACGCCGGTGAGTTTGCTGATCGGGACGTTTCTGGCGGGGCGGCAGCGGTATCGGGGTTTGCTGGCGGTGTTGTACTTCGTGCCGTTGCTGCTGAGTTCGGCGGCGATCGCGATCACGTACAAGGCGTTGCTGGATCCGAACTTCGGGCTCGGGGCGGGGTTGGGGGTCGGGTTCCTGACCCAGGACTGGCTGGGGCGGGGCGGGCTCGCGCTGGGGGTGGTGATCTTCGTGGTGTCGTGGCAGTTCATCCCGTTCCACTCGCTGATCTACCAGGGCGGCGTCCGGCAGATCCCGACGTCGATGTACGAGGCGGCGGCGATCGACGGCGCCGGTCGGGTGCGGCAATTCTTCAGCATCACGGTCCCGCAGCTGAAGTACACGATCATCACGTCGTCGACGCTGATGGTCGTCGGCTCACTGACCTTCTTCGACCTGATCTTCGTCCTGACCGCGGGCGGGCCCGGTGACGCGACCCGGGTGCTCGCGCTGGACATGTACAAACGCGGCTTCCAGGCGAATCTGATGGGCCCGGCGAGTGTGATCGCCGTCCTGCTGGTGCTGCTCGGTCTCGCGCTGGCGCTGCTGCTGCGCCGTCTCGGCGGCAGTACGACGGCCAGTCAGCAGGAGGGAGCCTGATGCGCAGGATCCTGCGGCTCAACTGGCTGGGCGGATCGGCCGGCTGGCTGTGGCTGATCATCGTGATGGTCCCGCTGTACTGGATCGTCGTCACCAGCTTCAAGGACCAGACGGCGTACTTCAGCCAGAACCCGCTCGCCCTGCCGACCGAGCCGACGCTGACCAACTACCAGCTCGTCATCCAGTCGGATTTCCCGCGGTACTTCGTGAACAGCGTGATCGTCACGGCCGGCACGATCGTCCCCGCGGTGACGATCGCGTTCATGGCGGCGTACGCGATCGTCCGCGGCGCCGGCAGCCGGTTCCTCGCCGGGGTGAACGGGTTGTTCCTGATGGGCCTGGCGATCCCGTTGCAGGCGACGATCATCCCGGTCTACCTGCTGATCATCCGGATGCGGCTGTACGACAGTCTGCTCGCGATCATCCTGCCGTCGATCGCCTTCGCGATCCCGCTCTCGGTGCTCGTCCTGACGAACTTCATCCGGGACGTGCCGAAGGAGCTCTTCGAGTCGATGCGCGTCGACGGCGCGACCGAGTGGGGCATGCTGCGCACGCTCGCCCTCCCGTTGACCCGGCCGGCGCTGGTGACAGTTGCCATCTACAACGGCCTCGGCGTCTGGAACGGCTTCCTGCTGCCGCTGATCCTGACCCAGAGCCCCACCCAGCGCACGCTCCCGCTGGCGCTGTGGACCTTCCAGGGTCAGTACAGCGTGAACGTCCCCGCCGTCCTCGCCTCCGTCGTGCTCACCACGCTCCCGATCGTCATCCTGTACGCCGTCGGCCGCCGCCAGCTTCTCAGCGGACTCACCGCCGGCTTCAGCCGCTGATCATTCCTTGCGGTCGGCAACGGCTCGGGTGACGAACAGCCCGGCGGCCAGGATCGCGGCGCCGAGCAGGGCCAGCAGCGTGAGCGGTACGGCGCTCTCGGCGGGGGAGCGCTCTCCGTCGGAGAGCACGCTCATCAGCGCGCGGATCGGCGAGATCCAGCGCAGCAGCAGGACGGCCAGGATCGCTGCGGACGCCGCCAGCATCGCGACGCCGATCCGCGGGATCACCAGCCGGGAGCAGAGCAGACCGATCGCGATCCCGACGAACGCGGCGGTCAGGTGGGCGGTGACGCCGATGGCGAGGATGCCGGCGGTGACGACGTGATCGCCGGTGATGAGCGGGTAGGTGACGCCGATGAGCACCAGCGGGAGGCACCAGGTGAGCACCACGGCGAGCGTCACAGAGAGCGCTCTCGCCGAACTGCCGATCGTGACGAGGAGGATCCGGCGCTGGGTCGGGTCCTCGTGGTTGACGATCGCGACGGTCAGCCAGGTCGTGCAGATCAGCATGGCGAGCACGCAGAACGCGTACGCCGCCTGTAGCGGGCCGTTGTCGGACGTCGTCCCGACGGCGAGCGCGGCCAGGAAGATCAGGGTGGGTGGGAGGTAGCGCTGGGAGAGCAGGACGCTGAGCAGGAGAAATCGGTAGAGAGCGCTCACTGGGCGTTCACCTGGCGTACCGAGACGATCGAGAAACCCTGAGAGAGCGCGAACAGCAGGAACGCATCGTGCTCCCCGTTGAGCACCGTCACGCAGACCCCCTCGCCGGTCCGTCGCGACCCGAGCACCCCCGGATGCGTCGACCAATCCAGCTCCGGCCCGGACGCCAGCACGATCTCGGTCATCACCCGCCTGGCCGACCCGCCGGCCAGATCGGGGACGTCGGGGGTGGGGTGGAGGGTTGAGTGGTTGAGGTGGCAGGTTCTGGTGGCGGTGGTGCGGACGGTTTCGGGCGAGTGCTCGGTGAAGATGACGGCGGCGCCGGCGGCGGCGGTTTCGGTGAGGAGGGTGCGGAGGGTTTGGTGAGCGGTGGTGTCGAGGCCGGCCCAGGGTTCGTCGAGGACGAGGAGTTGGGGCGGGGTGAGGAGGGCTTGGGCCAGGGCGACCTTTTGGGCGTTGCCTTTGGAGAGTTTGCGCATCGGGGTGTCCGCGCCACCGGTCAGCGCGAGTCGCTCGAGTAACGCCGTGGAGCGCTCTCTGGCCGTTCTCGGGTCGAGCCCGCGGATGCGGCCCAGGTGCCGCAGGTACGCCGAAGCCGACAACCGATCGTGGGACGTGAAGACATCGGGCACGTAGCTGACGACCCTGGCGGTTCGCTCGACCGCACCGGACGTCGGCCGTGACAGGCCGACCATCAGCTTCAGCACGGTTGACTTCCCGGAGCCGTTCGTCCCGATCAGGGCGACCAGCTCACCGGCCTCGACTGCCAGGTCGACGTCGCGCAGAACTTCTCGGCGTCCATAGCGTTTCGAGATGTTCGCGAGCCTCACTACCGCCATGCGGCGACCCTAGCCGTCGGCGGGATCACCCCGGCGACATGACCCGGCGGAGCGGGCGGGTGAGGATGAGCGAGGCGATCAACGAGGCAACGGCGAAGGTGGCGATGGCGGGGGCGGGGGAGGTCAGGTCGGCGAGGGTGCCGGCCAGGATGGCGGTGATTCCGAAGGTGGTCGTGCGGAGGGCAGACTCGACGCCGAGGACCTGGCCGCGTTGTGAATGCGGTGTCAGTTCAACGAGTACCTCCTGCTGGACGAGGGATGCCGAGTAGCCGGAGCAGCCGATGGCGACCAAGAGCGCGAGGACTGCCAGCGGTAGGTCGAAGACGAAGGCTGTGAAGGGCAGCGCCAGGAGGAGGCGCAGCCAGTGGCTGGCGGCTTGGCGCTGGGAACGGTTGAGGAAGCGACCGACGACCAGGTCGCCGGTGAGCATGCCAGCGGCTGCGGCGGCGAGGAGCCAGCCTGCGTCGGCACCGGCGTACGGGACGAAGAGGGCTTCGCAGCCGACGACGAGGCCGTTGGGGATGGTCAGGGCGAGGAGCAGCGGCCGGGTGTTGGTCTGGGCGAGCAGGCGGCGGTTGCCGCGCCAGGTCTCGGCCAGGCTGGTCCGCGCGACCCGGCGAGGTGCGCGGTTCCGTAGGCCGAACCGGATCACCGGGATCACCAGGGCCGAGCAGCCGGTCGCCAGCCAGAGCACCGTCGACGGACTCATTGCCTGCAGCAACAGTCCCGCCAGCCCGAACCCGGCGATCTGCATCGCGCCGACCGACAGGTTCATCGCGGAGCGGCCGAGGACGAACTGATCCGGATGGACGACGTCGTTCAGCAATCCCCAGCGGACGCCGGCTCCGATCGACAAGCCGTAGGCGACCGTGAGGGCGAGGATCAGCCGCGCCCCGGCCGACAGTTCGACCGCAGCTTGGATGCCAACGGCAACAGTCGAGAGGATCGCCAACGCGATCAGGAGCGGCCGTGGTCGCGCCGTGTCGGCAGCTGACATCAGCGTCGAGACACCGAGCACCTGCGCCAGCGACGGGCCGAACATCACCAGCGCCGTCAGGAGCGCCGAGCCGGTCGCGGCGTTCACGATCAGGGCGAGCGTCAGGCTGGTCATGGTCGCGGACGCGTTCCCGAGCGCGTTCCCGAGCCATAGGCTGCGGAACTCGGAGTTGGCGAAGATCTGCCCGTAGGTGGCGGCGGGAGCACTGCGGAGACTCATAGCGGAAAACCTTCACCGGTGCGCCCGCGACGGCCTAGAGTTTCGGCTGGAGGCGAAACCAATTGTCCGAGTTCCTCGTCGACGCCGACACCCTCGCCCGAGCGCGGTTCGGCCTGTCGCAAGTCACCGAGACCGTGTCGGCGCTGAAGCTGCTGCTGCAGCCGGTCGACCCGTGGTTCCGACGCTGGAAAGACCAGCATGTCGGCGCGTTCGAGGAGCGGCTCGCGGCCGAGCCGATCTGGGCAGCGGTACTGGAGAGCGCTTTCGGACGCCGCTGGACCGCCGACTTCCTCACCCAGCCGCCCCTCGAACCGAACCTCGCCTTCGCCGCCGAGCTCAGCCAGCTGACCTGCCTGGACGACGACCGGATCCGCGCCGACCTGACCGTCGTCCGGACGCCGTTGCCGCCGCTCCTGCTCGAAACCGACGGTCTCGCGGCCAGCGTCGGCGAACTGCTCACCTGGGTCTGGACGCATACCGTCGAGCCCGACTGGCCGCGCCGGCGGCGAGTACTGCAGGCGGACGTCGTCTCCCGGACGGCGAAGCTGAGTGAGCAAGGCTGGGCCGGAGTCCTGAGTGGTCTCGGGCCGGACGTGCGCTGGATCGGCGACGGCCGGATCCAGGTGAACAGCTCCGACTTCCCGATCACCGACGTCCGTGGGCAGGACCTGATGTTCATCGCCGCCCACACCCAGCGCGTGAACGTCAGCTGGCGGCTGCCGGACCGCTTCGCGCTCACCTACCCGGTGACGGGGATCTTCGCGAGCACCGACGTACCGGCCGAGCCGCTGGTCGACCTGCTCGGCCGCAACCGGGCTCGCATCCTCACTGCAGCCGCAGAACCGGTCAGCACCAGCGCGCTGGTCGCTGCCACCGGGCTGGCGCTGGCCACGGTTTCGGACCACCTGCGGGTGCTCACCGCCGCCGGGCTGCTCGAACGCCGCCGGTCCGGCCGTTCGGTCCTCTACTGGCAGTCCGACACCGGTGGGCGGGTGTCGCGAGGGATAGTGGGCGTATGACGGAAGCGGTGCGCGAGCCGGAGGCGCAGGTGGCGCCCCGCGGGGTGCTGAGCCGAGAAGTGTGGTTGGTGCTGGCGCTGTCGCTGGGGGCCTCCGGAGTCGCGGCGCTGATCTCGTTCGCGGGTGTGCTGACGGCGGAGAAGGCGATCAGCGGGCAGACGGCGGTCATCGTCGGATCCCGGGCGCCGGGGCGGCCGTGGCTCGACCTCGCCTGGCAGATCTTTGCGGTGCTGACCGCATTGGTGCCGGTCGTACTGGTCGGTCACCTGCTCAAACGCGGCGGCGAGTCGCTGCGCACGCTCGGCTTCGATCTGCGCGACCGCCTGCGCGATCTGGGCCGGGGGACGGCGGTCGCGGCGGTGATCGGCGGCGCGGGGCTCGGGTTCTACTTGCTGGCTTACGCCTCCGGGATGAACCTGAGCGTGGACCCGGCGCAGCTGCCGGACCATTGGTGGCGCATCCCGATTCTGGTCGCGGTCGCGGTGCAAAACGCCGTCCTCGAGGAAGTGATCGTGCTCGCCTACCTGAACCGGCGGCTGGATCAGCTGGGCTGGTCGGTCGGCCGGAGCACGGTCACGAGCGCGCTGGTGCGCGGCTCGTACCACCTCTACCAGGGCGTCGGCGGCTTCGCCGGCAACGTGATCATGGGGGTCATTTTCTGTTACCTGTACCGGCGCTGGGGCCGGGTGATGCCGCTGGTGGTCGCGCACACGGTAATCGACATCGTCGCGCTGGTCGGCGCGACCTATCTGATCGGAAAGGTCGGCTGGTTACCGGGCTGAGCACGTAACCGATCGATGTTTGGTCAGGTTGTGTCTGACGTGACTGTCAACGGGGAAATCATCATCGAGACCAGCGACCCGCCCACGATCGACGCCGGCCTGGCGTCCGCGGCCCTGGCCGTCTTCGCGCACCGGCACGAAGTCGTCCATCTGCTCTACGCCGCGACCGACGAACCGGACGCGCTCACCCGGATCGCCGGCCTGCTCAAGGTCGACGAGTCCACCATCGCCCGCGTCCTCGACCAGCCGCTGCGCTGGATGCTCCCGCAGTTCCGCGACGAGCTGGAGACCATTTCGGCCGGCCCGGTGCACCCGATCGCCGATTAATCTGCCCGCGTGCAGACCTATGCGGGCAACCTGATCGAGATCGCGGCCGAGCTGACCGAGGCGTACGTCGAGGTTTTCACCGCGCCGCCGTGGGGCCACCGCGATCCCGATCAGCTGCGCGCCGCCTTCCGGCAGCGGCTCGAAGGCGATGTGCAGCGGCGCGGTTTCCAGGCCTGGATCGAGCGGGACGCCGAGGGCCGGATCGCCGGATTCGTGACCGGGTGGACGACGCCCGCGCCGTTCCGGACCGATCGCGCGTACGGCGCCGTCCTGGAGCGGCTCGGCGCGGAGCAGGTCGAGGAGCACCTGGTCGGCGCGTTCGAGATCGATGAGCTCGGCGTCCTGCAGTCGGCGCGGGGGACGGGCCTGGGTCGCCGCCTACTCGCGACCGCGATCGCCGACCGTCCCCGGGCTTGGCTGCTGACCGCCGACCACGCGGCCGACACGATCGCCTTCTACCGCCGCGTCGGCTGGATCGAGCCGCCGGTCAAGGGCGCCGAAACCGACATCGTCGTCTTCCTGGCGCCGCAGTAGGCGGATCTGCACCACTCACCAACTATGCGGAGTAGTGGCCCCGCAGGCGGCGCTGAGCGCGGCCGCGGGCCGCGCGGAGGAGTTGGTGGGTGGTGGCGGTCCGCCCTACAAACCGAACAGCTCCACCGCGTTCTTCCACCGCACGGCCTCGGCCTCGACAGCTGTGAGGTCGGCAGCTTCCAGCGCGCCGAGGGCGACCGAGGGGTCGATCAGGGTGGCGTCGGTCCCGAACATCAGGCGGCCGGGGCCGATCCGGTCGAGGATCCAGCGGATCCGGCCGGCCTCGGGGGCCGACCAGCACGGCTCGAACCAGATCCGGTCGGAGCGGTCGGCGGCCTCGGGGACGAGCGGCCAGCCCGCAGCGCCCATGTGACCGGCCAGGACGCGCGCGCCGGGGACGCGGGCGGCGACGTCAGCCAGGTCGAGGACGGTGTCGCCCCAGGTGTGGACGAGGGTCGGCAGGCCGAACTCGGTGGTCAGCTCGATCGCGGCCTGCATGGCCGGGGCGGCGATCGGCGTCCGGCTGTATTCGGAGTGGATCTTGGCGCCGACCCAGCGGTCGTCGCCGGCCAGTCGGGTCAGGTCGGCGCGCGCCTCGGCCAGGCGGCGCGGGTCGACCACGACCATGCCGCGCAGCCGGTCGTCGGCGCCGAGCTGTTCGGCGAGCGCGCGGTTGCCCGCGGGCGCGTCGTACACGATCGCCTCGATCGACGAGACCAGCTGCAGGTCGATGCCGAACCGGTCGAGCAGCTCGGAGTTGACCGCGATCGGCCCGACCTCCATCGAGAAGAACCACGGGCCCCAGTGGGCGTGGACGTCGATCAGCATCACGGCTCCAGGAGCTTGGTCAGGGACTGGCTGCCCGCCTGCGCGATCTCGGCCGCGGACAGTTTCGAGCTGAGCAGCCGCCGCCGGACCGAGTGCGTCTCGTGGAACGGTGTGCGGCAGCCGAAGACCAGCCGCTCCGCGCCGACCTCGGCCGCGACGATCTCCAGCGAGTCCGGCCCGGTGAGCATCCGGGTCGAGGTGTGGAAACCGGGCTCGGCGCGGGCCAGCAGTACGAAGTCGCCCAGGTAGTAGAAGTGCGTGTCCAGGAACAGGACCCGCGCGCCGAGGCCGCGCAGCTCCGGCCCGATCACCCGGACGTCGCCCTCGACGAACAGCGGCAGCCCGGCCGCGACCACGAGCCGAACCACGTGCCCGAACGCCGGATAGCGCGGATCGACTGCCTGCGCGGCTGGGGCCAGCCGGATCGCGGCCGGTCGGTCCGGCGCCGCGAGCAACCGCTCCAGCTCCTTCTCGGCGCCGAGCGGATCGCGCAGGTCGAGCACCGGGCAGCTGGTCCATCCGTTGCCCAGAGCAACATCAGCGGCCTCGGCGTTCCCGGACGGGACGTCGAAGTGCACCGCCCGCAGCGAGGCGACGACGCCGCCGGTGATGCCGGTGGCGGTGAACACCTCGCGGACCTGCTCGGGCCGGCTCCAGCGGCCGGTCGTCACGTCGTGCCCGACCAGGATGTCGCAGTCGAGCAGCGGGGGCGCGTCGGTCATCAGGTCTCCTGGGCGAATGCGGAGTGCACCTTGCGGATCGCGGTGACGATATCGTCCACGTCCTCCGGGGTGTAGTTCTCGTTCCAGTTCAGGACGAGCAGCCGCCGGTCGATCAGCTCTTCGGCGATCGGGCACAGCCCCGGCGGATACTCCACCCCCTGCAGCGGGAACCCCGACCGCCCGTACGTCAGGTGTTCCCGGACGGCGGGCGCGGCGTACAACGGCCCGGTCAGGTAGCCCGGGTTCGCTGGGACGCCCTCGGCGGTCAGCGCGGCACCCCACTGATGCAGGTCGCCGGCCACGGCCGGGTCGAGGATGAGCGGATACATCCAGTACACGTGGTCGCCGTCGTCGAGCGGCGTGCGGACGCCGGGCAGCTCGCCCAGGGCGGCCGTCAGCCGAGCCGCGCCGGTACGCCGATCCGCGACGACCCCGGCCAACCGCGTCAGCTGAGCGCGGGTGACCGCGCCGACCAGCTCGGTCATCCGGTAGTTCAGCGCGAGGAACAGGTACGTACGCTCGTTGGTGTCGCGCGGCCAGCCCTTGTCGGCGAACAACCGCATCCGCCGGGCCAGCGCCGGATCGTCGGTGATCACGAGACCGCCGTCCCCGGCGCTGATGTGTTTGGTCTGCTGCAGGCTGAAGCAGCCGATGTCGCCGACGCGCCCGGCGTGCACGTCGCCGACCGGCGCGAGGTAGGCCTGCGCGCAGTCCTCGATCAGGCGCAGCCCGTGCTGGTCGCAGAGCGCCCGCAGCTCCCGGATCGGGGCCGGTTTGCCGAAGAGGTGGACAGCCAGGACGGCCTTGGTCCGCGGGGTGATCGCCGCGGCGACGGCGGCGGGATCGAGGTTCCCGGTCAGCGGATCGACATCGGCGAAGACGGGGACGGCGTTCTGCATCAGGATCGGGAAGATCGTGCCCATGTCGCTGATCGGCGTCGTGATGATCTCGTCGCCCGGCTCCGGGTCGACCGCGGCGACGGCCAGGTGCAGCGCCGCCGTCCCGGAGCTGCAGCCGACGGCGTACGCCGCGCCGGTCAGCGCAGCGAACTCCTGCTCGAGCGCGCGCACCTCGGCGCCCCAGGTCGAGGACAGCATGCCGCTGCGCAGCACCCGCTCGGCCGCCTTGACCTCGTCGCCGCCGAAGCGCCGGCCGGTCGCGTTGAACACCGACGGCAGGGGAGCGGTCCGTACTGGGGCCCCGCCGTTCACCGCGAGCTCGTCCACGATGCCTCCCGCAACCGAATTACGGTCATGGCTGTAAAGGACTGCGGGGCGACCCTACCTGATCACAGGTGCACGCGATAGACGACCAGCGGCCGGCCGCTGCCGGTGCCGATCTGGGTGCCGGTGGCATCGGCCAGGCCGGCGCGCTCCAGGCGGTTCAGCACCCGGCGCGCCGTCCGCGGCTGGATGCCGAGGTGGTCGGCAACGGTCCGCGTCGTCAGGCCGTCGCCGTTGGGGGCGTGGACCAGCTCCTGCAGCCGCTCCAGCGTCCCCTTGGACAGGCCGGCGCGCTGGGCCAGCAGCTGCAGCTTCGAGCGCTGCTGCGCCCGCGGGGTCGCGCCGCCGACCAGGATCAGGTCGATGTCGTTGCGCAGCGACACGACGGCCGCGGACCGGCCAGCGGTCTTGGCGCGGCCGAGCGCGCGCCGGGCCAGCACCTCGGTCTCGATCCCGGAGCCGCCGACGCCGAAGCCGATCCGGACCGGGCCGAACTGCTCCTTCAGCCGGGTCAGCATGCCCAGCTCGGTGAACTCCGCGGTCGCCTGCTCCAGCGGCCCGCGCGTCCCGACCACGAGGAACCGCTTGTCGTCGTACCGGACGACGCTGCTCCCGAGCGAGCCGGCCTCGCGGCGCAGCGCGTCCTCGGCGTCGGCCGCGATCTCGACCAGGCCGAGCGCGATCTGCGCGTCGTCGCTGCGCAGCGCGTCGTGGACGAGCAGCAGGCCGTTCAGCGCGGAGCGGACCGAGTGGATCGACGGACCGAGCCGGACCGCCGTGCGCTCACGGCGCAGCTTGTCGTACGCCGACCGCAGGCAGGTGACGGCGATCGTCGCTCCGGCCTCGCGGTGGAACGCGAGGACGTCGTCCGAGCTCAGACCGGGGCGGTACGGGAACACGCTGATGCCGTCGGTCGGCAGGCCGGCCTCGACCAGCGTCTCGAGCACCTGGGCCTCGTCGAGGACGTCGATACTCATCGAGGTGATGTCCTGGCCGTCGCGCAGCAGCTCGAGCAGGACCCGCAGCAGCGTGGCGCCGGTGTACTCGACGTGGGTGGCCGGCCGGTCGAGCAGGTTGGCGGCCGCGGCGATCTGGTAGGGGACGACGCCGGTGAACAGCCAGGCGTCGACGGTCGGCGGCGCCTCGGCCAGCACCCGCGGCGTCTCGGTCTCCCGCCGGTACTTCAGCGGCAGCACCTCGATGCCGCGCTGGGATCCGATGATCCTGCAGGTTGAGGTGACCAGGTCCGACGGCCCGACCACCCCGATCGTCGTCACCATCGGATGCCCTTCACCGGCTCAGTCTCACCACAACGCCGGTGCGCCGCAACAACCCGCGCCGCGCGACAAGTGGACCAAGCAGTACATTTGACCCGTGCTGACGGCGAAGGGGATGGCGACGCGGGGCCGGATCGTCGCGGCGGCGGCCGCCGAGATCCGGGAGCGGGGGATCGGCGCGGTCACCCTGGACGACGTCGGGCGCCGGAGCAAGACCGGGAAGAGCCAGCTGTTCCACTACTTCCCCGACGGCAAGGAGCAACTGCTGCTCGCGGTCGCCGAGCGGGAGGCCGAACGCGTCATCGAGGACCAGGAGCCGCAGCTCACCGCGCTGACCACTTGGGAGGCCTGGGGTGAGTGGCGCGACGTCCTGGTCGAGAAGTACCGCCGCCAGGGGGTGAACTGCCCGCTCGGCGTACTGATCACCGAGCTCGGGCGGCACACTCCGGCCGCGCAGGCGGTGACGGCCAAACTGCTCACGCAGTGGCAGCAGCGCGTCCAGGCCGGGATCGAGGACATGCAGGCGAGCGGTGACATCCGGGCGGACGTCGAGCCGGCGCACGCGGCCGCGGCGCTGATGGCCGCGATCCAGGGCGGGGTCGCGATCCTGATGTCGTCGGGCTCCTCGGAGCATCTCGAACACGCCCTCGATCTCTGCCTGGACTACCTGCGGGTCAGACCCAGTTGAGCACCGGCGGCCGGTAGCCGGCCGGCTTGTCGCCGACCTTCGCCCCGGCGTTGACCAGCCAGCTCTGGTACTCCGGAGTGAACATCCGGTACACCGACTCCGGCGGGACGGCGCTCGCCGTGTCGAGCCGGGCCCGCAGCTCGGCCGGCAGCTCGAAGTCGAGGGCCGCCATCGTCGTCGTGAGCTGCTCGGGTGAGCTTGCGCCGACGATCGCCGACGCGATCCCGGGTTGAGTCGCGACCCAGTTCACCGCGACCTGAGCTGCCGTCACGCCGAGCTCATCGGCGACCGACCGGACGACGTCCAGCAAGTCCCAGTGCCGGTCGCTCCAGTCGCGCGCCGGGGATCCTTCGCCGGTGAGCCGCCCGTTGCCGGTGACGCCGCTGGCGTCGTCCCGCTGGTACTTGCCGGTCAGGAAGCCGCTCGCGAGCGGGCTCCAGGCGGTGATGCCGAGGCCGAGCTCCTGGGCCATCGGGACGTGTTCGGTCTCGATCGTCCGCTCGGCCAGGGAGTACGGCAGCTGCAGGCTGACCATCGGCACGGAGCCGAGGGTCTGTGCGCGGGCGGCGTACCAGGCCGGTACGTCGGACAGTCCGGCGTACCGGATCTTGCCGGCCTGGGTGAGGTCGTCGAAGGTGCGCAGGACCTCCTCGATCGGGGTGATCCGGTCCCAGGTGTGCAGGAGGAACAGGTCGAGGTAGTCGGTGCCGAGGCGGCGCAGCGAGTCTTCGACCGCGCGGATCATGTGCTTGCGGCCGTTGCCGCCCGCGTTCGGGTCGCCGGGGTCGACGCTGTTGGTGAACTTGCTGGTCAGGACGAGCCGGTCGCGGCGGCCGTCGACGAGTTTGCCGAGGATCTGCTCGCTCTCGCCCGCGGTGTAGAAGTCGGCGGTGTCGATGAAGTTGCCGCCGGCCTCGACGTACGCGTCGAAAATGGCCGCGGCCTGCTCGGGGGTGCGGCCGTAGGGTGCGTGCAGGCCGCCGGTGCCGAAGTTCATCGTGCCGAGCGCGAGGCGGCTGACCCGGAGCCCGGAGCGGCCGAGGAGGTAATAGTTGTCGAGTGCCATGACGTCAGGGTTGCTCGGGAAAAATGGACCGGCAAGTACAAAGCTCGGGAGGCAGCGTGGTGCTGAGTACGACGCAGCGGGTAGCGCTCGCCCGACTGGCGGAGCTGGCGGTCCCGGGATCGGACGTCGTCGCGTTCGTGGAGCGGGTGCTGACCGAGGATCGGCCGGACTGGTTGCCCCGGTTCGAGCGGGCGCTGGCCGTCGACGGGGAGCTGGACGGATTGCTCGCCGATCCGGATGCGGCGTGGTTGATCCGGCTCATCGCGCAGGGGCATTACGCGGACCCGGCCGTCTGGGCGTCGGTCGGTTGGCGAGCCGATGCCGGTGGGTCCTGGTCGGAGGTGACGACGCCGCTGGCCGTCACGCCGTGGGAGTCGCTCGCGGATCGGTACGACGTGGTGGTGATCGGCTCCGGCGCCGGTGGGGGAGCGGCGGCTCAGGTGCTGGCCGAGTCCGGGCGGTCGGTGCTGGTGGTGGAAATGGGGTCGTATCCGGCGACGTCGGTGCTCGCGCGGGATCACCTGCGGAATCCGCGGTCGGTGGCGGGGCTCCCGGCGTACACGGACCCGGATCCGGCGGGGCGGCCGCGCGTCGCGGTGGTCGACGGGGTGACGTCGTACCCGCTGCCGCCGGATGGGGAGTGGGGGAACAACGCGTTCACGGTCGGCGGCGGGACGCGGGTGTACGGGGCTCAGGCGTGGCGGTTCGTTCCGCACGACTTCCGGATGGCGACGACGTACGGCGTCCCGGAGGGGAGCGGGTTGGCGGACTGGCCGATCTCGTACGACGAGCTGGCGCCGTACTACGCGCTGGCCGAGCAGCGGTTCGGGGTGAGTGGCGGCGGGGTCGACCCTTGGCATGAGCCGCGGGCGTTGCCGATGCCGCCGCTGCCGCGGACCGGGCCCGCCGATCGGTTGGCTGCCGCGGCGGATCGGCTCGGGTGGGGGACGCTCGACGTCCCGCTGCTGATCAACTCGGTCGAGTACCAGGGCCGGGCGGGGTGCGTGCGGTGTGGGCAGTGCGTCGGGTTCGCTTGCCCGGTCGAGGCGAAGTCCGGGACGCACAACACCGCGCTCCCGGCGGCGCTGGCGACCGGTCGGTGCACGTTGGTGACCGGTACGACGGCGTCGCGGTTGGTGACGTCGTCGTCCGGTCGGGTGGTTGGGGTCGCGGTCGTGGACACGCAGCTGCGGCGGCGGGCGATCTCGTGTGCGGAGGTGGTGGTCGCGGCGGGTGCGTCCGAGACGCCGCGGTTGCTGCTGAACAGCGCGCATGCGGGTGAGCCCGACGGGGTGGGGAACAACCGGGATCAGGTCGGGCGGTATCTGCAGGCGCATGTGTACGCCGGTGCGGTCGGGCTGTTCGACGAGGAGGTGGCTGACCTGCTCGGTCCGGGGGTGTCGATCGCGACCTGCGACTTTCGGCATGGGAACGCCGGGATCGTCGGTGGCGGGATGCTGGCCAACGAGTTCGTGCCGACGCCGGCCGCGACGTACGACTATCTGACCGGTGCCGGGCTGATCCCGCGCGCCGGTGCGGCTGGCCTGGCGGCGATGCGGCGGGAGAGTCGCCGGATGCTGCGCGTCGTCGGACCGATTCAGGAGGTGACATCAGCGGACTCGCGGGTGCGGGTTGAGCCGCGGGTGCTGGATCGGTACGGGAGCCCGGTGGTGGCGATCAGCGGGTCGATTCATCCCGAGGACGTGCGGGCGCATGCCTTCATGTCCGCGAAGGCGCAGGAATGGTTGACCGAAGCGGGCGCTGTGCGGACGGCGCTCGGCTCGGTCGGTACGACGGCGCGCGCGAGCACCGGTCAGCATCAAGCGGGCACCTGCCGGATGGGGGACGACGCCGCTCGTTCGGTCGTCGACCCCTACGGGCGGGTCTGGGGGCACGACAACGTCTGGATCGCCGACGCCTCCGTGCATGTCACCAACGGCGGAGTGAACCCGGTGCTGACCGTCCTGGCCGGTTCACTCCGCATCGCCGAACACTTGGTTTCAGCGTGAGATGCCGACGCCGCTCTTGGCTTCGGGGCCGTACTTGGCGAGTTCGGCGTCCAGGTCGAGGCGGGTGACGCCGGCGTGTTCGCGGTCGGCGTCGGTCAGGCGGTCGGCGGGGATGATCCAGACGATCTCGAACTCGAGGCCGTCAGGATCCTTGCCGTACAGGGATTTGGTGGTGCCGTGGTCGGAGGAGCCGACCAGGGCGCCCGCGGCTTGGAGGCCGGCGGCGAGGTCGGCCAGGTCGCCGAGGGTGTCGACCTCCCAGGCGAGGTGGTAGAGGCCGACCGTCGTCTTCCCCGCGCCGGACGGGCCGGCCTGGTCGCCGAGCTGGAACAGCCCGAGGTCGTGGTCGTTCGTCGAGCCCGGCGCGCGCAGGAAGGCCGCGCCCGGGAACGCGTCACCGGTCTCGGTGTAGCCGAAGCCGAGTACGTCGCGGTAGAAGGCCACGCTCGCGGCCACGTCGCGCACGTACAGGACCGCATGGTTCAACCGGAAGATCGCCATTCCACACCCCTCGTCAGTAGGTGTTCACCATAGTAGTTGAACACTAAACTGAATACCAGGGCGGGGTCGGTCAGCGGCGCGGGCGGCCGCGGCGGGCGCTCGGCTGCCGGCGCTGGCTCGGCTGCTGGGCGTCGCGCTTCTTCGGGGCGGGTTTGGCGGCCTTCTTCGGTTCGGCCTTGGGGGTGGCGCCGCGGGTGCTGTTGGCCGTCCGGCCGCGGACGATGCCGATGAACTCCTCCATCAGCGGGGTGGGATCGCCCTCCGGCCAGGCCAGCGCGACCTGGGACGCCGGGGCGTCGCGCAGCGGCCGGTAGGTGAGGTCCTTGCGGTGGTGCAGCCGGGCCAGCGACTGCGGGACGATCAGCAGACCGGTGCCCATGGCAACCAAAGCGATCGCATCGGCCGTGCTGGCCGGGCGTTCGGCGACGACCCGGCCCGGTAGCGCCGACTCCCACGGGAGGACGTCGTCCGCCGCGTGCAGCACCAGCTCGTCGGCGAGGTCGTCGAGCGTGGCCTCCTCGACGGCGGTGATCACGTGATCCTTCGGCACCACGACGACCGTCTGCTCGACGTACAGCGGGATGGCGTGCAGGCCGGTGCGGTCGATGGGCAGCCGGACCAGGACGGCGTCCGCGGCCGACGAGTGCAGCAGGCCGACGCCGTCCGCCGCGGGGACCTGGATCAGCTCCAGGGGAGTGCGCGGCAGCCGCTCCGCCCAGACGCGGGCCCACTTGGCGGGAGTGACGCCGGGGACGTAGCCGAGCCGGAAGGAGGAGGTCACGCGGTCAGGCTACCGGTCGGATCCGGATAGGCTGGCCCTCATGAGCAAGACCTCGCAGACGATGAAGCCCGCGACAGCGGCGAAGAAACTGGACATCTACCTGCCGGCGACGCCGGCCGAGTTCCAGGACGGCGTCGTCTCGCGCGACGAGTTGACCACCCTGCAGAACGATCCGCCCGAGTGGCTGCAGGAGCTGCGGAAGAACGGCCCGCACCCGCGGTCGGTCGTCGCGGCCCGGCTCGGGGTGTCGATCAGCGGCCTGGCCCGCGCCGGGATCACCGAGGCGCTGACCACCGAGGACATCGAGGCGATCCGCGCCGAGGACCCCGACTGGCTGGAGCGTGAACGCGCCACCCAGGCCGAGGTCCGTCGCGAGGCCGCGCGGCTCAAGGAGAGCCCGAAGCCGGCCCGCCGCTCCTAAGCGGGCCCGTACGGGAACAGCCGGCGCGGGTCGTACGCCGAGCGCACCTCGGCCAGCCGGGCCCGCGTTTCGGCCGGCCAGCAGGCCTCCCACGAGCCCGGGACGGCGAATCCGTCGGCCAGGTTGACCGTGTTCTCGGCCGACGTCCACGGCTGGACGGCGCCGAGCACCTGACCGGCCACCGCCGGGAGGACGGTCTCGAACAGGCTCGGATCCGGTACGCCGACCATGAACAACGAGTAGGCGCCGCCGCGCCCACCGACCGCGCTGCCCTCGGGGACGTCGCGGCTGGTCGCACCGCCCAGGTGCCGGATCTCGACCGCGATCAGCGGGACCTGCTGGGCCGGCCCGACCGCACCCAGGAACGCGTCGGCGAAACCGCTGTCGAGCTGATCGAGCAGGAGGCCGCGATCCCAGGACAGGCCCGGCTCGGTCGGGTCGTTGTGGATGGTCGCGATGTCCTTCGCGGCCATCTCGCCGACCATGTCGATCAGCGCCGTCCCGGCGGCCCGGATCGGTGCGAACAGCTCCGCTCCGGCGGGGGAGTCGCCGACGTAGGCGAACCGCACGCTCAGCACGGTCTTACCGCGCAGCGGCGGCGGGATGAACTCCAACGGCGGCAGGCGGAGGACGACGGCCGACGTGGTCGCTGCCTCCGGCAACGAATTCGTCCACTCCAGCCAGGCGCGCAACACCGGCTCGATCTCGGGGGCGTCGAAGAAGACCGAGCCGCCGTAGAAGGTGGTCAGCTCGACCAGCTCGACGTCCACCGCGGTGACGATGCCGAAACCGCCCTTGCCGCCGCGAAGCGCCCAGAAGAGGTCGGAATGCTCGGTGGCGTTGGCGGTCACGACCTCGCCGGCGCCGGTGACGACCTCGAACCCGCGCACCCAGTCCGAGGCGAAGCCGTAGGTGCGCGCCAGCGGGCCGAGCCCGCCGCCGAGCAGCAGCCCGACGCACCCGACCGTCCCGGAAGCGCCGGCGACCGGTGCGAGCCCGTGCTCGGCCGCGGCGGCCACGACCTCGCCCCAGCGACAGCCCGCCTCGATGTGAGCAATCTTCGTGGCTGGGTCGATCGTCAGGCCGGTGAGGCGCGAAGTGGTGACGACGATGCCCTCGGTGACCGGCGCGGGCAGCCCGTGACCGGTCGCCAGCACGTGGATCGGCGTACCGGTGCGGTTGGCGATCTCGACCACGGCGGCGGCGTCCGCGGCCGAGGCCAGACCGGCGACGACGTCCGGCCGGTGTTCGATGTTGGTCTTGAACCCGGCCAGCTCGGCGGTGAACCCCTCATCCGTCGGCTGCAGGATCGGGCCGGTTACGCTGCGCTGCAATTCCCCGGTCAGGGCACTGTTCTGCGGCATTTCTTCCCCTCTCGTCCGCGGGTCGCGACGCACCGAAAGGCGACCCCGACTCGACGGTAATAGCTTCGTCCTGAAAGTCTGTGCGAGCGGCCCGGCCAAAACTTGTGTCTCACAAGGGCCGGGCCGCTACACGCATGGTGCGACAGGGAGGCGGTCGATGTTCAAGCGTATCGCAGTGGTGAACCGAGGCGAGGCCGCGATGCGGCTGATCAACGCGGTCCGGGAGGTCAACGCCGAAGGCGGCGAGCCGATCGAGACCGTCGCCTTGTTCACGGACGGCGAGCGTACGGCCACCTTCGTGCGCGAGGCGGATCGGACGTACCCGCTCGGCCCCGCGTCGGCGCGCCCGTACCTGGACCTGGCCGTCCTGGAGCGCGCGCTGCGCGAGAGCGGGGCGGACGCCGCCTGGGTCGGCTGGGGTTTCGTCGCCGAGGACCCGGCGTTCGCGGAGCTGTGCGAGCGGATCGGCGTCACGTTCATCGGCCCGTCGCCGGAGGCGATGCGCAAACTCGGCGACAAGATCGGCTCCAAGCTGATCGCCGAGGAGGTCGGCGTCCCGGTGGCTCCCTGGAGCCGCGGGCCGGTCGAGTCGCTGGAGGCGGCGCTGGCCGCGGCCGAGACGATCGGCTACCCGTTGATGCTCAAGGCAACGGCTGGTGGCGGTGGCCGCGGCATCCGCATGGTCGGTTCCCGCGACGAGCTGACCGACGCGTACGCGCGGACCAGTGAGGAGGCGGCGCGCGCCTTCGGTAGCGGGATCGTCTTCCTGGAGCGGCTCGTCACCGGCGCCCGGCATGTCGAGGTGCAGGTCATCGCCGACGGCCAGGGGACGGCGTGGGCGCTCGGCGTCCGCGACTGCTCGGTGCAGCGGCGTAACCAGAAGGTCATCGAGGAGTCGGCCTCGCCGCTGCTGGCGGCCGGCCAGGTCGAGGACCTGAAGGCCTCGGCCGAGCGGCTGGCGCTCGCGGTCGGTTACCGCGGCGCGGCGACGGTCGAGTTCCTGTACCACCCCGGCGAGAAGAGCTTCGCGTTCCTCGAGGTGAACACGCGGCTCCAGGTCGAGCACCCGATCACCGAGCTGACCACGGGCTTCGACCTGGTCAAGGCCCAGCTGCACGTCGCGAACGGCGGCCGGCTGGAGGGCCCGAAGCCGGTCGAGCTCGGGCACGCCGTCGAGGCCCGGCTGAACGCCGAGGACCCGGACCGCGACTTCGCGCCGTCCCCGGGCCGGATCGCCGTCCTGGATCTGCCGGCCGGTCCCGGCATCCGGGTCGACACCGGCGTCAGCGCCGGGGACAGCATCCCGGCCGACTTCGACTCGATGATCGCCAAGATCATCGGCTACGGGCGCACCCGCGAGGAGGCGCTGGCCCGGTTGCGGCGCGCGGTCGCGGCGACCACCGTCCTGATCGAGGGCGGCGCGACCAACAAGAGCTTCATCCTGGAGCTGCTCGACCAGCCCGAGGTGATCGACGGCAGCGCCGACACCGGCTGGATCGACCGCGTCCGCGGCGAGGGCCGCCTGATCTCGCACCGGCACTCCGGGATCGCGCTGGTCGCGGCCGCGATCGAGGGCTACCAGGACGCCGAGCAGGTCGAGCGGGCCCGCCTGCTGGAGACCGCGCACGGCGGCCGCCCGCAGGTCCAGCACGAGGTCGGCCGCGCGATCGACCTCAAGCTGCGCGGCGCGAGCTACCGGGTCACGGTCGCCCGGATCGGCTCCGGCCGGTTCCGGGTCGGCGTCGGGTCCGGCAGCGAGGCCTTCAAGGTCGTGGACGCCGATCTCGAGCGGCTCGACGGCTACACCAGCCGGCTGAGCGTGAACGGGCAGCGGTTCCGGCTCGTCACCGCGACCCATGGTCCGGTGCACCTGATCGAGGTCAACGGCGTCACGCACCGGGTCAGCCGCGACGAGGGCGGCGTCCTGCGGTCGCCGGCACCGGCGCTCGTCGTCGCGACGCCCGTGCAGACCGGTGCGGTGGTCGAGGCCGGTGCGCCGGTGCTCGTCCTGGAGAGCATGAAGATGGAGACGGTGCTGTACGCGCCGTTCAAGGCCACCGTGAAGGAGCTGCAGGTCACCACCGGCAGCCAGGTGGAGACCGGCGCGCCGCTGGTCCGGCTGGAGCCGGTCGCGGACGAGTCCGGTGCGGAGGCGGCGGCCCCGGTGTCGAACGGCGTCCGCCTGGATCTGCCGAACGGCGCGGGGGAGAAGTCGGCCGAGGAACGCGTCGAGCGCGGGCTGGACGACCTGCGCAGCATGCTGCTCGGGTACGACATCGACCCGCGCGACGAGGGCGGCATGCTGTACGCCTACCTGCTCGCACGGCTCGAGCTGCCGCAGTCGGCCGTGGTCGGCGAGATCGACCTGCTCGCCGTCTTCGCGGACTTCGCCGAGCTGAGCCGGAACCGGCCCGCCGGTGAGGAGATCAGCACCGAGAACCGGGTGCACAGCCCGCGTGAGCACTTCCACACCTACCTGCAGAGCCTGGATCCGGAGCGCGGCGGGCTGCCGGCCGAGTTCCAGACCCGGCTGGCCCGCGTGCTCGGTCACTACGGCGTGAAGGATCTGGAGCGCAGTACCGAGGTCGAGGAGGCCGTGTTCCGGATCTTCCTCGCCCAGCAGCGGTCCGCGCCCGACGTCCTGCTGGTCACCTCGCTGCTGGAGCGCTGGATCGGCGAGCCGCGCCCGGCCGCCCCGCTGGACGAGGCCGCGCACGAGCTGCTCGACCGGCTCGTCGTGGCGACCCAGCTGCGCTTCCCGGTGATCGGCGACCTGGCGCGCAGCGTTCGGTTCCGCTGGTTCGACGAGCCGCTGGTCGACGCGGAGCGCGCGTCCGTGATCGGCGGCGTCGGGGCCGAGGTCGCCGACCTGGCCGCGCACCCGGAGGCGGCCGACCGCCAGCAGCGGATCGACGCGCTGGCCGCGATCCCGGAGCCGATCGTCCGCTTCCTGGCCGAGCGGCTCGAGGGCGGCTGGGGCGAGCGTGAGCCGATGCTCGAGGTGCTCGTCCGGCGGCACTACCGCGAGTACGAGCTGCACGACGTCCGCGAGTTCGCGGTGGACGGGCGGCCGTTCGCGACGGCGGATTACACGATCGACGACCGTCCGAGCCATCTGGTCACCACGGTCGGGACGACGGCCGAGCTGGCCGACCCGGCCAGCGCGCTGTCCCGGGCGCTGGAGGCGCAGATCGAGGCGCGCCCGGCCGGGCACGAGGCCGTGGTCGAGCTCTACCTGTACGGCGCGGATCTGCCCGCCGTCCAGCAGGACGCCTCCGATCTGTACCGGCAGATGGTCTCCGAGCTGCCGATCGCGCAGCGCGCCCGGCGGATCTCCGTCGCGGTCGCGCCGGGCTCCGGCCGTCCGGTCTCGTACTTCACCTACCGCCCGGCCGACGGCTCGCTGGTCGAGGACGACAACGTCCGCGGCGTCCACCCGATGGTCGGCCGCCGGCTGAACCTGTGGCGGTTGCGCGACTTCCGCATCACCCGGCTGGAGGGGCCGGACGACGTCCTGCTCTACTACTGCGTCGCCCGGGAGAACCCGGCCGACCAGCGGCTCGTCGCGCTGGCCCAGGTGCGCCAGTTCGCCGTCGTCCGGGACGAGGACGGGAACGTCACCTCGCTGCCGCACGCCGAGCGCGCGATCGCGAACTGCCTGGAGGCGGTCCGCCGGGCGCGGACGGCGCGCGGCGCGGCCGGAGCCAAGCTGGACATGAACCATGTCTGGATCCACATCTGGCCGGTCGTCGACGCGCAGGTCGACGAGGTCACCACGCTGAAGAGCAAGATCGCCCCGATGACGGCCGGCGCCGGGATCGAGGAGGTCCTGATCCAGGGCCAGGTCGAGGCGCCCGACGGCGTCGCCTACCCGGTCGCGGCGCGGTTCTACTACCAGCCGGGCGCCGGCGTCGTCACTTCGATCGAGGAGCCGCCGACCACCCGGCTGGCGCCGCTGGACGACTACGCGCAGAAGGTGCAGCGTTCGCGGCGCCGCAACACCATCTACCCCTACGAGGTCAGCCACATGGTGGCCGGTCCGGGCGGCTCGTTCGTCGAGCACGACCTGGACGACTCCGGCGCGCTGGTCCCGGTCGACCGGCCGAAGGGGCTGAACAAGGCCGGCGTCATCCTCGGCGTCGTCACCACGCCGACGGCTCGGTACCCGGAGGGGCTGACCCGCGTCGTCCTCAGCGGCGACCCGACCAAGGCGCTCGGCGCGGTCGCGGAGCCGGAGTGCGCGCGGATCATCGCGGCGATCGATCTGGCCGAGCGGATGCGGGTCCCGGTCGAGTGGTTCTCGCTGTCGGCCGGCGCGCGGATCTCGATGGACTCCGGTACCGAGAACATGGACTGGGTCGCGAAGGCGCTGAAGCGGATCGTCGAGTTCACCCAGGACGGCGGCGAGATCAACATCGTCGTCGCCGGGATCAACGTCGGCGCCCAGCCGTACTGGAACGCCGAGGCGACGATGCTGATGCACACCAAGGGCATCCTGGTGATGACGCCGGACAGCGCGATGGTGCTGACCGGTAAGCAGACGCTGGACTTCTCCGGCAGCGTCTCGGCCGAGGACAACTTCGGCATCGGCGGCTACGACCGCGTGATGGGCCCGAACGGGCAGGCGCAGTACTGGGCGCCCGACCTCAAGGGCGCGCGGGACGTGCTGATGGCGCACTACGACCACACGTACGTCGTCCCGGGGGAGACCGGGCCGCGCCGGGCCGACACGACGGACCCGATCGAGCGCGACGTGACGCCGTACCCGCACGAGATCGAGGGCAGCGACTTCAAGACGGTGGGCGAGATCTTCGCCGCCGAGACCAACCCGGATCGGAAGAAGGCGTTCGACATCCGCACGCTGATGCGGGCGGTCAGCGACCAGGACCACCCGGTCCTGGAGCGCTGGGCCGGGATGGCCGACGCCGACACGTCCGTCGTCCAGGACGCGCGGCTCGGCGGCTACCCGGTCTGCCTGGTCGGGATCGAGTCCAAGTCGGTGCCGCGGCGCGGCTTCCCGCCGGCCGACGGGCCGGACACCTACACGGCCGGGACGCTGTTCCCGCGGTCGTCGAAGAAGACCGCGCGGGCGATCAACTCGGCCAGCGGCAACCGGCCGGTCGTCGTCCTGGCGAACCTGTCCGGGTTCGACGGCTCACCGGACTCGATGCGCAACCTGCAGCTCGAGTACGGCGCCGAGATCGGCCGGGCGATCGTCAACTTCGAGGGCCCGATCGTGTTCTGCGTCGTCTCGCGGTACCACGGCGGCGCGTTCGTGGTGTTCTCCAAGCAGCTCAACCCGCGGATGACGGTGCTCGCGGTCGAGGGCTCGTTCGCCTCCGTGCTCGGCGGCGCGCCGGCGGCGGCCGTGGTCTTCTCGGCCGAAGTGGACGCGCGGACGGCCGCGGACCCGCGGGTCGCGGCGCTGGCCGAGCAGGTCGCTGACGCCGCGGCGGCCGAGCGCGCCGAGCTCGCGGCCGAGCTGGCCGAGGTGCGGGCCACGGTCCGGGCCGAGAAGCTGACCGAGGTCGCGATCGGCTTCGACAAGGTGCACAGCATCCAGCGCGCCCGCGACGTCGGCTCGGTCGACGCCGTGATCAGCGCCGCCGAACTGCGCCCGCGGTTGATCGAGGCAATCACAGCCGGTCTTTCGGGTGGTACTGACAGCGACTAGGGTGGCGCCATGGGCGCAAGCGACAAAGCACGCTCGCTGATCACGTTCGTCGGCGTGAGCGTGCTGTCGGGCGCCCTGGCCGCGGGCCTGGCGATTCCGCTGGCGGGATTCGCCGGGCTGGGCACCGAGCAGCTGGCCAAGACGGTCGACAGCCTGCCGCGGGAGCTGGTGATCGAACCGGTCGCCGTCCGCAGCCGGATGCTGGCCGGTGACGGCTCGGTGATCGCCACGCTCTTCGAGCAGAACCGGGTACCGGTCAGCCTGAAGCGGATCGCGCCGATCATGAAGACGGCGATCATCGCGATCGAGGACTCCCGGTTCTACGAGCACGGCGCGCTGGACCCGAAGGGCACGCTGCGCGCCGTCGTCCGCAACCAGAGCGAGGGCTCGGTCCAGCAGGGCGGCTCGAGTATCACCCAGCAGTACGTGAAGCTCAGCCTGATCGAGAAGGCCCGCACCGAGGCCGAGCGGCAGAAGGCGACCGAGGTCTCCTACGAGCGCAAGCTGACCGAGCTGCGCTACGCGATCGCGCTCGAGAGCGAGCTGAGCAAGAACACGATCCTCGAGCGGTACCTGAACCTGGTCAACTTCGGCGACGGCGCGTACGGCGTCCAGGTCGCCGCCCAGCACTACTTCGGGACGACCGCCGAGAAGCTGAACCTGCCGCAGGCCGCGCTCCTGGCCGGCCTGGTGAAGAACCCGACCGGCTACGACCCGACCAACAACCTGCGGCGGGCCAAGGCGCGCCGCGACCTGGTGCTGCGCCGGATGCTCGAGCTCAAGGTGATCTCGGTGCACCAGGCGAACCTCGCGCTGAAGACGCCGGTGATCGACCTGAAGAAGGTCGACCCGGTGCCGAACGGCTGCGCCAGCTCGCGCTACCCCTTCTACTGCGACTACGTCGTCTCGCAGCTGCTCGCCAACCCGGCCCTCGGCCGGACCGTGAAGGAGCGCGACCACCGCCTGAAGACCGGCGGCCTGACGATCCGGACCGGGCTCGACCCGCGGATGCAGGCGGCCGCTCAGGCGTCGATCGACCAGCACGCCCGGCGGACCGACACCGCGACCGCCGCGGTCACGATCGTCCAGCCGGGGACGGGGATCGTGAAGGCGATGGTGCAGAGCCGGCCGTACGGCAACGGCCGGCACCACACGAACTACAACTACAACGTCGAGAAGTCGTACGCCGGCGGGTACGGCGGGTTCCAGAACGGCTCGACGATGAAGGCCTTCACGGTCGCGGCGGCGATCGAGAAGGGCATCCCGCTGGACTACCGGATCAACTCGCCCGAGCAGATCAACCTCAGCAACAAGAAGTTCCGGACCTGCTCGGGGTTCACCCGGGATCCGAAGTACACCCCGCGGAACTCGACCCGCAGCGGCAACCTGACCATGGTCGAGGCGACCCGCTACTCGACCAACACCTATTTCCTACAGCTGTCCCAGCGGGTCGGCCTCTGCTCGATCGCCGGCGTCGCGCAGCGGGTGGGGATGTACGACGCCCAAACACTGGAGCCGCTCGAACAGGTCATCTCGATGACGCTCGGCGTCGGCTACGTGACCCCGCTGCAGATGGCGAACGCCTACGCGACCTTCGCCGCCCGCGGCGTGTACTGCCGGCCGCTGATCGTGCTGTCGGTCCGCGACAAGGCCAACAAGCCGATCGCCACCCCGCGCTCGCAGTGCAAACAGGCGCTGGCTCCCGGTGTCGCGGACGGCGTCAACCGCGTCCTCAGCGCCGTCATGGACCCGGGCGGCACCGGCGGCAAACTCCGCTTCGGCAACTGGGACCTGGCCGGCAAGACCGGCACCATCCAGGACAACAAGGCCGTCTGGTTCGCCGGCTACGCCCCCAACCTGGCCGCCGCCGCGGTCGTCGCCGACGCCAACCTCCCCTACACCAACCTCATGTACGGCCACACCCTGGACGGCCGCGACATCTCCGACCCCACCGGCTCCGGCACCGCCGGCCCGATCTGGAAAACCGCCATCCAAGGCGCCCTCCGCGGCCTCCCCCTCCGCCGCTTCACCGCCCCCTCCACCAAGATCCTCAACGGCAACCGCAAACCCCTCCCCGACGTCACCGGCCTCGACCGCACCGCCGCCACCACCCTCCTCCGCAAAGCCGGCTTCGAAGTAACCATCGCCAACCAACTGGTCACCTCCCCCATCCCCACCGGCAAAGTAGCCCACACCGACCCCCGCCCCACCGCCGGCGCCACCCCCGGCACCCTCATCACCATCCACCTCTCCAAAGGCCCCGGATCCCCGTAGCTGCGGCTGGCGTTTCGGGTCTTGATCCGGCGGCCGCCGTGTGCTCGGGGCGCTATACACCGCCGCTGGGAGATGTACCAGGTACTTGCGCAATGTCACTTCGTGCAATTCCGTTGACTCGGAGGGTGTTCGCAAGTCACCGTTGGTGCGCTTCTCAACCGCCTTGAGAAGCGCACCTCGGGGGTGCTCGCAGTTCGGCTGTGGTGACTTCAGGGGTGAGGTATGTCTTTCAACAGGTGGTCCTGGCGCGCCTTCGTGCGCCCGATCGGGGTTCTCTCGGCAAGCGTGGTGATCGCGGCCGGCCTGGTCGCGACACCGGTTGCGGCCACGGCTGCACCGGTCGTCGCACCGAAGTCGGCCAAGACTGAGGCCGAGGCGTCGCGCCTCGCCGCACAGTTCAACACCTCGGTCGAGGTCGAGGAGCGGACGACGGAGTACACACGTACCGTCGCGACTCCGCAGGGAACCCTGAAAGCCGAGATCTCCAATCAGCCTGTTCGTGTGCGCCAAGGCCAGACCTGGCGTGAAATCGATACTGCGCTCGAGGTTCGCGTTGACGGACTCGTTGCTCCGAAGGCATCGACCACCGACATGGTCTTCTCGAACGGCGGCGGTGGCCCGCTGGCCCGGTTCAAGCAGGATGGGGCGGTCTTCGAGTTGAAGAGCCCTTGGCCGCTCTCGAAGCCGACCCTCTCCGGTTCCAAGGCGACCTACGCCGCCGTACTCCCGGGCGTGGACCTGGTCATCAACGTGACTGCGGAGAGTTTCAGCTACAACTTGGTGGTCCAGACCCGTGAGGCCGCCTCGAACCCTGCGCTGCGCACCCTCACGTTTCCGGTCAGCACGCAGAATCTGGAGCTAAGCACCAGCCAGCCGGGCCGCCCGGCCTATGTCGACTCATCAGGCCGTCAGGTCCTGACCGTTGGCGAGGCACTCATGTGGGATTCGGCCGGCTCCAAGGCACGGTCGAAGAGTGCCGCTGCGGCCGTCGACGAGGGGCCCGCCGGTGAGGCAAAGCATGCGTTGATGGATCTGGCTGGCAGCGAGGCTGGTCTCACCGTGAAGCCGGACCAGAGCATGCTTGCGGCCGCCGACACAGTCTTCCCGGTGGTCCTCGATCCCACCATCATCAAGAAGAAGGACCGGGTCGGCTGGACAGCTGCCTGGGAGCTGTACCCGGGCACATCGTTCTGGCAGACCGAGCACAGTCTCGGCGTTGGTTACGAGGGCTTCGAGCAGAGCAAGATCGTCCGCTCGTACTACCAGTTCAACACCTCCTACTACACCAACAAGAAGATCATCGCGGCGTCGATGATGGCGTATGAAACGCACTCGGCCAACTGCACCAAGAAGGGGGTCGTCCTCTCGCGGGTCAAGCCGATCTCCCCGCGCACGACCTGGAACAACCAGCCTGCAGTCGAGGCCGACGTCGCTACGGTGGTCGACGCCAAAGGGTGGAGCTCGGCCTGCCCGGCCGGCTTCCTCGAGTTCGACGTGACCGCCTCGATGCAGGCGACCGCCGACGCCGACTTGCTGTCGACGACGTTCCGGCTGCGTGCTTCGGACGAGAAAGACAAGTTCTCGTGGAAGCAGTTCGCCAACATCTCTCAACTGCAGGTCGAGTATGTCGCCTACCCGCTACCGGCGTATGAGCTCGGCGTTGCCAGTCCCACGGACTTCCCGCACGACTGTGCACCGTCGACCAGACCGACGGTTGTCGCGGACAAGCAGCCGGAAATCTCCGCCAAAGGCAAGATGGGGGTCGGTGACGCCACGGCGCGGGTCTATGTCGAGTTCCTGATCCGCAACTCGGGTGGGCCGGTGTCGACGATGGAAAGTCCACTGACTTCTCCGGGTGTGCTGCAGAAGAGGGCATCGAAGGTCAAGCTGGCTGAGCGTGCGTTGTACACCTACAACGCCAGAACGGTGTATCCGTTGCCTAACGGTACGAAGCTGTATTCTGCGTGGGGCGGCCCGTGCTTCTTCGTGGTGGACAGCTTCGCGCCGCCCCCGCCGACGATCACGGCGAGCTATGACAACACTGAGCTGGTCAACTGTTTTGGGAAGACCGCATGCCCGTCCCTGGTGCCGTTCCTCGCCAAGGTGACGTACAAGATCGAGTCGAACAGTCCTGATGTCGTTGCCTTGAGCTACGGTTTCGGCGGCACCGAGAAGCGAGTCGCCGGCCGCTCGGTCGAAGTGACACTCACGACCCCGAGTCCGTCTGCCATGATCCTGAATGCTGTTTCCCACGACGCTGCTGAGCACCGGAGTGTTGAAGCGCGGCACAAGATCAATGTCAGCCCCGGTACGCCGCCTGTCGCGGCGTGGTCGTTCGACGAAGGATCGGGTGGGACCGCGTCCGACTCGTCCGGCAAGGGGCGACACCTGACTGTTACGGGTGCGCAGTTCGACGACGCTGGCCGGCTTGGCGGTTCGCTGGCCTTCAACGGTCAGAATCCTGGTGACAATCGGGCGACGACGCCAGGCCCGGTGGTCGACACCTCCAAGAGTTTCAGTATCTCGACGTGGGTGAGGCTGAAGAGCAAACGAGATGGCGTCGCCGTCGCGATCAATGGAACCAGTGCGTATGGCGCGGTTCTGCGCTATGTACCAGCGCCCCAGGATCGTTGGATCTTCTACCAGAACACCAGTGCCACAACGACTCCGGCAGTTCGGGTCGACTCCAAGGCCCCGCCGGTTCTGAACGCCTGGACGCATCTGCTGGCTGTTTTCAATGTGGACGAGACGAGCGTGACGCTCTATATGAACGGCCGGCTGCAGCAGACGGCGAAGTACAACCACACGCCGTGGAAAGCAATGGGATCGGTGGAAGTCGGCTCCTATCGCCTGGGCACTGCCACTGGTGTGCTCGATGGCTCGGTCGATGAAGTACAGATTTATGACCGGGTGGTCCCCGAGGACGAGGCAGAACGGCTGGCCGACCCGCGGGTAGGTCCTTCGGGGCACGATGAGACGGTCGCCGGATTATCGGCAAGCTATCCGTTCGATGGCCTGGAACCTGGGGCGGGCGGCGGCTGGAACACTCCGGACGAGGTCTACGACGCGGACCTGGCGGTCTCAGGATTCGGCGGGACAGATCAGTCCGCCGCGATCGTGGAGGACGTCCACCGCGGCAGAGTCCTCGCATTCAGCGGCAGTGCTGCAGAGAGCGTTTCAATCAACAGGCCCGTTGTAGACGCGTCAGGCAGCTTTACGGTGACGGCGTGGGTGCAGATCACCGATCCCGCCAAGAAGCAGATCGTCGTCCGACAAGCCGGTACCAACAAGGACTCATGGCGATTGGAATATCGTCCGGATCCCACCAGTAGCGACAGGGCCCACTGGGTCTTCGTACGAGCCAACGGCGATCTGACCACCAGCACCTCGGTCGAGGCGCCGGCGATCACTGATCGGAACGCGGTGTCGTCGGACTGGATGGCCGTCGCGGCTATCTACGACGCGAAGAACGACAAGCTCAAGATACGGATCAATGCTGATCCCGATGTCGGCAGCTTGACGGAGTTCAAGTTGCCATTCACCAACGGTTCCACCCACGTCGGCAAGGCTCCGGCCGGCGCGACCTACTCGCCATTCGGCGGGCTTCTGGACGATCTCCGCATCTATGCGGGTGTCGTATCTGACAAGCAGTTGTGTATCGATGTGACCGGTGACCCCTCGGAGTGCTCCTGATGAGGCGAATGATGCGCAAACCTCGGATCCACCCGTTTCCTGTTCTGCTCGCAGTTTCGATGGTTGCGACAGTTGGGGTTGTGGGACCGACGGCCCAAACCGAGGCACGAGCCGAGGCGTTGCGGGCGCCGGCGGCGACTCAGGCGCCGGATGCCAAGGTGTCAGCCGTCGCACCGGTGGCGCGGCCCCTGGCGGCTGATCAAGCGCAGGCTGCGGCCGCTGTGGCGAACAGACCGGTGAGCTGGCCGGCCCCTGGACATCGGTCAGTGTTCGTTAACAGACCTGGTGCCGAGAAGAATGGGCTGTTCGCAGCCAGCTCCGCCAAAGCGGCCAGCACGGTCACCGCCGACCTAGAGGTCCTCGATCAGGCAGCAAGCGCTCGGGCCGGGGTGAGCGGTGTGTTGGTCAAGGCGAAGGCCGCTACGGCGCTGCCGGACGCCAAACTGACCTTCGACTACTCAGGCTATGCAAACGCGTTCGGTGCCGATTGGGACAGACGCTTGCGTGTCGTCGCCTTGCCGTCCTGCATCCTGACGACCCCCAAGGTTCCGGCCTGTTCAACGAGCACCTTTCTTCGCAGCGAGAATGATCCGGCGTCAAAGACCGTAACGGCGACCGCGCCCTTGAGCACGCAGCCGACAGTTTTCGCCGTGACAGCCGGAGCGGAGTCGAGCACCGGTGACTTCGCGGCCACGCAGTTGTCGGCTGCCTCGAACTGGTCCGGGGGCGGTTCGAGTGGGGACTTCACCTGGTCGTATCCGCTGCGGGTTCCGCCGGCAGTGGCCGGGCCGACGCCGAGTCTGGCGTTCACATACTCGGCGCAGTTGGTGGATGGCCGGACCTCGGCTACGAACAACCAGGTGTCATGGGTTGGCGAGGGGTTCGAGCTGACCGAGTCGTTCATCGAGCGCAAGTACACGAGTTGCGACGAGGACGAGACCGGGGGAGCGAACAAGGGGAAGTACGACCAATGCTGGAAATACGACAACGCGACGCTGACCCTGAACGGTAAGGCGACCGAGCTTGTGCGAGCCTCAGGCGGGGACAACGGTCCTAGCGCCTGGAAGTTGAAGAACGACGACGGCTCGAAGGTCGACAAGCTTGTCGGCACGGACGTGAACGGTGATGCCCGGAAGGAGTACTGGCGCGTCACGACTACCGACGGGACGCGGTACTTTTTCGGTAAGCACAAGCTGAACGCCAACCTGACGGCGGTGACGAACTCGGTCTACACCGCGCCGGTGTTCGGCGATGACGCCAACGAACCCTGCCACGGCGCGACGTTCACAGCTTCGAGCTGTGATCTGGGGTGGCGCTGGAATCTCGACTATGTGGTCGATCTGCACGGCAATGCGATGTCGTACTGGTACACGAAGGAGACCAACAAGTACGCGAAGAACGGTATCGCCTCCCCAGGGACGTCGTATGTTCGTGGCGGGTACCTGGCCCGGATCGACTACGGCTTGCGGGACGGCGAGCTGTCGAACACCACGAAGGCTCCGCAGCAGGTTGTCTTCACAACTGCCGAGCGCTGCTTGTCGAACTGCTCGACGCTCAACAGTTCGACGCGTGGGAACTGGCCGGACGTTCCGTTCGACCAGATCTGCGAGGGCACGACGGCGTGTACCAACAAGGTGTCGCCGACGTTCTTCTCGCGAAAGCGGCTGGTCCAGGTTCAGACGTTCGTGCTGAACGGGACGACGCCGCAGGAGGTTGATCGCTGGCAGACGCGGCAGCGGTTCACCTCTACTGGCGACAGCTCCGGATGGCCGATGTGGCTGGACGGAATCTCGCACAGCGGCACGGTCGGCACGGCCATCAGCGTTCCGGATGTGACCTTCAAGGAGGTCGGCATGGCCAACCGTGTCGACAGCACGAAGGACAATCTGAATGCGATCGTCCGAAATCGGATCCATGAAATCACCACGGAGACCGGCGCAAAGGTGATGGTGAACTATGCGCCGAAGGAGTGCATGTCCGGCGAGCGCCCGGTCAAGGACTCGAACACGAAACGCTGCTATCCCGTGAAGTGGAAGCCACCGCTCGAGGCGAACGAGCGCGAGGACTGGTTCCACAAGTACGTCCTCGACAGCGTCGTGACCTCGGACCCCACGGGCAATGGCGCGACGATGATGTCGCAGTACGTGTACTCCGGTGGAGGCGCCTGGCACTACCAGGAATCTCCGATGCTGAAGGACAAGGACAAGACCTGGTCGGAGTGGCGCGGCTACGGCGCAGTCACGACGTACACCGGAGATCCGGCCGAGCCGTCGAAACGTTCAAGAAGTGTCACGAAGTACTTCCGCGGTATGGACGGAGACAAGCTCGAAGACGGCGACGGCAACCCGAACACGGACCCGCGCCGCAACGTCGACATCGTCGATTCCGAGGACAAGGTCTACGCTGACAAGGAGGCGCTCGCCGGTAGTCCGCTCGAGGAGATCACCTACCAGAGCGCGAGCTCGGCAACGGTGGTGTCAGGGGTCATCACGGACTACGTCGTTGCCGAGCGGGCCTCGCAGGCCGTCCCCGGAGGAAGTCTCAAATCGAACTTCGTGGCCGCGGGCTCGACTACGAGCAGGACGGTCCGGGACGGCGGACGCCCCAACCTCGTGCGCGCCACGATGACCGAGTACGACTCGGACGGTCTGCCGGTGAAGGTGACCGACCTCGGCGACTCGACGAAGACCGATGAGACCTGCACGATCACGAGCTACGCCAAAGACAGGACAAGTTGGCTGGTCGCGCTGCCGATCCGCATCGTGAGCTCGACCGGCAAGTGTGATGCGGATTCGCCGAATCCGCCGGAGAAGCGCGTGCTCAGCGACGTCCGCACTCTCTACGACAAGATGCCCTACGGCTCAGTCACGAAGGGCGACGCGACCAGCGTTCAGCGGCTTCGCAGCTACACGGACGGCCAGCCTTCGTATCAGACGAGCGGTACCAAAGGATATGACGTGCTCGGCCGGGTCACCTCGTCAGGTGATGCGCTGGGGCGGATCACTACGACGGCGTACAAGCCTGCTTTGTCCGGTCCGCTCACAGAGACGACCGTGACCCAGCCGACGGTGACGAACTACGACGGTGGGCAATCCAGCTTCACGACGGTAACCACCTACAAACCGGAGTGGGGGCTGCCGTCGAAGACCAGTGATCCGAACGGCAAGGTCACCGAGATGGCGTACGACGCGCTCGGCCGACTGACGTCGGTGTGGTTGCCGAGTCAGGCCACGGCGTCGCCGAAGCTTGCGAACACGAAGTACACCTACACGATCTCGAACACCGCAGCATCGACGATCCGGACCGATGCGCTGAATGTCAACGCCGATGGCTACGTCACGTCGTACCAGCAGTTCGATTCGCTACTTCGCCCGAGGCAGTCGCAGTCACCGGGCGCGTTGAGTGGCCGGGTCATCAGCGAGACGCGATACGACTCGCGAGGGCAGGCGATCTATCAGAACGCCGATGTCTGGAACTCATCCGCACCTGCGGCTCCGCTGGTCGAGATTCCGAACGCCTCGGTGCCGAACCAGACCTTCAACGAGTACGACGGTGTCGGACGCGCCATCAAGTCGACCTTCATGAGCGGCTTGCAGCCGAAGTGGTCGACCAGCACGCGCTACGGCGGTGACACCGTAACCGTGCTGCCGCCTGCGGGAGGCAGCGCCACAGCGACCGTCACGGATGCACGCGGCCAGGTCGTCGAACGCCGAGAGTTCGACGGGAACACCGCTACCGGGACACCTGACCTCACCAAGTACACGTTCGACCTCGCGGGTCGGATGACCCGGATGGACGGAGCTGGCGGAGCCTGGACGTACAAGTACGACCTCCGTGGCCGCAAGATCGAAAGCACCGACCCCGACGCCGGTCGGTCGACCTCGACCTACGACGAGGGCGATCGGCTCGTATCCACGACGGACTCCACCGACAACACCCTTATCACCACCTACGACGTACTCGACCGCAAGACTGGGCTCTACAAGACAAGTGTCGCCCCTGCAAACCTGCTTGCCGATTGGCGATACGACAAGGCGGGTTTCCTGGGACAACTCGGCGAGTCGACGAGCTACACCACAGGTAAGACCGGACCGGCGTACCGAACGGCGATCACTGACCGGAATGTGCTCTACCAGCCGACGAGGGTTGCGAAGTCCATCCCGTCCGCGGCGGAGAACGAGCTCGGCGGCACCTACACGAGCCAGTTCGCGTACATGCCGGATGCCAAGACGCTGAAGGCCTACCTCAGTCCTCGGGGCGGTGGCCTGAACTCCGAGGAAGTGCAGCTCAAGTACAACCCCATGGGTATGCCGACGGAGATGGTCGGGAATGCGACCTACGTGGCCGGCACTGCCTACCACCAGTTGGGCGAGACCCTCGAGTACCGGCTGGGCTCGAACAGCGACATGCAGCTCAACTACGACTACGAAGACGGCACCCGGCGGCTGAGAGAGGCCTCTGGTGGCAAAGAGAAGCTGGTCTCCTACCACCAGTACACCTATGACCCGAGCGGAAACGTCACAAGAGACCACAATCTGGTCGACGGCGGCGATACTCAGTGCTTCCAGTACGACGGCCAGCGCCGTCTGAAGGAGGCATGGACCCCGGCCAACGCCGACTGCACGCAGACCCCGAGCTCGCTCAGCCTTGGTGGCGTAGCACCGTACTGGCAGTCCTGGACCTACACGCCAACAGGTCTACGCAAGACCCAAGTCGACCATTCCACTGCCGGCGACGTCACCAGCACCTTCGCCTACAACACGAACCAGCCCCACACACTCGCCAGCGTCACTCAGAGCGGTGACGGTGCCGGTCCGGTGAAGAACTACAGCTACGACGCCCGCGGGAACACAACAGTCCGACCTGGGCAGTCCCTGAGCTGGAACGAGCAGGGAAAGCTCGCCAAGCTGTCCGGCACCGAAGGTGACACCGAGTACGTCTACGACGTCGACGGCAGCCTGCTGGTCCGTCGCAACCCGACCGAGGTAACCCTCTTCATGGGCGACCTCGAGCTCACCCTCGACAAGACGACCAAGAAGGTGCTCGCCAAGCGCCAGTACTCGTTCAACGGCCAGACCATCGGCGTTCGCTCCGCGAACGGCACGCCGACCTCGGACATGTCCTGGCTGGTCACCGACTATCACGGCACCTCCCAGGTCGCCGTCGACTCGGTCACTCTCGCTCCGACCAAGCGCTACGCCAAACCCTTCGGCGACCCCCGCGGCGCCGCAGCGACAGCCTGGCCGGACAACCACGGCTTCCTCAACAAACCCGAGGACGAAACCACCGGCCTGACCACAATCGGCGCCCGCGAGTACGACCCCACCATCGGCCGCTTCCTCAGCGTCGACCCCGTGCTGGACCCGAACGACCCGCAGCAAATGCTCGGCTACACCTACGCCAACGACAACCCCACCTCAAACTCCGACCCGACTGGCCTCATCCCCAAATGCCTCTCCTGCGGAGGAGGCGGTGAGCCCACCGACGCGACCAAGTCAATCATTAACGAACCTGACAACAGCAGCACCAGCACCAGCACCAGCGCCGGTGGCAGCGGCGGGGGGAGCAACGATGACGGTGGCAGCAACCAACCCAAAAAGAAGAAAAAGCGCTGGTACGAGAAGGCCGTTGACGGGGTCAGTGATTTCGTCGACCACGCTAAAGAGTGGGCTGACGCGCATGCGTCCGAAATCGGACAGGTTGTGACTGCAAGTGTCGCGATAGTTGGTGTCGCTGCGTTCTGCGGTGCGACGGCGGGCCTCGGGTGCTTGATTGCGGCTGGTGCTGTTATGGGTGCAGCCGGAGCCAGTCTCGGATATGGCACACGGATAGCGCTGGATGCCCAAGAATCCTTCAGTACGGCAAACTTTGCTAAAGAAGTGGTTGTAGGCGGCGTCACAGGCGCGGCAGGCGGTGCCATAGGCGTAGGCGCTGGTGCAGCGGCTGGGAAGGTAGTAACCGCGCTGGCCAAGTCGGCAGTTGGTAAGGTGTCGTCGAGTGCGGCGACTGTGCCTGGACCGAACGGTGCCTTGCGAGACGTTGCTTCCGGTAGGTTTGTCGCCAACCCGGCGAAGAAGGCGGCTGCTGCTCTGAAATCGGCGCATGGTAACTCGCGCGCTAGCAAGGCTCTGACTCATCTCTACCGATTAGAGGATCAGGACGGAAATCTACTCAAATGGGGCATTACGAACGACTTGAAGGGTAGATATACGCAGGGCTTCTTGGCTGACAAGAACCTCATCCCCATGACCAGTGGTGTGCGGGGTCATATGTTGAATCTGGAACGTTGGATTGTTGAGCGCGACCCCGGTCCGCTCAATCGTGAGCCATGGGCAGGTAGACGCAGTGGATGAAGTGGTTCCCCTCTTATCGATTGGCTCCGTGCTGGGTGACTCGGATCGCAGCAGCATGGAGTGGAAGAATGCGATAAATTCTCTTGGTAAGCGAATCCGTTCTGCGCGCGAAGGATTCGATGGCCCCCTGCGAGTCAATGTGGTTTTCCATGTGGACGGGCGTTTGGTTCCCAATGAATTCGTTGGCATTCGTACTGGAAGGTTCAGTCGAAAGAATTCACACTTGTTGGTACAAGCGGCCGTCCCAATCGGGTCTGTGGGTGATCGTGACGGGGTCCTTTGGGAACTGCTTACCGACGCGGTAGCGGTGGCTGAGGATTATGCGCGACGTAAGAAGATTGCTAATGATCTTCCTGAGATCCGAGCGATTCTAGCTCGCGTGATGACGGACTGACTAAGAAGACTTCGAGCGTCTTTCGGTGCGTAGGTGACTGCTCGACCGTTCTGTAAGAATCGATCGGCCGACTCCAACGATAGTCGGTCGCTGGTTATCAGTTCGGGTCTTTGAGGGGGCGGACGTCGTTGCCGAGGACTAGGGAGACGAGGCCGGTGGGGTCTCGGAATTTGGCGTACCAGGCGCCGGTGCCGGTGTCGCGGACCCAGGCTTCGATGTGGCCTTCGCCCCAGGTGGCTCGGCGGACGGGTTGGGGGGTGGGGAGGAGGCGGACGGCGCCGGCGGGGCGGGGGCCGTGGGCGTCGTACTGGAGCTCCAGTTCTACGGCCGCTTCGGCGGCGGCGTGTTTGTCGGGGAGGCCGCTGGCGCGCCAGCCGTTGACTGCGCCGTCCCAGACGCCGAAGCCTTCGGAGCCGTCGTCTGCGGGGCGCACTGTGAACCGACCAAGCATATTTTCAGATTAGCCGGTGTTCGAACAGATGTTCTAGTCTTGATTTCGGTGGGTGGGCTGCGGTAGGTGGGGTGGGGCGGTCACGGGGTGTAGAAGGCCTGGGGGTCGCCGGCCAGGGAGGCTTTGACGACGCGGGGCATCTCGTCGGCCAGGACTTCCCACTTGCCGGTTTCGAGGCCGTCGAGGCCGGCCTTGGCGATGACGGCGGGGTCGCTCTTGGGGATGTCGTGGGCGGCGGTCATGTCGGTGTCGGTCGGGCCGAGGTGGAGGCCGGTGACGTGGGTCTGCTGGGCGGCCAGCTCGAGGCGGATGCCGTTGGTCAGGTTCCACTCGGCGGCTTTGGAGGCGGCGTACCCGCCGGAGCCCGGGAAGGAGGCCCAGGAGAGTGCGGAGAGGACGTTGAGGATCGCACCGCCGGCCAGCTGGGGTGCGAAGGCGCGGATCACGTTGAGGGTGCCCCAGAAGTTGGTTTCCATCTCGGCGCGGGCCAGATCGAGGTCACCGGTGAGCAGGTCCGCGCTGTTGGCGATCCCGGCGTTGTTGATCAGGAGGTTGACGTCGGCGGCGGTCCGGACGGCGGCGGCCACCGAGCCGGGGTCAGTGATGTCCAGCTGGAGCGCCTGGATGCCGGGCAGGTCGATGAGTTCGGGACGGCGGGCGGCGGCGTACACCTTGGCGGCGCCGCGCTCCAGGAGCTGGGTGGCGAAGTGGCGGCCGATCCCGCGGTTGGCTCCGGTGACGAGGGCGATCGATCCTTGAATCTGCATACGATGACGCTAAAACTTGACGTTGACGTCAAGGGCAAGTCTTGTGATGGAGGTCACTGTGCGGATCGGAGAGCTGGCCACGCGCGCCGGCGTCAGCACGCGTGCGCTGCGCTACTACGAAGAGCGGGGCCTGCTGGAGTCCGAGCGCAGCTCCGCAGGGCAGCGCTTCTACGCCGAAGAGGCCGTCGAGCGGGTCCAGCTCATCCAGCAGCTGTTCGCCGCAAACCTGTCCAGCCGCACCATCGCCGGCCTGATGCCCTGTGTGGACGGCGATCTCAGCCCGGCCGAGGCGCAGGCGCGGCTGACTCGCGAGCGGGACCAGATCGACGTCCAGATCGCCGAGCTGACCGCCGCCCGCGGTCGGCTGACCGCGGTCATCGCGCTGTGCGAACAGGAGTACGGCCGCCCGAGCTAGATGTCGAAGCCGCCGCCGACCTCGATGGACTGCGCGTTGATCCAGCGGGTGTCGTCGGACAGGAGCAGGGCGATCACGGCGGCGACCTCCTCGGGCTCGCCGACCCGGCCCAGCGCCGTCCGGGCGGCCAAGTGGGCTTCGAAGTCGTCGGTGAGACCGCCGCCGAGGTCGGTGCGGATGGCGCCGGGGGAGACGGAGTTGGCGCGGATGCGACGGTCGCCGAATTCCTTGGCCTGGTAGCGGGTGAGGACCTCGAGGCCGCCTTTGAAGGTGGCGTACGGTGCCACGCCCGCCGTGGCGACCCGAGTGGTCGCGCTGACCAGGTTGACGATCTGACCGCCGTCCGCGATCAGGGGGAGCAGCGTCTGAGTCAGGAAGAACGGGCCCTTGAGGTGGACGCGGAACAGTCCGTCGAACTGCTCCTCGGTGACGGTGGCGATCGGGTTGTAGAGGCCGTACCCGGCGTTGTTGACCAGGTAGTCGAAGTTGGCCCGGCCCCACGTCTCCTGCAACGTCGCGCGGACGGCGGCGGCGAACGCCGGGAAGGTGGTGGTGTCCGTGACGTCGAGCTCCAGCGCGACCGCCGTCCCGCCCGCTGCCGCGATCTTGCCGACCACGTCGGCCGCGGCGTCCGGATTGCTGTTGTAGGTGAGGACGACGCCCAGGCCGCGTTCGGCGCAGGCGAGCGCGGTGGCGGCGCCGATCCCGCGGCTGCCGCCAGTGATGATGACGATGTTCATGACGCCCAGTCAACGGCCGCAGCGGCGTCCCGTGGCAGAGCGAGTCTTCCTAGGAGTGCTGCACCCAGGATGCAAGGACGTCGGCGCTGCGCGTCCCGCTCGCCGCAGTCGCGACGGTGAGCTGTTGACCAGGCGCCCCGAGGACGCCGAACGTCTGGAAGCTCAGCTCGAGCAGCCCGGCCTCAGGGTGGTGGATCGTCTTGTGAGTCACGGTCAGCCCGGCCACGCTCTGGTCGTCCCACAGCGAACGGAACAGCGCGCTCTCGCCGTACAGCCGCGTGACCAGCTCACTCACCTCGGCATGCGGCGGGGTGAAACCGGCCGACAACCGCAGTGCGCTCACCGACGCCCGCACGACCTCGTCCCAGTTGCCGTAGAACTCTTGCGCGTACGGATCCAGGAACAGCGCGGCCAGCACGTTCTCTTCCCGCCCCTGTAGTGGCGTGATCAGCTGACTCGCCGCCGGGTTCGCAACCAGCACCCGGAACGCAGGGTTCGTCACGTACGCCGCTGCTTGCGTAAACGCCGCCATCGTCTGTAGCAGCTCGGCCGCGACCACATCGTCGTCCCGCTCAGTCCCGGGTGCCAGCCGGGCCAGCCGGAACAGGTGGTCGCGTGCGTCCGTTTCGAGTCGCAGCGCTCGCGAGATCGACTCGACTACCTGTGCGGACGGCGTCCGCTCGCGCCCCTGCTCCAGCCGCGTGTAGTAGTCCGCGCTGACCCCGGACAGGACTGCGACCTCCTCACGGCGCAGCCCGGCCAGGGGGGGGGGGGCGGGGGGGGGGGGGGGAGGGGGAGGGGGGGGGGGAGGGGGGGGGGGGGGGGGGGGGGGGGGGGGGGGAGGGGGGGCGGGGAGGGGGGGGGGGGGGGGGGGGGGGCGTCGACCATCCAGTCCACGTGCGCAGGC
>NZ_JBVJMQ010000005.1:0-259732 GCF_055584105.1 Kribbella sp. NPDC104218
GAAGTTAAGCCCTTCAGCGCCGATGGTACTGCGATCGGGAGGTCGTGGGAGAGTAGGACGCCGCCGGACTTTCACACTGTTAAGGGCCACCCCGTTCCGGGGTGGCCCTTGGCATATCCACAGCCTTTTGTGCGCCCCGCAGTAACCTGCCGCCGGCGAACTCACGCATCCTCACCCCCGGCCAGCGCCGCAAACACAACAACCCGCGATCTGCCGACCCCAACACAACCGCCGGCCCGCCCCAACCCCCTCGTCTCCACCGCGCTGCCCCTCAACCGCGGCACACCGGCACCATCCAGTCGTCCCACGACTGCCGATACCTACCCTCGGTCGCGGGCATCCGCCGTCCCCCTCACCGCAAACGTCGCAGCACGCTGCAGACATCAGCCGGCGACGGTCTCTCCGGCTCCTCAACGCGCCGTACCGGCACAAGACGCACCCGTTCAACTGCCTGCCCGCAATGGCTTCCGTCCCACCTCCCCCGCTCACCAGGCCGATACGTTCGCCCAGCGCACCCAAACCGTGCCCGCCGGCTACGCCCCCGCTGCCTCGCTCTCCCCACCAACGCAAGATCCCGCGAATAGTCGAACACAGCGCCCCACAGGCCCACCAACAATTCCCATCGCCAACCCCGGTCGCGCGCCACCGCATCAGCCGGCGCCATTCGTCGTCCCACCGCACGCCCGCTAGCCGCCCACAATCGCGAACCCGCCCATCCCAACAACATCCCGGCGCGTTCCCGGCCCACGAGCCGTCGGCGGCCCTCGTCAATCTGACAAACCGAAACGGCCGAACATCGCACAGCCCCGCCCGACGACCTGTCCGCGCTCGCAACCCCCGCCGTCCACCTCCCCAGCTCCCCAAACCGGAACAGTCGCCCAGTGCGTCGGAGCCCGATCCGCACGTGGCGCCTATCCGCCTCGCCGGGTTTGTCGACGGCGTCGATCCCAGGGCGGGCCTATAACCCCAGACACAACAGCCCGCCTCCGGCCTCCCGCCGGCTACCTCTTTCGCGTCGACTTCGGTAGCCCTTCAAACGCCATCAACCGGAGCGGCCGATCGGCGTCGGCCTTCGGGAACGCGAAGACGCCGAGGTCGTCGCCGAGCGCCTTCTGCATCGCGGCGCACCGCGGCCGATTACCCGTCCGCGGTCGCGACCCCGCCGTCCGCCTGGCTTGACCCGCCAAGCCGAGAACAGTCGTCCAGTGCGTCGGAGTCCGATCCGCACTTGGCGCCGACCCTCGCTATCCGCCTCGCCAGCCGATAGCCCCAGACACAGTCAACCCGCTCCCGCTGGCTACCTCTTCGCGTCGACCTCGGTCGCTCTTCAAACGCGATAGGCCGGAGCGGTCGAACGCGGCGCCACCGCCGGCCGACTACCTGTCTGCGCTCGCGACCCCCGCCGTCCACCTCCCCAAACCGGAACAGTCGCCCAACGCGCCGAGTCCGATCCGCACGTGCCGCCTACTCTCTTTCCGCCTAGCCGACCCATAACTCCAGACACAATCAGCCCGCTCCCGCTCCCGCTCCCGCTCCCGCTCCCGCTCCCGCTCCCGCTCCCGCTCCCGCTCCGCGTCCCGCTCCCGCTCCCGCTCCCGCTCCCGCTTGGTACCTCTTCGCGTCGGCCTCGGTCGCCCTTCAACGCGAAAGGCCGGAGCGGCCGGTCGCGACGCACCGCGACCGACTACCCGTCCGCAGCTGCGACCATCGCCGTCCACCTCGCCGGCTCGCCAAACCGAGAACAGTCGCCCAGCGCGCCGGAGCTCGATCTGTACGTTGCGCCTACTCTCGCTATCCGCCTCGCCAACCCGTAACCCCAGACACAATCAGCCCGCCTCCCGCCTCCCGCCTCCCGCCTCCCGCCTCCCGCCTCCCGCCTCCCGCCTCCCGCCTCCCGCCTCCCGCCTCCCGCCTCCCGCCTCCCGCCTTCCCTGGTTCCCTGGTTCCCCGCTCCCTGGCTCGCCGCTGGTTACCTCTTTGCGCCGACCTCGGTTGCGCTTCAAACGCGATCAGCCGGAGCGGCCGATCGCGGCGCGCCGCAGCCGACTACCTGTCCGGGGTCCCTGCCCCCAGGGTCCGTGTCGTTGGCCTGTCGGGCGTGGCAGGGCGGGGGTGGGCAGCCCAGGGTGCTGCGGGCCTGCTGCCTCGCAGGCGATTGCTACCTCCCGCCTGCCAATACCTCTCGAACGCGAGACGCTGGGAAGGTTCGGCCCGCCCGCCGAGGGCCCGTTGGCCGCCCGCCGCCGCTGCCATCGCCCGTCTTGTTGGGCGTCCAGTTCGGCAGGCCGGGGTGGGGCAGCCCAGGGTGCCGCGGGTCTGCTGCCCCGCCGATTGCCACCTCCCGCCGCCGATACACCCATCAAACGCGAGAAGCTCGGACCGTTCGGCCGGCCCGCCGGGGCGCGCTAGCCGCCCGCGGCCGCTGTCGTCGTCCGTCTCGTTGGACGTGGAGTGCTGCAGGCCGGGTGGGGCAGCCAAGCGTGCTGCGGGCCTGCGACCCTGCCGGCGACTGCCAGCCCTCGCTGCCGGCATACCCCTCAAACTCGAGAAGCTCGGAAGGTTCGGTGGTGCCGCTGAGGACCTGGCGTTCGTTCGGGATGGCTGCCTCGCCGACTTTGTTGCTGTCAGACCGGACGAGTCGGGATAGCCCGCCGAGCGGCCTGCTTGCCTACTGCCTGTGTGCGGCCGCTGCCCCAGCTCGCTCGTAAAGCGCGGCAGGGTGGGGCCCGATCGCGTAGGTCACCAGTCTGGGGGCGACTGGGCAGCCCGACGAGCGGCATGGCCCGCCGTGGGCCGTCGACTGGCTGCACGCTGCCTGCGGCGTCCGACTCGATGGGCCAGCAGGGTCAGACGCCGCGGGCTGCCGAAGTAGGTTCGCCTGTTCGCCTGTTCGCCTGTTCGCCTGTTCGCCTGTTCGCCTGGGTGGTGGGGGTGTGGGGGTGGTTTGGTGGGTGGGGAGTGGCTCGATGCGGGAGGTTGGGGGGTTGGGCGGTAAGTTTGTGCGGTTACAGTTCTTCGGTTTGAGCATCAGCGGCTGATTGTCAGCAGCGTTAGGAGTCACCTGTGGCTACGCCACCTCGTAATCCCCGCTCCGGGTCCGGGGACCGTCGCGGTTCGTCCGGGGGCGGTGGACGCTCCGGGGGGAGCTCCGGGTTCGGCGCCGGACGGTCGGGGGCCGGTCGTTCGGGAGGCGGTGGCGCTGGGCGCTCCGGTGGGGGCCGGTCCGGTGGGTCGGGTGGCTCGAGCGGTGGGTCGCGGAGTGGTGGTGAGCGGGGCGAGACGCGTCGCGGGTTCGCCGGCTCGCGGGGTGACGACAAGAGTGAGCGGGATCCGTTCGGCGGCCAGTTGGCCGGTCGGGACGATCGGTCCGGTGGGTACCGGGGGCGCTCCGGCGGCCCGCGCCGCGACGACCGCTCCGGCGGCGACCGCGGTGGGTTCCGGCGGGATGATCGCGGTGGACGTGATGAGCGGCCGGCCGGTGGTGGGTTCCGTCGGGACGATCGCGGCGGGCGTGACGAGCGGTCGGGTTCTGGCGATCGCGGTGGGTTCCGCCGGGACGATCGCGGCGGGCGTGACGAGCGGTCGGGTTCTGGTGACCGTGGCGGGTTCCGTCGGGATGATCGCGGGGGCCGGGACGAGCGGTCCGGGTCTGGCGATCGCGGTGGGTTCCGCCGGGATGACCGTGGTGGGCGTGGGGAGCGGCCTGCTGGTGGTGGGTTCCGTCGGGACGAGCGGTCTGGTGCTGGCGATCGCGGTGGGTTCCGTCGGGATGATCGTGGTGGGCGCGATGAGCGGCCGGCGTATGGGGATCGCGGTGGGCGGGATGAGCGGTCTGGTGCTGGTGAGCGGGGTGGGTTCCGCGGGGATGCGCGTGGTGGGTCTCGGGCCGGTGGGCCGGCTCGGGGTGAGCGTGGGGCGTTCCGGCGGGATGAGCGTGCGGGCGAGCGTGGTGGGCCGCGGCGCGATGAGCGTGGGGTTGCTGGGCGGCGGGATGAGCGGGGTGCTGGGCGTGGTGGGCCGCGGCGGGATGACCGGCGTGGTGGGTTCGGGCGTGAGGAGCGCGAGGAGAAGGCTGGTCCGCGTCGCGACGACCCGGTGATCCCCGAGGGCATCACGGGCGCCGAGCTGGACCGGGGCGTGAAGGCAGAGCTGCGGTCGTTGCCGCGCAGCCTGGCGGACCTGGTCGCTCAGCACCTGGTGGCTTCCGGCCGGTTCCTGGACGACGACGCCGAGCGTGCCTACCTGCACGCGCGGACGGCCCGACGGCTGGCCGCGCGGCTTGGCGGCGTCCGTGAGGCGGTCGCGATCACGGCGTATCTGGCTGAGCACTACGACGAGGCGCTGACCGAGTTCCGCGCGGTCCGGCGGATGACGGGTAACCACGAGGTCATCGCGATGATGGCGGACTGCGAGCGTGCGCTCGGGCGGCCGGTCAAGGCGCTCGCGCTGGCGCAGGACAAGCATGTCCGCGATCTGTCCGAGGCCACGCAGATGGAGCTGCTGATCGTCACGGCCGGTGCGCGCCGCGACATGGGCCAGACCGCTGCCGCCGTCCAGATGCTCGAGGTGCCGGAGCTGTCCAAGCGGACGCGGGCGGAGTGGCTGCCGCGGCTGCGGTACGCGTACGCCGACGCTCTCGAGGCGGCCGGGCGGACCGAGGACGCCGTGATCTGGTTCCACCGTGCCGCGGGTTCGGACGCCGACGGCTCGACCGGCGCCGCTGAGCGCGCGGCCGCGCTCGAGGGGCTGGAGTTCACCGACCTCGACGCCGACGAGGACGAGTACGTCGACGAGAAGCCGGCCGACGACACCGTCGCCACCGCCGGAGCCGACGAGGATGACCTCGACGAGGACGACGAAGACGACCTCGAGGCGGATGACGACGACCTCGAGGACGACGTCGACGGTGACTCGGATGACGACGAGGATGACGGCGACGAGGGCGACTCGGACGACGAAGGTGACTTCGATGCGGCCGGGGACGGCGACGAAGACGGAGACGGCTCGGCGGAGGTCGGGTCGGGTGCGACGGCCGATGAGACCGATGGCGGGAAGTCCAAGGAGTAAGCGACTCGCGTGAGTTCTCCCGGGGGAGCGGGAACCCCGGGAGAATGGTGCGATGAGTGAGAGCGTGAGGTCGTGGAGCGGTCCGCCGACGGCGGACGCTCCGGTGGGTGTACTGGTGGCGAGCGCGCTCTCGAAGGGCGCTGTGCGCCTGCAGCGCGCGATCGGGATGGTCGAGAAGGACGAGGACGACGCCATCCATCAGGTGCGGGTTTCCTGTCGGCGGCTGCGCAGCAACCTGAAGCTGTTCAAGAAGGTCCTGGCCGGCAGCTGGTCGACCGGACTGCGTGCCGACCTCGCTGCGCTCGCTCTGGCCTGCGGGGAAGCGCGTGACCTAGAGGTGATCGCCGCCCTCGTCCAGGAGACAGCCGGCGGTGAGGACGACGCCGCACGCGTCGAGTGGATTCTGGGCACGCTGCGGGCCGGTCTGACCGAGGCGGCGACCAGAGCCAACGCAGTGGTGACCAGCGAGGCGACTGCGGCCTTGCTGGTCCGGCTCCAGCAGGCAGCGGCTGCTCCGGAGCTCAAACCGCGAGCTGACGAGCGCTGCGGCGACGTCCTACCTGAGCTGCTGGCCGGCGCTGTCGGAGCGTTCGCCCAAGAGGCCGACAAGCTTCAGCCCTGGACTCCGGACGACGATTGGCACGAAGTCCGCCTGTTGGCGAAGCGGTCGCGGTACGCGGCCAAGACGTGTGCCGCCGTCCTCGGTGAGGAGGCGCTGGCGACCGCTGTGCAGGCCGCCAAGTACCAGGAGCTGCTCGGCCAGCATCAGGACCACTGCGCCGCCGCAGATGCCCTGACGGCGCTTGTACCGGCTGCTGAGCCGGAGCTGGCCTTCACCCTGGGCCGACTGGTCGAGCGGCACCGAGCAGCCCGCAAACCGCTGCGTGAGGAGTTCCTCAGCCTGTACCACCGCTCCTGAACGAGCTCACAGCATTCTGAAGAGCAGGCCGACGCGCGGTTTGGGGCCGAAAGAGGTCGCCTTCTGCGGCAGTACGACGCCCTGGATCGCTGAGGCGAGTACCTGCTCCAGATGGGGTGCGGTGAGCTCGATCGCAACCTGCTCAGGCGTAGCCAGCGCCAACGCGTCCGACCAGGTGTGATGGAAGGTGACGTCGTCCTCGATGGCTCCCCAGGCGGGGAGCAGGTGCTCGTGCAGTGACGAGACGACCGGGACTGTCTGGCCGTTGGACGGGCGGACAGTAAGCCAGGTGCTGCCGTCCGTGATGGCGAGGCGGTCGCGCAGCTCGTCGGACCGGCCAGGGAGCACGTTCCAGCCCGCAGGTGTGCGGGACCGCACCATTTCCAGCGTCAGCCCGGGAACGACGCGGTGGATCGGGTCCAGCGTCAGGGGGTGCCGGTTGTAGTCGACCAGCATGGCAAGGCCTACCGACGTGCTGGCGCGCCCCGGCTCCCGGCGCTGGCGTTCGAGGTACGCCGCGTAGCGGTGGTGACCGTCAGCGATCAGCGCCTCATGCTGACCGATCTCAGCTGCGATTACTGCGAGCGTTTCTGGGTCGTCGATCCGCCAGATGCGGTGCTCGGCGCCGTTCTCGGTCTCGGCCTCCACCCACGGCTCACCGGACCGGGCCGCGTCCACAGCGTCGCTGGCGGCGTGGCCGTCGCCGTACGCGAGCAGAATGGGCTCCAGATCGGCGTCCGTGGCTTCCATCAGTTCCAGCCGGTCGTCGACCCAGTGCGGCATCACGTTCTCGTGCGGCAGCACTACCTGGCGCTGCGGATCCAGACCAAGCGAACCGACCAGACCGCACAGGACGGCGTCGCCCAGCGTCTGCTCGTAGACGTACAGCGCCGGCCGCTCGTCCTGGACGACGATGCCGTCGCGCTGCCAGCCGGTGAGCCGCTCCGCGGGCTCGTCGTACCGGCTCGGACCCAGGTCAGGGTCGCGTGGAAGGATGAGCCTCACCATGTTGTGCAGATCAGACGCAGTCAGCCGCCGGACGATGGCGGGTTCCAGCACGTCGTACGGGGGAGAGGTGACGGCGCCCAGCGCGCTCACCTTCCCAGCGACGAACCGCCACGCGCGCAGCGGTTCCAGCCGCAGCACGCTCGCCTTCGCATCCGGCATGAGCGGCATCGTACGGGCGGACGCATGAGCCCGCACGGCGAAGCGCCAGCACCTTTGTCGGAGTGTGATGAACCGCTCGCGAGCCGGTACGACGTCGCGCTGCTCGACCTGGACGGCGTTGTGTACGTCGGACCCGACCCGGTCCCGGACGCCCCGGAGAACCTGCGCCACGCCGCCAAAGAGGGCATGCGGATCGGGTACATCACTAACAACGCCAGCCGGCCGGCACGGGTCGTAGCCGAGCATCTGGCGTCGTTCGGGCTCGATGTGATCGCGGACGACGTCGTGACGTCCGCACAGGCCGCTGCGAAGCTGATCGCGAGTGAGTACCCGAAAGGCTCGCCGGTGCTCGTCATCGGCGGTGAGGGCCTGTACGCGGCGCTGGAGGAGTACGAGCTGACGCCTGTGCGCAGCAGCGACGCAGACCCGGTGGCTGTCGTGCAGGGCTTCCACCCGGACGTGAACTGGGTGATGCTCGCCGACGGCGCGCATGCGATCAACGAGGGCGCCAAGTGGTTCGCCACCAACCTCGACCTGACCATTCCGACCGCAGGTGGGATGGCGCCGGGCAACGGCACGCTGGTGCAGGCGGTGCGTGCCGCCGTCCAGATCGACCCTGTAGTCGCGGGCAAGCCTGCTCCGCCGCTGCTGGAGACCAGCATCGAGCGGCTGTCGGCCAAGAAGCCGCTGATGATCGGCGACCGGCTGGACTCAGACATCGCAGGCGCCCACGCGGTCGGCATTGCGAGCCTTTGGGTCGCCACCGGCGTACACGACGCGCATGACCTGGCCAGAGCACCGAAGGACGAGCGCCCGACGTACATCTCGCCTGACCTGGGTGGGCTGGCGCAGAAGCACCCAGGCGTTCAGGTCGACGGCGGCCGGCACACCTGTGTCGGCTGGACCGCTGAGGTAGTGAACAACGCAGTCACGGTCAAAGGTGAGGGGGAGCCGTACGACGGCCTCCGGGCGATCCTGTCCGCGGTCTGGTCTGCTGTCGACGCTCCGGCCAAGCCGGTCACCAAAAAGGCGACTGGACGCGGCAGCCGCCGTCCGCTGCCCAAGCCGGGACCGGCGCTGGGCACGATCGACATCAACGCCGCGCTGCACCGGGTCGGCCTGGACAAGTGAACCCGAAGCGCTACCGTTGCTGGAACGAAGCGAGGAGGCAGTCATGGTGATGGACGCACTGCGCGGCTACGTACAGCTGGCGAACGGCCTGACCGAGGTCACCAAGCAGAGGGCGCAGGCGGCAGCGAAGGCATTGCTGCAGCAGACCGGTGCGGACGCGCTGACGTCCGGGCTGACCACCAAGGTGAGCGACCTGGCCGACGAGATCGTTGCCACCAGCAAGAGCAACCGCAAGCTGCTCGAGGCGATCGTGACCAACGAGGTCGAGGGCGCGGTCGCGCGGCTCGGGTTCGTCCGGTCCGAGGAGGTCGACGCGCTGACCCGTCGGGTGACGACGCTGGAGTCGGAGCTGGCGGACGCCCGTGCGGAGACCGCTGCGGCCTCGGTGGCCGCTACCGCGCCGGCCCCGGTGCAGACTCCGGTCAAGAAGGCGCCGGCCAAGAAGACCGCGGCCAAGAAAGCCCCGGCGAAGAAGGCCGCTGCCAAGAAGGCTCCGGCGAAGAAGGCGCCTGCGAAGAAGACGACGGCGAAGAAGGCCTGACGTGACCGAACACCCTGGCGAGCAGTTCCCCCCGGACGTCGATCCCGACGTGGAGCCGGACTACGCGCCGGACGGCGAGGAGACCCCCGCCCAGCCCGACTACGACGCCGAACCGGCGCCGGAGAGCTTCGAGTACGCCGAGGAGCCGCAGCAGCACCTGGACCCGGCTGAAGTCGAGTTCGGCCCGGAGTTCGCCCGGGAGCCGGGTGAGCAGCACGAGCGCCCGTTCACCGCGGAGTCCGCTGACGACGAGGCGGAGTCCGGGCATCCGCTGGTCGAAGAGGTGATGAGCCGGCTGGACGACCTGCGCGAGCGGCCGGTCGGGGAGCACGCCGAGGTGTACGCCGACCTGCACGAGCGGCTGCAGACCGCGCTCGTCGAGGCGGACTCCGACCAGAGCGACAGCAGGTAAGTGGCCAAGGGAGTCAAGCGCTCGCGGCTCGACGCTGAGCTGGTCCGGCGGGGGCTGGCGCGGTCGCGCGAGCAGGCGAGTGAGCTGATCGCCGCCGGCAAGGTGAAGGTGTCCGGGACAGTCGCGTCCAAGCCAGCGACCGGTGTCGGAACGGACGCTCCGATCGTGGTGGACACTTCTGACGCCGACGACCCGGGCTACGCCAGCCGCGGTGCGCACAAGCTGATCGGCGCGCTGGAGGCGTTTCCGGAGGTACAGGTCAAAGGGCGGACCGCTCTGGACGCAGGTGCCTCTACTGGCGGTTTCACCGACGTACTGCTCCGCAACGAGGCCCAGCACGTGTACGCCGTTGATGTCGGCTACGGACAGCTGGTGTGGGCGCTGCAGACCGACGAGCGAGTCACAGTCATGGACCGGACCAACGTCCGGACGCTGACGCTGGAACAGATCGGCGGCGAGCCGGTCGACCTGGTGGTCAGCGACCTCAGCTTCATCTCGCTGACGCTGGTGCTGCCGGCGCTACTCGCGGTGGTGAAACCGGACGGCGAGCTGATGCTGATGGTGAAGCCGCAGTTCGAGGTCGGCAAGGAGCGGCTCGGCAAGGGCGGCGTCGTCCGGGAGCCGGAGCTGCGCGCGGACGCCGTCCGCGGAGTCGCTGCGAAAGCGAGCGAGCTGGGCTGGGGGATCGCCGGGGTCGCGGCCAGCCCGCTGCCGGGTCCGTCGGGAAATGTCGAATACTTCCTGTGGATACGGCGTTCCGCGCCGCCGCTGGATGAGACGATGCTCCAGACCGCCATCGAGCGCGGACCCCAGTGAGTTGGAGGCGGAGTGGCTGAGGTTGAGCCGCGGTGCGTGCTGCTGGTGACGCACACCGGTCGGGACGAAGCGGTCGAGGTCGCGCGCGCCGCGCACCGGCTGCTGACCGACGCCGGGCTGCAGGTCCGGCTGCTCACCGATGAGGCCGAGGCGCTGAAGCTGGAGCCGGTCGACATCGCGGCGGATCCGGAGAAGGCCGCTCAGGACGCCGAGCTGATCATCGTGCTCGGCGGCGACGGCTCGATCCTGCGCGGCGCCGAGCTGGCCCGCCCGCACGGGACGCCGGTGCTCGGCGTGAACCTCGGCCATGTCGGGTTCCTGGCCGAGGCCGAGGTCGACGACCTGGAGCGGATCGTCCAGGTCGTGGTCGACAAGAGCTACACCGTCGAGGAGCGGATGACGCTGGCCGTCGACGTCCGGCTGGACGGCGAGCTGATCGTCGAGTCCTGGGCGCTGAACGAGGCGAGTGTCGAGAAGGCCGCCCGCGAGAAGATGCTCGAGGTGCTGGTCGAGGTCGACGACCGCCCGCTGTCGCGCTGGGGGTGCGACGGCGTCGTCGTCGCGACTCCGACCGGGAGTACGGCGTACGCGTTCTCGGCCGGCGGGCCGATCGTGTGGCCCGAGGTCGAGGCGATCGTGCTGGTGCCGGTCAGCGCGCATGCGCTGTTCTCCCGGCCGATCGTGGTCGCGCCCTCGTCGCGGCTGTCGATCGAGCTGGTCCGCAGCTGGAACGGCCGCGGCGTCCTGTGGTGCGACGGCCGCCGGATGGCCGAGGTGCCGCCGGGGGCCGAGATCGTCGTCCGCCGCGGCGCCCGCCCGGTCCGCCTGGCCCGCGCCCACGAGGCGCCCTTCACCGACCGGCTGGTCGCCAAGTTCGATCTCCCCGTGCTCGGCTGGCGTGGTGCCGCCGAGCGCAAACGCAACCCCAACGGAAACGGGAACTGAGTCAGATGCTTTCTGAGATCCGCATCACCGGCCTGGGTGTGATCGAGGACGCGACCCTGGACCTCGACCCCGGGTTCACGGCCGTGACCGGTGAGACCGGTGCGGGTAAGACGATGGTCGTCACCGGCGTGAACATGTTGCTGGGCGGGCGTGCCGACAGCGGCCTCGTGCGGCACGGCGTCCGGCGGGCCCGGGTCGAGGGCCGGGCGACCGCCGTACCGAAGTCCATCGTGCAGCAGGCCGAGGACCGTGGCGGCGAGCTGGACGACGAAGAGCTGCTGATCGCGCGCGAGCTGTCGTCGGAGGGGCGGTCGCGGGCGTTTCTGGGCGGCGCCTCGGTGCCGGTGTCGGTGCTGGGTGAGGTGTCGGGTGACCTGGTCGCAATCCATGGCCAGGCCGACCAGTGGCGGCTGCTGCAGCCGGCCCGGCAGCGCGAGACGCTGGACACCTTCGCCGGTAAGCCGGTTCTGGTGCCGCTGCAGGAGTATGTGACCGCCTACAAGCGACACCGTGAGGTGGAGGCGGAGCTGACCGATCTGACCACCAGACAGCGCGACCGGCTCGCAGAGGCGGATCTGCTGCGTTTCGGCCTCGAAGAGGTCGCCAAGGCTGAGCCGCTGCCCGGTGAGGACACTGAGCTCGCAGCGGAGGAGGAGCGGCTCGCATACGCCGACGGACTGCGGACTGCGGCCACCACCGCGGCCGACGCGCTCGCGTCCGAAGACCTCGATTCCACCCGGCCAAACGACGTACTAGGCCTGCTGTCGTTGGCGAAACAGGTCCTGGACGGCGAACGCGAGCATGACGCGAAGCTGGCCGAGCTGGCCGATCGGGCCGGTGAGCTGGGCTATCTGGCCGCAGACCTGGCCGGAGAGCTTTCGTCGTACGCCGCTGACGTCGACACCGACCCGGCGCGGCTGTCCGTCGTCAGTGAACGCCGTGCCTTGTTGACCACGCTCATCCGCAAGTACGGCGCTGACGCGGGCACTGTCGATGAGGTGCTCGACTGGTCGAAGCGGTCCGCTGCGCGACTGACTGAGCTGGACGGCAGCGACGAGCGGGTTGAGCTGCTGACTGCGGAGCTGGCCGAGCTGGCTGCGACGCTGACCGAGCTGGGCCGACAGATCCGGGAGGCGCGGATCGATGCGGCGCAGCGGCTCGGCGTCCTGGTGTCGGAGGAGCTGACCGGGCTGGCGATGCCGCACGCGACGCTGTCGGTCGAGGTACACGAAACGGCCGCTGGTCCGTTCGGGATCGACGAGATCGAGTTCTGCTTCGCGGCGAACCCGGGCAGCCCCGCGCGTCCGCTGCAGAAGTCCGCCTCCGGCGGTGAGCTGTCGCGGGTGATGCTGGCGCTCGAGGTGATCCTGTCCGACACCCACAAGGTGCCGACGCTGGTCTTCGACGAGATCGACGCCGGCATCGGCGGCCGCGCCGCGGTCGAGGTCGGAAAGCGCTTGGCCCGCTTGGCGGAGAAGGCCCAGGTCATCGTCGTCACCCACCTGCCGCAGGTCGCGGCCTTCGCCGATCGGCACGCCGTCGTCCTGAAGAGCGACGACGGATCCGTCACCACCAGCGGCCTGGTCGCCCTCGACGACGAGGCCCGGCTCAAGGAGCTTTCCCGGATGATGGCCGGCCTGGAGAACTCCGACGCCGCCCAGGCGCACGCCGAAGAACTCCTCGCCCTGGCCGCCGAACGCCACAAGAAGCCCCGAAAGGGTCGTTCCAAAGGATGAATTGACTGTTCGGTCCGGTGAAATCGGCGGCTGATCGGCCGCCGGGAGCAGGAATGCGCCGGAACGGGCTGCCGGACGTGGCAGGATGAGAGCGCGATGAAACTGCCCAGCCTGCGGAGAGCACGCCCGACTGAACTGCCCGGCATCACCGGTGTGGTCCGGCTCGATCGCCGTACCAAGAATCTCACCAAACGGCTCAAGCCGGGGGAGATCGCGGTGATCGATCACGTCGACCTCGATCGGGTGAGCGCCGAGGCGCTGGTCGACTGCAAGGTGTCCGCGGTGGTCAACGTGGCGGACTCGATCAGCGGCCGCTACCCGAACCTGGGCCCCGAGATCCTGGTCGGCGCCGGCGTCCCGCTGGTGGACGGCATCGGCCGCGAGGTGTTCTCGGTGCTGCACGAGGGCGAGCGGGTCCGGGTGCACGACGGCGCGCTGTACCGCGGCGACGAGGTCGTCGCGAAGGGCGTCGCGCAGGACACGCAGAGTGTCGCCGAGATGATGGACGACGCGCGCGCCGGGCTCTCGACGCAGCTGGAGGCGTTCACCGCCAACACGCTGGAGTACCTGCGCCGCGAGCGCGATCTGCTGCTGGACGGCGTCGGCGTCCCCGAGATCCACACGCACATGGACGGCCGGCACGTGCTGATCGTCGTCCGCGGGTACGACTACCGCGACGACCTGGTCGCGCTGAAGCCGTACATCCGCGAGTACCGGCCGGTGCTGATCGGCGTCGACGGCGGCGCCGACGCCCTGGTCGAGAACGGCTACGTCCCGGACCTGATCGTCGGCGACATGGACTCGGTCCGCGACGAGACGCTGAAGAGCGGCGCCGAGGTCGTCGTCCACGCCTACCGCGACGGCCGCGCGCCGGGCTCGGAGCGCCTGGAGCGCCTCGGGGTGGACTCGATCGAGTTCCCCGCCACCGGCACCAGCGAGGACGTCGCGATGCTGCTGGCCGACTCCAAGGGCGCCTCGCTGATCGTCGCGGTCGGCACCCACAACTCGCTGGTGGAGTTCCTCGACAAGGGCCGCTCCGGAATGGCCAGCACCTTCATCACCCGCTTGCGCGTCGGCGCCAAGCTGGTCGATGCGAAGGGCGTCGGCCGGCTCTACCGCAGCCGGGTCTCGACGTTCCAGATCGTCGCGCTGGTCGTGGCCGGTCTGTTCGCCCTCGGTATGGCGATGGTCGCCATCGACGCCGACGAAGTGCTGTGGTCGATCCTGCGGGCGCGCTGGAACGACTTCACCTACTGGATCCGGGAGCTTTTCACGTGATCGACTTTCGCTACCACATCGTCTCGATCGTGGCGATCTTCTTCGCCCTGGGCGCCGGTGTGGTGCTCGGCGCCGGCCCGTTGAAGGGCACCGGCAGCGACATCATCCAGAACCAGGCGAACGTCGACCGCGCGAACCTCGTCGCCGCCCGGGACGAGATCAACCAGCTCAAGGCGCTGAACAAGTACCACGAGGACTACGAGGCCAAGGTGACGGCCGGGCTGGCCGACAACAAGCTGAACGGCAAGCGGATCGCGATCGTCACGATGCCGAACGCCGACGGCGACGAGGTGAACACGATCGCCGACGAGCTGCAGGCCGCCGGTGGCCAGGTCACGGTCCGGGTCGCGCTGGACGCCAAGCTGCTGGACTCCGGCCAGCGGCAGCTGGTCGAGCCGCTCGTGCAGAACCTGGTCGCCGCCGATCTGGACTTCCCGCAGAACTCCACCACCTACGAGCGCGCCGGGCTGATCCTGGCCCGCGGCGTCGCGGCCAAGGACGAGGGCCGGACGGTGGACGCCGACGCGACCAAGATCATCAGCGGGCTGACCGGCTCGAAGCTGGTCTCGCTGAAGCCGTCGCAGGTCAAGGACCGGGCCAGCCTGATCGTCGTGGTGGCCGCGAAGCCGCCGACGCCGGCGCCGGACAACTCGACGTACAACGACGCGATCGATCTGATCGAGGGGCTGGACCAGGGCAGCGGCGGCGTCGTCGTGGCCGGCACGGCGGAGACCGCGAAGGACGGTGGGCTGCTGAAGGCGTTGCGCAGTGACTCCGACGCGACCAAGATCGTTTCCTCGGTGGACGTGGCCGATCTGCCTGCCGGGCAGATGACGGTCGTCTTCGCGCTGGTCGAGCAGACGACCGGAAAGGCCGGCCAGTACGGCGCCTTCGACGCGAAGAACGGCATCGCGCCGGCGGACGTACAAGTGAAGGACAACTGACGTGGGACTTTTGAGCGCCGTCGTAGCCGCGGCCGCCACTGCCGCACTCGAGAAGGCCGCGGAGAAGCTGCCGAAGGAGAACCGGCAGCCGTTCGAGCGGACCAACCACCGCGGCGAGACGGTCACGCTGCTGGAGGGGCCGGTCGCCGTTCTGGGCGCGCTGGCCGGTGTCGTCGCCGCACCGTCGACCCCCGGCAAGGTGAAGGCCGCTGCGCTGCTCGCCGGGTCGGTGTCCGGTGCAGTCGGCGCGTACGACGATCTGCGCGGGACTACCCAGGCGAAGGGGTTCCGTGGTCACCTGACCGCGTTGAAGCGCGGTGAGGTGACCAGTGGCGCCGTGAAGATTCTTGGCGTCGGAGCCGCTGGTCTGGCCGCTGCGGCCTTGCTGCCGCGCAAATCTTCCGGTGTGAAGGCGCTGGCCGGCGTCGTGGCCGACGGTGCCCTGATCGCCGGTACGGCCAATCTGACCAACCTGCTCGACCTGCGGCCCGGCCGAGCCCTGAAAGCAGTAGCGGCCGTCAACGCGCCCCTGGCTGTCGTCAACGGCCCAGCCGGCGCAGTAGTAGGTGCCGCCACCGCCTCAGCTCCCTCCGACCTCGGCGAACGCTCCATGCTCGGTGACTGCGGAGCCAACGGCCTGGGAGCCATCACCGGCACCGCCCTCGCCGCCTCCCTCCCGCGCCCGCTGAAGACGCTCGCCCTGGCCGCCGTCGTAGCTCTCAACCTGGCCAGCGAAAAAGTCAGCTTCACCAAGGTCATCGCCGAAAACCCCACTCTCGACAAAATCGACCAGTGGGGCCGACGCCCCCGGTGAACGACCAGACGCCGGGCGCCAAGCGCCCGGCCGACGCCGAGCACGACCAAGCAGGAGATGGAGCCGGTCCAACCAGCAGCTCTTCCTTGGGGTCGCGCTTAGCGCGGGCGGTCTTGTTGGTGGCTGTGGTGACCGTGCTGGCTCGGGTGGTGGGGTTCGGGCGGTGGCTGGTCTTCTCGAAGACGGTGGGCGCCGGGTGTCTGGCTGAGGCTTATACGACGGCGAACCAGCTGCCGAACATCTTGTTCGAGGTGGTTGCGGGCGGTGCGCTGGCCGGGGCGGTGATTCCGGTCCTGGCGGGGCCGGTGGCCCGGGGGGATCGGGCGGCGCAGGGGCGGATCGTGGGCGCCTTGTTGTCGTGGTCGTTCCTGTTGCTGGCGCCAGTAGCTGTGCTGTCGTGGGTGCTCGCGTCGACGTACACCGATGTGATGCTGGACGACTGCGGTGGAACGGCCGGGACGGCCACGCGGATGCTGATGATTTTCGTGCCGCAGGTGTTCGGGTATGCGGTGGCGGTGATTGCTACGGCGGTTCTGCAGTCGCACAAGCGGTTTGGGGCCGGTGCGTGGGCGCCTCTCATTTCCAGCCTGGTCGTGGTCGCGACCTACTTCGCCTTTGCGGCAATGGCTCCGGACGCCGACCGCGCGTCCGGTGCTGCACATGACCTCCTCGCATGGGGGACGACGGCCGGCGTGGCCGCGCTGGCGCTCACCGTGCTGATTCCGATGCTGATGCTGCGGCTGCCGATCAAGCTCACGCTCAGGCTCGACCCCGGTGTCGGTCCGGTGCTGCGCAAGCTCGCGCTGGCCGGTATCGCCGTACTGGTCGCGCAGCAGCTCACCTTCGTCGTGACGACCTACCTGGCCAACCACCGCGGCGTAGCGGGCAGCATCGCGGTCTACACCTGGGCGAACGCGGTCTACCTGCTCCCGTACGCCGTACTCGCAGTCCCGATCACCACCGCGGTGTTCCCGCGACTGGCGGCGGCGTACGAGGCGGGGGAGCGGTTCAACAGCTACGCGGCTGGTTCGACGCGTGCGGTGATGCTGGCCGGCGGTGCGGGCGCAGCACTACTCGTAGGCACCGCCGTCCCGGTAGCGCGCATTTTCGCGTACGACGACGGCGCAGTGCGCGAAGCGCAGGCCACCTCACTCGGTGACGCGCTGGTCGCCTTCGCTCCAGCTGCCATCGGTTTCGCAGTGCTCATGCACATCGGCCGCGTGCTCTACGCGAGGCAATCCGGCCGCCAAGTCGCCGTCGTCACCTCAGCGGCCTGGGTGCTGGTCGCAGCCGCTGGCATCGCGCTCACGACCCAGTGGGACGCCGTACCGGCGCTGGCAGCCGCGATGTCGATCGGCATGGTCCTGGGAGCGGTCGTGCTTCTCGGCGTACTGCGCAAGGACGCCGGTCCGGACGCGTTGGCCGGGCTGGCTCGTGCCACGTTGGCTGCCGTCGTCGGCGCCGTACTGGCTGGTGCTGCGGGCTGGGCGGTCGCACTACCTGCACAGGACGGCGGAGTCGGCAGCGCAGTCCTGTTCGCGGCGCTCTCCGGCCTGGCTGTCGTCGCTGTGTACGCCGTCGTCGCCGTAGTACTGGATCGCGCAGACGCGCGCGCTCTGCTTCGTAGAGGTGTTGTGGAGGAGACGTCATGAAGATCGGTCTGCTGCTCGCGGAATCGCGAGGCGGGATCGGACAGCACGTAGCCTCCCTGGTGCCGCGCTACCTGGCCGCCGGGCACGAGGTGGTCGTTTGCGCCCCGCCCGGCACCGCAGAGCATTTCGACTTCGGTGCGGCGTCCGTAGTCACCCAGGCGCCGGCGCTCCGCGGCTCGGACGTCATCCATGCCCACGGCTACCGCGCCGGTATGACCGCGCTGCGCGACCGCGCCAACCTGCGCCCGCTTGTCGTCACCTGGCACAACGCGGTGATCGCTGCCGGCCCGCGTGGCCTGGTGATGCGCCTCGGTCAACGCCTGGTCGCCAAGGGCGCAGACCTCACGCTCGGCGCATCCAGCGACCTGGTGGAGCTCGCCACCAGCCTCGGCGCCCGTGACGCCCGTCTGGCGCCGGTAGCCGCGCCGACGATGCCGCAGGCGACCGTGAGCGCCGCCGACGTCCGCCAGGAGTTGGGCGTCGGTGACCGGCCGCTGATCCTGACTGTCGGCCGCCTCGCGCCGCAGAAGGACTACCCGACGCTACTGTCCGTCGCCGCTTCCGTCCGCGAATCGACCCCGGACGCCGTTTTCGTCGTGGTTGGTGACGGTCCGCTCAAGGACAACCTCCAGGCTCGCGTCGACGCCGAGCAGCTGCCGGTCCGCCTGGTCGGGCACCGCAGCGACGTCGCAGACCTGCTCAACGCCGCCGACGTCTTCCTGCTGACCTCGCACTGGGAGGCCCGCGCGCTGGTGATCCAGGAGGCGATGCAGGTCGGCGTACCGGTCGTGGCGACCTCAGTCGGCGGCATCCCGGAGCTGGTCGACGACAGCGCCGTACTGGCGTTTCCGGGCGATTCCGACGGTCTGGCCGACGGAGTCCGCGCGGTGCTCGCCGAGCCCGACACGGCGAACGCTATGCGGACACGTGGCCGCGAGCTGGCCGCCAGATGGCCGGACGAGGACGCCGTCGCGAAGAATCTGCTCGACATCTACGCGGGTCTCGTCGCGACCACCCCTTGACAGCAGGTAGGCTGGAGGCCCGTGGACAGGGTTTCGAACTCTCAGCAGACCAAGCACGTTTTCGTCACCGGCGGCGTCGCCTCCAGTCTCGGTAAGGGGCTGACGGCATCGAGCCTCGGCAGTCTGCTGACGGCACGGGGCATCCGGGTCACCATGCAGAAGCTGGATCCGTACCTCAACGTCGATCCCGGCACGATGAACCCGTTCCAGCACGGCGAGGTGTTCGTCACCAACGACGGCGCCGAGACCGATCTCGACATCGGCCACTACGAGCGGTTCCTGGACCGCGACCTGTCACAGGTCGCGAACGTGACGACCGGCCAGGTCTACTCCCACGTGATCGCCAAGGAGCGGCGCGGCGAGTACCTCGGCGACACCGTCCAGGTGATCCCGCACATCACCAACGAGATCAAGGAACGGATGCTCGCGATGGCGGGCCCCGACGTCGACGTCGTCCTGCACGAGATCGGCGGCACGGTCGGTGACATCGAGTCGCTGCCGTTCCTGGAGGCCGCGCGCCAGGTCCGGCACGACGTCGGCCGCGACAACGTCTTCTTCCTGCACATCTCGCTGGTGCCCTACATGGCGCCGGCCGGTGAGCTCAAGACCAAGCCGACCCAGCACTCGGTGGCCGCGCTCCGCTCGATCGGTATCCAGCCGGACGCGATCGTCTGCCGCGCCGACCGCCCGATCCCGGACGGCGTCAAGCGCAAGATCTCGCTGATGTGCGACGTGGACGTCGAGGCCGTGGTGGCCGCCGCCGACGCGCCGAGCATCTACGACATCCCGAAGGTGCTGCACGCCGAGGGCCTGGACGCGTTTGTCGTCCGCCGCCTCAACCTGCAGTTCCGCGATGTCGACTGGACCCGCTGGGACGAGCTGCTGAAGGTCGTGCACCACCCGAAGGACGAGGTCACGGTCGCGCTGGTCGGCAAGTACATCGACCTGCCGGACGCGTACCTGTCGGTCGCCGAGGCGCTGCGGGCCGGCGGTTTCGGCAACGACGCCAAGGTCAACCTGCGCTGGATCGCCTCCGACGAGTGCGCCACCCCCGAGGGCGCCGCGAAGCTGCTCGGCGAGGTCGACGCGATCTGCGTCCCCGGCGGGTTCGGCGTCCGCGGGATCGAGGGCAAGATCGGCGCGATCCGGTTCGCCCGCGAGAACGGCGTCCCGATCCTCGGCCTGTGCCTGGGCCTGCAGTGCATGGTGGTCGAGGTCGCTCGCGACCTGGCCGGCCTGACGGTGGCGAACTCGACCGAGTTCGCCCCGGACGCCGAGCAGCCGGTGATCGCGACGATGGAGGAGCAGAAGCACATCGTGGCCGGCGGCGGCGACCTGGGCGGCACGATGCGCCTCGGCCTCTACCCGGCGAACCTGGCCGACGGCTCGATCGTCCGGGAGCTGTACGGCGCTCCGCAGATCCAGGAGCGGCACCGGCACCGCTATGAGGTGAACAACGCCTACCGCGACAAGCTGGAGGCTGCCGGCCTCGTGTTCAGCGGCCTGTCGCCGGACCACGAGCTGGTCGAGTTCATCGAGCTGGACCGCGCCCAGCACCCGTACTTCGTCGCCACCCAGGCGCACCCGGAGCTGCGCTCGCGGCCCACCAAGCCGCACCCGCTGTTCGCCGGTCTGGTCGCGGCCGCTCTGGTCCGCCAGCGCGAGTCCCGCCTCCCGGTGGAGGAGCCGACCACCCCGAAGAAGCCCGCGAGCAAGGCCAAGGCCGAAGCGGTCAAGGCCTGATGGACCACCCCGAGCTGCGCTTCGGCGCCGGTCTGGCCGACGTACCGGAGAAGTGGCCGGTTTCGGCGTCCGAAACGGTGCACTCGACGGGCCGGGTCATTTCGGTCCGTCGGGACACCATTGAGCCTCCTGGCGCCGAGGCGTTCGTTCGGGACGTCGTCGTGCACCCTGGCGCCGTAGGCGTCGTGGCGCTCGACGACAAGAACCGGATGCTGCTGGTACGCCAGTACCGGCACCCGGTCGGCTACCGGCTCCTGGAGCCGCCTGCTGGGCTCCTCGACGTCCAGGGCGAGCAGTACCGCCTGGGCGGCGAACGTGAGCTCTGGGAGGAGACAGGCACCAAGGCGGCCGACTGGCGCGTTCTGGTCGACGCCTTCACCTCCCCGGGCCTCACCAACGAGGCGGTCCGCATCTTCCTCGCCCGCGACCTGTCCCCGGCCGACGAGGCCTACGACCGCCTCCACGAAGAAGCCGACATGGAGACCGTCTGGGCCCCGCTGGTCGAGGTAGTCGGCGCAGTCCTCGCCGGCCACCTCCAAAACCCCATCCTCGTCATGGGCTCGCTAGCCGCCTGGACAGCCCTCAACGGCCCCGGCTTCGAATCCCTCCGCCCAGCCGACTCCCCCTGGCCCGCCAAGGACCTGTAGTGCGCTGAGTACTTGACCTGGAACGGTCGGTAAGGGCATCTTCTGCTGACGTCGAAAGACCCCGCTGCAGCAGGAGGACAGTGATGAGAGGTGTGATCGCAGGCGCGACGCTGGTGGTTGCGAGCTTGCTGATGGCCACTCCGGCCAGCGCGGCTCCGGCCGAGGCTTCCGCGCCCCCGACCGGTACGAAGGGTCCGTGCGGTTACACCACGACCCCGGACGAGCCGCCGGCCCGGCCGGTCTCGCTGCCGCCGGACCCGAAGCGCACGCCGGACAAGGGCGTGGTGAAGGTGCTGATCGCGACGAACCAGGGCCCGATGCTGCTGTCGCTGGACCGCGCGAAGGCGCCGTGCACGGTGCAGAGCTTCCTGCACCTGGCCAAGAGCCGGTTCTACGACTTCACCACGTGTCACCGGCTGACGCTCTACCCGACGCTGAAGGTGCTGCAGTGCGGCGACCCCAGCGGCACCGGCTCCGGCGGCCCGGGCTACTCGTACAAGGACGAGCTGCCGACCGACCTGCCGAACTGGCCGGACGACCCCACCGGCACCCGCAAAATCTACGCCCGCGGCACGCTCGCCATGGCGAACGCCGGCCCGAACACCAACGGCAGCCAGTTCTTCCTGGTCTTCGGCGACTCCCGCCTGCGTCCCGACTACACCGTCTTCGGCTCGGTCGACCGCCTCGGCCTGAAAGCCCTCGACAAGGTAGCCGCCGGCGGCATCAACCCCACCGCCGAGGACCCAGCCCCCGTCGACGGCCCCCCGGCCCGCAAGACCGACATCCTCGTCGCCCGCTCACTAGGCGTCTGGTAACACCGAGCCGCCGCCCTCCGCAAGGGCGGCGGCCACGGTCCGCCTGTTCACCACGAACTCACCCTCCGGCACCTTCGGCAACATGTCGTCCCAGAACGCGATCCCAGCGCCGCGTAGCTGCATCATCCCGACCGGCCGCGCCAAGAACCACATGTGGAAGTGCTCGCTCCCATCACCCCACCGGTTGATGTGAGTCCGTCCCACACCCTCGATACGCCCGACAGCACCAGCCACCCGCTGCAGCACCGGCCCCAGCGTCGCAGTCAACTCAGCCGGCAGCGTGTCCAGCCGGTGGTGCTCGCGCGACACGAGCAATGCGACCAGCGGCAGCCCCGTCGGACCAAACACCTTCAGCAGCCACTGCTCGTCACCCCACACCGCGTCCTTCGTCGGTTCGACACACGTAGGGCACTCAGCACCACCCGGCGCACCCGCCCGCGGCGGCTCCGGCAGCGTCAACTCAGCCAACGGAGCCACCGTCACCTGCTCGAACGGAAAGAACGGGTGCCCGAGTAACGGCTCCGCCGACAGCCGTTCGCCGTACGGGAGCCTGCGGTGATAGTCAGACGGCAGTTCGCTCATGCGCCGTACTGTGCCCGAGGGATCGGGCAGGTGTCAGCAGGACCTGAGAATGAACTGGCAAGCGCTGCAGCTCACGCCGCCACCGGGGAGGGTGCGGCAGGTGCGGTACCACTCCATTCGCTGCGGCGTCTCGTCGGTCGGCCTGCACCAGCAGTACTCCGTCCACTCCTCGCCGGCCTCCGCTGTCACTGCCGGTACCAACTTTCCGACCAGACGGTCAGCCATCGACATGACTTTGTCGAGCATTCGCATACTCCTTCGCTAGCACCGGTTGAGGGGTCCAACGGGCTGATGATAGGCAGCGCGTGAGGGCATCGGCTCGATAATCCGGTGGGCCATTCGAGCAGGGTCGAAACGGCCTCCGGTGAGCCGTTCCCGCTCTAGCCTGACTGGCGGGCCGGACGAGCGCGAGGAGCACAAATGGCAGTACTGACCGCCGCGGTCGTTGCCGTCGGCATCTTGGTTCTGTTCGACCTGTTGCTGACCCTCGGAGTGATTCGCCGGCTACGGCAGCATGCCGGTCTGATCGATCAAGCCCTGACGAACCGCCGCTCGGGTGTCGCCGACACCTCCGGCACACCGCGGCCCGGCGCTGTGGTGGCTGACTTCGCCGCGGTGACGATCGATGGTCGGCAGGTCTCGCGAGACTCACTCGCCGCAGGCGCGACGGTCGGGTTCTTCTCGACGTGGTGCAGCGCCTGCGCGGAGCACCTGCCGGGATTCGTGACGTACGCCGAGAAACTCGGCCGCGACCGTGTCGTCGCGGTTGTCCAAGGCGATGAGCCCGCCCTCGCGGATCTGGTCGCCGCGCTCGCTCCAGTCGCGCAGGTGATCGTCGAGCCCGACCGGGGTCCGGTCGCCACTGCTGTCGGTGTCGAGGGGTTGCCGACCATGGTCGTACTCGACGGCGGACGGGTGCGGGCGAGTGGGTTCAGCGCCGACCAGTTGACCGCCGGCCACGGATGACCGAGCGGCTCCGCGGGTGGGCCGCTTCGTGGCGCGAGCTGAGGACGGCAGTCAGCAGCTCCTTCACCCTGGCCTGGAAGTCCGGTCCGGTTCAGCTGCTGGGCTACGTCCTGAGCACGGTCCTGGCCGGTTTGATGCCGGTGGGCGTGGTGTGGCTGACCAAGCTGGTCCTGGATCGGCTCGTCAGCGGGAATACGGCAGCGGGGCCTCTTCTGCTGCTGGTCGGGGGCCTGGCCGCGGCAACCGTCGTCGCCGGGCTGATGACGGAGCTCAACCGCTTTCTCGGTGCTGAAATCGGCCGCCGGGTCAGCTGGCTTGGCCGCGAGCAGCTGTACGCCGGCCTGGACCGCCTGCCCGGGCTGGCGATGCTGGAGAGCCCCGCTTTCAGAGACCGGCTGCGGATGGCGGAGCAGCACAGCGACTCCGGGCCGAGGATCATCCTGGATGCGGTCATCGGCGGCCTACAGGCGATGCTGACCGCGGTGGGTCTACTGGTCACCTTGCTGACACTGAATCCCGCGATGGCGCTGGTTGTGCTGGCCGGGGCGGTGCCGGCCCTGATCGCCGAGATCAGGCTCGGACGGCGCCGCGCCACGGTCGCGATCGGGCTCAGTCCGGTCGAGCGGCGCGAGGCCTTCTACCGGCATCTGATGACCGACCTCCGTGCCGCACAGGAGTTCCGGTTGCTCGGGCTCTCCCGGCTGTTCCGGCGCCGGATGCTTTCTGAACTCGGCCGGTCACAGGCCGCCCGCCGGCGCCTGGATCAGCGCGATCTGATGGTCCAAGGCCTGCTGGGCGTGCTGGGCGCGGTGATTGCCGGAGCAGGCCTGGCCTGGGCGGTCCTCGAGGCACACGGACGACAGCTGACGGTTGGTGACGTCGCCATCGTGGTTGCGGCGATCACCGGCGTCCAAGCGGCCCTGCTCGGGCTGGTCGCCCGCGTCGGGACGGCGTACCAGGCGATGCTGCTGTCCGGCCACTATCAGGCGGTGATCGAGATTTCGCCGGACCTGGCGGTCGCGGCCGATCCAGTCCCAGTTCCCGAGTTGCGGCACGGGATCGAGTTCCGCGACGTGTGGTTCCGCTACAGCCCGGAGCACCCTTGGGTACTGCGCGGAGTCGACCTGTTCGTGCCGTTCGGGCAGTCATTGGCCCTGGTCGGGCACAACGGCGCCGGGAAGAGCACGATCGTGAAGCTGCTCTGCCGGTTCTACGACCCGACCAGAGGCGCGGTGCTGTGGGACGGCGTCGATCTGCGCGCCCTCGACGTCCTGGAGCTGCGGCGGCGGATCGCAGCGGTCCTTCAGGACTTCATGTGCTACGAGCTGACGGCCGCCGAGAACATCGCGCTGGGACTGGTCGACGGCGCCGAGGACGTCGACGACGCGCCCCGGGAGCAGATGCGGGCCGCGGCCGCCGAAGCCGGCATCGATGAGGTGCTGACGGCGTTGCCGCGCGGATACGCGACGTTGTTGTCGCGGATGTACGTCGATCAGCAGGACAAGGAAGATCCCGCGACCGGCGTACTGCTCTCGGGCGGCCAGTGGCAACGGGTGGCGTTGGCCCGGGCCTTCGTTCGCGGCGGACGAGACCTGCTGATCCTCGACGAACCGACCGCCGGTCTCGACCCCGATGCGGAGCACGAGATCCACAGTGGGATCACCCGCCATCGAACCGGCCGCACCAGCGTTCTGATCTCGCACCGGCTCGGCTCGGTCCGGAACGCCGACCGGATCGCCGTCGTCCAGGCCGGCCGGGTTGCCGAGCTGGGGAGCCATGAGGCGTTGCTGGCCGCAGACGGCAGCTATGCCCGGATGTTCGCCCTGCAGGCGCAGAACTACGTCGGCGCGGGCGAGGGCGACTGATGGCCGGCCGGTGGCTGCGGGCTGTCGCCGTCCTCGTGACGGCGGGTATAGGGCTGGGGGTGTGGCTACTGGCTCGCAGTCGGTTCGTGGTCACGGTTTCCGGGCGGAGTATGGAGCCGACGCTGCTGAACGGGGACAGGCTGCTTGCGGGCCGTCTCCGGTCGCAGACCGGTCTGCGAGTGGGAGAGCTGGTTGTCCTGGTGGAACCGCGGGTGACGCGGTCCGGCCGGGACGAGCAGCGGTGGCTGGTGAAGCGCGTCGCGGCGGTGGCGGGCGACGCCGTACCGGCTGCGGCAGCGGGAGCAGTAGCGGCTGGACAGGTGGTGCCGGCCGGGCATCTGATGGTGCTTGGCGACAATCCGGACGTGAGTTACGACTCGCGCCAGACCGGGTTCGTCGCGCTGGAGCGCGTCGTCGGGCGAATCATCCGGCCGCTCCATGGCGGAGAATCGCGGTATGGAGAAGCCGGAGCTTGCTGAACTGCTGGGACTAGAGGCGCATCCTGAGGGTGGGTGGTATCGGGAGACGTGGCGGTCCGGGGTGGGGTTCGAGCCGGAGGGGTATGGCGGGGAACGGGCCAGTGCTACGGCGATTTACTTCTTGTTGGGGGTGGGGGAGGAGTCGCGGTGGCATCGGGTGCGGTCGGCGGAGATCTGGTTGTGGCACTCGGGTGGGCCGTTGACGTTGGAGTACGGCGAGTCGCCGGAGAGTGCGGTGGCGGTGACGCTGGGGCCCGACGTGCGGGTGGGCGAGCAGCCGCAGGTGGTGATCCCGGCCGGGGCGTGGCAGGCGGCGCGGCCGGCCGGGGATCAGGCGGTGCTGGTGTCGTGTGTGGTGTCCCCGGGGTTCGACTTCGAGGACTTCACGTTGTTGTGAGCAGTTAGGCCAGGACGGTCGCCAGGGCCTCGTAGCCGGGCAGCAGGTCGATTTCCTCGCGTCCGAGCTGTTGGATGGCCACGTGGTCCGCGCCGGCGTCCAGGTGCGCTCGTAGGCCCTCGGCGACCTCTACTGCGGAGCCGTGCAGCACCAGGGCGTCGATCAGCCGGTCGCTACCGCCGTCCGCGATGTCGTCGTCGTTGAAACCGAGGCGCTTCAGGTTGGCGACGTAGTTGTCCAGCTGCAGGTAGGTGGCGAGGTAGTCGCGTGCTGTGGTCCGGGCGATCTCCTCGTCGGTCTCGAGGACGACCTTCTGCTCCGGCGCGAGCAGAACGCCCCCTCCGAGGACGCGGCGCGCCTCCCGGGTGTGCTCGGGGGTGGTCAGGTACGGCAGCGCTCCGGTCGCTCTGGTGCCGGCCAGGTGCAGAACCTTCGGACCGAGCGCGGCCAGCGCCCGTCGCTCGACGGGGACCTTCGCGTCGTCCAGCTCGTCCAGATAGCTCACGATCGTCTCGTACGGCGACCGGTACTCCGCCGTGTGCTCCGGGTGCCCGATCCCGACCCCGAGCAGGAAGCGCCCCGGAGCGGCGTCTTCCAGCCGGTGGTAGGACGCCGCCACGTCGGCCGCCGGCGACTTCCACATGTTCACCACGCTGGTGCCGACGGCAACCGAATTCGTTGCGGCGAGCAACACCTCCGCATCGCGCAGCCCCGCGTCCGGGGAGGACCCCAGCCACAGCGCGCCGTACCCGGCCGCTTCCAGACCGGCGGCCAGTTCCGGGCCCCAGTGCTGCGCACCGTGCCAGACCCCGAACCGTCCCAGTTCGATCGCCACGTCGTACCCCTCTCGTCATCCCACTGTCCAGGCGCGACCCGGGGCGGACGGGTCGGGTCATCCTCTCCGACGAGGCCACACTCCCGTCAATGATGGTTGTCACGTCAAGGTGACTTGCCATCACGGTCCGTTCGGGTGCCCTACTCGCGAGTCACCAGCCGATGGGACCAACCGATCGGGTGGTATGGCCCCGACGGGCATACACTCGGCAGCGACCTGGCTGTCCCCTCGGTGCCGGGTCGCGGACACAACGAGGTGAGCCGCACACCGGGAAGTGAAAGAAGGACACGCAGTGAAGGTCGGAGTTCCGAAGGAAGTCAAGAACCACGAGTACCGGGTGGCGATCACGCCGTCCGGGGTGCACGAGTTCGTGCGCAACGGTCACGAGGTTCTGATCGAGCAGAGCGCGGGCAGCGGATCGCTGATCCCCGACGAGGAGTTCGTCGCCGCCGGCGCGCGGATCGTGCCGACCGCGGACGACGTCTGGGCCGAGGCGGAGCTCGTGCTGAAGGTGAAGGAGCCGGTGGCCGAGGAGTACCACCGGATGCGCAAGGACCAGGTCCTGTTCACCTACCTGCACCTGGCCGCGAGTCGTGAGTGCACCGACGCGCTGATGGCCTCCGGGACGACCGGTATCGCCTACGAGACCGTCCAGCTGCCGGACGGGTCGCTGCCGTTGCTGGCGCCGATGAGCGAGGTCGCGGGCCGGCTCGCGCCGCAGTCCGGCGCCTACCACCTGATGCGCAGCGGCGGTGGCCGCGGCGTCCTGCTGGGCGGTGTCTCCGGCACGCACCCGGCCCGCGTCGTCATCCTCGGCGCCGGCGTGTCCGGTATGAACGCCGCCGCGATCGCGCTCGGCATGCAGGCCCAGGTGCAGCTGTTCGACCGCAACATCGCGCGGCTGCGCCAGGCCGACCAGATCTACCAGGGCCACCTGCTGACGATCGCCTCGAACGCCTACGAGATCGAGCGCGCGGCCCTCGAGGCCGACCTGATCATCGGCGCCGTGCTGGTCCCGGGCGCGAAGGCGCCGAAGCTGATCGACAACGAGCTGGTCAGCCGGATGAAGCCGGGCAGCGTGCTCGTCGACATCGCGATCGACCAGGGCGGCTGCTTCGAGGACTCGCGTCCGACCACCCACGCGGACCCGGTCTACCAGGTGCACAACTCGCTGTTCTACTGCGTCGCCAACATGCCCGGCGCCGTCCCGAACACGTCGACGTACGCGCTCACCAACGTGACGCTGCCGTACGCGATCGAGCTGGCCAACCTGGGCTGGCGCGAGGCGCTGAAGAGCGACCACAGCCTGGCGCTGGGCCTGAACACCTTCGACGGCCACGTCACCTACGGCCCGGTCGCCGAGGCGCACGACCTGCCGCAGCTGAAGCTGGACGAGGTGCTGGTCTGAGCGTCAGCCGTGCGGTTGGCGCTTATTTGGACCACCTGACGGTGGAGCGCGGCCTCGCCGCGAACACTCTGGCGTCGTACCGGCGTGACCTGCGCCGGTACGACGCGTACCTCTCGGGGACCGGGATCGACGATCTCGGCCGGGTCACCGAGGCTGTGGTCAGCGACTTCCTGATGCGGTTGCGGGAAGGCGATGAGGACCACCCGCCGCTGACGGCGTCCAGTGCGGGGCGGACTGTCGTGGCGGTGCGCGGATTCCACAAGTTCTGCCTGCGGGAAGGGCTCACCGCGGTCGACCCTGCGGCCGCGGTGAAACCGCCGGCGCCGCCGCAGCGGCTGCCGAAGGCGCTGTCGGTCGATGAGGTGACCCGCATCCTCGCTGCGGCCGCAGGAGCCGAGGCGGAGCCCGCAGTACTCGCTACGCGGGACGCTGCGCTGCTGGAGTTCCTCTACGGGACCGGTGCGCGGATTTCGGAGGCTGTCGGGCTCGACGTCGACGACATCGATCTGGAGGCCGGTGCGGTCCTGCTGCGCGGTAAGGGCAGCAAGGAGCGGGTAGTACCGGTCGGCACGTATGCGCTGAACGCGCTGTCCGCCTACCAGGTACGTGGCCGGCCGGATCTGGTCTCCCGTGGGCGCGGTACGCACGCCCTGTTCCTCAACGCACGTGGCGGCCGGCTCTCGCGCCAGAGTGCCTGGACCGTACTGCGACGCGCGGCGCAACGAGCCGGGATCGCGAAGGAGATCTCTCCGCACACACTGCGGCACTCGTTCGCCACCCATCTGCTGGACGGCGGCGCCGACGTCCGCGTGGTGCAGGAGCTGCTCGGCCACGCGTCGGTGACCACCACCCAGGTCTACACGCTGGTGACGGTCGACAAGCTCCGCGAGGTCTACGCGACGTCACATCCGCGGGCGCTGTCGTCATAAGGTGGACCCGATGCACGGCGGATCGAAGCGATGTGCAATGATCTGCTCACAGTCGGTCACCAGTCCGGGGTGATCGGCCTACCGTGGATTGCCGAGGGAAAACCACTCGACCCGGGTGCGGAGTGGCCGCTTGAGAGTGCTTGAATGCACGCTTACAGTCGCAAGCGTCGCCCGTATCGGTTGAAAGGTTTGGCGAGTCATGAACGAGTCGACATTCCCGGGCACCGAGCAGCAGTTCAACGGCTCTGAGCAGTACCCGAGCTCCGAGCCGCCGACGCCTGCGCAACCGATCGCGCCGCCGCCCCAGCGGAACCTGACCCCACCCGACAACTATGCGGCGATGCCGAGGCCGACGGCCAAGCTCACCGCGGAGGACCTTGCACCTGTGAGCGATCCCAGCGGCCCGCGCAAGATCGGGCCGACCGGCCGTCCGGTCCCGGACCTGCCGGAGCCCTTGCCGCCGACCCGAACCGGTCCGGCGCAGGTGATCGCGATGTGCAACCAGAAGGGCGGCGTCGGTAAGACGACGACCACGATCAACCTCGGCGCCGCGATCGCCGAGACCGGCCGCAAGGTGCTGCTGATCGACTTCGACCCGCAGGGGTCGGCCTCGATCGGGCTCGGCGTCCAGCCGCACGATCTGGAGCTGTCGGTCTACAACCTGCTGATGCAGCGCGACATCACCCCCGCCGAGGTGATCCAGGCGACCCGGGTGCCGAATCTCGACCTGCTGCCGGCCAATATCGACCTGTCCGCGGCCGAGGTCCAGCTGGTCCAGGAGGTCGCTCGCGAGTACACGCTGCAGCGCGTCCTCGAGCCGATCATCCCCAACTACGACGTGATTCTGATCGACTGCGCTCCGTCGCTCGGTCTGCTCACGGTGAACGCGCTGACCGCGTCGAACGGGATCGTCGTCCCGCTGGAGTGCGAGTTCTTCGCGCTCCGCGGGCTGGCCATGCTGACCGACACGATCGGCAAGGTGCAGGACCGGCTGAACCCGAAACTGGAGATCGTCGGGATCCTCGGCACCATGTTCGACGGGCGCACCACGCACGCGCGTGAGGTGCTCGACCGCGTCGTCCAGGCTTTCGACGAGCGCGTTTTCCACACCGTCATCCGGCGTACCGTGAAGTTCCCCGAGACGACTGTCGTCGGCGAGCCGATCACGACGTACGCCCCGTCCTCGTCCGCGGCCACGCAGTACCGCGATCTTGCCAAGGAGGTGCTGGCGCGTTGTCCCGCCGGGTGAGCCTGCCAGGTGCCAGTGAACTCTTCGGGGGTGCGGCACCGCAGCAGACCAGACCCGAGAAGCGCACCACCACAGAAGGACCGTCATCGGTACGGTCCCGGACGACGGTCGCCGACGACCGGAAGTCCAGTGGACGGATCCGCCACGACACGAAGATCACCGTGTACGTGACGGAAGAAGAGCTGCTCGGATTGGAACAGGCGCGGCTGGCGCTGCGGGCCGAACACGGCCTCAGCGCGGACCGCGGCCGGATCGTCCGGGAGGCGATCGACGTCCTGCTGGCCGACTTCGTCGACCACGGGCCGGACTCCGTCCTGGTACGGCGGCTCAAGGCTTCGGAGTGACGGTGTCGGATCCCTTGCCTGTTGAGGTTCCAGCCGTGGACGACGCCGTCCCGACTGTTGCTGAGGGCAAGAGTTTCGAGGTTCACCTGGAGAACTTCGACGGGCCGTTCGACCTGTTGCTGCAGTTGATCAGCAAGCACAAGCTGGACATCACCGAGATCGCGCTGTCCGTCATCACCGACGACTTCATCGCGCACATCAAGGCGCTCGGCTCGGAGTGGGACCTCGACCAGACGTCGGAGTTCCTGCTGATCGCGGCGACGCTGCTCGACCTGAAGGCGGCGCGGTTGCTGCCCAAGGGCGAGGTCGAGGACGACGAGGACCTCGCGCTGCTCGAAGCGCGGGACCTGCTGTTCGCGCGGCTGCTGCAGTACCGCGCCTTCAAGCAGATCGCGGCGCTCGTCCAGGAGCGGATGGCGCAGGAGGGCAAGCGATTCCCGCGCGCCGTCGGCGTCGAGCCGCGGTTCGCGGAGCTGCTGCCGGAGGTGCTGCTCGGCATCGACCCGGCCGGCCTGGCCGCGCTCGCCGCGAAGGCGCTGGCGCCGAAGGACAACATCCCCGAGGGCGTCTCGCTCGCCCACCTGCACGCGCCGGCGGTCACCGTCCGCGAGCAGGCCCTCGTCATCGTCGACCGGCTGCGCCGCCAGCGCAGTACGACGTTCCGGATGCTCGTCTCCGACTCACCGGACACCGTCACCACGGTCTGCCGCTTCCTCGCCCTCCTCGAGCTCTTCCGCTCCGCCGACGTCTCCTTCGACCAGGTCACCCCCCTGGGCGAGCTGACCATCCGCTGGACCGGCACCGACGAGGGCGACATCTCCGTCAGCGACGAGTTCGACGAAGAGAACCTCCCCGCCGCCGACGACGGCGAAGCCCCCGTGGTCACCGACGACGACTCCTTCCTCGAACCCGGCGACTCCCACACCGAACACCAGGACCCTGAGGCTCCCGCCCAGCCCGAATCACCCCCCGAAACGGTGCCCCAGTGACCCACCCCACCACCCCCAACCAGCAAAGCGCCCCAGCCGACGCCGTACACCCCATCCCGGATGCGAACGTCGAGCAAACCGCCGGAGATGCGGACGCCGAGCACGCGGCCGGCACCGACCCTCAGCTGACTGCAGGTGACACGGGGGCTGCTGACGCGCCCAACCCCGAGGCGGGTGGCGGTGATGTGGTCGGAGTGGACGCCGAGGAGGCTGTCGCGGCCGCGGCCGCGGGTGTGGACGCTGGCGTACCGGGTGTGGACGCCGAGCAGACTGCCGGGGATGTGGACGCCGAGCACACCGAAGGCGCAGATGCGGATGCCGAGCACGCGGCCGGTGCCGACTCCCAGCTGACTGCCGGTGACGCGGGGACTGCTGACGCGCCCAACTCCGAGGCGGGTGGCGGTGATGTAGTTGGAGCGGATGCCGGGGAGGCTGCTGCGACTGCGGGTGTGGACGCCGGCGTACCGGATGTGGACGCCGCCGAGCAGACCGGCGGGGATGCGGACGCCGAGCAGACTGTCGGGGATGTGGACGCCGAGCACACGACTGGTGCCGACTCCCAGCTGACCGGCGGTGACGTGGGGACTGCTGATGCGCCCAACCCCGAGGCGGGTGGCGGTGATGTGGTCGGCGCGGACGCCGAGGAGGCTGCCGCGACTGCGGGTGTGGACGCCGACGTACCGGGTGTGGACGTCGCCGGGCAGGCCAGCGTGGGTGCGGACGGCGAGGCTGTCGCGACTGCGGATGTAGTGGGTGGGGTGGATGAGGATTACTTGGCGCCGGGGCAGACTGAGGTGCCGGTGGGGGATGAGGTGGTTGTTGATGACGCCACCATGCGGCGGGCGCTCGAGGCGATTTTGATGGTGACGGATGAGCCGTTGCCGGTGTTGACGTTGGCGCGGGCGGTGGGGCGTCCGACGGCGGATGTGTCGGGGGCGCTGGCGGAGTTGTCGGCGGAGTACGGCGAGCAGGGGCGTGGGTTCGACCTGCGGGAGATTGGCGGGGGCTGGCGGTACTACACGCGGCCTGAGGCTGCTGTGTACGTCGAGCGGTTTGTTCTGGACGGGCAGCAGGCGCGGCTGACTCAGGCCGCGCTGGAGACGCTTTCGGTTGTCGCGTACAAGCAACCGGTCAGCCGCGCGCGCGTGTCCGCCATCCGTGGAGTGAACGTCGACGGCGTCATGCGCACGCTGATCGCCCGCGGTCTGGTCGAGGAGGCCGGTGCGGACACGGAGTCCCAGGCGACGCTCTACCGCACGACCACCTACTTCCTCGAGCGGATGGGCATGCAGTCCCTCGACGACCTCCCCGAGCTCGCCCCCTACCTCCCCGACATGGACGACATCGAGGAAGAGCTGGCCGCCCAGTCCGCCCCCGAAGCGCCCACCCCACCCGCCGAACCCGAAGAAGCCCCCGGCCCCCTCGAGAACGACCTCGCCCCCGAACCCCAGTCCCCACCCCAGGACGACGACGAGGACGACGAATCCGAATACGGCGCCACCGCCGGCCCCCCACAGCCAGCCGTCACCGAAGACGAGTCGGCCGGGGAGGTGGACGCCGCCGAGAGCAGCTCCGTAGCTGACGAGGAGCCGGAGTCCGGTGACGCTGGTGGGTCCGAGTTCGGCGTTCCGGAGTCAGGCGGCGTGGAGGACGAGTCGGCGGGGGAGGTGGATGCCGCCGAGGGCAGCTCCGCAGCTGACGAGGAGCCGGAGTCCGACCGCGCTGGCGAGTCCGAGTACGACGTCCCGCAGCCAGCTATCGCGGAGGACGAGGACTCCGAGGAGGTGGACGCCGCCGAGGGCAGCTCCACACCTCACGAAGAGCCGGAGTCCGGCGAGGCTGGCGGATCCGAGTTCGGCGTCGCGCAGTCGGCTGTCGCGGAGGGCGAGTCGGTCGAGGAGGGGGATGTCGCCGAGGGCAGCTCTGTAGCTGACGAGGAGCCGGTGTCCGGTGACGCTGGTGGGTCCGAGTTCGGCGTTCCGGAGTCAGGCGGCGTGGAGGACGAGTCGGCTGCGGGCGGCTCTGTAGTTGATGGGGAGCTGGCGTCTGGTGGCGCTGGTGGGGCTGGGGATGGCGGTTCGCAGTCGGGTGGCGTGGGTGAGGTGCGTAGTCGGTGGTATCCGTACGACCGGACGGCGGAGGAGATCGCCGCGGAGGGTGATGGGGAGCGGCGTGGTTGAGGACGAGGGCATTCGGCTGCAGAAGGCGTTGGCGCAGGCGGGGGTTGCCAGCCGGCGGAATGCGGAGCTGTTGATCGAGCAGGGCCGGGTTGAGGTGGACGGCGCTGTGGTGACGGAGTTCGGGACTCGGGTTGATCCGGCGGTTTCGGTGATTCGGGTGGACGGGGAGCGGATTCCGCCGACGAGTGCGCATGTGTACCTGGTGCTGAACAAGCCGCGCGGTGTGGTGACGACAATGGCCGACCCGCAAGGACGCTCGTGCATCGCGGACTTCGTGCAGGACCGCCCCGAGCGCCTCTTCCACATCGGCCGCCTCGACACCGACACCGAGGGTCTACTCCTCCTGACCAACCACGGTGAGTTCGCGCACCGGCTCGCGCATCCGTCGTACGAGGTTTCCAAGACGTACGTCGCCGAGGTCGAAGGCAACGTCAAACCGGGAACGCTGCGCCGCCTGCTCGACGGCGTCAAGCTGGAGGACGGACCGGCCCAGGCCGACACCGTCAAGGAGATCTCCAGTATCCGCGGCCGCACCCTCATCCAGATCACCCTGCACGAGGGCCGCAACCGCATCGTCCGCCGGATGTTCGACGAGATCGGCCACCCGGTCAAACGCCTGACCCGCACCGCCATCGGCCCGGTCCGCCGCGGCAACCTGCACACCGGCGACCTCCGCGAGCTCGACCAGAAGGAGCTCGGCCAGCTCCTCGACCTGGTTGATCTCTAGCCCGGACGTCCGCCACTCACCAACACCGCGGAGTAGCTGCCGCGCCCGCTCAGCCGCGCGCCGAAAACACCTGTCGGCGCGAGTTGGTGAGTGGGGGCGGTCCGGTGCCGATGACATCAAAGGGGTAACGCCGACGGGCGGCGCGCCTGAGACAGCGCACGGTTGTCGGAGGTGCGACGTAGTGTGGGGGATGTGAACCGGCGAATCTTCGGTCTGGAGAACGAGTACGGCGTCACGTGTACCTTTCGCGGTCAGCGCCGACTGACCCCTGACGAGGTGGCGCGGTACCTGTTTCGGCGGGTTGTGTCCTGGGGGCGGAGCAGCAATGTGTTCCTCCGCAACGGGGCGCGGCTCTACCTCGACGTGGGCTCCCACCCGGAGTACGCCACCGGCGAGTGCGACTCGGTCACCGACCTGATCGCGCACGACAAGGCCGGTGAGCGGATTCTGGAGGGCCTGCTGGTCGATGCGCAGAAGCGGCTGCACGACGAGGGCATCTTCGGCGACGTCTACCTGTTCAAGAACAACACCGACTCGGCGGGGAACAGCTACGGCTGCCACGAGAACTACCTGGTCAGCCGGCACGGCGACTTCGCGAAGCTCGCCGACGTGCTGATCCCGTTCCTGGTCACCCGGCAGCTGATCTGCGGGGCCGGCAAGGTGCTGCAGACGCCGCGGGGCGCGGTGTACTCGGTGAGCCAGCGGGCCGAGCACATCTGGGAGGGCGTCTCCAGCGCGACGACGCGGTCCCGGCCGATCATCAACACCCGTGACGAGCCGCACGCGGACGCCGAGCGCTTCCGCCGGCTGCACGTGATCGTCGGCGACTCGAACATGTCCGAGACCACGATGCTGCTGAAGGTCGCCAGCACGGACCTGGTCCTGCGGATGATCGAGGCCGGTATCGTCATGCGCGACCTGACGCTGGACAACCCGATCCGGGCGATCCGCGAGATCAGCCACGACATGACCGGGCGCCGCGAGGTCCGGCTGGCGAACGGGCGTGAGGCGAGTGCGCTCGACATCCAGACGGAGTACCTGACCAAGGCGCGGGACTTCGTCGACCGCCGCGAGCTGGGGACGCCGGCCGTCGAGCGCGCGCTGAACCTGTGGGAGCGCTGCCTGAAGGCGATCGAGTCCGGTGACCTGTCCGGGATCGAGCGTGAGATCGACTGGGTGATCAAGTACCGGCTGATCGAGCGCTACCGCCAGCAGAACAACCTCGGCCTGGCCAGCCCGCGGGTCGCGCAGCTCGACCTCGCCTACCACGACATCCACCGGCCGCGCGGGCTGTACTACCTGCTCGAGCGCAAGGGCGCGGTCACTCGCGTCGTCGACGACCTGCGGGTCTTCGAGGCCAAGTCGGTGCCGCCGCAGACGACGCGGGCCCGGCTGCGCGGCGAGTTCATCAAGCGCGCGCAGGAGCGTCGCCGCGACTTCACCGTCGACTGGGTGCACCTCAAGCTGAACGACCAGGCGCAACGAACCGTGCTGTGCAAGGACCCCTTCAAGTCCCATGACGAACGCGTCGAGAAGCTCATCGCGAGTATGTGAAGGGAAGGCGGGGCGGTGGGGCGTTCCCCCGACGAACGCGTCGAGAAGCTCATCGCAAGTATGTGAAGGGGCGGTGGGGCGTTCCCACGACGAGCGCGTCGAGAAGCTCATCGCGAGTATGTAGCTGAGGGTTAATTCGGGTGACCGGCTGGATCGGACCGTCTAGACAGTTCCTATGACGATCGAGATCCGGCCGATTACCCGGGCCGAGGCTGTGGAGTACTTGCGGGTGTTGCCGTACGTGAACGGTTTCCCGCAGGAGGAGCCAGAGCCGGCGGCCTGGTACGCCGGGCGCGCGGCGTGGTCACCGCAGAGCCCGGCCGCGCCTGCTGAGGTGGAGCGTTACGCCGAGGGTTTGCTCAGGGAGGGGTTCCGCCCGCAGGCTGCGTTCGTCGACGGCAAGATCGCGGGTGGCTCGGCGATCGTGTCGGTTGAGCTCACCCTGCCCGGTGGTCGTCAGGTTCCGATGGGCGGTGTCACGGCGACCGCGGTGCTCCCGACGTACCGACGACGCGGTCTGCTGCGCCAGATCATGGGTGCGATGCTCGACGACTGCCGTGAGCGCGGTGAGTTCGTCGCTGGGCTCAGTGCGAGTGAGGCGACCATCTACGGCCGCTACGGCTTCGCACCGGCGACCTTCGCGCACCGGTGGGAGGTTCGGCGTACGGACGCCGTCTTCAGCCGGCCGCATGACGACCCGGGCGCGCTGGAGCTCGTGGACGCCGCCGCGGCGTCCGCACTGTGGCCAGTACTCCACGAACGCGCCCGCGCGGTTCGAGTAGGCGAAATCAGCCCACTACCTGGCCGATGGTCGAGCTTGGACGAGCTGCCGGCAGATGGCTCCGGCCGCGCCCACCACCTCGTCCACCGTGACGCAGCAGGTGAGGTGGACGGCGCTGCGATCTTCCGACTGCCCTGGTCACCAGACCCGGAGTACGCCGGTGAGCTGCAGGTAGAGGCGTTCGAAGCCCTCACCCACGACGCCTACCGCGCCCTCTGGGGCCTGCTGCTCGATTTCGACCTCACCAAACGCGTAGTAGCCGGACGCCGCCCGGTCGACGAGCCGCTGCGCTGGATGCTGAAGAACTCACGGGCCCTCAAGCTGACCCGGACGCGCGACAACCTCTGGCTGCGCATCCTCGACGTCCAGCGAGCGCTGGAGGCCCGTACGTACGCCGCATCTGACGCGCTGGTGCTGGAGATCGACGGAAAGACCTGGCAGCCGGACGCTGACCCGGCAGGTGCCACCTGCAACCCCATCTCCCGGGAGCCCGATCTGAGCCTGTCGACCAACGAGCTGGGGTCGCTCTACCTCGGCGGCGTCCGTGCGACCGAGCTCCGGGACGCCGGATGCGTGCAGGAGCACACCAGCGGCGCAGTGTCCCGTCTGGACGCGTTGCTACGGCCGGACCGTGCTCCGTACAACGCGGTGGGCTTCTGAAGCCCGTGACTGTACGTGGTGTGACGTAATGGTGACGCAGGTGTCGCGGGGTGAGGTTGCGCTTGCAGGCTAGGGTGGTCCGCGTTGTTGACCGTGGATCGCGAGAGGCGCTGACCGCGCCGGGATGTTTCGAGGTGCAGGTTCGTGCGCAAGTTGCTGAGTCTGGTCGCAGTGGTGGCCCTGGGGTCGTCGCTGGCGGCTTGTGGTTCCGACAAGAAGGACGACTTCGGAGCCGGTGGAATCAAGGTGACGTCGGAGTTCGGCCAGAAGCCGACCATCACGCACCGCGAGGGTGACCCGGACAAGGCCCTGGTGACCGAGGTCCTCAAGGAGGGCGACGGTCCCGAGGTGAAGAAGGGCGAGCTGCTCACCGCGAACTACCTCGGCCAGATCTGGCGGGACGGCAAGGTCTTCGACAACTCCTACGACCGCGGCGCGCCGTCGTCGTTCCCGATCGGTATCGGCGGCGTCATCGGCGGCTGGGACGAGGGGCTGGTCGGCAAGAAGATCGGCAGCCGCGTGCTGCTGTCGATCCCGTCCGACAAGGGCTACAAGGAGAAGGGCAACGAGCAGGCCGGGATCAAGGGCGACGACACGCTGATCTTCGTCGTCGACCTGGTCGGTTCGGCCGCCAACGACACCAAGCTGGACGCCGACCCGGTCGCGCCGGCCGCCGATGCCAAGATCAAGGTCAGCGGCGAGCTGAACGCGGCGCCGACGGTCACCGTCGCCGCGGGCCTCAAGGCGCCGGCCAAGCCGGGCAAGCCGGTCGTCATCGCCAAGGGCAAGGGCAAGGCGATCGAGAAGGGCAGCCAGCTGATCGGCCGGTACGTCGTCTTCGACTACACCGGCAAGAAGCAGGCCAGCACCTGGGACGGCCAGCCCGCCAGCCAGACCGCCCCGGCGCAGCCGGGCGCCCCGACCGACCAGCTCCAGGTCGGCCCGGGCCCGAACGGACAGGCCGGCGCCCTCGACGCGCTCGCCGGGGTTCCGGTCGGTAGCCGCGTCCTGGTCGAGCTGCCGGCGTCCAAGGACGCCAAGGGTAAGTCCGTCAGCGCCTTCGCCGTCATCGACGTGCTGAACGCGTTCCCGGCCCCGAAGCAGCAGGGCCAGTAGTTCCTCGCAGACCGCCTGACCACACCCGTGGTCAGGCGGTTTTGTGTTGCCGGAACCAGCTGTTGGTGTCGGCGTGGAAGGAGAAGGCCAGAGCGGTCAGGACGGCGGTCAGGTGCACGCTGCGCAGTGCGAATGTCAGCACGTACGACGGCGTCCAGTCGAGGCTGTTGAGGTCGTGGTCCAGCAGCCAGGTGATTGGCCCCCAGACGAGCGAGGCGACGCCGACGGTCCCGAGGAGACCCGCGAGCAGGTAGCGGGACCAGCGGACGCCGTTCCGGAAGTAGCGGTCGATCACGACGAACAGGGCGCCGTACAGGAGCGCGCGGACGGCGACCTGAGCGGCCAGGGCGGGTATCGCGACGCCGTCCTCGATCGCACCGACGACTCCGACCACGGACTCCGCGACTCCGGCCCCGACGGCGAGCAGCCACAGCATGGTGGCCCACCGTGCGGTCAGTGGGGCTTGGAAGGGGTTCATGCTTCCAGAGTCGGCCGAAAGGCCGTCGCAATCAGGAGTACTGCGACTACACCCCGGGTGGTGGTACATCCACCAATCGGGCCGCATGCCGGCCAGCAGCGGCCGCAGCCTCGAAGTACGCCCGGTCCTGGTCCAGCGAGCGGCCCATCGTGGACAGCTTCACCGGCGCGGCCTGGAGGACGTCGTACAGGCCCTCGACTCCGACGCGGACGACGCGGTGCCGCGCCTTGAGCGGCTCGGCCGCATCCCGGACGGCATCGCCGAATTCGCCGTCCAGGTCCGGCACGACGACGTCCGCGGGCTGGAGGGCGACCCGGCCGTAGGCGGTCAGGCTGTGGTGCGAAATACCGCGGTGGCGCGGCCGGGGGTCCGCCTCGGAGATGCGGAGCGACGCCACAGCGCGTCCGCCCAGGGTTCCGACTGCGTTGACGGCCTCACCCGACTGCACACCGCTGAACCCCCAGCGAGTGCCCGTCCCCAGGTTGCCCGGCCCCTGTGTCAGGACGACGAGCTCGGCGGTCAGGACGTGCACAGCGGTCAGAAGGCCGGTGTGGACCGTCACAGCTTCCCGATCGCCGCCGTACGCCTGGCCGACGGTCACAGTGCCGCTCAGCCAGCTGCAGTCGCGCAGCGCTGCCACAGTCCGCGAGAAGGCGAGGGGGAGTGCACCGCCGTCGGTCATCACGTAGACGACCCGTGTGTTCGGCCGGGCCTCGTACACCCCGGCCAGGACGGCGGGTAGTGCTGAGTGCAGGTCAGCCACGACGACCGGCGTCCCGAACAGGTCGTCGGCGTCCCTCAGTACTGCGTGGTCGGGGGAGTCCTGCTCGTCGGCGCCCAGCACCATCGCCTGCAGCGGCGTGTAGCGCGCTTTGACCAGATGTCCGCTTTCCGGTGGGTCCTCCGGCAGGCGGTCCGGCAGGGCGACCACCAGTGCGTAGCCGCCGGTGCCCAGCCCTTTGGCCAGGGCTCCGACGTTCAGCAGCACCCGGTCGCCGGCAACCGGCGTACCGACCAGCTCCGGGTAGGCGAGCGCCCGGACCGGCTGCTCACCGACCTGCACTGTCAGCTCGACCGCACCGGCCCAGCTCCGACCGACCTGCGTCACCACGCCATCGCGCCACCGAATCACACGGTGACTCTAAGGGACCGGACTGCGGTCCGAACACTTGTTCGGTGGCGGAGAGGGGTTTTGGCGCGGTCAGGCCGTAAGGTGGTCGGGTGTCGGCGCGCAAGAGTGAGCGACTGCTCAACGTGGTCATCTGCCTCCTGGTGGCGCGCACCTACGTGACCAAGGAGCGCATCCGCGAGGTCGTCGAGGGGTACGCGGGCCAGACCGACGACGCCTTCGAGAAGATGTTCGAGCGCGACAAGGACGAGTTGCGCGACCTCGGCATCCCGATCGAGATGGGCACGATCGACAAGTTCTTTTCCGACGAGGTCGGCTACCGGATCCGCCGGGACGTGTTCGAGCTGCCCGAGGTCCAGCTCGAGCCGGATGAGGCGGCCGTCCTGGGCGTCGCTGCGCGCGTCTGGCAGCATGCGGGGCTTTCCGAGGCGACGACGTCCGCAGTGCTCAAGCTGAAGGCCGCAGGGATCCAGACCGACCAGTCCGCGCTCAGCGCGATCGAGCCGCACGTCGGTGCCTCGGAGCCGGCGTTCGACCCGCTGTGGGCCGCAGTGGTCAGTCGGCGGGCGGTGCGGTTCCAGCATCTCCGCAGCGGTGCTTCCGAGCCCACGACCCGCACGCTCGAGCCCTGGGGCATCGTCTCCTGGCATGGTCGCTGGTACGTCGTCGGCCGGGACAGGGACCGTGAGGCGACCAGGATGTTCCGGTTGTCGCGCATCGGCGGCGACGTGAAGACTGTCGGTGAGGCCAACGCGTTCACCGTCCCGGAGGGCACAGACCTGCGTTCGCTGGTCTCCGAGCTCGCACCGCCGCGGCCGACGTCCGAAGCCAAGGTCCGCGCGCGCACCGGCTCTTGCGTCAGTCTGCGCCGCCGTTCGAACGCCATCGAGCCGTACGAGGAGGGCTGGGACCTGCTGCACGTCCCGTACGCCGATTCCGCCGTACTCGCCGAGGAGATCGCGTCCTACGGTCCGGACGCCGTGGTCGAGGGCCCCGGTGAGGTCCTCGACGGAGTGCTGCGGAAACTCCGGACGGTGGCCGGTGTCTAACGCGCGCGACCAGGTGCAGCGGCTGCTCGCCCTGGTGCCCTACCTGCGGGAGAACGACGGCGCCCGTGTCGAGGACGTCGCGAAGGAGTTCGGCGTCCGCCCGAAGCAGATTCTGGCCGACCTGAAGGTGCTCTGGTTCTGCGGGCTGCCGGGCGCCCAGATGGGCGATCTGATCGAGATCGACATCGAGGCCGCCGAGGGCGACGGCGTCATCCACATCAACAACGCCGACTACCTGGCCCGCCCGCTGCGCCTGGCCGCGGACGAGGCGCTGGCCTTGCTGACCGCGCTGCGCACGCTGCGTGAGGTGACGGCCGGCCACGACCGGGACGCCGTTGACCGGGCGATCGCGAAGCTGGAGCGCGCCGCCGGGGAGGCCGCGGCGGCGCACGAAGGCGCTGCCGCGCACGTCCACGTCGAGCCGGCCGACCCCGAGATCGCCGCAACGGTCAACCGGGCCCTCGCCGGGAAGCGGCGGCTGCACCTGACGTACGACGTCCCGTCGCGCGACGAGACCACCGAGCGGGATGTGGACCCGATGCGTCTGGTCGTCTCCGACGGCCGCAGCTACCTGGAGGCCTGGTGCCGGCTGGCTGAGGACGTGCGGCTCTTCCGGCTGGACCGGATCGCCGGGGTGAAGCTGCTCGACCTGCCGAGTGAACCGCCGCCCGAGGCCACCCCGCGGGACCTGTCCAACGGCATGTTCCAGCCCTCCGAGCGGGACCTGCTGGCGACTGTCCGGCTGGCGCCGCCGGCGCGCTGGGTCGCGGAGTACTACCCCAACGAGTCGGTCGAGGAGGGCCCGGAGGGCTCGCTGATCGTCAAACTGCGTGTCGCCGACACTGCCTGGCTGCAGCGGCTGGTGCTCCGGCTCGGCGGTGCCGCCACCGTTCTGGACCCGGCTGACCTGTCGACCCAGATCGCAGCCACCGCACGCGCTGCGCTCGAGGCCTACGACTTCTGAGCGCTGATCTGCTTCTCCAGTGGGGAGCGGAAGCGCGGCGTGACACGGACGCCGGCCAGCCACGCAGTCCAGCGGGCGGCCTCGGCCTCGATCAGAGCCTCGGTTTCGCGGCCGACATCCGTCAGCAGCTGGTAGCGGACCTCACCGGACTCCGGCTGCCCCCAGGCGCCGACGATCCGCCCGTCCGCCCAGACCGTCGAGCCGATGTTGCCGGTCGAGTCGAACAGCTTGGACTTGTGGGCGCCGACGTACCAGTCGCGCTCCTTCCAGCCCATCGGTGTCGGATCCAGCGTCGGGAGGAACGCGACCCACGGCTCGACCGGGACCTCAGGCTCCTCGTCGCCGGGCAGCACGTACCCGATCTGGCCGTCCAGCTCGACGGCGACCGCCTCAACCGCGATCAGGGCCTTCTTGGTCTGCCCCGCCGTCCAGCCGGCCCACCACTGCAGATCGGCCGCCGTCCCGGGCCCGAACGCCGTGAGCCAGAAGCGCGCCAGCGTCACCCGCGCCTCCTCCGCAGCGGGCTTCACACCGAGCCCTCCGCTCAGCCAGCCCTCCACAGGGGACCACTGGTGCTGGCTGCTCAGCCACGTCCCCACTGGGCGGCCGCGGACGATGCGCCCGTCGACAGCGAGCTGGAACAGCACTCGGCTGGTCACGTACGGCGCTGCGGCGTACGGCTTGCCGTCGGCCATGCTGAGCCTGGTCCGCAACCGGGGCTCGTCAGCGGACAGCTCCTGCGCCGTAGCGGAGCCCCGCAGCGCCAGAGCGGTCGCAGTCGACTCTTCAACCGCCCGCAGCCACAGCCCGCAGGACTCCGCGTCCGCTGCGACGCCTGCCTCGGTCAGATGCTTCACGAGCAGTCGGCGCTGTTTGGCGGCGATGTCGTCGGCACAGGCGGCCTGCACGATCGGCGCGAACCCGGTCGGGACGACGAACACCGTACGGCGCATCCCGAGCAGCCGGATCAGCGTGCGATCGTCGTACAGGGCACGCTCGGTAGCCGCGACGTCACTGCCTGGTACGCGCGCGGCGACGGAGAGATGCACGGTCGCTGGATCCGTGGCATGGAGGGCGACCATCGACGCCGCCGCCTGAGCCGCGTCGGCCGCCTGCGCCGACGCGGCGAGCCGATGCCGCCGCCCGATCCGCCGTCGCCGCTCCTCGACCCCGATCCGCAGCACGCGCGCTCCCTTTCGCTCCTGTTCGAACACCGAGTTTTACCATCACGTTCCGACACCGGACGCCCCCGTGGACGTGGGTCCGGGCCGGGAAGGGGCTAGGCTCCTGATCATGTACTGGTTCCTGCTCTTCCTGGCAGTGGTGGCGGTGTGGCTCCTGGTCCTCGCCCTGCTGGCGCTGAAGCTGTGGGGTCAGGCCAAGGCGCTGACGCGTGAGTTGGTCGCCGCCCAGTCCAAGCTGGACGCTGCCCAGGCCCCGGATCGCGTCCGGGCGTAGTATTCGCCAGGCAGCTCCTGCGTCAGCCCATGAGTTGAAGTTCTGTGTAAGGGAGACCGAGATGAACCCGCTCATCACAATGCCCTCCGGTGCCGAGTGGCTCATTGTCCTCGCGATCGTCGTCCTGCTCTTCGGATCGACCAAGCTGCCGGCCCTGGTCCGCCAGCTGGGCAAGTCGAAGAAGATCTGGGAGGAAGAGGTCGGCCCCAAGAAGAAGAACGCCGAGCTGACCGACGAGACGAGCGCGCCGCCGGCGCAGGCTCCCGCGCAGCAGGCCCAGGCCCAGGCCCAGCCGAACCAGGCCAACGGCCAGGCGCCCGGCGACGTGCCGCCCAGCCACACGGCCAACTGAGCCGAGTTTCCAGCCTTGACGATGGTGAGGTTCGGGCGACGTAAGGAGAAGAAGGAGCGCCGCCCGAAGGACGAAGAGGGTCGGATGACCCTGCGCGAGCACATTGTCGAGCTCCGCAACCGGTTGGTCATCTCGGTGCTCGCGATCGTCGTGATGACGGTGGTCGGCTACATCTTCTACGATCACGCGCTCGAGTTCCTGAAGAAGCCCTTCGACGAGGGCGTCGCCGACCTGCTCGCCAGCAAGAACGGCGGTAAGCGGCCCGAGCTGACCTTCAACTCGGTGACCTCGCCGTTCACCTTCCAGATCAAGATCTCGCTGGTCTTCGGTCTGGTCCTGGCCAGCCCGATCTGGCTGTACCAGCTGTGGGCCTTCATCGCGCCCGGTCTGCACCGCGGCGAGAAGAAGTGGGCCTACCTGTTCGCGGCGATCGCCACCCCGCTGTTCGCGGCCGGTATCTGGGTCGCCTACTGGACGCTCCCCAAGGGCATCGAGATCCTGATCGGCTTCACCCCGGAGTTCGCGCAGAACCTGATCACCCTGCCCGAGTACCTGGACTTCGTGCTGCGCACGATGCTGGTGTTCGGGATCGCGTTCCTGCTGCCGCTGGTGGTCATCCTGCTGAACCTGGTCGGCGTCGTCCCGGCCGCGGCGCTGTCGAAGTCCCGGCCGTACATCATCATCGGGATCTTCCTGTTCGGCGCGATCGCGACGCCGTCCGGCGACCCGTTCTCGCTGATGTTCCTCGCGGTACCGATGTGCCTGTTGTTCTTCGGGGCCGAGATCATCGCCCAGCTGAACGACCGCCGGAAGCGTCGCCGTACCGAAGCGTTACTGGCCGACTGATGACCCGCAGGATCGCGCTGGTGGTGAACCCCACCAGCGGCAAGGGGCTGGGCGCCCGCGTCGCGCCGGTCGTCCGCGCGCGGCTGGAGTCGGCCGGTCTGAGCGTCGACACCTACGAGACGACCTGCGCCGAGGACGTCGGCCGGATCTCCGCCGACGTGATCGCCTCCGGCGCGGACGCCGTCACGCTGGTCGGCGGCGACGGCACGATCCACCTCGGCGCCCAGGTACTGGCGAAGTCCGGGATGCCGTTCGGCGTCGTCCCGGCCGGCACCGGCAACGACTTCGCGCGCGGCGTCGGCATCCCGCTGAAGGACCCGGCCGCCGCGGCCGACCTGATCGTCGCCGGGAAGACCCGCGCGGTCGACCTGGCCGTGGCCGAGGGCGAGTTCATCACCACCGTCGTGGCCGGCGGCTTCGACTCCCTGGTGAACAAACGCGCCAATGCGATGAGCTGGCCGAAGGGCAACTCCCGCTACACGGTCGCCACCCTCGCCGAGCTGCGCACGTTCTCCCCGCTCGAGTACGTCGTCACCGTCGACGGTGAGGTGATCGAGACCAAGGCCATGCTGGTCGCGGTCGGCACCGGGCCGACGTACGGCGGCGGGCTGCAGATCTGCGCCGGGGCCGAGATCGACGACGGGGTGCTGGACGTCACGATCATCGAGCCGGTGTCCCGGCTGACGCTGCTGCAGCTGTTCCCGAAGCTGTCCAAGGGCACTCACGTCGGCCATCCGGCGGTCCGCACGCTGCGCGGCCGGTCGATCCGGATCGAGTCGCCGGGGATCACGGCGTACGCCGACGGCGAGCCGCTCGGGCCGCTCCCGGTCGACGTCACGATCGCCCCGGGCGCGCTGACCGTCTTCGCGTAGGCCCGCAAAAAACATTTGTTCCCGAACTATTCTCACCTCCGGTCTCCGTCTGATAGTAAAGATTCCTATCAGTTAGTAATCCTTCGGACGCCCCACGGAGGTACAGATGGACTACCGCCCCACGCGCAGAAACGCGCTCCTGCTCGGCCTGAGCCTGGCCGCTGCCCCCGCAGCCGCGACGCTGCTCACCCGCTCCGCGAATGCCGCCGTCCAGGCGGTCAACCTCGACGATCCCGCGAAGAAGGAGATCGCGATGAAGATCGTCTGCAGCGCCGAGAACTCGTCGCTGAACTGGAAGAACTACTACAAGTACATCGAGGACATCGACGACGGCCGCGGCTACACCGCGGGCATCATCGGGTTCTGCTCGGGCACCGGTGACATGCTCGAGCTGGTCGAGCTCTACGCGAACCGCAAGTCCGGCAACATCCTGCAGAAGTACCTCCCGGCCCTGCGCCAGGTGGACGGCAGCGACTCGCACGCCGGGCTCGACCCGAACTACACCCGGGACTGGGCCACCGCCGCGCAGGACTCGGTGTTCCAGCAGTGCCAGAACGACGAGCGCGACCGCGTGTACTTCCGGCCGGCGGTCGCCCAGGGGAAGTCCGATGGCGTCCGCGCCCTCGGGCAGTTCGCGTACTACGACGCGATCGTCATGCACGGTCCCGGGAACGGCGGCACCAGCTTCGGCGGTATCCGCAGTCGCGCGCTGGGCAAGGCGAAGCCGCCGTCCCAGGGTGGTAACGAGACCACCTGGCTGAACGCCTTCCTGGACGCGCGCGTCTGGGCGATGAAACAGGAGGAGGCCCACAGCGACACCAGCCGCGTCGACACCGCGCAGCGCGTCTGGCTCCGCAACGGCAACCTCGACCTGAACACCCCGCTCGACTGGCAGGTCTACGGCGACAGCTACCACATCGGATGAGCCGACCGGCCGGGCTCCACGCGACGTGGGGCCCGGCCGGCGGTAAGTACGTGGGTTTTTGGGGGAGGGGTCGAATAGTGTGGACCCATGAGTACCCCGTCCGAGAAGTACGCCGTTTTCCGCTCGGACCAGGAGCATCCTGCGGTCAAGGAGTTCCGCGGCCTCTACGACTTCGCGCTGGACGAGTTCCAGCTGCGTGCGTGCGCCGCTCTGGAGGACGGGCACCAGGTGCTGGTGGCCGCGCCGACCGGCTCCGGTAAGACGCTGGTCGGCGAGTTCGCCGTCCACCTCGCGCTGCAGCGGGGGCAGAAGTGCTTCTACACGACCCCGATCAAGGCGCTGAGCAACCAGAAGTACTCCGATCTCGTCAGCCGGTACGGCGCCGACAAGGTCGGCCTGCTGACGGGTGACAACTCGATCAACTCCGAGGCCCCGATCGTCGTCATGACGACCGAAGTGCTGCGCAACATGCTGTACGCCGGTTCCAGCACGCTGCTCGGCCTGTCGTACGTCGTGATGGACGAGGTGCACTACCTGGCCGACCGCTCCCGCGGCGCGGTCTGGGAAGAAGTGATCATCCACCTGCCCGACTCGGTCTCGGTCGTCTCGCTGTCGGCGACGGTGAGCAACGCCGAGGAGTTCGGCGACTGGCTGGCGACGGTGCGCGGGAACACGGTCGTCGTGCTGGAGGAGAAGCGGCCGGTGCCGCTGTTCCAGCATGTGATGGTCGGCAAGCGGCTGCACGACCTGTTCGCGGGGGAGACGCCGACGGCGGGGGCCGGCGCGCAGGCGCAGTTCGGCCCGTCGGCCGGCCGGCCGAACCGCTCGGGCAACCCGGCGAAGGCAGCCGGCAAGGGCTCGACGACCGACCTTCGTGATCTGGTGAATCCGCAGCTGGTCAAGATCGCCCGGGACGACAACCGGATCTTCCGCGACGACTCGCGGAAGCCGCGCCGGCGCCGCGACCTGCCGAAGGGCCGGCCGACCCGCTCGCACTTCACGCCGTTCCGCTCGGATGTGGTCGAGGAGCTGGACGCCGGGGCGCTGCTGCCGGCCATCTACTTCATCTTCTCCCGCAAGGGCTGTGAGGACGCGATGCTGCAGTGCCTGCGCTCCGGGCTGCGGCTGACCAAACCGTCCGAGCGCGACGAGATCAAGCGCGTGCTCGCCGAGCGGACCGTCGACCTGCCCGACGAGGACCTCGGCGTCCTCGGGTACCACGATTTCGCCGAGGCGCTCAGCCGGGGCATCGCCGCGCACCACGCGGGCATGCTGGCGGCCTTCAAGGAGGTCGTCGAGGAGCTGTTCGCGCGCGGGCTGATCAAGGTCGTGTTCGCGACCGAGACGCTTGCCCTGGGCATCAACATGCCGGCCCGCACCGTCGTCCTGGAGAAGCTCTCCAAGTGGAACGGCGAGGCCCATGTCGACATCACCCCGGGTGAGTACACGCAGCTGACCGGCCGGGCCGGGCGGCGCGGGATCGACGTCGAGGGGCACGCGGTCGTGCTCTGGCAGCCCGGGTTCGACCCGCGCGCGGTCGCCGGCCTGGCCTCGACCCGGACGTATCCGCTCCGCTCGTCGTTCTCCCCGTCGTACAACATGGCGGTCAACCTGGTCCGCCAGGTCGGGCGGACGCGCGCCCGCGACATGCTCGAGCTGTCGTTCGCGCAGTTCCAGTCCGACCAGGCCGTGGTCGGTCTCGCGCGGCAGGTGCAGCGCAACACCGAGGCCCTCGAGGGGTACAAGGAGTCGATCGACTGCCACCTCGGCGACTTCCTGGAGTACGCCGCGCTGCGCCGCCGGATCGGCGATCGGGAGTCGTCCGGTTCGAAGGCCCGTAAGCAGGACCGGCGGGTCGAGGCGCAGGAGTCGATCGAGAAGCTGCGGATGGGCGACATCATCCGGATCCCGGCCGGCCGCAGCGCGGGCTGGGCGCTGGTGCTCGATCCGGGGATGCGCTCGGAGCGGGAGGGGCCGCGGCCGACCGTCCTGACGCTGGACCGGCAGGTTCGCAAACTGTCGATGATCGACTTCCCGACGCCGGTCGAGGCGATCGGGTCGCTGCGGATCCCGAAGAAGTTCAACGCGCGGAACCCGCAGCAGCGGCGTGAGCTCGCGCAGGTGCTGAGGGTGCGCAGCGACATGCTCGGCGAGGACGGTCCGCCCTCGCGGGCCCGCGGCCGGGACGCCGTCAGCCACGCCGACGACCCGGAGCTGCAGGCGATGCGGGCCGAGCTGCGCGCGCATCCGTGCCACGGCTGCTCCGACCGTGAGGACCACGCCCGCTGGGCCGAGCGGTACTTCCGGCTCGACCGGGAGAACCGCGACGTCCAGCGCAAGATCGAGCAGCGGACGAACACGATCGCCCGCCAGTTCGACCGCGTCTGCCAGGTGCTGGACGCGCTGCACTACCTCGATGGCGACAAGACCACCGAGGCCGGTGACCGGCTGGCCCGGATCTACACCGAGCTCGATCTGGTCGCCGCCGAATGCCTGCGTCAGGGCATCTTCGACGATCTCACCGTCCCCGAGCTGGCCTCGGCGCTGGCCGCGCTGGTCTACGAGTCCCGCTCGAAGGACGAGCCGACCTCACCGCGCCTGCCGCGCGGCGACGTCCGGATCGCGCTGGAGAAGATGGGGCAGATCTGGCGCGAGCTGTCCGCCCTCGAGCGGGACATGCGCGTCGACTTCCTCCGCTCGATGGATCTCGGGTTCTGCTGGGCGGCCTTCCGCTGGTCCTCCGGCGCCTCGCTGGCCGAGGTTCTCTACGAGTCCGACCTCGCCGCGGGGGACTTCGTCCGCTGGACCAAACAGCTCATCGACCTCACCGAACAGGTCGCCGACGCGGCCGGCGACACCCCGCTGCGGAAGACCGCGCGGGCCGTCGTCGAGGAGATCCGCCGCGGCGTCATCTCCTATGCCGCCGTGGTGGACGAATCGTGAGGGAGCTGTCCCGCCGCCGCTTGGGGAAGCTCACGATCGCCACCGGTGCGGCCGCGGCGATCGGGACGGCGGCAGCGGCGTCCGCCGAGGCCGCGACCTGGAAGGTGACCGGTACGGCGGTGCCCGCGCTGGCCGGTTTCGACAACCAGGTCAAGGCATTCATGCAGGCCCGCGGGGTCACCGGCGGGCAGCTCGCGGTCACCTACAAGGGCCGGCTGGTGCTTGCCCGCGGCTACAGCACGAGCGAGACGCTGGCCGTGCAGCCGACGTCCCTGTTCCGGATCGCCAGCCTGTCGAAGTCGCTGACCGCCGCGGCGATCCTGCGCCTCGAACAGGACGGCAAGCTGACGCTCTCGGCCAAGGTGGTCGATCTGCTCGGGATCACCGCGCCCGTCGATCCCCGCTGGTCGAACATCACGCTGTGGCGCCTGCTGCAGCATCTCGGCGGCTGGGACCGTGCCGTCTCCGGCGATCCGAACTTCAAGGACGCCGCGATCGCGCAGGCGCTCGGCGTACCGATGGAGCTGAAGCACGCCGACGTCATCAAGTACATGACCGCCCAGAAGCTGGATGTCGCTCCGGGGGCGAAGTACGCCTACTCGAACTTCGGCTACCTGCTGGCCGGGCGGGTGATCGAGAAGGTCAGCGGGCTGAGCTACGAGGCCTACGTCCAGCAGAAGCTCCTTACGCCGTTGAAGATCAAGCGGATGGCGCTCGGGTGGAGTATCGCGAAGCACAGTGGTGAGCTGTCGTACGAATCGCAGTACACCGGGCGGACCGTTCTCGACATGTCGGGCCAGACGGTCGCATCGCCGTACGGGACCTTCAGCATGCGGACGCAGGATGCGAACGGCGGCTGGATCGCCAGCGCACCGGATCTGGTCCGCTGGGCGAAGATGTTCGACGCGCCAGGCGCCGTACTGAACAGCACGTCGCTCGGTCGCGTCTGGGCCAAGCCGGAGACAGGTGTCGAGCCCGGCGGTGCGTACTACGGCCTTGGCTGGAGCGTGCGTCCCGTGACGACCGGCGGCACCGGCCGAAACACCTGGCACACCGGCAGCCTCCCGGGGACCTCTACTCTGCTCGTCCGCACCTATCACGGGATGAGCTGGGCGGTGCTGTTCAACCGGCGGGACGACCCGTCCGGTAAGCCGTACGGCGATATCGACGCGGCGCTGTGGACGGCGGCCAACGGCGTCACCACTTGGCCCACTCACGACCTCTTCCCGCAGTACTTCGCCTAGACGGTCTAGGTTGAGACTGATTGGTTTCAGCCGAGTGGGAGGTCGTGGGATGCCGGAGATCATCGAGGTGGGGGAGCGGCCGTACGTCGCGCTGCGCGGGACGGTCCGGATGGACGAGATCTCCGCGTTCGCGGATCGGATGCACGAGGTGATCGGCTGGCTGGCGGCGCGGGAGATCGCGCCGAACGACGCGCCGTTCTTCCGGTACGAGGTGGTCGACATGGAGGCCGGGCTCGTGCTGGAGATCGGGTTCCCGGTGGACGACGTCCACAGCGGTGAGGGCGAGATCGTGACCGGCGTGCTGCCGGCCGGGCGGTATGCGAGTGTCGAGCACCACGGCCACCCGGACGGGCTGCTGGAGGCCACCCGCGAGCTGCTGGCCTGGGGCGAGCAGGAGGGCATCGAGTGGGATGCCGTCGGTGACAAGTGGGTGTCACGGCTGGAGATCTACAAGTCTGACCCGCGGGAGGTGCCGAGCATGGCGGACTGGGACACCGAGCTGCAGTTCAAGCTGAAGGACTGACACTGCCTACCGTTCTCGCCGGAGCCGGCCGACTGGCGCCGGAGCGCATTCGGCACGTCGCCTCACCCCTGATCGAGCTCGGCTGCGCACTCCACGTGCTTGCGGCGCCAGGGCATCACGACCGGGCCGAGTGGGCGTCCGGCGTCCCCCTGTCTGTTTCGCTGCGCGAAGAGCTCGCTCAGTGGACGTGGACTGTGCGCGCCGTCCGAGCGCGGTTCTTCGTGACCAGTACGGCGACCGGCGTACCGGCCTGGGAGGACGAGCTGGCCGCGCTGCGCGCCCGTCCGGCGGCGGAGCTGGCTGCTGAGCTGGTGCGGCCACTGCGGGGCCGTCCGCTGAGTAGCCGCGAGGTCGACACGGACGCCGTCCGGCACTGGTCGCGTAGCCGCGGTCCGGAGGTCTACGGGCTGGTCACCGCGCTGCTGGATGCACCTGACGAGCCGGTACGTCGTTTCCTCGACCTGCTCGACTCCTGCTGGGCGACGTGGTTCCACGAGGTCTGGGCCGAGTCACGCGACGCTCTGGCCGCCCGCGGTCGCCAGGACCGTGACCTCGCCGTCCGCGACGGAGTCCTGGCGATGCTGAGCTCACTCGACAGCTCGATCGAAATCCGCGACAGCGACAGCGCCGTCGTCCAGAAGGTCCAGAACAAGCGCGTCGACCTCGCCGACCGCTCCCTCCTCCTCGTCCCCAGCAACCACATCGCCCCGCACCTCTTCCTCGGCGAGATCCCCGGCGAACCCCTCACCCTCATCTACCCCGCCACCGGCCGCGGCCCCGCCGTCCCCTCCGCCGCCCAGCTCCGCGCCCGCCTCGAAGCCCTCTCCGCCCCCGACCGTCTCCAAGTCTGCCGAGCCGTCGCCAGCGAACCCCGCACCGCCGGCGAAATCGCCGCCCTCTGGAACCTCCACCCCACCCAAGTAACCCGCCACCTCAAAGCCCTCACCCGAGCCGGCCTCGTCACCGCCGAACGCCAAGGCCGCTTCGTCACCTACCACCTCAACGAACCCACCCTCCAATCCCTAGGCCCCCACCTCCTAACCCTCATCCTCCGCTAACCACCCCCACCCCCGGCTGTAGTCGCCGGGGGCCTCCTGGGTGGGCGATGGGTTTAGTGGTCCCAGACGGTTGGGACGAAGCGGAAGGCGTTGCCGGCTGGGGCTACGTGGCAGACGGAGGGGAAGGGGAGGTGGGTGGCTACTAGTTGTTCGCCGCTGGCGGCGAGGTCTTGGAGGAGGCGGATGCGGACGCGGGCGGACTCCTCGGGGTCGTGTTCGAAGCCGTTGTACCAGCCGGGGTTGTCGAAGCCGGGCTGGAAGACGGCGTCGCCGGCGAAGGTGAGGCTCTCGCCGCCGGACTCCAGGCGGACGATGCTGTGGCCGGGGGTGTGACCGCCGGTACGCCGGATGAGGACGCCGGGCGCGACTTCGTACTCCGTTTCGAACGGACGGAGCTGGCTGCGGTACATGTCGAGGAAGCGGGCGGCCGTGGTCCGCAGGACTTCGGGGATGGGCGCGGGCATGACGGTGCGCGAGAAGTCGGGCGCCTGCCAGAACTCGGCTTCGGCGGAGGCCAGATGGACCTGTACGTCGGGGCGGAGCCGTCCGCGGAGGCCTTCGACGAGGAGCCCGCCGATGTGGTCCATGTGCAGGTGGGTGAGGATGACGTCGGTGACGGACGCCGGCTCGATTCCGGCGCCGACCAGGCGCAGAGCGAGCTGGCCGGCGCGTGGGAAGCCGGGGAACTCGGTACCGAGGCCGGAGTCGATGAGGATGGTCCGGTCGCCGCTACGGACTACCGCGACGTTGAGCGGCCAGTCGAGCATTTCCGGCGGCAGGAACATCTCGTCGAGCCACGCGGCCAGCTCGGCCGGTGCGGCGTTGGTGGCCATGGTGGTGGCAGTGATCGGCAGGACGCCATCGCTGATCACGAGGACGTCGATGTCGCCGACCTTCAGCGCGTAGCGCGAGGGGACCAGCTCGTCGGGGCGGGTGGGGTTGTTCAAACTCACGTTCAGCTCCTCGGGGATGTGTCGATCGACTGCGTCATCGTCACCGGAGCGGAGCGGGATTGACGGGGTGTGAGACTCCTACCGTTCGGCCAGCTCGCGGAGCGCATGCTCGGTCGTACTGCCAGGCGCGGCCTGGAACACTTTGAGGAGCTGCCAAGGCATGTCGTTCACCGTGAGCGTGTGATACGCCAGATCGAGCCGTCCGACCACAGGGTGCCGAATGCGCATGACCTCGTACTTCGTCCGGCGTACCTCGTGTTGCGCCCACAGCCGCGCGAACTCGGGGCTCTCGTCCGACAGCTCCTCGATGACTGCCTGCCGACGCAGAGGCGAGTCGGGTGCGGCGGCTCGCAGTGCTGCGACACCGCGGCTGGCCACGATCGGCCAATCGACGAAGAACTCGCGCGCCTGCGGGTCGAGGAAGGTGAACAGCAGCAGGTTCGGCCGCGGCCCTGCGGGTGCGTAGAGCGCCTGGCCGAGCGGATTGGCGATGAGGATGTCCAGCGCCGAGCTGACGACCAACGCAGGGGTGTCCGCCCAGGCCGTCAGCAGCCGCGCGAGATTCGGGTCAACCACCTCGGATCCGAAGCCGACATGCGCTGGCGGCGGATGAGCGAGCTGGTGCAGATGTTCCGTCGCTTCGGCGTCCAGCTGCAGTACCTCGGCCAGCGCCGCAAGGACGCGATGCGACGGACTACGCTCGCGCCCCTGCTCCAGCCGCGCAAGATAGTCCGTGCTGATACCCGCAAGCGTCGCCAGGTCGTCCCGCCGCAGCCCAGCCGTACGCGTACTCCGTGGTCCGGCGAGACCGACGTCCGCAGGGCTCAGCAAGTCCCGCCGAGCCCTGATGAACTCCCCAAGTCGGTTCCCCGCCGCCTCGTCTACGGCCGCCCCCAATGCGCTTCGAGCAGTACAACAGGCACAGCTGGCTCCTTGTGGTCAGGACGGGTACGTCGTCAACAGGGAGACAGGGCGGGGTGGGTGGGTGTGACGGGTGGGTCAGGGGTTGAGGAGGGTGCGGAGGGCTCGGGCGGCGGTGAAGCCGGCTCGGTTGGCGCCGATGGTGGAGGCGGAGGGGCCGTAGCCGATGAGGTGGATGCGGGGGTCGAGGGTGGTGGCGGTGGAGGTCATGCGGATGCCGCCGGAGGGCTCGCGGAGGTGGAGCGGGGCGAGGTGGGCCAGGTCGGAGCGGAAGCCGGTGGCCCAGAGGATGGTGTCGATGTGTTGGTGGCGGCCGTCGGGCCAGGTGGGGCCGTCTGGTGTCAGGCGGGCGAACATGGGGAGGCGGGTGTACACGCCGCGGTCCCAGGCGGACTGTTCTTGTGGGCGCAGGTGCAGGCCGGTGACGCTGACAACGCTCCGCGGCGGGAGGCCGGCGCTGACGTGCTCTTCGACCTTGGCGATGATCTTTCGGCCCAGCTCGGGGGTGAACTCCTCGTCGTTGTGCCACTCCGGCGGCCGACGCGTCACCCAGGTCGTCGACGCCACTGCAGAGATTTCGGCCAGCAGCTGGACGGCGGACGCGCCACCGCCGACCACGAGCACCTCCTGGCCTGCCAGCTCCGCCGCACCGCGGTAGTCCGCTGTGTGCAGCTGACGCCCGGCGAAGGTCTCAATGCCCGGGTACCACGGAATGAACGGCCGATCCCACGTCCCCGTTGCGTTCACGATCGCGGCCGTCCGGTACGTCGTACTGTCCGTGCGGACCTCGAAGCCGCCGTCGATCCGCTGCACGCTCTCGACCGCGACCGGCCGCAGTACCGGCAGCTCGAACCGCTTCTCGTACTCCGCGAAGTACGACGGCACAAACACGTTCGCTCGCTCAGAATCCGCGGACTCCGGTACGGACGTGCCAGGCAGGTTCGCAATGCCGTGGACGTCGTGCATGGTCAGCGAGTCCCAGCGGTGCTGCCACGCGCCACCCGGTGCGGCGTTCCGGTCCAGTACGACGACCTTGTCGTACGGCGCGAACCCCATCCGCACCAGGTGGTAGGCGGCCGACAGCCCAGCCTGTCCGGCTCCGATCACCACGACGTCGAGCATGTCAGGCACAACGCCGCCCGCCCCGAACCTCTTCCCGCAGTGGCGCCTCAGCTCAGGGAGAGAGGTTCAGAGCAGGCGGTCGATCTTGTCGTGGTACCGCTGGCCGGCCTTGCCGCCGATGACGGCAGTCAGCAGTGTGACGACCAGCATCGCCGCAGTGGCCAGCACACCGCCGGTAGTCATCGCCTCGGTGGACAGTGCGATGTCAGGACGGCGTACGTCGCTCAGCCAGTCGTACTGGCTGTTCAGCAGCGCACCGGCGCCAGCCGCGAGTACTAGTACCAGTAGCGCGACCATCCAGACGCCGAAGCCGTTGCGGGCGCCGTCGAAGCGAGCCAGGCGTCCGGCGACGTATCCGCCGCTGTAGAAGGCCACACCCATCACGACAATCGCCATGGTGGCTGCGGTGATCCCGGCGGCTGCGGGCTGTGCAGCAGCGTCACCGCGGCGGTAGTCGAGGATCTCCGCAGTCAGCGCGGCCACCGCGGAGACGGCTGCGGACAGCAGCACGCCCATCGCGATCGCGATCAGCCAGCCGAAGAAGGCTGCACCGAACTTGAACCCTCGGTAGACCAACAGCTCGTTGTCGGTCGCCGGCTCCGTGTCCGCTGCGACGATCGGTCGCTCCGGGACGGTCGTGACGTTGCTCATCGTCCGATCTCCTCACAGGTCAGCTTCCCCGCGACCAGTACCCGCCTGTGGTCGACCTGACACCGTGAGCGCGACAGATTTAACCTGGATAGCGACGCGGGGTGAAGACCAGCGGCCCGGCTGCTCGCTGGACCGTGCGCGTCTGCGAGGAGCCGATCAGCAGCAGACACCGCATGTCGACAGTCTCCGGATCCAGCTCACCCAGCGTCGTCACGGTAACCGTTTCACGCGCTCCGCCGACAGCACGCCCTACTACAACAGGCGTTTCGGCGGACCGATGCTCCAGCAGCAGGTCACGCGTTGCAGCGACCTGCCAGGTGCGTGTCTTCGAAGCAGGGTTGTAGATCGCGATTGCCAGGTCCGCCGCGGCAGCCGCGCTCAACCGCTGCGCGATCACCTCCCACGGCTTGAGCCGGTCGGACAGCGACAGCACACAGAAGTCGTGTCCAAGTGGCGCACCGACCCGGCTGGCCACCGCCTGCGCCGCGGTCATCCCAGGAAGGACCTGTACGGCGATGTCCGCGTACTCCGGCTCAGACGCGACCTCTGTCACCGCACTGGCCATTGCGAACACACCCGGGTCACCGGACGAGACCACGACCACTCTGGATCCCTTGCGAGCCAGGTCGAGCGCAAACGCGGCCCGCTCGGACTCCACCCGGTTGTCCGACCCGTGCTTGCGCTGTCGCGCCCGGTCCGGCAGGCGGTCGACGTACGGGCCGTAGCCGATCAGATCGTCCGCACCGGCGATCGCTGCGCGCACCTCCGGCGTCATCCACTCCGGCCCGGCCGGGCCGAGCCCTACGACCGTCACCGACCCCTCGACTGCAGTTGCAACAGTCGGAGCCGAGTGCGTGTTGTTGATCGGGCTCGGCAGCAACGCGAGCGAAAAGTACGGGACGTCGTCCGGATCGACATCTGTCAGCGGAGCGGTTCGCTGCGCTGAGGTGGTCGCGCGTTCGACGTACCAGGCCTCGTCGGCGCGGCCTGCCAGCTCGAAGGCCTCACGGACGTTGGCGAACGTTCGGCCGAGCTTCATCACCGCAGCGGCGTCCGTGTTCCGAAGTCGCTCAGCCAGGACATCCGGCGGCAGCGTCCCCGGCAGCACCGTCAGCACTTCGTCCCGCTCACAGAGCGGCCGTCCCAGGACGGCGGCCGCGGCACTCACCGAAGTCACACCCGGAACCACCTCACACGGGTAGCGATCGGCCAACCGCTTGTGCATGTGCATATAGGAGCCGTAGAACAACGGGTCGCCTTCAGCCAGTACGACGACGTCACGCCCCGCATCGAGGTGTGCAGCGAGCCGGGCGGCGCAGTCGGTGTAGAAGTCGTCCATGGCGCCCTGATAGCCGCCTGGGTGGTCAGTGGTCTCGGTAGTCAGCGGGTAGACCAGGTGCTCCTCGATCTGTCCGTCCCGCAGGTACGGCGCGGCTACCGAGCGCGCGATGCTCCGGCCGTGCCGCGCGCTGTGGAACGCGATCACGTCCGCAGCGCCGATCAGCCGGGCCGCCTTGACCGTTACGAGTTCAGGGTCGCCCGGTCCGAGCCCGACACCCCACAGCTGTCCGGTCACTCTTCCTCACTCGCAATCGCATTGACGGCCGCAGCGGTGATCGCACTGCCACCACGACGACCCCGGACCACCAGATACTCCAGCCCAAGCGTGTTGGCGGCCAGCGCCTCTTTGGACTCCGCAGCGCCAATGAAACCAACCGGAATGCCCAGGACGGCGGCCGGCCGCGGCGCGCCCGCTGCGATCAGCTCAAGCAGCCGGAACAGCGTTGTCGGCGCATTGCCCACTGCAACGACCGCACCGGCCAGATGGTCGAGCCACAGGTCGACAGCGGCCGCGCTGCGAGTTGTCTCGAGCTGCTGAGCCAGCTCGGGGACACCCGGCTCGCTGAGCGTGCAGATCACCTGGTTGTCTGCGGGCAGTCTGCGCCGGGTGATGCCGGCCGCCACCATCTGTGCATCGCACAGGATCGGCGCACCGCCTTGAAGGGCCGCACGCGCGTTCTTGACCACGCCGTCCGACCAGGCCAGGTCGGCGACCAGATCGGTCATGCCGCAGGCGTGGATCATCCGGACGGCGACCTGCGCGACGTCGGCCGGCAGCTCATCGAGCGCGGCCTCGGCCCGGATGGTCGCGAACGACCGCCGGTAGATCTCCGCGCCGTCGCGCACGTACTCGAACCCGCTCACCACTGCTCCCTCGGTTCCCCGTCGACCAGATATCCGTTGCCCACAGCAAGTACGTCGACGAAGTCGCCGACCGGCTTGCCGCACCGGCGCTCACAGCCCGACCAGTGCATCCGTCGTCCGTCCCGGGCCAGCCGCGGCAGGATGCGCCGCGCATCGGCCCGGACGTCGGCCAGCGCCTTGGCGCACCCCGGTCGGCCTGCACACGCTGTCACACCGTTCCACGGCGAGTTAGCGGTTGTGACTAACCCGACAGCTGCCAACGACTCAACATCGACTGCGGGAATCACGACAGAACGCCATGGCGTCACCCGAATCCACGCAGCGTGCTCAGCAAGCGCCACCGCCTGCTCCTGAGCGAGTGAACCCAGCGGAACGGTCACCGCCAGTGCACCGCCATACGCACCGGCCGCAACCGGCAGTCCGCGCACCGGCTGTTCGCTACCGGGCAGCAGACCGAGCCGCTCGAAGATGCGGCTTGCGCCGTCAACCACCTCGGCGATCCGCCACTCCTGCGCGTCCCGTACCGCCAGAAACGCTGCAGCGGCGTCCAGCAGAACTTCGACTGCGTTCTCCCAGGCCACCCGCACGCTGAGCGTTCCGATGCACAGCAAGGCCTCAGAAGCGTCGATGGCCTGCAGCAGCACGTCTGCGCCGAGCTGCGCCAGATCGCCACGTCCGTCGTCCACTGCGAACAAGAACCGCCCAGGCAGCCCGGCCAGCTCAGGCCGCGCGCAGAGCGCCCGGTCCAGCGCTAGGGCCACCGGAAGTACGTCGTGCCGGCCGTCGAGCCCGGACAGCGGTGAGGCGAGGATGTTGCGGACTCGCTCGTGCTCCAGCGACGGTAGTAGGCCGGCTGCAAACAGCCGGTCCGACAGCTCGCGTGGTCCGTCTGGTCGCAGCGCCCGAACCTGAAGGTTTCCGCGCGACGTCAGCTCCAGTCTGCCGTCGCCGAGCTCGGCACTCGCCAGCCGCAGCACCTCGAGCTGCGTCACACTCAGCAACCCTCCAGGCACTCGAACCCGAGCCAGCCCGCCATCGGCCGCCTGGTGCACTGCCAGCACACCCGGGCACCGGTCGCTCTCGGTCCTCGCCACACGCCGATGCTACGTCCCGAGCGCGGAGGTGATGATCTGACGCGGGATGATCCGGTGCGGGATGATCCCGAGCTACCCTCGACAGATGGCGAGTATGCGGACGGTTCCTGATCTCACCGGCTACCTGAACCATGCTGGGCATGTGCTGGAGACCCAGCTGCACGCGGCGCTGGCCGAGATCGGGTTGACCACGCGCATGCAGTGCGTGCTGGGCCACGCGCTGGAGGCGGAGCGGACGCAGATCCAGCTCGCCGAGCTGTCGTACCTGGACAAGACCACGATGGTGGTCACCGTCGACGCGCTGGAGAAGGCGGGGTACGCCGAGCGCAAGCCGTCGGCCACGGACCGGCGGGCGCGGATCGTGTCGGTGACCGAGGCCGGCGCCAAGCTGGCGCGGGAGGGGCAGGCGATCGTCGACCGCGTGCACCGGGAGACGCTCGCGGCCCTCGCAGCGGACCAGCAGGCGCCGTTCGTGGCGGCTCTGGAGACGCTGGTCGACGGCCACCTGGCCACGCCGGTCGAGGCGCAGCCCGTGCGCCGTGGGCGGCAGCGGGCCGGCTGAGCCCACTGCCTGGTGACATAGGCTGCCGCGCATGCGGGAGATCGTGGTGATCGGGATCGGGGCCGGTGATCCGGACCAGGTCACGCTGCAGGCCGTCAAAGCGCTCGGCCGGGCGGACGTGTTCTTCGTACTGGACAAGGGCGACGTCAAGCAGGAGCTGGTCGACCTGCGGACGGAGATCCTGAGCCGGCACGCGACCGGTACGCATCGGGTAGTGGTCGGCCGCGACCCCGAGCGGGACCGGACGACGTCGGCGTACGTCGAAGCGGTGGACGACTGGCGCCGCCGCCGGGCCGACGTCTGCGCGGAGCTGATCGCGGCCAACCTCGGCCCGGACGACGTGGGCGCGTTCCTGGTGTGGGGCGACCCGTCGCTCTACGACAGCACGCTGGCGATCCTCGACGACATCCTGGCTCGTGGCGAGCAGACCTTCGCCGTAGAGGTCATTCCGGGCATCAGCAGCGTCTCGACGCTCGCCGCCCGGCACCGGGTCCCACTGAACCAGGTCGGCCGCCCGGTCCAGATCACCACCGGACGCCGGCTGGCGCAGGCCTGGCCGGACGGCGTGGACGACGTCGTCGTCATGCTGGACGCACAGACCGCCTTCACCGCCCACACCGACCAGGACGCCGACATCTACTGGGGTGCCTACCTCGGGACGCCGGACGAGCTTCTGATCGCCGGACCGGTCAGCGAGGTCGCACCGGAGATCGAAAAGGTCCGCGCCGAGGCCCGCGACCGCAAGGGCTGGATCATGGACACCTACCTGTTGAGGCGCCGCAGTTAGACCAAAGGCGGTGGCGGCCTGACCGTCCGGCCGAAGCCGCCGACAGCTACTCCGGCCGAGGCTGTCAGGTATGAAACTCCTGACAGCATTCGCAGTCATCCCACTGCTGCTTCCCGGTAGCGCCCCACACCCGGACGACGTCGTCCAGACGGACGCCGGTCAGGTGCGCGCGAAATCCGTCGGCCAGGCCCGCGTGTACGACGGCATCCCGTACGCCGCTCCACCGGTCGGAAAGCTCAGGTGGCAGGCTCCGCAGCCGGTGCGGCCGTGGGACGGCGTCCGCGAGTCGAAACTTGGCAATCCGTGCCCGCAGCAGCCCAACTCCGAAGTACCCAAGGGCTCCAGCGTCGAGGACTGTCTGTACCTCAACGTCACCACGCCGGCGGCGAAGGCGAGCAAACCGCGCGCAGTCCTGGTCTGGTTCCCAGGCGGCGGGTTCTTCGAGGGTGCGGGTAACAGCTACGAGGCATCGAAGCTGGCGAGCCGCGGTGACGTCGTGGTGGTCACGGTCAACTACCGGCTGGGGATCTACGGCTTCTTCGGCTACCCGGGCCTGCCTGGGTCCGGAACGTTCGGACTGCAGGACCAGCAGGCCGCACTGCGCTGGGTGCAGCGCAATGCGCGCGCCTTCGGTGGCGACCCGCGGAACGTAACGATCGCGGGGGAGTCCGCTGGCGGCATGAGCGTCTGCGCTCAGCTGACCGCACCGGCCTCAGCAGGCCTGTACAGCAAGGCGATCATGCAGAGCGGCTCATGTGCCTTCGACTGGCCGGCCAACAGTCAGTACCCGGGCCAGGCTGCCGACTCCTTCTGGCACCCGGTTCGTCAGGTCGAGGCCGACGGTAAGGAGTGGGCTGCGGCGAAGCGACCCGAGCTGGCCTGCAAACCCGGTCAGTCCACGCTCGACTGCCTTCGGGCGACGAAATCCGACGTACTGCTCGCTGAGACGATGCAGTTCACTCAGAGCGCGTACGGCAGCGCGGTGCTGCCGCTGAGCCCGGCGAAGGCGCTGCGGGCCGGGCTGTTCCACCGGGTACCGATCATCTCCGGCAACAACCAGGATGAGGCGACGCCGTGGCTGGCCGCGTTCGGTGAGATCAAGGACTACCCGAAGCTGGTCACCGACATGGTCGGCGCCGAACAGGCAGCGAAAGTACTGCGGGAGTACCCGCTCGACCGCTACGAGTCGCCGGCGGCCGCGTGGGCCGCAGTCACCACAGACCGGATCTGGTCGTGCACGCAGGTCGCCAGCAGCAAGCAGGCGGCCCGCAAGGTGCCGGTGTACGCCTACGAGTTCGCCGATCAGCACTCACCACTCAGCCAGCCCGGACAGGGCGCTGCACACGCAGTCGAGTTGCCCTACCTCTTCCGGCTTGGCGGCCACGACTTTCCGCTCACTGCGACGCAGCAGCGTCTGTCGGACCAGATGATCGACTACTGGACGGCGTTCGTCCGTACCGGTAACCCGAATGGGCCGGGCCGGCCGCAGTGGTTGCCCAGTGCACCTAAAGGCCTTTCGCTGGCTCCGACCGACCAGACCGGCATTCGGCCGGTCGATCTGAGCCAGGAACATCACTGCGACTTCTGGGCCGGACTCACTCGATCGAGCACCCGCATCAGCACCGGCGACAGCAGGAGCAGCAGCAACGCGTAGAACGTCACACCTGGGACGAACGCGGCCAGCAGGAAGGCCAGCAGCGTCAGCCCGGTCAGCACGAAGCTGTTCCGCAGCTCTCGCCCGCTGACCGGGTCGTCCGGGTTCTCGAGCTCGCGATGGCCGCTGATCAACCAGGCGAGCGCGGTCTGACAGCTGCTGAGCAGCAGGATCCCGCCGGCGTAGAAGCCGGCCGTGAACTGGTCGCCCTTGTAGGCGCCGACGATCTCGGTCGGGAACGGCAGGATCACGATCGCCAGCAGCCACAGCAGGTTGAGCCGCAGGATGACCGAGTTGTAGGCGCGGACGTGCTCGAAGACCCGGTGGTGGGCGAGCCAGAAGTTCGCGATCACCGCGAAGCTGAGCAGGAACGAGAAGATCTGCGGCTTGTGCTCGGTGACCACCTCGACCGCCGTCAGCCCCTCGGCCCGGGACTCCGTGACCACCTCGACCAGCGGCAGGATCAGCAGCGTGATCGCGATCGCCACGACGGCGTCGGTGAACAGGATCAGCCGGTCCGGATTCCGTGTTCTACTCACGGCCGACAGACTAACTCCGGCGCAGCAGTGTCACCGTCAGCAGGAGACCCGTGGCGACGAATCCGGCGGCTGCGATCCACGCAACGCCGTACCCGTCGCGGAGCGCTGACAGGTCGCCCGCACCCGCCGACAGCCGGTCAGAAGTGGTCGCTGCGGCCAGAGTGGCCAGTACGGCGGTGCCGACCGCGGCCCCGGCCTGCTGTGCCGTGTTGGTGACGCCAGAGAGCAGACCGGCGTCACCGGCAGAGGCCTCGGACATGGCGAGCATGATGGCGGCCGGAATGGCCACACCGACCCCCGCGCCCATGACTGCGAGCACCGGTGCGACGTTGACGACGTACGTCCCGTCCACTGGTGCCTGGCTCAACCAGAGCAGCGCCAGCGCGAAGGCGACCAAGCCGCCGACCAGTACCCGGTGCGCGCCGAACCGGACGGTCAGCCGTGGCCCGAGTGACAGGGACATCAGTGCGTTGAGGATCGGCGCCGGCAGGAACGCGAGGCCGGTCGACAACGAGTCGTAACCGAGTACTCGCTGCAGATAGAGCGCAGTGGTGAACTGGAAGCCGAAACCGGCCGCGAACAGCAGCATGACCACCACGTTGGCCACCGTCACCTGACGGCTACGGAAGACTCGCAGCGACAGCAGAGGGTTGGCTACGCGGGCCTGACGGATAACGAACGCGGTCAGCAACCCGATGGCCAGCGCAGTCAGCACCAGGGTGCGCGGCAGCTCAGTGTGCGGCTCAGCGAGCTGAACGATCGTGTAGACCGCGACAGACAGTCCGGCAGTGACCAGCGCGGCTCCGAGGACGTCAGCGCCCTTGCCGAGGCCGAGCCCGGGTTGGCGGCGCAGCAAGCGCAGTGCGAAGCCGACCGCGGCCAGACCGATCGGAACGTTGATCAAGAACGCCCAGTGCCAGCCGATGGTCTCAGTGATGACACCGCCGAAGATGAGCCCGATCGAGGCGCCGCTGGCCGAGGTGAAGCTGTAGATGCCCATTGCTCGCGCCTGCTCACCAGGAGCGGGGAACAGACCGACGATCATCCCGAGGATGACTGCCGAGGCCAGTGCGCCGCCGACGCCTTGCAGGAAGCGCCCTGCGATCAGCAGCTCGGCACTACCGGCGACACCGCACAGCAGTGAGGCGGCTGTGAACAGTCCGAGCCCGGCGATGAACACCTGCCGTCCGCCGACCAGGTCGCCCAGCCGCCCGGCGAGCAGTAGTAGGCCGGCGAAGGCGATCAGGTAGGAGTTCATCACCCAGGCCAGCCCGGCGTCCGAGAAACCCAGCTCCTGCTGGATCGTCGGCAGCGCGACCGTCACCACGGTCCCGTCCAGGATGATCATCAGCTGCATCACGCACAGCACGACCAGGGCCTGCATCCGCCCGGTCGCCGGTACCGCATCGGTCGTCGTCATGGGTGTGACCATAACAGATAGTTCGATAACAGACGATCTCTTAATGACCTATGTATCGGGAAGTGAGAACAGTGACCAGGTGACGCGCTGCTTGTCGGGCCGCTCGTCGAGATAGGGATGGAAGGCGGCCATGATCCGGCTCCGCAACTCGGCGAGATCGTCGTCGTCGACGTACAGGGCGAGCTGGCTGTAGCCGAGCTGATGGATGTGGTCCGCGAGGTCGCCGCGGGCGAGCATTCGGTCGAAGTCGGCCGCCAAGGCGGTCAGCAGCAGCAGGAAGGCCTGGCGATGCTGGTCCGGGCTCATCGCGCGTGCCTCGGCCTCGCTCAGCCGGCCGCCGGTGGTCTGGTCCAGCGTGAGGGTGCGCTCGGTCGTGCCGCGGACCTTCCGCTCGCGGACGACCGTCAGGACGCCGCCCTCGATCAGCGCGGCCACGTGCCGGTAGAGCGTCGTGACCGGGATGTCCGGCAGGTCGGCCTTGAGGTCGGTGGTGGTCACCTCCCGGCCGAGCACCCGCTGCGTGATCCGCCAGCGCACCGGGTGCAGCAGCAGGTCGGCCAGCGGAGTTGAGGGTTCGGTCATGGTCTACCCCTATTGTTTCCAACTCTGGAAATAATATCTTTGGTGGCATCAAAGCCTACTGATTCAGGAGACTGCCGTGTCACCTCACTCGCAGCCCGATAGTCCGGCTCGATCCACCGGCCCGTCCCGACGGACCGTACTCGCCGCGGCGGCCGCGGCGGTGCCCGCCGCCGCGCTGACCGCGTCCAGCGCTACCGCGGCGCCTGCCGTGCTGCCCACCGGCACCGCTCGGACGGCGGGGTCGCGCGAGCCGGCCGCGATCGGCCGGCTGTTCGACAAGGTCGAGGCGGCCATGGCGGCGTCCGCGATCCCTGGTGTCGGCCTCGGCGTCTGGTACCGCGGTCGGGAGTACGTCCGCGGATTCGGCGTGACGAACGTCGACAACCCGTCGCCGGTGACCGCGGATACCGCCTTCCGGGTCGGCTCGACGTCCAAGACCTTCACGGCGACGGCCCTCATGCGACTGGTCGAGCGCGGCAAGGTCAATCTCGACCACCCGGTCCGCAGGTACCTGCCAGACTTCCGGACCGCCGACCCGTCCGTTGGCGGGCGGGTGACCGTCCGGCAGCTGCTGAACCACTCCGCCGGCTGGCTGGGCGACGACTTCACCGACAAGGGCGCGGGCGACGACGCACTGGCCCAGTACGTCGCCAGCCTCGCTGACCTGCCGCAGGTGACGCCGCTCGGCAAGGTCTTCTCCTACAACAACGCAGCGATCGGAGTGGCCGGTCGGATCATCGAGGTCGTCACCGGGAAGACCTACGAGGCGGCCGCGCGTGAGCTCGTCATCGACCCGCTCGGACTGAACCACAGCCGCTTCTTCTACAGCGAGCTCGCCGGACAGAGCGTGGCCACCGGACACGACTTCATCGACGGCAAGACGGTGGCGGTCCCGGCGTACGACCAGATGCCGCGCACGCTGCACTCGTTCGGCGGTCTGATCTCCAGTGCGCGCGACCAGCTGCGCTACGCCCGCTACCACCTCGGTCACCGCGCTCTGCCGCAGTTGCTCCGGGACAGGTCGCGGCTGGCGATGCAGTCCAACCCTGGTCCGGGCGGCACGCTGTTCGTCGAGCTGAACGGCGCAGGTATCGGCTGGATGCTCCGCCCGACGGCGGAAGGCCCGATCGTGGTGCAGCACGGAGGCGACTGGACCGGGCACCACTCCGGCTTCCTGCTCGTGCCGAAGCGCGACTTCGCCATCACCGTGCTGACGAACTCCGAGAGCGGCCCCGACCTGGTGAGCCAGCTGTGCGTCGACGACTGGGCGTTGCGCGAGTTCGCGGGCGTCAGCAACCAGCGGGCCGTTGTGCGAGACCTGGCGCCACACCGGCTTGCGCAGTACGAGGGGACGTACGTCAGCGGCAGCATCGGCGTCAACGGACAGTATGAGGAGTTCGGCTTCGACCTGGTCGCCGACAAGGGACAGCTCGCCGGAAAGTTCGAAGGCGAGGTAGCGCTGAAGCTGGGCTTCTACCGGCACGACTACGTCAAGCAGTTCCTGCCGGACGGTACTGACCTGGTCGGCCGTGCCAACTTCGTCCGTGGCTCCAACGGTCAGGTGGAGTTCCTGCGCTTCGGCGGCCGCTTGTTCCGCCGGGAGACCTCAGCGCGGCGTACCAGCGGCGTACGTCGGGACCTCACGAAGATGCCGCAGCTGACGAGACCCGTCCGCTGATCAGCAGTACCAAGTCCTGAGCGGTGCCGGTGACCAGTTCACCGGCACCGTAGGACCAGTCCAGATCCGAGGCGCGCAGCGAGGTGTTGGTCAGGTCGACGCCGAAGTACTTCGCCTGCCGAGACCGCAGTCCATCGAGGATCGGTCGCAGCCGGTCGAGTGGCACCTGCCGATCGATGCCCAGCGCAACGGTGATATCGAGCCCGTGGATCACGTCATGTGCCAGTGCGTCCTCGTAGCGCCCGCCCGGCGGCTTCCAGACGTTGCCGAGGTTGGTGCGCAAACAGCTGAGCAACTCGGCCGTACTCAACGCAGCTGCGTCAGCCCGCGCCGCACGGTCGGCAAACCGGTTGAAGCTACCCCCGGCCTTCGCCATCCCGAGAAGCACGCGGGGCCCCGAGTAGCGGTAGGCCATGGTGATGTGGGCTACTACTTCGCGCACGCGCCAGCCGGCGCACAGGCTCGGTTTGTCCCAGTCCTCGGCAGGCAGTGCGGTCAGCAGGTTGAGCAGGTCAGCCCGCTCGGCCGCGATGGTCCCTTGAATATCCGTCATACCCCACCGACGGACGAGGTCAGCTCGGAACGGACACCTCTGCGAATCTTTTCGCCAGGTACTTCCGGTCGCTGTCGGTCGGGGCCAGCTGGAGGGCTTCCTGATAGGCCACAGCGGCTTCGGGGTAGCGGTTCAAGCGGCGGAGCAGGTCGGCGCGGACGGCGGGGAACAGGTAGTAGTCGGTGCTGAGGCGGTTGAGGAGCTGGAGGGCCACTGCGGGGCCGTCGGCCATTCCGATGGCGACTATCCGGTTCAGGGCGACTACTGGGGTTTGGGGGAGTTGAGAGTAGAGGGCGGCGATCTGCGGCCAGTCTGTGTCCGCTGCGGTCCGGGCGGTCGCATGACAGGCGGCGATGGCTGCCTGGACCTGATAGGGGCCAGGACGACGTTGCTGCAACGTTCGGTCGAGTAGCTGCTCGGCTTCGGCGATCAGTACGGCGTCCCAGCGGGTGCGGTCTTGTTCGTCGAGGGGGACGAGCGTGCCGTCGGCGGAGAGGCGCGTGTCGCGGCGGGCGTCGTGGAAAAGCATCAGCGCGAGCAGCCCGGCCGCTTCTGGCTCGGCCGGCATCAGCTGGACCAGTAGGCGGGTTAGGCGGATCGCCTCTGCAGACAGGTTGCTCCGGAGCACGTCGGAGTACCCCTCGTTGAAGAGCAGGTACAACACCGCGAGTACGGCAGGTGTGCGTTCTGGCAGCAGGTGTGCGGGCGGAACGCGGTACGGGATCCCGGCATGCCGGATCTTCTGCTTGGCTCGAGTCAGCCGCTTCGACATGGTCGTTTCACCGACCAGGAACGCCTTCGCGATCTCCGCGGTACTCAGACCGGCCAGCGTCCGCAACGTCAGCGCGACGCGGGCCTCCATCGCCAGCGCCGGATGGCAGCAGGTGAAGATCAGCCGCAGCCGATCGTCCTGGACGTCGTACGCGGGCTCCGGCTCCGGCGTCCGTGCGGCGGCCTCTTGAAGCTTCGCAGCACCGACCGCCTCCCGGCGGAGCCAGTCGATGGCCCGGTTCCGCGCCACTGTCGTCAGCCAGGCACCAGGCCGATCCGGTACGCCGTCGCGCGGCCACCGCTCAAGAGCGGCAGCACACGCCTCTTGGGCGCACTCCTCAGCCAGCTCCCAGTCCCCGGTCACCCGGATCAGAGTGGCGACCACCTGGCCCCACTCCGTCCGGAAGACCTCGGCGTACGTCACACCACTCCCGGCGGCAGCTCCAGGATGGGCCGGATCTCGATCGTGCCGTACCCGGACGCGGGATGCTTCGCGGCGATCTCGATGGCCTCGTCCAGGTCCGCGCAGTCGATCAGCACGAAGCCGCCGACTTGCTCCTTCGTCTCCGCGTACGGGCCGTCCGTGAGCAGCAGCTCGTCGTCCCGGACCCGGACGGTGGTCGCCTCATTCGGCGGGTGCAGCCCAGCGCCGCCCTCGATGACGCCGCGAGCCGTCATCTCCTCCGACCAGCCGTCGCAGCCGTCATATGCGTGCGCTTCGGCGCTCTCGTCACCGGCGATCAGCAACAGGTACTTCACAGTCGTCCTCCGGGGTTGTTCTCGCCTTTACAGTTCACCGACGAACCACCTGATCGAAAACAGACACGACCTACACTGCCGTTATGCCTGACCGTACCCAGACCATCGCCTATCCGTCTCCCGGATCGCGGCCGTCGCGACGGGATCCGGAGCCGCTGGCGCCGCATGTAATCGTCCTGTTCGGCGCGACGGGCGACCTGGCCAAGCGCAAGCTGCTGCCCGGGCTGGCATACCTGCAGCAGTCCAAGTTCGCGCCGGACGTGCGGATCATCGGGTCCGCCACGGAGGATCTGACCGCCGACGAGTTCCGCGAGCGGGCCAAACAGGCCGTCGAGACCTACGGCACGCACCGGATGAGCGACGAGGAGTGGGCCCAGTTCGCGAGCCGGCTCGACTACGTTTCGGTGTCGGCGGGCGCGGAGGCGCTGGCGGCGACGGTGCACCGCGCGGAGGAGCTGCTCGGCGAGGGCGTCTGCCGGTTGCACTACCTGTCGGTGCCGCCGAAGGCCGCGCAGGCGGTGATCGCGATGCTGCGCGACGCCAAGCTGGTGGAGCGGGCGCGGGTGGTGATGGAGAAGCCGTTCGGCGACGACCTGGCCAGCGCGATCAAACTCAACGACTTCGTGCACGAGACCTTCGACGAGGCGCAGGTCTTCCGGATCGACCACTTCCTCGGCAAGGAGGCGGCGCTGAACATTCTCGCGTTCCGCTTCGCCAACGGCCTGTTCGAGCCGATCTGGAACCGCAACTTCATCGATCACGTGCAGATCGACATCCCCGAGGAGCTCGGCCTGGACCAGCGGGCCACCTTCTACGAGCCGACCGGCGCCTTCAAGGACATGGTCGTCACGCACCTGATGCAGGTGATGTCGTTCGTCGCGATGGAGCCGCCGACGGCGCTCGAGCCGCGGGCCATCTCCGAGGAGAAGAACAAGGTCTTCCGGTCGATGCTGCCGATTCAGCCGACGGACGTCGTCCGCGGTCAGTACGCCGGGTACCGCGGTGAGGAGGGCGTCGCGCCGGACTCCGACACCGAGACGTTCATCGCGCTGAAGGTCGAGATCGACAACTGGCGCTGGGCCGGCGTGCCGTTCTTCCTGCGCACCGGCAAGCGGATGGCGCAGGGGCAGCGGATCATCTCGATCGCGTTCAAGGAGGCGCCGCGGACGATGTTCGGCGTCGGCTCGGGCGTCGGCTCCGAAGGGCCGGACCACCTGACCTTCGACCTGGCCGACTCGTCGCGGGTGTCGCTGTCCTTCTACGGCAAGCGGCCCGGCCCGGGGATGCGGCTGGAGAAGCTGTCGATGCAGTTCTCCACCCAGGAGACGAAGAGCGCCGGCGACGTCCTGGAGGCCTACGAGCGCCTGATCCTGGATGCGATGCGCGGCGACCACACGCTGTTCACGACAGCCGAGGGCATCGAGTCGCTCTGGGACCGCTCGGCCCTCCTGCTGGAGGACCCGCCGCCCGTGAAGCCCTACCAGCCCGGCACCTGGGGGCCGAACGCGATCCATCAGCTGATCGCGCCGCGGGCGTGGCGGCTGCCGTTCGAGCGCGAGTGGCGCGAGAAGAAGTCCTAGACGTGTACTGCGGCCACCGCGTCCCGCACGGGGCCGCGGTGGACGCCGCCGTGCCCCGGCAGGATGACGTCCGCGTCCAGCTCCGCTAGCGGCTGGACGGCGGCGACCAGGTCGGCCGGGTCGCCGTGCTGGAACAGGTACGGGATCAGCTGCGGGCCCTGTGCGGACACGATCTTGTGACCGGTGACCAGTGCGTCGCCGGTGATCACGACGCCGGCTGTAGGGACGTAGTACGCCGTGTGCCCGGCGGTGTGGCCGCGTGTCGGGACCGGCACCGGCTTACCGGGCAGGTCCAGCGCGCCGACGTTCGGGAACGCCTGGACGTGCGGCGCGGCGACGTCCTGCATGGCGCCGTTGCGGACGATGCCGACGGCCCAGGGCAGGACTCCGGGCCGCCACAGGTTGGCGATCAGTTTGGCCGGTGCGAGCTGGTCCAGGAACTCACGGTGCGCGTGGGCCACCTCTGCCTGATCGGCGTACGCCGGTGTCCCGTAGCGCTCGTGGAACGGGTTCACCGACCCCATGTGGTCGACGTGCGCGTGTGTCAGCAGAATGGCGCGCACGTCTTCGGGACGGCGTCCGATCGCGCGGATCGACTCCTCGACCGCGGTCACGTCACCTGGGTAGCCGCCGTCGATCAGAGTGAGGTCTTCGCCCTCACGGATCAGCACCCAGTTGACTGCAGACCCCTGGACGAAGAAGACCCCGTCCGCCACCTCGACCAGCTCGCTGTAGTTCACGGCTACATCTTACGAACGGCGTCGCAAACTGAGCTGGGCGACGTCGAGATAGCCAGAAGCGAAGCCGGCCTCGCAGTACGCCAGGTAGAACTCCCAGGTCCGTTGAAACGTCTCGTCGAAGCCCTCGGCGCGGACGACCGAGCTGTTGGCGTGAAAGCGGTGTCGCCAGCGGCGCAGCGTTTCGGCGTAGTCCAGGCCGAAACGGAAGTCGTCGTCCACTACGAGTGAGGTGTGCTCGGCCACGGTCTGGTCGATCGCAGTGCGCGAGGGGATCAGGCCGCCGGGGAAGATGTACTTCTGGATCCAGCCGTAGGAGTTGCGGGTCGCCTGGAGCCGGTCGTGATCCATCAGGATCGCTTGGATCGCAATGGTGCCTCCGGGCGCCAGAAGCCCTTCCAGGGCACGGAAGTAGGTCGGCCAGTACTCCTCACCGACAGCCTCGATCATCTCGACGCTGACGATCGCGTCGTAGGTACCGGTGACTGAGCGGTAGTCCTCGAGACGCAGGTCGATGCGGTCGGTCAGCCCGGCCTCTGCGGCGCGTTTGCGTGCCAAGTTGACCTGTTCGATTGCCAGGCCGATTCCGGTGACCAGTGCGCCCCGACGGGCCGCAGCGATCGCCAGTGTGCCCCAGCCGGCGCCGACCTCCAGTACGCGGCTGCCCGGCCCGACACCGGCCAGATCGAGGATGCGGTCGACCTTGCGCTGCTGAGCGGTCTCCAGGTCCGCATCGGCGTTTTCGAAGAGCGCTGAGCTGTAGGACATGCTCGGGTCCAGGAAGGCGGCGAAGAGCTCGTTGCTGAGGTCGTAGTGCGCGCTGATGTTGTCGCGGGAGCCTGCTGGTGTGTTACGCGTCCGCCGGGGGAGACGCCGGTCCACCACGCGCCGGAAGCGCGTCAGCTGCGGCGGAATGAGCTCGGTGAGCCGGGCGGCGAACGGCGTCATCAGCTCGCCGAGATCGGTGCCGTCGGCCACAGTCCAGTCGCCGGCCATGTAGCCCTCGCCGAGGCCGATCTTCGGGCTTTTCGCCAGCCGCTCGAACATGGCCTGCGGGCGGACGATCCGGAGCGCCGGCGAGTCAGCCGCGCCGGCACCGCGAACAGTGCCGTCCGGGTAGATCGCCCGGACCGGAACCTGATCGAGCATCCGGTCGACTACCAGCCGCGCGAGCCGGGCCCTCATCGGACAGCCTCTCGCGGGACCACCGGCAGGCCTCGCGCCCACAGCCAGACACCATGCAGCCGGATCAGCGCGGACACGCGTTGCGGCATCAGCGGCATCCGCAGCACGACACTGCGGACTGTGCGGGGCGTTGCCGGGGTGGGGACACCGTCGAAGCTCGCACCGAAAACAGTGCGGCCCTCACGCGACAGACTCACCTGTACTCGGACCCGCTCGGGGTCCAGCTCGAACTGGAGCCGGTAGCGACCGGATACGTCGTTGAACGGCGACACGTAGAACTCCTTGGCGGTTTCGGCAGCGCCGTCGCTGTCCGGGGTTAGCAGATAGGTGTGGCGGCCGCTGTAGGTGTTGTGGACCTCTGCGACGACATACGGGCTGTCGACGCACCAGAACACCGTCAGCGGATCGAAGACGTGACCTAATACCCGAGCGTTGGCGAGCATTAGGACACGTCCGTCGAACTCGATGCCCTGACTGCGCAGATAGCGCAGGAGGTCGGCCTTGATGGTCGGACCGGTGCCGCTGAGGTGATCACGGGCGTCGAACCGGCTGAACGGTCGCAGGTACCACGGCAGGCGGGGCAGGTCGTCGAGGTCGACCAGCCACTGGTAGACGCGGTACTTGAACCGGTGCCGGATCGGAATGGATCGGCCGTGGCCGACATGCCCAGTGACGATTGCCGGCAGGGTTGGCAGACTCACCATTCGACTCCGAAGGCGGACGCCGCAGCAACGCCGGACCGGCACCCGTCCTCGTGGAACCCCCAGCCGTGGTAGGCCCCGGCGAATGCCGTCCGGGTGCTGTTGAGGGCCGGCAGCCGGCGCTGTGCGGCGACGGCCTCCGGTGTGTAGACAGGGTGCGCGTAGTTCATCCGTGCGAGTACCTTCGCCGGGTCGACGGCCTCTGCGCCGTTCAGCGTGACCAGATACGTCTCATCGGTCTCGAGCGCCTGCAGACGATTCATCCAGTACGTCGTCAGCGGCGCACCGGGCCGGATGACGTAGTTCCAGGAGGCGCGGGCGTTCTTCGTTGCTGGGAGCAAAGAGTCGTCGGTGTGCAGCACTGTCTCGTTCTGGCTGTACTCGAATGCGCCCAGCACGTTCTTCTCGGCCGGTGTGGCATCGGTGAGCAGGTCGAGGGCCTGATCGGCATGCGTCGCGAACACCACGCGGTCGAACTCGACGATGTCGCCGTCCGCGACGGCCAGGCTCACACCATCAGGGTGACGCTGTACGGACCGGACCGGCGTGCCGCTGCGGATGGGGCCGAGTTTGGCGGCGACAGCGTCGACGTACCGGCGGGAGCCGCCGGTGACGGTCATCCACTGCGGTGAGCCGCCGATCGAGAGCATGCCGTGGTGGTCGAGGAAGCGGAACAGATAGCGGGCCGGGTACTCCAGTGCGGAGCGGCCGCCGCACGACCACACGCATGCCACGACCGGTACGGCGTACAGCCGGATGAAGCGCTGGCTGAACCGCTCGGCCGTCAGAAAGTCGCCGAGGGTGGTCAGGTCGTCGTCACCGGTACGGGCGATGTAGTCGGCGGCGCGGTGGTGAAAACGGCGCACCTCGGTCAGCAGGGCCACGAAACGGGCGTCCAGCAGACGCCGACGCTGTGCGAACAGGCCGGGCGCTCCACGCCCGCCGGCGAACTCCAGGCCGCTGGCGGGGTCGCTGATACTCATGCTCATTTCGGTCGGCTGAGCCTGGACACCGAGCTCGGCGAAGAGCCGGCGCAGCAGCGGGTACGTCCGGTCGTTGTGCACGATGAAGCCGGTGTCGATCGCCAGCGGGCGCCCGGCGGGGTCGGTGATGTCGTGGGTGTGCGCGTGGCCGCCGAGCCGCGGCTCGGTCTCGAACAGGGTGACGTCGTACTGCCGGGTGAGCAGGTACGCGGCAGTCAGGCCCGACACACCGGCGCCGATCACGGCTACGGATTCGGTCATGGGCGAGGGCCTCCAGCTGTCTAGGGTCTGTCTAGAGATTAGGCAGGTTCGACAGGCTCCGTCAAAGGTCTGTCTAAGGTCTGTATAGTGACGCTGTGGAGACTTCGGTACCCAACGGGCTCCGGATCGGTGCGCTGAGCAAACGCGCCGGGGTCAGTGAGCACGTGCTGCGGGCTTGGGAGACGCGGTACGGGCTGCTGTCGCCTGCCCGTTCGGCCGGTGGCTACCGGCTGTACTCCGAGGCGGACGTGCGGCGCGTGCAGCGGATGCGCGCCTTCCTCGCCGACGGAGTCTCCGCGGCTGAGGCCGCCCGCGCCGTCCTGGCGGAGTCGGCGCCGTCCCCGGCATTCATCCCGGTCGCGGGACCGTCGACTCGGCCGGTCGGTGTGGCTGCCCTCAGCGAGGCTCTGGAGCAGCTGGACGAGCCGGCCGCGCACATCGTGCTGGACCAGCTGTTCAGCACGCTGACCATTGAGGCCGTGATCCGTGACGTGCTGCTGCCCTATCTGCATGGGCTGGGAGAGCGTTGGGCTCGTGGCGAGGTCACCATCGGCCAGGAGCACTTCGCGAGCCAGATCATCCGTACTCGACTCGCAGCGATGGCGCCCGGGGCCAGCGGGGGTCGTAGCGGTCGTGCGCTGCTCGCCTGTCCGCCCGGAGAGCTGCACGACATTGCGCTGCTGTCCTTCGGTCTGGTGCTCCGGCGCGCCGGCTGGCGCGTGGTGTTCCTCGGCGCCGACTCGCCGATCTCCGAGATCGAAAGCACCGCAGCGATCCTGATGCCGGATCTGGTGATGCTGGCGGCGTCCGATGCGGCGCTTTTCGAGGCAGTCCGGCCAGAGCTTGTTCAGCTGGCCGCAGAACGGGCACTGGCACTCGCCGGGCCCGGCGCCTCTGTCGAGCTCGCTACCGCGGTCGGCGCCGAGTACGTCGACGTCGACCCGGTCACTGCCGCCCAACGCTGGAGTGAACGATGAGTCGCGTACTGGTCACCGGAGCCACCGGGTACATCGGTGGACGGCTGATACCGGAGCTGCTGGCTGCCGGGTACGACGTGCGCGTGCTGGCCAGACATCCCGATCGGCTCGCCGACCGGCCGTGGCGGTCGCGCATCGAGGTCGTCGAGGGCGACGCGGTGGACTCCGCCGTCCTCGTCAAAGCGCTCGATGGTGTGGACGTCGCCTACTACCTGATTCACGCGTTGGGCACTGGGCGTCGGTTCGAGGAGTTGGACCGGCGGACTGCGCTTGCGTTCGGTGTAGCCGCACGTGAGGCCGAGGTAGGCCGGATCGTGTACCTGGGTGGGCTGCACCCGGAGGGGCAGGAGCTGTCGCCACACCTCGGTTCTCGGCGCGAGGTGGGTGAGATTCTGCTGGCCAGTGGCGTTCCGACCACAGTGCTGCAGGCTGCGGTCATTCTGGGCTCTGGCTCGGCGTCGTTCGAGATGCTGCGCTATCTGACCGAGCGGCTGCCCGTGATGGTCACACCACGCTGGCTGGACACGCGGATCCAGCCGATCGCCGTTCGCGACGTACTGCGTTATCTGGTCGGTTCGGCGCAGATGCCGGCTGAGGTCAGCCGAGCGTTCGACATCGGCGGGCCTGACGTTCTGACGTACCGGGAGATGATGCAGCGGTACGCCGCGGTCGCCGGCCTGCAGCGACGGCGGATCGTCGCGTTGCCGCTGCTGACGCCACGGCTGTCGAGTCACTGGGTCGGGCTAGTCACTCCGGTGCCGAGTGGGATCGCAAAGCCACTGGTCGACAGTCTGGTGCACGAGGTCGTCTGCAAGGACGCAGACATCGATCAGTACGTCGAATCGGCTGAGATCGGTTTCGATCGCGCTGTGGAGCTGGCACTGAAGAAGATCCAGGACCTCGACGTCAGCACGTCCTGGGCGTCCGCCTCCACTCCCGGTGCGCCGAGCGACCCGCTTCCCGGCGACCCGGACTGGTCCGGCGGTTCTCTGTACGTCGACGAACGCGAAAGCGTTGTGGACACGACGCCGGAGCGCCTCTGGCAGATCATCGAGGGCATCGGCGGCCGACGCGGCTGGTACTCCTGGCGGCTCGGCTGGTGGACCCGCGGCGTCCTGGACCGGGTGGTCGGCGGCCCAGGTCTCCGCCGCGGCCGCCGTCACCCGGACTCCCTCTCGGTCGGTGACCCGCTGGACTGGTGGCGGGTCGAAACGCTTGAGCGCGGCCGCCTCCTCCGGTTGCGCGCCGAGATGCGGCTGCCGGGTGAGGCCTGGCTCGAGCTGTACTGCGGCACCGACGCCGAGGGGCGCACCGTGTTCCGCCAACGCGCCCTCTTCCATCCGCGCGGCCTGCCCGGGGAGCTGTACTGGGCCGCCATCCGCCCGTTCCACGACGTCGTCTTCGGCGGCATGCAGCGCAACCTCGCGCACGCGGCCGAAGCCCCGAAGGAGCAGTCATGATCGTCATCGAACGCGAAGTCACCGTCGCGGCCCCCGCCGAGCGCGTCTTCGACTACCTCGCCAACTTCGAGACCACCGAGGAGTGGGATCCCGGCACGGTCCGGACGCGACGCGTCTCCGGAGCCGGTGACGTCGGGACGACGTACCAGAACATCTCGCAGTTCTCGGGCCGGGAGACGCAACTGACGTACGTCGTCGAGGAGTTCGCTCGGCCGGAGCGGATCGTGTTGCGCGGCGAGAACAAGACAGTGGTCGCGCGCGACACCATGACGTTCGACGGCGCCGCCGGTACGACTCGGGTGACCTATCGGGCCGAGTTCCAGCTGAAAGGGCTCGCCCGGTTCGCGGAACCCTTTCTGCGCAAGGCGTTCGACCGCCTCGGTGAAGAGGCCGAGGAAGGGTTGCGCAACGCACTGGGGAAGCTGGCTGCATGATCGACACGTTGTTGGACCGCAGTGTCGTCCTGGGCTACTCGCGGCTCGGCTACGAGCTCCGCAGGCGCGGTTGGTCAGCGGCCGACCCCCGAAGGGATGCACTGGCCGGCAAGACGGCGGTCGTCACCGGTGCGCGCTCGGGCCTGGGTAAGGCGACGGCGGCCGGGCTGGCGCGGCTGGGAGCGACCGTCCACGTCGTCGTCCGCTCTGCTGACAAGGCGGTCGATGCGGTCGCGGACTTACGCAGTGAGGTGCCGGGCGGCGAGTTCGTCGTCGATGAGTGCGATGTGTCCGATCTGAACGCAGTAAGGGGTTATGTCGACAAGGTGACCGGCCGCGTCGACGTACTGGTCCACAACGCCGGTGTGATGCCCGCGCAGCGGGCCGAAAGCGCGCAAGGTCACGAGCTGACGTTGGCGACGCATGTGCTGGGCCCGCTGCTACTGACTGAGCTTCTCCGCCCACAGCTCACCAATGGGCGCGTCATTCTGGTTGCTTCGGGCGGGATGTACACGCAGCGGCTTCCGGTCGATCTCGAGTACCGCGATGCGCCGTACAAGGGTGCTGTTGCTTACGCTCGCTCGAAGCGGGTGCAGGTTGCCCTGACGGCACTGCTTGCTGCGCATCTGCCCGAGCTGACTGTTGCGACGATGCATCCTGGCTGGTCGGCCACTCCGGGCCTGACAGACTCGCTGCCGCTGTTCACCAAGGTCACAAAGCCGGTACTGCGTACTCCGGCTCAAGGCATCGACACCACGCTCTGGTTGGCCGCTACGCACCCAGCTCCGCCGTCCGGCCATTTCTGGCATGACCGAGACATTCGGCCGATGCACTACTTGAACCGGACTCGTGACACCGCGGCCGAGCGCCGCCAGGCTTGGGACTACTGCCGCGCCGCGCTATCGCTGTAGGAGTGCGCGGACCCGTGCTGCAGCGACCAGCAGGCCCGCGGCGGCTGTGAGGCCGGCTGCGGCCAGAAAGGTCGGCCAGATGTGGGAGAGCAGTAGAAACGTGACTCCGCGGCCGCCGGTGACCAGCTCGAGGATGCGGGGCAGGAAGGCGATGAAGGGCGTGGGTAGCAAGTAGGGCAGGGTTCGCAGCGCCGCCGTCCACCAGCTGCGTCGACGCTGCGCCCAGCGGCCGGCTCGGCGTACCGCTACTACTGCGCCGACGGCGAGCAAGGTGGCGCCGCCAAGGACGATCGCATCGGCCAGGAAGGCTATTGGTAGTGACGCACCCGGTGGGGGAGTTCCCTGGGTGAGAGCGATGAGGCCGGCCATGATCGCCTCTGCGTCGGCCTCCAGCGGCATGCGGCTGTTGGAGAGCAGGGCGATGCCGTAGCCGGTGCTGGGGAACAGGACCATCGTGGCGGTCGAGGTGAACGACGAACCGTTGTGGGCGACCTGCTCCGGTACCGGGTTGTCCCAGCCGAGCGCGTAGCGGCCGTCTGGCGCGCTGGGGCGGTGTGACTCGCGCAGTCCGGAGGGGGAGAGGACTGGGGACGTTGTTTTGCTGGTGTGTAGGGCGAGCCAGGCGGAGAGGTCTGCCGCGGTGGTGACGATGCCTGCGGAGCCGGCAACGAAACGGTGTGGCTCGGAGCGTGCTTGGGTGAAGCCGAGAAAGCGGTTGTGGCCGTCGACCAGACCTGGGACCGCGGCGCCCCAGTCGTTGACGGTCTGAGTCGCCGACATCCCTAGTGGGTGGAAGACCTGTTGCTGCAGGTAGGCCGCGAAGGGCTGCCCGCTCAGCACCTCGACCAGTCGCGCAGCGACCCAGTAGTTGGGGTTGTGATAGGCGTGCCGCTCGCCGGGTGCGCTGGCGAGTTTGACCTGGCGCAGGTCGGCGACTGCTTGCTGCAGCGACTCGGGTTGGCGGACTGCCGCTTCGGGGTAGCTCTCATCCGACATGCCGGAGCTGTGGTCGAGCAACTGCCGGATGGTGATCTGCGCGGCTCTGGCGTCCGCCATCGCGAACTCCGGGAGGCGTCGTACGACGGGGTCGTCGAGCCGCAGCTTGCCGGCCTCGGCCAGCTGCTGCACGGCCAGCGCGGTGAACGACTTGGACAGCGAGGCGATGCGCATCGGCGTCCGGTCGGTGACGGGTTCGTCGTTGGCTTGGTGGCCGTAGCCGCCGGTGTGGACGACGCGGCCGTCCTTGACCACTGCGACCGAGACGCCGGGGAGGCGGGTCGCGCCGAGGTTGCGCTCGACCACTGCGGCGATTGAGTCAGGCTCTGGTTGTGGGGCTGGCAGGCCGGTCCACAGAGTGGCGACAGCCGTGCAGACAGCCAGGAGCATGGTGTGCACCGGCGAAAGTCCTTTAAGCGTTGAGAAAACGGATGATGGCCAGAGCGCGGCGGTTGTAGCCGTCGGCGTCGTTGAGCCGGAGTTTGTCGAAGATTGCGTTGGCGTGTTTCTCGACCGCGCTGCGCGAGATGTAGAGCCGGCCGGCGATGGAGTCGTTGGTGTGGCCCTGGGCCATCAGCTCCAGCACGTCGTGCTCGCGGGTGGTGAGTCTGGCCAGCGCCTCGGTGTCGCGGGCTCGGTTGAGCAGTCGGCGGACCACCTCGGGGTCGAACGCCGTCCCGCCGGTCGCTACGCGCTGCAGGGCGGCCAGGAAGTCTTCGACCTCGACTACCCGGTCCTTCAGCAGGTAGCCGACGCCGCGGACCTCTCCGTCGAGCAGCTGGCCGGTGTACCGCTTGTCGACGTACTGCGAGAGGACGAGGACGCCGATGCCGGGGTGCGCCTGCCGGATCGTCAGGGCGGCTTGGAGGCCTTCGCTGGTGAACGTCGGGGGCATGCGGACGTCGGCGATCACTACGTCGGGGAGGTGCTCGGCACACGCGGCCACGAGCGCATCGCCGTCGCCGACTGCCGCCACGACCTCATGCCCGGCTTCGCGCAGCAGACTGATGAGGCCGGCCCGGAGCAGGGTGCTGTCTTCGGCGAGCACTATCCGCATGGCAGCTCCACTCGTACGGTCGTCGGCCCACCGGTCGGGCTGGTCAGCACGAACTGGCCGTCGTACGCCGCCACTCGGCGCGCCAGGCCGGACAAGCCGCCACTGCGGGTCCGGGCGCCGCCGATGCCGTTGTCGGTGACTTGCACGTGCAGGACGTCGTCCGCTCGGTGGACGGTGATGTCGACCTGGCTGGCCTGGCTGTGTTTGAGGGCGTTGGTGAGGGCTTCGCGGATGACGAAGTACGCGACGGTCTCTTGGGCCGCGGGTGGTTGTGCCGGGACGTCGTACGTGAGGGTGATCGGGACGCTGGAGCGTTCGGCCAGCTCCTCCAGAGCGGCGGACAGGCCGCCGTCGTCCAGTGCGACGGGGTGGATGCGCCAGGAGACCTCTCGGAGCTCAGCCAGCGCGCGCTGGGTCTCCTCCTGTGCCTGACGGACCAGCGTCGTCGCAGCCTCCGCGTCGAGTCGCTGCGCGCGGCCGAGCAACATCCCCAGCCCAACCAGCCGCTGCTGTACCCCGTCATGCAGGTCCCGCTCGATCCGCCGCCGCTCACTGGTCACCGCCTCCAGCACCTCGGACCGGCTCCGCGTCAACTGCTCAACCCGCAGCCGCCAAGCCTCCCGCTCCCCAGGCGTCAACCCCCAAACCCGCACCCACCGCCGCACCCCGACCAGCCCAACAACCCCCACCACAACCAAAAACCCCACCACCACCGCAAACCCGACCCAAGTCACCGGATCCCACCAACTCGCCCCCGCCTCCCCACCCCCCAGCGCCCGCACACTCAAAACCACCCACAACACCACCACCCCACCCCCCAACCCACCCAAAACCCCAAGCCCCACCCCACCAACCCACCGCCGCCACAAACCCATCCCCAAACCGTAATCACCCCCCACCCCCACCACCCTGCGGTTTCCCCCCAACTTCCCCTCACTACGCCAGGTCGGACGCGGGCGGGAGGTGGGCACGGGTGGGGTGAGGGGAGGGCCGGGGGTGGGCACGGCGGGGGTCCGGGGGGCGGAGCCCCTCCGGGTGGGGTGTGGGGGCTGCGCCCCCACAAAGCACGGCGGGCGATCCACGGTCAGCGCACTTTGCTGACATGGATCGCCCAGATCGTCCGCGCCCCCGGCAGGATTCGAACCTGCGCACCCGCCTCCGGAGGGCGGTGCTCTATCCCCTGAGCTACGGGGGCTCAGGAACGAGGTGAACAGTAGCAGCATGTTCGTGCCAAGTTCGAATTGGGGGCTGGTCGAGGGGGTAGAACTCTGGGCATGCGCAGACTGGGGATTGTCTTCATCGTGTTGATGGTTGCCGTGTTGTGGCCGGCTCAGGCTCATGCTGTGGACGGGTGGCGGTTGGTGGGGTCGGACAATGCCCGGCCGTTGGACGAGGGGCAGGGGCTCGCGACTGTTACTCGGGGCGGGGTGACGCAGTACCGGTACACGGGGTCGGGGACGGTGCCGGCGGATCTGTTGTTCCGGGGGTGGAACCACGTGGGGGATCCGGGGGCGGCGGAGGGTTGGTACGTCGAGCCGTACCAGCGGGACGACCGGGGCGGGAAGTTGTTCCGGGTGCAGTCGCCGACGGGTGCTTGGGCCAACTACACGCATGCGCTGGAGTCGTGGGAGGCGACCAACAACAGCTGGTCGGCGGTGTCGCCGGACACGCAGTGGATGGTGAACGGCGAGTGGGGGACGATGGACCGGCTGCTCGTGTTCCCGATGCCGGGTGTGCGGGCGACCAATCCGGCGCAGAACCTGCCGCTGGCGTCGCGGGTGAACCTGGATCGCCCGGTGCGCGACGTCCAGGGCTGTGACTTCGTGACGGCGACGCGGCTGCTGTGTGCGTCCGACGACCCGGCCGGGACGCTGTTCGGTACGACGAAGCCGCTGCTGCAGGTCGACCTGTCGGGCCCGGTCGGTGCGAGTGATGTGACCGGACGGGTCACCTCGCTGGGCCAGCTCCCGCTGAAGAGCGGCTGCACCGGCAGCTTCGAGGTCGAGGGCATCGACTACTACGAGCCCGACGGCACGCTCCGCGTCATCGTCCTCTCGCCGAGCGTCTGCATCACCATCGACAGCAAGACCTACCGCTTCCAGCGATAAGGGCTCTCCCTGACGAGACCCTGGAACACCGGTGCGTCGGGATCCCCATGGGTACCAGCGTCGTCATAGTGGACGTAAGCCCCCACGAAAGGATGTTGGTACTCATGGCTAGCGCTCTGGTTCGCCCGTCGCGCGGTCGCTGGTTCGGCGGTGTCTGTGCCGGACTGGCCCGCAGGTTCGACATGAAGCCGAACACGATGCGGCTGATCTTCGTGGTCAGCTGCATCCTGCCGGGACCGCAGGTGCTCATCTACCTCGCACTCTGGATCATGATGCCGGCCGAGAAGTACTAATCTGACCTCTCGTGAGAGCAGGAGTGGGTGCGCTGGCCGCGGTACTTCTGCTCGCCAGTTGCGGAGTCGGCCCCGCCGAACCGGCGGCGGCCGACCTCCGCACCACCGCGCCCCCCTGGGACGCCCCCCGGGACGCCGTCTCCTACATCGAGAAGGCCGGCTTCGAACGCCTCCCGCTCGACTTCTCCGGACCGTCGCCGTACACGCTGCGGGTCAAGGTGACCGTCGACGGGAGCCAGGTCCAGATCCCGGCCGGGATCGGCGTCGACCGCATCCGCGCCGAGCAGGCCGCCGTCCACACGCACACCACCGACGGGCTGGTGTACGTCGAGGCCAAGACCACCGCCGAGAAGCCGACGCTGGCTCAGTTCTTCACGCTCTGGGGCCTCAAGTACGACGAAAAATGCCTCGCCGGAGCGTGTCAGAACCTCAAGATCACCGTCGACGGGCAGCCCGCGCCGTGGGATGTCCCGTTCACCGGTGGCGCCAAGATCACGGTGAGTGTCGAGCGCTGAGCCGTTCCGGGCTGTGGATGGTGGGTCAAAGGATGGGGCCGGTCGCCATTAGGCTGGGGCGGTGACCCCGGAACAGCTCGCTGAGAAGATCCTGCAGGCCCTGACCGCACTCGCCGCCGACGGCGCCATCACTGTCGAGGGCGGGCTGCCGCGCGAGCTGAAGGTCGAGCGACCCAAGAACCCCGAGCACGGGGACTACGCGACCAACGTCGCCATGCAGCTCGGCAAGCGCGCCGGGATGAACCCGCGCCAGTTCGCCGAGCTGCTGGCCGCCCGGCTGACCGACGACGAGGCGATCACCGAGGTGTCGATCGCGGGCCCCGGCTTCCTCAACCTGCGGGTGGCGGCCGATGCCCAGGGCAAGATCGCGCAGGTGATCCTGGACGCCGGCCCGGCGTACGGCAGCACCGACACCCTGCAGGGCGTCGCGGTGAACCTGGAGTTCATCTCCGCCAACCCGACCGGCCCGCTGCACCTCGGCCACACCCGCTGGGCCGCCGTCGGCGACGCGCTGGCCCGGGTGCTGATCGCGGCCGGCGCGAAGGTGACCCGCGAGTTCTACATCAACGACCGCGGCAACCAGATGGACAAGTTCGGCGCCAGCCTGAAGGCCGCGGCCAACGGCGAGCCGATCCCCGAGGACGGCTACCACGGCGAGTACATCGGCGAGCTGGCCCAGCGGATCGTCGCCGAGGTGCCCGGGATCACCGAGCTGCCGGCCGACGAGCAGACCGTCGCGTTCCGCGAGGCCGGGTACGAGCGGCAGCTGAAGGAGCAGCAGAGCCAGCTGGAGCACTTCCGGACGAAGTTCGACGTCTGGTACTCCGAGCGCAGCCTCCACGAGCAGGACGGCGTCGGTCACGCGATCGAGAAGCTCCGGGCCCAGGGCCACCTGTACGACGCCGACGACGCGCTCTGGATGCGGACGACGGACTTCACCGACGACAAGGACCGGGTGCTGATCCGGTCCAACGGCGAGCCGACGTACTTCGCCTCCGACGCGGCCTACTACGTGAACAAGCGCGACCGCGGGTTCGAGGTCTGCATCTACCTGCTCGGCGCCGACCACCACGGCTACGTGAACCGGCTGAAGGCGATCGCGGCCTGCGCCGGCGACGACCCCGAGCACAACATCGAGATCCTGATCGGCCAGCTGGTGAAGATCCTCAAGGGCGGCGAGGAGATGCGGCTGTCCAAGCGGGCCGGCACCATCGTCACGCTGGCCGAGCTGGTCGAGGAGGGCGGTGTCGACCCGCTGCGGTACACGCTGTGCCGCTACCCGGTCGACTCGCCGCTGACGCTGGACATCGAGGAGATGACCAAGCAGGTCTCGGAGAACCCGGTCTACTACGTGCAGTACGCGCACGCCCGGCTCGCCTCGATCCTGCGCAACGCCGACGAGCTCGGCGTCAAGCTGGACGAGTTCGCGCCCGGCCTGCTCAGCCACGAGCGCGAGGGCGACCTGCTGCGCGCGCTGGCCGAGTTCCCGCGGATCGTCGCGACGGCGGCCGAGCTGCGCGAGCCGCACCGGATCGCCCGCTACCTCGAGGACACCGCCTCGGCGTTCCACAAGTTCTACGACAGCTGCCGGGTGCTGCCCCGCGGCGACGAGGAGGTGGAGCCGGTGCACAAGGCTCGCCTGACCCTGGTGTCCGCGACGCGGACCGTGCTGGCCAACGGCCTCGACCTGCTCGGCGTCTCCGCTCCGGAGCGGATGTGAGGGCCCACGAGGCGGGCGCGCTGCACGCCCAGGCCGGCCAGCGCGGCCCGGCCTGGCTGAGCACGCCGAGCGATGTCAACGAGCTCGTCCCGCAGCTGTGGTCGGCCACCGCGAAGAAGACCGCCGAGGGCTCGCTGGTGGTCGGCGGCGTCGACGTCCGCGACCTGATCGCCGAGCACGGCAGCCCGGCGTACGTCCTGGACGAGGAGGACTTCCGGGCCCGGGCGCGCGCCTTCCGGACGGCGTTCAAGGACTTCGACGTCTACTACGCCGGGAAGGCCTTCCTGAGTACGACGGTCGTCCGCTGGGTGATGGAAGAGGGGCTGAACCTCGACGTCTGCAGCGGCGGCGAGCTGGCCGTCGCGTTACGCGCCGGGGCCGACCCGAAGCGCCTCGGGCTGCACGGAAACAACAAGTCGCCGGCCGAGCTGACCCGCGCGCTGGACGCCGGCGTCGGCCGGATCATCGTCGACTCGCTGTACGAGATCGACCGGCTGATCGAGCTGGCCCGCGCGCGCGGCGTCGTCGCGCCGGTGATGGTCCGGGTCACGGCGGGCGTCGAGGCGCACACCCACGAGTACATCGCGACCGCCCACGAGGACCAGAAGTTCGGCTTCTCGATCACCTCCGGCGCGGCCTTCGAAGCCGTTGCCCGGGTCAACGAAGCGGCCGAGCTGGAACTGCTCGGCCTGCACTCGCACATCGGCTCGCAGATCTTCGACTCGGCCGGTTTCGAGGTCGCCGCGAAGCGGGTGATCGCCTTGCACGCAAGGGTTTCGGAGGAGCTCGGCGTCGATATGCCCGATCTCGACCTGGGCGGCGGCTTCGGGATCGCCTACACCACCCAGGACGACCCGGCCGACCCCGCGCAACTGGCGACCGAGATGGGCAAGATCGTCGAGCACGAGTGCCGCGCGTTCGGCGTCGCCGTCCCGAAGGTCTCGATCGAGCCCGGCCGCGCGATCGTCGGCCCGGCGATGTGCACGGTCTACTCGGTCGGCACCGTCAAGGAGGTCGCGCTGGACGCCGGCGCCGCCCGGACGTACGTGTCGGTCGACGGCGGGATGAGCGACAACATCCGCGCGGCGCTGTACGACGCCGACTACTCCTGCACGCTCGCCAATCGGTACTCCGACGCCGTCCCGACCCTGGCGCGGGTCGTCGGCAAGCACTGCGAGTCCGGCGACATCGTCGTGAAACACGAGTTCCTGCCGTCGGACGTCGTCCCCGGCGACCTGGTCGCCGTCCCGGGTACGGGCGCCTACTGCCGCTCGATGGCGAGTAACTACAACCACGTACCGCGGCCACCGGTGATCGCGGTCAAGGACGGGCAGACGCGCGTCGTACTGCGCCGTGAGACCGAGGACGACATGCTGCTGCTGGACATGGGGGTCGAGGGATGAGCGACAAACCTCTGAAGGTTGGCCTGCTCGGTTGCGGTGTGGTCGGCACCGAGGTGGTGCGGATCCTGACCGAGCAGGCGGATCATCTGCAGGCCCGCGTCGGCGCCCGGCTGGAGATCGCCGGGATCGCCGTCCGGCGGGCCGGCCGGGAGCGCGACATCGCGGTCGACCCGGCGCTCGTCACGACCGACGCGCAGGCGCTGGTGTCGCGCGGCGACCTGGATCTGGTGATCGAGGTGATCGGCGGCCTCGAGCCCGCCCGGAGCCTGATCCTGACCGCGCTCGAGCACGGCGCCTCCGTCGTCACGGCGAACAAGGCGCTGCTCGCCGAGGACGGCCCGACGCTGTTCGCGGCCGCGGAGAAGTACCAGCGCGACCTGTACTTCGAGGCCGCGGTGGCCGGCGCCATCCCGATCCTGCGGCCGCTGCGCGAGTCGCTGGCCGGTGACGACGTGACCAAGGTGATGGGCATCGTCAACGGCACCACGAACTACATCCTCGACAAGATGGACTCCACCGGCGCCGGGTTCGACGAGGCGCTCGAGGAGGCCCAGGCCCTCGGGTACGCCGAGGCCGACCCGACCGCCGACATCGAGGGTTTCGACGCGGCCGCGAAGGCCGCGCTGCTGGCCAGCCTGGCCTTCCACACCCGGGTCTCGATCGCCGATGTGCACCGCGAGGGCATCACCGAGGTGACCGCGACCGATATCGCCTCGGCCCGGGAGATGGGCTGTGTGGTGAAGTCGCTGGCGATCTGCGAGCTCGACGAGGCGACCGACTCCGTCAGCGCCCGGGTCTACCCGGCGATGATCCCGCTGACCCACCCGCTGGCCAGCGTCCGGGACGCCTACAACGCCGTTTTCGTGGAAAGTAAGGCGGCCGGGCGGCTGATGTTCTATGGTCGTGGTGCCGGCGGCGCCCCGACGGCCAGTGCAGTCCTCGGGGATCTCGTGTCCGCCGCGCGGAACCGGCTCAGGGGTGTGCCGGGGGTCGGCGAGTCGTCGTACACCCAGCGGGCCGTGCGTCCGGTGGGCGAGGCGATGACCCGCTACCACGTGTCCCTGGACGTGGCCGACAAGGCCGGTGTGCTGGCGGCCGTGGCCCAGGCCTTCGCCGAGCACGACGTGTCGATCCAGACCGTCCGCCAGGAGGGCCGGGGCAGCGACGCCGAGTTGGTGGTCGTCACCCACACCGCGACCGACGCGGCGCTGTCCGGAACCGTGGAGGCCTTGCGGGACATGGACATCGTCCGTGAAGTCAGCAGTGTGATGCGGGTAGAAGGCGAGTAGACGAATGGCTCACCAGTGGCGTGGCGTGATCGAGGAATACCGCGACCGGCTCCCGGTCTCGACGGACACCCCGGTGGTCACGCTCGGCGAAGGCGGTACGCCGCTGGTGGCCGCGCAGTGGCTGAGCGAGCAGACCGGGTGCGAGGTCTGGCTGAAGATCGAGGGCAACAACCCGACCGGCTCGTTCAAGGACCGCGGGATGACGGTCGCGATCTCGCTGGCCGCGCAGGCCGGTGACAAGGCCGTGGTCTGCGCCTCGACCGGGAACACCTCGGCCTCGGCCGCGGCGTACGCGTCCCGGGCCGGGATGCTGCCGCTGGTGCTGATCCCGGCCGGCCGGATCGCCAAGGGCAAACTCGCGCAGGCGATCCTGCACGGCGCCAAGCTGGTCTCGATCGACGGGAACTTCGACGACTGCCTGCGGATCGTCCGCGAGCTCGGCAAGAACTACCCGGTCGCGCTGGTGAACTCGGTGAACCCGGTCCGCCTCGAGGGGCAGAAGACCGCGGCGTTCGAGGTCTGCGACGCACTCGGCGACGCCCCGGACCTGCACCTGCTGCCGGTCGGCAACGCGGGTAACCTGCCGGCGTACTGGAAGGGCTACCGCGAGTACGCGAAGGACAAACTGGCCACCAGGACGCCGCGGATGTGGGGTTTCCAGGCCGAGGGCGCGGCGCCGATCGTCCGCGGCTCGATCGTCGAGCGGCCGGATACCGTCGCGACCGCGATCCGGGTCGGCAACCCGGCGTCCTGGACGCTGGCCGAGGCCGCGCGGGACGAGTCCGGCGGGCGGATCGAGATGGTCGCCGACGCCCAGATCCTCGAGGCGCAGCGGGAGCTGGCGGCCAAGGAGGGCGTGTTCGTCGAGCCCGCGTCGGCGGCCGGCGTCGCCGGTCTGCTGCACGCGAAGGCGCAGGGCTGGCTGCCCGGCGGCTCGACCGTCGTCATCACCGTCACCGGCCACGGCCTGAAGGACATCGACACCGCGCTCGACCACGCCAAGGTGGACAAGTCGCCGGTCACCCCCGCCGACACGGACGCCGTCGCCCGCGTCGCAGGTCTGGTCTGACGGCGTGGGGGACGATCGCCGTCCGTGTGACCAGGTCCGCGTGCGGGTGCCCGCGACGAGTGCCAACCTCGGCCCGGGCTTCGACGCCTTCGGGCTCGCGCTGAGCCTGTACGACGAGCTGGTCGTCACCCCGGGCGGTTCCGGGGTGACCGTCCAGGTGACGGGTTGCGGGGCGGACGACGTCCCGTTGGACGAGTCGCATCTGGTGGTCCGGTCGATCCGGGCCGGGCTGGCGGCGCTCGGCGTACCGGTGCCGGGGTTCACGCTGCGCTGTGAGAATCGGATTCCGCACGGTCGTGGGCTCGGGTCGTCGTCCGCGGCGATCGTCGGCGGGCTGGCCGCGGCGTACGGGCTGGCCGGTGAGCCGCTCGATCGGGAGCGGCTGCTCCTGCTGGCCAACGAGATCGAAGGCCACCCGGACAACGTGGCCGCCGCGGTGTACGGCGGTTTCACGGTCGCCTGGGTGGACGGCGACGCCGGCCGGGCCGTGCGGCTGGAGCCCGCGGAGGGCGTCGGCGCGGTGGTCTATGTGCCGGCCAATCGCGTGCTGACGAAGGAGGCTCGGGGTTTGCTGCCGAGCGCCGTCCCGCATGCGGATGCCGCTGCCAACGCCGGGAAGGCGGGGCTGCTGGTCGCGGCGCTGACGCAGCGGCCCGAGTTACTGCTGACCGCGACCGAGGACCGGCTGCATCAGGAGTTCCGGGAGCCCGCGATGCCCGAGAGTCTGGCCCTGGTGCACAAGTTGCGGGGCAGCGGACTCGCGGCGATCGTGAGCGGCGCGGGCCCGACCGTCGCCGTCCTCGGCGGCAGCGCCGCGCCGCCGGCGCCGGACGGGTGGGAGCGGCACGAGCTGCGGATCGACCCGGTCGGCGTCCAGGTCTGGTCGATGGAGGCCGGGTGAGGCGCGGAATACGCCGGAGCTGACACGCGTTGTACCCCCTGAGTCGGCCCGGCGACCCGCCGAGGTGCTAGTCTCGACTCACCCGATCCCCTCCAGGTGATCGGTGAACTCTCGTCACGATCCGGGCTGTGCTCCCGGCACCCTGTGTTGTGTGGCGACCTCCCAAGTGAATGTGACCTTGCGCCGCCTGCGCCGGGGATGTCCGGGGGGACTCAGATCGAACGAGAGCCTGTGAACCCACGTGCCGTTTCGTTCGGCCGTGGCGATGAAACGGTCGATGGTGCTGTCCGCATCTCGACGATCCGTGTGGGAAGGACCTCACGTGACAGAAACTGTTGAAGCCGCCGGATCCGACGCCGCCTCGCCGGCGCGTCGGCGCAAGGCCGGCGGCGGCCTCGAGGGCATGCTGCTCCCCGAGCTCAAGCAGCTCGCCGGGACGCTCGGCATCAAAGGCACCGGCGCGCTGCGCAAGGGCCAGCTGATCGAGGCGATCAAGGCCGCCCAGACGGGCGGCGCCGCGGGTGGTTCCACCGGCGGATCCCGGGCGAAGGCGACCCAGCCGACGCTCGACGAGAGCGTGGCGGCCCCGGCGGCGAAGACCGCTCCGGCCAAGCGCGAGGGGGGCAGCCGGCGGACGCGTGCCGCGGCCGCGGCCGAGACCCCGAAGACCGAGGCTCCGAGCGCGGAGGCCCCGAAGACCGTGGCCGCCGAGAGTGCTCCGGCCGCCGCCGAGGCGCCGGCCGTCCAGGTCGCGACGCAGAACGGCGCGACCGTCGAGAGCCGCGGCGAGCAGACCGCGGACCGCGGCGAGCGGGAGCAGTCCCGCAACTCCGGCCGGGAGCGCAACCGCGACCGCAACGACCGCAACCGGGAGCAGAACCGGGACGGCAACCGCGACAACTCCGCCCGCGACAACCAGGCCCGGGACAACTCCGGCCGGGACAATTCCGGCCGCGACACCGCGGGCCGGGGCGAGCAGAACCGGGACAACTCCGGCCGGGGCGACTCCGGTCGCGACCAGGGCCGGGACAACCGCGACAACCGGCAGGACCAGGCCGGCGAGGAGGGCGAGGGCCGTCGCCGGCGCCGCCGGGGCCGCGACCGGGACCGGGACCGCACCCGCGAGGGCCAGCCGGTGGCCGGCGGCCGTGAGCGCGACCGCGACCGGGACTCCAGCCGTAACCGGGGCCGCGGCGAGCGGTTCGACCCGGAGCCGACGATCAGCGAGGACGACGTGCTCGTCCCCGCGGCCGGCATCCTCGACGTCCTCGACAACTACGCCTTCGTCCGGACCAGCGGCTACCTGCCCGGCCCGAACGACGTGTACGTCGCGCTCTCGATGGTCAAGCGCTACGGCCTGCGCAAGGGTGACGCGATCACCGGCGCGGTCAAGCAGCCGCAGGAGGGTGAGCGCAAGGAGAAGTTCAACCCGCTGGTCCGGATCGACACCGTCAACGGGTCGGACCCGGAGATCGCCAAGCAGCGCCAGGACTTCAACAAGCTGACCCCGCTGTACGCGACCGAGCGGCTGCGCCTGGAGACCGAGCCGGGCGTCCTGACCACCCGGATCGTCGACATCGTCAGCCCGATCGGCAAGGGCCAGCGCGGTCTGATCGTCTCGCCGCCGAAGGCCGGTAAGACGATGGTCCTGCAGGCGCTCGCGAACGCGATCACCACGAACAACCCCGAAGTGCACCTGATGGTCGTGCTGGTCGACGAGCGGCCCGAAGAGGTCACCGACATGCAGCGCACGGTCAAGGGTGAGGTCATCGCCTCCACCTTCGACCGCCCGGCCGACGACCACACCACGGTCGCCGAGCTGGCCATCGAGCGCGCCAAGCGGCTGGTCGAGCTCGGCCACGACGTCGTCGTCCTGCTCGACTCGATCACCCGGCTCGGCCGCGCGTACAACATCGCGGCGCCGGCCAGCGGCCGGATCCTGTCCGGTGGCGTCGACTCCTCGGCGCTCTACCCGCCGAAGCGGTTCTTCGGCGCGGCGCGCAACATCGAGGACGGCGGTTCGCTGACCATCCTCGCCACCGCGCTGATCGAGACCGGCTCGAAGATGGACGAGGTGATCTTCGAGGAGTTCAAGGGCACCGGCAACATGGAGCTCCGGCTGCGCCGCGAGTTCGCCGACCGCCGGATCTTCCCGGCCATCGACGTCGTCGCCTCCGGCACCCGCCGCGAGGAGCTGCTGATGTCGAAGGACGAGACCCAGGTCGTCTGGAAGCTCCGCCGGGTGCTGTCCGCCCTCGACGGCCAGGCCGCCCTGGAGCTGCTCATCGGCAAGCTCAAGGAGAGCAAGTCGAATATCGAGTTCCTGCTCCAGGTCAACAAGACCACCCCGTCCGCCGGTTCGACCCACAGCACCACGAACGGCGACTGAAAGACGGAAGGGACGGGGGGTGGTCAACAAGACCACCCCGTCGGCCGGCGCCACGATCGGCGACTGAAAGACCCCTGATTACCGGTTTGCCGCTGCAAAGTGGCAAACTGGTACGTCGGTTCCGGTTCACGTTCACGCCGTGGACGACCCGGAGCACCTGATTCCTAGGAGATTGTCTTGAAGAGCGACATCCACCCGACGTACGTGAACACGAAGGTGACCTGCTCCTGCGGCGCGTCCTTCGAGACGCGGTCCACGGCCGAGAGCGGCGCGATCCACTCCGACGTGTGCTCGCAGTGCCACCCGTTCTACACCGGCAAGCAGAAGATCCTCGACACCGGCGGCCGGGTGGCTCGCTTCGAGAAGCGCTACGCCGCCAAGAAGTAGCTTTTCCACCGCGCGCCGGTTCGCCCTCAGGGGTGGACCGGCGCGCGGTTCGTATGTCCAGGGGTTTCCCGAGAGGAGGAGTGCGGCATGTTCGAGGCGGTTGAGACGCTCAAGGCGGAGTACGCCGAGCTGGAGCGGCAGATGTCCGACCCGGAGCTGCACTCCGACCAGGCGAATGCCCGGCGGGTGGGTAAGCGGTACGCGGCGCTGGCGCCGGTGGTGCGGACGTACGACGAGTGGCTGCAGACCGGGGACGACATCGAGGCGGCCCGCGAGCTGGCGGCCGAGGACCCGGCGTTCGCCGAGGAGGCGACCAAGCTGGCGGCCCGGCGCGAGGAGCTGAGCGAGAAGCTGCAGGTCCTGCTCGTCCCGCGGGACCCGAGTGACGACAAGGACGCGATCCTCGAGATCAAGGCCGGTGAGGGCGGCGACGAGTCGGCGCTGTTCGCGGGCGATCTGCTGAAGATGTACCTGAAGTACGCCGAATCGCAGAACTGGAAGACCGAGGTGCTCGACTCGGCCGAGTCCGATCTCGGCGGGTACAAGTCGATCACGGTCGCCGTGAAGGCGAAGGGGACGCCGGAGCCGGGCGAGGCGCCGTACGCCAAGCTGAAGTTCGAGGGCGGCGTGCATCGGGTGCAGCGGGTGCCGGTGACCGAGTCGCAGGGCCGGATCCACACGTCGGCGGCCGGCGTGCTGGTGCTGCCGGAGGCCGAGGACGTCGACGTCGAGATCGATCTGAACGACCTGCGGATCGATGTGTTCCGCTCGTCCGGTCCGGGTGGTCAGAGCGTCAACACGACGGACTCCGCCGTCCGCATCACCCACCTGCCGACCGGCATCGTCGTCTCCATGCAGAACGAGAAGTCGCAGCTGCAGAACCGGGAGCAGGCCATGCGCGTGCTCCGTGCCCGCCTGCTGGCCGCTGCGCAGGAGGCGGCCGACCAGGAGGCTTCTGACGCCCGGCGCTCGCAGATCCGCACGGTTGACCGCTCCGAGCGGGTCCGTACCTACAACTTCCCCGAGAACCGGTTCTCCGACCACCGCGTCGGCTACAAGGCCCACAACCTCGACCAGGTCCTCGGCGGCGATCTCGCGCCCGTCATCCAAGCCCTCACCGAAGCCGACCTCGCCGCCCGCCTGGAAGCCGTAGAGGCCCAGTGAGACCTCTGGTTGCGGCTGCTGCGGAGCGGCTGCGGTCTGCGGGGGTTGCCTCGCCTGAGTACGACGCGGCGGAGTTGCTCGCGTTTGTGACCGGCTCCAGCCGGTTGAACCTGCGGGACCCTTCGGACGACGAGCGGCGTACGTACGACGAGCTGGTTGCGCGGCGGGCTGAGCGGGAGCCTCTGCAGCATCTGACTGGGACGGCGGCGTTCAGGTACCGGGAGCTGGCTGTCGGTCCGGGGGTGTTCGTGCCGCGGCCGGAGACCGAGGTGATGGTCGGCTGGGTGCTGGAGCGGATTGCGGGGCTGACGGCGCCGCTAGTGGTGGATCTGTGTTCGGGGTCGGGGGCTATCGCGGGGGCCGTGGCTACCGAGCGGCCGGACGCCGTGGTGCATGCGGTGGAGCTGTCGGCGGAGGCCTGCGTGTGGGCCCGCCGGAACCTGGCTGGTACCGGTGCGACGCTGCACGAGGGTGACATCGACGGATGCCTGCCAGAGCTCGACGGCCAGGTGGATGCGGTGATCAGCAACCCGCCGTACATCCCGTTGACCGCATGGGAGTCCGTCACGGCCGAGGTGCGCGACCATGACCCAGCGCTCGCGCTGTGGTCCGGGGACGACGGGCTGGACGAGATCAAGGTCGTCGCGGCGACCGCGGGCCGGCTGCTCAAGCCGGGCGGCTGGTTCGCGTGTGAGCACGCGGATGTCCAGGGGGAGTCGGCGCCGGCGGTGTTCGCCGCGACCGGTCTGTACGCCGAAGTCCGCGACCAGCTCGACCTTGCGGGCCGGCACCGGTTCGCGACCGGTCGCCGGGTCTGACCCTGTGGCCAGGATCGAATAACTCGCCCCTGACCTGTTGTATACCGCAGGATACGCGGTATGTGATTGGTTCGTCGCCCACTGTCAGCACCCGGCTGCCAGTCGAGCCGGTCACCGGTGAGGAGCACGCGAGTCATGTCCGTCCTGTCCAAACTGGGGGTGCTGGCCGCGACGGTCGCGCTGATGACGCCGGTGCTGGCCGTGCCGGCCGAGGCTGCCCCGCCGAGTCCGCAACCGAAGACCGAGACAGAGCTCTGCGCGGGCCTGCAACGCGTGGCACTGGCCGGAATGGACCAGTGCACCCGCGGCCCGGAGGTGCTGCCGAACGCCGATCTGAGCGAGCGGGCCCAGCCCCTCCCGAAGGCGGTCGCGGACGCGACCATGGCCGCCAACCAGATCGTCTGCGACGGCAACGGCACCAGCGGTAAGCGAGTGCAGATCCTGTACGCACGGGAGTCCCAGCAGGCCAGCCGCTTACAGCTGTTCTTGCCGTCCTTCCGCGCCTGGGCGCACGAGATCGATGCCGCGTACAACGACAGCGCCTTCCAGACCGGCGCCAGCCGACACATCCGGTACGTGACGGACGCGGTGTCCGGCGGCTGCCAGATCAACGTGCGCGAGGCCGTCGTACCGACAGGTGGTCTGGAGACCTGGAACTCCATGGTCACGGCCCTGCAGAACCTCGGCTACCGCGACAGCGCCCGCAAGTACCTGGTGTACGCCGACGCCCAGAAGGTCTGTGGGGTCGGCACGCTGTACAACGACGACCGTCCGGGCCTGGACAACGCGAACAACACCAACACCGGCTACGCCCGCGTCGACGCGTCAGCGAACTGCTGGGGCTTCAACGCCGCCGCCCACGAGCTCGGTCACACCTTCGGCGCCGTCCAGTCGTCAGCGCCGAACTACAACGGTCACTGCAAGGACGAGTACGACCTGATGTGCTACGGCTCGGACACCCGGGTCGTGTGCGCCGACAAGGACAACGACCGGCTGCTGGACTGCAACAAGGACGACTACTTCAACACCAACCCACCGGCGGGCAGCTACCTCGCCACTCACTGGAACCTGGCCAACAGCGATTGGCTGATCAAAAGCGCCACACCGGACTCGCGGCCCGGCCCACGACACGGACAGGTCTACGAGTTCGTCAACCCGGCCACCGGCGAGGCCATCGACGTGGCCAACGGTTCGGTCGACAACCTGGCGGCCGTGAGCCACCGGCCACGCAGTGGGGCGACCAGCCAGCAGTGGCGGTTCCGCTACGAGACCGGCTGGCAGCTGCAGAACGTGAACAGCGGCAAGTGCGCCGACAGCGCCTACAGCGGCACGGCGCCCGGTACCAAGGTGATCCAGTACACCTGCAACAACCAGGACGGCATGCGCTGGACGCTGCACCCGCAGGGCGGTGACGTCTACGGCATCGTCAACACCCTCAACGGGTTGGCCATAACGGACGCCGGAGCTCACCCCGCTGCGCTCGAACAGCACCCCTTCACCGGCGCTGCGAACCAGCAGTTCCAGCTGCGCCCGGTCAGCGTGCCGAACGGCACCTACCGGATCCGCTCCGAGCTAGGCAAAGACCTGGACGTGACCAACTGCCAGAGCCAGAACGGCGCCGACGTCCGGATGTGGGACCGCGTCACCGGCAGCCCCTGCCAGCGCTGGCAGGTCACCGCGGTCGACGGCAACGTCTACAAGGTCGTCGACAGCAACACCGGCAAGGCAGTCGAGGTGGCGGGCTGCGTCACCACCGACGCCAAGCCGGTGCAGCTCTGGGACTACTACGGCGGCACCTGTCAGCAGTGGCGGATCACCGCCCTGTCCAACGGCGCCTACCAGCTACTGGGCGTCGGCAGCGGCAAGTCGCTCGACGTAGCCGGCTGCAACGCCGCAGCAGGCTCCGACGTGATCATCTGGCCGTTCCACGGCGGCGCCTGCCAGCGCTGGTACTTCGACCCGGTTTAGGCGTTCTCAGCGACGTACGCGTCGATCTCGGCCGTCAGGGTGTCCTTCAGTGCGTCATCGGCGAAGGACACCCGGACGGCGGTCTTCGCGAGCTCGCCGACGCCCGCCGCGTCGAGCTTGAGGAGGTTGGCGGCGACGGCGTACTCGTTGTTCAGATCGGTGCCGAACATGGGCGGGTCGTCGGTGTTGATGGTGACGACGAGCCCGGCGTCGACCATGGCGGGCAGCGGGTGGACGTCGTAGGACGCGACCGCCTGCGTGGCCAGGTTGGAGGTGGGGCTGACCTCGAGCGGGATGCGGTGCTCGCCGAGGTAGTCGACCAGCGCCGGGTCCTGCATGGCCGACGTGCCGTGGCCGATCCGCTCGGCGCGCAGGACGCGCAGCGCGTCCCAGATCGTCTCCGGGCCGGTGGTCTCACCCGCGTGCGGCACGCTGTGCAGGCCCTCGGCGATCGCCGCGTCGAAGAACGGCTGGAACTGCGGCCGCGGGACGCCGATCTCCGGCCCGCCGAGCCCGAACCCGACCAGACCCTCCGGGCGGATCTTCGTCGCGATCCGCAGCGTCTCCTCGGCCGCCGGCAGGCCGGATTCGCCGGGGATGTCGAAGATCCAGCGCAGCGTGATGCCGAGTTCCTTCTCGGCCGCGACCCGGGCGTCCTCGATCGCCTCGCAGAACGCCTCGGCCGGCATCCCGCGGAGCACCGAGGTGTACGGCGTCACGGTCAGCTCGGCGTACCGCAGGCGCTGCTCGGCGGCCATCTCGCGGGCGATCTCGTAGGTGAGCAGCCGGACGTCGTCCGGTGTCTTGATCAGGTCGACGACGGTCAGGTAGATCTCGATGAACTTCGCGAAGTCGGTGAACTGGAAGTACGCCGCCAGCGCGGCCGGGTCGGCAGGGACCGGCGAGCCCGGGTGCCGGGCGGCCAGCTCGGCGACGATCCGCGGCGAGGCGGATCCGACGTGGTGGACGTGCAGCTCGGCTTTCGGCAGTCCGGCAAGGAATTCACGCGTCACGGTCATGGCCGGGATCCTAGGGAGTCGGCGGCCCGGAGGGGAGGAAAGTTGACAATCGAGTGTCAACTCAAGGCTGAGCGGAGCCCGATTGACGCGATCGGCCGCGTGAGTGGCACGATTCGGTGCGTGAGTGAGCGCTTCGACTTCACCGGTGATGAACTGGCCCCCGCGTACCGCGCGGCCGTGGACGCGATCGAGGCCGGCGACCTGGTCGTCCTGCCGACCGACACGGTCTACGGGATCGCCGCGGACGCCTTCAAGGCGGACGCCGTCCAGCGGCTGCTGGACGCCAAGGGGCGTGGCCGGGACATGCCGCCGCCGGTGCTGATCTCGGTCGTCGAGTCGCTCGACGCGCTGGCCACCGACGTCCCGGAGGCCGGGCGGAAGCTGTGCGAGAAGTTCTGGCCGGGGCCGCTGACGGTGATCTGCCACGCGCAGGGCTCCCTGATGTGGGACCTGGGGGAGACGCAGGGCACGGTCGCGCTGCGCGTCCCTGACCACGAGAACACCCGGGAGCTGCTGTCCCGCACCGGCCCGCTCGCGGTCAGCTCGGCCAACAAGAGCGGTCAGCCGGCCGCGCTCGACGTGTACGACGCCGAGGAGCAGCTCGGCGACTCGGTCGCCGTCTACCTGGACGGCGACGCGGTCACCGGCGGCGAGCCGTCGACGATCGTCGACATCACCACCGACACGCCCCGCGTCATCCGCCTCGGCGCCCTCAGTCTGGCCCAGCTCCGCGAGGTCGTCCCCGAGGTCGCCGCCGCCGACGAGCCCGTCGCCGACCAGCCGGCCGAACCGGTCGCGGACGACAAGCCGGCCGAACCGACCGACGACAAGCCAACCGAAGCGGTCGACGAAGCGTCCAAAGAAGAGCCGCCCAAAGCCGAGGCGGCCACCGAAGAGCCGCCCAAAGACAGCAAGAAGCCGACCGATCCTGATGTGAGGCCTGCGGACTAGTGCGCGAGTACCTGCTGGTCCTGTTCGTGGCGATGGCCACGACCTTCCTGCTGACCGGCGTGGCCCGGAAAGTCGCTCTTCGGTACGGCGCCGTGGCGCGGGTCCGGGCCCGGGACGTGCACAAGGTGCCGATCCCGTACTTCGGCGGTGTCTCGATCCTCGGCGGGCTGATCGCCGCGTTCGCGGTCGCGTCCAGCCTGCCGTTCCTCGGCGACAGCCTGCAGGTCGCGCACGACGGCCGGGCGATCCTGATCGGCGGCGCGGTGATCTGTGCGGTCGGCGTGATCGACGACCTGTACGAGCTGGACGCGATCACCAAGCTGGCCGGTGAGGTGCTCGCAGTCGGCGTGATGGTTGTCCAGGGCATCCAGTTGTACTGGCTGCCGCTACCGGGCGGCGTCATCTCGCCGTCCGCGGCGCTGCTCGCCGTCCTGACCGCGGGGATCCTGCTGGTCTCCTGCAACGCGGTGAACTTCGTCGACGGCCTGGACGGCCTGGCCGCCGGCGTCACCGCGATCGGCGCGCTCGCGTTCTTCACCTACTCCTACCTGCTGAACGTCGAGCAGGACCTGGACCGCGCCACGACGTCCACCCTCATCACGGTCGCGCTGGCCGGCGCCTGCCTGGGCTTCCTGCCGCACAACTTCTTCCCCGCAAGGGTTTTCATGGGCGACTCCGGCGCGCTGCTGATCGGCCTGATGCTGGCCGCGTCGACCATCAGCCTGACCGGCCAGATGGACCCGAACGCCGTCCCGTACGAGGTCGGCGGCTCGAGCCTGCTGCCGGCGCTGCTCCCCTTGGTGCTGCCGATCGCCGTCCTCGCGATCCCCGCCCTCGACCTCACCCTGGCCTACATCCGCCGCACCAAAGCCGGCCAGTCGCCGTTCGCCGCCGACAAACTGCACCTGCACCACCGCCTGATGCAGCGCGGCCACTCGCACCGCAGAGCAGTCCTCCTGATGTACCTGTGGACGATCCTGATCGCCTTCGGCGTCGTCGTCCTCGGCCTGGTCCTGACCTGGTGGACGGCGCTGATCGTGCTGGCCATCGCCGTCGCCGCCGTCCTCCTCACCACCGGCTCCCCGCGCGGCGTCCGGAAACCGCTCGCCAAGGTCTGATCCGGCCCCGGCGGGGACCAGACCACTGGGCTGTGTGGCCTACCGATAGTGTGGGGCTGTACAGCGGCAGGGGCCTTCGTTTTGCTGACGGTGCAGACTTTGTGCTAGTTTTCACAAGCACCCGCAGAACAACAGCGATACCCCTGACCCCGCCCAACCCGACGACCTGGCCGCGAGACCTGGTCGCCAGCAGGACGGAACCACCAGATGGCTCCCTCGGCTCACAGCCCGGACGTCGCCGGCCAAGCCACCAGGCACCCGGCGCTGGCGATGCTGCGCGGCGCTCTTGTCGCCGCCGTTGTCGTCGGTGTGAACGCGATCGCGATCTCGGCGGTCGCCGCCGGGATGCCCGGTCTGTGGGGCGCGCTGCTCGGGTTGCTGATGGTGATCTTCTTCTCCGGCGTCGGTCTGCTCGCGATGCACCTGTCCCGTAAGGCCGATCCGACCATGCAGCTCGCGGTCGCGATGGCGTCGTACACGGGCCGGATCGCGATCTTCGGCGGCCTGCTCGCGCTCGCGCTGAGCTCGGAGACGCTTGAACGGCACGTGAACCTGACCGTGCTGGGGATCGTCGCGCTGGTGGTGATCCTGGGCTGGATGGCCGGCGAGATCTGGTCCTGGTCGCGGCTGCGGGTGCCGATCTACGACCTGGACAAAGAGGTCAACCAATGACCACGTCCAGTAACGGTTTCCGGGCTGTGACGGAGGTCGCCGGTGCCGATGTGACCCGGCGTGTCGCGGGCTGGTACCTTTCGGGTGCCAATGAGCGAGCACAAGGATCCGAAGCCGACGCCGGACACCTCCGGGGACGGCTGGCGGGTCCTGTCCTACTTGATCGGCGGTGTCCTGGTCTACGGGGGCATCGGGTTCGGGCTGGATCGCTTGTTCGGCACCCAGTTCCTGGTCGTGATCGGCATCGTGCTCGGTGCCGGGCTGACCATCTTGTTGTTGAACTTCCGGTACGGGTCGAAGTCCTGATCCCTGCCGGGTCTGACGTTATTGACCGCCATGCCCTGAGCCGCCCTGCCCTTTGCTACAAGGCGTCCGACTTGAGCACGACGCGAGAGGAGACCCGGTGATCACCGGCGTTCCGACCGAATTCACCCCGCCCGGTCCCGGGAGCTTCGAGACCCCGCCGATCATCCACGGCGTGGAATGGTTCACCAAGCCTGTGCTGGTGGCCGCGCTGAGCGTTGTCGTGATCATCTGGTTCTTCTGGGGCGCGTCCCGTAAGGCCGCCGTGGTCCCGAGCAAACTGCAGTTCGCCGGCGAGCTGGGCTACAACTTCGTCCGCAACTCGATCGCGCGGGACGCGATCGGCAGCAAGGACTACATGAAGTACGTGCCCTACCTGACCGGGCTGTTCTTCTTCATCCTGCTGAACAACGTCGCGGCGACGATCCCGCTGATCCAGTTCCCGACCTTCAGCCACATCGGCTGGGCGTACGTGGCCGCGATCATGAGCTGGGTCATCTACAACGCGGTCGGCATCAAGAAGAAGGGCCTGCTCGGCTACCTCAAGCACCAGACGATGCCGTCCGGTGTGCCGGCCTGGCTGATGCCGCTGATGATCCCGATCGAGTTCATCTCGAACATCCTGGTCCGGCCGGTCTCGCTGAGCCTGCGGCTGTTCGCGAACATGTTCGCCGGCCACATCCTGCTGCTGGTGTTCGTTCTCGGCGGCGAGTACATGGTCTTCGAGTCCGGCAGCATCGGCCTCGGCGGCGTCGGCATCCTGACCTTCCTGATGGGCTTCGCGATCGCCGGGCTGGAGCTGTTCGTCCAGTGCATCCAGGCCTACATCTTCGTCGTGCTCACCGCGCAGTACATCGGCAGCGCCATCGCCGACGAGCACTGATCAGCACCACCCCCACAAACCCGTAGTAACGGAAACCCGGATAGGCCCTCTATCCGTACTGAAAGGAAATACCGGAACCATGGTTACTGAGCTGGCCCTCGCACTGGGCGGCAACATCGCGGTCCTCGGTTACGGCCTTGCGGCCATCGGCCCCGGCGTCGGCGTCGGTCTGATCTTCGCCGCCGTCATCAACGGCACCGCGCGGCAGCCGGAGGCCCAGGCCAAGCTGCAGTCGATCGCCTGGATCGGCTTCGGCGTCACCGAGGTTCTGGCGATCATCGGTATCGCCCTGGCCTTCGTGTTCCGCTCCAGCGGCGCCTGATCCACTCCTCTGACTGACAGGACCTAGACATGACGACGTTGGTGCTACCTCTGGCTGGGGCAGGCGAGGAAGTCAACCCGCTGCTGCCTCACACCGCAGAGATCATCTTCGGTTTCGTCTTCCTGATCCTGCTGGCCATCGCCTTCGCCAAGGTTGTCGTACCGAAGTTCGAGAAGGCGTACGCCGATCGGACCGCGGCGATCGAAGGCGGGATGAACGAGGCCAAGCAGGCCCAGGCCGAGGCGAAGGCGGCTTTGGAGAAGTACAACGCGCAGCTGGCCGAGGCCCGCTCGGAGGCTGCGAAGATCCGCGAGGACGCGCGTGAGCAGGGTGCGCAGATCATCGCGGAGATGCGTGAGCAGGCGAACGCCGAAGCCGAGCGGATCGTCACCCACGCGCGCACGCAGATCGACGCCGAGCGGTCGCAGGCGGTTGCCTCGCTGCGCAGCGAGGTCGGCACGATGGCGACCACGCTGGCCGGTCGCATCGTCGGGGAGTCGCTGGAGGACGAGGCCCGGCAGCGCCGGACCGTCGAGCGCTTCCTGGCCGATCTCGAGGCATCGGAGTCGGCCCGCGCGGCCGTCGGAACGGACGGCTGATGCGCGGCGCATCGAACGAGTCACTCGCCCGGGCCCAGGAGGCCCTGGCGAGTGTCGCCGTGACCGAGGGGCTGGGCGCCGAGCTGTTCGCGGTCGCCCGGCTGCTGGACGGGACGGGCTCGCTGCGGCGCGCGCTGACCGATCCGGCCCGCTCGCGGGACCAGCGCGGCGCGCTCGTCCAGCAGCTGTTCGGCGGCAAGATCTCCGCCCAGGCGCAGGAGCTCCTGACCGTCGCCGTGTCCGGCCGCTGGGTCAGCGGTCGTGACCTCGGCAACGCGCTGGACCAGCTGAGCGTCGAGGCCGAGGTGGCCTACGCCGACAGCCGGCGCAAGCTGGACGACGTCGAGGACGAGCTGTTCCGGCTGGAGCGGATCGTCGCGTCCGAGCGCGGCCTGAGCGACAAGCTCAGCGACCGCAACATCCCGGTCGCGGCCCGTCAGGAGCTGCTGGCGGGTCTGTTGCGCGGCAAGGCCGACCCCGCCACCGTGCGGCTGGCCGAGCGGGCCGTCGACGGCCGGGGCCGCGGTTTCGCGGCGTCCCTGCGCTCGTACCAGGTCGCGGCAGCCGCCCGGCGCAGCGCGAGTATCGCCGTCGTCCGGGTCGCCACCGACCTGTCCGAGGCCGACCGCACGCGGCTCTCCTCGGCGCTGGCGCGGCAGTACGGCCGCGACATCCAGCTGAACGTCATCGTCGACCCCAAGGTCGTCGGCGGCGTCCGGGTGGACATCGGCGACGAAGTGATCGACGGAACCATCGCGGCCAGGCTCGACGAGGCGCAACGGCGCATCGCGGGCTGAACCCCCTTAACGACAGAACAGCGGCGCTAAGGGTCGGTCAAGCCTCTTAGAGCCACAACAGGCCAGCAAGGGTCAAGGAAGCAGGAAACGCACAATGGCTGAGCTCACGATCAGGCCGGAGGAGATCCGGGACGCCCTGGATCGGTTCGTCACCGACTACCAGCCGGCCGAAGCGGCCCGCGAAGAGGTCGGCACCGTCATCGACGCCGGTGACGGTATCGCGCACGTCGAGGGCCTGCCCTCGGTGATGACCAACGAGCTGCTCGAGTTCGAGGACGGCACCCAGGGCATCGCGCTGAACCTCGACGTCCGCGACATCGGCGTCGTCGTGCTGGGCGAGTTCGGCGGTATCGAGGAGGGCCAGCAGGTCCGGCGTACCGGCTCGGTCCTGTCGGTCCCGGTCGGCGAGGGCTACCTGGGTCGCGTCGTCGACCCGCTGGGCAAGCCGATCGACGGCCTCGGTGAGATCACCGGGATCGAGGGCACCCGCGCGCTGGAGCTGCAGGCGGCCGGCGTGATGGACCGCCAGGAGGTCCGCGAGCCGCTGCAGACCGGCATCAAGGCGATCGACGGCATGATCCCCGTCGGCCGCGGTCAGCGGCAGCTGATCATCGGCGACCGCAAGACCGGTAAGACGGCGATCGCGGTCGACACGATCATCAACCAGAAGGCCAACTGGGAGTCCGGCGACCCGAAGAAGCAGGTTCGCTGCATCTACGTCGCGATCGGCCAGAAGGGCTCGACGATCGCCTCCGTGCGCGGTGCGCTCGAAGAGGCCGGCGCGATGGAGTACACCACCATCGTCGCCTCCCCGGCGTCCGACGCGGCCGGCTTCAAGTACGTCGCGCCGTACACCGGCTCGGCCATCGGCCAGCACTGGATGTACCAGGGCAAGCACGTCCTGATCGTGTTCGACGACCTGACCAAGCAGGCCGAGGCCTACCGGTCGATGTCGCTGCTGCTGCGCCGCCCGCCGGGCCGTGAGGCCTACCCGGGTGACGTCTTCTACCTGCACAGCCGGCTGCTCGAGCGTTGCGCGAAGCTGAGCGATGAGCTCGGCGCCGGTTCGATGACGGGTCTGCCGGTCATCGAGACCAAGGCGAACGACGTCTCGGCGTTCATCCCGACCAACGTCATCTCGATCACCGACGGCCAGATCTTCCTGCAGTCGGACCTGTTCAACGCCAACATCCGCCCGGCCATCGACGTCGGTATCTCGGTCTCCCGGGTCGGCGGCGCCGCGCAGGTCAAGGCGATGAAGAAGGTCTCCGGCTCGCTGAAGCTCGACCTCGCGCAGTTCCGCGCGATGGAGGCCTTCGCGATGTTCGCCTCCGACCTCGACGCCACCTCGCGCCGTCAGCTGGACCGCGGTCAGCGGCTGGTCGAGCTGCTCCGGCAGCCGCAGTACTCGCCGTACGCGGTCGAGGACCAGGTCGTCTCGATCTGGGCCGGCACCACCGGTAAGTTCGACGACGTCCCGGTGGCCGACGTGCTGCGCTTCGAGCGGGAGTTCCTCGAGTACCTGCGCCGCGACAGCAAGGTGCTCGACGGCATCCGCGAGTCCAACCTGTTCGAGGACGACGCCCAGCAGGCCGTGACGGACGCGCTGGCGACGTTCAAGTCGACCTTCCAGACCTCCGACGGGCAGCTGCTCGTGGGCCGCGAAGAGGCCGAGGCGCTGGACGAGAGCGATGTCGAGCAGGAGCAGATCGTCCGGCAGAAGCGGGGCTGATCGTCCATGCCAGCAACCCAACGCGAGCTGAAGGATCGGCGGAGCTCCGTCTCCACGATCAAGAAGCTCACGCGCGCGATGGAGCTGATCGCGGCGTCCCGGATCGTCAAGGCGCAGCAACGCGCCCAGGCGGCCGGTCCGTACGCGCGTGAGCTCACCCGCGCCGTGTCGGCGGTGGCGACGTTCTCGAACGTCGACCACCCGCTGACCACCGAGAAGCCCAACCCCAAGCGGGCCGCGGTGCTGTTGATCACCTCGGACCGCGGCCAGGCCGGCGCCTACTCGTCCTCGGTCATCCGCGAGGGGGAGCGGCTGAACCAGCTGCTCCGCGAGGACGAGAAAGAGATCGTCCCGTACCTGACCGGCCGGAAGGGGATCGCCTACTACACCTTCCGGCAGCGTGAGGTCGCGCAGTCGTGGAGCGGCGAGTCCGACGCGCCGTCGTTCGCCCGGGCCCGGGAGGTCGCCGACGCGCTGATCGAGGCCTTCCTCACGCCGACCGAGGAAGGCGGCGTGGACGAGATCCACATCGTCTTCACCCGGTTCGTCTCGATGCTGACCCAGAAGCCGGATGTCATCCGGCTGCTGCCGTTGGAGGTCGTCGAGGGCGCCGAGGCGCCGGCGGCCGACGACGTACTGCCGCTGTACGAGTTCGAGCCGTCCGCCGAGGACGTCCTCGACGGGCTGCTGCCGAAGTACGTCGCGAGCCGGATCCACTTCTGCATGCTGCAGGCAGCGGCGTCCGAGCTGGCCAGCCGGCAGCGCGCGATGAAGTCGGCCACGGACAACGCGCAGGATCTGATCGAACGACTGACCCGTGAGTACAACCAGGTGCGGCAGTCGGCCATTACCCAGGAAATCAGCGAGATCGTCGGTGGCGCCAACGCGCTGGCCGACGCATCCGCCGGGAGCGAGTGAGAGAGATGACAGCGACGGTTACCGAGAAAGACAACAGCGGCGCGGCGGCTGCCGTAGGCCGTGTTGCCCGGGTCATCGGCCCGGTCGTCGACATCGAGTTCCCTGCGGACGCGATGCCCGACATCTACAACGCGCTCGAGGTGGACATCACCTTGGCCGAGGTCACCACGACGATCACCCTCGAGGTGGCGCTGCACGTCGGTGACAACATCGTCCGGGCGATCTCGATGAAGCCCACCGACGGTCTGGTCCGCGGCGCCGAGGTGCGCAACACCGGCGCGGCGATCTCCGTCCCGGTCGGCGACGTCACCAAGGGCCGCGTGTGGTCCGTGACCGGCAAGTGCCTGAACCAGGACGAGTCCGAGTTCGAGATCACCGAGCGCTGGCCGATCCACCGCAAGGCGCCGGCCTTCGACCAGCTCGAGTCCAAGACCGAGATGCTCGAGACCGGGATCAAGGTCCTCGACCTGCTCACCCCGTACGTCCAGGGCGGCAAGATCGGCCTGTTCGGCGGTGCGGGCGTCGGCAAGACCGTCATGATCCAGGAGATGATCTACCGGATCGCCCACAACTTCGGTGGCACCTCGGTGTTCGCCGGCGTCGGTGAGCGCACCCGTGAGGGCAACGACCTGATCGGTGAGATGGAAGACGCGGGCGTGTTCAAGGACACCGCGCTCGTCTTCGGCCAGATGGACGAGCCGCCGGGCACGCGTCTTCGCGTCGCGCTGTCGGCCCTCACGATGGCGGAGTACTTCCGCGACGTGAAGGAGCAGGACGTACTGCTCTTCATCGACAACATCTTCCGGTTCACCCAGGCCGGTTCCGAGGTCTCCACGCTGCTCGGCCGGATGCCGTCGGCCGTTGGTTACCAGCCGAACCTCGCCGACGAGATGGGCGTTCTGCAGGAGCGGATCACCTCGACGCGCGGTCACTCGATCACCTCGATGCAGGCGATCTACGTGCCCGCCGACGACTACACCGACCCGGCACCGGCGACGACGTTCGCTCACCTGGACGCGACCACCGAGCTCTCGCGTGACATCGCGTCGCGTGGTCTGTACCCGGCCGTCGACCCGCTGACCTCCACGTCGCGGATCCTCGACCCGCAGTACATCGGCCAGGAGCACTACGACGTCGCCGTCCGCGTGAAGCAGATCCTGCAGAAGAACAAGGAACTGCAGGACATCATCGCGATCCTCGGTGTCGACGAGCTCTCCGAAGAGGACAAGATCACCGTCGCCCGCGCGCGCCGGATCGAGCAGTTCCTCTCGCAGAACACCTACATGGCGGAGAAGTTCACCAACACGCCGGGTTCGACGGTGCCGCTGAAGGACACCATCGAGTCGTTCAAGAAGATCACCGAGGGCGAGTGCGACCACATCGCCGAGCAGGCCTTCTTCAACGTCGGTTCGCTCGACGACGTCGAGCGGCGTTGGGCCGAGCTCCAGAAGGAGCTGTAAATGGCCGAGGAGTCCGGTAAGCACCTCGAGGTCGCGCTGGTCGCGGCCGAGCGGGTGGTCTGGGAGGGGCAGGCGACGATTGTCATCGCCCGCACCACCGACGGTGACGTCGGTATCCTCCCCGGGCACGCGCCGCTGCTGGGCCTGCTCCAGGGCGGCACCGTTCAGGTGCGGACCGTCGACGGGGACTTCCTCGTCGCCGCCGCGCCGGACGGCTTCATCTCGGTGGCGAACGACCGGGTCTCGATCCTGGCCGAGAACGCCGAGATGGGTCACGACATCGACCTCGAAGAGGCCCGTCGTGAGCTCGAGCTGGCGCTGAAGACGGGGACCGCGAGCGAGGCCGACGCGGACGAGGTCCGCCTCGCCGAGGCGCGCGTCCGGGCTGCCGAAACAGCCTCCTGAAACGCCGTGGGTGGGGTGGGGCCGATACCGGTTCCACCCCACCTGCCATAATCGAACAACGTCACTGACAGCACGGTTCTCCGGCGGTGCCGGACGCTTGGCACCGGAAATGGGGTCGCAAGGTATGAGGACAGTCCTCGATGTCGTCGGGGTCTGTCTGGCTGCCGTCGTACTGCTCATCATCGCTTTCGCGTGCCGCCGCCGCTGGTTGACCAGGGCCGGCGGCACCTTCGATTGCAGCCTCCAGCTCGCCGAGAAGGACCACGGCCGAGGCTGGGCCCTCGGCCTGGCCCGCTACGTCGGCGACGACCTCCAGTGGTTCCGCGTCTTCAGCCTCGCCTGGTGGCCCAAACTCACCGTCAACCGCCGCCAGCTCGAGAGCATCAGCACCCGCCGTCCAATGGGTAACGAACCCCTCGTCACCTACGCCGGCCACGTCATAGTCGACGCCCAGCTCCGCGACAAAACCGTCCACTTCGCCATGACCGAAGAAGCCCTCACCGGCGTCCTGGCCTGGATGGAATCCGCACCCCCCAGCACCCAGACCTACCTCTAGCCGCCACACCCAGCCCCGAATTCGGGAGGCGGCGGCGCGCGGTCTTGGGGAGGATGGGGGCATGCTCCTGGTGCCTGCCGATCCGTTGAACCCGCGTCGGGTCGATCCGCATTTCGCCGCGCAGGGTGCTGCCGCGCGGGGCATCGGCGTGCCGGTGGCGCGGATCGATCACGATGCGGCCGGCCGACCGGGGGAGGCGGTTGGCGGGGTGCCCGCGTCCGGGGACGCGGTGTATCGCGGGTGGATGATGTCGGCGGCGGAGTACGACGGGTTGGCGGGTGCGCTGGCCGGTCGTGGGGTGGTGTTGCGGACCGGGGCCGAGAGTTATCGGGCGGCGCACGAGTTGCCGACTTGGTACGACGCGTTGCGCGCGGTGACGCCGGAGACGGTGTGGACCGAGGGGGACGACGTCAGCAAGCTGGTGGCGGCCGCGGGCGAGCTGCCGGGGCCGGCTGTGCTGCGGGACTACGTGAAGTCGATGAAGCACTACTGGGACGAGGCGGCGTACATCCCGGACACTGCGGACGCCGCTGGCGTGGAGCGGGTCGCCCGGCGCTTCCTGGAGCTCCGCGAGGAGTCCTTCACGGGTGGGTTCGTACTGCGGCGCTTCGAGAAGTTCACCGGCGCCGAGGCCCGCACCTGGTGGATCGGCGGCCGCTGCGCGCTGGTCACCCCGCACCCCGACACCCCCAACGCCCTGCCGGAGGGCCTCGACCTGGTCGAGATCGAACCCCTGGTGGCTGACCTCGCCCTTCCGTTCGTCACCGTCGACCTCGTCCGCCGCTCCGACGGCGCCTGGCGCGTGGTCGAGCTGGGCGACGGCCAAGTCAGCGACTGGCCCACCTCGCGCGACCCGGCCGACCTGATCAGCGCCCTGTTCGCCGAAAACCGCTAGGGGACGTCGTACCGCACATGTGATCATGCCGGGCATGTACGCGTTCTTCTTCCCGGCCGCCTGACGAGCCGCCGGCCGGACCCGAGGCACCAGCCCGTGGTCGGCGATGCGGGAGTGACCACTTGGCCGCTCCCGATTGCTCACCGGGAGATTTCGCATGCCCTTGGTGCTGGTACGCACTGTGTCGGGTCTGGAGTGGATGGCGGCGGAGGAGCTCGCAGCCGCCGGGCATCGAGTGGTCGAGGTGTCCAGACGGCAGCTGATCGTCGACGGCGCTGCCGAGGTGGTTCGAACGCCGCCGCGGCTGGCTGACGACCTGTTCGTCGTCCGAGCGGTGGTGGACGACCCGGGACGGACTAAGGCCGGGTTGCGGGATGCGGTCTCAGAGCTGGCCGTTGGGACGGACGGCGTGTTCGCGGTGTCCGCGTCGTTCGACGGGCGGCGGAACTTCAGCCGGTTCGACATCGAGGATCTGGTGGGAGCCCGACTGGGCCCGGGGTACTGCTCGCGGCGGGATGGGGGTCGGCCGCCGAGTGCGCGTGTGGATTGGCGGGTTGTGCTGGACGGGAAGGCGATGTGGGTAGCCGAGCGTCCGTACGCCGTTCCGCTGCACCGACGCCCCTGGCGACAGCAGACCGTCATCGGAAGCCTGCACCCGCCAGTGGCCGCCGCTATGGCTCGGCTGGCCGGCATCCGACCCGGCATGCGCGTACTGGACCCGTTCTGCGGTGCAGGCACCCTCCTCCTAGAGGCGTGTCGGGCCGAGCCTGCTGCGGAGTACGTCGGTGTGGACCGGGATCCGAAGGCGATCGCGGCGTCCCGGGCTAATGCGGTTACCGCACACCTGACTCACACCGCGTGGCTCCGGGGGGATGCTGCGCGGGTGGAGGGGAGGTGGGATCGGGTTCTGAGTAACCCGCCGTGGAATGTGCGGCTTGGGGTTGGGGAGTTGCAGCCGTACTTCGACGGCTGGCGGGATGCGCTGCGGGCGGAGGGGGTGGTGGTGGCGTTGGCGATGCCTGAGCAGGTGGTGGGGATGCGGGTTCGGGAGGTGGGCGAGGTTGTGGTGGGTGGGCGGCGGGCGCGGATTGTGGTGCTGGGACAATGGGGGTGATGACGCTGACCGAGAAGTTGCCGGGGACCACTGAGCCCGACGCGTTGTACGACGCGTTCGCCACTTGGGTGGGGGAGCAGGGGATCACGTTGTACCCGGCGCAGGAGGAGGCGCTGATCGAGGTGATGACGGGGTCGAACGTGATCCTGTCGACGCCGACCGGCTCCGGGAAGAGCCTGGTCGCCACCGGGTCGCACTTCGCCGCGCTCGCGAATGGGAAGCGGACGTTCTACACGGCGCCGATCAAGGCCCTGGTGTCGGAGAAGTTCTTCGCGCTGTGCGACGTGTTCGGCGCGGAGAAGGTCGGCATGCTGACCGGTGACGCCTCGGTGAACGCGGGCGCGCCGATCATCTGCTGTACGGCGGAGGTGCTGGCGAATGTCGCGCTCCGCGAGGGCAGCGCGGCCGACGTCGGCCAGGTCGTGATGGACGAGTTCCACTTCTACTCCGAGCCGGACCGCGGCTGGGCCTGGCAGGTGCCGCTGCTCGAGCTGCCGGACACGCAGTTCATCCTGATGTCGGCGACGCTCGGCGACGTCGAGCGGTTCAAGATCGACCTGTCCCGGCGGACGGGCCAGCCGACGGCAATCATCTCGTCGGGCGAGCGCCCGGTGCCGCTCATCTACAAGTACGTCACCACGCCGCTGCACGAGACGCTGACCGAGCTGCTGGTCACGCACCAGGCGCCGGTGTACGTCGTCCACTTCACCCAGGCGTCGGCTCTGGAGCGCGCGCAGGCGTTGACCAGCATCAACGTCTGCACGAAGGAGGAGAAGGACAAGATCAAGGAGCTGATCGGGCATTTCCGGTTCAGCTCCGGGTTCGGCCGGACGCTGCAGCGGCTCATCATGCACGGTATCGGCGTCCATCACGCCGGCATGCTGCCGAAGTACCGGCGGCTGGTCGAGCAGCTCGCGCAGGCCGGTCTGCTGAAGGTCATCTGCGGGACGGACACCCTCGGCGTCGGCATCAACGTCCCGATCCGGACGGTGCTGCTGACCGCGCTGAGCAAGTACGACGGCCGCCGGCAGCGGATCCTGAAGGCGCGTGAGTTCCACCAGATCGCGGGCCGCGCGGGTCGCGCCGGGTACGACACCTCCGGGACGGTCGTCGTCCAGGCGCCGGACCACGTGGTGGAGAACGTCAAACTGCTCGCCAAGGCCGGCGACGACCCGAAGAAGCAGCGGCGGGTGCAGCGCAAGAAGCCGCCGGAGGGGTTCGTCACCTGGGGTGAGGAGACCTTCGAGCGACTCGTCGCCGCCGAGCCGGAGCCGCTGCAGTCGCGGATGCGGGTCAACCACGCGATGCTGCTGAACGTGATCGCCCGCGACGGCGACGCCTTCAACAGCATGCGGCACCTGCTGCAGGACAACCACGAGGACACGAAGGCGCAGCGCCGGCTGATCCGGCGCGCGATCCAGATCTACCGCACGCTGCTGACCGCGGGCGTGGTCGAGCGGCTGCCGGAGCCCGACGAGTTCGGCCGGTCGCTGCGCCTGACCGTCGACCTGCAGAAGGACTTCAGCCTCAACCAGCCGCTGTCGACGTTCGCGCTCGCCGCGCTCGATCTGCTCGACCCCGAGGACCCGCTCTACGCGCTCGACGTCGTCTCGGTCGTCGAGGCCACGCTGGAGGACCCGCGCGCGATCCTGATGGCGCAGCTGCACCACGCCAAGGGTGAAGCGGTCAGCTCGATGAAGGCCGACGGGATCGAGTACGAGGAGCGGATGGAGCTGCTCGACGAGATCAGCTGGCCGAAACCGCTCGAAGAGTTGCTCGAGGCAACTTTGGAGATGTACCGGCAGACGCATCCGTGGATCGCCGAGGCCGGGCTGTCGCCGAAGGCCGTCGTCCGGGACATGTTCGAGCGGGCGATGACATTCGGCGAGTACATCCAGTACTACGGGCTCTCGCGCTCGGAGGGTATCGTCCTGCGCTACCTCAGCGACGCCTACAAGGCGCTGCGGCAGACCGTCCCGCCGGACAAGGTGAACGACGATCTCACCGACCTGATCGAGTGGCTCGGCGAGGTCGTCCGGCAGACCGACTCCAGCCTGCTCGACGAGTGGGAGGAGCTGACCAACCCGGTCACCGAGGAGGTCGAGGTCACGCCGGTCGGCCCGCGCCGCATCACACTCAACTCACGCGCCTTCCGCGTACTGGTCCGCAACGCCGTCTTCCGCCGGGTCGAGCTGGTCGCCCGGCACCGCTGGGCCGAGCTCGGCCAGCTCGACACCGACGCAGGCTGGGACGCCGGCCGCTGGGCCGAGGCCGGCACGGCGTACTACGCCGAACACGAGACCCTCAACACGGGCCCGGCCGCGCGGGGCCCAGCGCTGTTCCTCGTCGAGGAGCTCCCCGGCTACTGGGAGGTCCAGCAGATCATCGACGACCCCGACGGCAACCACGACTGGCGAATCACGGCGTCCGTCGACCTGGCAGCCTCCGACGAGGCCGGCGAACTCGTCCTCGAAATGCTCTCCTTCAAACCGCTCTAAAGTCCGTAGCGGCATCCGGACGGCGTGTTTACGCTCGACGGATGGCCGAACTCGTCTCGAAACGCGCCCACGTCGCGCGGATCCGCCGGAGCGCGATCCGCGCCCTGGCGGCGTACGCGATCGACGATCCGCGACTGACCTTCATCACCCACGGCGAGAACACGACGTTCCGCGTCGACTCCGCCGGCGGTCGCTTCCTGCTCCGGGTGCATCGGCCGAATCGGCACGGTCCGGACGTCGACTCCCGCCTGGCCGTCGGCTCGGAACTCGACTGGCTGGCCGCGCTCCGAGCCGGCACCGACCTGAGCGTCCCGACCCCGATCCGAACCCACGGCGGGCAATGGACCGCGGTCGCCGACGGCCTGGTCTGCTCCCTGCTCGGCTGGCAGCCCGGTCGCATGCAGGCGACCAACCCACGCCCGATCCACTTCCACCGCTTGGGAACCGTGCTCGCCACCCTGCACGATCAGGCAGCCAACTGGGCCCTCCCACCCGGCTTCGTGCGCATGCGCTGGGACTGGGAAACCTACTTCGGCAACACCATGGAGTACGGCGGCCTCTCCGCCGCCGACTGCTGGGACCTCCTCCCGCCCCCGGTCCGCAAGCAGTTCGACGAAGTCGCCGGCCGCATGCGGTCCATGATGGCGAAACTAGGCACCGACTCCGATGTCTTCAGCCTCATCCACGCCGACCTCCACCTGGAGAACGCCCTCTTCGACGGCCCCGCCGTCCGCCTGATCGACTTCGACGACTGCGGCTTCGGCTATCACCTCTACGACCTGGCCGTCCCCCTCTGGGAATACCTCGACCACCCCAACTACTCCGCCTACCGAGCCGCCCTCCTCACCGCCTACGGCCCGGTCGCCCACCTCAACCACCTCGAAGACTTCCTCGCCACCCGCTTCGTAGCCTTCGGCCTCTGGTACACCGGCCAGGCCCAACTCAACCCAACCTTCGCCGCCAACCTCGACCGAACCACCAGCTGGATCAACCGCTCTCTTGAGCAGCTACTCGGCTAGTTGGTGGGCCAGTCGACGTCTACTTCTACTGGGGCTTCGTAGTTGACGCCGGGGACGTCGAAACCGTAGAGGCGGCGGACTTCGGTGTAGAACCAGTCGGTGTCGGCGACGGTGGCGAGGTTGTCTTGGGTGGCTGAGTGCCAGGCCTGGTGGACGGCGGCCTGGGTTTCGGGGGTGAGCTCCCAGCGGTCGAGGCGGATGCGGCCTTCGTCGTCGAGGTCCGTGGGTGTTCCGGTGAGTTGGCTCCAGAGGTTGACCGACTGCTGGATGGGGGTCTGCATGGCGTCGCCGAGGGTTTTGTGCAGGAGGCTGGTGTAGAGGCCGATGCCGGGGATGGCGGAGGAGGCCTGGGTGACGGCGGCGCCGTTGACCGAGGTGTAGGCGCGGATGCCTTGTTTGCTGAGGTGGAGCGCGGTCTGCTCGAGGTCGGCCTTGGCCGCGCCGATGGAGCCTTGGCGGTAGATCGGGCCGGTGATGTCGGAGCCGATGTAGGTGAGCGCGACGGTGTTGAAGTACTCGTTGATCAGGTCGCGCTCCTGCAGCGCGGCGACCCAGCGGGCCCAGTCCTCGCCGCCCATCACCTTGACGGTCTGGGCGAGGTCGTCGTCGGTGGCCGGGTCGACCGTGACCTCGGTCAGCTGCGGCTCGGCTCCGTCGTACGCCAGGGATTTGGTCGTGTAGGGCTCGCCGATCGTCTTCAGCGCGGACTGGTAGGTCTCGCCGGTGCGTGGATCGGTACGCCGCGGGGCCGCGACGCTGTAGATCAGGTGGTCGATCTTGCCGAACTTCTCGGCGATCAGGTCGAGCACCTCGTCCTTGGTGGTGTCCGCGAAGGCGTCCGCGTTGACGAAGGTGAAGCGCGAGCGCCGCTCCTGAGCCAGCTTCGCGGTCTCCGCCGTCCGGTACCAGCCGGCGGACGCCGTCCGCCGGGCGTTGGCCGGTTTCTCGAAGGAGACCCCGACGCCGGTGACGTCGAACGCCGTCAGCCCGGCGATCGTCATCGCCAGCCCGTAGCCCGAGCTGGAGCCGATCACCAGCGCGATCTGCGGCTCCTCCGGCACGCAGGGCTCGACGATCGGCGGCACCACGGCGGCGGCCAGGTCGCGGACGATCTGGGCGCACCCCGCCGGATGCGAGTCCAGGAACAGGAAACCACGGCCGACGGGCTTGACCACGCGCTCACTCATGGCACGACCCTAACCCGCAACGCCGTTCGGGGTGGCGGGGCGTTTGAAGAATGCGTAGGCGCCGGTGCCGAGGGCGGCGATGGCTAGGACTGCTGCGCTGAGGGCCAGGGACCAGGTGATGCCGATGGCGGTGCCGGCCAGGCCGACGGTGAAGCCGCTGCCGATGCGGAGGCCGCCGGAGGAGGTGTTGTAGAGGCCGATGATGCGGCCGCGGTCGGCAGCGGGAGCCTCGAGCTGGACGACGGTTTGGGAGACGGACATGGAGACGAAGTTCGCGACGCCGCTGATCATCAAGGCGATCAGGGCGAGGATGTAGTAGCCGGTCAGGGCGAAGACGACGATGCTCAGGCCGTAGCACGCCGTCGCGACGACCGCGGTTCGCACGGTCGGGCGCAGCCGGCCGGTGGCTTCGATGACCAGGCCGCCGACCACTCCGCCGAATCCGGCCGCGAACAGCAGGGCGCCGTATGTCAGGCCGGTGGAGCCGGACCCGAGGGATTCGGCGAACTGCGGCATCGCGGTCTGGATCGAGGCGCCGACGAAGAACGAGCCCAGGCCTGCCAGGATGATCATGCTCCCGATGGTCGGGCTGATCGTCAGCCCGCGGGCCGCACGCAGCGCGGCGAGCGGCCCGACGCGGGGCCGGGCGCCGGCCCCTTCGCGGACGTGGCCGGTGAAGCGGGTGCGGAAGAGCAGGATCGTCAGCGGCAGGTAGATGGCGATGTTCGCGAAGATGCCGCCGGTCGGGCCGAGCAGGAGCAGCAGCGCCGAGCCGACGACCGGGCCGCACAGCACGCCCAGGCTGCGGAAGGTCGCGTTCAGGCGGACGGCGCTGGGCAGGTCGTCGCGGCCGACGAAGTCGTGCAGCATCAGTTGTTCGGCGGGACCCCACAGTGCGCCGGCGCAGCCGTGCAGAACGAGCAGGACACATGCGTGCCAGACCTGGAGCGAGTCGGTCAGGAAGAGCAGGCCCCAGCACAGGGACACGACCATGAACAGCGCCTGCGCGGACTGGATGACGCGCCGGCAGTCGTACCGGTCTGCCAGCGATCCGGACAGCACGGAGAACAGCAGGAACGGCAGCCAGTGGCTGATCACCTGGAATCCGGCCAGCGCAGGCGAATGGAACTCCCGCCAGAGCACCCAGTACGTGATGACGTGCTCGATGTTGTCGCCCATCATCGCCAGGCCGGTCCCGAACAGGTACGGCCGCGCGTCCCGGTTCCGGAGCGCGGCGAAGCGCGGCGGCCGGGCAGGTTCGGGCTGGTGGTCGATCGAGCCGCAGGCTCGGCACATGCGGATGCCTCCAATTTACGAGGCATTGTGCCTCGGAAACGAAGATTAACAGATCCAAGACACGATGTCTCGGTATGGTGCTCCGATGAACCGGTCACCAGGACGCCCGCGCAGCGAGGAGGCGCGCCGCGCGGTGCTCAACGCGGTCGACGACCTGCTGGTCGAGATCGGGTACGGCGCCATGACGATCAAGGGCATCGCGGAGCGGGCCGGGGTCGGCCGGCAGACGGTGTATCGCTGGTGGTCGACGAAGGCCGAGATCCTGCTCGAGGCAAGTGTCATCGACGGCCGGCAGGAGCTCGGTACGCCGCCCCGATCCGATCCCGCGAGTGATCTGGTCGCCTACCTGACGGCCTTGACCGCCTTCCTCACGACCTCGCCGGCGGGGCTGAGCTATCGGGCGCTGATCGGCGAGGCCCAGCACGATCCCGCCGTGCTCGGCCTCGTTCGGCAGGCGGATCTGCTGGGCGCCAGCGCCGGCGACGTCCTCGAGCGCGTTCGGCCGGCCGCGCCGGAGATGCCGGATACCGCGCTCGCCACCGCCCAGTTGATCGGGCCGGTTGTTTCCGCTGTCCTGACCAGTCCGTCGCCGCTACCGCCGAAGGCGTTGCGCCTGCACGTGACGACGCTCCTCAAGGCCTGGCGGTAGCGGCTCGGCTCAGTTCCAGTACACGTCCGAGTCGTCCGGCTCGACGGTGACGTCGGCGCCGAGGCGGCGCAGGTTCCCGGCGAAGTCGGTGTAGCCGCGGTGCACGTGATGGGCGGCCGAGACCAGGGTCTCGCCCTCGGCGGCCAGGCCGGCCAGGACGAGCGCTGCGCCGGCGCGGATGTCGGAGGCGACCACCGGGGCGCCGGACAGCCGCGGGACGCCGCGGACGACGGCGTGGTGGCCGTCGGTCTGGATCTGCGCGCCCAGCCGGGTCAGCTCCTGCGCGAACGTGAACCGGCCCTCGAAGAGGTTCTCGGTCACCATCGCGGCGCCGTCGCTGATCGCGTTCAGCGCGATCACGAAGGCCTGCAGGTCGGTCGCGAACCCCGGGTAGGGCAGCGTCACGACGTCGACGGGTTTCGGCCGGTCGTTCATCCGGACCCGGAACCCCGGGTTCAGGACCTCGATCTCGGCGCCGGCCTTGTGCAGCTTGTCCAGCGGCAACTCGAGGTGCTCGGCGTGACCGTTCGTGATCGTGACGTCGCCGCGGGTGATCGCCGCGGCGAAGGCCCAGCTGCCGCTGACGATCCGGTCCGGGACGACGACGTGGTCGACCGGCTTCAGCAGCCCGCTGACCCCGGTGATCTCGATCCGCGGCGAGCCGGCGCCCTCGATCTGCGCGCCCATCTCGACCAGCATGATCGCGATGTCCTGGATCTCCGGCTCGCGGGCCGCGTTCTCGATCACGGTCGTACCGCGGGCCAGCACGGCCGCCATCATGATCGTCTCGGTCGCGCCGACACTCGGGAAGTCCAGCCAGACCTCGGCGCCGTGCAGCCCCTGCGGGGCCTCGGCGATCACGAAGCCGTGCTCGATGTGCACCTTCGCGCCCATCGCCTCCAGCCCGGCGACGTGCATGTTCAGCCCGCGGGAGCCGATGTTGTCCCCGCCGGGCAGTGCGACCTCAGCGCGGCCGCAGCGGCCCAGCAGCGGGCCCAGCACCGAGATGGACGCGCGCAGCTTGCGCACCAGGTCGTAGTCGCACTGGTAGCCGATCTCACCCGGGACGGCGATCGTGGCCAGCCCGGCGTCCGCCTCGACGCTCACCGAACAGCCCAGGGTGTCCAGCAGTTGGGCCATGAAGGTGACGTCGAGGATGCCGGGCACCTGCCGCAGCGTCGTCGTCCCTTCGGCCAGCAGCGCCGCCGCCATCAGCTTGAGCACGCTGTTCTTCGCCCCAGCCACCTCCACGGCTCCCTCGAGCCGTGCCTCACCTGCGATCCGAAACCGTTCCACTGGTCGACTGTAGCGTTTAGACGTAGTCACCTTTGCGTAGAGTCCCTGCCATGGCTGTGAACTTGACGCGGATCTACACCCGCACCGGTGACGCTGGCGAGACCCGCCTGGGCGACAACTCGACGACTTCGAAGACGGACCCGCGGCTGGCGGCGTACGGCGATGTCGACGAAGCCAACTCGGCGATCGGGGTCGCGATCGCGGCCGGCCACCTGAACAGCGCGCTGGTGGTGCTGCTGACCAGGATCCAGAACGACCTGTTCGACGTCGGCGCGGACCTCTGCAACCCGATCACGCCGAACCCGGAGTACCCGCCGCTGCGGATCACGCAGGAGTACATCGACCGGCTCGAAGGCTGGTGCGACGAGTACAACGGCCGCCTGTCCAAACTGCGCTCGTTCATCCTCCCGGGTGGCACGGTCGGCGCGGCCTACCTGAATGTCGCCCGGACGGTCGTACGCCGTTCCGAGCGCACAGCGTGGGAGGCGGTCGAGGCGCACGGCCCCTCGGTCAACCTGCTCGCCATCACCTATCTGAACCGGCTGTCGGACCTGCTCTTCATCCTGGGCCGGGTCGCCAACCTGTCGTCGGGTGGCGACGTCCTCTGGGTGCCCGGCGGCGAGCGGACCTCCTGACTATCCCAGCTGCCAGTTGAGCGGCATGCGGAGCAGACCGGCCGGCGGGAGGCCCAGCGCGCTGTAGAGGCCGCTGGTCAGGCCGTCCAGCGTGAGCGGCTGCGTCGTGACCGCCAGATCGTCAGTAGTGGTCGGTGGGCGCAGCTGGTCAAGCAGGTTGCGGTGCGGGACGGTAGCGACTCGAATGTCGTCCCGGTCCAGCCCGGCGCGGTCGCAGGCGAGCGTCAGCGCGTGCTGGAAGCCGCCGAGCTCGTCGACCAGCTTGCGTTCGTGAGCGTCCGCTCCGGTCCAGACCCGGCCGCGAGCGAGCCGCTCCAGCTCCTCCTCGGGTAGGCCGCGGTCCTGGGCGGCCTTGGCGACGAAGTCCTGGTAGATGCGGTCGAGCGTCTCCTCGAGGCGGGACCACTGCTCGTCGGTGAACTCCTCCTGCGCGGAGAACATCCGGGCGTTCGCGCCCTCGGAGACTGCCTGCTGCGAGATGCCGATCCGCGCCAGCGCGTCCCGGACGACGCCCTTCCCGGTCAGGACGCCGATGGACCCGGTGATGGTGCCCGGCTGCGCCACGATCACGTCGGCCGGCATCGCGACGAAGTACCCACCGGAGGCGGCGACGCTGCCCATGGAGGCGATGACCGGCCGGCCAGTGGCCCGCAGCCGCAGCACCTCGTTGCGGATGGCATCCGACGCGACGTACGAGCCGCCTGGGCTGTCGATCCGCAGTACGACGGCCTTGACCTTCTCCTGGTCCGCAACCGCGCGCAGCGCCGCACCGACCGTGTCCGAGCCTGAGCCCGGCCCACCGAGCGGACTGGCCGAGTTACGGCCGACGGTGATCCCGCCGGAGACCCGCACCACGGCGACCACCGGCTTCTCCAGCCAGGGGAGGCGGCGCTGGAACTCGGCGAACGTGCGCGGGCCGCGGCGTACGTAGCGCTCGGCCAGCAGTCGCTCGGTCTCGCCGAGCCTCTTCGCCAGCTCGTCGTACACGTCGGACCGGTAGCCGAGCCGATCGACCAGCCCGGCGTCCAGCGCCGCCTGGGCGGGCAGCGGTGCGCTGTCCACCAGCTCACGCACCCGCTCCGGACTCAGCTTGCGACGGACGGCGATGCCGTCGGCAATCTGCTCGTACGCCGACTCGGCCAGCCGGGCCGCCATCTCGCGTGCCGGACCGGTCATCTCCTTCTCGGTGAAGGTGTCCGCGGCGGTCTTGTACTCACGCCGCTTGCCGAACTGCGGAATCACTCCGGCCTTGTCGAGGGCCCCTCGCAGGAACACGGCCTGGACGGCGACGCCGGTGATGCCCAGCTCGCCGGAGGGCTGCACCCAGATCTCGTCGAAGGCGGTGGCCAAGTAGTAGGGGACCGTGCCGCTACCGGTCTCGCCGAACGACTCCGTCCACGCGATCGCGGGCTTTCCTGAGGTGCGGAAGTCGGCCACGGCGTCCCGCAGGTCCTGCACCTGGGAGAGCGACAGCGCGGGGCCGCCCACATGCGCCACGACACCGGCCACCGACTCGTCGCGCGCGGCCTTGCGCAGCGCGGCGACCAGCTCCCGCAGTGTCGGCAGATGCCGCGCACGGAAGGCAGCCACCGGCGAGGCCGGCGGCGTCTCGATCACACCACGGGTCAGGTCCAGCTCGAGCAGAGTCGCCATACACCGACATTAGTCACTGCTGTGGATTTCCCAAGGCCTGGCGGCTCGAAGCCCCTCAACCGCGAGCCGCCAGGTGCTCCTGGGATTACTTCACTTCGTAGGCCCGCTTGATGGTCTGGTCGACCTTGTTACCGGCCGCATCCCGGGCCTGCGCCCGCAGCGTGACGTAACCGGCAGCCGAGTGGTCCAGCGCCGCCGTCCAGGTTGCGGTGCCGGTTCGGCGTACTGACACCTGCTGCCAGGTCTTGCCGTCGTCGAACGATGCGGACAGCTCCAGCGCGACGATCGGCCGCTTGGGTGCCAGGAACGCCGTCTGCACGGTGACCGGGAACTGGAACCGGCCCTGCGGCGCATAGTTCCGGTCGTCGAGCTCTGGTGTGTAGCGGACGTTCAGCAGTGGCAGTGCGGTGTTCACGCCGTCCGGCGTGCGCTGCGAGCGGAAGGTCCACTTCGAGGCGATCTCCGGCGACAACCTGGTCCAGTCGGCGGCCCGCTTGGTCACCTTCGTCAGCTCGTACGTCGCCGCATCCGGCGGGACGGCGAACGTCTGTACTGATGGTGAATCGGTCGCACCGATCTCCCGCCCGTCGCGGGCCAGCGTCGTCCGTTCCGATGCCAGACCGGTGTCGCCGAGCCGGTCCGGGTGACCGTCGGCGAACGACGGCACGTAGATGCTCAGGCTGTCGCCGTCCCGCGCCGACCACGGCCGAGCCTTTCGGCCGGGGTTTCCGATCCGGGAGTCGGCCAGGCTCGGTCCGAAGACCCCGCGCTGCCAGTTTTCCTTGGTCGTCCGCCCAGCGGGGTACGACCGCGCGGGGGAGTCCAGCACGGTCAGGTAGTCGAAGCCCGCCTCCTCGCTGTACCGGTAGACCTCGTTCGAAGCGCCCCACAGCACGTTCTTCGCGGTGTAGTACTCGTTGCGCCGGAACGGCAGCGTCATCCCGACCGAGGGTGTGAAGATGAACGCCGGCACCCAGGTGCCGTCGCCGTTCTGCTGCGGCAGCGTCGGGTAGCTGTAGTTGTTGGCGCGGTATCCCGGCTCTCCGGCGTACGACGCGTCCACGTGCGCGTAGTCGGCCGGAGCAGTGACCAGCGACGGTGCAGCGGGGACGTTGCCGCCCGGCCAGATGGCGGAGTCGTGGTAGAAGTACGGGCTGTCCAGGAAGAGCTCCCCGCTCGGGTCCGGCCCATCGGGCATGCCCACCCAGACGGCGTGGGCGTACATGGTGAACCCCTTGCCGGTACCGGTCTTGCGCGGGACGACGTACAGCTTGGGCACGTAGTTCGCGTTGCCGCCGTTGATGAGTCCGACACCGCCGGTGTACGACCAGTCGTCGATCTGGCGCGCTATGCCGACTCCTGTCGACGCTGTCGTCGCGTCGGTGACCGGAGCCTTCAGAGCGATCCCGCGGGCGGCGCGGCCGTCGAGAGTGATCGGTCCGCCCTTGTCGAGGACCAGGTCCGGCTCGGAGTAGTAGGTGCCTTCCTGATAGCCGTAGCCGTTGTCGTTGAACTTCGCCGCGAGACCGTCAACGATGTAGCGGCCGGCCGGCAGCTCGACCTTCTCGCCGGCCGGGACGAAGTGCCAGACCATGCGGTCGGGATCGACCAGATAGGCGCCGGAGAGGTGCTGCTCGTCGTTGCGGGCCGGTGCGCCGGTCCGGTCCAGCATGTTCAGCGTGTACTCGTGGGTGGTGACCTCTTTACCCACTCCGATCGTGGTGCGGACGGTCGACCCGTTGCCGGTGGCAACGAGCCAGGCGGCGTGCGCGCCTTCGGCCTCCGGACCAGAGGTGTCAGCAGTGACGTCGACGGTCGCACTGCCGTTGGCCGGCACCAGAAGGGACGTCGTGCTCAGCCGGAACAACTTGGCGCCATCGAGCCGCAGCGACAGCCGAACCGGTTGGGAGCTGTGGTTGAAGTACGTCACCGGCTTGGTGACCGGCTTGTCGTCGTCGTGCGGTGCTTTCTGCAGCCCCAGGCTCAGATTGCTCGGAATGGCCAGCACCGGCTGCTTCAGCGCGCTGGCGACGTCCACCCGGCCGGCGCCTTGGCTGTAGATGCCCTGGTCGCGCAGGTACAGCGAAGAGCCCATCAACGCGGACTTCAGCTGCGGCGCCTTCCAGTCCGGGTGCGCCTGCGCCACCAGCGCAGCCGCACCGGCGACGTGCGGCGACGACATCGACGTCCCCGAGAGGTCGGCGTACGAGTCGTTGATCGCGAACGGGTCCAGCGGGGTGTTCGCGGCCCGAGCGGCGACGATGCGGCTGCCGGGCGCCGTGATGTCCGGCTTGACCGTGAGGTCCCCGAACCGCGGGCCCTGACTGGAGAAGTCGCTGCGGGTGTCGGACTTCGTCACCGACGCGACCGCCAGGGCGGCGTCCGCCGCGGCCGGTGTCGACACCGTGGTGTCCACGCCGAAGTTGCCCGCCGAGATGACGAACAGCGCACCGGTACTAGCGGTCAGCTCGTTGACCGTCTGGGACAGGATGTCGGTGCCGTCGGTCGGACCGGCGCCGATACTCATGTTGATCACCCGGGCGCCGGACTTCGCGGCCCACTCCATCCCGGCGATCATCGCGGAGGTCTCGCAGTTGCGAAGGCCACAGACGCGGCCGATCATCAGGTCCGCCTCCGGTGCGACGCCGCGGTACTTGCCGGCCGAGGCGGCGCCGGTGCCGGCGACCGTCGAGGCGACGTGCGTACCGTGACCGGCCTTGTCGACCGGCGATTCGTCGTCCGCGACGAAGCCCTTGGTCGCCACCACGCGGTCCTTGAGATCGGGGTGCGTCGGATCCCAGCCGGTGTCGAGGACAGCGACCTTGACGCCCTTGCCGGTCAGACCGGCCTTCCAGGCGGTCGGTGCGCCGATCTGCGGGACGCTGCGGTCGAGGAGCGGTGTGGCGCCGCCGTCCAGCCAGAGCTTCTGCACAGTGCCGGCCAGACCGGTGCGGCGCTTCGCCTGGGTGCTGTTCAGCCAGTTCCACCACAGGTCGCCGGCCTGCTTGCGGTCTTGACCGATGGCGACCGCGTCGATGCTCGGCAGTTCGCGCTTGACCTCGGTGCCCTCCGGCAGCGCGGACCGGACTGCGCGGGCCGTGCCGTTGGCTGCGTACTGGACCAGCAGCGGTAGCTGCGGCGCGGACTTGTCGTCCAGACCGAGCTTGTCGAGCAGTGCAATGTCGAACAGCCGAGAGTCGATCACACCGGCGTGCACGAGTGGCATGGCGTCCAGCGGGACGACCAACTGCTGCGTCTTGAGCGACAGCTTGTGGAACGCCATCGGTCCGCGGCCGGTGCCGGGACGGACGTCGACCGGTACGACGCCGGTAGCGGTCCGCCGGGCGATCACCTTGTCGCCGGTGACCAGGGTGAAGGTCAGCGACGACAGGTCGCTCGACGCGGACGCCGTCGTACCGGGGGCGCCGGCGCCGACAGCGGGCGGGACGGCGGCGGCGAGGCCGACCAGAGCGACAGCTGTCGCCGCGGCAACGGCCTTGTGTGGGCGGAATCTGGGCAAGAGGTCACCTCTCGGGGAAGGGCGTTTCCGGGCAGGGTGAAGCGCGGTACCGGCCAGACGGCCGGTACCGGAATCAGAAGTGCGTCAGCGGATGCTGGTCGAGGGCGGCTTCGGCCGCTCGTTCGTCCAGCCGGACTCGAGCACGATGTCCGCGCCGTCGACCTTGATGCCTTGGTTCAGCGAGGCGAGCAGACGGCCGTGGACGGGGTCGATGATGTAGTCGATGCGGCCGTCGCTGTACAGCGTCGGCTGCGCCCCGGGCTTGACCCGCCCGTAGTCGAGCTTGAGCGAGATCTTGGTGCCGACGCGTCCGAGCGGGTCCTTGACGTTCTGCTCGATCGTCACGCCGGGAATCGTCGAGAGTACCCGGAGGAGGGCACCACGCAGCTTCGGCGGGGACGGCGCCTCGAACAGCAGCCGCCCGGCCGAGGAGTACAACTCGTGGTGCAACAGCGCCTGGTTGCTCGGGTCGGCGCCGCGGGCCAGCAGCGCGCGCAGCTTGACCGGGTCGGTCGGCAGTGCAGCGATCTGCTGGGCTGTGAGCGGCTTGCTGCCGGTCACGTAGTAGCCCGTAGGCACGTCCTGGAAGGACATCTCGTTGACTACGGGCCGAGTGGGCTCGTAGGTGATCGGATTGGCCAGCTCGCTCTGCTCCCAGGACTTCGGGGAGCCCTGCGCACGCCACTTGGCCTCGTCGGCAGGTGTCGCCGGCCGGTAGCCGAGCTCGGTCCAGCCGAACCAGGACTTCGCCCCTGGCTCCATCGGCATCCAGCGCTCGGTGATCGACTGCCGCTTCAGCGAGTACCTCGGGTTCCCGACGCGGGTCCCGGCGTCGACGTGCAGCATGCGGACCCGGAAGTACTTGCCGGAGACCTTCTCGTCCTTCTCCTGCTGCACAGCGGCCGCGAGCAGCGCCTCACTGGCGCTGGCCAGCTTCGGCGGCGTCAGAGTCGCCGGTGCGACACCGACGTCCCCGCTGGTGTCGCCGTTCAGTAGCGGCACGCCGAGGGCCACGACGGTGACGACAGCCGTGGCTCCGGTGACGGCAGTACCGATCCAGCCGATCCGCGCCAGCGTCGACCGGCTGCGGTTCTGCTCCTCGCTGATCAGAGTCTGCAGCTTCCGCCGGGCCGCGGCGGACGCCTCGGGCGTCGGACCGTCCTGCTCCGGGTAGGCGTTGCGAATGGACTCGAGCTCGTTCATCAGGAGTCACCTGCTGTCGGATCGGTGTGGCCGAGGGACTCGCGGATGACGCGCCGGGCCCGGGACAGTCGCGAGCAGACTGTCCCGTAGGCGATTCCGAGCGCGGCTGCGACCTCGTCGTACGTGAGCTGGCCGAGAGCTACCAGTAGCAGCACCTCACGGTCCTTGGTGGAGACTTTGGCCAGTGCGGCAGCCAGCTCCCGGCTGACGCCCTGCGCGGTCACCTGGGCGGCGACGCGCTCTTCGTGCCCAGTAGTCGGTTCTGGCAGCGGCAGCTTCGCCGTGGCCCGCCAGGCTCGCACCTCGTTGCGGCGGTGCCGCCGGATCAGGTTGGTCGCGATGCCGTACAGCCAGGCCCGGACGACGCCGTTGCGGCTGTTGAACCGCTCCCGCTGCCGGAACGCGATCAGAAACGTCTCCGCGGCCAGGTCGTCGGCGATGTCGCTGCCGAGCCGGCGGGCGACGTACGCGTGCACCTGGCCGAAGTAGGTGTCGAAGATCTGCGTGAACCGGTCCGGCTCCCGGACCGACGCCTCCAGGGCGCGGCTGTCCTCGTCCGAGGTCTCCACCGGTGCGGCGGAGACCCGCCCGGGGAAGACTATGGCCGCCAGGGCCACGTCGGGCGTCATCGCACTCCTCGTGTCTGCTGGGTCGCCGCCAAGCGGCTCGCCCTGTTCTTGCCCGATGTCCCCAAGACCCTTCTCGTGACCCCGATCACACCTGCCCGGCGCCCGGGCCGGCGGCGGGTAGACGCGCGAGGACGCCGTTCGGAGGACAGCGAACGGTCAGGAAATTGCCAGGAACGGGCTCAGCGGGTGTCCAGCAGGCCACGGGCGGCCTGTTCGTCCTTCGGCCAGACGTAGACCGTCCAGCCGTCCCTGGTCCGGGCGGTGGTCGCCTTGATCCCGAAGTCCTTCAGCTTGGACACCGCGATCCGCGCCTCGTTGTGGCTGCGCTCGGTGCGGACGTCGATCAGCAGGCCGAACGAGTCCCGCCGGGCCGGGCCGTCCTCGATCCGGCGGACCAGCGAGCCGCCCTTGGCCTTGGAGAACGCCCAGCGGCACAGCAGCACCATGACCACCGCCAGTGCGATGGCCACGACCGGGAACAGGAAGTACCGCTCGGCGAACACACATCCATTCTCCACCGGTACTGAAACAAAATGTCCTGACCCCTTGGCAACCATCCGTGTCCCCGGGGAGTCTTTACCAACACACGCTGCAACAGCGGCCGAGGACTCGGGGGCCGCCGAAAGAGCGGAGGGCACGGACATGCACGCACCGACCCATGACAACGTCGTACAGCTGACCGGCATCCTGGACGTGCGCACTGTGGGCGACGTCCGGCAGACACTCAACCATCTGATCGACACCTCCGAGGGCGACGTGATCGTCGACCTCGAGGCCGTGGACGCGGTCGACGCGACCGGTCTGGGTCTCCTGGTGGCGACCCACCGCCGGACGCAGCTGCTCGGCCGGCAGCTCGTCCTGTGGCACCCACTGCCATCCGTGGTGCGGATCCTGGCGGTCACCCGCCTGCATCGCATCCTGCACGTCGAACGGACGCCGCTGCCGATCAGCGCCTGATGTGACGCAGCCCCCTCGTGACACGAGTCACGAGGGGGCGACTCACAAGGGCACACAGTCCTACTCTCGAGTACATGGCGAGCCTTGAGCGGGATCGGCCGTGGGTGATGCGGACGTATGCGGGGCATTCGTCGGCGGCTGAGTCGAATGCGCTGTTCCGGCGGAACCTGGCCAAGGGCCAGACCGGGCTGTCGGTCGCGTTCGACCTGCCGACGCAGACCGGGTACGACGCGGACCACCCGCTGGCCAAGGGCGAGGTGGGCAAGGTCGGGGTGCCGGTGGCGCATCTGGGTGACGTACGCGCGCTGTTCGACCAGATCCCGCTCGCGCAGATGAACACCTCGATGACGATCAACGCGCCGGCCATGTGGCTGCTGGCGCTCTACCAGGTCGCCGCGCAGGAGCAGGGCGCTCTGCCCTCGGAGCTGACCGGTACGACGCAGAACGACATCGTCAAGGAGTACCTGTCCCGCGGGACGTACGCGTTCCCGCCGGACGCCTCGCTGCGGCTGACGACCGACCTGATCGCCTACACGGTCGCCAACGTCCCCAAGTGGAACCCGATCAACATCTGCAGCTACCACCTGCAGGAGGCCGGGGCGACGCCGGTCCAGGAGCTGGCGTTCGCGCTGTCGACGGCGATCGCAGTACTGGACCGGGTGCGCGACGGGGGACAGGTGCCGCCGGAGCGGTTCGGCGACGTCGTCCAGCGCATCTCCTTCTTCGTGAACTCGGGTGTCCGGTTCATCGAGGAGATGTGCAAGATGCGCGCCTTCGTCCAGCTGTGGGACGAGCTGACGCTGGAACGGTACGGCGTCACCGACGCGAAGGCGCGCCGGCTGCGGTACGGCGTCCAGGTCAACTCGCTCGGCCTGACCGAGGCGCAGCCGGAGAACAACGTGCAGCGCATCGTGCTGGAAATGCTCGGTGTGACGCTGTCGAAGAACGCTCGGGCCCGTGCGGTCCAGCTGCCCGCGTGGAACGAGGCCCTCGGTCTGCCGCGGCCCTGGGATCAGCAGTGGTCGCTGCGGATGCAGCAGGTGCTCGCCTACGAGTCGGACCTGCTCGAGTACGCCGACATCTTCGACGGCTCCCATGTCGTCGAGGCGAAGGTTGCCGAGCTGGTCGAGGGCGCCCGCGAGGAGATCGATCGGGTGCAGGCGATGGGCGGTGCGGTCGCTGCGGTCGAGAGTGGCTATCTGAAGCAGGCTCTGGTGGCGTCGCATGCCGAACGCTGGCAGCGGATCGAGTCCGGTGAGCAGGTCGTCGTCGGCGTCAACAAGTTCGAGAACACCGAGCCGTCGCCGCTGACCGCTGATCTGGACACTGCGATCCAGACGGTTGATCCGGCCGCGGAGCAGGCAGCTCTGGCCTCGCTGCGGGATTGGCGAACGCAGCGGGACGCCGAAGCGGTGGAAACCGCTCTGGTGAAGCTGCGCGAGACTGCGAAGGGCAGCGAGAACCTGATGCCCGCGACGCTGGAGTGCGTGCGTGCGGGGGTCACCACTGGTGAGTGGGCCGGTGTGCTGCGGGAGATGTTCGGCGAGTACCGCGCTCCGACCGGAGTGTCCGGCTCGGTTGGGGTGTCGGCCGGTGGTGAGGCGATTGCCGCGGTGCGCGAGAAGGTGGCGAGCACGTCCACCGAGCTGGGTGGACGGCTGCGGTTCCTGGTCGGCAAGCCCGGTCTGGACGGTCACTCGAACGGCGCCGAGCAGGTCGCCGTCCGGGCTCGTGATGTCGGTTTCGAGGTGATCTACCAGGGCATCCGGCTGACACCGGAGCAGATCGTTGCGGCTGCGGCCGCCGAGGACGTGCACTGTGTCGGGCTGTCGATCCTGTCCGGCTCGCACATGGAGCTGGTCCCGGCCGTCGTGGCCGGCCTGCGTGAGGCCGGCCACGAGGACGTCCCGGTGGTCGTCGGCGGCATCGTCCCGGACGCCGATGCCAGAGCGCTGCTCGCATCCGGAGTAGCCGCCGTCTACACGCCGAAGGACTACGACCTGACCGGAATGATGTCCGACATGGTCGATGTCATTCGGCGGGCCAACAAGCTCTAGGCGCTCTTGGCCCGGATGACGTCCTCGACGGACTTGGGCAGCGTGGTCTCGAAGTCGAGGAGCTTGACCCAGGTGGGCGTGACGGTGATGACGACCATCTCGGTGTAGAGCGCTTTCACACCGGCCTCCCAGTCCGGGTACTGCTCGTCGGTCATCACCTTGTGGCCGGCGTGCAGGTAACCCGCCGGGATGCTCTGGACCAGCTCCAGCTCGGCCGTGCCGCGGATCAGCAGCACCTTGGGCGGGAACGAGCCCTTGTCGATCGTCAGCGCGACCTTCGGGTTCTTCTTCAGCGCGGCGACCTTGGCGGACTTCGGCAGGGTCGCGATCTGCAGCTGGTCACCGTGCACCCAGAAGCCGATCGGGATCACCCGCGGGTCGCCGTCCAGCCCGTTGTAGGCGAAGCGGGCCGGCTCGGGGCCGTTGAGGAGCTGCTGCGCGTAGGGCTTGGCGAGGATCTCGGCGATCAGTTCGGGGGTCATGTCGGTTCCTTCCGTTGAGGTGCTGTCAGCAGTGAGACGGAGCCGCCGGACGGTCCTCGACATCGTTAGGTTGGCAATTGTGGAGAATTTCGGATTCGGTCCCGGAACGGTCCAGGTCGCCGAGGACGGCACCGTAGCCGGGGTGACGCACCCCGACGGTCGCCAGGTGCTCCTGGACGGCGAACAGCACGCCTGGGGCAAGGGGTTCGTGGTCTCCGACCACGGCAGCCACCGGATCGGCACTCCGGCGCTGGTGCGCTGGCGACAGACCGGGATCGACCTCCTCTACCAGCTGGGTGAACTGGAGCTCCGCGTCGGCCGCCGCTTCGGCGAGCACTGGACAGAGACGTACGAACTCCGCAACACCGTCACCGAGCCGGTCGAGATCGGCTCGCTCGCGGTCAGTACGCCGTACCGGGACATCTACCGGTCCAGCCAGGAGAGCCTCACCGGTGCGGTTCATGCGCACGTCTGGACCGGGGGAGCGGACGCCTGGGTCTGGGCGGTGCCTATGTCCGGTGGTGGGCCCGGTCTGGGGCTGCAGCTCAAGGAGGGTGCGCTCTGGGCGTACTCCGTCGAGTCGCGCGACGCGAGCACCAGCAGCAACATCCGTGGCCACATCTACCTGCACGTCACCGACCACGCCCGGGCTCCGCACGCCATGGGCGGACAGCCGGTCATCACGCTCGCACCGGGTGCGTCGTACCGCTGGACGTGGCAGCTCGGTTGGTACGCCGATCTGCCGGCCTTCCACGCCGACCGGCAGCCGCTACTCGACGCCGACCGGCTGGCGGCTGAGGTGGGCGAGACGATCGAGCTCCGCGGCCACGAGCCGGTTACCGCGGACAGTCCGGGCTTGAAGTACGTCGAGACGCCCGACGGCCGCGCGCGGATCGCGCTGCTCTTCCATGAGCCACTACAGGTCATCGCGGAACGCCGAGTGCGGTTCATCCTCGACCGTCAGCGCCGACCAGAGCTGTCGGACAGTCGCCGGTACGCATTCGTCCCGTACGACGTCGACAGCGGGCTCACCGTCGTCTCCGGCACCTGGCGTGACTGGTCGGACGGCCGGGAGCGCGTCGGCATGGCCCTCCTGCTCCAAGAGGTCCGCGACCAGGGGTGGGGCGACCGCAGTGAGCTCGACGAGGCGTTGGCCGGGTACGAGCGGTTCGTCCGTGAGTATCTGGTGGACGCTGATGGCACAGTCCAGGAAGACAGCGACAACCGCGGCCACGTGCGGCTCTACAACTTCCCTTGGTTCGCCCGCTTCCTCCTCAGCCAAGGGGACCGCGAAGGCGCCACTCGAGTGCTCAACCGGTACTACGAGCTTGGCGGCGACCACTTCCTCGCCTTCGACCTCGGTCCGCTGCTGGCCGAGCTAGGACTGCACGAGCACCTCGTCCGGCACGCACGCACCTTTGTCGAGTACGGCGACGCGTTGCCACCCCATGAGGTCAACTACGAGCAATCGATGGTTGCACCGCTGCTGGAGCTGCTGGTCTGGGCCCACCGCGTCGCACCGGACCAAATCGACGCGTCCGAGCTCACCCGGCGGCTGCCATGGCTGACCGCCTTCGCAGCCGACCAGCCGGACGTACGCCTCCGGCACGTGCCCATCCGGCACTGGGACGGCTACTGGTTCGGCCGCCTCCGGCTCTGGGGTGATGTCTTCCCGCACTACTGGTCCATCCTCAGCGCCGCCGTGTACGCCGCCTGGCCGCGCGAGCTGGTCAGCAAAGACCAGGCGGCCTGGCTGGACGCCGCCGCGGACGCCGTCCTGCGGGCGAACCTGGTCAACTTCGCACCGGACGGCTCGGCGACCTGTGCATTCGTCTACCCGAGTTGCGTGAACGGCCAGCCCGCCCACGTCGCCGACCCGCTCGCCAACGACCAGGACTGGGCGCTGGTCTACGCACTCTGGGCTGTTAAGAAGACCACAAGTGAGTGAGATGACACCGGCAGCTTACGAAAGATAGCTACCTGAGCAGGGGTCACCGATGGTAACTTCGCGACATCGACCGCCACCGCCCGGGTGGCCGATCTTGGTGGGGGATGTCGCGTGGTTGCCAATGTCTCCGCCGGCTTCGGCCGGCAGCCGCAGAATCTGTCCGAACACGAGAAACTCGTCCGCGAACTACTGCCGGTCGACGTCGCCGAGGCCTACCTCGAGCTGACGTACACCGGCGCCCGGGTGACGCACCTGGGCGACCCGACCGACCAGGAGCTGCTGAACCGGCAGCTCGCCTATGTGCAGCCCGGCCGGAACACTCCGGTCATCCGGGCCGTCGATCCGCTGATCGCTGTGACCGGCCTGCTGACCCAGGTCCATCACGAGCTCACCAAACAGCACGGCCGGCTCCTGCAGGGGTACGTCGCCGCGGCAGAGATGCACCAGCAGCAGTTGCACGACCGCCGGTCGGATCACGTGCCGTCGGTGCTCGCCCAGGTCATCACCGACCCCGACGAGCTGACTGCACGCTGGACGACGTCCATTCAGACCGTCCAGTGCACCTACCGCTCGATTGTCACCGGCGAAGGCCCGGAGCCGGTGCTTCCGGCGCCGATCAACGGCCGGTGCGACACCATGAAGTTCCGTGAGCTCTGTACGCCGGAGTACCTGGCGGACCGTGGTGCGCAGACCGCTCTCGACGCCGGAGTCGACGTCCGGACGACGCGCGAGCTGCCGACGCGCCTGGTGATCGTGGACGACCACTTCGCGCTGATCGGGCTTGCGGGCGGTGGCAGCACCGGTGCGGTGCTGGTGCGTTCGGCCGCAATGGTCGCTGCGCTGACGCAGTACTACGACCAGCTCTGGGAGACGGCCACACCAGTCATCCAGAACGAGACAAAGGGCCTGAGCGGCACAGAGCGCGAGGTGCTGCGGCTGCTCGTCCACGGGCTCAAGGACGACGCCATCGCGCGTCACCTCCAGCTCAGCGTCCGTACGGTCCGCCGACACATCGCAGCGATCATGGAGTTCGTCAGTGCGCCGACGCGGTTCGCGGCCGGTGCAGCTGCGCAACGGCTGGGGTTGCTGGACTGAAACGGTGGGCCGCTGCAACGGCCCACCGTCGTTTCAACGCAGGGTCGGCAGCAGGCCCTGCAGGCTCTCCATCAGGTGGCTGTGCACGCTCGTCCCGTAGGACACCCGACGGGCACCTGCGGCGATCAGCTCAGCCGGTGTCGGCCCAGCCGGTGCGGCGTGGGCGTTGATCGGCCCACCGATCTCCGCGACCAGCTCTGGCAGGACGCCGATCGGGGCGAAGATCGGGTAGACGCAGTCCGCCCCGGCGCGGCGGTAGTCCCGGCCGCGTGCGACCGCATCGGCCACGGTCCCTTGGAACAGGAAGACGTCGACTCTGGCGTTGATGACCAGATCCGCACCGGCGGCCGCACGTACCTCGGCCAGGTAGTCGGCGAACTGAGCAGGGTCGGTCAGGCCGCCGCTCCCGGAGTCCTCCAGGTTGCAGCCGACCGCGCCGGTCTCCAACAGTCGCTCGGCGAACTCCTTGGCCGCCAGGCCGTAGCCGGCCTCCATGTCCGCAGTCACCGGTACGTCGACTGCCCGGACGACCCGGCCGACGGCGGTCAGCATTTCCGCGGCCGGAGTCAGCTCGCCGTCGTCGTACCCGAGCACGCGGGCCATTGCGCCGCTGCTGGTGGCTACTGCCGGCGCACCGCTCGCAGCGATGAGCTTGGCGCTGACCGGATCCCAGGCGTTCGGCAGGACCAGTGCGGGCCCGGAGTGGTGCCGGGCCCGAAAGGCTTCCGCAGTCATCGCCGGCTCAGCTCGGGTGGTAGTGGCCAGGAGCCATCTTGCCGGTGACGCCGATCCGGTTCCAGGCGTTGATCGTGATGATCAAGGCGATCAGCTGGGCCAGGTCCTTGTCCTCGAACTGTGCGGCCGCCGCGTCGTACGCCGAGTCCGGCACATGGCCGTCGTGGACCAGCGTCACCGCCTCGGTCAGCTCGAACGCGGCCAGCTCCTGCGCGGTGAACAGGTTGGCGGACTCCCGCCAGACCGGCAGCACGTTCAGCTTCTGCTGCATCCCGCCCTCGTGCAGGTAGTCCAGCGAGTGCATGTCGGTGCAGTACGCGCAGCCGTTCACCTGGGAGGCGCGGGCCCGCACCAGGTGCGCGAGCAGCGGGTCCAGACCGACACCGGCGGTCGCGTCGAGGGCGATCATCGCCTGGTAGAACTCCGGGGCCAGGTTGGCCAGCTTCACACGTCGTGTTGTCATATGACCACCGTAGGCCTGGATCGGCCCAGGTGTATGGTCCACTTCCATGGAGGAATCAGGGGCCAATTCCGGTGCGGACCTGCATCTCGACCTGGCTGCGTCCCGCGGCCGGAGCGACCTGGTCCGCGCGTTGCACGCGTCGATCCGGAGTGGCCGGCTGGCCGCCGGCACGCGGCTGCCGTCGTCGCGATCGCTGGCCAAGGACCTCGGGATCGCCCGGAACACGGTCGCCGACGCCTACGGTCAGCTCGTCGCCGAAGGCTGGCTGACCGCCCGCCAGGGTTCCGGGACTGTAGTCGCCAGCCGAGCGGCTGTGCCCCCGCAGCCGGCCACCACCGTGCCGCAGGAGACGACGTACCGGTACGACCTCCGGCCGGGCTCACCCGACGTGTCGACGTTCCCGCGCGGCGAGTGGCTGGCCGCCGCGCGCAAGTCCTGGATGGCGGCGCCGAACGAGGCCTTCGCGCTCGGTGACCCCCGCGGCCGGATCGAGCTGCGCCGGACGCTCGCCGACTACCTCGCCCGGTCGCGCGGCGTCCGCGCCGACCCGGAGCGCATCCTGATCTGCTCCGGCTACGTCCAGGCGCTCAGCCTGCTCTGTGAGACCGTCAAGAACCTCGGTGGGACGACGATCGGCACCGAGGAGTTCGGCTACGGGGTGCACCGCGACGTGATCCGCGCCCGCGGCCTCCAGCCGATTCCGATCCCGCTCGACGAGCACGGCGCCGATGTGGCCCATCTGGCCGGCCAGGCCGTTCTGCTGACTCCGGCGCACCAGATGCCGACCGGCGTCCCGCTGTCGCCGGAGCGGCGTACTGCGGCGGTGGAATGGGCTGCCGAGACCGGAGCGGTGCTGATCGAGGACGACTACGACGGTGAGTTCCGGTACGACCGGCAGGCCGTCGGAGCTCTACAGGCGCTCGACCCCGAGCGCGTCCTCTACACCGGCACCGCCAGCAAGAGCCTCGCCCCCGGCGTCCGCCTGGCCTGGATGGTGCTCCCGCAACATCTGCTCGAGCCGCTTGTCGCCGCCAAACGCGTCAGCGACTACCAGACCGCCACTCTGGAGCAGCTCGTGCTCGCCGAGTTCATTGCCTCCGGCCACTACGACCGGCACGTTCGACGCTCCCGGCTGCACTACCGCCGGCGCCGCGACCGCCTCGTCGAGCTGCTCGCCGTCCGCGCTCCCAAAGTCGAGGTCGCCGGTATCTCCGCCGGCATGCACGTTCTCCTCGACGTCCCCACCGACGCCGACGACATCGTCGCCCGCGCCGCTCGCCAAGGCCTCGGCCTCGCCTCGATGTCCACCTACCACCACGCCCCGACGCCCACCACCCGCCAAGCCGTCATCGTGGGGTACGGCACCCCACCCGATCACGCTTACCCGGGCGCTCTCGACCTACTTTGCCAGGTGCTGGGCGTCTAAGGCTTTCGCCAACTCACTGATCTGAGCGGGCCCAACCTGGCAGCAGCCGCCGACGTAAGCCGCGCCGGAGGCGACCCAGGTCGGAGCGAGGGCGGCGAAGTCGGCCGGGCTGCCGGTCCAGCGCCGGGCTTCGGCGTCCCAGGTCTCGCCGCTGTTGGGGTAGGCGACCGCGGGGCGCCAGGTGACCGCGACGGCGCTGGCGACGGCTGCGCGGACGTCGCCCGGGGCGCAGCAATTGATGCCAACAGCAACGATCTGCGGGACGGCGGTGAGCGCGAAAGCGTCGGCGAGCGGCTGACCGGCGCGGGTCGCGCCGTCAGCGGCGGAGTAGGCGAACCAGGCGGGGAAGTCGAGCTCGCGCAGCAGCTCGACGAGGACTTCGGCCTCGTCGAGATCCGGGATGGTCTCGATCGCGAGCAGATCCGGACCGGCGTCGATCAGCAGCTCCATCCGCGGGCCGTGGAAGTCGCGGAGGGCGGACGCCGGGACGCCGTACCGGCCGCGGTACTCCGAGCCGTCCGCGCGGAAGGCGCCGTACGGGCCGACCGAGGCGGCCACCAGCCGGTCGTCGTCGAACTCGTCCCGAACGTCGCGCGCGATCCGCACACTCGAGCTGATCAGCCGCTCCGCCTCCGGCGCCGGGACGCCGGCCTGCGCGAAACCGGGCACGCTCGCCTGATAGCTCGCGGTGGTCGCCACCATCGCGCCCGCCGCGAAGTACGTCCGATGGACGGCGGCGATCTCGCCGGGGGCGTCCTTCAGCAGCCGCGCCGACCAGAGCGCGTCGGACAGGTCGTGGCCGCGATCCTCGAGGGCGTTCGACATCCCGCCGTCGAGGATGATCGGACGCTCAGCGCCCATTGGCCAGCGCCAGCACCTCGTCGGCGCAGCCCCACGACAGCGTCACCCCGGAGCCGCCGTGTCCGTAACAGTGGATGACGTCGCCGACCAGCTCGCATCGAACCTCCGGCCGGGTCGGCCGCAGCCCCACCCGCTCCCGCAGGACGGTTGCCGTCCGCAACTGGGGCACGAAGGTCGCCGCCCGCGCCAAAATCGCCTTACTGCGCTCGGGATCCGGCGCCAGCGTCCAGTCTCCGGCCTCGCTCGTGCCGCCGACGATCACGTCGTTCGACCGCGGAACGACGATGGTGTCACCCGCAATCAGCCACTCGGTCAGCCCACACTGCGCGACGCTCAGCACCTGCCCGCGCACCGGCGTGACCGTCGAGTCGGACGCCGTCAGCCGCGCGCCCAGCCCGGCGCAGTTCACCACCAGATCGGCCGAGCTCGGCAGGCCGGACAGCGCGGCGCGCGTCAGCGTCCCACCGGCGGCCTCCAACCGCTTCACCAACATCGGCAAGTACATCGGCATCTCGACGACCGGAGTCGTGAACGCCAGCCCATCCGCGAACCCGACCGGCGGCGACGCCACCCGGGTCAGATCCGGCAGGACATCTGCCCAAGCCGGCTCCGGCGTCCGCTCGACGTACAGCTCCCGCCCGTGGCGAAGCTGCACCGACGACTCCTGCTCGGCCAGCTTCACGAACTCGTCGTACGACGTCCGCGCCCAGGCGGCCACCCGCTCGACCGGACCGGCCAGGTACGGCGACCAGATCGCCCCGGCCACCGCCGACGTCGTCTCCAACGGCAGATCGCGCGCGATCACCGCGACCTCGTACCCGCTCTCGGCCAGCCGGACCGCACAACTCAACCCGATGACGCCGGCACCCACCACGATCACGCGCATTCACACATTGTCACGTGATCGTGGCGGTTACGCCATGGCGGCCTCAGTGCAGGTCGACGGCCAGCGAGTAGAGCCGGGTGATCTGCGCCGGGTTGATGTTGTCGTCGGACAGCAGGTACAGCTGCCGCCGGCCGCCGGGCAGGTGACCGCCGAGGGCGAGCGCTTCGACGTTGTCCAGCAACGGGTTCGGCTGCGGTTGGTTGGCGACGGCACCGGACGGCGGGCAGTTCACCAGATCGAACAGCAGCTTCTTCCGCAGGAAGACCTTCGACGGCGCATCGGCCAGCGAAGCGCGCCGCGTGACGTCGGTCGCGTGCCGCAGCGAGACGCTGAACACGCGGATCGTGTTGCCGACGCCCGCGACGAACGTCCGCTCCATCGAGACCAGCTGCTGCGGGCTCACCCAGGCCAGCTCGACCAGCGACAGACCGGCGTCGGTCTTGTAGGCGTACTGCGCGGTCGGCTGGTAACCATGCCCCGAGCGGCCCGTGTAGCGGATGATCCGGTTCGCATCAGCGCCGTCCGGTGCGAGCGGCGCCTCCATCCCGGCGAACAGCGACCGTCCGTCCCGGCTGGCGGCGAGCGACTCGAACGTCCCGTTCGAGGCTGCCTCACCGGCCGGCGCGACCTGGAAACGCGCCGGGACCGGCAGCGAGGCGAGCTCCTTGCCGTCCGTGAGCCGGAAACGCCGGATCGACGGCTCCCGCTCGGACGTCGCCAGGATCGTCCGGTTGCCGCGCTCGACGACGAGCCCTTCGCCGTCGAAGTCCTGCCCGTTGTACGGCGTCCCGTCCGGACGCTTCAGGATCGTCATCCCGGTCACGCTCACGGTCGGTTTGCTACTGACCTTCAGCTGGAAGACGCGGGCCGGGGTGGTGAGCACGTTGTCGACCAGCGCGGTCGCGGTGTTCGGGCCGGTCAGGTTCAGCGCCGACAGCCCCGCGACCGGTTGGCCGTCGTACGTCGTCTTGTTCAGCGCGTCGCTGAACCCCAGGAAGCGGGCGTCGGGCGAACACGCGCCGCCGGCCGGCGGGGGAGTGGCGGTCGCGGTCAGGGTGGTGGTCAGAGTGGTGAGAACGACAGCAGTGGCGAGCGGCTTCTGCCAACGCATGCAAGGCTCCTCGATCAACGACGGATGAACATCAGCGCACCAAACAGGGACGCTTCGGATCGAAACTCCAGTCCTTGATCACATACTGCATGGCGATCGCGTCGTCGCGAGCACCGAGTCCATGTTCGAGGTAGCGCTCATGGGCTGCCGCCAGCGCTTCGCGGTTCAGGGTGACGCCCAGACCGGGAGCGGTCGGGACGGCGATCCGGCCGTCGACGATCTGCAGCGGATCGGTCGTGAGGGCCTGGCCGTCCTGCCAGATCCAATGCGTGTCGAGGGCGGTGATGGGGTCGGGCGCGGCCGCGCCGGTGTGGGTGAACATCGCCAGCGAGATGTCGAAGTGGTTGTTGGAGTGTGAGCCCCAGGTGAGGCCGAAGTCCGCGCAGAGCTGGGCGACGCGGACCGAACCGGCCATCGTCCAGAAGTGCGGGTCGGCCAGTGGGATGTCGACGGCGTGGGAGCGGATCGCGTGCGCGAGCTCGCGCCAGTCGGTGGCGATCATGTTCGTTGCCGTCCGCAACCCGGTCGCCCGCCGGAACTCGGCCATCGTCTCGCGGCCGGAGAAGCCGGGCTCGGCGCCGCACGGATCCTCGACATAGGCCAGGACGTCGTCCAGACCGTTGCACAGGGCAATGGCTTCGCGGACCGGCCAGGCGCCGTTCGGGTCGATGGTGATCCGCGCCTGCGGGAAGCGGGCGGCCAGCGCGCGGACCGCCTCGATCTCGCGAGCGCCTGCGAAGACGCCGCCCTTGAGTTTGAAGTCGGCGAAGCCGTAGCGCTCCTGCGCGGCCTCGGCCAGGACGACCACGGCCTCGGGCGTCAGCGCCGGTCGGCGGCGGAGCTGGGACCAGCGATCGGGCCCGGAATCGTCAACCAGGTAAGGCAGATCGGTCTGCGCGGGGTCGCCGACGTAGAAGAGGTAGCCGAGGACCGGTACGTGCGTACGTTGCTGGCCGTCGCCGAGCAGCTCCGCGACCGGGACGCCGACGTACTGGCCGAAGAGGTCGAGCAGCGCGGATTCGACACCGGTCACGGCGTGCACCGTCGTCCGGAGATCGAAGGTCTGCAGGCCGCGGCCACCGGCGTCCTGGTGGGCGAAGGTCGTCGAGATCGTGCGGAGGAGCTGCCGGTAGCGGGCGATCTCCTGGCCGATCAGCAGCTCGGCGGCCGCGGTGATCGTGGCCGCGATCTTCGCGCCGCCGGGGACCTCGCCGAGGCCGGTGTTCCCCGAGCTGTCGGTCACGATGACGATGTTGCGGGTGAAGAACGGGCCGTGCGCGCCGCTCAGGTTGAGCAGCATGCTGTCGTGGCCCGCGACCGGGACGACCTCGACGGAGGCGATCGTCGGCGTCACTTGACGCGGCCGATCAGGTCGGTGAGCTGGGCGAACTCGTCCGCGGTGAGGTCCTGCAAGGGCGGGCGGACCGGACCGGCGTCGCGGCCGATCGCGCGGACGCCGGCCTTCACGATCGAGACGGCGTACCCCTTGGCGCGGTCGCGGATGTCGAGGTACGGGATGACGAAGTCGTTCAGCTTGCGGTACACCGCGTCGCGGTCCTGGGCCAGGACGTCGGCGTAGAAGCCGAGCGCGAACTCGGGGACGAAGTTGAAGATCGCCGACGAGTAGGTGCTGACGCCGAGCTGCAGCAACGGCAGCGCGAAGGTCTCGGCGGTCGGCAGGCCGCCGATGTAGGTGAGCCGGTCGCCGACCCGCGCGTAGGTCCGCGTCATCTGCTCGATGTCGCCGACGCCGTCCTTCAGGCAGACCAGGTTGTCGTTGCGGTCGGCAAGCTCCGCGACCGAGACGTCGGTGAGGATCGCGTTGGCCCGGCTGTAGACGGCGACGCCGAGCGAGGTGCTGCGGCAGACGGCCGAGACGTGCTCGACCAGGCCGCGCTGCCCGGCCTCGGTCAGGTACGGCGGCAGCAGCAACAGCCCGTCGGCGCCCGCGGCCTCGGCGGCGCGCGCCTGCTCGATCGCGGCCGCCGTCCCACCGGTCGCCGGGGCGATCACCGGCACCTTGCCGGCGACCTCGGAGACGGCTGCACGGACGACGGTGTCGATCTCGGCCGGGGTCAGCGAGAAGCCCTCACCGGTCCCGCCGGCGGCGAACAGCCCGGCGACGTCGTACTGGCTGAGCCAGGACAGGTGCTCACGGTAGGCGGTCTCGTTGAAGGTCAGGTCGTCGTGGAACGGCGTGACCGGGAACGAGAGCAGTCCGGTCTTCAGCTGGGCGGCGAGTTCGGTGGGGGTCACCTGGCCAGCGTAGGAAGTCTGGTGGATACCTGTCCAAGACTGCTTTTGGATCTATTGATGCTCTGAGAGCATCGATAACACCCGGCGCAGGACCGGGCTGGTCGACTCCCGCCGCCAGATCGCGTGCAGCTCGACCGGCTCGCCGGGGAGTGCGATCTCGCGGTACGTCACGCCCGGCACGCCGAGATCGAGCGCGGACTCCGGGACGAGCGCGACCCCGCGACCGGCCGCGACCAGGAGGACGACGGTGAGGACCTGCTGCACGCGCTGGGTGATCCGGTGCTGGGAGCCGGCCAGGAAGCGGACCGTCAGCTCGTGGAAGTAGCCGGCGCGCGCCGGGTCGTAGCTGATCACCTGTTCGTCGGCGAAGTCCGCCGCGGTCAGCGTGCGATCGAGCGTCGCGAGCCGGTGGCCGATGGGCAGGACGGCACGGAGCGACTCGCGGACGACGACGCGGGAGTCGAGAAGCGTGGTGTCGAAGGGCGGCCGGCCGAGCGCGAGGTCGAGCTCGCCGTGCAGGAGACCGTCGACCTGCGCCGGGGTGACCCGCTCGTGCAGGATCACGTCGACGTCCGGGAGCTCCTCGGAGATCCGGCGGAGGAACGGGCCGAGGGTGCGGATCGCGGTCACGGCGGTGAAGCCGAGCCGGAGCGTCCCGGCGGCGCCGCTGTCGACGCGGCGGGCGAGGTCGCCCGCGGTCTCGACCAGCGCGAGCATCCGGCGGGCCTCGGTCAGGAACGCCTGCCCGGCCTCGGTCAGCACGACGCGGCGGTTGTCCCGTTCGAGCAGCCGGACGCCCACGGCCCGCTCCAGCTTCTGGACCTGCCGGCTCAGCGGCGGCTGCGTCATGCTGAGCCGCTCGGCGGCGCGGCCGAAATGCAGCTCCTCGGCGACGGCGACGAACGCACTCAGCTGGTCGAGCGAGAACATGATTCCCGAAAGGTATCACTCGATGCCTAAACAGCCTTGGACACGCATCGACGGGCGTTCCTACGCTCACGCAATGAAGCTCAACCGCCACGCAGTGCTGATCGCGGCCGCCGGAGTCCTCCTGACCGGCTGCGGCGGAGTGAAGACGACCGCCGGGGGTGGGGCCGGGGAGTACCCGACCGGCAACATCCAGATGAGCGTCGGCAACGCGCCCGGCGGCAGTACCGACCTGATCACCCGGGCCATTGCCGAGGGCATCGGCCGGGAGCTGGGCGTCGCCGTACCGGTGGTGAACAAACCGGGCGCGAACGGCGCGCTGAACGCGAAGGAGCTGGCCGCCGCGAAACCGGACGGCTACCGGATCGCCGTCCAGAACGCGTCGCTGTTCACGATCACGCCGCTCGCGGTGTCGGCCGCCGAAGCGGTCTCGATCGACGACTTCGAGCTGATCGGCGGGATCTCGCAGGACGACTTCGTGCTGCTCGCGCCGGCGGCGTCCGGGGCGAAGACGATCGCGGATCTGCGCAAGGGCGGGAAGAACCTCAAGTACGGGACCACCGGGGTCGGGACGGGCGCGCAGCTGGCCTCGGCGCTGACCTTCAAACAAGCCGGGATCCCGGCCACCGACGTCCCGTTCGACGGCGGCGCGCCCGCGCTGACCGCGTTGCTGGGCAGTCAGATCGACGTCGCGACCATCCAGGTCGGGGACAGCATCGCGCAGATCAAGGCGAAGAAGGTCGTACCGATCGCGGTCTTCTCGGACGCGCGGATCAAGTTCCTCCCGGAGGTCGCGACGGCCAAGGAGCAGGGGTACGACGTCGTCGTCTCCCAGTACCGCTTCCTGACCGCGCCCAAAGGTACGCCGGACGCCGTCAAGACCAAGCTCGCCGACGCCGCGAAGAAGACCTTCGCCACCGAGGCCTACCGGCAGTTCAACGACAACCACTGCCTGACGCCGATCGAGGTCACGCCCGACGAGGTCCACAAGATCCTCGATCAGTACGCCGCCAAGTACAAAGCCCAGCTCGACCAGTACAAGATCACTCTCGGCGCGAAGAAGTGACCGAGGACGGGCCCGCTCCCGGCGGGGCTTGGTATCAGGTCGGCGCCGCGGTTGTCGCCGCGGCTGTCGGGGTTGCCGGGTTGGTCGGCTCGTGGTCGCTCGGGCTGGGACGGCTCACTGCGCCGGGGCCGGGGTTGTGGCCGTTCGCCGTCAGTGTGTTGATCACCGGGCTTGCCGTGGTGCTCGGGGTGACCGGGCGCGGCGCGGCGGATACCGAGCGGTTCACCACCGCGAGTTTGCGGACGGCGGGGGTTGTGGTCTGCCTGGTGTTGTTCGCCGTGCTGTTGCCGTTGGTCGGGTTCGAGATCCCTTCGCTGCTGTTGGTGCTCGGCTGGATGCGCGTGCTGGGTAAGGAGGCCTGGGGGCTGTCGGCGGTGGTGAGCGTGGGGACGGTCGCGGCCTTCTACGGGTTGTTCGTGGTCCTGCTCGAGATTCCGTTGCCGCGGTTGATCTGATGGAGTTCCTTGAGCCGCTCAACCTGCTGTACTGCCTGATCGGCGTCGTGATCGGGATGCTGATCGGCGTCCTGCCCGGCTTGGGGCCGGCGGCAACGATCGCGATCCTGCTGCCGGTCACCTACGGCGTGGAGCCGGTGTCGGCGATCATCCTGCTGGCGGGCATCTTCTACGGCGCCCAGTACGGCGGGACGATCACGTCGGTACTGCTGAGACTGCCCGGGGAAGCCTCTTCGGTGGTCACCGTGTTCGACGGCCATGCGCTGGCCAGACAGGGCAGAGCCGGGACGGCGCTCGGCGTCGCCGCGATCGGCTCGTTCATCGGCGGCACCGTGTCGATCGTCGGGCTCACCCTGCTCGCGCCGCTGGTGGCCGCGGTCGCGCTCGACTTCGGGCCGCCGGAATACGCGGCACTGTCGTTGTTCGGCGTCCTGCTGGTGGCGACTGTCGGCAACGGCGGGCGGACGAAGGCGCTCATCGCCGCGGGGCTCGGGTTGCTGCTGGCAACGGTCGGCCGGGACACCTTCACCGGTGCGAGCCGGTTCACCTTCGACACCCTGAACCTTGCCGACGGCATCGACTTCGTGCCGATCGCGATGGGCCTGTTCGGGCTCGGCGAGATCCTGCACAACCTGGAGGAGCGGCATCGCACCGCCCCGGCGCCGGCCACGGTCGGCAACGCCTGGCCGTCGCGCGCGGATCTCAGGCAGTCGAGCGGCGCGATCGGCCGCGGCTCGGTCATCGGGTTCGCCCTCGGCGTCCTGCCCGGCGGCGGCGCGACGCTGTCGTCCCTGGTCGCGTACGCCGTCGAGAAGCGCCGGGCCAAGCAGCCCGAGCGATTCGGCCAGGGCGCGGTCGAGGGCGTCGCCGCGCCGGAGACCGCGAACAACGCGGCCGCGACGTCGTCGTTCATCCCGCTGCTCACCCTCGGCATCCCGGCGAACGCGACCATGGCGCTGCTGTTCGGCGCGCTGCTCATCCACGGCATCCCGCCCGGCCCGCAGCTGATCACCGAACACCCGGACCTGTTCTGGGGTGTGGTCAACTCGATGTACGTCGGCAACGTCCTGCTGCTGATCATGAGCATCCCGATGGTCGGGCTGTTCGTGAAGATCCTCCGCGTCCGGCCCGCGATCCTCGCCCCGATCACCGTGCTGATCACGCTGATCGGCGTCTACACGGTGGCCAACCAGGTCTTCGACATCTTCCTGGTGATCGGCTTCGGCGTCCTCGGCTACCTGCTGAAGAAGTTCGGCTTCGAGCCCGGCCCGCTGGTGCTCGCGTTCGTCCTCGGCAGCCTGCTGGAGACCGCCGTCCGCCAGTCCCTGCTCATCTTCGGCGGTAACCCGGCCGGGTTCTTCACCCGCCCGATCTCGGCCACCGTCCTCGTCCTGCTCCTGCTCGTCCTGCTGCTCCCCGTCGTCCGCAAGCTCCGCGCCCCTGCCGATCGGGCAGGGGCGCGGGCGGAGTCGAGGACTACTCGACGGTGACGGACTTGGCCAGGTTGCGCGGCTTGTCGACGTCGTGGCCGAGGGCGACGGCGGCGTAGTACGCGAGGATCTGGAGCGGGATCGTGAGCAGGATCGGGTCCAGCTCGGGCTCGTTCTTCGGGACCACGATCTGCGCGGCGACGCCGTCCGGGACGTCGACGTCCGGGTGGGTGACGACGTACAGCGGGCCGGAGCGGGCGGCGATCTCGTGCAGGGCGCCGATGTTGCGGTCGAGCAGCTCGTCCTGCGGGACGATCGCGACACTCGGGACGTCCGGCGAGATCAGCGCGAGCGGGCCGTGCTTGAGCTCGGAGGTCTGGTACGCCTCGGCGTGCCGGTAGGAGATCTCCTTGAGCTTCTGCGCGCCTTCGCGGGCGACCGGGTAACCGCGGGTCCGGCCGACGAAGAACAGGCTCTCGTGCTGGGCGAGGCGACCGGCGATCTCGGCCAGCTGCTCCTCCTGGGCGACGATCGAGGCGATGTGCTCGGGGAGCTTCTTCAGGCCCTCGATCAGCCGGCGGCCGTCGGCCGGCGAGACATCGCGGATCCGGCCGAGGTGGATGCCGAGCATCGCGAACGCGACGGCCATGTTGGTCAGCGCCTTGGTCGAGGCGACCGAGACCTCCGGGCCGGCGTGCAGGTAGACGCCGCCGTCGACGGCGCGGGCGATGCTGGAACCGACCGCGTTCACCAGGCCGATCACCCGGCCGCCCTTGCGCTTCAGCTCCTGGACGGCGACCAGCGTGTCCAGCGTCTCGCCGGACTGGCTGACCGCGATGTACAGCGTGTCCCGCTCGACGACCGGGTTGCGGTAGCGGAACTCCGAGGCCGGCTCGGCGTCGGCGGGGATCCGGGCGACCTCCTCGATGAACTGCGCGCCCATCTGACCGGCGTAGTACGCCGAGCCGCAGCCGAGGATCTTGACCCGCTTGATCTCGCGCGCCTCACGGGCGTCCATGTTCAGGCCGCCCAGGTGGACGGTGTGGAAACGCTCGTCCAGCCGGCCGCGGAGCGCGCGGCCGACGGCGTCCGGCTGCTCGTGGATCTCCTTCATCATGAAGTGCTCGTGCAGGCCGCGCTCGTACTCGTCGGCCTCCCAGTCGACCGTCTTGGCGGTCTTGGTGGTCGGCGAGGCGTCCTGGGTGAAGGTGCGGTAGCCGTCGGCCTTGACGGTCGCCATCTCGCCGTCGTCCAGGTAGACGACCTGACGGGTGTAGCGGATCAGCGCGGCCGCGTCGGAGGCGACGTGCATCTCGCCGTCGCCGATACCGAGGATCAGCGGGCTGCCGTTACGGGCGACGACGATCCGGTCCGGGAAGTCGAGGTCGACCACGGCGATGCCGTAGGTGCCCTCGATCCGGCGCAGCGCGGCCATCACCTTCTCCTCGAGGGTCGCGCCGTCGGACTGCTCGATCAGGTGCGCGAGGACCTCGGTGTCGGTCTCGGAGCGCAGTTTGACGCCGGCGTCCTCGAGCTGGCTGCGCAGCGCGCCGGCGTTGTCGAAGATGCCGTTGTGGACGACGGCGATCCGCTCGTTACCGCTGGCGTGCGGGTGCGCGTTGTCCTTGCTCGGGCCGCCGTGGGTGGCCCAGCGGGTGTGGCCGATGCCGAGCTTGCCGCCGAAGCGCTTCGGCAGCGAGGCCTCCAGCTCCCGGACCCGGCCGGCGTCCTTGTGCACCTTCAGCTCGCTGGATCCCATGACGGCCACGCCCGCCGAGTCGTAGCCTCGGTACTCCAGCCGGGCCAGGCCGTCCACCAGGATGGGCGCGGCCGGCTTGGTGCCGACGTACCCGACGATTCCGCACATGTGTTGGTGCCTTTCGAAGGTCGTTTGCTTGCTGTCAGCCGTAGACGATCCGTCGCAGCTGACGGGCGGAGAGTTCGGGCGAGCGCACGGGCCAGTGCCGCAGCTCGCTGCCCACCCGCGCGAAGATCTCGTCGTTGCGGGCGCCGTAGGTCTGCAACTCACGATGCCGGCGCCGGACGTACTCCTCGGCGGTCTCGGTGAAGTACGCCAGCACGTCCGCGACCACTCGTCGCGCGTCGTCCGCGGACAGCCCGGTCGTCCGGCTGACCTGCTCGGCCAGCTCGTCCACCGGCGCTGCCGCCGCCTCACTGATCACCCGACAACTCTGCAGCGCCAGAAACCGAAAAGCCAACATCCTGCCCGAAATCGGGCAAGAAACCTGAGATGTCAGCCTTACGGCTGGTACGGCGGCTGGGGCGGGGGCTGCTGGTACGGCGGCTGACCGGGGTACTGCTGACCGGGGTACTGCTGACCGGGGTACTGCTGCTGGTGCTGCGGCGGGTAGGGCTGCTGGAACTGGGGTGGGAACGGCTGGCGGCGCTTGCGCTGGGATCGAACAACCAGGAGCACGATCACCACGGCGGCGATGGCTGCCAGCGGCAGCGCGAGCCAGACAGCCCAGCTCAGCGCCGTTTCGAAGGGGTTCGCCGGTTCGGGTGGCATGAGGGGCTCCTGGGGTCAGAACAGACGCAGTACGTCGGACTCCATGCCGCGGAGGGCGTCGTAGTCGACCGTCACGCACTCGAGACCGCGGTCGGCGGCCAGGAACTGGGCCTGGGGTTTGATCAGCTGTGCGGCGAAAATACCGCGCACCGGGGCCAGGAGCGGGTCGCGGTTGAGCAGTTCGAGGTAGCGGGTGAGCTGCTCGACGCCGTCGATCTCGCCGCGGCGCTTGATCTCGACGGCGACGTGGTTGCCCTCGGCGTCCCGGCAGAGCAGGTCGACCGGGCCGATCGCGGTCGGGTACTCGCGGCGGACCAGCGTCCAGCCCTCGCCGAAGGTGGTGACGTGCTCGGCGAGCAGCTCCTGCAGGTGCGCCTCGACGCCGTCCTTGATCAGGCCGGGATCGGTACCGAGCTCGTACGCCGTGTCGCTGTGCACCTCCTCGAGCGTGATGCGCAGCTCCTCACCGGCCTTGTTCGTCACGCTCCACACGTTCTCGTCCTCGTCCACGACGAGCTTGCACGGCGGCGACATCCAGTTCAGCGGCTTGTACGAACCGCCGTCGGCGTGGATCAGCACCGACCCGTCCGCCTTCACCATCAGCAGCCGCGGAGCCATCGGCAGATGAGCAGTCAACCGGCCGGAGTAGTCAACGGAACACGTAGCAATCACCAAGCGCACGAGGAGTGACGGTACAGCACTTCGACGTGCGAAGGTGGTTGGCATGAACCTCATGTGTCCTGCGCGGATTCTGCTCCTGCCGGGGGACACAGCCGAGGTCGCGGAGCGGGTGGCACAGGTCTACGCGGCGACCTTCGACGCCGCGGCCGGTGCGCGGCTGGCGGAACGACTGGGCGTACGCCTGACCGTCGTACCGGAGTTGACCGCAGATCCGGAGCGGGAGCTCCAGACAATCTCGGACCAACACCGCGGCGAGACCGTGGTGGTGCTGGGCATCGACCTCGGACTGCGGCTGCCGGCGCTGGTCGAGCACACCGGCGACGGCTGGACGCAGCTGCCCCGCACGCCGGACCAGCCGTGACTGAAGCCTTCCAACAGACGCTCCGCGCCGGCGTCCTGCTCTTCTCACCCGATGGGGTCGCGGTCATCGAGCGGGTCCGAGCGGGGACGACGTACTACACGTTGCCCGGCGGTCAGCTGGAGGACGGCGAGACTGCGGCCGAGGCGGCCCGCCGGGAGAGCTTCGAGGAGCTCGGCGTCCAGGTGGCGATCCATGGACTGGTCGCGGTGGTGCATTTCGGTCTGCAGACGCAGCACTACTTCCTGGCTGAGGCGGTCGGCGGTGTCTTCGGCACCGGGGGCGGGCCGGAGATGGGCAGTTCGGTGGACTCTGAGGCGGGGAGCTATCGGGCGATGTGGTTGTCGCCGCGGCGGTTTGTGGAGCTGCGGCCGAAGCCGATCGGTGCGGCGCTGGCCGCCGTATCGGATCCGGGGGAGCTGGTGACTCGCTGGTTGGACTCGCCGGTAGTTTTTGATGAGCCGAGGTGACTTGGCTCATGGGCTGGACCAGTGGGGGACTGGCATAGTGCCTGCATGGGTCGCGAACTGCAGACGGTGGGTGTGGTCGGTCTCGGCACGATGGGCGCCGGTATCGCGGAGGTGTTCGCGCGGAACGGGCTGACCGTCGTGGGCGTGGAGCGGGACGACGAGGCGGTCGCGCGCGGGCGGGGGCACATTCAGCACTCGACCGACCGGGCGGTGAAGCGCGGGAAGCTGTCGGTCGAGGACCAGCAGGGGCTGTTCGACCGGGTGAGCTTCGCGACGTCGCTGGAGGCGCTGGCCGACTGCGATCTGGTGATCGAGGCCGTGGTCGAGCGGCTCGAGCTGAAGCGGGAGATCTTCTCGGCGCTCGACAAGATCGTCCGCGAGGACGCGATCCTCGCCACCAACACGTCGTCGTTGTCGGTCACCGAGATCTCGGTCGCCACCCAGCGGCCGCGCCGCGTGGTCGGGATGCACTTCTTCAACCCGGCTCCGGTGCAGGAGTTCGTCGAGGTGATCAAGACGGTCGTCACCGAGCCGGATGTCGTCGAGGACGTGCAGGCGCTGGCCCGCCGGCTCGACAAGGTGCCGGTGGTCGCGGCCGACCGGGCCGGGTTCATCGCGAACGCGCTGCTGTTCGGCTACCTCAACCACGCCGTCTCGATGGTCGAGTCGCACTACGCCACCCGTGAGGACGTCGACGCCGCGATGCGGCTCGGCTGCGGCTACCCGATGGGCCCGCTGGCCCTGCTCGACCTGATCGGCCTCGACACGGCGTACGAGATCCTGGACACGATGTACAAGCAGGGCCGCAACCGCCTGCACGCCCCTGCCCCGATCCTCAAGCAGATGGTCACCGCGGGCCTGCTCGGCCGTAAGACCGGCCGCGGCTTCTACACCTACGAGGCACCGGACTCGCCGGTCGTCGTCGACGACGACCAGACCCCGAAGCCGAACGGCGCCGAGACGGCGATCCGCCCGATCCAGCAGGTCGGCGTGGTCGGCTCCGGCACGATGGCCGTCGGCATCATCGAGGTCTGCGCCAAGGCCGGGTACGACGTCCTGTACGTCGCTCGCGGCACCGAGAAGGTGGACAAGGTTCGGGCGGGTCTCGAGCGCTCGCTGGAGAAGGGCGTCCAGCGCGGCAAGCTCTCCGAGGAGGAGCGCGACGCGGCGCTGCGCCGGATCACCGGCACCGCGCGCCTGGACGACCTGGCCAACGCCGACCTGGTGATCGAGGCCGTCGTCGAGGAGCTGAGCGTCAAGCAGGCGCTGTTCGAGACCTTCGACGAGATCTGCAAGCCGACCGCGATCCTGGCCACGACGACGTCCAGCCTGCCGGTGATCGACCTGGCGATGGCGACCAGGCGCCCGGCCGCGGTCGTCGGCCTGCACTTCTTCAACCCGGCCCCGGTGATGAAACTGGTCGAGGTGGTCAGCACGGTCGCCACCGCGCCGGACGTCGCCGACACCGTCGCCGCCCTGGCCGTTGCCGCCGGCAAGCACCCGGTCCGCTGCGGCGACCGGGCCGGCTTCATCGTCAACGCGCTGCTGTTCCCGTACCTGAACGACGCCGTCCGGATGCTCGAGGCGCACTACGCCGGCGTCGACGACATCGACGCCGCGATGAAACTCGGCTGCCGCCTCCCGATGGGCCCGTTCGAGCTCCTCGACGTGGTCGGTCTCGACGTCTCGCTCGCCATCCAGCGCACGCTCTACCTGGAGTTCCGCGAGCCCGGCTTCGCCCCCGCGCCGCTGCTGGAGCACCTGGTCACCGCCGGCTACCTCGGCCGTAAGACGGCGCGCGGTTTCCGGGACTACGCGAAGGTCTGACGGACCGCGCACCTGGCACACTTCCGCAGGTGCGAGAAAAGTTCGCGGGGTACGTGTTCGCCGGCTGCATGCTGTTCCTGCACTTCGCGCTGACCCTCGGACTGATGTTCATGCCCGGTCAGGTCGGCGCCGACTGGCCGGGCTGGCAGTCGACGATGTTCATGGTCGGTATCACGGTGATTCCGGCAGCGATGTGGCTGATCATCATGTCGTCCGGTGGGCTGGCGGCCGCTCGCTGGATCTCGGCCGTCGCGGTCGGCGGTGTCCTGCTCCGCGTGCTGTGGACGGCGTACGACGGCGGCTGGTCCGCGACGGTCGCCGTACTGCCGGTGCTGCTCTTCCTGCTGGGTATCGCGGTGTGGCTGGTCTACACCTGGCCCCGGTCGTCCGGTACGCTCCGAGACCTCGCCGCACGGCACGGCTGGCAGGTGGAGGACGCCCGCAAGCTGAACCTGCCGGCGCTGCCGGTCCCGGTCGGCCCGGCCTGGAGCGTCCGCGACGCCGTCCGGACGCCGAGCGGCGGCGTGGCCTTCGAGGTGCGCTGGCTGCAGTGGCACTGGCTGATCGCCCACCGGCGCCGGTTGAGCGTCTTCGCCCGGGTTCTCGACGTCGCGCTACCGCCGTTCGAAGTCCGGCCCGGTGGGCTGGCGCGCTCCGATCTGGAGCTGGAGAGCGGTGAGTTCAACCGCAGCTTCGACGTCATCGGCGACGACCCGCGCTACCTGATGGCGACTCTGCACCCCCGGAACCTGCAAGCGCTCCTCGACGCCCGGCCGATCAGCTTGGCCGTCAACCGCGCTGCCCTCGTGCTGTCGGACGACGGCCCGCTGACCGACTCGCTCACCCGCGGCCTGACCGCCCTCGACCGGCTCTCCATCCCGTCCCACGTCGCCGAGGACTACGGCCACTACCGCGGCGCCACCCCCGGCCAGGGTCTCCGCTTCCGCGTACCGGACCTCCCCGCGAACGTCATCCTGGCCCGGCTGTTCTTCTTCGCCGCGAGCCTGCTCGGTCTCACCTACCTGTCCTGCCTGGCGGCGGTGCGGATCTACGGCGGATAAATGGGAAAGATCTTCAAGCCGGGAGAACTGCCGGCGCTCGGCTCCCGGTTGTTGATGATCTTCACGCACGCCGCGTTGTACCCGATGGACGACTTCGTCGGCGCGGACTGGCCGGAATGGACGTCGTTGATGACGACCTTCTCGCTGACGATCCTGCCAGTGGCTTGGCTGCTGGTGTGGGCCGGTGCGAGTGCGGCGCCGGTCGGTCGCTGGATCGCGCTGGCCGGTGTGCTGGCGGCCATCCTGCGGGTGCTCTGGGTCGTCTACGACAGCGGGCCGATGCCGACGATCGCCGTCGTCCCGCTGCTGGTGGCGCTGCTCCTGATCGCGGTGTACCTCGTCTACACCTGGCCGCGGCGGGCGTCCCGCGCGCTGCGAGAGCTTGCCTGGCGCAACGGTTGGCAGGTGGTCCCGACCAGGAAACTGCAGTTGCCGATCCTGCCGCTGCCGGTCGGCGTGGCCCGGAGCACCCGGGACGCCGTACGGACGCCGACCGGTGTCGCCTTCGAGGTGCGCTGGGTGAAATGGCATTGGCTGGTCGCCCGCCGGGTCCGGCTGAGCGCCTTCGTCCGGCTGGTGGACTTCAACCTGCCGACCCTGGAGGTCCGGCCGGGCGGGCTGACCCGATCGGACCTGACGCTGGAGAGCGGTGAGTTCAACCGCAGCTTCGACGTGATCGGCGAGGACCCGCGCTACCTGATGGCCGTCCTGCACCCACGGAACATGGAGGTGCTGCTCCACGCCCGGCCGATCGGCCTGGCCGTCGACGGCCGGGTGATCGCGTTGTACGACAGCAGTCCGCTGACCGAATCGCTGACCCGCGGCCTCGCCGCCCTGGACCGGCTCACGATCCCGCCGTACGTGCTCGAGGACTGGGGACGCTACGCGGGCCCCAACCTGCCCCGGCCCGGCCTGAAGTTCCGGGATCCCGAGAAATGGTCGCACCGGACGGCGCTGCTGCGGTTGGTCGGATTCTCGGCCGGGTTGCTCGGGTTCACCTGGCTCGGGTGTTTCATCGGGGTGTCGATCTACGGTTCCTGATCGCCGTAGTCGCCGCACGGGCCGCCGCCGATGGCTTCGGGGAGGGTGGTCGGCTGGTGGTCGGGGCGGATGAGGGGGTTGTAGAAGGCGGCGATCTCGGTGCTGGCTTCCGGGACGTAGTGGAAGATCAGCGACCGGCGGAAGCGGTCGGCGCTGCTGTTCGGGCGGGATCCGTGGACGACGCTGCCGTGGAAGAACAGCACGTCACCGGCCGTCATCTTGGTCTGGACCTTGTGCAGGCCGGCCGGGATCGGGACCTCGGCATTCGTGAAGGACTCGGTCAGGTCGGCGGCCTCGGGGCAGACCAGCTCGGTCCGGTGTGAGCCGGGGACGACGGCCAGGCCGCCGTTCTCGGCGTCCACGTCGTCGATCGCGATCCAGGCCGCCAGGCAGGTCTCGGGATCGGCGCGGAGGAACATGTTGTCCTGGTGCAGCGCCTGACCGCGGGCGCCCGGCGGCTTGAAGTAGAACATTGACTGGGCGGCCAGCGGCGGGCCGATCAGGGTGCTGACGACATCGAGGATCCGGCTGTCGAGCATCAGCTCGCGGGCGAGCCGGCCGGCCTCGACGTCGGTCCGCCGGTGCGGGTGCACGAAGCGGGGGTACCGGGCCAGCGGGTCGCCGTCCGGGATGCCGTCGTCGAAGTCCATCGAGCGGTCGGACTCGACCTGCTCCATGAAGGCGGCCCGGACCTGCGCGACCTCGGCCAGGCCGAGCAGCTGGGGGACCTGGACGACGCCTTCGGCGGCGTAGATCTCGGCAAGTGCTGTCATACCTTCAGGATCGGCTCGCCGAGCCTGGCCCGGCGATAGGCTATGACGCTGTGAACCTTCGAGATCCTGCTGAGTCGCCCTCGCCGGTCGTACGTCGCCTGGTCACCGGCGAGTTCGACGAAGGACCGGAGTACCGGACGTTCCGGCGGCGCGGGACGACGGACTGGCTGCTCGTGCTGACCCTGGACGGCGCCGGTCACTTCAGCGCCGTCGCGGCCGAACCAGGGACGATCGTGCTGGTCCGGCCCGGCACACTGCACGACTACGGGACCGTGGGGGAGCGTTGGCACTTCCTGTACGCGCACCTGCACCCCAAGCCCGAATGGCTCCTGCTCCTGGACTGGCCGGTCGTTGCTCCCGGCATCCTCCTGCTCCGGCCCGCGAACACCGATCGGATCGCCGACCACCTGCGCGACGCGGTCCGTTTCCAGCGCAGCGTCCTGCCTCAAGGCGAGTTGCTCAGCCTGAACGCCCTCGAAGCCGCCCTGCTCTGGTGTGACACGCAGAATCCGAAGGCCGTCCGCATCGACGACCGCCTGCTGCGCGCCATCGAGCTCGTCGACCAGAACCTCAAAGCCCCGCTCGACCTCACCGATCTGGCTCGCGCCGCCAACCTCTCCGTCTCCCGCTTCGCGCACCTCTTCCGCGCCCAGCTCGGCATCACCCCGCAGCAGTTCGTCGAACGCCGCCGGATCGACGCCGCCCGCCGCCTCCTCGAACTCACCACCCGCTCGATCGCCTCCGTCGCCGCCGAAGTCGGCTACCCCGACCCCCTCTACTTCTCCACTAGATTCCGGCTGTCCACGGGGAGTAGCCCTACGGCGTACAGACGTCGTTGACGCGTACGCTTCTGACCATGACTTCGCGTGTGTTGGGGATCGCGGCGGCCGTACTGCTACTCGGTGTGGTTGCTTGTGCGCCGGAGGACCAGTCGAGCGGGACGCCGGCGCCGAGCGGGGCCGATGCCTGCAGCAAGGACAAGCTGGCGGTGAAGACGGCCGGGACGCTGTCGGTCGGGACGGACAAGCCGGCCTACGAGCCGTGGTTCAGCAAGGACGACCCGGCCAACGGCCAGGGCTACGAGTCGGCGGTCACCTACGCGGTCGCTGAGAAGCTCGGCTTCGCCAAGGACGCGGTGAAGTGGCAGACCGTGCAGTTCAACGCCGCGTTCGCGCCGGGCCCGAAGAAGTTCGACCTGGACGTCAACCAGGTGTCGATCTCGGACGCGCGCCGTAAGGCGGTCGACTTCTCGTCCGGGTACTACGACGTCCGGCAGACCGTGATCACGACCGCGGGCAGCAAGATCGCGAACGCCAAGTCGGTCGCCGAGCTCGCCGACGCCAAACTCGGCGCCCAGGTCGGGACGACGAGCTACACGGTCGCCAAGGACCAGATCAAGCCCAAGCAGCAGGTGGCGGCGTACGACACCAACGACCTGGCCGTGCAGGCGCTGAAGAACAAGCAGCTGGACGGGATCGTCGTCGACCTGCCGACCGCCTTCTACATGACCGCGGCCCAGCTCGACGACGGCAAGATCGTCGGCCAGCTCCCGGCGTCCGGGACGGCCGAGCAGTTCGGGTTCGTGCTGGAGAAGGACTCGAAGCTGACCGGCTGCGTGTCCCAGGCTGTCGACGCGCTGAAGGCCGACGGCACGCTGGCGAAACTGCAGCAGCAGTACCTGACCGAGGAAGGCGCCCCCGAGCTCTCATGAGCTGGGAACCTTCGGCGCTGCAGCAGGAACGGACGGCGTACCGGCGGCGGCAGGCGCGGCGCTCGACCTGGATCGCGGCCGGCAGCTCGGTCGTGCTGCTCGTGCTGGTTGCCTTCGGCATCGGTTCGACCCCGGGCTGGCCGCGGGTCCGGGAGACGTTCTTCAACGTCGACCGGGCCTGGGAGGCGTTGCCGACGGTCGCTCAGGGGCTGTGGCTGAACATCCGGGTGATGCTGGTCTGCGCGGTGCTGATCGTGCTGATCGGGATGACGCTGGCGATCCTGCGGACGTTACGCGGGCCGATCTTCTTCCCGCTCCGGGTGTTCGCGGCGGCGTACACGGACGTGTTCCGCGGGTTGCCGTTGCTGCTGGTGATCTTCCTGCTGGGCTTCGGCGTACCGGCGCTGCAGTTGCGCGGGCTGCCGACCGACGCGGTGATCTGGGGTGGGGCGGCGCTCGTGCTGACCTACTCGTCGTACGTCGCGGAGGTGTTCCGGGCTGGGATCGAGTCGGTGCATCCGTCGCAGCGGGCCGCGGCGCGGTCGCTTGGGCTGACCTATCGGCAGACGCTGCGCTTCGTCGTCCTGCCGCAGGCGGTGCGCCGGGTGCTGCCGCCGCTGCTGAACGACTTCGTCAGCCTGCAGAAGGACTCCGGCCTGATCGCGGTCCTCGGCGTGATCGACGCCATCCGCGCCGCCCAGCTGGAGACCGCGATCGACTTCAACTTCACCCCGTACGTCGTGGCGGGGCTGCTGTTCGTCGCGCTGACCATCCCATTGACCCGGCTGACGGACTACGTCGCGCGGAGGCAGGGCTGGTACGGCGTCGGAGGGGGACCGGTATGACGCTCTTGTCGCTGCGCGGAGTGCGGAAGTCGTACGGCGCGAACGTCGTCCTCCAGGATTTCAGCCTGGACGTCGCCGAGGGGGAGTGCGTCGTCCTGATCGGCGCCTCCGGGTCGGGGAAGTCGACGTTGCTCCGGTGCGTCAACCTGCTCGAGGTGGTGGACGACGGCGTCGTCGAGCTCGCTGGTCGTGACATCACCGACCCGCGGGTGAACGCCGACCAGGTTCGCTCCGGGATCGGATTCGTCTTCCAGTCCTACAACCTCTTCCCGCACCTGACCGTCCTGGACAACATCACTCTCGCTCCCATCCGCGTCCACGGCGTCCCTCGTGATGTCGCTCGCACCCAGGCCCTCGCCATGCTCGCCCGCGTCGGGCTCGCCGAGAAAGCCACCGCCAGACCCGACGAGCTCTCCGGCGGCCAGCAGCAACGCGCCGCCATCGCCCGGGCGATGGTCAACAACCCCCAGCTGCTCCTCCTCGACGAAGTCACCTCGGCCCTCGACCCCGAACTCGTCGGCGAGGTCCTCGACCTCCTCCGCGACCTCAAACGCGAAGGGATGACGATGCTCGTCTGCACCCACGAGATGTCCTTCGCCCGCGAGGTCGCCGACCGGGTCTGCTTCCTCCACCAAGGCCGCCCGCTGGAAGTAGGCCCACCCGCTCAAGTCCTCGACAACCCCCAGGAACCCCGCACCCGAGAGTTCCTCAGCCGAATCCGCAGCTGATCAGCGGGCGGAGCCCCCGCCCACCACACCACCGTGCCGCCCCCGCGCCGTGCTGCGCGCAGCGCCTTCCTCCGCCCGCCCGCGTCAGCGGGCGGAGAGGTATTGGAGGACGGCCATCACGCGGCGGTTGTCGTCTTCGGACGGGGGCAGGTCCAGCTTGGCGAAGATGTTGTTGGTGTGTTTGCTGACCGCCTTCTCGGTGACGAAGAGGGCGGCGGCGATGGCGGCGTTCGAGCGGCCTTCGGCCATCAGGCCGAGGACTTCGGACTCGCGTGGGGTGAGCCGGCCGATGGGCTCGTCGCGGGTGTTGCGGGCGAGCAGCTGGCCGATCACGTCGGGGTCCATCGCGGTGCCGCCGGCGGCGACCCGGCGGACCGAGTCGAGGAAGTCGGCGACGTTCGAGACGCGGTCCTTGAGCAGGTAGCCGACCGCGCCGCCGCCGGTCAGGAGCTCCCGGGCGTAGAGCTGCTCGACGTACTGGGACAGCACCAGGATCGGCAGGCCGGGCACCTTCTTCCGCGCCTCGATCGCGGCCCGCAGTCCTTCGTCGGTGAACGTCGGCGGGAGCCGGACGTCGACGACCGCGACGTCCGGCCGGTGCTCCACCAGCGCGGGCACCAGCCGGGGTCCGTTGTCGACCGCCTCGACGACCTCGAAGTCGTGCGCCTCCAGCAGACGGATCAGGCCGTCCCGGAGGAGGGCGTGGTCTTCAGCGATGAGGACTCGCAAGGCAGCTCCATGATCACGGTGGTCGGCCCGGCGCTCGGGCTCACCACGGTCAACGTACCGTCGAAGGCGGCCAGCCGCCGCTCGATACCGTACAGACCGCCGCCGGGCCGGATCACCGCCCCTCCCACCCCGTCGTCGCCGACCAGGATGTGCAGCTTCTCGTCCTCGTGGGTGATCTGGATCCAGGCGTTCGTCGCGGCCGAGTACTTGACCGCGTTGGCCAGCGCCTCGGCGACCGCGAAGTACGCCGCGGACTCCACCGGCGCGGCCGGCCGGCCCGGGACGTCGAAGGTGACGTCGACCTTGAACGGGCAGGACAGCGCGAGCGCCTTGACCGCGCCCTCGAGACCGCGATCGGCGAGCACCGGCGGGTGGATCCCGCGGACCAGGTCGCGCAGCTCCGACAGCGCCGTACTGGCCGATTCGCGGGCCTCGGTGAGCAGCGCGGCCGCCGTGGCCGGGTCGCGGGCGACCATCTCCTCGGCCATGCCGAGGTTCATGCTCAGGGCGGCCAGCCGGGCCTGCGCGCCGTCGTGCAGGTCGCGTTCGATCCGGCGCAGCTCGGCCGCCTGGGTGTCGACGGTCTCGGCGCGGGACTCCGCCAGCTCGCGGACCCGCAGCGCCAGCTTCGCGCTCTCGGTCGGCCCGAGCAGCGAGCGGGCGATGTACGCGTTCGCCTTCAGCAACCGCTCACCGGCCGCCTGCCAGATCAGGAACCCGAGCAGCGCGACCGGCATCACCAGGAAGCTGGTCCAGAAGTTCACCCAGACCAGGCCGCCGAACGGTTCGTTGAAGATCCCTCGCGGCGTCACGCCGACCAGCAGCGGGTAGACGCCGTAGAAAAGTGTGGTCAGGAACAGCACCGCGCTCACCAGACACAGGACGAAGCCGATCACCGCGTTCACCAGCAGCCAGATGATGTCGCGCCAGGTGGCCGGGTCGGTCAGCGTCGTCCGCAGCCACATCAGGACGCCGGGCATCGGGGGCTTGCGGTACGGGCGGGGGATCCGCTCGCCGATGAAACCGGCCAGCATCGTCCGGTGGCAGTTCGCGAACCAGCGGGTGGCCGGCACGACGCCCAGCAGCAGCGGGATCCCGACCCAGACCGCGATCAGCGGCACCGACACGACGCTCAGCACGAAGAACGCGATACCGACCTCGGCCAGAACGGCGAGGAACAGCGCGATCCACGGCTGCGCGAGTTTGGGATACCGCATCGGCGGCCTCTCCACGACCTGAGTGCTCATGGCCACCATCATGACCGACCGTGAGCCTCGAACCAGTGGTGCTAACTCCCCAATGCGCGGGTGGCCTAACCCCCGGCCGCTGCGGGAGTTAGGCGGCGTGCCCGGCGCCGCGGTACCGACCAGGCTGGTCCCATGACGAGCACAGTGACGACAGCACCCACCCGCGGGAGCGGTTTCGCCCCGCTGCTTCGCGAGATCAAGAGCGCCGGGCTGTTCGAGCGGCGGACGGCGGCGTACGGGATCTCGATCGCGGTCAACGTAGGTCTGATGGCGCTCACCTGGGCCGCGATCGCGGCGGTCGGCGCGTCCTGGTGGGTGCTGCTGCTCGCCGTCCCGCTGGGCATCCTGACCACCCGCGCGGCGTTCTTCGGGCACGACGCCGGCCACCAGCAGATCGCGAGCTCGCGTAAGCTGCACGACTGGATCGGCGTCCTGCACGCCGACCTGCTGCTCGGGATGAGCTATGCCTGGTGGAACGACAAGCACAACAGACACCATGCCAACCCGAACCACACCGACAAGGATCCGGACGTCGGCGAGGGCATCCTGGTCTGGACGATGGAGCAGGCCGAGGGCCGCAAGGGTCTGGAGGGCTGGCTGACCCGCAACCAGGCGCGGATCTTCTTCCCGCTGCTCACGCTCGAAGGTTTCAACCTCAAGGTCTCCAGCGTCCGCTTCCTGCTCGCCAACCGGCGGACGCAGGGCCTCGAGCTCGGCCTGATGGCCGCGCACCTGGTGCTGTACTTCAGCGCGCTGTTCCTGCTGCTCTCCCCGGCGCAGGCGATCGTCTTCGCCCTCGTGCACCACATGGTCTTCGGGCTGCACCTCGGCAGCGTCTTCGCGCCCAACCACAAGGGCATGGAGATGCCGGAAGAGGGCAACGACTGGGGGCATCTGGAGAAGCAGGTGCTGACGTCACGTAACGTGCGCGGCGGCCTCGTCACCGATTGGATGATGGGCGGCCTGAACTACCAGATCGAGCACCACCTCTTCCCGAGTATGCCGCGCGCCAACCTGCGGTTCGCCCAGCCGATCGTCCAGCGGTACTGCGAGGACGTCGGCCTGCCGTACCTGAGCACCGGCCTGATCGATTCGTACCGGATGGGTCTGCGGCACATGCACGAGGTCGGCCAGGAGCTGCGGGACGAAAAATCCTTCACTAACTGAGATCTCTCGATTACCTTCTCTGCTCTCGGGGCCGCCACCCTTGTGAGGAGAGACCTGCATGACCGACACATCCGGTATGAGCCGCCGCGGCCTGTTGGGCGCGGCGGTTGCGGGTGTCACCGTCGCCACCGCGATGCCTGCGCTCCCCGCGTGGGCCGCCGACGACCAGCGCCCGGGTGCACCCAACCGCCCGAAGCTCGACATGTACGACCGGCAGGTCGTCTCGGCCATCTCCGCGGAGCGGGCCCTGCGGCACCTACAGGTGCTCTCGCAGGACATCGGCCCGCGGATCGGCGGGACCAGGAGCGAGAAGCGAGCGGCCGACTACATCGCCGACCAGCTCGACCGCTACGGCTACCGGACCCGGCTGGAGCCGTTCCCGGTCGCGGACAAGTTCACGGCCGAGATCGAGGACGTCCGGGGCATCCTGCCGAACGACATCTGCTGGCAGGCCGGAGCGGCGCCGGGCGGGAAGCTCGACGTCACGGTCCAGGGCCCGGTCCGGGACGTCGGCCCGGCGACCGCGCCGGTCTGGCCGGCTGACGTAGCGGGTGCGATCGTCATTGCGGAAGACACCGCGGCCGCGCGGCCGGCATTCGTCGCCGAGGCTGCAGCGAAGGGTGCGGTCGGGGTCATCCTGCTCCCGGCCGATCTGGTCTTTCCGCGTCGCGCCTCCGCGTTCCAGCCTGGCGGGCTCACTGACGCGCCGATCCCGGTCATCGGCGTCGCTCAGGTGCAGAAGCGGCTGCTGCGGGAGGCGCTCGCGGTGGTGACCACGCTGCCGCTGAAGCTCAGCACGAAGGCGCACCGCGGTCTGACCTCCAACAACGTGATCGCCGAGCGGAAGGGCCGCAGCGGATCGAACGGCCCGATCGTGATGGTCAGTGGTCACTACGACTCGGTCATCGGCGCTCCGGGCGCGAACGACGACGGCTCCGGCACAGTGCTCACCATGGAGCTGGCTCGCGTGTTCAGCAGGCTGAACACCAACGCGACGCTGCGGTTCGCCCTATGGGGTTCTGAGGAGCAGGGGCTGATCGGATCCCGCTACCACGTCGCTCAGCTGCCGCAGGACCAGCGCGACCGGTACAAGGCCGTGTTCCAGAACGACATGGTCGCCACCAGCTGGGATCCGGCGGTCACCTACTGGATTCTGTCGTTCACCGGCCTGGCCAACACCGCCACGGACGCCGTCCGCGGCTCCGGTCAGCGGCTCGGCTACGACCCGCAGATCGTCGGTCCGGTACTGCGGGGTGCGTCCGACCACCAGTCGTTCCAGGAGGTCGGCATCGCGTCGGCCAACTTCTCCTGGCGCGGTGAGATCTCACCGGCGCACCTGGAGCCGCCGTACCACTCGCCGGAGGACACCATCGAGAAGAACGTCAGCCTGGAGCGCCTCCAGGTTTCGATGGAGCTGATCGGCACGGCGGCGTACCGGGTCGCCCGTGGCTAAGTAGTAGGTGCCTGTGCCGGGGTGACATGGCTCATACGGATAGCCTTGAAGGGCTATGTCGCCCCGGAGCAGGAAACCGTCGAAGTGGCAGCGGCCCGTCAGCGACCGGCCGTTGCTGGGTGGTTCCCAGGCCCGGGAGGCGCGCGCCGACGGGGACTGGAACGTCCGGCGCGTGTCCGGTTCGGCGTCCGGTAAGTCGTACCGCTGCCCGGGCTGCGACCAGCAGATCCCGCCGTCCACTCCGCACGTCGTGGTCTGGCCGGACAACCCCAGCCTGCTCGCCGCCATCGGTGGCGCGCAGTCCCTCGACGAACGCCGCCACTGGCACACCGCCTGCTGGCAGCGCCGTCGCTGAGTCGGAGGTCCCGAGTGAAGCTCCCGGTCACGTCGTACGGCGAAACTGGTTCGCCGATCGTCGTCATGCACGGTCTGTTCGGCTCCGGCCGGAACTGGATGACCGCAGCTCGCCGGCTGGCCACTGAGCACCGCGTCTTCGCACTGGACCTGCGCAACCACGGCTCGTCGCCGCACGTCGACACGATGAGCTACCCGGAGATGGCGGACGACGTCCGCGAGACGATCGAAGGCCTCGGCACCGGGCCGGTCGCGCTGGTCGGCCACTCGATGGGCGGCAAGACGGCGATGCTGACCGCGCTGCTCTACCCGGCAGTGGTCGAGCGGCTGGTCGTGGTGGACGCCGCTCCGGTCACGTACCCGCCGGCGTTCGTCGAGTTCGCCCAGGCGATGCGGAACGCCGATCTGTCGTCAGTCCAGCGCCGTGCCGAGGTGGACGCGCAGCTGGCGGACGCCGTACCGACACCGGGCACGCGGGCGTTCCTGCTGCAGAACTTGATCCTGGACGACGACGGCGCCCGGTGGCGGCCGAACCTGCCGGTGATCGAGGCCGCCCTGCCTCAGATCTCCGGCTGGCCGGCCGCCGGTCTGGAGAACCGCCAGTACGACGGCCCAACCCTCTTCGTGTACGGCGGGAAGTCGGACTACGTCCAGCAGGATCACCGGGCGGAGATCGCGTCCTACTTCCCGCGCGCGCAGTACGCCGAGGTCGCCGAGGCGGGGCACTGGGTGCATGCCGAACGCCTCGACGACTTCCTCGCTGCTGTTACCGCTTTCCTGGCTTGACCGGGTCCGCCATCGGCGGGGTCGGACGGTGCGGCTTCATCGGCTGCGCCTTCCGGTCGGCCTCGGCCTCGGCGCGCTTCTCGGCCTCGAACGCCGAGACGCTCACACCGGCCTTCTTGGCGGCTGCGACGACCGCGTCGTAGGCCTGGTCGGCAAGCTGCCGCGTGGTCTCGTACTGGTGGTCGGCCAGCCGGCTCTTGGCCGCGCCGATCAGCTTGTCGGCACGGATCAGGTCGGCGTACCCGCGGTCGGCGGTGGGCGACGCCAGGACGTCGGCCGCCAGCGCGTTGGCGGACTCGACCAGCGCCGCGGCCCGGAACCGGCCCAGGTTGTCGTGGTCGAACTGACCGAAGTCGAAGTTCGTCTGCATGTAGTTCATCACCGAGTTCGAGTAGCCGCCGAGCCAGGTGAAGTAGTAGTCGCCGGTCGGCTCGAAGAACTTGTTGGTGCGGCCGTCGTAGCCGTCGTGCGGGTGCGACAGGCCGATGTGGTGGCCGACCTCGTGGATCATCGTGCTGGTGGCGCCGTAGCCCCAGCCGATGTACTGCGGGGACAGCCAGTTGTAGACGAAGCCGGGGCTGCCGTCGGAGAAGTTGTCACCGGCGTACCCGAGCCACGGCAGGTTCTCCTGCGTCATCGCGTAGGTGAAGATCGGCAGCTCGTAGTCGACCTTGCCCTTGTCGTCGAGCACCTTGTCCAGGTCGCGCTTGTTCTGCAGGTACATGTTCGCGAACGGCGGCAGGCCGGTCTCGGGGTAGCAGGAGACGTTGCGCAGCCAGTCCTCGACACAGCGCTTGGCCTCACCGTCGTACGGGAGGTTCTGCTGGTCGAACGACAGCTCGATCCCGGGCAGCACCTCGCCCAGCTCGCTGGTCAGCAGCTCGGGCTTGAGGTAGCGGTTGCTGTCCGGCCAGCCCTCGTAGGTGTTGCTGTCCAGGTTGACCGTCGAGGCCTTCGCGATGGTCAGCTCGACCGGGTAGGTCGGCGACGCGGTGGCGATGCCCTGGATGAAAACCGTTGACAGCAGCTTGCCGAGGTCGCCGGTCAGCGCGGCGGGGCTGCGGTAGCCGTCGGCGGCGTACTCCCAGGCCGGCGGGATCCGCCAGTCCGGCTTGTTGTCGCCGTCCAGGTCGGCGTCGTCCACGTTCTCGGCGCCGCCGAACTGCTCGGGACCGGCCGACAGGTCGTGGAACCAGACCCGCCGGGTGTCGCCGAGCCCGCTCTCCTCGTCGTTGGCCGTCGTCCCGCCCCAGGCGTTCATGGCCCGGCTGGCGTACTTGCCCCAGTTCTGGCCGGTGTCGGGGTCGACCTCGTCGGTCTTGGTGTAGACGTGGAACTTGAAGTCGGGGCGGTCGTACCAGTTGATCAGGTAGACCGTGTTCTGCTTGGTGTCGACCCCGGCCGGCGCGTTGAACGCGAGCCACTTCTCGACGGCGGGCGCGTCGATCTCGTGGTTGGCGGTGACGTCGAGGTTGTTGTTCTGCTGGGCGTTGTACCGGGTCTGGACGGCGTTCAGCTCGACCGGGCGGGCCAGCTCGGACAGCTTCCGGAAGAAGGTGTTCTGGTAGGTCTGGTCGGCGTACTGCAGCTTGTAGTCGTAGGTGTAGTTCAGGCCGATCGTCTCGTCGATCCCGGCCAGCAGCCGGGTGATCTGCTTGGGCTTGTGCGCCTTCGGCAGCGCGCTGTTCAGCGCGGCCAGGTCGACGCTCCCGGGCTTGTACCCGAGCAGGACGACGTTCACGGGGACTTTCTCGGCCAGCTCGGGCTGCGCGCCCGGTTTGAGGTGCTCGAACCGCGGCGGCGCCGCACTGGCAGGTGCTGCCGCCCCGAGGCCCGCGACCAGGCCCAGGATCGTCGCAGCCACCACTGCCAACCGTCGTCTTCTCATCGCACTCCTTCGAATTCATCTGGTGACAGTGCGGAGTTCTACACGGCGGGCAGGGCCACCGGCGACGCCTTCGGTCCTGGTCGAATCGGTGACTGGTCAGTCGTTGACTGGCATGCTGGTTTGGCGGAAACTTTTCGACAAGCCGGGGGGCGGAGAGGAGCCCCCATGGGCAGAACGGTGCTGGCGATCGGCGCGCACATCGGTGACATCGACCTGACCGCGGGCCCGACGCTCGCCAAACTTGTACTCGACGGCGCGAATGTCACGATGCTCGCCCTGACCGCGGGCGAACGCGGCCACCCCCGGCTCGCGCCGGCCGAGTACCGCCGGCAGAAGGTCGCCGAGGGCGAGGCGTTCGCGACCGCCATCGGCGCCGATTTCATGGTCCTCGGCCACCGCGACGGCTTCCTCCCCGACACCGACGAGGCCGCCGCCGAACTCGCCACGATCATCCGCGAGAAACAGCCCGACATGCTCATCACCCACTGGACCCACAGCCAGCACCGCGACCACACCCGAGCCGCCGCCCTCACCACCCGCGCCCGCTTCCTCGCCGACCTCCCGATCACCCCCGACGACCGCCTCGGCACCCTCCACGACCTCCCGCGGCACGCCGTCCGCACCCTCCTGCACACCGAGAACTGGCAGGACATGGACAGCTTCCACCCCACCCACTACGTCCCCATCCCCGACGAAGCCTTCTACCGCTGGATCTCCGCCATCCGCCACCAGGCCTTCGCCCGCGGCGAAACCCAGGGCTTCCGCCACATCGACTACTACACAGCCCTCCTCACCACCCGAGGCTGCCTCTCCGCCTACCCCCGAGCCAACGCCTTCCACCAACCCCCCACCCCCGAAACCACCAAACTCGCCGGCCCCTGACCCGCCCGCCCACTCCTTCCCCGGCCCGAAGGGCGGGAGGTGCTGTACCTGGCGTCGCGTGGAATCGGTCGAGGATTCGGGTCACGCCGAATCGCGCCCGGAGCGTGCGGCGCGCTTCTTACTGTCTCGTCTGCCGCCCAGAGCTGGGCGACACGACGAGGCAGCGAGGAGTTGGCGATGAACCGTACGACCTGGAGCGGATCGGCATCCAGCGGACGGCGCACGGCGTGTCCTTTATCGGGTGCGCCTAGCGCAGCAGCCGTGATGTGAATCCGGCGTCGACCAGTCGCTGAAATGCGAGCAGCACGCCATCCGGGACCGCTTGGTGCACGGCGAAACCGCGCTCCGGGTACTCGACGACTCGCTGCAGGTCCCCGACCAGCATCTCGATCACCAGCTGAGGATTGTTGATGGTCAGAATGTAGTTTTCGAGGCTCAACGGTGCGGAGGCGCAGATCACTCGCACCTCTGGCCAGAGTTTCCGGCAGGTCGCGTAGGCACGACGTTCCATGTACGGCTTCGAGATCAGCATGACCGCGTTCGGACGGATCCCGTGGTCCGCGAGAACTTGCTTCGACAACGCGATGTTCTGGCCGGTGTTCGTAGCGGCAGGCTCGACCAGGATGCTGTCAGCGGGGACGCCGAGCGAGACTGCGCGCTCCTGGTAATGGACGGCTTCGCCGCGAGGGAACCTGGCGATCGTCGATCGGCTGGTTGCGCCGCTGAAGACAACCATCGGGAAGTAGCTCAGCTGGTGCAGCTCGGCCGCGTGGTCGGCGACCCCGAGGTCGTGACTGCCGAGTCCGATCGCGGCGTCCACCCGTTCCAGCGCATGGCCCATCTGGTGGTACTGCCAAATGAGCCGCGCGTCTGCGAGTTGCTCGCGGGTGGGTGGGTCTGTCATCGCAGCAGGTACTCCTCGGCATGGGCCATGTACTGCCGCCTCCGTGGTGGGTCGTTTGACCAGCTCCGCATGCGGGTGGGGGTGTGGGTTAGGAGGCGTCGGCTTTGCGGACCCAGACTTCGCGGATGATGAGGAGGATGGCGGCGGCGGAGGGGATGGCGAGGAGGGCGCCTACGACGCCGAGGAGGGCGCCGCCGAGGAGGGCGGCGATGACGGTGACGGCGCCGGGGATGTCGACGGCTCGGCGCATGATGCGGGGGGCCACGACGTAGTTCTCGATCTGCTGGTAGACGATGCCGTAGATGAGGCAGGCGATGCCGACCCAGAGGCCGTCGGTGAAGCCGATGAGGGCGACGACGACGACGCCGATCAGGCCGCCGACCATCGGGATGAAGGCGGTGAACATGACGACGATGGCCAGGGCGACGGCGTAGTCGCGGAGGCCGACGATCTCGAGGAAGATGAACATGCAGACGCCGGCGCAGAGGGCGACGGTGAACTGGCCGCTGACGTAGCCGCCGACGCGGGTCAGGACCTCGTCGCCGAGGATCGAGACGCGGTTGCGGCGGGACGCCGGGACGAGGCTGTAGGCGGCGCGTTTGACCGACGGCAGGGACGCGAGGAAGTAGAGCGTCAGGATCAGGATCGTGAAGGTGTTGAACAGGGCGCCGGCGACGACCTTGCCGACGCCGAGGATGCCGCCGAAGGCGCGTTGCGCCAGGGCCGGGTCCTGGATGTACTCCTGGGCCTTCTTGATGAACTGGTAGCGGTCGTTCAGCTCGTTCAGGGTCTTCGACTTGGTGAGCAGGTCGAGCCACTCGGGGGCGTTCTTGATCAGGCCGTTGATCTGGTCGGTGACGACCGGGACGATCGCGAAGCCGACGCCGGCGACGGCGAGGATGACGAGCAGGAAGACGACGCCGACCGAGAGGCCGCGTTTGAGGCCGCGGCGCATGAACCACTCGACGAGCGGGTTCAGGCCGACGGCGATGAACATCGAGACCAGCAACAGGATCAGCACCGAGCGGGCGTGCCCGAGCGCGTTCCACAGCCCCCAGGCGACCAGGACGCCGAGCGCCGCGAAGAAGCCGAAGACGAACGGGTTGGAGCGTTGCAGCGGCGGGCCGGGTTTGCCCATGCCCTCGTCCGGGTGGCGCTCGTCGATCAGCAGCTCGTCGCTGTCGTCGTCCTGGACGGCGGCAGCGGACGCCCGCCGGGCAGCCAGCTCGGCGCGATCGGCCGAGCCGCCGGCTTTACCTGCAGCGGCGCCGGCCGCGACCACGGCGGCGCCCGCCTCGTCGGCTTCGTCCTCCGCGCGGTCCGCGGCCGAGACGGACTGCTTGGCCGAATCCCCGGCCAGCACGGCCGAGTCGTCGGCCTGCTCCGCCGCCCCCTGCGCCTGGTCGGCCGACTCCGCGGCGTCATGCGCCGCGGCCTCCGCCTGCACGGCGGCCGCCTTCACCTCGCGCGCGGCCTCGACAAGTTCGGCAGCGGCCGGTACGTCGGCCGCGGACACCTGCTCGCCGGACGCCTGCGTACCCGACGGCTGCTCGCCGGTCGCCTGCGCACCCGACGGCTGCTCGCCGGACGCGGGAGCGGCCGGTACGTCGGCCTCGCGGGCGGTGCCCGGGTCGGGGGACTCGGGCGTGGCTCCGGCCCGCGACGGCTCGGCGGGTTCGGGAGTCGCTGTGGAGTTGTCGTCGCCGGATGGCGTCACTTGGTGTCCTTCGGGGATGGCGAGCCCGCGCCGGACTCGTCGGTCTTCTCGTCAGCCTTCACCGAAGTGTGCTCGCTGGTGAGGTCATCCAGGCGGAACTCGTCGATCCTCGTCGAGTCGGCCGGCTCGTCGTCGTCCGCGGCCGGTCCGCCGGCGGATTTGCTGGTCAGCTCGGCGGCGACGTCGGCGTCGACGCGCAGGCCGGTGTCGATCCGGGTCTCGTCGACGCGCGCGCCGCCGGCGTCCGAGCCGATGAACGGGCTGGTGCCGGTGAAGGTGTCCGGCTCCGGGGTGGACGGCGTACCGGCGCCGAATGCGCTGTCGTCACCCGCGGGCTTCGATGCGAACGGGCTGTCGGCGGGTGCGTCTTCGGCGAACGGGCTCGCGCCCGAGGCGAAGGGGTTGCTGCCCGCGGTGCCCGGGCCGCCGGCCGTCGGGGTCAGCCCGCTCGGGGTGAAACCGTCGGCGGAGGAGGTGAAGCCGTCGGACGACGCGGCCGAGAAGCTGTCGGACGACGAGCCGGAGAAGCTGTCAGAGGAGTTGGTCGGCCCGGAGAAGCTGTCGGCGGCGGCCGGCGCGGGGGACGACGAAGGTGCCGCGAAGCCGTCGGACGGGCGCGTGGGCGCGGCGAAGCCGTCGGACGCCGGGGCGGCGAAGCTCTCGGCGGCCGGGGCCGGCTTGAACGGGTTCACGTACGGGGTGACGGACGCCGTCTCGGAGTCGAGCTCGGCGGCCTGCCGGGCGATGTTGCCGGCGATCTCGTTCAGGCCGGCGATCTGGGTCAGGATGCCGTCGCGGCGCTTGGCCAGCCGCTCGGTCTCGCGGGCGACGATCGTCCGGGAGCGCTCGGCCTCGTCGGCGGCGCTGGCCAGCTCGGCCTCGGCGCGCGTCCGGGCGGTGCTGAGCAGCTGCTCGGCCTCGCGGCGGGCCCGGGTCAGCGTGCGCTCGGCGGACTCCTCGGCCTCGGCGCGGATCTTGCGGGCCTGCTCGGTCGCCTCGGCGACCCGGCGCTCGGAGGCCTCGGCGGCCTCCTTCATCTGGGTGGTCAGGTTCTCGGTGTCGGCGGCGATCTGGTTGTGCTTGTCGGCCAGCTCCTTGGCCTGCTGCTCACGCTCGTCGGCCAGCCGGGCGCGCAGGGCGGCCGACTCGCGCTGGATCGCCGTCCGGATCTTCTCCGCCTCGTGCAGCGCGCCGTTCTTCAGCGTGCTCGCCTGGGACTCGGCGGTCAGCGTCAGCTGCTCGGCCTTGCGCTTGGCCGCCTGCAGCACCTCGGCGCCCTCGGTCTCGGCCGTCCGGCGCAGCTCGCCCGCGTCGCCCTCGGCCGTCCGCCGCATCGAGTCGGCCTCGTTCAGCGCGACCGTGCGGATGTCCTCGGCCTCGCGCTCACCGGTCGCCCGGGACGCCGCCGCCTCCTTGGACGCCGTCGTCCGCAGCTCCTCGGCCTCGCGCCGGGCCTCCTCGAGCGCCTCGGACGCCTGGTCCTGGGCGAGCCGCAGGATCTGCGCGGCGCGGTCCCCGAGACCGGCGTACGACGGGTTGGCGCTGGCCTCGAGCTGCCGAGTGGTCTCATCCAGCTTGCGCTGCAACGGCGCCACGCTGCCCTGCAGCTCGTCGGCCCGCTGCCGGATCTCGACCAGCTGCATCTCCAGCGCGCGGACGTAGTCGTCCACGGCCTGCTTGTCGTAGCCCTTCCGACTGACCGGGAAGCCTCCGGCGGCGGTCGCAGTGCGGTCGAAGAACGGCAGGCTCGACTCGTCAGGCATTCCCGAGATTCCCTTCAGGCGGCTCAAGCTGAATCCCCCACCTTAAGCCTGTCAGAAACCGGCCCCGACCACCCAATCGGGCCCCTATCGGTTACGGAAGCGGTCGATCGCCTGCTGGTGCCGCGCGCGCAGCTCCGGATCGCGGACGCCGAGACCCTCGGCCGGCGCCAGCGTCAGGACGCCGACCTTCCCCTGGTGAAGGTTGTGATGGACGTCGTACGCCGCCTGCGCGGTCTCCTCCAGGCCGTACACGCGGCTCACGGTCGGGTGGACCATTCCCTTGGCGATCAGCCGGTTCGCCTCCCACGCCTCGCGGTAGTTCGCGAAATGCGACCCGACGATTCGCTTGAGGTTCATCCACAGGTACCGGTTGTCGTACTCGTGCATGTACCCGGACGTCGACGCGCAGGTGACGATCGTGCCGCCCTTGCGGGCCACGAAGACCGACGCGCCGAAGGTCTCCCGGCCGGGATGCTCGAAGACGATGTCGGGGTCGTCGCCGCCGGTCAGCTCGCGGATCCGCGCGCCGAGCCGCTTCCACTCCTTCGGATCCTGGGTCGACTCGTCCTTCCAGAACTTGTAGCCCTCCGCGGACCGGTCGATGATCAGCTCCGCGCCCATCGCACGGCAGATCTCGGCCTTCTCCGGCGACGACACCACACAGACCGGGATCGCGCCGCCGTTCAGCGCGAACTGCGTCGCGTACGACCCCAGCCCGCCGGAGGCGCCCCAGATCAGCACGACGTCGCCCTGCTTCATGTTCGCGCCGTTCGGCGAGACCAGCTGCCGGTACGCCGTACTGTTCACCAGACCCGGCGACGCGGCCTCCTCCCAGGTCAGGTGGGCCGGCTTCGGCATCAGCTGGTTCGACTTCACCAGCGCGATCTCGGCCAGCCCGCCGAAGTTCGTCTCGAAACCCCAGATCCGCTGCTCGGAGTCCATCATCGTGTCGTTGTGGCCGTCGGGGGACTCCAGCTCGACCGACAGGCAGTGCGCGACCACCTCGTCGCCGGGCTTCCAGGCGTTCACGCCCGGGCCGGTCCGCAGGACGACGCCGGCCAGGTCGGAGCCGACCACGTGGTACGGCAGGTCGTGGCGAGCGGTCAGCGGCGACAACTTCCCGTACCGCTTGAGGAAGGAGAACGTCGAGACCGGCTCGAAGATCGACGTCCAGACCGTGTTGTAGTTGATCGCGCTCGCCATCACCGCGACCAGCGCCTCACCCGGGCCGAGCTCCGGCGTCGGGACGTCGTCCAGGTGCAGGCTCTTGCGCGGGTCCTTCTCCTTGGCGTCCAGCCCCTCGAACATGTCCGCCTCGTCGGCGTGCACCGTGATCCCGCGATAGTGCTCGGGGACATCGAGCCCGCCCACCGCCGCGTTGTTGCCGGCCAGGATCGCGTCGAGGATCTGCTTCACGGTCGTACCTCCTGCAAGGAGCGGGACTGGTGAGCGGACGTTACCGTCGAGTATGCGCCGTGGGCTGTGCCTTGTGACACAGTTCGGGACGGGTGAGACCACCGTCACTTTTCCAGTCCACCGTTGTCAGTGGTCCTATCAGCGCAGGCGCGTGTGCAACCGGACCTGGGTGAAGTCGTCACCCGATCGGAGCTGGGCCAGATCGCAGAGCTGGTTGGCCAGCCAGACGCCGCGGCCGCCGAGGCCGTCCAGCGGCGGGAGCACCCGGCCGACCAGCAGGTCGTCGATGCGGCCCTGGTCGGCGACGTCGCAGACCAGAGCGCCGTCCTCGATCCAGACGGCCAGCCGGCCGCGGCCGCCGCCGAACCGGATGCTGTTGGTGCAGATCTCGTGCAGGGCCAGGCCGAGATCGTCGAGCCGGTCGCGGATGACGCCGTGCGAGGTCGCCCGCGCGTTCACCCATTGCCGGACGTCGCCGAGGTCGGCCAGCCCGAACTCCCAGCGCTCCGCGCGATCCGGGACGTCGCTCAGCGGCGTCCGGAACGTCTTCTCCACATCGGCCGCCGAGTGGTAGCCGGTCGGGTCGAAGCCGGTCTCGGCGGCGTACGGGCAGCAGAGCCGGAAGTCTTCGGCGCCGAAGGCGAGACCGAGCAGACCCTCGTGCAACAAGACCTCGTCGTACTCCGCCGCCCGGCGACCGGCGTACATCGCCAGCCCCAGACCGCGGACGGCCCGGCCGCCGGCCTGCGTCAGAACGTCGCGCCAGAAGGGAATCAGCCGCGCCGGGTTGCGCCCGATGATCGCCATATCGATAAAACGCGCGGATCCGGCGGGGAGGGCCTCGCGCAGCAGGGCCAAGTGGTCCGGCGGCAACGCCGCCACGACCAGAGCCCCCGCCGCCAGGCCGTCCTGGACGAAAGGCGCCGACCGCCGCACGAACTCCTCGTCACTGGAATAGACGAAGGCGTCGTGCTGGAAACTCGCCGGCGCACCGTTCAGGGCCTCGGTGGCGCTGTCCTTCAGCACCAGAACAGACTAGTCCGCGAAACCCAGTCGTGGCGGGGTTTCTGCGCGCCGTCACCGCCTGTTGGACAGCCGTAACAATCCGGCTCCGTCAGGCCGGCTCGACCAGCTCGACCAGGACGCCGCCGGCCGACTTGGGATGGACGAAGTTGACCCGCGAGCCGGCGGTGCCGCGGCGCGGTTCGGCGTACAGGAGCTCGGCGCCGCGCTCGCGCAGGATCGCCGACACCGCGTCGATGTCGCGGACCCGGTAGGCGAGCTGCTGGATGCCGGGGCCGCGCTTGTCCAGGAACTTCGCGATCGGCGACGCGTCCGACAGCGGCGCGAGCAGCTGGATCGACGAGCCTGACGAGCCGACCGAGAGCATCGCCTCGCGGACGCCCTGCTCCTCGTTGACCTCCTCGTGCGCGACCTGCATCCCGAAGACGTCGACGTACTGGCGCACGGCCGCGTCGAAGTCCGGAACGGCGATGCCGACATGATCGATGGCCTCGAAGAGCTCGGTGTCCATGCCCAGAGCCTAGGACCGGATCCGCGCAAGGCGTCGTTCGTGTGACCCGTTCGACAGCCGCGTACCAGTGCGGTCGCAGGTATCGTGACAGCATGTCTGACACGCAGAACCGAAGCGTCATCGTCGCCGGTGCACGGACCCCGATCGGGCGGTTGCTCGGTGGCCTCAAGGGCTTCACCGGAGCCGAGCTGGGCGGGTTCGCGATCAAGGGCGCGCTCGACAAGGCCGGCGTCGCGCCGGACCAGGTCGAGTACGTGATCATGGGCCAGGTCCTGCAGGCCGGCGGCGGTCAGATCACCGCGCGTCAGGCCGCGGTCAAGGGCGGGATCCCGATGAACGTCCCGGCGATCACGATCAACAAGGTCTGTCTGTCCGGGCTGAACGCGATCGCCCTGGCCGACCAGCTGATCCGCGCCGGCGAGTACGACGTCGTCGTCGCCGGCGGGATGGAGTCGATGACGAACGCCCCGCATTTGCTGCCGAAATCGCGTGAGGGCTTCAAGTACGGCGACACCACGCTCGTCGACTCGATGTCGTACGACGGTCTGTGGGACGCGTTCACCGACCAGCCGATGGGCGCGCTCACCGAGCAGGCCAACGGCGCGCTGACCCGCGAGGAGCAGGACGCGTTCAGCGCCCGCTCGCACCAGCAGGCCGCGGCCGCGTGGAAGAACGGCGTCTTCGCCGACGAGGTGGTTCCGGTCGAGGTCCCGCAGCGCAAGGGCGACCCGATCGTGATCGACAGCGACGAAGGCGTCCGCGGCGACACGACCGTCGAGACGCTGGCCAAGCTGCGTCCGGCCTTCGGCAAGGAAGGCACGATCACCGCCGGCTCGGCCTCGCAGATCTCGGACGGCGGGTGCGCCGTTGTCGTGATGAGCAAGGCGAAAGCCGAGGAGCTGGGGCTGTCCTGGATCGCCGAGATCGGCGCCCACGGCGCGGTCTCCGGCCCGGACTCGACACTGCAGAGCCAGCCGGCCAACGCGATCGCGAAGGCCTGCGCCAAGGAAGGGATCGAGCCGGCCGCGCTCGACCTGATCGAGATCAACGAGGCCTTCGCCTCGGTCGGCATCGCCTCCACCCGCGAGCTCGGCGTCGACGAGGACAAGGTGAACGTGAACGGCGGCGCGATCGCGCTCGGTCACCCGATCGGGATGTCCGGCGCGCGGCTCGTACTGCATTTGGCGCTCGAGCTCGGGCGGCGCGGCGGCGGCGTCGGCGCGGCCGCGCTGTGCGGTGGCGGCGGCCAGGGTGACGCGCTCATCGTTCGCGTCGCGCAGAGCTGATAGACAGGCCTGATGCCACGCCGCACCCCACCGGTCAGTGAACTGGTCGAACGCGCCCGGGAGGGGGAGTCCCGGGCCGTCGCCCGGCTGATCTCCCTGGTCGAGGACGAGTCGCCGCTGCTGCGCGAGGTGATGGCGGCGCTGTCGCCGTACGCCGGCCGGACGCACATCGTCGGGATCACCGGTTCGCCCGGGGTCGGCAAGTCCACATCGACGTCCGCGCTGGTCTCGGCGTACCGCAAGACCGGGAAGCGGGTCGGCGTCCTGGCCGTCGACCCGTCGTCGCCGTTCTCCGGCGGTGCGCTGCTGGGCGACCGAGTGCGGATGCAGGACCACGCGATGGACGCCGGCGTCTACATCCGCTCGATGGCCTCTCGCGGGCATCTCGGTGGGCTGTCGTGGTCGACGCCGCAGGCGTTGCGGGTGCTGGACGCGGCCGGTTTCGACGTGGTGTTCGTGGAGACGGTCGGCGTCGGGCAGTCCGAGGTCGAGATCGCCGGGATGGCGGACACGACGATCGTGCTGCTCGCGCCGGGGATGGGTGACGGCATCCAGGCCGCCAAGGCGGGAATCCTGGAGGTCGGCGACCTGTACGTCGTGAACAAGGCCGACCGGGACGGCGTCCAGAACGTCACCCGCGACCTGCGGCATATGCTGGCGCTGGCCGAACGGGCCGAGGGCGCCTGGGCGCCGCCGATCCTGAAGACGGTCGCGTCGCGCGGCGAGGGCGTCGACGAGGTCGTCACCGCGATCGAGGACCGGCTGACCTGGATGCGCGGCAACGGCGTCCTGGCCGAGCGGCGACGCTCCCGGGCGCGGGACGAGATCGAGGCGATCGCGATGACCGCCCTGCGGACCCGGTTCGCGCATCTGCACGGCGACGCGCGGCTCGACGTCCTGGCCGCCAAGGTCGCCGAGGGCGGCACCGATCCGTACCGCGCGGCGGACGAACTGATCGCCGCGTTGTGATTTGCGTCTCGCGATGTGACATTTCGTCACGCATTGTCACATCGTTGCGCTATGGTCCTCTGCGGCGCGGCGTCCGCCTGCGAGCGGCGCGCCGGGGGCTGAAGTAGCCTCGAATCCGTTACACAATGGACCTTGTAGCTGGTGAGCATCGTGCGGTGGGCTGTGTTCAGTCAGTGACAATTGGTGACGGTCCGTGATACAAATCCAAACACAGTCGACCCAGTGGTTGCGAACGAGGAGTGGTGACATGCCGAAGAAGCTGTTGATCTGGTCGGTCATCGCCTTTGCCGGCTTCTATCTGTTCACACAGCCGACGAATGCCGCTGATGCGGTGGGCGGTGCGTTCTCCGGCGTCGGTGACCTGTTCGGGAGCATCATCACCTTCTTGACCGCGCTGTTCAACTGATCTGCGGTTCGAGTGTCCCGTGACGAGCGATCGTGCGGGACACTGGTCCGTACGGGGTCACCAACAGTCGCGTGACAGGGGAGTGAACCGATGGCCGGTTTCGGTCTGTTCCGGGTCTTGGACCCGAAGGTCCGGCGGCACCTGATCTCGGACGAGGGCGAAGTCGTCATCGACGAGGTCCGCCAGCACTGGGTGGTCTTCACCCTGCCGATGCTCGAGGTGGTGCTGGCCACGGCCCTGCTGGTCACCTTGGCGGCCACTTCGATCCCCGGTCAGCAGGTGCTGCTCGCGATCGTCCTGGTGCTGCTCCTGCACGCCTTCTGGAACTTCCTCACCCATCACCGGGACCGCTTCGTGGTCACGAACATGCGGGTGATGCGGATCCGCGGCGTCTTCTCCCAGACCGTCGCGACCACCCCGATCGCCCGGGTCCTCGACATCACCCTGCAGAAGCCGATCATCGGCCGGATCCTCGGCTACGGCCACTTCATCTTCGAGTCGGCCGCGCAGGACCAGGGTTTCCGCGAGATCAAGTGGGTCAGCCGCCCCGACGACCGCGACCTCACCATCCAGCGCGTCATCCAGCGCACCGGCCTGCGCGCCTCCGCCAGCGTGGACGTCGTCCAGTCCGACGACGACACCGACGACGACGGCACCGGCCCCATCGGCATGGACTCGAGCCAAGAGGTCGCCACCACCGTCGCCCCCGCCGCCACCACCCGCCCAACCCCCCGCCCCGCCACCACCAGCCCCGCCTCCAAGTCGATCTTCAACAGCGAACGCGGCAACTGGACCGACGAGCCTGACTGACCTCAGGTCTCCCGCCGCGCCTGAAAGACGGCCAGGCGGCGTTCTCGGTGGTGGCGTTCGGCTGTGGTGGCCGGATCGGTCAGGGCTGCGGTTAGTTCTTGGGTGGCTTCCTCGTAGCGGTTGAGGCGGGCTAGGAGTTCGGCGCGGACTGTGCGGGTTCGGGCTGTGGGTGGTAGGTCGGCCAGGAGGGTGAGGGCGGCTTGGGGGGCTTGGGCTTCGGCGGTGGCTACGGCGTGGGCGAGGGCGGCGGCGGGGGTGGGGGCTACGGAGAGGAGGAGGGTGTAGAGGCGGACTATTTCGGGCCAGTCGGTGGTGGAGTAGGTGGGGGAGCGGGCGTGTTCGGCGGCGATGGCGGCTTGGAGTTGGTAGGGGTCGGCTTGGCGGGCGGAGCGGGTGAGGGAGTCGTTCAGGAGGGCGATGCCGCGGGTGATGGCGGCGGCGTCCCAGAGTGAGCGGTCCTGCTGGTCGAGGGGGACGAGGTCGCCGGCGGCGTCCAGGCGGGCGGGGCGGCGGGCTTCGGTCAGGAGGAGCAGGGCGAGGACGGCGGTTGGCATGGGTTGGGTGGGGAGCAGGGTGTGCAGGAGGTCGGCCAGGCGGATCGCCTCGGTGCAGAGATCGAGGTCGTACGCCGAATCGCCCGCCGCCGGGGCGTGCCCCGCGGTGTAGAGGGTGTGGACGACGGCGCAGACCGCGGGGAGCCGGTCGGGTAGCTCGGCCGCGGCTGGGACGCGGTAGGGGATCCGCGCCGCCGCGATCTTGGCCCGGGCCCGCGTGAGCCGCTTGGCGGTGGCTGCCTCGGAGGTGAGCATGACTGCCCCGATCGAGGCAGGGGACAGGCCGCAGAGCGTGCGGAGCGCAAGAGCGACCCGGGTCGGCGGCGCGAGCGTCGGATGGCAGCAGGTGAAGATCAGCCGAAGCAGGTCGTCCTGGACGACCTGGTCAGGCTCCACGACGGAGCTGCTCAGTTCGAGCAGCTCCGTGCCCTGCCGCTCCTTGTCGCCCCGGGCCCGCTCGCGGCGCAGGATGTCGATCGCCTTCCGCCGCGCGGTGACGGTCAGCCAGGCCCGCGGCTCGGCCGGGACCCCGCTCTCCGGCCAGGCCCGCAAGGCCGCCAAGGACGCCTCCTGGACGGCGTCCTCCGCGACCTGGACGTCGCCGACCGTCCGGATCAGGGTCGCGAGAATCCGCGTGCCCTCGATCCGGACCGTCTCGGCGACCGCGTCGAAGTGCACTACTTCGCGATGATGACCGGCCGGACCTCGACGGCGCCGTTCCACGCGGCGGGGATCCGCGCGGCGATCGCCACCGCTGCCTCCAGGTCGTCGGCCTCGATCAGGTAGTACCCGGTCAGGGCCTCCTTGGTCTCGGCGTACGGCCCGTCGGTGGTGACCACCTGCCCGCCGCGCGCGCCCTCGACCCGGACGACGGTCGCGGTCGACGTCGGGTGCAGGACGGCGCTGGCCGTGACCTGCCCGGCGTACTCGACGCCGAACTGCCGGTACTCGGCCAGCTCATCCGCATGCTCCGGGGCCCACCAGTCCACATCGGGGGTGTAGGTGAGTGCCAGGTACTGCGCCATGGCGCGACTCCTCTCGTCAGGACCACCGTGGTCCCTCGATAAGGAACGAACGGCCGGCCACGATCAGGACATCTCTACTGCGTACTCTCCGTCAGCCGCCCACGGAAGGCCCGGATCACCTCGGCGTCACCAGCGAACTGGACGGCGTCGTCACCCAGCCGACCCCACAACCAGAGGTACACCGCGCTCGGCTCGCCGAAGACCTCGGCCGCCGCATCGCCCTCGGCACCCTGAACGACCGTCACACTCGTCGCATCGAGCCGGACCGTCCACGACCGGCCGCCCGCGGTGATCCGGACCGCGGCGTCGACCGGGTACTCGGTGTCGCCCTCCTCCCACCAGGGCCCGCCCAGGCTCGGGTAGAGCAGCTCGTCGATCCCGTCGAGGGCGAGCTCGGTGTCGAGCGGCGTCACGACGTCATGCGCCAGCTCGGCGTCGACGCGGTGGACGACGGTCTCCATCGCCATCCGCCGGAACCAGAACCCGGACGTCGCATCGGCCGGGCTGAACGTCCAGACCGGACGGCCCGGGCCGGCCGCGGTCAGCGCCTCGACGATCGCGGTGACGGCCTCGGCGTACAGCTCGGCGGCATCGCGCGCCGCCAGCTCGGCCGGCGGCCAGGGGTCGGGCCGCTCGCCGGTGCGCAGGATCTCGACCTTGTGCAGGTAGACCTGCGCGACGTGGCGGACGACGTCCTCGACCGTCCAGCCGGGGCAGCTCGGCACCGCCGCCGCGGCGCCGAGGCGGGCCACCTCCGCCAGCCGCGCCGCTTCGATCTCGACCTGTCCCAGGTAGTACTCCACCGGCAATCCCATGCCCTGCACCCTCCCACACGCCATCGACAGTTACTCTTCGGTTCATGGCGAGGAGACGAGCGTTGCCGTTCGATCCGATCGACGAGGCGTCGCGGCAGTGGGGACGGCGGTGGGGCGCGGTCGAGCAGATGCGGGCGGTCACGTCGCTGATGCGGGCCCAGCAGATCGTGATCGGCGAGCTCGACGACATCCTGCGCAACCACGAGCTGACGTTCGCCCGGTTCGAGGCCCTGGTGCTGCTCACGTTCTCGCGCCGCGGCTCGCTGCCGCTGGGCAAGATGGGCGAGCGGCTGCAGGTGCACCCGACCTCGGTCACCTCGATCGTGCGCCGGCTGGAGGCCGCCGGCCTGGTCCTGCGCACCCCGCACCCGGACGACGGCCGCGCCGTCCTGTGCGAGATCACCGCCGAAGGGCGGGCCGTGGTCGAGCGGGCGACCGCCGATCTGGTCGCCGCCGACTTCGCGCTCAGCGGCCTCACCGACGACCAGCTGAAGATGTTGTGGTCCGTACTCGAGCCGTTACGGCAGAATGCGGGCGACTTCACCTGATCCGATCTTCACGGGGAGCTTGACATGAAACGTGCGCTGAGCGCTGCCCTGGCCTGTGTGCTGGCCCTGTCGAGCTGCGCCCCGGACCAGCCCGCCGACGAGCCGAACAAGGCGATCTCGTACGCCGTCGAGGACCCGATCACCCTGCACCCGGGCCGGCAGACGATCGCGTTCTCCCAGGACATGGTGCTGTTCTCCGGGCTCACCTTCGTCGGCAAGGACGGCGCCGTCGAGTTCCGCAACGCGGAGTCGGTGACCTCGACCGACGCCGTGCACTGGACGATCAAGCTCCGGCCGGGCTGGACGTTCCACAACGGCGAGCCGGTCACCGCCAAGAGTTACGTGAAGGCCTGGAGTGCCGTTGCCTACGGCCCCAACGCCTGGCAGAACAGCGGCCAGCTGGCCAATATCGCCGGGTACGACGCGCTCAACCCGGCCAAGGGCAAGCCGGCCGCGACCGAGCTGTCCGGTCTGAAGGTCGTCGACGACCACACTTTCACCGTCACGCTGAAGAGCCCCGACGGCCAGTTCCCGGCGCAGCTTTCCCAGGCGCAGACCGGTTTCTACCCGCTCCCGGAGGCCGCGTACGCCGATGCCGACGCGTTCGCCAAGAACCCGATCGGCAACGGTCCCTTCCGGATGCTGCAGCCCTACCGCGAGAGCGAGCCGATGACGGTCGGCAGGTACGACGGGTACCAGGGCCCGCAGCCGACGGTCGACGAGATCACCTTCAAGCCCTACACCGACATGAACACCGCCTACACCGACGTCCTGGCGGGCAGCACCGACATTTTGTACGTCCCGAACTCGCGGCTCGGGCAGGTCAAGAAGGACTTCGGGGACCGGGCCTACGTCTTCCAGGGCCTGGCGATCAGCTACCTCGGCCTGCCGCTGTGGGACAAGCGCTACCAGGACATCCGGGTCCGGCAGGCGATCTCGATGGCGATCGACCGGGAGGCCGTCAGCAAGGCGATCCTCGGCGGCATCTGGGAGCCGGCCACCGCGCTGACGCCGCCCGCCCAGCCCGGGACGCCGAAGGGTCTGTGCGGTGAGCTGTGTACGTTCGACCCGGTCAAGGCCCGCCAGCTGCTCGCCGCGGCCGGCGGGTTCAGCGGCTCGATGGAGATCCGTTACCCGGGCGGCTTCGGCCGCGAGGACCTCTTCAACGCCTATGCCAACCAGCTCCGGCAGAACCTCGGCATCAAGGACGTCACCGCGAAGCCGACCGCGGACTTCCCGGAGTTCTTCAAGCTGCGCAGCGAGGCCACGCTGAGCGGCCCGTTCTTCGCGCGCTGGGGTGCGCTCTACGCCAGTCAGCAGAACACGCTGCGGGCGATCTACACCAAGACCGGCGGCTGCACGAACTGCGTCCCCGACCACGACCCCGGGATCGCGCGGCTGATCGCGAAGGCCGACGCGCAGGTCGATCCGCAGCGGGCGGCGGCCGGGTACGTCGACGTCCAGAAGGCGATCCTGCAGCGGTTCCCGGCGCCGCCGATGTTCTTCGAGAAGAACGTCTTCGCCACCTCGGACCGGATCGCGAGTCTGCACGAGGGGTCCGGGGTGATCCTCGAGAACACCACGCTCGCGCGCTGATGCTGCGGTTCACGCTGCGGCGGCTGGCCGAGCTGGTGCTGGTGTTCTTCGGGGTGACGTTCGCGATCTACGCGGCGGTCTTCGCGCTGCCGGGCGACCCGATCGCCGGCCTCGGCGGCGACCAGCCGTTGTCGCCCGCGGTGGCCGAGCGGATCCGGGCGGCGTACCACCTGAACGATCCGCTGTGGTCGCAGTACCTGCGCTATCTCGGCCGGTTGCTGACCGGTGATCTCGGCATCGACTTCCACGGCCGGTCAGTGGCCGAGCGGCTCGCGACGCGCTGGCCGGTGACGATCCGGCTCGCGCTCACGGCCTGGGTGATCCAGGTGCTGTTCGGCGTCGGTCTCGGCCTGCTCGCCGGGCTGCGGAAGAACACCTGGATCGACCGCGGCGTGCTGGTGCTGACGATCCTGATCGCGGCCGTCCCGGTCTTCGTCCTGGCGGTGACCGCGCAGCTGGTGTTCGGCGTCCAGCTGCGGCTGCTCCCGATCGCGGGGATCGGGGACGGCTGGCCGCTGTCGTACTTGCTGCCGGCAACGACTCTCGCGGTGACCGGGCTGGCCGCGGTCGCCCGGCTGACCCGCGGGAGCGTGATCGACACGATGAGCTCGGACCACGTCCGCGCGCTCTGGGCCCGCGGCCTGAGCCGGCGCCGGGTGATCGGCGTCCATGTCCTGCGGAACTCGTCGATCCCGGTGCTGACCTTCCTCGCGGTCGATCTCGGCTTCCTGCTCGGCGGCGCCGTCGTCACCGAAGGGATCTTCAACCTGCCGGGGGTCGGGCAGCTGCTGTTCCAGTCGATCCGCGCGCACGAAGGGCCGACGGTCGTCGGCCTGGCCACCGCGCTGATCATCGTGTTCCTGCTGAGCAGCGCGATCGTGGACCTGCTGAACTCGTTGCTCGATCCCCGGATCCGCCATGACTGAGCGCGGCGTCTGGCCAACCGTCCGGCGGCAGGTGCTGTTCTGGCTGCCGGTCGCGGTGCTGGTGGTGCTCGGGCTGCTCGCGGTGTTCCCAGGCGCCTTCAGCAGCGTCGATCCGCGGGCCTGCGACCTGTCGGCGAGCGCCCGGCCGCCGTCGTCCGGGCATCCGTTCGGCCAGGACCTGCAAGGCTGCGACGTCTATGCCAACGTGGTCTTCGGGACCCGGGCGTCGCTCGCGGTCGGGCTGCTCAGCACGCTGATCGCGCTCGGTATCGCCGTCCTGGTCGGGACGCCGGCCGGGTACGCCGGCGGCTGGGTGGACTCCGTGCTCGCCCGGTTGACCGATGTCTTCCTCGCATTCCCGTTCCTGCTCGGGGCGATCGTCGTCCTGAACAGCCTCGGCCGGCAGACCGTGCTGTCGGTATCCCTCGTGCTGGCGGTCTTTTCCTGGCCGACCCTGGCCCGAGTCGTCCGGACGTCGGTCCGCGCGACCCGGGACGCCAAGTACGTCCAGGCCGCGCGGGCGATGGGGTTCCCGGTCCGCCGCATCCTTGCTCACCATGTGTTACCGAATGCTGCCGGTCCGGTGCTCGCGCTGGCCACGCTCACCGTCGCCGGCGTGATCGTTGCCGAGTCCACCCTGACGTTCCTCGGTCTCGGTCTGCGGACGCCGTCCGTCTCGTGGGGACTGCAACTCGCCACGGCCCAGTCGCGTTTTCAGCAGGCACCGCACACGCTGGTCTATCCGGGAGTCTTCCTCGCGATTACCGTCCTGAGTCTGATCACTCTCGGCGACGTCCTCCGGGACGCGGTGAACCCGAAAGAGCGCTCCTGAATGGCCATCGACGACAGAACGGACACCGCCTTGTTCGACCTCAGCACCGCCCAGGAAGCCGCCCCGGCCGTGGAGAGCTGGCTCGATTTCCAGCGCCGCTATCTACGCACGCCCGGCGTCCAGGCCGCGGTCCGGGTCGGCGGCGAGCTCGTGCTCTCGGCCGCGCTCGGCGTCAGCGACGAGGTCGCCGGGACGCCGCTGCGCCCGGACCACCTGTTCCGGGTCGCCTCGCACAGCAAGATGTTCACCGGCACCGCCGTCCTGCAGCTCGTCGAGCAGGGCCGGCTCCGGCTCGACGACCCGATCCAGACCTACATCCCCGAGCTGGCCGGCAGCGCGGTCGCGGCGGCCACCGTGCGCGAGTTGCTCGGCCATCAGGCCGGCGTCATCCGCGACGGGATCGACAAGGACTACTGGCAGCTGATGGACCCGTTCCCCGGCCGCGCGGAGCTGATCGAGCTCTGCCGGTCGCACGGCCGGGTCTTCGAGCCGAACGAGCATTTCAAGTACTCCAACATCGGCTACTCGTTACTCGGTCTCGTCATCGAGGCGGCCAGCGGATCGTCGTACGGCGAGTACCTGGCGACCAACATCGTCGACCGGCTCGGCCTCCGCAACACCGGCGCCGAGTGGGACCCGCGGCGCGCCGACCAGTACGCCGGCGGCCACAGCGGGCTCCTGGACGGCGACGACCGGCGCGAGCTGATCCCGCACGCCGACACCCGCGCGATGGCGCCCGCGACCGGCGTCTACTCGACCGCGGAGGAGCTGACCGCCTTCGGCGCGGCGCAGTTCTTCGGCGCCGAGAAGCTGCTGACGGACGCGAGCAAGCGGCTGTTGCAGCGCGACGAGAGTCTGGTGATCGCGTTCGGCACCGAGATCGAGCGGTACGGGCTCGGGATGGAGATCGTCAAGGTCGGCGAGCGGCGACTGGTCGGGCACAGCGGGGGGTACCCCGGCCACGTCACGCGCACCTTCATCGACCCGGCCGACCAACTGGTGGTCTCGGTGCTGACCAACTGCATCACCGGTCCGGCCGTCGCGCTCGCGACCGGGGTGATGCGGCTGCTGGATCTGGCGGCCAATCCGCCCGCCGGGACCAAGGTGCCGGACGGCGTGGACGCGCGCCGGTTCTGCGGCCGCTTCGCGAACCTGACCGCCGTGCAGGACATCGCGCTGCTCGGCGGCCGGCTGGTCGCGCTGTACCCGGCGTACGCGAGCCCGCTGGACGGATACGAAGAGCTCGAGGTGATCGACGCGAACACGCTGCGCGTCGTCCCGACCTCCGGGTTCGGGTCGGTCGGCGAGCGGGTGGAGTACACCTGGGACGCCGACGGCCGGCCGGAGGTGGTTCGGTACGGCGGGAGCTCACGCTGGCCGATCGACGTGTTCCGTGCGCGCCGGACCGAGCAGATCGAGCAGGCCGTGCTGGGGAGGCCGGAGGTGTGAGCGACGTTCTGACCGTGACCGATCTGACGGTCGACTTCGCCGTCGGCGGTACGCCGGTGCGCGCGGTCGATCGGGTCAGCTTCGGCGTCCGCCCGGGCGAGGTGCTCGCGCTGGTCGGCGAATCGGGCTCGGGGAAGAGCGTGACCGCGCTGGCGGCCGTCGGTCTGCTGCCGCCGACCGCGACCGTGGCCGGCCGGATCACGTTCGGCGGCGCGGACGTGCTGTCGATGAGCCGGCGCGAGCTGACGGCGTTGCGCGGGCGGCGGATCGCGATGGTCTTCCAGGATCCGGTCAGCGCGCTCGACCCGGTGTTCACGATCGGCGCGCAGCTGGTCGAGACGATCCGCGCCTATCGGCCGGGGCTGCCCCGGGTGGCAGCGCGGGCCCGGGCGATCGAGTTGCTGGAGCTCGTCGAGATCCCCGCGGACCGGTTCCGGTCGTATCCGCATCAGCTGTCCGGCGGTCAGTGCCAGCGGGTGATGATCGCGCTCGCGGTCGCGGGCGACCCCGAGCTGCTGATCGCCGACGAGCCGACCACGGCCCTCGACGTCACCGTGCAGCAGGAGATCCTCGGCGTCCTGCTCGCGATGCGGGCCGAGATCTCCGGCGCGATCCTGCTGATCACGCACGACCTTGGGGTGGTAGCGGACGTCGCCGACCGGGTCGTCGTCCTCCGGGCCGGGGCCGTGGTGGAAACGGCTGCTGCTGCCGAGCTGTTCGAGCGACCGCAGGCGGCGTACACCAGGGAGCTGCTGGCGGCCGTCCCGCGCGGCGGGCCCCGGAGTCAGGCCGCCCCGGCCGCCGACGTCGTACCGGTGTTGTCGATCGCTGGGCTGACTGTCGACTACCGGCGGACCGGCCGCGCGGTGGACGACGTCAGCCTGCGGCTCGACCCAGGGGAGATCACCGGGCTGGTGGGGGAGTCGGGATCGGGGAAGTCGACGATCGCGAAGGCGGTCCTCGGGCTGGCGCCGATCACCGCCGGCGAGATTCGCGTCGGCGGGCAGTCGCTGACCGGCGCGCGACCGGCCGCGCTGCGCCGGATCCGCGCGGGGATCGGGGTGGTATTCCAGAATCCGGCCGGCTCGCTCAACCCGCGGGCCGCGATCGGGCGCTCGATCGGCGAGCCGCTGGTCGTGCACCGCGGCGTCCGCGGGAGTGCCCTGCGCGCCCGCGTCGGCGAGCTCCTGGAGAGCGTGGAGCTGCCGCGGTCGTGGGCGGATCGCTATCCGCACGAGCTGTCCGGTGGTCAGCGGCAGCGGGTGTCGATCGCCCGTGCACTCGCGCTCGATCCGCCGCTGCTGATCGCCGACGAGCCGACGTCCGCGCTCGACGTCTCCGTCCAGGCGACCGTCCTGGAGCTGATTCGCTCCCTCCAGCGCGATCTGCACTTCGCCTGCCTGTTCATCTCCCACGACCTCGCGGTGGTCGACCAGCTCTGCGATCGGGTGGCTGTCCTCAGTCAGGGCCGCTTGGTCGAGCAGGGGGCCCGGGAGGCGGTTCTGCGGGCGCCGCAAGCGCCGTACACGCTCAGGTTGCTGGCCGCGCGCAGTTGGAAATAGTTGGACGTCCAAGTACTTTGAGTACATGGATGCCGAGCAGATCGCGGCCGGCCGGAGCCGGTGGCAGCAGCGGTACGACGCGGCGCGGAAGCGCGAGGCCGATTTCACGACGCTCTCGGGGACCGAGGTGGAGCCGGTCTACGGCCCGCCGGAGGGCCATGACGACCCGCGGATGGAGCGGATCGGCTGGCCGGGCGAGTTCCCGTTCACCCGCGGGCTGCACGCGACCGGGTTCCGCGGCAAGCCGTGGACGATCCGGCAGTTCGCCGGGTTCGGCAACGCGGAGCAGACCAACGAGCGCTACAAGATGATCCTCAGCGGCGGCGGTGGCGGGCTCTCGGTCGCCTTCGACATGCCGACGCTGATGGGCCGCGACTCCGACGACCCGAAGTCGCTCGGCGAGGTCGGGCACTGCGGCGTCGCGATCGACTCGGCCGCCGACATGGACCGGCTGTTCAACGGCATCCCGCTGCAGGACGTCACGACGTCCATGACGATCTCCGGCCCCGCCGTCCCGGCGTTCGTGATGTACCTGGTCGCCGCCGAGCGCCAGGGCGCGGACATCACCAAGCTGAACGGCACGCTGCAGACCGACATCTTCAAGGAGTACATCGCCCAGAAGGAGTGGCTGTTCCCGCCGGAGCCGCATCTGCGCCTGATCGGCGACCTGATGGAGTACTGCGCGGCGAACATCCCGGCGTACAAACCGCTCAGCGTCTCCGGGTACCACATTCGCGAGGCGGGCTCGACGGCCGGCCAGGAGCTGGCCTACACGCTGGCCGACGGCTTCGGGTACGTCGAGCTCGGGCTCGACCGCGGCCTCGACGTCGACGTCTTCGCACCCGGGCTGTCGTTCTTCTTCGACAGCCACCTGGACTTCTTCGAGGAGATCGCCAAGTTCCGCGCCAGCCGGCGGATCTGGGCGCGCTGGATGCGCGACGTCTACGGCGCCAAGACCGACAAGGCGCAGTGGCTGCGGTTCCACACCCAGACCGCGGGCGTCTCGCTGACCGCCCAGCAGCCCACGCTGAACGTCGTCCGGACGGCGGTCGAGGCGCTCGCCGCGGTGCTCGGCGGGACGAACTCGCTGCACACCAACGCGCTCGACGAGACGCTCGCGCTGCCGACCGACCAGTCGGCCGAGATCGCGCTGCGCACGCAGTCGGTGCTGATGGAGGAGATCGGCGTCACCAACGTCGCCGACCCGCTCGGCGGCTCCTGGTACGTCGAGGCGCTGACCGACAAGATCGAGGCCGAGGCCGAGGAGATCTTCGCCCGGATCAAGGAGATGAGCCCGGACGGCTCGATGACCGGCGGCATCCTGCGCGGGATCGAGGACGGCTGGTTCATGGCCGAGATCGCCGACGCCGCCTTCGAGTACCAGCAGAAACTCGAGAAGGGCGAGAAGAAGATCGTCGGCGTGAACACGCTGACCGACACCGTCGCGGGTGAGCTGGAGATCCTCCGGGTCAGCCACGAGGTGGAGATCGAGCAGTGCCGGGTGCTCGCGGCCCGCAAGTCCCAGCGCGACGAGGACCGGGTACGGCGTACGCTGGCGGCTCTGCTGGAGGCAGCCAGGGGGACCGGCAGCCTGATCGAGCCCATGCTGGAGGCGGCGCGTGCGGAGGCCACGATGGGGGAAATCTGTCACGTTCTTCGGGTTGAATGGGGCGAGTACCGAGAGCCCGCCCGCTTCTGAGTCGACCCCGGCCGAACCGGTCACCCCCGCGCAGGTCCAGGCGGCGGCCGGTCCGGCCGACGGGCGCGCGGTCGTCGTCTGCGGTTCCGACCGGACGATGCTCCGCGTCGTCACCGAGCTGGTCGGCTCCGGCGAGCGGGTGATCGCGATCGTCAACCCGGGCTCGCGGCACTTCGACCGGATCAGCGAGCTCGGCGCCCAGGTGATGGGCGTCCGGGTGATCAGCGAGTCGCTGCTGCGCCGGGCCGGGATCGACGCGAAGGACGGTCAGTCGTCGACCGCGCGGGCGCTGGTGCTGCTCGACACCGACGACGTCCACAACGTGCACACCGCGCTGACCGCGCGGGACATGGATCCGGAGCTGCGGATCATCGTCCAGATGGTCAACCCGCGGCTCGGCAAGCAGCTCTACAGCCTGCTCGGCGACTGCGTGGTCGTCTCCGGGCCGTCACTGGCCGCGCCCGCCTTCGTGTCGGACGCCCTGGAGGACGACGAGCTCACCTGGCTCGACATCGGCGGCCGCCGGCTCGTCGCCGGGCAGGCCGACCTGATCCGCGAGCCGCATCTGACCGTGCTCGCCGACACGACGTCGTCCGCCACGCCGGAGCTGCTGCCGACCGTCAGCCATGACCCGGTCGGCGACATCGTGCTCGGCACCGGTATCCGGAGTTTGTGGCGGACGCGCGACGTCCGGCGAGCCGGCTGGCTGATGGCGCTCGGCGACATCTTCGACCGCCGGGTCCGCCGGATCGCCGCGGTGATGGCGTTCCTGGTCACGATCGGGACGGTGCTGACGCACTACATCGCGCATCTCGACTGGTTGCGGGCCCTGTACCTGGTCGCCGGCGCGGTGACGTCGGCCGGGATCGAGGACGACGTGTTCTCCGAGGCGGAGCCGTGGGCGAAGGTCGCGGCCGTCGTCGTCCAGCTGACCGGGATCGTGCTGGTCGCGCTGCTGACCGCCGTGATCGTCGACTCGCTGATCGGGGCGCGGCTGTCGCGGGTGATCGGCGGCGTCCGCGGCCGGCCGCGTAACCATGTCGTCGTCTGCGGGCTCGGGACGGTCGGCGCCCGGGTGCTGGAGATCCTGACCGAGCGTGGGGTCGCGGTGGTCGGCGTCGAGCACGACGAGGACGCGCCCGGCGTCCAGACCGCCCATCGGCTGCGGATCCCGGTCGTGATCGGCGACAGCAGCAACGAGGAGACGCTACGGTCGGCCGGCGTCCAGCGGGCGCAGTCGGTGCTCGCGCTGACCGACGGGGACATCACGAACCTGGAGTCCGCGATGGTCGTCCGCGACCTGAACCCGGACGCCCGGATCACGATGCGGATGTTCGACCACGACCTCGCCCAGCGCGTCGAGCGCCGCCTCGGCCTCGGCCACAGCCGCTCGGTCTCGATGCTGGTCGCCCCGGCCATCGCCGCGGCCGCCGCCAACCGCCGCAGCCAGGTCACCGTCCCCGCCGGCCGCCGCGTCCTCCTCCTCACCGAAGTCACCGTCGAGCCCAACTCCATCGCCGTCGGCCTCCGCCTCAGCGAGCTCAACGAGGACGGCGGCCTCCGCATCCTCGCCAACCAGCGCAACACCGGCCACTGGGACTGGACCCCGGCCCTCGGCGCCGTCGTCCACCCCAACGACCGCATCGCCGTAGCCGGCACCCGCTCCGGCCTAGCCCGCCTCCTCATGGCCACCCGAGCCCGCACCACCCCCACACCCCCGTAACACCTGGGTTGTGAGCGTCGTAGAAGATGGGTCCTGTCATTGGAAGCGTGCGCCGTGTGGCGCGACCGGAAATGCGAGGGCACTGGTGAGCCAGTCGAACTTCTCCCGTCCTGGGGCGATCGATCTGTCGTCCTTGCGCAAGCCTGCCGGGGCGCCGGGTGGAGCGCCCGGCGCGGGTGCGCCGGCCGGTGGCGGTGGCGGCGCCGCGGGGGCGTACGTGCTGAACGTGAGTGAGCCGACCTTCCAGAGCGACGTGATCGAGCGGTCGCTGCAGGTGCCGGTGGTGGTCGAGTTCTGGTCGCCGCGGGCGCAGGGCGCGGCCGCGCTCGGCGAGGTGCTCGCGCGGCTGTCCACGGAGTACGCCGGCAAGTTCCTGCTGGCCCGGGTCGACATCGACGCGAACCCGCAGCTGGCCCAGGCGGTCGGCGTCCAGTCGGTGCCGCTGGTGATCGCCGTCCTGCGCGGCCAGGTCGTGCCGCTGTTCCAGGGCGCGGTCGGCGAGCCGGAGGCCCGGCAGTACCTCGACCAGCTGATGCAGGTCGCGGTCGCCAACGGCATCAGCGGGCGCGTCGAGCCGGTCGCCCCCGCGGCCGACGCGGCCCCCGTCGAGGAGGACGCGCCGAACCCGCGCTACGAGGCGGCCGAGAACGCGCTCGGCGCCGGTGATCTGGACGGCGCGATCGCGGCGTACGAGGCGCTGATCAAGGAGACGCCGAACGACGCCGAGGCGAAGTCCGGCCTGGCCCGGGTGCAGCTGGTGAAGCGCACCCAGGAGGCGCCGGCCGACATCCGGACGCGCGCCGCCGACAACCCGGCCGACATCGAGGCCCAGCTGTTGGTCGCCGACGTCGACCTGATGGGCGGGCACGTGGACGACGCGTTCAACCGGTTGATCAACACCGTCCAGACCACGGCCGGCGACGAGCGCAACGCCGTCCGCCTGCATCTGCTGGAGCTGTTCGACGTGGTCGGCGCCGACGACGAGCGAGTCGGAAAGGCTCGCCGCCGGCTGATGGCCGCCCTGTTCTGATGTATCGCGGTTACGCGGCCGAGTAGCCCAGGAGCTGCTCGGTTCGCTGCCCTTCGCACCCGGCTTCGGGTGAGATGAAGTGGTCGCCGGTCCCCGGGATGTAGCACCGGTAGATCGGCACGCTGCCGGCCGCCGGCGCCGTCCGCGCGTAGCCAACCGGCCCGAGCGGCCGGAGCCCCTCGCACCCGGCGTCCTTGGTGAGCAGGTTGTGGCCGCCGACCTGGCACTCGTAGAGGGCGACCGTGTCCGCCGCCGGCTCACGCAGCAGCTTCCAGGTCTTCTCGGCAGCGAAGCCGGGCGGCAGCAGCCGCGTGGAGGCCCAGTGCCCGCGATCGGCCTTGTAGCCGCGGGTCAGCTTCGTGTAAGGCAGCTGCTCGAACCCACAGGCCAGCTGGGACGGCATGTCGGTCCGGTTCGCCAGCGCCCACGTCGTCCAGGACGGCTTCGGGCTGCCGTTCTCGTTGCGCAGACCGAACCCGTATCCACCCTCGGCCGGGTGGTCCACCATCCGGTGGTAGACCCAGCTCTCGATCCCCGGCGTCCCGAGCATGTTGCGGAAGGCGTTGCAGATCGCGTTCTGCTGCCTGGTCGGAGACGAACCCGAGGACTCGCGTGAGTTGATCCCGACCTCGGTGATCTGCACCTCGGCCGCGGCCTTGGTGCCCGGGTAGTTCTTCCGCAACCAGCCGACCAGGACGCCGACGTTGCCCGGTGTCAGCACCGGGTACGAGTCCGCGCTCATCGAGTCACTGCCCAGCGGCGCGGGGTAGGGGTGCGCGGCGACCCGCCAGGTCCGCGAGCCGACCCGATCCGCGAGGCCCTTCAGCACGGACTCGCCGGCCAGGGTGGGATCGTCCCCGCCGGTGGCCGGACGTTCGAGCTCGATCCCCCACTGCTGGTCGATCGACGTCAGCACCTTGGCCTCGGACTGCGCCGCGACGATCCGGTCGTACGCCGCGTTGTAGTTCGCGGCGATCTCGTCCAGCCACTTGTTCTTGTCACAGGGGACGCCGTGCCCGCAGCCGATGTCGAACCACAGGTTGGTGTTCACCTCGTTCCCGATCACGAAGTCCGCGATCCGGCCGTGGCCGTGCAACCCGTTGTACCGTTCCGCGATCATCCCGGCGTACCGGCCGAAGTCGGCGGGATTCGTTGGGGAGCAGAAGTTCTCCATCCCGCCGGGCTGGACGCAGCGCTTGCCGGCCCGGGCCCACGCGGGCGTGCCGTAGACGATCGCGGTGACGATCACGCCCCGGTCGGAGTACGCCTTGATCTCCGCGTCGACCTGCGGATCGACGCTGAAGCAGCGACCGTCGTACTCCTGCTCACTCGCCGCGCAGGGCGCCCGTTTGTCGGTCGCCTGCCAGGAGCTCCATACCATGTTCATCGCGATCGCGCCGGTGTTGTTCCCGGCGATCTCGTCCGGGTTGTGCCAGAAGTCGGTCTGGATCGCCTTCATCCGGTACGCGTCCCGCGCCGGATAAGGCAACCCCGCCGTCACTCCGTTCCCTTCATCGGCCACGCCGGCGCCCGCCACCCCAGGCGCCTGCACACTCAGCCCCACCACCACGGCCAACGCCGCAACCACTCTAGTTATCCGCATGCCCTGAACATCCGGTCCACCCGACCCCCGGTAAACCCCTTCAACCACCGCCGAAACCCGCCACACACCAACCCGCCCCACCCCTCACCACACCGACCCACCCCACCCCAACACCCCCGTTTCCCCAACCCCGCCTAGGATTCCGCCCACCCCACGCCCTCCACAACAACCGCCGCCGAACGCCGCCCAGCCCAGCCCGGACGGCGTGAACCCCTGTCCGAATTCGGCCAGGCCCTTCAGGTTCGCTCAGGGCATCTGCGACCGCCCAGTTCTGCAGCTTGATGCAGGACTTCTGCAGCTTGGTGCAATTCGGGTAACGGCCTCCGGCAGGCCCGCGATGTCGCGGGAGCCGGCTGCCTTCGGCGATGCCCCGTCGAAGGCTGTCCCCTTCCCAAGGCCGGCGTGAGGTGGTGTAACGACGTGCCCGATAGCGGTCGATCTCGACGTGCCAACGGTCGGTGGTTCCGACGCGGTGTGGCGCTGCTGGTGACGTTCGGTGTGGTGGTGACCGGGCTGGAAGCCCGGCAGCCGGCGGTGGCCGGGCCCGCCGCCGATCCGGTGCCGGCGGCGCCGAAAGTCCTGTCCCGGCCGGACCAGGTCTCCGCGGTCCTGACCGCGCGATCCCAGGGCGCCAGGGTCGAAGTGGAGTCGATGCGGTCCGAGACCGCGACGACCTGGGCGAACCCGGACGGCACCATGACCACCGAGGCCTACCCGGTCCCGGTGCGATACCGGAACTCCTCGGGGCAATGGCGCTCGATCAACCTCGAGCTGGCCAAGAGCGCCGACGGCTCGGTCGCCCCGAAGGGGCACAAACTCGGTCTGCGACTGGGGAAGCGGTCCACGGCCGGCGGCGGCGTGTTCGCCGGCGCGGCCGACGCGGGGCGCCAGGTGGAGTGGCTGGCGCCGTGGAAGTTGCCTGAGCCAACGATCGCCGGCACCAAGGCGACGTACGCCGACGTGCAGCCCGGCGTCGATCTGACGGTCGATGCCCGACGCAACGGCTTCGAGACCGACTTCGTCGTGAAGGCGCGGCCCGCCACCGCGCCGGTCTGGCGGCTCCCGTTGCGGACCAAGGGTCTGACCGCGCGCACCGGCAAGGCCGGAGTGATCGAGTTCGTGGACGCGAAGAACGTCGTCCGCGCACGGATCCCGGTGGCTTTCATGTGGGACGCGAAGCGCGACCAGGTGACCGGTGAGCCGGTCGACCAGGCCGTGGTGAAGGTCTCCGTCGAGCAGGTCTCGCCCGGTCGGGCGACGCTGGTCATCGCTCCGGACGCGAAGTGGCTGCTGGCCCCGGAGCGCGTCTTCCCGGTGACGGTCGATCCGACGTACACGACGCAGTCCGCGCCGGCGAGTTTCGACACCTACGTGCAGACCAGCGCGAACGTCGACCTGTCGTCGTCCGTCGACCTCAAGGTGGGCCGGAACAACACCCACATCGAGCGCACGTTCCTGAACTTCCCGACCGCGCCGTTCGCGGGCAAGGACATCGTCGACGCCTACCTGTCGCTCTACCAGAACGGCTCGATCACCTGTACGCCGACCGCGGTCAACCTGCACTCGGCCGACCCGGCCTCGACCGCGACCCGGTGGGACGCGCAGCCCACCACCAGCACGACCGTCTCCGGGACGGCGACCACCGCGAAGGGCTTCTCCAGCGCCTGCGGCTCGGGCCGGATCGGCATCAACCTGACCGGCCTGGCCAAGACGTGGACGACGGCCACGGCCGCGACCGTCGGCGTCGCGCTGAAGGCCGCGAACGAGTCCGACAAGAACTACTGGAAGCGCTTCGGCTCCACCGAGTCGCAGACGCCGCCGTTCGTCTCCTACACCTGGAACCGGCCGCCGAACACCCCGGCCACAGTCGAGCCGACAGAAGCCGTCGCGTACGCGGCGCCGGGTGAGACCGCTTCCGCCCTCTACTCCGCGACCTTGCGGCCTTGGGTTCGCACCAAGGCGACGGACCCGGACGGCAACACCGTGAAGTACATCTTCGAGTTCTACACCGGCAGCGGCCCGACCCTCAGCGTCAAGGGCACCTGCACCTCCTCGGTCTACGCCTCGGGCACGCTGGCGGGCTGCCGGCCCGCGACCCCGCTACCGGACAACACGCTGCTGTACATCCGCGCGAAGGCGAACGACGGTCGCATCGACGGCCACTGGGTCAACTACAACACCCGCCTCCGCACCGGCGAGGCGACGCCGGCGGCTCCGGTCGTCTCGTGCCCGACGCCGTACGCCAACAACAGCTGGCAGGACGCAACCCCGGCCGCCGACGTGAAGTGCACCGTCACCGCCACCGGCACCGGCTACAACGCCCCCGGTTACCTACGCCTGATCATCGACGGCAAACGCCCCGCGGCCAACACCGCCGGCGGCCCCGAGGGCCAGATCAAGATCACCCCCTCCAGCGACCCCGACGTCGCCAAATGGGAGGTCACCTTCCCCCGCGACAAAGCCGGTCTGCACCTGATCCGCACCCAGTCCGAGACCCCCGCCGGCACCCTCTCGACCAGCATCAACTACCAGTTCGGCTGGGGCGGCGCGACCCTGACGACACCCGCGGCCCATCCGAAGATCACCACCGCGGACAACATCCGCATCACCGCCTCGGGCCCGCCCAAGGGCACCGCTCCCACCGTCACGGCCCGCGTCAAATGGCGCGTCTCCGGCTACGGCGGCGCCGACGACCTGATCGGCTGGAACGACTCCACCGAGCTCCCGGTCACCGACAACGGCGCGGCCGGAGTCACGGTCAACACCCTTTGGGACACCAACAAGGCCGAGATCGACGAGCTGCTGGACTCCGATCCCGCGATCGCGGGCATCCAGCCCACCGAGCTGAGCGACCGGGTGCCCGTCAACCTCGATGTTCAGGTCTGTTTCCGCTACGGCTCGACCGAGCAGTGCACCTGGTCGGAGTCCCCGGATGCGAGCGTCCAGCGGTTGCCGCACGCCTTCGGCGACGGCTTCCCGGTCGCGGACGCCGGTCCCGGACAGGTCGCGCTCTGGACAGGCGAGCTCAACGTCGAGGTGACCGACGCGACCGCTTCCGGCAGCAGTGGCGACCTGGCGATCACCCGCTCGCACACCACGCACGAGTCGCCGGCCACCGAGCTCAGCGGCGTCTTCGGCCCCGGCTGGACGGCGCAGTTCGACGGCGCGGACTCGGGTGCGTCGGGAATGCAGCTCGTCGACTCGAGCCGCCTGGACAGCACGCTCGTGCTGATCGACGGCGACGGCACGACGAAGACCTTCGAGTCTCCGTCGGGGCGGCGCCGGTCCGGAGCGGGCTTCGAACTCGGCGCCTGGACGCCTGCCGACGAGACGACGACGACCGATCGGTCCCGGCTGACCGTCAGCGGCAGTGGTGCCGCGACGACGCTGTCCTACACCACTGACCAAGGCGTGACCACGCGCTGGACGACGCCCACCGCGCCGGTCGCGACCGCGGACACGACCTTCCGGGTCAGTGAGGTCACGGAGGCCGGCACGACCGCACGGACGACGTACTCGTACGACGGTGGCCGGGTCAGCCGCATCCTCGCTCCGGCACCTGCCGGTGTCACGTGCGGCGCTTATGTCCCGGCGACGCCGTTGGCGGGTATGAACGCGGGCTGCCGCGCGCTGCACTTCGCCTACAGCCCGATCGGTTCCGCGGGCTGGCGGATGACCGGCGCCTGGATCGACGCCTACAACCCGGACAAGGTCGGCGGTGCGGCGATGGACTCGATCAAGATCGCCGAGTACGCCTACGACGCCGACGGCCGGCTGATCAAGGTCACCGACCCCCGCTCCGGACTGAACACGGAGTACACCTACAACGCGGCGGGGGACCTCGCCACGCTGAAGGAGCCTGGGCAGACGCCGTACAAGTTCGGCTACGTCACCGGTGATCGGCACCCGAAGCTCGACGCCGTCCTGCGGGATCGCCCGGCCGGCGATCCGACCGGCGGCACCGCGGTGCTGGGCAAGTTCGTGTACGACGCCCCGCTCAGCGGCGACGGGCTGCCCGATCTGACTGCCTCGTCGGTCACCCGGTGGAACCAGAAGTCCGCTCCGGTCAAGGGATTCGCGGTCTTCGGGCCGGACCGCCCGTTGTCCGGTCCTCCTGCCGCGGCCGATTGGCAGTACGCCGATCTGCAGTACGCCGACGCCGAGGGATACACGGTCAACACGGCGCGCTACGGCGCCGGTAACTGGCAACTCGCCGCGACCGACTACAACGATCAGGGCAACACGATCCGTCAGCTCGACGAACGGGCTCTGCGCGCGATCGTCGACAACGCGATGCCGTCCGGAGCGACGGTCGATCAGCTCGCGTCGCTGACGGTCTACAACCCGGACCTCAAGAACGGCGACACCGTCGTCACTCCGGCCGGTTCGCTGGTCACCGACACCTACGGCCCGGCGCGCTACGCCGTACGGAAGGACGGAACGGTCGCCTGGGTTCGCCCGCGCAGCCACACGACGTACGACCAGGGCGCACCGAACGGCGGGATCAACCCTGAGACCTCTCAGCCGTACCGACTCGCCACGGCGCAGACGGTATCGACGTACGACCCCGGTACGGGCGCGGATCTGGAGCTGGTCAGCCAGACGCTCACCGACTACTCCGGCGGCTGGGACGTCGGACGCGCGGCCAGGACGATCACCGATGTCGACCTGAACGGCGTTGCGGGACCCGGCGACATCGTCAAGGCCGACGGTTACGACGCCGACGGACGCCTCGCTGAGACTCGGCAGCCCACCTCCACCGGTTCGGACGCGGGTACGTCAAAGATCGTCTACTACACGGCCGGTGCGAACGCTGCCGCTCCCGAATGTGGCAACAAGCCGCAATGGGCCGAGCTGATCTGCCGGACAGGCCCTGCGGCCGCTCCGTCGGGTAACACCGGCAGCCTGCCGACCAAGACCTACAAGGCGTACAGCTACCTGCTGGCTCCGCAGGTCGAGGTCGAGAAGTCAGGTGCCGTGGAGCGGACGACGACCAGCACCTACCGGCTGGACGGACGCCGGTTGTCCGCCAAGCAGACGGTTGCCGGTCTGGCCGGTTCCACGCCGAACACGGAGAAGTCCTTCACCTACGACCCGAACAACGGCCTGGTCACGCTGATGACGGCTACCTCGAGCAGCGGCACGATCGAGACGATCGCGACCGGGTTCGACGGCTGGGGCCGGCAGACGACGTACCAGCCGTCCGGCGAGCAGGTGGCCAGGACGACGTACGGCGCCACGGGCAGCCCGTCGGTGGTGGCGGACGCGAACGGCTCGACCGCCTACTCGTACGACGGCGCCGACGCGCTCGGACTGGCCGAGCGTCGTGGCATGGTGACGAAGGTCGAGGTCACGACCGGCGGCAAGACCTGGTCGGCGACCGGCGCGTTCGATGCCGGTGGCGCGATGACCACCCAGAAGCTGCCGGGCGGGATCAGCCAGACCAGCGAGTTCGACAGCGCCGGGGTGCCGGTGGGCCTGCAGTACCGAGGCCAGGTCAGCACGGTCAACGAGGACGGCAGCACGACCGTCGACCCGAACGGGAGTTGGTTGTCCTGGGCAACCGAGAACGACAGCTCCGGACGCGCGGTGCGGGAGTGGACGCCGGACGGCGCGGCGTTCGACGGGCAGGCCGGTGACGCCAAGCCGTACGATCGCGCGTTCAGTTACGACGGCGCGGGCCGGCTGATCCAGGTTCGCGACCGGACGTCGGCGCTGCCGGGGATCGACATCGCGGACCCGACCGCGGCCCCGTGCGTCACCCGCACCTATGCGTTCGACGGCAACCACAACCGGTTGCGCAAGTCGACCGCGATCTCCGGTGCCGACGGCGCCTGCACGACCGCGAACGCGCAGACCGAGACCCGGGCCTTCGACACCGCCGATCGTCCGATCAGCGGCGCCAACGGCTCCGGTCAGTACGCGTACGACCTCCTCGGCCGGGCGCTGACCGTGCCGGCCGCGGATGCCCCAGTGAGCGCGAACGGCGATATCGCGCTCTCCTACTACGACAACGATCTCGTCCGATCGATCAAGCAGAGCACGACGACCACGACGTACACCCTCGACGCTGCGGATCGGCGAGCCGTGGAGACCGTGAAGACCGGCAGCGCCGATCCGGTCGCGGTCACCCGGCACTACACCGATGGCGGTGACAACCCGACCTGGACCACCCAGGGCGGTATCGCGCGTCGCTACGCGCAGCTCTGGGGGAACCTGGCGTTGTCGCTGCAGGACGGGCAGGCCGACATCAGCATCGCCAACCCGCACGGTGACGTGGTGAGCCTCGTCGAGGTCCAGCAGCCTGGCCAGACGGCGACCGGCATCAAGGGGTGGCGCAACTACGACGAGTACGGCCGGACTACCCAGGTCGTGTCAGGTTCGCTCGACTACGGCTGGCTGGGCGCCAGGGGACGGGCGACCTCGGGCGCCGGTCTCGTCTTGATGGGCGTCCGCGTCTACAACCCGGTCACCGGACTCTTTACCTCACCGGACCCGGTCGTCGGCGGCAACCCGAACAGCTACATGTACCCCTCCGACCCGGTCGGCATGGACGACCTGACCGGAGCCGCCGGCGGCCGCCGCTGGTGGGGCAAGTGGAGCATCTGGCAGCGCTGGTGGAGCCCTTATCGCCACTTGTCGATCAACTTCTCCCGCGCGGGAACAGCTCGGGTGAAGGACGACTATTCGGCCTACTTCTCCTTCAGCGCCCTGTCGTTCAACGGTAAGTGGATCGGTGCGGTCGCAGCGCTGGTCTCAGCGCTGGCCGGCTACGTCTACGCGACTGCCTGGTACGCAGCCAGACGTAACAGGTGTCTGTGGATATATGTGTTCAACATCAAGGGGCCGCCCGTCTACAAGGCCACCTCATGGTTCGCCTCTTCGGCGGGCTGTCCGTTCTGATCTAGCCGGCGCCCCCATCTTCGTTCTGCGGAGATGGGGGCGCCGGTCGTTCAGGCGGAGCGGTCCGCTGTTGGGGCTCGTCGGGTGAACTTCAGGGTGCCGTCTTCGAGGGCGCCGAAGCGGAAGGTGAGGAGGTCGCGGGGGTAGTTCTGGCGGAGGCGCCAGGGGCCGTTGGGGCCTTGGCGGGGGAGGATGGCGGCGGCTCGTTGGATGTAGCCGGAGGAGAGGTCCACGACGGGACGGCGGGGGGCGGCGTATTCGGCGGGGTCGATGTCGGGGAGGCAGATGTCGGTGCCGGTTGCTTGGAGGTGGTTGAGGAGGCGGGCGACGAACTGGGAGCTGAGGTCGGAGCGGAGTGTCCAGGAGTTGTTGGTGTAGCCGACGCACCAGGCCAGGTTGGGGACGCCGCTCAGCATCAGGCCTTTGTAGACGAAGGTCTCGCTGACCGGGGCGGGCCGGCCGTCGACGGTGAGCTCGATCTTGCCTAGGGCAACCATGCGTAGGCCGGTCGCGGTGACGACGACGTCCGCCTTCAGTTCTGCGCCCGACTTCAGGAGCAGGCCGTCGGTCGTGAAGCGCTCGATCTCGTCGGTCACGACCGAGGCGGTGCCCTTGCGCAGGGCGCGGAACAGGTCCGAGTCCGGGACGAGACAGAGGCGCTGGTCCCAGGGCTTGTACGTCGGGGTGAAGTGCGGGTCGGCCGGGATCGAATCGGGTAGCTGTCGCGCGGCCATTCGGTTGAGCAGCCGGGCGGCCGGCGCGGGGAACTTGCGGAACGCGTTGTAGGTCAGCGTGCTGAGCGCGATGTTCTTGGTGCGGACGATCCGGTGCGCCAGCTTCTCCGGCAGCGCCCGGCGGACCCGATCCGCGAACGCGTCGACGGCCGGTCGCGAGGCGACGTAGCTCGGCGTCCGCTGCAGCATCGTCACGTGCTCCGCGGTGGCTGCCATCGCCGGTACGAGCGTCACGGCCGTCGCCCCGCTGCCCACGACGACCACTCGCTTGCCGGAGTGGTCGAGGTCGGCGGGCCAGTGCTGCGGGTGGATCACCTCGCCCTGGAACTCGCTCTGCCCCGGGAAGTCGACCACGTGGCCGGCGTCGTAGTCGTAGTACCCGCTGCAGCAGTAGAGGAACGAACAGGTGTACGCCGAGTCCTCCGTCTCGACCGTCCACTGCGCGGTCTCGGACGACCAGGACGCGCGTGCGACCCGCTGGCCGAACCGGATGTGCTTGTCGATCCCGTACGTCGCCGCCGTCTCGTTCACGTACGACAAGATGTCTGGCCCGTCAGCAATCGCTTTCCCCGCCCAGGCGTGGAAGGGGAAGCCGAGCGTGAACATGTCGGAGTCCGAGCGGATGCCGGGGTAGCGGAACAGGTCCCAGGTGCCGCCGATCGCGTCCCGCGCCTCGAGGATCGCGTACGAGCGGCCGGGCGCCTGGGTCTGCAGCCGGTACGCCGCTCCGATCCCGGACAGGCCGGCGCCGACGATCAGGACGTCGAGGTGCTCCATACGGTTCCTCCAGGGGCGCGAAGAGGGCTTGTTGAGTAATCGCTCAATAGTAGTCCGGAAAGTTCTTCCTTGGGGGTGTCGATTCCGTCCGGCCCCGTTCGTCAGGAAGATGTTCAAGACAAGCCCCAGACAAGGGAGTCCGAGATGGCGCAGTACGTTTTCCTGCTGTTCGACAGCGAGGAGTGGTTCGACAACCTCACGCCCGAGGAGTGGCAGAAGGCGATGGAGCTGCACGGCGCGTTCACCGCGGCCGTCGAGGCGGCCGGCGCGCGGGTGCTCGGCGGCGAGGCGCTCGAGCGGTCGACGACGGCCAGCACGATCCGGAAGCAGGACGGCGGCGAGGCCCTGGTCACCGACGGTCCGTTCATCGAGACCAAGGAGGCCCTGGGCGGCTACTACGTGATCGAGGCCCGTGACCTCGACCAGGCCATCGAGCTCGCCAAGCTCTGCCCGGCCGGCAACGTCGAGGTCCGTCCGATCATGAGCACTTCGGACGACGCCGAGTCGCCTGCCTGATGACCGGCCGGACCACCCCGCCTCTGCCCTCGCCGGAGCCACCGGCGGGGGCGGAGGTGCGGGAGGTCGTCGATGCGGTGGCGCGTGCGCACCGCGAACACTGGTCCGTGGTGCTGGCGGCCGTCGTCCGGCTGACCCGCGACCTGGACCTGGCTGAGGACTGCACCCAGGACGCGTTCGTCCAGGCGATGCGGGTCTGGCCGGAGGGTCTTCCGGCCAATCCGGCCGGTTGGCTGACCACGGTGGCGCGGCGGGTCGCGCTGGACCGGCTGCGGCGTGAGACGACCCTCCGGCGGAAGCTGCCGCTGCTGGTCGACGAGGAGCCGGCAGACGACGAGCAGCCGACGGACCCGTTGCGGCTGGTGTTCACCTGCTGTCACCCGGCCCTGGCTCGGGAGTCGCAGGTGGCGCTGACGCTGCGGCTCATCTGCGGTCTGACGACGCGTGAGGTGGCGGCCGGACTGCGGATCGGCGAGGCGACGGCAGCGGCGCGCATCACCCGGGCGAAGAAGAAGATCGCCGCCGCCGGCATCCCGTACCGGATCCCCGCTGACCACGAGCTGCCCGATCGACTGGACGCCGTGCTGACCGTCGTCCATCTCGTCTACACCGCGGGGCATGTCGCGGCCGGCGCCGAGCTGACTCGTGCCGATCTGACCGGGCGTGCGATCGAGCTGGCCCGGATGCTCGTCCGGCTGATACCCGCAGAGACCGAGCCGGAGGCGCTGCTCGGCCTGCTGCTGATGACCGAGGCGCGCGGCACCGCCCGGATGAGCACGGACGGCGAACTCGTCCTGCTCGCCGACCAGGACCGCGCCCGCTGGGACGTCAAACTGATCGCGGAAGGGGTCGCCCGAGCGACCGCTGCTCTGCAGCGTGGCGGCGGCCGCTTCGCGCTCCAGGCCGCGGTCGCCGGTCTGCATGTCACCGCTCCGTCCTGGGAGCGCACCGACTGGCGTCAGGTCGTCCGCATGTACGACGCGATGATGGTCAGCTGGCCGACGCCGGTCGTGGCCCTCAACCGCGCCGCCGCCCGCAGCTTCGTCCCCGACGCCGACCTGCCCGAGATCCTCGCCGAGCTGGATGCCCTGGGCGACGAACCCGCCCTCCAGTCCTACCCCTACCTACCCGCCACCCGCGCCGACGTCCTGGCCCGCCTGGGGCGCAGCGTCCAGGCCGCCGCCGCGTACGCCGAAGCGATCACGCTCACCGGCAACGAAGCCGAACGCCGCTTCCTGCGCCGCCGCCACGACGAGCTCAGCTGAACCTTAGGATGGGCGCGTTCGCGACGGCCACGGGGAGTCAGATGCGCTGGTGGAATCGGGAGTTCGCCCGGCAGATGCTGGTCCTGCCGCTGATCATTCCGGCACTGTTCCTCCCGGGGGAGACGCTGCTCAGGGTCCTCGCCGGCTGGAATCTCTACTTCGCCGGCTACCTGCTGCTGACCTGGCTGACGTTCCGCCGCCGCTCACCGGAGGCGCTTCGTGAGCTGGTGCTGGCGACGTCACGGCAAGGAGTCGCCGACCGCTGGTTCCAGAGCACGCCGGAGCAGTTCGCCCAGGGTGCGGCGATGATCGCCCTCTTCGCGACCGTCTCGGCGCTGCCGCGGGCCGAGTCACTCGGCGCGCCGCCAAAACTGGCCCTGGCGATCTGCGTCCTGGCCGTCATCACCGCCTGGCTGGCGCTCCAGATCGCCTTCGTGATCTCGTACCTGGCCTTACACGCCCGATCCGGCGGGTTCGACTTCCCAGGCACCGACGAACCGGGCCTGGTCGACTTCGCCTACTTCGCGGTCTCCGTCGGTACGACGTTCGGTACCACTGACGTGACCGTCACCCAGAGCCGCGTCCGCCGCCGGGTGCTCGCGCACGCGACCCTCGCGTTCGTCTTCAACACCCTCATCCTGGCCACGGCCGTCACCTTCGTCACGTCGTACCTGACGAACTAGCTGATCGGCCGGCCGTTGCTCAGGTTGTGCAGCTGGCCCGGCTTCGCGAGCAGCAGCGGGAGGCGGCGCGCGTTCAGCGGCGAGACCAGGCCTTCGAGCGCCTCGGGGGAGTGCCAGCCGATGGCGAGGATCTCGCGACCGTCCGGTTGCAGGGTCTGCAGGATGGACGGGTCGTGGACGCCGCCGTCGTACAGGATCTCGACGGCGTCGCCCCAGCCTTCCCAGCGCGGGAGCCAGTCGATGGCGAGGACGCCGAGCAGCGGCAGGGCGAGGCCCAGCTCCTCTTCCATCTCACGGGAGGCGCCGGTGGCCGGGTCCTCATCAGGTTCGACGACGCCGCCCGGCAGCTCGCGGTCCTGTTTGTAGCTGACCTGGCAGAGCAGCACGCGACCACTGGTGTCGCGGACGACGACGTGCGCGATCACCCGCTTCTTCGGAAGAGCGGAGTCCATCAGTGTGGTCCAGCCGAGCAGGCTGTCCGGCCGCGGGTCGTCGCTGCGCATGCCGTAGATGGCCAGATCCCGCCGCTCGCCGTCCACGAGGGCTGCGCCGCGCAGTAGGCCCTCGCGCCGGAAACCGGACCGAATCGCCACCCGCGCCGAAGAGTGCAGCTCCGGGTCCACCTCTATCTGCAGCCGGGCCAAGCCGAGCTGACTGAAGGCGTACTCCGAAACCAGCCGCACTGCGCGCTGTGCGACGTCGGAGCCGCCCTCCAGCGCCCAAACGACCAGACCGACGCCAACCGTCGTCCGCCGGACCTCTACGGTCCCGAAGGCGCCCACGGTGAAGACCGTCACGTCTTCACCGTCCTGGGACAGCTGCAGCGTCAGGTCACCATCGGTCAGTTCGGCGGTCACACCCTGAACGCTACCCGTCGTACCGCAAGTACACCGTGGCCAGGGGCGGCACGGACAGCTCGGTGCTGGTTGCCATCCCGTGCCACTCCGGGCCGTCGGCCTGGACGGCGCCCAGGTTGCCGACCCCGGAGCCGCCGTACGAGCCGGCGTCGGTGTTGATCGCCTCGGACCACTGACCGGCGTACGGGAGCCCGAGCCGGTAGCCGTGATGCGGTACGGCGGAGAAGTTCGCGATGCAGGCGATGGTCGGCTCACCCTCGGCGCCGAAGCGGACGAACGAGAACACGTTGTTCCCGGCGTCGTTGGCGTCGATCCAGCTGAACTTCTCCGGGTCGTGGTCGGTGCCCCACAGCGCGGCGGTGTCCTTGTAGACGTGGTTCAGGTCGCGGACCAGGTCGCGCAGACCGCGGTGGTCGGCGTGGTCCAGCAGCCACCAGTCCAGCTCGCCCTTCTCGGACCACTCCGACTCCTGGCCGAACTCGCAGCCCATGAACAGCAGCTGCTTACCCGGGTGCGCCCACATCATCGCCAGGTAAGCGCGCAGGTTCGCCAGCTGCTGCCAGCGGTCGCCGGGCATCTTGCGCAGCAGCGAACCCTTGCCGTGCACGACCTCGTCGTGCGACAGCGGCAGGACGAAGTTCTCCGAGTAGGCGTACATCATCGAGAACGTCAGCTCGTGGTGGTGGTACTGCCGGTGCACCGGCTCGTGCTCCAGGTAGCGGAGCGAGTCGTTCATCCAGCCCATGTTCCACTTGAAGCCGAACCCGAGCCCGCCGAGATGGGTGTCCCGGGTGACGCCCGGCCAGGACGTCGACTCCTCGGCGACCGTGATCACGCCCGGGACGCGCTTGTAGAGCGTCGCGTTCATCTCCTGCAGGAACGACACGGCCTCCAGGTTCTCCCGGCCGCCGTACTGGTTCGGCACCCACTGACCCTCTTGGCGTGAGTAGTCCAGGTAGAGCATCGAGGCGACCGCGTCGACGCGCAGGCCGTCGATGTGGAACTCCTCGGCCCAGTAGATCGCGTTCGCGACCAGGAAGTTGCGGACCTGCGGGCGGCCGAAGTCGAAGACCAGCGTGCCCCAGTCGGGCTGCTCGCCGCGGCGCGGATCCGGGTGCTCGTACAGCGGCGTCCCGTCGAACCGGGCCAGCGCCCACGCGTCCTTCGGGAAGTGCGCCGGCACCCAGTCGACCAGGACGCCGATGCCCGCCTGGTGCAGCTTGTCGACCAGGAAGCGGAAGTCGTCCGGGTCGCCGAACCGGGACGTCGGCGCGAAGTACGACGTCACCTGGTAGCCCCAGGAACCGCCGAACGGGTGCTCCATCACCGGCATGAACTCGACATGGGTGAAACCCATATCGTTGACATAGGCAACGAGCTCGTCGGCCAGCTCGCGGTAGCTCTTGCCCTTGCGCCAGGAGCCGAGGTGCACCTCGTAGACGCTCATCGGCTCGGCGTAGGCCTGCGACGCCGCCCGGCGCTCCAGCCACTCGGCGTCCGCCCACTCGTACGTCGACTCGTGGACGACCGACGCGTTCGCCGGGGGAACCTCGGCCAGGTTGGCCATCGGGTCCGCCTTCTGGCGCCAGACGCCGTCCCGGCCGCAGATGTCGAACTTGTACCGGGTGCCGGCGCCGACGCCGGGGACGAACAGCTCCCAGACGCCCGACGAGCCCAGCGAGCGCAGCGGATGCGCGCGGCCGTCCCAGAAGTTGAAGTCGGCGGTCAGCCGGACGCCCTGCGCGTTCGGGGCCCAGACGGCGAACGACGTCCCGGTCACGGCTCCGGCCGGGCCCTCGTACCGGCGGACGTGCGCGCCGAGCACCGTCCACAGCTGCTCGTGGCGGCCCTCACCGATCAGGTGCAGGTCGATCTCGCCGAGCGACGGCAGGTAGCGGTACGGGTCGTCCACCTCGAGCGCGGGCCCGTCGGTGTAGCCGACCTCGAGCCGGTAGTCCGGCACCTTGTCGGTGTCGATCACGCCGACCCACACGCCGTCGTGCTCGTGCCGCAACTCCAGCCGCTGCGCATCCCCGTGCAGAACGGTGACAGCACTGGCGAACGGCCGCAGCACCCGCACCGTCACGCCACTCGCGCCCAGATGCGGCCCGAGCACCTGGTGCGGATCGTGATAAGTCCCACCGACCACCCGATCCAAGACGGTCCGTTCCACCGGAACCGCTGTCACCAAAGGCTGGTCGGCCGAAACCACCGGTACCTCCATGGCTTCGTTCTCACTCGATCCCATATGCACATCCTGCCCGATCGCGGCCACGTTCACTGCACCCCGTACCCGCCGACTCGCCGCCTACACACTCGCGGTCTGGACCGGGGTCAGCCTTCCGCGGATTCGGCCTCGGCGAGCGCCGCCACGGCCGAGAGCGGGATGCGCAGCCAGGTCGGGCGGTTGCGGGCCTCGTAGAGGCATTCGTAGATGAGTTTGTCGGCGAGGAAAGCGCTGAGCAGGACGGACTGCTGCCGCGGGTCCGTGCCGGCGACCTCGGCGTAGCCGTCGCAGAAGGCCTGCTGGTTACGGGTCGCCCATTCCGAGGCCCGGTAGGCGATCTGCTGGTCGCCTTCGTGGTCGGTGAGCAGGAGCGAGCGGGCCGCGTAGTCGAACGAGCGGAGCATGCCCGCGATGTCCTTGACGGCGGTGTCGAGGGCACGGCGCTCGATCAGCGACTTGGCCGGCTCGCCCTCGAAGTCGATCAGCTTCCAGCCGTCGATCGTCCGGAGCACCTGACCGAGGTGGAAGTCGCCGTGGATGCGCTGCACGATCACCGGCTGGTCGGTGGCCGCGAGTGCGTCGAAGGCCCGGCCGAGGCCGGCGGCGTACGGCGCGAGCTCGGGGATCGCCGCGACCGCCTGGTCGAGGCGGCGCTGCATGGCGGCGGCGTGCTCGACGAGTTTGTCCTGCTCCCAGACGTCGGTGCCCAGCGCTTTGGCCAGCTCGGAGTGCACCTGGGCGGTGCTGGCGCCGAGCCGGTGCGACTCACCGGCGAAGTCGCCGCCGACCTCGGCCGCGTGCAGGTCGGCCTCGGCGTACAGGTCCCGGACGGAGGACGTCGCGAACGCCCAGCCGTCGGTCGCGTTCTTCTGGAACGCCGTCATCATGGCGAGCTCACCGCTGTCGGTGCCGCCGCCGGCGCGCGGCCAGCTGCCGCGCGCCGAACCCAGCACCTCCGGGACCAGCTCGGACCCGGACTCGGTGAGCGCCGACTCGATCTCGACCCCGGGATTGCTCCCGGGCTCGAGCCGGCGGAACACCTTCAGCAGCGCGACGTCGCCGAAGACCAGCGACGTGTTGGACTGCTCGACCGTCAGCACCAGGGACTGCGCGTCCTCCGGGACGACGGTCGCGCCCTCCGGCGCGTGCACCGGGTGGAACTCCAGGCCGTCGAGAGTGCGGCCGTTGGTCAGGCCGTCCAGCCAGTACGGCGTGGCTTCCTTGTCGTGCAGGGCGTCGTACACCCAGACGCGGGTGTCGTCGAGGTCCTGCTCCGCCCAGTCGCCGATCAGGGCGTGGCCGAGGTTGTCGACCGGCGCCCGGTGGTAGCTGAGCGGGAGCTGGTACACCCGGATCGGGGTGTCCGACCCGGGGGGACCCGAACAGTAGACGAACCCGATCCGGACCGCGGGCCAAACGCCCTCGCCGGACAACCAGGCCGAGGTGGCGATGGCGTCGACGACGACGTCGTGTCCCTTCTCCCCGAACCAGCGCTGGTTCGTGCAGAAGGACTGGACCTGGTCCAGATGGGAAGTCACGAAATGCTCTCCTCATGGTCGTCCGACTTGGCCACGGGCAGCCGGAACCAGTAGAAACCGTGGGCGCCGAGGGTCAAAAGGTAGGGCAACTCCCCGATCGCCGGGAAGTGCACCCCGCCGAGAAGCTCGACCGGTTCCACGCCCTGCCACTGCCGCAGGTCGAGTTCGATCGGCTGCGGGAAGCGGGACAGGTTGTTCACGCACAGGACGACGTCGTCGCCGAACTCGCGGATGTACGACAGGACGCTCGGGTTCGAGCCGCCCAGATCGGTGAAGGTGCCCATCCCGAAACAGGGGTGCTGTTTACGGGTCTGGATCATCCGCCGGGTCCAGTGCAGCAGCGAGGAGGCGTTCTCCATCTCGGCCTCGACGTTCACCGCCTGGTAGCCGTAGACCGGGTCCATGATCACGGGCAGGCTGAGCTTGCCCGGGGTCGCGGTGGAGAACGAGGCGTTGCGGTCCGGGGACCACTGCATCGGCGTCCGGACGCCGTCGCGGTCGCCGAGCCAGATGTTGTCGCCCATCCCGATCTCGTCGCCGTAGTACAGGATCGGCGAGCCGGGCAGCGACAGCAGCATCGCCGTGAACAACTCCATCTTGTTGGTGTCGTTGTCCAGCAGCGGGGCCAGCCGGCGGCGGATGCCGATATTCGCCTTCATCCGCGGGTCCTGCGCGTACTCCGACCACATGTAGTCGCGGTCCTCGTCGGTGACCATCTCGAGCGTCAGCTCGTCGTGGTTGCGCAGGAAGATGCCCCACTGGCAGGTGTCCGGGATGGCCGGGGTCTGGGCCAGGATCTCCGAGATCGGGAACCGCGACTCGCGCCGCACGCCCATGAAGATCCGCGGCATCACCGGGAAGTGGAACGCCATCTGGCACTCGTCGCCGCCCGAGTCGCGGTCGCCGAAGTAGTCGACCACGTCGGCCGGCCACTGGTTGGCCTCGCAGAGCAGGATCCGGTCCTCGTAGTTCGCGTCGACCTCTTTGCGGACCCGCTTGAGGAACTCGTGGGTGCGCGGGAGGTTCTCGCAGTTGGTGCCGTCCTCCTCGAACAGGTACGGCACGGCGTCCAGCCGGAAACCGTCGATGCCGAGGTCGAGCCAGAACTTCAGCGCCTCGATCATCGCGTCGCCGACGGCCGGGTTCTCGAAGTTGAGGTCCGGCTGGCTGGAGTAGAACCGGTGCCAGAAGTACTGGCCGCGGACCGGGTCCCACGTCCAGTTCGACTGCTCGGAGTCGACGAAGATGATCCGGGCGTCGCCGTACGGCTCGTCGGTGTCGGACCAGACGTAGAAGTCGCCGTACGGGCCGTCCGGGTTGGCGCGGGACTCCTGGAACCAGGGGTGCTGGTCCGAGGTGTGGTTCATCACGAAGTCGACGATCACGCGCATCCCGCGGGCGTGCGCGGCCTCCATGAAGGCGGCGAAGTCCTGGATCGTGCCGACCTCCGGCATCACGCCGGTGTAGTCGGAGATGTCGTAACCGCCGTCCCGCAACGGTGACGGGTAGAACGGCGGCAGCCACAGGCAGTCCACGCCGAGCCACTCGAGATAGTCGAGTTTCTCGGTCAGGCCTTGCAGGTCGCCGATGCCGTCGGCGTTCGAGTCCTTGAACGATCGCACCAGGACCTCGTAGAAGACGGCCCGCTTGAACCACAGCGGATCCTTCTTCGTCAGTCCGTGGTGCTGCTCCGGCAGCATGTCGGTCACGCTCACCTCCATCGGGAAGGTTGTGGGTCGGGCCGGCCCAGGGCGCGCACTGACCTCCCGTACCCATTACCGGGCTCGTCAAAAGAGGCAGTGCGTGAACCCGGTCGGACCCGGTGATTGGGGTACGTCGCGCGACGGACGGTTCCGCGTGATCGTCGCGCTTAGTCTGACCGCCCTTTGCCAGTACAAGCAAATGGACCGGCCGACATCCCACCCAATAAGACCTCTGGCCTACTGGTCTCAGATGTTCAGCGTCCGGAGCCGAAGCCCCGTTTGTTGCTCTTGCCGTGCCGCTGGGTGCTCTGCCGCTCGCCCTGCGCGGCGTCGTTGCCCTTCCCGCCGGCCGGCGTGACGCCCTCGTTGGCCAGCCGCATCGCGTCGTCCCCGCTGTCCCGGCCGGACTTGTCCTGCTTGATCCCGGCCTGGCGCTCGATGTTGCTCCACGTCCCGGTCTTGATCTCTTCCTTCTTCGGGACGATGACCGTGCGGCCGCTGCTGTTTTTGTAGGTGATGTGGCTGCCGTTCTGGCGGACCGGCTCGAAGCCCTCTTCGCGCAGCTTGCGGTCGGCGTCCCGGAATTTCTTGGGCATTACGGCAGCTCGATCTTCACGACCAGCTGCTCGGGCACGCCGACCTCCTCGGCGAGCAGGGCGATCGCGGCGCGCAGGTCCTCGATCGCCTCCTCACGGGTGTCGCCCTGCCCGTTGGCGAACGCCTCGGGCGTCAGCGCGGCCTGCGCGGCCCAGGCGCCGTCCTCGTCCTGCTCGACGAGGAAGGGGACATGAATCTCTTGCTGCACGGTCGTCCTCCAGGATGTGATCACTCCGGGTCACGATCGTACGACGCAACGGGATCACTCCGGCGGGGCGACCGACTTCCGCGGCTTCCGGACGTACTTCGTGAAGCCCGCGCGCTCGGCGTCCGCCTCCGTCCGGAACCACACCTCCGCCTTCGTCCGCCCGTAGTACGGCGACTCCGGCGTGTGGAACAGCATCGACTGCGCATTCCCCTTGATCGTGAACCCGTCCGGCGGCCCCTGGTGCGGCACCGCCTCCGCCGACCCCTCCCCGTACCGCCCAGGCGCCACCACATCCTGGTCGAACAACGTCGGCTCCGAATCCATCACCCGCGAGAACTGCCCACGCCCCTCGGACGCCGCTCGCGCGGCCGGAGCCGAGGCGGACGCCGCCGGCGCGGGCTCGGCCGCAGGCGGCGCAACACCTTCGTCCGGCTCGGGCTTGTCAGGCGCCGCTGAGGGGGTGTGCGTTGGGCCTTCTGCTGGTGTTGCGTGGGTGGCTGGGGCCGGGCTGGCAGCTGCTGCCACCGGAGCCGCGGACGCCGCTGGCTCGGGTTCGGCTGCGGGCGGCGCGACAGCTTCGTCCGGCTCGGGTTTGGCAGGCGCCGCTGAGGGGGTGCGCGTTGGGGCTTCTGCTGGTGTTGCGTGGGTGGCCGTGCGGGGGGCCGGTTCTGTTCGGGCTGGTGGTTCGGCCTGGGGCTGGGTGGCCGTGCCTGCGGTGGGGGTGGGGGCTGCGCCTACCAGCACTGGTTCGGCGGCTTCGGGGTGTTCTGCTGTTGGGGGTGGGGTGTGGGGGCGGCGGTCTAGGAGGTACCAGGTGATGGCGGCGCCCAGGAGGAAGGCGGCGAGGGTCCAGGGCCAGTTGTGGCGGAGGAGCCAGCTCATGTGTGGGCCTTCCGGGTGGCGCGGTGGAGGAGGTAGGTGAGGGCGCTTCCGAGGAGGAAGGCGGTGAGGAGGAGGAGCCAGTTCTGGGCGATCAGCCAGGTCATCAGTTCTCCTGCAGGGGTCTGATCTCGGCGCGGCGGTTGGCGATCCGGCCGGTGGCGGTGGAGTTGGAGGCGATCGGGAACGCCTGGCCGTAGCCGGCGGCGACCAGACGGTCGGCGGGGACGCCGAGGCGCACGAGCTGGTTCTTGAGCGCGGCGGCGCGCTGCTCGGACAGCGGGAGGCTGCTGGCGGGGGAGCCGAGGTTGTCGGTGTGACCGGCGACCTCGACGCGGGCCGTCGGGCAGGTCTTGAGCAGTTCCGCGGCCCGGACGACCGCCGGCTTCGAGGCGTCGTTGACGATCGCCGTCCCGGACAGGAAGTTGATCCGCTGCTGCCGGCCGAACTCCGCCAGCCGGCTCTTGAACGTCCGGCACGGCTCACTCTGCGTCGGCTTCGCCGTCGGCACGATCAGCTCGTCCGCGACGACCGCCCCCGGCACCGCCTTCGCCGCGGCCCGCGCCGCCATCGCCTTGGTCGCCTGGTCCGGCACCTCGCCGCTCAGCGTGACCGTGCTCCCGTCGTACCGGACCGACGCGTCACCGGTCCCGATCGCCAGCGCGGACAGCAGCGCGGTCAGCGTGGTCGGCTCGACGAACCCCTTGGCCGCATCGACCGTGACGCGCTCGTCGTACTCCCGATCCGGCCCGAGCAGCTTCTCGACCTCGGTCCGCAACACATCCTTCGCCAGCTCACTCCGCACGACCGCCTGAACGCGGATGGCCGTCTCCGTCCGCCCGAGCTCGAACCCGGCCTCCGGCTCCGGCTCCGGGCTCGGAGTCTCGCCGCCCTGATCGGCCTGCCCACGTTCGATCGAGACGACGCGGACGCCGTCCACCCCGGCGACGATCTCGCGCAGGTGCGTCTCGTCCACATCGGTGGACACGGAGACCGTGGCGTCCCGCCCGTCCATCCGCACGGAGGCGTTGACACCGCCGGCTCTGAGCGCCGCCTCCGTCCGCGCACGCAGCTGATCCTCAGTAGACCCCGCGGTCGCCGGCACCAGCACGGCGACGAGCAGCACGGGTACGGCAAGAGCCGCGAGCAGCCAGATGACGAGCGGCCGCCGAACGAGTCCGGACACTGTTCCTCCGTCAGAAGCGGTCCTCCGACGGGTGCGGGCCGAAGTGACCGTGCGCGAGGAGACTACTCCGCCGCGCACACGCAGCGCACGCGGGATCGCAAATCAAGGCCGCGTGTCGCTCTGACCGGATCCGGTCAAACTGTCCTGACGTTGACAGTTCGCATTTGTGCCAGCCCGACGTGCAGGGAATCCCTTGACTTAGTTCGTGGCTTAAACCGTACTTGTACGGCGTTTGCCCACACCGTTCGACCGCCCGGTGGGCACACAGGGGAGGAACTGCTCATGGAGGGGACGTCCGAATCGTCGCTGATCATCGGCGTGGCCACGTCGACGGCCGAGCGGATTCAGCTGGCCCGGCTGCTCGGCGACGCCGACGCGCTGCTACTGGTGTCCAGTGCTGAACAAGCCCGGGTGTTCCTGGAGCTGACCGAGACGCTGGCCGCGACGCCCCCGCCGGTCGTCGTGGCGCCGGGCGTCGTCCCGCGCCTGGACCAGCCGACGCAGCTGGAAGAGGAGCTGTTCCTGGACGTCGAACGGCGTACCGTCCGGTGGCGTGATCGTGAGGTGCCGCTGACCCGGCTCGAACACGACTTCCTGCACTGTCTGGTCGAGGAGCCCGGCCGAGTGTGGACCTACCAGCGGCTGCACCATGCTGTCTGGGGCAACGAGCATCTGGGCCACGGCTCCCACATTCACTCAGTGGTGAAGCGCCTGCGGCAGAAGCTGGCCAATCTGGGCGCCACGGTGACCATCCACGCCGTCCGCGGCGTCGGCTTCCACCTGCTGCCTACTACCTAGCAAAGGGCCAGGCCCCGGACCAGTGAAGGTCCGGGGCCTGGCTGTTGCTGTAGCTGGTTACTTGAGCGACTTCAGTGCGAAGTCCTCGGTGACCGGCTCATCGGCCAGCAGCTCCGTCGAACGGGTCTGCGGCTTGTAGCCGTCCTTGGCGGCGATCAGCGTGAGCGGGTTGTTGCGGATGTCCAACCAGTACGCGTACTCACCGCTGGCGTCCGTGCTGAACGTGTAGGACTGCGCCCACGAGTCCACCTGGACGGTCGCACCGGCGAGCGGAGCGCTGGCGCCGGTCTTGCTGACGCCGGTCACCGTGCCCTGGATCTTGGCCCAGGTGCTCGGCGGGGTGACGCTCAGCTTGATGTCGACCGGAGCCACCGAGTACGGCGTGTCCTCGCCGATGGTGACCGCGCCGGTGTAGGTGCCCGGCTGGTCGACGTTCGCGTTCAGCGTGACCTTGACCGTCGTGGACTCGCCCGGGGCCAGCTCGGCTTCGGTCTTGTCCAGCGCCAGCCAGCTCACGTCGGCCGCGGACTCCGTGCAGTTCTCCAGGCCCGGCAGGTTCTCACTGTCGTCGGTGGCGGTGAAGCCACCCGACGAGCCGCCGACCTTGTAGAAGCCACAGGCCGCGCCGCCGCGGTACCGCGCCTGGTTGGCGTTCGGCAGCGCCGACCAGGTGCCGGCGGCCGGGTCGAAGGCGAAGCCGGCGTTGGTGACGGCGCCCGCCTGGACCCCGCCGACGACGTTGAACTTGCCGTTGGCCACCGCGTACGAACCGGCCCAGTGGTCGGCCGGAGCGTCGGCGATCGCCGTCCACGAGTCCGCACCCGGGTCGTAGACGTAGGCGTTCTTCAGCGAGTTCGTGCCGTCGTTACCGCCGGCGCAGTAGACCTTGCCGTCGATCGCGCCACAGGACGCGAACGCCACCGACTTCGGGTACGGCGCCTTGGTCGCCCAGGTGTCGGCGTCGGCGTCGTACTCGACGACGGTGTTGCTCATCGGCGTACAGCTGGCAGTGGTGCAGCCGCCGATGGCGTACAGCTTGCCGTTCGCGACGGCCTGGCCCGCGGCAGCCCGCGGAGCCGGGTTGGCCGCGACGGCGCTCCACGCGTTGGCGGCCGGGTCGTACGACCAGGTCGCCGCGTCCGGACCGGACGCGCCCCAGCCGGAGCTGGCGATGATCTTGCCGCCGACGGCGCCCAGGGTGACGGCGTTGCGAGCACCCGGCAGCGGGGCGATCGCGGTCCAGGCCTTGGCGGCCGGGTCGTACACGTAGCTGTTCGCGCTCGAGGCCGTGCCGTTGCCGCCGGCGATCGAGTAGATCTTGCCGTCGACGGTGACGACGCGGTTGTCCATCACGACCGACGGGTAGTCGGCGATCCCGGCCCACGGCGGGGCCTGCGGCCCGTCAGCGGCCGGAACGGCGGCGCCGTTGGTCTTGTCCGGCGACTGCGCGAACGACGTCGGGACGTCGAGCCGCTGCAGCGGAGCGCCCTTGCTGTTCAGCACCTGCGCCTTGGTGGTCGTGCTGCCGTCGGCGTTCTGCAGGACGAAGCCGTTGTCCTTCTCGCCGAACTTGACCTTGACCGGGGCGCCACCGGTGTTGGTGACGACGACGTTCTTGGTCGTCTTGGCGTTGCCCAGCGGCAGCGAGGCGTTGATGTCGCCCGGCGTGACGCTCAGCTGACCGGCGTCCAGCGTGTAGTCGGCGCTGGTCACCCAGTCCGCCTCCACGGCGACGGTCGACTGCGCGCTGACGTAGTTGCCGGCCTTGGCCGTGAAGCCCTGGTCGCCGTCAGCCGAGGAGTAGAGCCAGTAGAAGCCGTCGCCGAGGCCGGTGTCCTCCGGCGTCGCGACCGTGGTCGCGGACTCCGTCGAGCCGTCGCGGGTGACGACCGCGCCGTTCACGGCGCCGCCGGTGTTGGCGTCCTTGACGTTGCCGACGACCAGACCGCCGCCGGTCGGCTCGCAGAAGACCTTGCCGAACAGGACGTTGTCGACCTGCCACCACCAGTCGTACGACGCGTCGTAGTAGCGGAAGCGGACCTGGACGGCCGCCTTGTTCGCGGCCTGCGGCAACGCGATGGTCTTCACGCCGCGGTTGCCGGCGGTCTGCCGGAGCACGTTGGTCCAGGTGGTGCCGCCGTCGACGGTCACGTCGACATCGGCCTTCTCACCGCTGATGTAGCGCAGGTCCTGGTTGAACCGGACCTTCGGCGAATCGTTGCCGGAGAAGTCCAGTACCGGGCTGACCAGCGACGTGTCCTGGGTCTGGTCCCGTCCGTACTTGTCGCTGTCGATGATCGCGAAACCGCCGGTCCCGCCGGTCAGGTTGCCGCGCTTACCCGGGTCGTCGAACGTCCAGACCTGCCCGTTGCCCTTGCCGTCCACGACGGTCCAGCCGCTGGGTGCGGTGGTGCCGTCGAACGCCTCGACCGAGCCCTCGGTGGCCTCGCGGTAGCCGGGAGCGGTGAAGCAGCCGTCGCCGTCGCGGACCGGGACGGCGACGTTCTTGGTCAGGTTGCCGGCGCCGACCGTGATCGGCACGGTCGTCGTCTGGTAGCCGGGGATCTGCGACTCGACCTTGAGGGTGTACGAGGCGCTGCCCGGAACCTTGAAGCTGAACCGGCCGTTGGTCGGCGTCGTGTAGTCGAACGTGCCGCCGGGGCCCTCGACCGAGACCTTCGCGTACAGCGGCCAGCCGTGGCCGGAGCCGTCGGTGATGGTGCCGCCGACGCTGACCAGCGGCTTGCTCTCCAGCGCGAAGTTCTTCGTGGTGGTCTGGCCGGTGGTGACGGCGGCGGTCGCGGTCTGCGACTTGTACCCGAACGACTCCACCGTCAGCGAGTAGTCGCCGGTCGCGAGGACGACGGAGTACGCGCCGGTGCTGTTCGTGGTCAGAACCTTGTCGGCCTGGCCGGCTGCCTTGACCGTGACGCTGGCGCCGGCGAGCGCGGCGCCGCCGGTCGCGGCGGTGACCTTGCCGGCGAGCGTGCCGGTCTGGCCGATCGGGGCGGCGTTCAGCAGCGCGAGCGCGTCGAGCCGGCCCTCGCCGAAGACGTTGTTGTTCTCGGCGGTGCCGCCGCAGGTGGTGTCCGCGACGTTGGTCGCCGTCGAGTTCAGCAGCGCCCGCGTGGCGGCGACGTTGCCCTTCAGGGTCGGCGCGGCGGCCCAGAGCAGCGCGACCGCGCCGGCCAGGTGCGGCGAGGCCATCGACGTGCCGTTGAAGGCCGCGTAGCCGTTGCCGGGGACGCTGGACCGGACGTTGACGCCCGGCGCCGCGATGTTCGGCTTGATGGTGCCGTTCTGGCCCGCGCCGCGCGCCGAGAAGCTCGCGATCGCGTTGTTGATGTCGTAGGCGCCGACCGAGTAGTTGCTGGTCGAGCTGCCGGGGGAGCCGGACGTCGCGCAGTTGGGTCCGCTGTTGCCGTTGGAGAACGCGCCGAAGATCCCGGACGCCGTCCAGGCCAGGGTGACGTCTTCCATGAACGGGTCGTTCGACGGCGCGCGGGTGCCCCACGAGTTGTTGATGATGTTGGGCCGCTTGCTCGCGTCGGGGTTCTGCCCGGCGAGGTTGGTCGGCTGCAGCATCCACTGCCCGGAGTTGATCAGCGCGGCGTCGCTCGGGCAGCAGCCGTTCGCGGCGATCCACTTGACGCCGGGCGCGACGCCGATCTGGTTGGCGGCGCCGTCGTCACCGGCCATGGTGCCCATCGTGTGGGTGCCGTGGCCGTTGGTGTCGCCGGGCTGCGCCGGCGAGGAGCCGGCCGCGTCGAACCAGTTGTAGTTGTGGTCGAACTGCCCGTTGCCGAGGTTGCCGCGGTACTGGTTCACCAGCGCCGGGTGGTCGTACTGGACGCCGGTGTCGATGTTGGCGATCGTGATCCCGGCGCCCTTGTTGCCGAACTGCGTCCAGACCTGGTTCGCCTTGATGTTGGCGACGCCCCACTCGACCGCGTTGATCTCGTTCTGGTTGGCGCCGGCGGTGGTCTCCGGAACCTCGATCTGCTGCGGGTTGTAGAGCCCGGCGACCTCGCTGTGCGCGGCCAGCTGCTTGGCCAGATCCAGGGAGCCCTTCTCGACCCGGACCGCGTTCGTCGCCCAGAAGGCCTTGTACGGCACGCCGGCCGCGTCGAGCTCGGCCTTGACCTTCTTCTGGCTGGCGGTCGCGGTCTTCTGCAGGGCCTCCGCGACCGCGGTCCCGCGCTTGGTCCAGTCCGCGATCTTGCTCGCGGCGGCCAGGTCGGCCTTGGCGCCGAAGTACACCCAGTAGTCGGTGTCGGCGGCCTTCGCGTCCTTGCCGGAGAACTTCTCCATCAGGTCCGGCTTGATCTTGGCGGCGGGATCGGTTCCCGTCGGCTTGGTGGGCGGTGCGGCCTGGGCGGCGCCGGCGCCGAGCCCGGTCGCGACGACGGCCACCGTCGCCAAGGCGCCGACCAGAGTTCTGGCCAGCCCCTTTCGTCTGCTGTCTGACATGTCTTCGCAGCCCCTCACTGTGACGACCCCGAGTTGACTCCCCCGAGTCATGTGGTGCGCAGAGGGGCGCGACGGGCGGATCGCGCAGGGCGGTGAACCGGTTGAGCGAACGCGCTCGGTGCCCCCCAGGTCGCCGCGTGTGACGCGGCGAGCCTGCCGAGGACGATATGTGTCAGAGAAAGGGCCGAACAAGCACACCTGGTGAGCAAGATGTGACTAACCGTTGCCATCATCGAGGCAAGATGGTCAAAGAGTGGCCATCGGTTGACGATCTCGGGCAGGGGTTGACATCGTGACCGGATGGTCACCGCCCGTGTCCCCGCCCCAGCGGACGTCGATCAGACCATGACCGACGCTGAATCCTTCCCGCTGCTCATCGCCGTCGCCGCCTCACCCGAACAGCGGGTGCGGCTGGCCGAACTCGTCGACGACGTCGCGCCACTGCTGCTCGTCTCCAGTCTCGACGAACTCCGCAAGCTGTTGGTTCCCGGCCGGACGGCGTTGTCCGCCGGCCGCCCGGAGCCGCCCGAACCCGAGTCCGCGGCCGAGCCCGATCCGCCCGCACCGCCGGACGCCGACGTCCTGACGATCGACCGGGCCCGCTCCGTCGCGCGCTGGCGCGGCCGCGAGGTCCAGCTGACCGAACTCGAGATCGACCTGCTCGCCCGCCTGATGTCCGCCCCAGTCCGCGTCTGGACCTACGACGCCCTCCACCAGGCCGTCTGGGGCACCCGCGAGCTACGCGGCACCGCCGACGTTCACTCAGTCGTCAAACGCCTCCGCCGCAAACTCGACGAACTCGGCACCACCGTCACCATCGACGCCGTCCGCGGCACCGGCTTCCGCCTCACCGACCACCAACGCCCATCCATCACCAGCCTGCGCGCCGGCTGACGCGCAGACTGCGTTCCGGCGCGGTCAGGCCTGGCCGCGGCGGACGGCGAGGATGTGTGCGGGCTCGCCGTTGGGGTCGAGTTTGACGTAGTTCTGCTGGCCCCAGCGCCAGGTGGCGCCGGTGATCTCGTCGTAGACGGTGAAGGTGTCCTCGGGGCGCATCCCGAGGGCGGCCATGTCGAGGTGCACCATCGTCTCGCGGACGGCGTGCGGGTCGGTGTTGACGACGACGATCAGGGTGTCGCTGTGGCCGTCGGCGCCGGTGGTGCGCTTGGAGAAGCAGAGGATCTGCTCGTCGTCGACCTTGTGCAGGCTGAGGTTGCGCAGCTGCTGCAGCGCCGGGTGCCGGCGGCGGACCGTGTTCAGCAAGGTGAGGTACGGCGCCAGCGAACGGCCCTCGGCCTCGGCGGCGGCCCAGTCCCGCGGGCGGAGCTGGAACTTCTCGGTGTCCAGGTACTCCTCCGAGCCCGGCCGCAGCGCGACGTATTCGAACAGCTCGTACCCGGCGTACACGCCCCAGGACGGCGAGGACGTCGCTGCGATCGCGGCGCGGATCTTGAACGCGCCGGGGCCGCCGTACTGCAGGTAGGCGGTCAGGATGTCCGGAGTGTTGACGAAGAAGTTCGGCCGCAGGAAGTGGCCGGTCTCCTTGGTCAGCTCCTCCAGGTACTCCTCCAGCTCCCACTTCTCGTTGCGCCAGGTGAAGTAGGTGTAGGACTGGTGGAAACCGACCTTGGCCAGCTCCTGCATCATCGGCCGCCGGGTGAACGCCTCGGACAGGAAGACGACGTCCGGGTCGGTCTTGCGGATCTCGCCGAGCAGGTACTCCCAGAAGTTGACCGGCTTGGTGTGCGGGTTGTCGACCCGGAACACCGTGACGCCCTTGTCGATCCACAGCTTCACGACCCGCAGCACCTCGGCGTAGATGCCCTCGGGGTCGTTGTCGAAGTTGATCGGGTAGATGTCCTGGTACTTCTTCGGCGGGTTCTCGGCGTACGCGATCGAGCCGTCGGCGCGGACCGAGAACCACTTCGGGTGCTCCTTGACCCACGGGTGGTCCGGCGAGGCCTGCAGGGCCAGGTCGATCGCGACCTCGAGCCCGACCTCGCGGGCGCGGCCGACGAAGTACTCGAAGTCCTCGAAGGTGCCGAGCTCGGGGTGGATCGCGTCGTGGCCGCCGTCCTCGGAGCCGATCGCCCACGGCGAGCCCGGGTCGCCGTCCTTGGGGTCGAGGGTGTTGTTCGGGCCCTTGCGGAAGGACTTGCCGATCGGGTGGATCGGCGGCACGTAGAGGATGTCGAAGCCCATCTTGGCCACGGCCTCGAGCCGCTCGGCGGCCGTCCGCAGCGTGCCCGACTTCCACTCGCCGGTCGCCTCGTCGTACTCGGCGCCCTCGGACCGCGGGAAGAACTCGTACCAGCTGCCGTAGAGCGCGCGGGTCCGGTCCACCCAGACCGGGTAGGTCTCGGACGACGTGATCAGCTCGCGCACCGGGTACCGGCCGAGCGCGGCCCGCACCTGCGGCGAGATCCCGGCGGCGAGCCGGGCCTCCGGCGGCAGCGCGCCGTTGGCCAGCGCCTGCGCGGCGTCGCCGAGCGTCGCCCGATCGGCGCGGACGGCGGGCGGGACGCCGGCGGCCGCGCGGTCGAAGAAGGCGGCGCCCTCGGCGAACATCAGGTCGACGTCGAGGCCGGCCGGGATCTTGATCTCGGCGTTGTGCCGCCAGGTGCCGTACGGGTCGCTCCAGCCCTCGACCGCGAACGTCCACGCGCCCTGCTCCTGCAGGGTGACGTCGACCGACCAGCGGTCGGTGCCGGCCTGGCCGGGCGTCATCAGCATCCGTCTGGTCTGCCCCGACGGCGAGGTCAGGACGACGTTCGCGTTCACCGCGTCATGGCCCTCGCGGAACACCGTCGCGGCGATGGTGAACGTCTCGCCGACCGCGGCCTTGGCCGGATACGCTCCGGCGTCGACGGTCGGAGTGACATCGGTGATCGGGATGCGCCCAGTCATGGCGTGGCAGAACCTTCGCTCTCTAGGGTGATCGTTCGTACGACAACACTGACCGTATCGGTTCCCAGCGTCCACACCGCGCAAGCGTGGGTCACGGTTCGGTCCACGGTCTGGAATCTGAACAACCGGTCACCGGACGGTCCCTGCAAAGTCTTGCTCGTGTTGCAAAAAAGATGCATGCCGGGGGTGTCCTGACCGCTTCGGGCCGGTACGGTGTCCCGGTGCGAGCGATACGACGATTCTCCGTCCGCCCTGTCCTGCCCGAGCCGCTGACCGGTCTCGGCACCCTGGTGAACAACCTCCGCTGGGCCTGGCACCCGGAGACGCAGGACGTCTTCGAGGCCGTGGATCCGCAGCTGTGGCGCAGCACCGGCGGCGATCCGGTCCGCCTGCTCGGCGAGGTTCCGGCGGCCCGGCTCGACGAGCTGGCGAGCGACCCGGCCTTCCTGCGCCGCCTCGAGCTGGCCGTCTCCGACCTGACCGGCTACGTCTCCGACGCGCGCTGGTTCCAGGCCGAGGCCGGCTCGCCGGTGAGCGGCGTGGCCTACTTCTCCCCGGAGTTCGGCATCACGCACGTGCTGCCGCAGTACTCCGGCGGTCTGGGCATCCTGGCCGGCGACCACCTGAAGGCGGCCTCCGACCTCGGCGTCCCGCTGATCGGCGTCGGGCTGCTCTACCGGCACGGCTACTTCGCCCAGTCGCTGAACCGCGAGGGCTGGCAGCAGGAGCGCTACCCGCTCGTCGACCCGGACGGGCTGCCGATCAGCCTGCTCCGCGACGGCGACGTCCCGGCGACCGTGACGCTGACGCTGCCTGGTGAGCGGCAGTTGCGCGCGCAGATCTGGGTCGCCCAGGTCGGCCGGGTGCCGTTGCTGATGCTCGACTCCGACATCGAGGAGAACGAGCCCGCCGAGCGCGAGGTCACCGACCGGCTGTACGGCGGGACGACGGAGCACCGGCTGCTGCAGGAGCTGCTGCTCGGCGTCGGCGGCGTCCGCGCGGTCCGCGAGTTCTGCCGGATCACCGGGCATGCCGCGCCGGAGGTCTTCCACACCAACGAGGGCCACGCCGGTTTCCTCGGCGTCGAGCGGATCCGCGAGCTGGCCGCCGACAAGGGCCTGGACTTCGACACCGCGCTCGAGGTCAACCGCGGCGGCACCGTGTTCACCACGCACACGCCGGTCCCGGCCGGGATCGACCGGTTCCCGGTCGAGCTGATCCAGCAGCACTTCTCGCCGGACGCGTTCGGCGAGGGCGTGCCGATCGACCGGATCCTGGAGCTCGGCGCCGAGGACTTCGAGGGCGGCGACCCGGGCGTCTTCAACATGGCGATCATGGGACTGCGGCTGGCCCAGCGGGCCAACGGCGTCTCGAAACTGCACGGCGTGGTCAGCCGGGGGATGTTCGCCGGCCTGTGGCCGAGTTTCGACTCCGCCGACGTCCCGATCACCTCGATCACCAACGGCGTGCACGCGCCGACCTGGGTGGCCCGCGAGATCAACCAGCTGACGCTCGCGACCACCGACACCGCCGAGGCCGAGGACATCTTCGACGGGCTCGACAAGACCACCGACGCGCAGATCTGGGAGACCAAGCGGATCCTGCGCCAGCGGTTCATCGACGACACCCGCGCCCGGGTCCGCCAGTCCTGGCTGAACCGCGGCGCCAGCGAGGCCGAGCTCGGCTGGGTCGACGAGATCCTCGACCCGGACGTGCTGACGATGGGCTTCGCGCGCCGCGTCCCGTCGTACAAGCGGCTGACGCTGATGCTGCGCGACCCGGCCCGGCTGAAGAAGCTGCTGCTCGACCCGCAGCGGCCGATCCAGATCGTCATCGCCGGGAAGTCGCACCCGCACGACGAGGGCGGCAAGAAGCTGATCCAGGAGATGGTCCGCTTCGCCGACGACCCCGAGGTCCGGCACCGGATCGTCTTCGTCCCGGACTACGACATCGCGCTCGCGCAGCCGATGTACCCGGGCTGCGACGTCTGGCTGAACAACCCGCTGCGGCCGTACGAGGCCTGCGGTACGTCGGGGATGAAGGCCGCGCTGAACGGCGCCCTCAACCTGTCCATCCGCGACGGCTGGTGGGACGAGTGGTACGACGACGAGTTCGGCTGGGCGATCCCGTCGGCCGAGGGGATCGAGGACACCGACCGCCGCGACGACCTCGAGGCGCACGCGCTCTACGACCTGATCGAGAAGCAGGTCGCGCCGCGCTTCTACGACGGTGAGGTGCCGGGCCGCTGGATCGAGATGCTGCGGCACACGATCAAGGAGCTCGGCCCGAAGGTGCTCGCGACCCGGATGGTCCGCGACTACGTCGAGCAGCTCTACGTCCCGGCCGCCAAGTCGTCGCGCGCGCTGAACTCGACGTACGACGGCGCCCGCGAGCTGGCCGCGTGGAAGCAGAAGATCCGCGCCGCCTGGCCGCAGATCCGCGTCGACCACGTCGAGCTCCAGGGCCTCGGCGACGTCCCGCAGCTCGGCACGACGGTCGGCGTCCGCGCCTTCGCCGCGCTCGGCGACCTCGACCCGGCCGACATCTGCGTCGAGGTCCTGCACGGCCGGGTGGACGCCAACGACGAGATCACCGATCCCGTCCACGCGGCGCTCTCCCTGGCCGAGACCTACGAGGGCAACCGGCACCGCTACGAAGGTGAGCTGAAGCTCGACCGCACCGGCCCCTTCGGCTACACGGTCCGCGTCGTCCCGAACCACAAGGCGCTGGCCAGCTCGGCCGAGCTCGGCCTGGCCGCCGGCCCGTCCGACCCGGAAGACCCGAGCACCCCCGACCTCCCCGCGGGCTCAGAGTTCTGAGCCGTTACTGAAGAAACCGGCCCCGCCTGCCTCACCAGGCGGGGTCGTCCTTTTCCGTGGGATCGTACGGCGGTGGAGTTCAGTCTGCTGGGGCCGTTGCGGGTGGTGGTGTCCGGTGCGGAGGTTCGGGTGCCGCCGGGCGGGCAGCGGACGGTGCTGGCGGCTTTGTTGCTGAGGGCCAACTCGGTTGTGCTGGTGGACGAGCTGATCGAGCGGGTGTGGGATGCGGCGCCGCCGGCGAAAGCCAAGGCTGCGCTGCAGGTGCAGGTGGTTCGGCTGCGGAGTGTTCTGGGGACGCCGAGCCCGATCGAGACGGTGCCGGGTGGCTACCGGATTGCGGTCGAGCCGGGTGAGCTGGATGTCGAGCGGTTCGAGTCGCTTGTTCGGGACGCCGATCGGACTGCGGACGCCGGTGTGCGGGCGCGGTGCTTGACTGACGCGCTGGCGTTGTGGCGTGGTCCGGCGCTGGTTGATGTGCCGGGGGAGTCGCTGCAGCGGGATCTGGTGCCGGCGCTGGCCGAGAGCCGGTTGCAGGCGTTGGAACAACGGATAGACGCGGAGCTGAGTCTTGGGCGGCATGCGGCGTTGATTGCCGAGCTGCGGGTGCTGACCGGTGAGCATCCGTTGCGGGAGCGGTTCTGGGCGCAGCTGATGATCGCGCTGTACCGGTCGGAGCAGCAGGCCGAGGCGCTCGAGACTTATCGGACTGTGCGGCGGCTGCTGACGGATGTGCTTGCTGTCGAGCCTGGGCCCGAGTTGCGGCGGCTGGAGCGAGAGGTGCTGGAGGGCGTCGCTGACCTGAGCCAGGCGCCCGTCGTACGTCGGTTGGACAGCTGGGAGCCGCAGTACCAGTTGCCGCGGGAGGCCAGCGGCGTGGTCGGCCGGGAGACCCTGGTCGATGAGCTGGCTGAGCGGCTGTCAGGTGACTCTGTGCCGGTTGTGGCGATCCATGGCGGTGCTGGGGTTGGGAAGTCGACTCTGGCCGTGCGGATCGCGCACCGGGTGCGGGAGTCGTTTCCGGACGGCCAGTGGTTCGTGCGACTCGACGGCGCGCAGCGCGGTGGTCGCGACGCGTCCGACGTCCTGGGGGAGTTGTTACTCGCTTCTGGCGTTGCTGGCACGGCTATACCGCGTGGGGCGTCGGCTCGGGCGGCTGCGTTGCGGGCGCGGCTTGCTGGTCGTCGGGTGTTGCTGGTGCTGGACGACGCGGCCGGTGCGGCACATGTCGAGGATCTGATCCCGGGTACCGAGGGCAGCGCCGTCCTGGTGACGAGTCGGCAGGACCTGCGGGGGCTGGCGGTACGCCATGGTTCGTCCGGGCTGCAGTTGCCTGTGCTGACAGCTGATGCCGGTACGGCGTTGCTGGCCGCGGTGCTCGGTGCGGACCGAGTGGCCGCGGAGGCGACGGCTGTCGCCGAGCTGGTCGAGTTGTGTGCCCGGCTACCGCTGGCGCTCCGGATCGCCGGGGCCAACCTGAGCCTGCACCCGGATCGGTCGATCGCCGGCTACGTAGACGAGTTGCGCGGTGGCGATCGCCTCAGCCGGCTGCAGGTTGCGGGCGATGACGCCGTCCGGGCTGCGTTCGACCTGTCCTACCGTGGGCTCGACCCGGCGGTAGCGCGCACGTTCCGGCTGCTCGGCACAATCCCCGGCCCGGACTTCACTGCAGAGTCCGCAGCCGTCTTGCTGGCGACGACGTACGCCGAAGCCGAGCGCCTGCTGGAGAATCTGGCCGCCACGAGTCTCATCCAGCACTACCGGCCCGGCCGCTACCAGTTCCACGACCTGCTCCGCCTGTACGCCGCCGAGCAGGCTCTGGCGACGGATGGACCAGCGGCTGCTGATGCAGCGGTCCGCGGACTCGTCGAGTACCAGATCGCTCGCGTCGACCGAGCTGCTGGTCTGCTCTATCCCGTCGTCCGGCGGCTCCCGCGGTCGTACGGCGACGTCCCAGCCTTCTCGGATCACGGAGCCGCGCTGGCCTGGCTGGATGCCGAACGTGCCGGTCTGGTCGCGGCCGCCCAGCAGGTGACCGAGCCCGTCGAGCTGACCTGGCACATCGCCGATTCGCTGCGCGGCTACTTCGCTGCCCGCCGCCACAACGACGACTGGGAGCGCCTCGCCCGCGCCGGCCTCGCTGCGGCGGAGGAGGCGGGGACGGTCGACGTACAGGCCGTTCAGCATCTGAGTCTCGGCGTACTGCACAGCTATCGCGCCGAGTTCCAGCTGGCGGAATCGCATTACCAGCAGGCGATCGCGCTCCGCCGCTCGGTCGGGAAGGACCAGGACAACGGGCCGGTCTACAACAACCTGGCCGTGCTTTACACGTCGCAGGCCAGGTACGCCGAAGCGATCGAGGCCTTCCAGTACGGCGGCGCGCTCGACCACGCTTCGGGCGCCGCGGTCAGCCGCGCGACCAAGCTGTCCAACCTGGCCACCGTGATGTTCTACACCGGCGACCTGACCGAGGCTGTTCAGCAGCTCCGCGAATCAGAAGCGGTCCGTGCGGCCACCGGCGCGACAGCGACGCCGCACACGACCTTCACCCTCGGCCAGTGCTTGCACAGACTTGGCGACACCGCCGGTGCGGCTGTCGAGCTGGCTCACTCGCTCCAGCTCGCCCGGGAGATCGGTGAGGACCTGTCGGTCGCCTACGCGTTGTACGGCCTGGCTGAGCTCAGCTGCGACCTCGACGAGCTCGACCAGGCCGCGAAGTACGCCGCCGACGCTCTGACGTTGGCCCGAGCGATTCGCAGCCCAGCCGCGGAGATCGACACCAGCAACGTCTCCGGCGTCGTGCAGCGCCGCCGCGGCGACCACCTGCAGGCAGTAGCGCTCCACTCGCGCGCACTGGAGCTGGCACAACAGACAGGTGAACGCCGCGGCGGAGTGATCGCCCAGATCGGCCTGGCCGCCGCCCTCGCTGACAGCGGCCGGACCGCGGCTGCCGCGGCACACGCGATCAGCGCGGTCGCAGCCGCGCGCCGCTACGGCCTGCGCATCTCTGAAGCCAATGCACTGGCCTTGCTCAGCCGCCTGCAGATCTCTGTCACCACAAGTGCCAAGCAGGCTCGTGAGCTGCACAGAGCTACCGGCTACCAGCCGCCCAGCTGGGAAGCGGCCTGGCTGACCGACGTGTAGGCGCCGTGTAGGCGGCCGCTGCGAACCTCTTCAACGGATGGACACCGTTGAGTCGAAGGGGTTGAGATCATGCAGTCACGCGACTTCTGAGGGAATCGTGTCCCAGCGCTCGGGAGCACCGCTGGGCGACCTCATCTGAACTTTGCCGGCCGGTCCCCACTCCGGGTAACCGGCGGCAAGGGCTCCTACGGCCTCCGGCTGATCGAACGCCATCAGCAGGTTCGCCACCTCGTCGGTGCGCTCGGGAGCACTGGGCGTCAGACCGCGCTCGGTGTGGGCCGGCCAGGCGTCCCAGAGCAGGGTCTCGTCGCCGAACAGGTGCGCGAGCTGCAGGTAGACGTAGTTGTTGACGAACCACGCGCCGCCGAGCGGCGAGCCGGGCTCGACGCCGAACGTGTCCGGGTCACGGCGTCCGGCGCGAGTGTCGAGCCAGACCTCCGCTGCGGACAGGAACGGGCCGACCGGCATGTCCAGCGGGTCGAACCCGTGGTCCGCGGCGAGGTCCAGTTGCGGGTCGGTCATCACCCAGCGGTCGCCGTTCCAGTACTCCGCGACGACGTGGTCGTAGTGGTAGTCCGGACCGAAGTACGCCGCGAAACCGATCCGGCTCCGGGCCGGGATGCCGCGGTGGCGCAGGGCCGAGACGAACACCAGGGTGTAGTCGCGACAGCAACCGACGACGCGGTCGAAAGGCTGACGGGGGACCGCGAGCGGGGTGCCGTTGCGACGCTGGTCGGTCGCGAGGATCGCGGCGACCCAGCGGTGGTCGATCTCGGCGAGCCGGTCGCCGGTGAACTGGATCCCGCCGCCGCGGTAGTGGATGAGCAGATTGCGGACGGCGGCCCCGATCGCGGGGATGTCGTCGGGGAGCGCGTCGAACAGGTGCGCGTAGGCGCCCGGGTCGCTGTACGGCGTCTGCCGCGTGTAGTCCATCAAACTGTCCTCTCGATGACTGGCAGGGCAATGTCGACGGCAGGCGCGTTCCGGGGGAGGAGGTGGCAGTCCGGCCGGTAGACCTCACGCGGCGCGCCGGCTTCGGGGCGGCCGGCCGCTCGGGCCCAGTCGAAGACCAGGTCGTAGGCGTGCAGGATCCGCGGGAACGCGCACTCGTCCATCGTGATCGTGCAGTACGCCTCCGAGTGCGCGGCCTCGACCCGGATCGTGATCTCACCGGACGGGTCGACCAGCCCGGTGAACGGCACGCACATCTCGACAGTGCCTTCACCTTCCGGCGTGATCGGGTCGTGGTAGATCACCCAGGACTCACCGGTCCGCTGCGCGCCGGCAGCCGACAGGTAGGACGCGATCTCGTCGGTCGCCGACACGATCACGCCGACCAGCAGCTGCTGGTCGGTCGTGGTCCGGATCGTGGCCACCTTCGTCGCCGGCACCTCGCGGACGAGTACCGGCCGCGGTGCGAGGTCGGGGACGTCGGTCCGGTTCAACCGGCCGCGCAGGTACTCGAACGTCGCCCGCCGCGCCGCTGTCGTGGCCTCCTCGGCGGTCCACCACCGATCGAGCCGGACGACGGCGTCCGCGTCGGAACAGGCCAGCACCTCACTGATCGTGCTCAGCGGCATGGCGAGCTGTCTGAGCACGCTGATCCGCCGGGCCCGTTCCAGCTGGTCCTCGTCGTAGAAGCGGTAGCCGTTGGCGGGGTCGACGCGGGCGGGCGGTAGCAGCCCGGACACGTCGTACAGCCGCAGAGCCTTCTGGGAAAGCCCTGCTCGCCGCCCGAACTCGCTGATCGTCAACACACGATCATCAAACCCCCTGCCCCAGGGGCAGAGTAAAGCGCTAGCTGCGAATGCCGGTCGGCAGTGCGGCGAGCAGGGCGTCGGCGTGGCGGCGATAGCCGAGGTTGTTGGGGTGGAAATTGTCGGGGGCGAGCATGCCGCGCCACGGGGGCCGGGCGTGCCTGGAGACCTCGGCGACGGGCAGACTGCGCCCGGCTGCCGTCGTACTGATGTGTTGATTGATGCCGGCTACGTAGGGGCTGACTGCGCCGCCGACGCGCCACAGGCGGTCCGGAACGGTGAGGTCCATGACCACTGATGAGGAGGGCAGCCGTTCGATCACTTCGCTGAGGTGGTCGCGGAACCGCTTCGGCGAGGTAGCGAGGATGTCGTTGCTGCCGATGCCGCAGGTGACCAGGGCGGGCCGGACGCCGTCCAGCAGCGGGAGCTGGTCGTCCAGCACGTGTTTGGTCTGTGCACCGGAGCGGGAGAGGTTGAGGACGCGCCAAGGGCTGCCGCCCCGGCGGAGCGCGTTCAGGACCTGACCCACGTAGCCGTGCAGTGGGGAGGACGCACCGAGGCCCTGCGCGGTCGAGTCGCCGAGGACGACCCACAGCGGACCGTCTCCGGCCAGGGCCTGCGTGTTCTGCTTGGTCCAGTAGTCGGCGTACGTGCGCGCCTGGACGTCGACGTACGCGACGCCGTCGAGCCAGCGCTGCACGGCGAGGCGAGAACTGGTCCGCTCGGCCTCGCCCCAGCGCATGATCGCGCGGTGCAGCGCGCCGATCGGCGTCGTCCGTTGACGAAAGAACATTGGTCCCCCCACGGGTGAACAGCAGGTGACCAAAGAAGGTACAAGGCGAAGGTTAACAAGCTAGCCAGATTCCTTCGCCGCCCCAGTCAGAGCGCGCGGAGCAACACCAAACAGCGAGGCGGTAGCGGCACGGTCGCACCGGCCTCCACCTCGGTGACGAAGCTGTTGCTGGTGTCCAGGACGACCTCGTACGCCGGCGCCCACGACGCATCCGGGACGACGACGTTCCGGGCCTCCGGTGTCGCGTTCAGCGCCAGCAGGAAGGAGCTGTCGGTCAGCGCGTTGCCCTCGGCGTCCAGCGCCCGCAGCGCGTCGCCGGCGAGGAACATCCCGATCGTGCGCAGACTGCCGTCGTGCCAGTCGGCATCCGTCATCTCGCCGCCGTGCGGCGCGATCCAGGACAGGTCCTTCCGGCCGCCGGGTACGACGGGCTGCCCGGAGAAGTAGTGCCACTGCCGCAGAGTCGGGTGCGTGGCCCGGAGCGCGATCAGCTTCTTGGTCAGCGCGAGCTGGTCGGCCCACTGGTCGGGCAGAGCCCAGTCGAACCAGGAGATCTCGTTGTCCTGGCAGTAAGCGTTGTTGTTACCGCCCTGCGTGCGCCCGCACTCGTCGCCCATGGTCAGCATCGGTACGCCGGTCGACAGGATCAGCGTCGACATCAGATTGGCCATCTGGCGTTTCCGCAGCGCCACGATGTCGCCGTTGTCGGTCTCGCCCTCGACACCGCAGTTCCAGGACCTGTTGTCGTCAGTCCCGTCTCTGTTGTCCTCGTGGTTCGCCTCATTGTGCTTGTGGTCGTAGCTGACCAGATCGCGCAGAGTGAAGCCGTCGTGCGCGGTGACGAAGTTGATCGACGCATACGGGTAGCGGCCGTCGTCGCCGTACAGATCGCTGGAGCCGGACAGCCGGTAGGCCAGATCCTTCACGCCGTCGGAGGTGTTCCGCCAGACGTCCCGCACGCTGTCACGGAACTTGCCGTTCCACTCCGACCACGGCGTCCCGAAGTTGCCGACCTGATAGCCGAAGTTGCCGATGTCCCACGGCTCGGAGATCAGCTTGACGGTGCTGAGCACCGGATCGGCCGCGACCTCGGACAGAAAGGGGTGATCGACCAAGTCGACCTCGTGACGCTCGTTCCGGACCAGCGTGACGGCCAGGTCGAACCGGAAGCCGTCGACGCCCATCTCCTCGACCCAGTAGCGCAGCGAGTCCATCAGCAGCTGCCGGACCTGCGGATGCGAGGTGTTGACCGAGTTGCCGGTGCCGGTGACGTCGTACATCGTGCCGCCGTGGCCCAGCCGGTAGTACGTGCGGTTGTCGATCCCGCGGAAGCTCAGCGTCGGTCCGTCGAAGCCGCCCTCGGCGGTGTGGTTGTAGACCACATCCAGGATCACTTCGATGCCTGCGGCATGGAACGCCGCCACCATCGCCTTGAACTCGGCCACCTGCTCACCGCGGGAGCCGGCCGACGAGTACGCCGCATGCGGCGCGAAGTACCCGAGGGTGTTGTAGCCCCAGTAGTTCGGCAGGCCGCGCGCAGCGATTGCCGGCTCGGTCAGAAACTGGTGAATCGGTAGCAACTCGACAGACGTGACGCCCAGCTCGGTCAGGTAGTTGATGACCGAGGGGTGCGCCAGACCGGCGTACGTGCCGCGCTGGTGCTCCGGTACATCGGGATGCAGCTTGGTGAAGCCCTTGGTGTGCAGCTCGTAGATGACCGTCTCGCCCCAGTGCACCGGCTTGCAGATCGGCGGTGGCGGCTCGGAGTGGCCGACTACGACGCTGACCGGGACATGGCCGGCGGAGTCCCCGTCCGACGAGTCGTAGATGAGCGGGTTCGCGAAGTCGAGCTCTCCGTCGACTGCGCGCGCGTACGGGTCGAGCAGCAGCTTCGACGGGTTGAAACGCAGCCCGTGCGCCGGGTCGAACGGACCGTGCACGCGGTAGCCGTAGCGCTGCCCAGGACCGACGCCAGGCACGAAGCCGGTCCAGAACTCACCGGTGTGGGCGAGGTCGAGGTTTCGCTGGCTGCCGTCGTCCGCGACCAGCGCCAGCTCGACCCGCTCGGCGGCCGGCGCCCAGAGGGTGAACGTCGTCCCATCGGTCTGGACCACAGCTCCCAGCCGCGGTCCGGACTCAACAGCAGGCCCGGCGGCGGGCAGGGCGGTGGTCGCGTCGGTCACCGGCACATTCTGCACAAGACCTCCGAAACCGGTGGGACGGTGGGGTGCGTCGGCCCCAACTGAACGCGTTGTGTTCGTGAGACGGTCCTTGCGATCGTCTGTGCGCAATGATACGCAAGGATCGTTACTAAGTTACGACAAACTCCCGGACTCATGTGAGGGTCTCAATGGCGGAACAGCTGGCCGATCTGCGGGTCGGTCTGATCGGCGCGGGCAACATCGCGCATGTCCACGTGGCGGCGTGGAAGGCACTCGGCGCGCACATCCTGGTGCACTCGGTCGAGGGCGCCGAGGCGCTGGCCGAGGAGTACGGCCTGGAGGTGGCGGCGTCCGCGGAGGCGCTGTTCGCCGCGGTCGACTTCGTCGACATCGTCACCCCTTCGGCGACGCACAAGGAGCTGACGCTGGCTGCCATCGCAGCCGGCAAGAACGTGATGTGTGAGAAGCCGCTGACACTGACGGCGGCCGACTCGCACGAGGTGATGGCGGCCGCCGAGGCAGCCGGAGTGAAGGTCTACCCGGCGCATGTCGTCCGCTACTTCCCCGAGTACAAGGCGGCGTACGACGCCCTCCAGGAGGGGCGGATCGGCGACATCGCCGTGGCGCGCTTCTTCCGGCAGGCTTCGTCACCGGCCGGTTCGGAGTGGTACCGCGATGTCGCGCGTTCCGGCGGCGTCATCATGGACCTGATGGTCCACGACCTCGACCAGGCCCGTTGGCTGTGTGGCGAGGTCACCAGCGTCTACGCGGTGCAGAGTCCGCCGAGTGTCGACGGCATCAGCCCGGTGAACGTCTCTGCGCACGTCACCCTGACGCACGAGTCCGGTGCGATCTCGCTGTGCCGCGCGACCTGGGGTGTGCCCGGGACGCCGTTCCGCACCGGGTACCAGATCGCCGGTGCCAGCGGCGTCCTCAAACACACATCGGACGGTGACACCGGCTTCGTCGAGGAGCTGCAGGACGCCGCCTCCGACGTCGACCTGCTCATCCCGGAGTCGGCGCTGGGGGAGAGCCCCTACCTGACGCAGGCGCGGGAGCTCGCCATCGGACTGCGTGGCGGCGCTGGGCCGCGCGTCGTCGGTGCGGACGGCGCTGCGGCCGTTTACCTCGCCGAAGCGGCGCGGGCGTCCATGGAGACCGGCAAGACCATCGACATGAAGACCTTCACCTCGTCGGGAGCTGTGGCATGACGCTCAAGGTTGCGATCGCTTCGTTCGCACACACCCACGCCGCCTCGTACGCATGGCTGCTGGCCGACATGCCGGACGTCGAGGTCCTCTCTGCCGACCCGGACGGCGCTGCTGCGCCGGACGCCGGTCCGCGCGGTGCTGCCTTCGCTGCGGAGGTCGGCGTCCCGTACGTCGACTCGTACGACGAGCTGTTCGCCTGGGGGCCGGATGCGGTCGTCGTGACCTCCGAAAACGCCGGTCACCGCGAGCTGGTCGAGCGGGCGGCCGCTGCGGGCGCACACGTCCTGTGCGAGAAGCCGCTGGCGACTGAGGTAGCTGACGGAGAGGCGATGCTTGCTGCGTGCGCAGCGGCTGGGTCGATCCTGATGATCGCCTATCCGGTGCGCTTTGCGCCGTCGTACCTGCGGTTGCGGGCCATGGTCGAGGCTGGTCGCCTGGGCGAGGTGTTCGCCGTACTGGGGACCAACAACGGCAAGATCCCGTACGACTCGCGCCAGTGGTTCACCGACGCGACTCTGGCCGGGGGCGGTGCGCTGGTCGACCACACCGTGCACTGCGCCGATCTGATCGACGGCCTCACCGGTGGCGCCTCGGCGTCCCGGGTGTACGCCGCCTCGAACCGCGTGCTGCATCAAGACAAGGGTGTTGAGGTCGAAACCGGCGGTCTGGTCACCATCACCTACGACAACGGGCTGCTGGCAACCATCGACTGTTCCTGGTCCGTCCCGGACAACGGCCCGACCTGGGGTGGCGTCTCGCTCCAAGTCACCGGTACGAATGGATCGGTCGAGATCGAGCCGTTCCTCCCGCATGTGGGCGGCACGGACCCCAACGGTGAAGTTTTCCTCGGTATCGGCACCAACCTGGACGAGTCGCTGCTGGACACGTTCCTGGACGCCGTCCGCACCGCTGGCCCGCCGGTCGCCGGTCAGAAGCCCGCTGTGGTGCCGCAGCCGGACGGCGACGTCGGTCTGCGCACACTGCAGATCGTGGACGCCGCCCGCCGCTCTGCCCGCTCCGGTCAGCCAGTAGACCTGTAGTACGGTTCCGGGGGATGTGACCGGCGGGTAGTGAAGGAGCGACGTATGGGTGAGTTCGTCAACCTGACCGTGAGTGACGGGGTTGGGACGATCCGGCTGGATCGGCCGAAGATGAACGCGCTGAACGTCCAGGTCCAGGAGGAGATCCGGGCCGCCGCTCTGGAGGCCGCAGCGAACGACGACGTCCGCGCAGTGGTCGTGTACGGCGGTGAGAAGGTCTTCGCCGCCGGTGCGGACATCAAGGAGATGGCCGACATGTCGTACGCCGACATGGTCAAACGCTCCGGTCCGCTGCAGTCGTCACTGGCCGCCGTCGCCGCGATCCCCAAGCCGACAGTCGCCGCCGTCACCGGGTACGCACTCGGTGGCGGCTGCGAGCTGGCCCTGTGCGCGGACTACCGGATCGCCGCCGACGACGCCAAGCTCGGCCAGCCGGAGATCCTGCTCGGCATCATCCCCGGCGCGGGCGGCACGCAGCGCCTGTCCCGCCTGGTCGGCCCGTCCAAGGCCAAGGACCTGATCTACACCGGCCGTTTCGTCGACGCCGCCGAGGCGCTGCAGATCGGCCTGGTCGACAAGGTCGTCCCAGCCGCCGAGGTGTACACCGCCGCCGTCGCCTGGGCCGCGCAGTTCGCGAACGGCGCCGCCCTCGCGCTGCGGGCCGCGAAGGAGTCGATCGACGCCGGTCTCGGCGTCGATCTGGCCACCGGCCTGGAGATCGAGCGCCAGCAGTTCGCCGCGCTGTTCGCCACCGAGGACCGTAGTACCGGAATGAAGTCTTTCGTCGAGAACGGCCCCGGTAAGGCCGCTTTTAAAGGACAGTGACATGACCACCTCAGCCGAGAAGCCCGCCGCCACCGCCGAGCAGGTCGAGGCCGCCTGGAACGACAACAAACTCGCCCAGGTCCTCTACCACGACTGGGAAGCCGCGACCTACGACGAGAAGTGGTCGATCTCGTACGACGAGCGCTGCGTCGCCTACGCGCGGGACCGGTTCACCGATATCGCCGGCGACCAGGGCTGGCCGTACGGCAAGTCACTCGAGATCGGCGCCGGCACCGGCTTCTTCACGCTCAACCTCAAACTGGCCGGCGTGCTGGACGAGGCGCACGTGACCGACCTGTCCCCGGGCATGGTCGAAGCCGCGAAGAAGAACGCCAAGACGCTCGGCTTCGCGATCGAGGGCCGCGTCGCCGACGCCGAGAAGCTCCCGTACGACGACGACACCTTCGACGTCGTCATCGGGCACGCCGTCATCCACCACATCCCGGATGTCGAGCTCGCGTTCCGCGAGATGCTCCGGGTGCTCAAGCCCGGCGGCCGCTTCGTCATCTGCGGCGAGCCGACCCGGTACGGCGACTTCATCGCGCGCCGCCTGTCCCGGCTGACCTGGTGGGCGACTACCAACGTCACGAAGCTGCCCGCGCTGGCGGACTGGCGCCGTCCGCAGGCCGAGCTCGACGAGTCGTCCCGCGCGGCCGCGCTCGAAGCCGTCGTCGACCTGCACACCTTCGACCCGGACACCCTGGCCCGGATGGCGACGCGGGCCGGCGCCGCCGACGTGAAGACGGTGACCGAGGAGCTGACCGCTGCTTGGCTCGGCTGGCCGATCCGTACGTTCGAGGCCGCCGTACCGGAGCAGAAACTCGGGTTCGGCTGGCGGATGTTCGCGTACAAGTCGTGGCTGCAGCTGTCCAAGGTGGACAAGGTTCTCTCGAATGTCGTGCCCGACGAGCTGTACTACAACGTCTCGATCACTGGAGTAGCGCAGTAAGGTAAGTAGATGCGGTTGCTGTCGGTGGCGAATCTGCGCTGGGTGGTGCGCCACCGGGCGTGGACGCCGTACTACCTGAAGCGGTACTGGCGGTTCGCCTGGTTCAAGTTCCGGCACCCGCAGGTCGTCACCGAGGGTTTCGTCTTCCTGGGCAAGAATCTGGAGATCGTCGCCCGGCGCGGCCACGGCCGGATCGTGCTCGGCAAATGGGTGCATCTGGGTGACGAGACGCGGCTGCGCGCGCACGAGGGCACGCTGCGGATCGGCGACAAGGTCGTGTTCGCCCGCGACGTCACGGTGAACTGCTACCTGGACGTCGAGATCGGCGCCTCCACCCTGATCGCGGACTGGACCTACATCTGCGACTTCGACCACAAGACCGACGATCTCGGGCTGCCGATCAAGGACCAGGGCCTGGTGAAGTCGCCGGTCCGGATCGGCCCGGACTGCTGGCTGGCCACGAAAGTCACCGTCACCCGCGGAACCGATATCGGTCGCGGCGTGGTGATCGGCGCCAACAGCGTTGCCCGTGGCAACATTCCTGCGTACGCCGTCGCGGCCGGGGTTCCGGCCGTCGTCGTCGCCGATCGCACCACCCGGTACGCCGCCGACGCGCCTCGCCGGGCCTACCTGGCCGGGCTCGCGGAGGAGAACGCGGCCGCCGCCGCGCAGTTGCGCGCGACGGCCGGATCCGTGCCGGCAGCACCTGTTCCAGTACTGCCCGCGACACCTCCGGTCACCGTGACACCGACTGCCGGCGATGACGAAGAAGTGGTCGAGGGGTTCTCAAGTTACTCACCAGTCGGGCACTATGTCCCGCACGACCGGATGGCCGTCGGAGAGGAGACGCAGCGTGGCTGAGCACGCGAGGTCCGACGGATCCGAGGCCCGCCGGTCGGTTGAAACGCCCGCCGATGGGCAATCGGTAGGTGAGGACATGCGCGCAGTGGACGGCACGACAGCGGCACCGGCCCCGATCGCGGGCGCCCGGCGCAGGCTGTCGCCGCGTCCGGTCCCGGTCAGCCGCCGGAGGAAAGTGGCTGCCCCGGTTCCGGGCGTGGAGGACGAACCGACCCCGGCTGAGGAGATGGGCGACGTGGGCAAGGACGACAAGGCAACGGGGGCCGAGGCGGCCCCGCCGGACGACGTGAACAGCGGCGCGACCGCGACCAAGACGGCCCGGCCGAAGACCGCGGCCGAGATCGTCGCCGAGCAGAAGGCGCGGGAGCAGGCAGCCGCGTCCGCCGTACCGGACAAGCAGCCCGACGAGACGGCCGTGACGAAGCCGGTCAGCCGGGTGTCTGCGGCGGCCAGTGCGCCGACGCAGCCTGCCAAGCCGGCTGGTGCGAAACCGGCGTCCGGTGTGGCGAGCAAGGCCGCGGCCGGTAAGCAGGCGTTGGGAGCGGCGGGGGCGGGGGTCCGCAAGCTGCGCAACCTGCTGGCGTCGCTGATCTGGCTGGTCGCGGTGCTCGCGGCCGCGCTGCTGGCGCTGGGCGCGCTGTTCACGGCGCTCGACCAGACCAACCAGAGCAACGAGATCGTCCGCTGGGTGCTCGAGCGCGGACATGATCTGGTCGGCCCGTTCCGGGACCTGTTCCGGCTGGAGACCGCGAAGAACACCCTGCTGGTGAACTGGGGGATCGCGGCGCTGGTCTACCTGATCGCCGGCAAGATCATCGAGAAGTTCGTCCGTCCCTAACCCGGGACCTTCGCGACCAGGATCAGGTCGAGCGACTCGTCGAGGTCGCCCGGCCTGATCTCGAAGTCGTCCCAGCGCGTCCCGGTCACCAGCTCGCGCAACTCCGCGGGCCACTGGTCGTACTCGGTCGCCAGCTGCGCGTCCACACACGACCCGTTGGCCGCCTCCCAGGCCCGCAACCGCTCCCCGTGATGCAGCCCCAGCGCGTGCGTCACCTCGAACTCGGCCTCGACCAGCTCCACGAACTCCGCGGCCGTCAGCTCCCGCGTGTGGTACCAGTTCCCACTCGGGAACGTCAGCCGATTCGGCGTACTCAACACCGCCGTCCCACCCGGCCGCAGCACCCGCGCGCACTCCCGCACGAACCGCGGCTGCTCCCACAAGTGCTCCACCGTCTGCATCGACGTCAGCAACCCGAAGCTGTCATCGGCAACCCCCATCTGCACCAGGTTCCCCCGCACCACATTCACCTGTGGATAAGCCCGGCGCACATGCCCCAAAGTCGTATCTTCATAGTCGAGCCCAACCACCGCCCCGCCACCCGCGGCCCGCAACATCTCCGCCCCATACCCCTCACCACACCCAGCCTCCAACACCCGCCCCGCCACCCCCGGCACCACCGCCCCCACCACCCACCGATAAGCCGCCTCATGCCGAGCAAACCAGTAATTCTCATGCCAGATCCCCGGCGCAGTCCGCTCCCCAGTAAGCATCAAAGGCTCAATCACCCCGCCACCTAACCACAACCGGCGAGTAGAACACGGCGGTGTCCGGGTCCGCCCGGCCCGGACACCGCCGTTGGTACAGGAGGAACTAGTGCTTCTTGTGTTTGCCGGCGGGGTCGTCGGGGAGACCTTCGACCTCGACCTGCTCCTTGCGGACGGTATCGGTGATGTTCTCCTCGCCGCGCACGGTTTCGGTCTCGAGGCCGACGCGTTCGACGGCGACGGTCTCCTTGCCGACGACCGGGCGCTCCTCGTGGAGCACGACCTCGCGCTCCTCCTCGCCGATCTGCGCCGTCCCGCGGTCGCCGTCTCCCACCGGCTCCCGCACCACGCGGACCTCCTCGTGGCTGACCGGCACGGTGACCTGCTGCTCCTCGGTGACGACGTACTTGCGCAGGCTGACCCGGCCCGACTCGACCGTCTCGGTCCCCGCGCGCAACTGCTCCTCCGACCGGATCATCGACCCGTCGCCGGCTGTCCTACCGGCGTCGTCCGTCCCGGCCTGCGCCATCCTGTCCTGCGCCGTCCTGTCCTGCGCCATCCCGTCCCGAGCCGTCCCGTCGCGCCCGGTCGTGCCGCCGTGCGGCAGCTGGACGCCGTAGTACCGGTAGAGCTCCGACGCCTCGCCCTCCGACAGGTGCCCGCCGGCGTCGATCCGCGGCGCGTCCTTGATCTTCGACTTGGTCGGCGCCAGGTGCAGCCCGTCCTGCTCGACATGCGCGCCGTCCAGCGGGACGAACGTGTGCTTACTGCCGAACAACCCGGTGTTCACCGTCACCCATTCCGGGCGGCCGGTGCTGTCGGAGGCGTAGAGATTACCGACCGACCCGACCTTGTCCCCGGCCGCGTCGTACGCCGTCCCGCCGACGACGTTCTCGATTCCCTGCATGGTCATCGTCATCAACCCCGTGTGTGTTGTTTGCGCCTAGCAACTAACGATCCGACCGGTGCCCGACGTCGCGGAGAGCAAACACCCGATCACCGAAGGCGACGCCGATTCGTTCGGATACCGGTCGTCCGGCCCGGCCCGGATGTGTCCGACGCCTCGGTCCCGGTGCGCAGACCGCGCCCTGGCCGACCCGATAGCCTGAGGTCCGCCCCCAGGTGTGATGGGACTCGCACGGGAGTTATGTTTCTCGCGAGTAACATCCGTGGCACGCTTGGAGAGACCGTTAACCAGAAGGGGTCCTACACGCTATGAAGATCGTCGTCTGCGCGAAGTTCGTGCCGGATGCCACGGCGGATCGCCGTTTCCGCTCCGAGGACAACACGGTGGATCGCGCCGGTGTGGACGGCCTGCTGTCCGAACTGGACGAGTACGCCGTCGAGACCGCGCTGACCGTCAAAGAGGCAGGCGATGCCGAGGTCACCATCCTCACCGTCGGCCCGGAGCAGGCCGCCGACGCGGTGAAGAAGGGGCTGCAGATGGGCGCCGACGCCGGCGTCCACGTGCTCGACGACGCGATCCACGGGTCGGACGCGGTCGCCACCTCGCTGGTGCTGTCGAAGGCGCTGGCCAAACTCGAGGCCGATCTGGTCGTCTTCGGGATGGGCTCGACCGACGGCTCGATGGGCGTCGTCCCGGCGATGGTGTCCGAGCGGCTCGGCCTGCCGGCCGTCACGCTCGGCTCCGAGGTCACCGTCGACGGCTCCACCGTCCGGATCCGCCGCGACGGCGACACCGCGAGTGACACCGTCGAGGGCACGCTGCCGCTGGTGCTGAGCGTCTCCGACCAGGCCAACGAGCCGCGCTACCCCTCGTTCAAGGGGATCATGGCCGCGAAGAAGAAGCCGGTCGAGACCTGGACGCTGGCCGACCTCGAGGTGTCGCCCGACCAGGTCGGCGGCGCGTCGTCGTGGACCGAGGTGGTCGAGGTGACCGCCCGCCCGGCGCGTACGGCCGGCACCATCGTGACCGACGAGGACGGCAGCGGCGCTGCCCAGCTCGTCGAGTTCCTGTCCACCAACAAGTTCCTCTGAGGGGCGAGTCAGTCATGTCCAACGTTCTGGTTCTCGTTGACCACACCGACGGCACCGTCCGTAAGACGACCGCCGAGCTCCTCACCATCGCCCGCCGGCTCGGCGAGCCGGTCGCGGTCTTCATCGGCGACGGCGCCCAGGCCGCGCTGCCGGCGCTCGGGCAGTACGGCGCGACCAAGGTGATCGCGCTGACCAACCCGGAGCTGACGCAGTACCTGGTCGCCCCGAAGGCCGAGGCGCTGCAGCAGGTCGCGGCCAAGATCGAGCCGTCGGCGATCCTGATCTCGTCGAACGCCGAGGGCAAGGAGATCGCCGCCCGGCTGGCGGTCAAGCTGGAGTCCGGCCTGATCACCGACGCCGTCGACGTCCAGGAGGGCCCGGTCACCACGCAGTCGGTGTTCGCCGGCAACTACTCGGTCAAGTCGAAGATCACCAAGGGCACCGCGATCATCACCGTGAAGCCGAACGCCGCGACCCCCGAGGCCGCCGAGACCTCCCCGGAGGTCGAGGAGTTCGACGTCACGATCTCGGACGCCGCCAAGACCGCGAAGATCACCGACTCCAAGCCCCGCGCCGCCACCGGCCGCCCGGAGCTGACCGAGGCCGCGATCATCGTGTCCGGCGGTCGTGGCACCGGCGGCGACTTCGGTCCGGTCGAGGCCTTCGCCGACTCGCTCGGCGCGGCGGTCGGCGCGTCCCGCGCGGCGGTCGACTCGGGCTGGTACCCGCACGCCTACCAGGTCGGCCAGACCGGTAAGACCGTGTCGCCGCAGCTGTACGTCGCCGCCGGCATCTCGGGCGCGATCCAGCACCGCGCCGGTATGCAGACCTCGAAGACCATCGTGGCCGTCAACAAGGACAACGAGGCCCCGATCTTCGAGCTGGTCGACTTCGGCGTCGTCGGCGACCTGCACAAGGTCCTCCCGACCGCCACCGAAGAGGTCACCAAGCGCAAGTCCTGACCACCGGTACGACGTCGCCCGGGCCCGGCTCACCACGAGCCGGGCCCGAGCCATGCTCCGGCCTGCACCGCCTCCCGTGTGAGGATCGGCGGGTGGATGAGGAGCGGTTCTGGTACGAGGACGGGCTGGACGCCGAGGAGCGCGAGTTCCAGCGCCGGTACGGGCCGTGGAAGCGGTCGACGCCGGCTGACGCGTTGGCGATGCTGCGCGGGTACGACGGTGAGTGGTGGCTGGCAGGCGGGTGGGCGCTGGAGGCGTTCACGGGTGTGCAGCGGCCGCATGGGGACGTCGATCTGTCGCTGTGGCGGCGGGACATCGAGAAGCTGCGGCTCCATCTGAAGGATCGGTATCACCTGTGGTCGCAGGACAGCGGGCAGCTCAGAGTGCTCACGGATGAACAGCCTGAGCAGCCCGCCGAGTCCGAGCAGATCTGGTTACGCCGGCATGCGCTCGCGCCGTGGGAGTTCGACGTCATCATCAACCCGGAGCGCGACGGCCGGTGGGTCTTCCGGCGGGACCCGACGCTCGACTACGCCCTCGTCGACATCACCTGGCTGGCGCCGGACGGCGTCCGCTACCTGAATCCGGAGTTGGTCCTGGCCTACAAGGCCAAGGCCGCGCGGGCCAAGGACGAACACGACCTGCGGACGACGCTGCCGTTCCTCAATCAGCAACAGCGGACGTGGCTGGCCGAGATGGTTGCGCATCTGCACCCGGGTCATCCCTGGCTGGGGCGGCTCTAGCAGCTGCCGGTGGGGCGGACGGCGGCTTGCAGCTCGACTACTACGGCGTTGGGGTCCGTTGTGTCGAGACGGATGTCGCGGTAGACGCCGTACGACTCCAGGCCTTGTTCGTCGAGTGCTACATCTAGGGTTCGCCAGGTGTCGCCGATGCCCTCGGCCGGGCCGCAGTAGGTCACTGTGGCGCCCTGCGGCACGGCTGGGACGTCGGTCAGCGTCAAACCGTCCGGTGGCGTTGCTGTGGCCGGCAGGGCGACTCCAACGGACACCTCGATCTTGTCCGGCCCACCGAAGTAGGTGTGCACTCGTTGGCCAGTCAGCTGCAGTGCGTCCAGTTGGGTGCTCAGGGCATCGACTGCGCCGCCGATCTCGGACTCGTCGTTCACCTCGGTCCGTAGGTGCAGCAAACGGATGGCGGGCAGCGGTCCGAGCGTGAGAGTGCTGTTCGTCATGGTCAGTCCTCTTTCGATCGATCGGAGTCGCCGTTCGACCTCAGTGAGCCGGTCCGCGTCCGCAGTCATCCGCTGCTCGAGCTGGGCACGCCGGAGTCGCAGCATGCCGTGTAGCTCCTCGACCGGCAGCTGCTCATCGAGGATGGCGCCGCACTGCTCCAGGGTGAAGCCGAGCTCTTTCAGCGCGATGAGGCTGTCCACCCGCCAGATCTGCGACACCGCGTACCAGCGGTGCCCGGTGTGCGGGTCGACGTGTTCGGGCACGACCAGTCCCAGTGCGTCGTAGTGCCGCAGCATCCGCACCGAGATGCGGGTGTGGCGGGCGAGGTCTCCGATACTCAACATGGTGCCTCCAGCGAACCGCCTGACATCGTGTCAGCTGCAAGTCACCGAGTCCGCGCGACGACGCGCAGCTGCAGCATCGCAGCGAAGCGGGCGTCCGGGTCGGTGAGGTCCAGGCCGCCGACCTCGGCGAGACGCCGGAGCCGGTAGCGGAAGGTGTTGGGATGGACGTACGTCGCCGCAGCAGCCGCGCCGACGTCCCCGAAGGCGTCGAGCCAGGCCCGCAGCGTCTCGACCAGAGGAGTGTTGTGGGCGCGGTCGTAGTCGATCAGTCGAGCTATCGGCCCGGTCGGCTGGTCGCCACGCGCCTCAATCAGATCGCGTAGTTCGAGCAGCAGCGTCTCGACCTGGACGTCGGCCAGCCGTGCGACCCGCTGCGTACCCGACCGCAACACCCGCAGCACCCGGTCTGCGCCAGCCCGGGCATGCGGCAGCCGACTGCTCTCCCGGACCGCAGGCCCGACTCCGATCGTCGCACCGGCCCGATCACCGATGCGGTCCAGAAAGTCCACAGCGATCCGCGCTGCCCGCTCATCGCTTTCCAGCGGCAGCAGCCCATACGCGACATCACCTAGTAGCGCTGCGGCTGACCGCGGATGGACCGCACCGAGGTGCATGGCGAACGCATCCGCCAGCCGCTGCCGCTCAGTCGCGACACCGGCGGCACTGTCGACAGCGGCCGGTACGGCGAGCGCCAGTACGACGAGCGGTTGGTCGGCCAGTCCGAGTCGGTCGAGTGCCTCACGGGCCTCGGCACCGCCGTCCAGCGCCGTACTGACCAGATCGGCCCGCAGGCGACGTTCGACATCCGCATCGGCGCGAATGCGGAGCATGTGCAGCGCTACGAGCTTGGCGGCATCCTGCAGTGCCTCGGAACGCTCGGCACTCAGCGGCGCGCGCACTGCGACCCAGATCGAGCCGAGCACCTCGTCACCGGCCCGTACGGCGACGGCGACCCGCGGCATCGCGACATCGGCCTCAGCAACCGGCATCGGCGCGACGTACACCGGCTGGTCGGTTCGGTAGAGCTCTCGGAAGACTCCGCGCTCGGAAAGCAGTCGGGAGTACCGCTCGGGGACCTGACGGCCCAGAACGGTTTCAACCCGTGCAGCGTCGGCCTCGTCCTGGCGACCGGAAAAGGCGAGTACTCGCGAGCTGCGGTCCTCGATGGTGACCGGAGCATCGAGCAGCGCCGCAGTAGCGTTCGCCAGCGCGAACAGGTCTCCCGACGGCAGACCGCCGAGTGTCTCCTGGTCGGCGACGCCCACCTCGAGCACGGACCGCAGCAGGACACCAAGCTGGTCCCAGGTCGCTCCCCGAGTCAGACCCAGTACTGCGACGCCGGACGCCGTCGCAGCGTCGACGATCCGGGCGTCGGCCGCGATCGGGCTCCGCAGGACCAGACCGGCCACCTGCTGCCGGCCGAGCTCCCGCAGCGTACGGGCGACGTCCTCGGGGTCGTGCAGACCGACCCCGAGGACGAGCGCGTGCTGGGGGAGGACCGGGTCGTCGAGCGGATCGTGGATGACCACCCCGCCGATCTCGTCCGGACGGTCGGGGTCGCCGGCGACGAGCTCGAGCAGGGTCGCGCCGAGGTCGTCGAGCACCCGGCCCAGACTGGCGCGCGGTCGATTGGTCACCCAGTCATTGTGCATCCGCACAGAAACGACCTCACGATTGGTCGGTTCCTACAGCGTCAGCCACTCGGTCGAGACCGTCACCGCGGCCAGCTCGTCCGGCAGCGGCTCGACACCGATCCCAGGGCCGGTCGGAACGGCCAGGTGACCGGCGTCCAGCGTGAACGGCGCGGTGATGTCGGTCCGGTAGTACCGGGAAGAGCCCGAGGTGTCGCCGGGCAGGGTGAAACCAGGAAGCGCGGCCAGCGCGACGTTCGCGGCCCGGCCGAGACCGGTCTCGAGCATGCCGCCGGCCCAGACCGGGATGCCGTTGGCGACGCAGACGTCATGGATGCGGCGGGACTCCAGGTAGCCACCGACGCGGCCGGGTTTGACGTTGACGATCGAGCAGGCGCCGAGGCTGATCGCCGCAGCGGCCGCACGGGCCGAGGTGATCGACTCGTCCAGGCAGATCGGCGTCTCGACCTGCCGGGCCAGCTCGGCGTGCCCGAGGATGTCCTCCTCGTCGAGCGGCTGCTCGATCAGCAGCAGGTCGAACGCATCCAGCTGGGCGAGGTGGCGCGCGTCCGCCACGGCGTACGCCGTGTTCGCGTCCACCTGCAGCAGTACGTCGTCGCCGTACCGCTCGCGCACAGCCGCGACCGGTGCGATGTCCCAGCCAGGCTGGATCTTCAGCTTGATCCGCAGGTAGCCCTCGTCGAGGTAACCGCCCACTGCGGTCAGCAGTTCGTCGATCGAGTCCATGATCCCGACCGAGACCCCACAGGGCACCCGGTCGTGCACTGCACCCAGCTCGCGGGCCAGCGAGCGCCCTTCGGTGCGCAGCTCGGCGTCCAGCACCGCAGTCTCCAGTGCGGCCTTCGCCATCCGGTGGCCGTGGAACTTCGCCAGCGTCGGCGCTACCTGGGTGCCTCGCTCGACACCGGCCATCGCTGGGACGAAGTACCGGCGCAGTACGTCGATCGCGGCGTCGACGTACTCGGAGGAGTAGAGCGGCGCGGCCATCGCTACGCACTCACCCCAGCCCTCGGCGTCGGTGCCGACCGCGCGGACCAGCAGTGCGTCCCGGGTGGTCTCAGTGCCGAACGACGTCCGGAAGGGCGCTACCAACGGCAGTGCGACCCGCCGTAGTTCGAATCCGGTCAGCTTCATGCCACAGTTCCCTTTCCTGGGAGGTCGAGTACGTACCAGCCGTTGCGGTCGAATCCGCTCACCTGTGCGCCGTCCGCCAGCAGTCCGCCGAGCACCTCGCGCACTGCGAGCCGCCACTCCTTAGCCGTGGCGAAATCGCTGCCCCGCAGGGACTCCACGTCGATCGGCACCGCAACAGCCACCTGCCCGGACTCCGGTACGTCGGCACGGACCGGGCGCCCGGAGTCGTCCCGGCCGAGCACTGTGGTTGCCTCAGGCACCGACAGCCCGCCGACCGGGGTGTCCAGCTGCCAGCGCACGAGCAGACGGTCACTCTCGTCGCCGTCGTTGATCTCGTCGCGCATCTGGCCGTAGAAGTCGACCAGGTACTCCTTCGGTCGTGCTCCGAGCTTGACCAGGTTGAAGTAGGCGTTGCGCCGGACCAGTGGGTCGAACGTCCACTCGATCGCGGTGAGGCCGCGCTGGAGCGCCCAGTCCCGCTGGTGCAGTTTCAGGGCGTAGCCGATGTTCCGGCCCCGGGCGCGGTCAGATACGCCGGCCACGTGGCTGTGCAGTGTCCGTTCCGCAGGCGCGCCGAAGAAGCCGACGCAGGCGCCGATCAGCTCGTCACCGTCGTACGCGCCCCCGACGTAGTTGCCGGCCTTGGTCAGCGCCCTCAGCATTTCGGTGGTCACTGGCGGGTTCGACGGGTCCGGATGCCACACCGAGTCGAACAGCTGGTACACCGCGTCCAGATCGGCCAGCTCGGACAACTCGCGCAGTTCGACGTCACTCATGGCTTGGCCAGCAGTTCGGTCATCAGTGCGGTGAGCAGAGCGGTCCGGGGTGCGATCTCGGCAATTACTACGTGCTCGTCGTCCGCGTGTGCCCCGCCGCCGACCGCGCCGAGGCCGTCAAGCGTCGGCGTCCCAACACCAGCGGTGAAGTTGCCGTCCGACGCCCCACCGACCGAAATGGCCCGCAGTGCGGGCTGGCCGAGCTCCAGGGCGATGCGGGAGGCCTGCTGGAACAGGTCTTCGGCCATCTTCCGTTCGAACGGCGGTCGGTTCGGTCCGCCCAGGATCTCGATTTCGGCCTCGGGCAGCACCGGCTTGAGTGACTGCATCGCCTCATCGACTCGGACCTGTTCTGCGACGGTACGGGCGCGCCCGTCGACCAGAAAGCTCGCTGCGGCCGGCACTGTGTTGCGTGTGGTGCCGGAAACGAGCTTGGTTGGTGTGACCGTCGTACCGGCATCCGCGTCGCCCAGCGCACTGATGGCGAGCACCTGGTGTGCCGCCTCGATTGACGCGTTCACGCCGAGCTCTGGCTCCAGCCCGGCGTGCGAGGCGCGGCCGGTGATGCGGACCTCGTAGTTCGACACGCCTTTACGCTCCAGCTTCAGTGCGCCTTCGGCGGCGGCCTCCAGCACCAGTGCGGCCACGCAACCCGCTGCCTCGGCCTCGATCAGGGCGCGGGACGACGGTGAGCCCAGCTCCTCGTCGCCGGTGATCAGCAGCGTCACACCGGACCGGTCCGGCAGCGCTGCGATCGCGTGGAAGGCCATCACCAGTCCGGTCTTCATATCGAAGCAGCCAGGCCCACGCAGGACGCCGTCCTCGACAACGAACGGATGCGTCGCGAGCGAGCCCAGCGGCCACACCGTGTCGTGGTGACCAACGACCAGCACCCGGTTCGGCCCGTCGCCGAACTTCCAGCGCAGATGCGTCCGTCCGTCGATGACGAGGTACTCCGGGGCGCTGCCCAGCCGCTCCGCGCCCAGCTGCGCAACGACGTCCGCACTGGCCGCGACAGCCGCCAGATCGTCGGACGGCGACTCACAGGTCACCAGCGTCTTGATGTCTTCGATCATCTGGTCCATCAGGCACTCACCTTTGGTGTCGCGCGGACTCCGAAGTGCAGGTACTGCTCTCCGGTCGGCAGGGTGTAGAAGGTGACCGCGCGCCAGCCGAGCACACCGGGCGGCTGAACGACGAACAGGTCACCGGTCGGATCGACAGGTGTCATGACGAGCTCCTGGACCGGAGCCGCGATCGCCTCGGCCAGCGGCCCGGTCGGCGTCACCCGAAGGACCGCCTGGCCGTCGCGGACGAAGACTTCCTGGGTTGCGCTGGAGCGTTCGTAGCGGCCGACATGTCGTTGCAGATCGACGGTGACCGGCTCGGTCGGAGGCGCCAGGGGAGTGGGCATGGTGACACCGGCCAGCTCTATGAAGATCTCCCGGTACAGCTCCTCGTAGAGGTCGCTCGCACTGCCGCCATTGGTCAGGAGCACAACGGCGAGGCCCTCGGCCGGCAGCACACGCAGGAACGCAGACTGGCCGATGGTGTTGCCGTCGTGCCCGATCAGACGCTGCCCGTCCCAGCCGAATCGGATCCAGCCCAGCCCCCACGAGTCGCCCAGCGAATGCTTGTCCGGCAGCTCTGCCTGCAGGGCCGCCATCTCAGCCGCGGTCTCGGGCTGGAGCAGCTGGCCGTCCAGATGCATCCGGGCGAAGGCGAGTACGTCGGCCACCGTTGAGGTGATGAGGCCTGCAGGGCCTGCGGAGCGCGGCAGCCCCCAGAACGGAGCTACCTGCGGCTCTGCGCCGTTCTCGCTGACATGTCCCATTGCGGCCCGGTGCATGAGGGCTTCCTCGGCCAGCGTGACGGTGTGCTTCAGACTGAGCGGTGTGATGATGCGGTCCCGCAGCGCCTGGTCCCAGGTCGTGCCGGTGAGCTTTTCGATCACCCGACCGGCCAGTGAGAAGCCGGAGTTGCAGTAGGACCAGGTGGCGCCGAGCGGATGGTTCTGGCTGACGGACGCGAGCAACTCGGTGTACTTGGCCAGACAGTCATCGCCGCGACCGGTGTCGTCGAAAACGTCGCCGTCGATACCGCTCGTGTGCGTGAGCAGATGCCGCATGGTGACGTGCTTGGTGACATCTGGGTCGCTCAGCTGTAGCTCTGGCAGTACTGCAACTAGTGGCGCGTCCAGATCGAGCAGCCCCTCCTGCACGAGCTGCATGACGAGCGTCGCCGTCCAGACCTTCGTGATGGACCCGATCTGGAACAGCGAGTCCGTGGTGACCTCGACGCCAGTGCCCTTGTGCAGGACGCCGGTCGCAGCCTCGACCAGATCGTCCCCACGCTGGATGCCGAGCGTCGCACCCGGTACGCCGTACTTCGTCGCCAGTGTGCTCAGTCTGCGCTGCCAGTGCGCGGCATCCAGGCGCGGACGGCGGCCACCGGCGTACTGCTCGACCCACTCCAGGATGCGGCGGTTGAAATCGACGCGGTGCGACGGCCGGCCCTGCAGGATGAACAGATGGTCGGCGTCCGGGTACATGACGAACTCGGCGGGGACTCCGCGTTCCCGAAGGGCGGTGTGCCACTGCTGGGCTTGGCCGAGTGGGCAGCGGCGATCGGCGTCCCCGTGAATGATCAGCGTCGGCGTCTGGACCTGGTCAACGGTCGTCATCGGCGACATGGCGGCCAGATCGCCGTCCGTCAGCTCGTAGGCACTCAGGAAGTGGCCCAGGTCCGAGGTGCCGGTCATGCTGGTCAGGTCGCTGATCACGCCGCCGGTGACAGCTGCGGCGAATCGGTTGTCACGGCTCGTCAGGTAGCAGGTCATGTAGCCGCCGTAGCTGTAGCCGGCGACAGCCAGCCGGTCCGGGTCCGCGGTGCCTTCGGCGACCAGCTCGTCGATCGGCTCCAGGAAGTCCTTCGCGTCAGAGGTACCCCAGCCGCCGATGACTCCGGTGAAGAACTCCGCGCCGTACCCGTCGCTGCCGCGCGGGTTGACCAGGAGCACGGTCCAGCCTTTGGCCACGAGCTCTTGGTGGTAGGCGTGCACCTCGTCAGCGCCTCCGTTCCAGGCGCCGTGCGGGCCGCCATGGATGTCCAGCAACAGCGGTTGGGCCCCTGTCGCCTCGGAGTCCCGAATCAGCCACGCTGCGACCACAGTGCCGTCCGAGATGGTGAACTCGCGCTCTACCCGGGCGAAATGCTCGACCTCGGCCAGCTTCGCGCCGTGCGTCGTCAGCGGCGTGCTGGCGCCGGTCTCCAGGTCGATGGTGACGATCTCGCCGTACGACGTCGCAGTCGTCAGCACTGTCGTAGCGACGTTGCCCACCACGCTCAGACCAGAGATGTTCTGATCGGGCTCGCCGAAGACACGCTCCGCCGTCCCGCCAGCCGACGGTACGGCGTACAGGTGGGTGCAGCCACGGTCGCGGGCGGCGAACAGCACTGTGCTGCCGTCGTCGATCGGATGTGCGCCTGGGTACGCCGGACCACCGGGCATCAGGTTGCGGTCGAGAGACTCGGCCAGGTTGGTGACGGCACCGGTCAGAGCGACCTTGAGCAGGTGGTTGTGGCCTACCGGGCCAGTGGGGTTGCCGACGAGCAAGAGCGCGCCGTCGGTCGTCCAGGCCACCGCACTGGCCACTCCGTCGGCCAGACCGACCAGCCGCGGCTTGGCCTTGGCATCTGCCGCATCCAGGACGTACGCCGGTGCCTTCGGAGCGAGGTCCGCGTCCGGAGCCATCGCGGCGGCAAACGCGAGCTGGCTGCCGTCCGGCGACCAGGCCGGGTCTCCGGCATGCCAGTCGCCCTCAGTGGCCTGTCGGCAGTTCTTGGTCGCGACATCCACGACGTGGACGTGTTTGCGCGCGGAACGCAGCCAGCCGGCTCCGTCCACCTGGTAGTCCAGCCGCCTACTCGCAGTCGGCGATTTGGCGCCCGATTCGGGAGTTGTGTCGACAGGGGCGGTGAAAGCGAGCTGCGTGCCGTCCGGACTCCACTTCGGTGCACCGGCGCCCAGGGGCAACGTGGTCAGCTGCTCCGGCTCGCCTCCGCTGGCTGGGAGCACCCACAGCTGGCGTGGCCCGTCCTTGGCGCGGAGAAAGGCCAGCTGGCTGCCGTCCGGCGACCAGACCGGCCAGGTGTCGTTTTCGCCCCGAGTGAGCTGTTGTGGGGTGCCTCCTGCCGCGGGAAGCCGCCAAAGGCTCCGCAGGTCCCGGTCGGCCTGTACATCGGTCGTCCGCAGGACGTAGGCGATCTGAGTGCCGTCCGGAGCCAGCGCGGGCTGCTCGGGGACCGCTAGGTCGGCCAGGTCGTCGATGCGCAGACGTCGGGTCACGAAGTCCTCCTCGAGGGGCGGTTCGGCTGCCGGATCCGATGCTAGGCGGCCCCGGGCGGCGTGTGTTCGTCCTCGTCGACAAGCGGCCGAACCGATTTCGTCCGCCCGGACGAACGGTTCCGCGAGTCCGGAATCCCGGCGGCGGATCGGGAACATCCGCGCAGGACTTACCCTTGAGAGTGTTATGACCTCTTTGCGCCCTCGTGCGGTCTACCTCGACCACGCCGCGACGACACCGATGCTGCCCGCGGCCATCGAGGCGATGACGGTGCACCTGGGCCGGACGGGTAACGCCTCGTCACTGCACGGAGCCGGCCGCGCTGCCCGGCGTACGGTCGAGGAGTCCCGCGAGACCATCGCCGCGGCGCTCGGAGCGCAGCCGAGTGAGGTGGTCTTCACCTCCGGCGGTACCGAGGCCGACAACCTGGCCCTGAAGGGCCTGTGGTGGGCGCGCCTGGCCGAGGACCCGCGCCGCCGCCGCATCCTGCTGAGCGGCATCGAGCACCACGCCGTGCTGGATCCGGCCGTCTGGCTCGGGCAGCACGAGGGCGCCCAGATCGAGTGGCTGCCGGTCGACGAGCTGGGCCGCGTCCGGCCGGACGACGTCCGCCGGGCCATCGCCTGCGAGCCGGAGTCGGTGTCGTTCGTCACGGTGATGATGGCCAACAACGAGGTCGGCACCCTGCAGCCGGTCCAGGAGATCGCCGCGATCGCCGCCGAGTACGGCGTCCCGGTGCACACCGACGCCGTCCAGGCGGTCGGGCAGGTTCCGGTGGACTTCGCAGCGCTCGGTGTCGACGCGATGACGGTGTCCGCGCACAAGCTGGGCGGACCGTACGGCGTCGGTGCGCTGGTAGTGCACAAGGAGACCAAGCTGACCGCCGTGCAGCATGGCGGCGGCCAGGAGCGGGACGTCCGCTCCGGGACGCTGGATGCGCCGGCCATCGCCGGGTTCGCCGTAGCGCTCGAGTACGCCGTACAGCACCAGCCGGCAGAGGCGCAGCGGCTGACCGAGCTGCGGGACCAGCTCATCGGTGGGGTGCTGGCCAAGGTCAGCGGCGCGAAGCTGTCGGGCGACCCCGTCGGCCGCTTGCCCGGTAACGCACACTTGTCCTTCGGTGGCTGTGAGGGCGACTCGCTGTTGCTGCTGCTCGACGCCCGGGGCATCGAGGTGTCCACCGGCTCGGCCTGCAACGCCGGAGTCGCAGAGCCCAGCCACGTGCTACTTGCCATGGGGTACGACGACCAGCGCGCCCGCGGGTCGCTGCGCTTCACCCTGGGGCACACGTCGAGTCAGGCCGACATCGACGCCGTACTGGAGAACATCGGACCGGTTGTGGAGCGTGCGCAGTCCGCCGGTCTGCAGAACGTGGGAAGGAACACCTGATGCGGGTACTCGCAGCCATGTCCGGCGGAGTCGACTCCGCCGTCGCGGCGGCGCGGATGGCAGAGGCCGGGCACGACGTGACCGGAGTGCACCTGGCGCTGAGCCGCAACCCGCAGTCGTACCGCACCGGCGCCCGCGGGTGCTGCACGATCGAGGACTCGCGGGACGCGCGTCGCGCGGCGGATGTGATCGGCATCCCGTTCTACGTCTGGGATCTGGCCGAGCGGTTCCACGCCGACGTCGTCGAGGACTTCGTCAACGAGTACGCCGCCGGCCGCACACCGAACCCCTGTCTGCGCTGCAACGAGAAGGTCAAGTTCAGCGCCGTCCTGGAGCGTGCGCTCGCACTGGACTTCGACGCGGTCGTCACCGGCCACTACGCGCGGATCGTCGACACTGCGACCGGCCGTGAGCTGCACCGCGCGGTCGACCCGGCCAAGGACCAGTCCTACGTGCTCGGCGTCCTCACGCAGGAGCAGCTCGCCCACGCGTTCTTCCCGCTCGGCGACACCCCCAAGACGGAGATCCGTGCAGAGGCGGCGCGGCGCGGTCTGTCCGTGGCCGACAAGCCGGACAGCCACGACATCTGCTTCATTGCCGACGGCAACACTCCGGCGTTCCTCAGCGCGCAGCTGGGTGAGGCGCCCGGCGACATCGTCGACGCGCAGGGAAACAAGCTCGGTGAGCACAAGGGCACGCACGGGTTCACTGTCGGCCAGCGCAAGGGGCTGCGGATCGGTACGCCGGCCGCGGACGGCAAGCCGCGTTTCGTACTCGACATCAGTCCAGTGGACCGCACTGTCACCGTTGGCTCTCGTGACGAGCTCGCAGTGACCGGGCTGACCGCTTCCAAGCCCCGCTGGTGCGGTCCGGCGCCGACGTCCGAGCTGCAGGCGACTGCTCAGTTGCGCGCGCACGGCGAAGAGGTGGCTGTGACGGCCCGCCTGGACGGCGACCAGGTGCACGTCACCTTCACCGACCCCGCTACTGCGGTAGCCCCCGGCCAGGCTGTTGTCCTGTACGACGGCACCCGTGTCATCGGCTCCGCCACTATCGACTCGGTCGCTCGCGTCACCCCGCAGCACGCATGACCACTACCGGTCTGGGTTCGCTGCCGGGGGAGGACATCCGGGAGTGGACGAAGGTCCTGCTGGAGCTGGTCGACGTACCGTTCCTCGCAGAGCTGCCAGCACGCCCGTACGGCGACATGCTCAGCCGGGCCGTCGCCGTCCTGACTGAGCTCGCTGCCGACCTGCAGCCGGCCGGCTGGCGACTGACTGGGGGCAGCGACCCCCGTGCGAGTGTCGACCAGCGCAGGGCGCGTGCGCTGCTGGCTGAAGACCTCGACGTGCTCGAAGAGCTTGCCTACGGCTACAGCGGGCCGCTGAAGCTGCAGGTCACCGGTCCGTGGACTCTGGCCGCCACGCTGGAGCTGCCGCGTGGTGACAAGGTGCTGGCGGACCACGGGGCCCGTCGCGACCTGGCCCAGGCGCTGGCGGCCGGCGTCCAGCAGCATGTAGCCGAGGTGCGTAAGCGAGTGCCGGGCGCGGAGCTGGTGCTGCAGCTTGATGAGCCGGCGCTGCCTGCCGTTCTGGCCGGTGCGATCCCGACGGCGTCCGGCTGGGGCAAGCACCGCTCGGTCGATGGCCCAGGAGCGGTTGAGCTGTTGAGCCTGCTGACCACCGCAGCTCCCACGACCGTCCACTGCTGCGCTGCGCGGCCACCGATCGAGGTCTTCACCAAGTCCGGCGCGACCGGCCTCGCCGTGGACATTTCGTTACTCAACGACGCCGCCTGGGAGCAGATCGGGTTCGCGGCCGAGGCCGGGACGACGCTCTACGCCGGTCTCGTGCCCACGACCGGCGTCCTCGCCGATCCGGAGCGGACCGCGCGGCCGCTGATCCGGCGCTGGGAGGAGCTGGGCCTCGACCCGGCGTTGCTCCGGACAACGGTCATCACGCCGACCTGCGGGCTCGCCGGCACCGCCGACGCACGGGCCCGGCTCGAGCTGTGCCGGCGCGCCGCCGAAGTGGTCGCCGAGTTCGCCGACTCCTGAGATTTGTCGGCGGGCGGTTGTAGGTTTTGCCCATGAGCGAAGAGATTCCGGCGCCGCCCGCCGACGTGCGCGAGCGGCATGCGACGCTGAGCAAGGAGATCGAGGACCACCGGGTGAAGTACTACCTGGGCAGCTCGGTCATCTCGGACGCCGATTTCGACGCGCTCATGCACGAGCTGCAGGCGATCGAGGAGCAGTACCCGGAGCTCCGCACGCCGGATTCCCCGACCCAGAAGGTCGGCGCGCCGATCTCGACGCTGTTCACCCCGGTGCAGCACCCGACCCGGATGGAGAGCCTGGCCAACGCGTTCTCCGCCGAGCAGATGGAGGCCTGGGCGAAGCGGCTGGAGCGCGAGGTCACGCTGCGGCAGATCAACGACTCGGGGTTCCTGTGCGAGCTGAAGGTCGACGGGCTCGCGCTCGACCTCGTCTACGAGCACGGCCGGCTGGTCAGCGGCGCGACCCGCGGCGACGGCCGCACCGGTGAGGACGTCACGCTCAACGTCCACACCATCAAGAGCATCCCGAACGAGTTGGACGGCGCGGAGCTGCCGGCTTTCCTCGAGGTGCGCGGCGAGGTCTACTTCCGCGTCGAGGACTTCGAGGAGCTGAACGCACAGCTCGTGGAGGCCGGTAAGGAGCCGTTCTCCAACCCGCGCAACAGCGCCGCCGGATCCCTGCGCCAGAAGGATCCCCGGGTGTCGGCGAGCCGTCCGCTGCGCTTCGTCGTCCATGGTCTCGGCCGTGTCGAGGGGTATCACGTCGGCCGGCTCTCGGCGGCGTACGAGCAGCTGAAGGCCTGGGGCCTGCCGGTCAGCGACCGCGCCCGCAAGGTCGAGACGCTCGGCGAGGTCAACGACTTCATCGCGTACTACGGCGAGAACCGGCACTCGGTCGACCACGAGATCGACGGCGTCGTGGTCAAGGTCGACGAGGTCGACCTGCAGCGCGCGCTCGGCTCGACCTCGAGCGCGCCGCGCTGGGCGATCGCGTTCAAGTACCCGCCGGAGGAGGTCACCACCAAACTCCTCGACATCGAGGTGAACGTCGGCCGGACCGGCCGCGTCACGCCGTACGGGCGGATGGAGCCGGTCCGGGTGGCCGGCTCGACGGTCGAGTTCGCGACCCTGCACAACGCGCAGGAGGTCATGCGCAAAGGCGTCTGGATCGGCGACACCGTCGTCCTGCGCAAGGCCGGTGACGTGATCCCCGAGATCCTCGGTCCGGTCGTCGAGTTGCGGCCCGACGACGCGCGGGAGTTCGTGATGCCGACCGAGTGCCCGTCCTGCGGGACGACGCTGCGCCCGATGAAGGAGGCCGACGTCGACATCCGCTGCCCGAACTCGCAGTCCTGCCCGGCCCAGCTGCGCGAGCGGATCTTCCACCTGGCCGGGCGCGCGGCCTTCGACATCGAGGTGCTCGGCTTCAAGGGCGCGGACGCGCTGATCGGCGGCGAGCTGATCAAGGACGAGGGCGATCTGTTCGGCCTCACCGAGGCGGAGCTGGCCAAGAGCCCGTTCTTCACCACGAAGGCCGGCGCGCTCTCGGCGAACGCCCTGCGGCTGCTGGCCAATCTCGAACAGGCCAAGACGCAGCCGCTGGCCCGCGGCCTGGTCGCGCTCTCGATCCGGCATGTCGGCCCGACCGCCGCGCAGGCGCTCGCCGCGGTGTACGACGACATCGAGCAGGTCCGTGCCGCGAGCGAGGCGGAGCTGGCCGAGATCGAAGGCGTCGGCCCGACCATCGCCCGCGCGGTGATCGAGTGGTTCGAGGTCGACTGGCACCAGGCGATCGTCGACAAGTGGCAGGCCGCCGGCGTCGTCCTGCGGCAGGAGCGAACCGGGCCGGTCGTCGAGCAGACGCTGAGCGGGCTGTCGATCGTGGTCACCGGCACGGTCGAGGGGTTCAGCCGCGACGAGGCGACCGAGGCGATCGTGTCCCGCGGCGGCAAGGCGGCGAGCTCGGTCTCGAAGAAGACGTCGTTCGTCGTGGTCGGCGACTCGCCCGGGTCGAAGTACGACAAAGCGGTGCAGCTCGGGGTGAGAATTCTGGATGCAGCGGGCTTCCAGGTCCTGCTGGAGCAGGGCGTCGAGGCCGCCGAGGCGGTGGCGACCACTCCGGCGGCCGACGCGACCTAGCCCGGATTCGATGGATCCGGCGGCGAGGCTGAGCCGTCGGACTGTTAGCTTTGCACGTCCACACGTGGGTCAAAAGGAGCAAATATGACGACGCCGCCGCAAGGACCGTGGGGTCCTGGGCAGCCGGGGGGCCAGCCGGGCGGACAGCAAGGGGGACAGGGAGGTCAAGGCGGCTGGGGACAGCAGCCGCCCTCCCAGGGCGGTGGTGGCGGCTGGGGTCAGCCCCAGCAACCGCAGCCTCAGCAACCCCAGCAAGGGCAGCCGCCGCAGCAGGGCGGTGGCGGTTGGGGCCAGCAGCCCGGGCGCCCGCAGCCCGGCCAGCCGGAGCAGCCCGCTCAGCCTGAGCAGGAGCAGCCCGCGCAGGGTTGGGGTCAGCGCTCTCCGCAGCAGCCCCAGCAGGGCCAGCCGCCCGCGTACCAGCAGCAGGGCTGGGGTCAGCAGGGCTCTCAGCAGCCGGCTCAGCAAGGTGGCTGGCACCAGCAGCAGGGCGGTCAGCCGGGCCAGCAGCCGTGGCAGCCGGGCTCCGGCTCCAAGGGCGGCGGTGGCCTCGGCAAGGACAAGATGCCGCTGCTGATCGGCGGCGGTGTCGTCGGCATCCTGCTCATCGGCCTGCTGATCTTCCTGGTCATCAAGGGCATCGGCGGCGACGACGAGCCCGCGGCGGGCGGGGGGAACTCCCAGGGCACCGGCGACGGCGGTCCCGGTAACGCCGCGGGTCAGGCCGAGGGCGCCACGCAGAAGCTCCAGAGCGCCGGCTACCAGTGCAGCGACCTGTTCAACAACGAGTCGGGCGCGCACCGCGGCTGCTTCAAGTACGAGGGCTCGACGCAGTCCGACGCCGTCTTCCAGTTCACCAAGGACGGCTCGATCATCAGCGTCCAGATCTCCACCCGGGACGACGAGAACGGCAACAACGCCAAGGTCACCTTCGACGGGGCGCTGCAGGCGATCGGCAACGACGCCTTCGGCGGCAGCGAGGTCCGCAAGATCCAGGACGCCGTCGCCACCGGCCAGAAGTCCGAGCGCGTCGGCACGACGTGGGGCGAGTTCCGGCTCAGCAACGACAGCACCGTCTCGCTGGCCGGCCGCAAGTCCGGCGAGGAGGCCTTCAAGGTGCCGGATGTCGCCTGGGCGACGACCGAGGCGCAGCTCAAGGCCGGGCTGATCGCCAAGGGCTACACCTGCAAGGTCGTCTGCGAGAAGAAGATCGGCGACTTCGACCGCCAGGCCGTCTACGGCTACGGCGGATCCAGCGGCGGTCTGCGTCAGGTCGAGATGGAGATCCGGGCCCGGGAGGACGCCGCGAAGGCGGCCTGGCCGGCCACGGTCAACGACGCGTTCGGCATCCTCAAGGGCGCGGACGCGGCCAAGCTCAAGGAGTTCGCCGACAAGCACACCGACGGCAAGCCCGCGGTGGCGTACGTCGCCGGCTGGCGGGTCGAGGTCACCTCCCGTGACAACGACGACCGTTGGGCGCGGTCGATTAGAATCAAACGGGAGAGCTACTACCCCTGAGCCGAGCGGAGATCCGGTGCAGCTGCCACGCGAGAAGCGGGAAGAGCGGACGGTGGTGCAGCCGCCGCCCGAGGCAGTGCAGCGGGTCTCCGGGGGCGGGGCCTGGGGCCCCACCCAGTTCGAGCTGCCGGAGCGCAGCGGTAACGACAGCCAGACGATCTGGATCGTGGCGCTGGTCGGCGTCGTCATCCTGCTGATCACCGCCGGGCTGTGGGCCGTCGCCTACTTCGAGCTCGTCTGACCGCGAACGACGAAGGGCCCGGATCATCGTGATCCGGGCCCTTCGCGCTGTCGTGGGGTCAGGCAGTGGCGCGAATCGTCACCGCGAGTGAGGCCAGGTAGCTGAGCCGGGCGACCTCGGAGCCGAGGAACTCGGGCCCGCCGCGGCGGCCGACCACGAGCACCCGCCGGTCGGACTCCAGCGGCGCGGCGACCAGCACCGACTCCGCCAGGCCCTTGTGGTCCGGCGCGGCCAGCGTCGTCGCCTTCTCCAGCGGCAGCCACGCGGCGGCCACCTCGCCGAACTCCGGCGTGGCGCTGGTCTCCAGCGCGACCTTGACGTCGGCGCCCGTCCCGTCGATCAGAGCGGCCCAGTCGGCGTGCAGCACGGCGGGGCCCTGCTCGACGAGCAGGTCGATGGCCTCGGCCGGGGACGACGTCATCTGCTCGACGGCCTCGAGATCCATGTGCAAGCCGCCGCCGGCGCCGTACCGGGAGAACCAGATCACCTCGACGTCGGGCACGCTGTTACAGGCCGAGACGAGCCGGTCCGGCAGGACGCCGGGCGGCAGGTCGACCACGATGTCGTCGACAGCGGTGCCGTTCTCGCGGCGGTGCTCGACGATCTCGATCGCGTGGATGTCGGCGCTCACCTCGCCGAGGGCGGTGGCGACCGTGCCGAGCGAGCCGGGCCGGTCCGGGATGATCAATCGCAGCAGGAACACCGAACGATCATCTCCCAGCCCATCACCGTGCGCGTAACGCCCTGTCGCCGCCCATGTTACAGAGCGGAACCCGGGACACGCCCGGTGCCTGTGTCCACAGCCTCGGGGATCGCGAAATGTTCGTGTCACACCCGACCCCTAAGATGGCCCAGGTAACCCGGGAAGACTTCACGTGTTATCTCCAGCAACTGCAGACATTGGATTCAGTTCATGCCTTCCATCACCCGCGAAGAGGTCGCGCACCTGGCGCGACTGGCGCGGATCGAGCTCAGCGATGACGAGCTCGATCACCTCGCGCCGCAGCTCGACCAGATCATCGCCCTGGTCGGGCAGGTCAGCCAGGTCGCGGCGGACGACATCCCGCCGACCTCGCACGCCCTGCCGCTGACCAACGTGATGCGCGCCGACGAGAACGTCGCGTGCCTCACCCCGGAGCAGGCGCTGTCCGGCGCCCCCGCGGCCCAGGCGCAGCGATTCCGGGTCCCGCGGATCCTGGAGGAGGACTGACATGACCGACCTGACCAGGAAGACCGCGGCCGAGCTCGCGGAGCTGATGGCGGCGAAGCAGGCCAGCTCGGTCGAGGTGACCCAAGCGCATCTGGACCGGATCGGCGCGGTGGACGGCGCCGTCCGCGCGTTCCTGCACGTCGACACCGAGGGCGCGCTCGCGCAGGCCGCGGCGGTCGACGCCAAGCGCGCCGCCGGCGAGGAGCTCGGCCCGCTGGCCGGCGTCCCGCTCGCGCTGAAGGACGTGCTGACGCAGGAGGGCGTGCCGACGACGGCCGGCTCGAAGGTGCTCGAGGGCTGGCGGCCGCCGTACGACTCGACGGTCGTCCAGCGGCTGAAGGCCGCCGGGATCGTCATCCTCGGCAAGACCAACATGGACGAGTTCGCGATGGGTTCGTCGACCGAGAACTCGGCCTACGGGACGACGCACAACCCGTGGGACCTGGGCCGGATCCCGGGTGGTTCCGGCGGCGGCTCGTCCGCGGCGATCTCGGCGTACGAGGCGCCGCTCGCGATCGGCACCGACACCGGCGGCTCGATCCGCCAGCCCGGCGCCTTCACCGGCACGGTCGGCGTCAAGCCGACCTACGGCGGCACATCGCGCTACGGCCTGATCGCGCTGGCGTCCTCGCTGGACACGCCGGGCCCGTGCGCGCGGACGACGCTCGACGCGGCGCTGCTGCACGAGGCGATCGCCGGCTGGGACCCGCGGGACTCCACCTCGATCAACCAGGACGTCCCGCCGGTGGTCGCGGCCGCGCGCAACGGCGACGTGGCCGGGCTGCGGATCGGCGTCGTCAAGGAGCTCGGCGGCGAGGGCTACCAGCCCGGCGTCGAGGCCCGCTTCCACGAGGCGGTCGAGCTGCTCACCAAGCTCGGCGCCGAGGTGGTCGAGGTCTCCTGCCCGCACTTCGAGTACGCGCTGCCGGCGTACTACCTGATCCTGCCGAGTGAGGCGTCGTCCAACCTGGCCAAGTTCGACGCGATGCGGTACGGCCTGCGGGTCGGCGACGACGGCACGAACAGCGCCGAGACGGTGATGAGCCTGTCCCGCGAGGCCGGGTTCGGGGCCGAGGTGAAGCGCCGGATCATGCTCGGCACGCACGCGCTGTCGAGTGGTTACTACGACGCGTACTACGGCCAGGCGCAGAAGGTGCGGACGCTGATCGCCCGCGACTTCGCCAAGGCCTACGAGCAGGTCGACGTCCTGGTCTCGCCGGCGACGCCGACGACGGCGTTCGCGATCGGCGACCGGATCAACGACCCGATCGCCATGTACAAGAACGACCTGTGCACGATCCCGTCGAACCTGGCCGGTAACGCGGCCGCGTCGTTCCCGTGCGGGCTGGCCGACGAGGACGGGCTGCCCGTCGGCTTCCACGTGATGGCTCCGGTCATGCGTGACGACCTGCTCTACACCGTCGGCGCCGCGCTGGAGTCCGCGCTGGCCGAGCAGTGGGGCGGCGTGCTGATGACGAAGGCTCCGGAGCTGGAGGTGACCCGATGACCGCTGAAGTTCTCGAGATCGAGGATGCGCTCGCGCAGTACGACCCGGTCATGGGCCTGGAGGTCCACGTCGAGCTGAACACCAAGTCGAAGATGTTCTGCGGCTGCCCGACCGAGTTCGGCGCCCCGCCGAACACGCAGACCTGCCCGGTCTGCCTCGGGCTGCCGGGCGCGCTGCCGGTGGTGAACGCGCGCGGCGTCGAGTCGGCGATCAAGATCGGCCTCGCGCTGAACTGCGAGATCGCCGAGTGGTGCCGGTTCGCCCGGAAGAACTACTTCTACCCGGACATGCCGAAGAACTTCCAGACCTCGCAGTACGACGAGCCGATCGCCTTCAACGGGTGGACGGAGGTCGTCGTCGACGGCGAGACCTTCCGGATCGAGATCGAGCGCGCCCACATGGAGGAGGACACCGGCAAGTCCACCCACGTGGGTGGCGCGACCGGCCGCATCCAGGGCGCCTCGCACTCGCTGGTCGACTACAACCGGGCCGGGATCCCGCTGATCGAGATCGTCACCAAGACGATCGAGGTCGAGCCGGCCAAGGCGGCCGCGGTCGCCCGCGCGTTCGTCAGCCAGCTGCGCGATCTGCTGCTGGCGCTCGAGGTGTCCGACGTCCGGATGGACCAGGGCTCGCTGCGCTGCGACGCGAACGTCTCGCTGAAGCCGACCGGGACGACGGCGCTCGGCACCCGGACCGAGACCAAGAACGTGAACTCGTTCCGCTCGGTCGAGCGCGCGATCACCTACGAGATCACCCGGCAGGCCGCCGTCCTGAACGCCGGCGGCAAGATCCTGCAGGAGACGCGGCACTGGCACGAGGACACCGGGATCACGACGTCGGGGCGGGAGAAGTCCGACGCGGACGACTACCGGTACTTCCCCGAGCCGGATCTGGTCCCGGTCGCGCCGTCGCGGGAGTGGGTCGAGGAGCTGCGCGCGACGCTGCCGGAGTCGCCGGCGCTGCGCCGCGTCCGGCTCCAGGAGGACTGGGGTTTCACCGACCTCGAGATGCGCGACGTGATCAACGGCAACGCGCTGGAGCCGATCGTCGCCACCGTCGCGCTGGGTGTCTCGGCCGCGGCCGCCAAGAAGTGGTGGCTGGGTGAGCTGGCCCGGTCGGCCAACGAGCAGGGTGTCGAGCTCGACGCGCTGCCGGTCGGCCCGGCGCAGGTCGCCGAGGTCCAGAAGCTGGTCGACGAGGGCACGCTGAACGACAAGCTGGCCCGGCAGGTCTTCGAGGGTCTGCTCGCCGGTGAGGGCACGCCGGCCGAGGTGATCGAGAAGCGCGGGCTGGCGCTGGTCTCCGACGACGGCCCGCTGATCGAGGCCATCGAGCGGGCGATCGCCGCCAACCCGGATGTCGTCGAGAAGGTGAACTCCGGTAAGCCCGCGGCGGCCGGCGCGCTGATCGGCGCCGTCATGAAGGACATGCGCGGTCAGGCGGACGCGGCCAAGGTCCGCGAGCTGCTGAACGCCAAACTGGGGATCTGAGCTGGGTGGTGGGGGGGGGGGGGGGGGGGCGCCCCCCCCCCCCCCCCCCCCCCCCCCCCCTCCCCTCCCCCCCCCCCCCCCCCCCCCCCCTCCTCTCCCCCCCCCCCCCCCCCCCCACCCCCCACCCCCCCCCCCTC
>NZ_JBVJMQ010000005.1:259742-297313 GCF_055584105.1 Kribbella sp. NPDC104218
CCGGCCCGCGGATTCTCCCCGGCAGGAAGAACATGCACGGCCAGGCGGACGCGCCAAGGGTCCGCGAGCTACGAAAAAACAACCGGGGGATCTGAGCTGGGGGGGGGGGCCGGCCACCCCGCCCCCACCTCACACGCCTTGAGCGGCCTTGCGTTTCCGGCCGCGGGTCTTCTTCACCGGCGGGTGCTTCTCGGCCGCCGCCGGCTGGACGACGGGCTGCGGCTGCGGTTCGACCTCGATCTCGGCTGCCGGCTCGGGCTCGGGTGCGTACTCGGGCTCCGGCTCGACGCCGAGTAGCGACAGCGCGACCGGGACGTCGTCCACCCGGCTGCGCACCTCGTAGTACGACGGGACGATCGTCTCGACCAGGGGAGCGTCGGGCCGGTTGCGCACCAGGCCCTGGAACAGCCCCCACATCGCGCCGACCAGGACGCCGTACACGAACCCCCACAGCAGCACGGCGAACCCGCTCATCGTCGTCTCCGCGACCAGCGTCACGAAGACGCCGCTCAGGACGCCGAGGAGCGCACCCGCGCCGGCACTGGCGAACGTCCGCCGGACGACCGGCACGGCCGCGGGTCTGCGCGACAGGCGGAGCTCGGCGCCGACCACCTCCAGGCTGCCCGCTTCCATCCCGTAACTTCGCAGATAGGCCACCGTCTGCTGAGCATCCTCGAAGGTGCTCTCGGCAGCGACCACACTGCTGGGGACAACGGACACCTGGTTGGACAGCATCACCACTCCTGTCGAAAAAGCTTGTGGGTAAGGGTTTCCTTCCACTAGTACCAGACGGCCGAAATCCCGAAACGGTTGACTGCTCAGATGTCAGTCAGGCAACAACTTTCCTTCAGCTGATCGTCACCCGCAGGATCCGGTCGTCGCCGTCCCGGGCGTCCCCGCGCCCGTCGGTGTTCGACGTCGTCACCCACAACGACCCGTCCGGCGCGGCCTCGACCGTCCGCAACCGCCCGTACTCCCCGGCGAAGAACGCCTTCGGCTCACCGACCCGCTTCCCACCCGCGACCGGCACCGCCCACAACCGCTCACCCCGCAACGACGCCATGAAAATGTGGCCCCGGGCAAACGTCACCCCACTCGGCGACGCCTCGCTGGTCTTCCACTGCGCGATCGGATCCGTCATCCCGTCCAGCCCCTCGGCCCCCTCCGCCGCCGGCCACCCGTAGTTCGCGCCCACCGTGATCGCGTTCAACTCGTCCCACGTGTTCTGCCCGAACTCAGCGGCGTACAACTGCCCGCCCTCGAACGCCAGCCCCTGCACGTTCCGGTGCCCCTTCGAGATCCACAACCGCCCACCCGGATTCCCCGGCGCCGCCTTCCCCTCCGTCGTCACCCGCAAGATCTTCCCGCCCAGCGACCCGTCCTCCTGCGACAACGGCCGATCCCCGCCATCGCCCGTCCCCGCATACAAGAACCCGTCCGCCCCGAACCGCAACCGCCCCCCGTTATGAACCGCCGCCTGCGGAATCCCCTCCACAATCACCCGCTGCTCCGCCAACCGCCCCCCGGCATACCTGATCCGCGCGATCCGGTTGTCGCTGGACGTCGAGTAGTACGCATACAAGTACTCACCCTTCGCATCCACCGCCACCCCCAACAACCCGCCCTCCGCCGACCGATCAACCCCCTCAACCACCCCAACCTCAGTCACTACCCCACCCGCGACCCGCTTCACCTTCCCGGAGTCGCGCTCACTCACCAACGCACTCCCATCCGGCAAAAACGCAACCCCCCAAGGCACCTCCAACCCCGTAGCCACCACCGACTCCACCCGCAACCCCACCGCCCCCGCCGTCCCACTCCCCGAAGCCGTAGCCGAACCCGAAGCCGTCGGCCCGCTCACCCCACCCACCCCCGACCCGCCGTCCGCCCCCGAACACCCAGCCACCAAAACCACCGCAGCCACCGCCGCCACAACCCGCACAGACCCTCCTCCATCGCCGTCCCCCCAACCTAGCCACCACCCCACACCAGTTGCACCAATTGACATTGAGCCCCCGCTCGCCCCGCTTTACGCTCAACCCACGCACGCCGCCCACTCACGCAAGGACCACACATGCGCACCCGCCTGCTCGTCGCCTCGACTCTGATCGCCCTCTTCGTCCCGACGATGGCGCACGCCGCCCCCGCCCCGATCGCGGACGCAAATCTCCGTACGGTGAACCCGGCAACCAAGTGCGTCCGCGGCCCGCAGCGCCCCGTGACCAACCAGGTCACGCCGCGTCTCGAAGCCTTCGTCCCCGCTCGCGACGAATGGGACGCTCGGTCCGTGAAGGTCGAGTACCGCGTGAAGAACCTTGCGGACGGATCAGAGGTCTTCGCCACCGAGAGCTTCACCAAGACCGTCGGCTCCTGGTTCCAGAGCCAGACGAACCCGACCCTCGCCGATGCCAACACCTACTCCTGGCAGGCCCGTGTCGTGGAGGAGGCCACAGGTGAGGCGTCGCCGTGGTCGAAGGGCTGCGAGCTGACCCTCGACACCGTCCGGCCCAGCGCTCCGACGCTCACCGCCTCACCCGGCCCGTACAAGGTCGGCCAGCGGATCACCCTCACCTTCGCCGCCAACGGCGCCACGGACCTGGCCCGCTACGCCTTCACCATCGACACCTCCGAGCCCACTGTCGACGTCCCGCTCTGCCCCGGCAAAGCCACTGCCACCCTCACCGCTTCCGGCCCGACCCGCATCCTCGCCTGGTCCTACGACAAAGCCGGCAACCGCAGCCTCACCCCCACCGAACTCCAGATCTCAGTAGCGTCCTGATCCGCAATCCCGGGGAGGCCGAACGGTCAGCTTGCCCAGGTGGGGCGGAGCGGGAAGTGGGCGGTGGAGGTTTGGTCTAGTTTTACGGCTAGGAGTTGGTGTAGTTGGGTGGTGTTGCGGTTGAAGGAGACTCGGCCGGCGGCTAGGTAGAGGGCCCAGATCTTGGCGGTGGCGGGGCCTACTTCGGTGACTGCTTTGTCCCAGTTGGTTTGTAGGTTTTGGGACCAGTGGGTGAGGGTCAGGGCGTAGTGCTCGCGGAGGTTTTCGGTGTGGCGGACTTCGAAGCCGGCGTTCTCGGCTTGGGTGACGAGGTGGCCGGAGCCGGTGAGTTCGCCGTCGGGGAAGATGTAGCGGTCGATGAAGGGGCCGGTGGAGCGGGGGCGGTTGTCGGGGCGGGTGATCCAGTGGTTGAGGAGGCGGCCGCCGGGGCGGAGGTGGTCGAGGTGAAAGGCGAAGTAGGCGGGGTAGCTGCGGACGCCGATGTGTTCGGTCATGCCCATGGAGCTGATGGCGTCGAAGTCGCGTTCGGGGACGTCGCGGTAGTCGAGGTGGCGGACTTCGCAGAGATGGTCCAGGTTCTCGCGTTTGATGGCCTCGGCGGCCCATTCGGCCTGCTCCCCGGCGAGGGTGACGCCCAGGGCCTGGACGCCGTACTCGCGGGCCGCGTGGCGGAGCATGCCGCCCCAGCCGCAGCCGATGTCGAGTAGGCGCATGCCGGGTTTGAGGTCGAGTTTGCGGGCGATCAGGTCGTATTTCTCGTACTGCGCTTGTTCCAGCGTCGTGTCCGGGGTGGGGAAGACGGCGCAGGTGTAGGTCATCGAGGGGCCGAGGATGTAGGCGTAGAACTGGTTCGAGACGTCGTAGTGGTGGTGGATGGCGGTGTGGTCGCGGCCGCGGGAGTGCAGCAGGCCTTCGAAGGCGCGGCGCCAGCGGGGGAGGGCCTCTTGGGGTGGCGGGGGCGGGGGCTTGAGGTGGCTCCAGCCGAGGCCGCGGACGATGCGGAGCGCTTCGGCCGGGGTGGGGCGTTCGAAGTGCAGCTCGGTGAGGAGGATCCGCATCAGCTCGTACGGGTTGCCGGGGTGGACGCCGGTGATCTCGAGATCGCCCATGACGTAGGCGCGGACCAGGCCCAGGTCGCCCGGTGCGGTGAGGATGTAGGACAGGCCGCGCTCGTTCGCCAGGTGCAGCCGGATCTCGGCGTCGGCCGGGCCGGCGACGCTGCCGTCGTACGCCGTGAAGCGGAACGGGAGGCCGTCGGGGGCGACGGTGGTCAGGGCGTCCGCGATCGATACCCGGGTTGCAAGCGTCGTCATCGACGTGTCACCGCCTTCTCGTAGCGCCCGGTGTGCCGGGCTCGAAGGTCATAGCGTTACGTGACCTCGGCGTGTGCGGAAACGTTTCAAAGTCGGTCGAAGGGCTGGTGGCCGGAACTGTCCGGGCGGCAGAGTAGGTTTTGGGGCATGCGTGAAGTGAAGGCGTGGTTGCCGTGGGCGGAGCCGGAGCGGGTGCTCGGCGGGCTGCCGGTCGGGGCCGGTGTGGTGCCGGCTGACGGGAGCGCGGGGCTCGACGAGGTCGAGTTCTTCGTCCCGCCGTACATGGTCGGAATGGACCTCCCTGCGGCGTTCGCGGCGCTGCCCGCGCTCAAAGTGGTCCAGTTGCAGACGGCCGGGTTCGAGAGTGTGTTGCCGCTCGTCCCCGAGGGCGTGACGCTGTGTAACGCGCGCGGGGTGCACGACGCGTCGACGGCGGAGCTGGCGGTCGGGCTGATCCTCGCGTCGTACCGGCGGCTCCCGCGGGCCGTGCGGAACCAGGAGCTCGGCGTCTGGCCGACGGATTACGTCGAGATGGACGAGTCGCTCGCGGACCGGACGGTCCTGATCGTCGGCTACGGCTCGATCGGGGAGGCGCTGGAGCGGCGGCTGGCCGGCTTCGAGTGTGAGGTGCTGCGGGTCGCGCGCCGCCCGCGCGACGGCGTCCATCCGATCGGCGACCTGCCCGACCTGCTGCCGCGCGCGGACGTCGTCGTCCTGCTGACGCCGGCCACCGACGAGACCCGCGGGATGGTCGACGCGAAGTTCCTCGCCCAGCTGAAGGACGGCGCCCTGCTGGTGAACATCGCCCGCGGCGTGATCGTCGACACCGACGCGCTGGTCGCCGAGCTGGCCACCGGCCGGATCGCCGCGGCGCTCGACGTGACCGATCCCGAGCCGTTGCCCACTGGTCATCCGCTGTGGTCTGCTCCGAATGTGCTGATCAACCCGCATCGCGGCGGCGCCTCGACGGCTTTCGAGCCGCGGGTGGCCCGGCTGGTGCGCGCGCAGCTGGAGCGGTTCCAGAGCGGCGAAGCACTCATCAATGTGGTGGCGGGGCCACCGCGCTAGGAGGAGGACGACGATGTCCGAGGCCGTACTGCTGATCGGGACGAAGAACGGGCTCTGGATCGGCCGCAGCGACGCTGCGCGCCGGGAGTGGAGCCTGAGCGGGCCCGCGTTCGAGATGCAGGGCGTGTACGCCGTGGGCATCGACACGCGCGGCGCGCAGCCGCGGCTCTTCGTCGGTGGCACAAGTGAGCACTGGGGGCCGGCCGTCTTCCATTCCGACGACCTCGGGCAGACGTGGGCCGAGCCGCCGGAGGGTTCGATCGGCTTCCCGGCCGGCACGGATGCCTCGCTGGAGCGGGTCTGGCAGATCCAGCCCGGCGCCGAGCCCGGCGTGGTGTACGCCGGCAGCCAGCCCTCCGCCTTGTGGAAGTCGACCGACAGCGGCGTGACCTTCGAGCTCGTCCGCGGCCTGTGGGACCACCCGCATCGCGAGCAGTGGGGCGCGGGGTACGGCGGTCAGGCCGTGCACACCGTGCTGCCGCATCCGACCGACCCCGCGCGGCTGAGCGTCGCGATGTCGACCGGCGGCGTCTACCAGACGACCGACGGCGGCGCGTCCTGGTCGCCGGCGAATCACGGCATCAAGGCGTACTTCCTGCCCGACCCGGATCCGGAGTTCGGCCAGTGCGTGCACAAGCTGGCCGCGCATCCCGCCGTCCCCGAGCGGATGTTCGCGCAGAACCATCACGGCGTCTACCGCTCCGACGACGGCGGCGCGATCTGGAAGTCCATCGCGGACGGCCTTCCCTCGGACTTCGGCTTCCCGATCGCCGTCCACCCGCACGAGCCCGACACCGTCTACGTCTTCCCATTGATTGCCGACGGCAACCGGATGCCGCCCGGCTCCAGCTGTCGCGTCTACCGCTCCCGGGACGCCGGCGCGACCTGGGAGCCGTTGGCGCAGGGGCTCCCCGACGTCTCGTACGTCCCCGTCCTGCGCGACGCGCTCACGACCGACACCGCCGAGTCCGCGGGCGTCTACGTCGGCACGCGGGACGGCTGCGTCTACGCCAGCGCGGACGCCGGTGACACCTGGGTCGAGGTCGCGCGTCACCTGCCCGACGTGCTCACCCTCCGCGCTGCGGTGATCTGACATGACCTACCCGGTTGCGGAGGTGGGCGGATGATTGTCGTTCGGTTGCCGCCGGTGTTACGGCCGTTTGCGGGTGGAGCCGAGCAGGTCGAGGTCGATCCGGGCGCCGACTGCACGGTCGGTGCGGCGTTGGCGGCGCTCGAGGCGCCGCTGCGTCGGCGACTGACCGATGACCAGGGCGCCATCCGGCGGCATGTGAACATCTACCTCGGTCAGGACAACATCCGCGACCTGGCCGGCCCTGACACCCCGCTGCCCGACAACGCGCAGCTCCTCGTCCTCCCGAGCGTCGCCGGCGGCTGAAGGCGGTAGCCTCCGGTGCCGTGAACGGCGAAATCATCGTGGTGACCGGTCCGCCCGGTGCCGGTAAGACAACTGTCGCGGGCCTGCTCGCCGCCGAAGCGGACCGGCCGTCCGTGCACCTGACGACCGACCAGTTCTTCGGCGCGATCCGGACGGGTTTCATCCCGCCGTACCTGCCCGAGTCCCAGCACCAGAACGAGGTCGTCGTCCAGGCGTACGTGGCGGCCGCGGCGACGTACGCCCGCGGCGGATACGACGTGGTCGTCGACGGAGTGATCGGCCCGTGGTTCCTCGAGCCGTTCCGTGCCGTGGCGCGCCGCGACGGGCTGACGGTCTCGTACGTCGTCCTCCGCCCGACCCTTGCGGCGACGCTGGCCCGCGCCCAGGCCCGGGGCCCCGAAGCCCTCCGCGACGAAGACCCGATCACCGCCCTCCACCAGAGCTTCGCCGACCTGGGCCCGCTCGAATCGCACGTTCTCGATCCCACGGCTCAGACTCCGGCCGCCACGGCCGCCGCCGTCCGCACGGCCGTCACTGCCGGAACGCACCACCTCCGCTAGGGCAGCACGAAGGACAGGAGGTACCGGCGCCTGCCGGGCTGTCCCGCGCTGCAGATACGGCGTTGGTGGTCAGTACCTCCTGTTGTTCGGGTCGGGGTTTACGACGGGGGCGGGTGATGGGTGCCGCTGCGGTCGGTCCAGCCGGTGGAGTCGGATTCGGCGCCGACTTCGGAGACGGCCCAGACGAGGTTGCGGACGCCGGGGCGGGTGACGACGTTCTGGTCGAGCATGGACTGGTGGTAGTGCCGGGCGGACGCTTCGTCGGCGTAGACCTGGATCATGTGGCCGTCGCGGGTCCAGGTGCCGTGGACGAAGCCGGGCAGGGCGATCTTGCTCGAGGCCATCAGGGTCAGCTGGTCGCGCAGGCCCTCGATGAGCTCGGGGTCGATCTCCCAGACGCCGATGACTGCCCACATGAGCGCAGTATCGCGCCGGCCGGTCAGCGCAGGAAGGGCGTGGTGGGCTGTTGCAACAACATGCAAACCTGGTCCGGTGGGCCATTGAAACTCTTACGATCCGGAAATGGGGATCTTCTCGTGGAGGCGGGCGCCGGGGGTTGATGTGGCCGGGGTACGGCTGGATCAGGCCTGGGTGGACGCGGAGCTGGATGCGGCGTGGGCGGCGGCGCGGCGTGGGGACCTGACGCCGGGGCTGGGGTTGTTGCGGGTGACGCCGGCGAATACGAACCTGCGGTCGATTCGGGCGACGGGGCTGGCGAAGGCGGCGGTCGGGCGGAGCGAGCAGCTGGAGTTGCGGCTGGAGGCTTACCCGAGTGATCCGGATCTGTTGTTGTGGCTCGGGCAGACGCTGGTGTTCGAGGCCTGGGGTGTGCGGACGGCGGCGCCCGTGGCGGAGGTGTCGGAGCAGCGGCTGGTGATGTTCCAGGGGATTCTGCGGACGGCGGCCGACGTGTTGCAGCGGGCGATCGTGGCGAATGCGGACGACGCGGTGCCGTGGGAGGTGCTGCAGTGGGCGGCGCTCGGGCTGGGAGCCTCGCTGCCGGACAAGGCGGAGATCTTCCACGCGGCGCTCGTCCGGAATCCGGCCAGTTACGCGGCGCACACCGGGCGGGTGCAGGTGCTCGCGCCGAAGTGGTCGGGGCTGGAGCTGACCGATCTGGTCGAGTTCGGGCAGGCGGTGCTCGGGCGGGCCCGGCCGGGGAGTGTCCTGTGCACGATCGCGGCGCACGCGTTCAACGAGTTGTGGCTCGAGGTCGCCACCGATCAAGAGTCGCCGCGGGTGCAGCGGATGAAGCGCTACGTCCAGGAGGTCACCGGCCGGCGCGAGGAACTGCTCGCCGTCCGGGACAAGTGGTGGGTCGCGGACCGGACGCCGGACCCGGCGGACATCTCCGCGCACGGCGCGCTCGCGTTCGCGCTCAAGTGGGCGACCGCGAAGGACGAGGCGCTGGAGCACGCCGTCCTCACCACTGGCCGGATCGAGAGCGTCCCCTGGGGGTACGTCGGCGGCGCCACCGGCTTCGCCGAAACCGTCAGCCGGCACATGAGCTAGCCCCGAGTCGCCCGCACCACCATCAACCGCGCGTCCTCGGTGAAAGTCTCGCCGCTCCAGTTCCGATCCGCCCGCACGTCGAACCCGGCGTCGACGAGAGCGGCCCGGACGACGGCGTACGGGCGGAAGCAGAGCGTGTTCCGGAACACCCGGTCCTCCCCGCTGGGGAACACGTTGTGGGCATCGAAAACAACCACCGCCGTGTCCTCCAAGGGCGAGAACTCCAAGGACGGCCCCGAGCCGGGGGCCGTCGGCCCCGAGCTGACGTGGGCCGAGGCGGAAGCCGGCGAGGCGGGAGCGGGGGCCGGGATCACACGTGGGGGGTGGGCCGACGGCGTCGGAGCTGGCGCGGACGGGGGTTGGGTGGGGGCCGGGGGTACGTGTGGGGCGTGGGGCGACGTGGGCTGGGTGAGGGGTCGTGAGGCGTGGGTTGGGGCCGAGATGAGGTCCAGCCACTCCACCAGATGGCCGAACGGCGTCTCGCGTTCGCTGTACGTCGACTCGCGGGTCCAGTGGATCCAGGCTTGTGAGGCTGGGGTGCGGGATTCGAAGGCGAAGACTCCGCCGGGCCGGAGGGCGGCTGCGATGGCGGCGAAGACCGGGGGCAAATCCGCGAGATGCATCAGAACGTTGCCGGTGGCCACTACCAGGTCGGCGTCGCCGGTGGCCGGCAGCGCTGTGTGGTCGCCGTGGAGCCAGGTGATGGACGACGGGGTGCGGCGGGCGTAGTCGAGCATGGTGCGGCTGGGGTCGATGCCGGTGACGGAGCGGCCGGGGCGGGCGAGCGTGTGGGTGAGCAGGCCCGTGCCGCAGCCGAGGTCGATGATCTTGCGCGCGCCCAGCGAGTCCGCGAGGGCGCGGTAGTAGGCGTGGTCGTCGCCGTCAGCGTTGTCGAGGTCGTACAACTCGACCAGGTCTTCGTCACCATAAGGGTCCACGAGCGTCACGGTAAGCATCGCCTTACCCGAGGGCAACGTGATTACAGTGAGCCCATGGTCGACGTGAAGCCCCGCAGCCGGACGGTCACCGACGGACTCGAAGCCACCGCCAGCCGCGGGATGCTCCGAGCGGTGGGGATGGGGGACGACGACTGGGCGAAGCCGCAGGTCGGCGTCGCGTCCAGCTGGAACGAGATCACCCCCTGCAACCTGTCGCTGGACCGGCTCGCGAAGGCGGTCAAGGAAGGCGTGCACGCGGCCGGGGGATACCCGCTCGAGTTCGGCACGATCAGCGTCTCCGACGGCATCTCGATGGGCCATGTCGGGATGCACTACTCGCTCGTCAGCCGCGAGATCATCGCCGACTCGGTCGAGACCGTGATGGAGGCCGAGCGGCTCGACGGCTCGGTCCTGCTGGCCGGCTGCGACAAGTCCCTGCCCGGGATGCTGATGGCCGCCGCCCGCCTCGATCTGGCCAGTGTCTTCCTGTACGCCGGCTCCATCATGCCCGGCCGCCTCGGGGACAAGGACGTCACGATCATCGACGCGTTCGAAGCGGTCGGCGCCTGCGTCCGCGGCTTGATCACCCGCGAGGAGGTGGACGCCGTCGAGCGCGCGATCTGCCCCGGCGAAGGCGCCTGCGGCGGTATGTACACGGCCAACACGATGGCGGCGTCCGCTGAGGCGCTCGGGATGTCGCTGCCCGGCTCGGCCGCGCCGCCCGCGGTGGACCGACGTCGCGACGGCTACGCTCGCAAGTCCGGTGAGGCCGTCGTCGGCCTGCTGCAGCGCGGTATCACCGCCCGGCAGATCCTCACCAAGGAGGCCTTCGAGAACGCGATCGCCGTCGTGATGGCGCTCGGCGGCTCGACGAACGCCGTCCTGCACCTGCTCGCGATCGCCCGCGAGGCCGAGGTCGACCTGACGCTCGCCGATTTCAACCGGGTCGGCGACAAGGTCCCGCACCTGGGCGACCTGAAGCCGTTCGGCCGGTACGTGATGACGGACGTCGACCGCGTCGGCGGCATCCCGGTGATCATGCGCGCGCTACTGGACGCCGGTCTGCTGCACGGCGACTGCCTGACCGTCACCGGCAAGACGATGGCCGAGAACCTCGCCGACATCGCCCCGCCGGACGTCGACGGCGCGATCATCCGGGCCCTCGACCAACCGATCCACCCGACCGGCGGCATCACGATCCTGCACGGCACACTCGCCCCCGAGGGCGCGGTCGTGAAGAGCGCCGGCTTCGACTCCGATGTCTTCGAGGGCACCGCGCGGGTCTTCGACGGCGAGCGGGCCGCGATGGACGCCGTCCCGGAGCTGAACCCGGGTGACGTGGTCGTGATCCGCTACGAAGGCCCGAAGGGCGGCCCGGGGATGCGCGAGATGCTCGCGGTCACCGGCGCGATCAAGGGCGCCGGCCTCGGCAAGGACGTCCTGCTGCTCACCGACGGCCGCTTCTCCGGCGGGACGACGGGGCTGTGCGTCGGCCACGTCGCCCCCGAGGCCGTGGACGGCGGCCCGATCGCGTTCGTCCGCGACGGCGACCGGATCACCCTGGATGTGGCGAACCGCACGCTCGAGCTGCATGTCGACCCCGAGGAGCTCACCCGGCGCGCGACCGGCTGGACGCCGAAACAGCCCGCGATCACCAAGGGCGTGCTGGGCAAGTACACGCGACTCGTCCGCTCGGCCTCCGAAGGCGCCGTCTGCATCTAAAGACGGTCATCTCAGCAAATGAGACCCACCAGACCAGAACTTGACCCGGCGACGGGCCGCAGGCCAATAATGCCTACATGCGATCGATTCTTCTCGTACTTGTGCGGCGCGCCGACTGACGCGACCACCGAGTCGAGCGCGCCCCTTCAGCCAACGCTGAGGGGGCCTTTTTATTGAACACGGTTGTTGGACGGGCAAGTACTTTCGTGACATCACTGAGGGAAGGCACTCATGAGTGAGCAGCTGACCGGGGCACAGGCTCTGATCCGCGCACTGGAACATGCCGGAGTGGACACCGTCTTCGGCATCCCGGGCGGCGCGATTCTCCCGGCGTACGACCCGATGCTCGACTCGACCCAGATCCGCCACATCCTGGTACGTCACGAGCAGGGCGCCGGCCACGCCGCCCAGGGGTACGCCGCCGCGTCCGGCAAGGTCGGCGTCTGCATGGCGACCTCGGGCCCGGGCGCGACCAACCTGGTGACGCCGATCGCGGACGCCTACATGGACTCGGTGCCGCTGGTCGCGATCACCGGTCAGGTGGCCAGTGCCGCGATCGGGACGGACGCCTTCCAGGAGGCCGACATCCGCGGCATCACGATGCCGATCACCAAGCACAACTTCCTGGTCAACGACCCGAACGACATCGCCAGCACGATCGCGGAGGCGTTCCACATCGCGAGCACCGGCCGGCCCGGCCCGGTGCTGGTCGACGTCACCAAGGACGCGATGCAGGCCAAGGTCGACTTCCAGTGGCCGACCGAGCTGTCGCTGCCCGGGTACCGCCCGGTCACCCGCCCGCACCCCAAGCAGGTGCGCGAGGCGGCCCGTCTCATCACCGCGGCCGAGAAGCCGGTGCTGTACGTCGGCGGCGGCGTCATCCGCGCGCAGGCGGAGCGGGAGCTCAAGGAGCTCGCCGAGCTGCTCGGCATCCCGGTGGTCACGACGCTGATGGCCCGCGGCGCGCTGCCCGACACCCACGAGCTGCACTTCGGCATGCCGGGGATGCACGGCTCGGTCTCCGCGGTCGGCGCCCTGCAGCGCTCCGACCTGCTGATCACGCTCGGCGCCCGGTTCGACGACCGGGTGACCGGCAAGCTGGACTCGTTCGCCCCCGAGGCGAAGGTCATCCACGCCGATATCGACCCGGCCGAGATCGGCAAGAACCGGGCCGCCGACGTCCCGATCGTGGGTGACTGCAAGGAGGTCATCACCGATCTGATCGCCGCCCTGCGGACCGAGATCGCGAACTCCGGACGGACGCCGTCGTACGAGACCTGGCGGCACCAGCTGGAGGCCGTCCGGGCCAAGTACCCACTCGGTTTCGACGAGCCCGAGGACGGCACGCTGTCCCCGCAGCACGTGATCCAGCGGATCGGCCAGATCGCCGGCCCGGATGCGATCTACACCGCGGGCGTCGGCCAGCACCAGATGTGGTCCGCGCACTTCCTGCCGTTCGAGAAGCCGCGGCACTGGCTGAACTCCGGCGGCCTCGGCACGATGGGCTACTCGGTGCCGGCCGCGATGGGCGCCAAGACCGCGATGCCCGACAAGACCGTGTGGGCGATCGACGGCGACGGCTGCTTCCAGATGACCAACCAGGAGCTGGTCACCTGCGCGCTGGAGGGCATCCCGATCAAGGTTGCCGTGATCAACAACCAGTCGCTGGGCATGGTCCGGCAGTGGCAGACGCTGTTCTACGACAAGCGCTACTCCAACACCGACCTGCACTCGACCCGCATCCCGGACTTCGCCAAGCTCGCCGAGGCGATGGGCTGCGTCGGACTGCGCTGCTCGGACAAGGACTCCGTGGACGCGACGATCGACAAGGCGATGTCGGTCACCGATCAGCCGGTCGTGGTCGACTTCGTCGTGCACCGCGACGCGATGGTCTGGCCGATGGTCGCCGCCGGCGTCAGCAACGACGAGATCCAGATCGCCCGCGACATGGCGCCCAAGTGGGACGGCGAGGAGCTCTAGTGACTGAGCGAAGCGAAGGCACAATCCAGCACAGCGAGCATCGCTCAGCGGCGCCCGGAGCGAAGCGAGGACGACGATGAGCAAGCACACGCTGAGCATTCTGGTCGAGAACAAGCACGGTGTGCTGGCCCGGGTCGCGGCTTTGATCTCGCGCCGCGGGTTCAACATCGACTCGCTCGCGGTCGGCCCGACCGAGCATCCGGAGGTGTCCCGGATGACGATCGCGGTCAGCGTGGACGAGCAGCCGCTGGAGCAGATCACCAAGCAGCTGAACAAGCTGGTGAACGTGATCAAGATCGTCGAACTCGAGCCCACGCAGACCGTGCAGCGCGAGCTGCTGCTGGTCAAGGTGAAGGCCGACACCCTGACCAGGGGGCAGGTGCTGGAGACCGTCCAGCTGTTCCGTGCGAAGGTGGTGGACGTGGCACCGGACGCGATCACGATCGAGGCGACCGGTAATCCCGAGAAACTCGAGGCCATGCTCCGGGTGCTGGAACCCTTCGGCGTCCGCGAGCTGGTGCAGTCCGGCATGGTGGCGATCGGACGGGGCAGCCGCTCCATCTCCGACCGCACGCTACGGCCGGTCCCGGTGCCGCCGCCGCACGTCCAGTCGGGGACCCCGACAGTGCAGGCGCAGCCCCCAGCAGAACGTCACCACCCGGTGCCGGCGCCGCCGCCGGGCCGTACCGCGGCCAGATAACCAGCCCGCGTGGCTGAGCGCCGTACCCATCTATAGAGGAGAAAGCTCCAAGTGGCAGCAGAAATGTTCTACGACGACAACGCCGACCTGTCGGTGATCCAGGGCAAGAGCGTGGCCGTCCTCGGCTACGGTTCCCAGGGCCACGCCCACGCCCTGTCGCTGCGCGACTCCGGCGTCGACGTCCGCGTCGGTCTGCTCGAGGGCTCGAAGAGCCGGGCCAAGGCGGAGGCCGAGGGCCTGCGGGTCGTCACCCCGGCCGAGGCCGTCGAGGAGGCCAACGTCATCGTCGTCCTCGCGCCGGACCCGGCCCAGCGCAAGCTGTACGCCGAGGCGATCGAGCCGAACCTGGCCGACGGCGACGCGCTCGTCTTCGGGCACGGCTTCAACATCCGGTTCGGCTACATCAAGCCCCCGGCCGGCGTCGACGTGTTCATGGTCGCCCCGAAGGGCCCGGGGCACCTGGTCCGCCGTGAGTACACCGAGGGCCGCGGCGTCCCGGTGCTGGTCGCGGTCGAGCAGGACGCCTCCGGCAAGGCCTGGGACCTGGCGCTGTCCTACGCCAAGGGCATCGGCGGCCTGCGGGCCGGCGGGATCAAGACCACCTTCACCGAGGAGACCGAGACCGACCTGTTCGGTGAGCAGGCCGTCCTCTGCGGTGGCGTGTCGGCGCTGGTCCAGGCCGGCTTCGAGACGCTGACCGAGGCGGGCTACCAGCCCGAGGTCGCGTACTTCGAGTGCCTGCACGAGCTGAAGCTGATCGTCGACCTGATGTACGAGGGCGGCATCGCCAAGCAGCGCTGGTCGGTCTCCGACACCGCCGAGTACGGCGACTACGTCTCCGGCCCGCGGGTCATCGACGCGTCGGTCAAGGCCCGGATGAAGGACGTGCTGAACGACATCGTCGACGGCACCTTCGCCAACCGCTTCATCGCCGACCAGGACGCCGGCGCGCCGGAGTTCGCCGAGTTCCGCAAGGCGAGCGAGTCGCACCCGATCGAGGCCACCGGCAAGGAGCTGCGCGCGCTGATGGCGTGGGTCAAGTCGCACGACGAGGACTACGTCGAGGGCACTGCCGCTCGCTGATCGAGCCGCACGGACAAGGCCCGGACCATTCAGGTGGATGGACCGGGCCTTTGCCGTGTCCTGGAAAGCCGCTGCTGGGCCCGTTCGACCTGGCAGAATCGGGACGCAGCGTGGTTCGTTCAGCGAGGAGGGTCATTCGGTGGTGCACGACGGCAGGCCGGCGCCGCCGCGACCGCCCCGGCGGGTTCCCGCGGGTGCGCCTCCGCTGACGCAACTGCAGCCGAGCCGGCCGCGCACTCCGGTGCCGCAGCGTGGGCCCTGGCTCTTCGGTCGCTTTCTGGCCGGTTTCGTCGTCCTGCTGCTCGTTGTCGCCGGTGGCGCGGCCACTGGTTGGTTCGTCCGGCAGGACCGGCTGTCGATCGATACTGCCGAGGCGCTGGCCGCAGCGAAGCCGAGCGTCGTTCGAGTGCTCGCGACGACCTGCAGCGGTACCGGCGAAGGCACCGGCAGCTTCGTCGGTGACGGCCTGGTCCTGACCGCCGGGATCGCCGTCCAGGAGTCGAAAGGCGTTGCGGTCATCACCTCGGACGGCCTGGTCCGGCGCGCCAACGTGCTGCGTGCGGGCAACGGCATCGCGCTGCTGCAGGTAATTGGCGCGCCGAGTGCGCGAACGTTGCCCCTGGCCACCGGTACGCCGGATCCGCAGGCGGCGCGGGCGCTGATCGGTTACACGCAGTCCGGTGAGCTGACTGTCCAGACCGTCGACTCGGTACGCCGTCCGCGCCCGCTGGGTGAGGTGATGAACCTCGGCAAGCTCGGCGGCCCGGTGGTCAGTCGCTCGGGCGAGCTGGTCGGCATGGTCGTCGGTGAGAACGTCGCTGCCGCCCGTATCGTCCCGGCCGCGGAGCTGAAGGGCTACGTCGCCCAGACGGACGGCGTCGCCGACCTCGGCGGCCGCTGCGACGAGTCCCGCGGCCCGGCGAGCGCGGTCACGCCGAAGCTGCAGGTCGCGCCCACGCAGCTCGCGACCCAGGCGCAGAAGACGCTGGCCAACTACCTGACGCTGCAGAACCGGCACGACTTCCAGGCCGTCCGCGCGGTCTACTCGCCGCGGCTGGCGAAGGCGCTCACCGTCGAGCAGGACCGGCGCAGCCACCAGACGACGTACTTCTTCAACCCGGTGCTGACCGAGATCACCCAGAACACCGACAACAGCGTGAACGTGCGGATGTCGTTCCTCGCGCTGTTCGCCTCGACGGCCCACCAGTCCGGCGGCCAGACCTGCAACCGGCTCGATACCAGGTACAAACTGGTGTGGTCCGGCCGGACGCTCCTGATCGACCAGTCCCGACCCATGACCGACCCGCGTCCGTGCGAATCGACCTGAGGTACGATGAGTTTCAGCGGGCACAGCGCGGTGCTCTGATCCTTACGAGCCCCTACCGCTTTCGCAGGAGATTTCTCCCATGACTGATGTGACTCGTCCCGTCGTCCTGATCGCCGAAGAGCTGAGCCCGGCCACCGTCGAGGCCCTCGGACCCGATTTCGAGATCCGCAACACCAACGGCGCCGACCGCGCCCAGCTGCTCGCGGCGATCGCCGATGTCGACGCGATCCTGATCCGCAGCGCGACCAAGGTGGACGCCGAGGCGCTGGCCGCGGCGAAGAAGCTCAAGGTCGTCGCCCGCGCCGGGGTCGGCCTGGACAACGTCGACGTGAAGGCCGCCACCCAGGCCGGCGTGATGGTCGTGAACGCGCCGACCTCCAACATCGTCAGCGCCGCCGAGCTGGCCGTCGCGCTGCTGCTGGCCGCGGCCCGCCGCGTCCCGGCCGCCGACCAGTCGCTGAAGAACGGCGAGTGGAAGCGCAGCAAGTACTCCGGCGTCGAGCTGTTCGAGAAGACCGTCGGCATCGTCGGCCTGGGCAAGATCGGCGTCCTGGTCGCGCAGCGGCTGGCCGCCTTCGGCATGAACGTGATCGCCTACGACCCGTACGTCCAGGCCGGCCGCGCCGCGCAGATGGGCGTCCGGCTCGCCTCGCTCGACGAGTTGCTCGCGGCGTCCGACTTCATCTCGGTGCACCTGCCGAAGACCCCGGAGACGATCGGCCTGATCGGCGACGAGCAGCTGCACAAGGTCAAGCCCGAGGTGATCATCGTGAACGCCGCCCGCGGCGGGATCGTCGACGAGACCGCGCTGTACTCGGCGCTCAAGGAGGGTCGCGTCGCGGCCGCCGGGCTCGACGTCTTCGCCAAGGAGCCGTGCACCGACTCCCCGCTGTTCGAGTTCGAGAACGTCGTCGCCACCCCGCACCTGGGCGCGTCCACCGACGAGGCGCAGGAGAAGGCCGGCATCGCGGTCGCGAAGTCGGTCCGGCTGGCGCTGTCGGGTGAGCTCGTGCCGGACGCCGTCAACGTCCAGGGCGGCGTGATCGCCGAGGACGTCCGGCCGGGGATCGCGCTGACCGAGAAGCTCGGCCGGATCTTCACCGCGCTGGCCGGCGGCGTCGCCCAGCAGCTGGACGTCGAGGTCCGCGGCGAGATCACCCAGTACGACGTCAAGGTGCTCGAGCTGGCCGCGCTCAAGGGCGTCTTCGCCGACGTCGTCGAGGACAACGTCTCCTACGTCAACGCCCCGCTGCTGGCCGCCGAGCGCGGCCTCGAGGTCCGGCTCATCACCGACCACGAGAGCCCCGAGCACCGCAACCTGATCACCCTGCGCGGCACGCTCGCGGACGGCGTCCAGGTCTCGGTCAGCGGCACCCTGGTCGGCGTCCGGCAGTCCGAGCGCCTGGTCGAGGTCGACGGTTTCGACGTCGAGGTCGAGCTCGCCGCCCACCTCGCCTTCTTCACCTACGAGGACCGCCCGGGCATCGTCGGCCAGATCGGCCGCATCCTCGGCGACGCCGACGTCAACATCGCCGGCATGCAGGTCAGCCGCGACCGCAAGGGCGGCAAGGCCCTCGTCGCCCTCTCGGTCGACTCCGCCGTCGCCCCCGCCCTCCTCGACGACATCGCCTCCGTCGTCCAGGCCGACACCGCCCGCACTGTGGACCTTGACGCCTGACTAGACCCGATCGCTGTTTAACTAACAGGTAGCCAGCCACCCGCAGGCGCATGGTGGCTGGTCAGGGCCCGGACCCAAGTGTCCGGGCCCGACCCATGTCTAGCGGCGGGTGGCGAGGAGGACGGCGGCGTCGGGGGCGACCATGACCTCGACGGTGGTGAAGCGGGGGTCCATGAGCCATTCCTGGCGGAGGGTGTCGACGCGGCCTTCGTACATGGGGGGCCAGACGGCGGAGGGGGTGAAGTCGTCGAGGACGACGAAGCCGCCGGGTTCGACGACGTCGGCGATGACGTCGCGGGCGGAGAGTTTGGCCTCGCGGGCGTCGACGAACAGGAGCTGGAAGGGGCCGCGCTCGATGAGCGCCGTCCAGTCGGCGGAGACGACCTCGATCCGCTCGTCGTCGGCGAAGAGCTCGGCGACGACCTGGGCGAGCTGGGGGTCGCTCTCGGCGGTGACGATCTTGGTGCCCTCGTTGGCGCCGCTGCGCAACCAGGCCGAGCCGACGCCGCAGCCGGTGCCGAGCTCGCCGAGCAGGCCGGTCTTGGACGCGGCCAGGCTGGCCAGCAGGCGGCCCGTCTCGTTCCGGGTGGAGCTGACGAATCCCCGGCGTCCGGAGAGGCTGAGGGCCGCGGAAACCAGCGGCGGCAGTTCTGGAGGAGCGCTCACCGGTTGAGAGTTGCACAGCCGCGGTCCAGTACCAGCACTGGTATCTCACATATTGGGACCTGATGCCCGCATGGTGGCGAAATAGTCGCATGCCAGAGTAAATTCGGGCTCATCCTGCCGCCCATGTCCAACCGGGGAGAGTGCAGCATGTACGACATGTATCCAGCCAATTGGCCCGCGATCGACGGCCGCGAGCGGAAGGCGGCGCGCCGCCGTAAGCCGTCCCGGCCGGCCAGTGCCGAGGTCAAGGCTGTCCAAGAGGCCATGAACCGCCGCGACAACGGGGGAGAACCCAAGAAGTGAGCGACAAGAAGAACTTCACGCTGGCCGTCGTTCCCGGGGACGGGATCGGTCCGGAGGTCACCACCGAGGCGCTCAAGGTCCTCGACGCGGTGGCCGCCCAGCACGGCGTGACGTTCGAGCGGACCGAGTACGACCTCGGCGCCAAGCGCTGGCACGCCACCGGCGAGACCCTGCCGGACGCCGAGCTCGAGGAGATTCGCAAACACGACGCGATCCTGCTCGGCGCCGTCGGCGACCCGACCGTCCCGTCCGGCGTCCTCGAGCGCGGTCTGCTGCTCAAGCTCCGCTTCACCCTCGACCACTACGTCAACCTGCGGCCGTCGAAGATCTACCCGTCGGTCGGCTCGCCGCTGGCGAACCCGGGTGAGGTCGACTTCGTCGTCGTCCGCGAGGGCACCGAGGGCCCGTACGTCGGCAACGGCGGCGCCCTGCGGGTCGGGACGCCGGCCGAGATCGCGACCGAGGTGTCGGTGAACACGGCGTACGGCGTGGAGCGCGTCGTCCGGGACGCGTTCGCGCGGGCCCAGGCGCGGCCGCGCAAGAAGCTCACGCTCGTCCACAAGAACAACGTGCTCGTGCACGCCGGTCACCTCTGGACGCGGACGGTGGAGAAGGTCAAGGCCGACTTCCCCGAGATCGCCGTCGACTACCTGCACGTGGACGCCGCCACGATCTTCCTGGTCACCGACCCGGCGCGGTTCGACGTGATCGTCACCGACAACCTGTTCGGCGACATCATCACCGACCTCGCCGCGGCGATCTCGGGCGGGATCGGGCTGGCCGCCAGCGGCAACATCAACCCGGACCGGACGGCCCCGAGCATGTTCGAGCCGGTACACGGCTCCGCGCCGGACATCGCGGGCCAGCAGAAGGCCGACCCGACCGCCGCGATCCTGTCCGCCGCCCTGCTGCTGGAGCACCTCGGCCTGCCGGCCGCGGCCCGCGCCATCGAGGACGCCGTCACCGCGGATATCGAGGAGCGCACCGGCAGCGTCCGGACGACGGCCGAGATCGGCGACGCGATCGCCAAGCGCGCGGCCGGCTGAGCAGCCTCGCATGACCAGTCATTCAAGAGGTACGGTGCGGTCATGAGCGCCTTTGAGTTCTCCGTCGAGCCGAACACCCGACCGGCCAGCGACGACCAGCGCGCCCAGACCCTGGCGAACCCGGGGTTCGGGCAGAACTTCTCCGACCACATGGCGATCGCCACGTGGACCAAGGACGAGGGCTGGCACGACGCGCGGATCACCGCCTACGGGCCGCTGGAGCTGTCTCCGGCGACCGCGGTGTTCCACTACGCCCAGACCATCTTCGAGGGGATGAAGGCCTACCGGCACCCCGACGACTCGATCCACCTGTTCCGCCCCGAGGCCAACGCGGCCCGGTTCGCCAAGTCGGCCCGCCGGCTCGCGCTGCCGGAGCTGCCCGAGGCGGCGTTCCTGGAGTCGGTCCACCGGCTCGTCGAGCTGGACCAGGCCTGGGTGCCGAGCGGCGGCGAGACGTCGCTCTACCTGCGCCCGTTCATGTTCGGCTCGGACCCGTTCCTCGGCGTCCGCCCGTCGGCCCAGGTGACGTACTGCGTGATCGCGTCACCCGCCGGGTCGTACTTCAGCGGCGGCGTGAAGCCGGTCCGGATCTGGCTGAGCGAGGAGTACACCCGCGCTGCCCCCGGCGGCACGGGCGCGGCCAAGACCGGCGGCAACTACGCCGCCTCGCTGCTGGCCCAGGCCGAGGCGATCGAGCAGGGCTGCGACCAGGTCGCGTTCCTGGACGCGATCGAGAAGCAGTGGGTCGAAGAGCTCGGCGGGATGAACCTGTACTTCGTCCTCGACGACAACTCCGTCGTCACGCCGGAGCTGTCCGGCACCATCCTCGAGGGCGTCACCCGGGACTCCATCCTCAAACTCGTCACCGACCTCGGCCACCCGGTGACCGAGCGCAAGGTGTCGGTCGACGAGTGGCGCGAGGGTGCGGCGTCCGGCAAGATCCGCGAGGTCTTCGCCTGCGGGACGGCCGCCGTCATCACGCCGGTCGCCTCCCTGAAGTGGAAGGACGGCGAGGTCCAGGTGGCCGACGGCACCAGCGGCCCGGTGACGACCGCCGTCCGCGGCGCCCTGCTGGACGTCCAGTACGGCCGCGCCGCCGACCCGCACAACTGGATGACCCGCGTTTCCTGAGTCCGTCGCGAAGCCTCCCCGGTGTCTGCCGGGGAGGCTTCTGCTTTCACAGGTTCCTCTCAGTCGGTCCCGATAGGGTCGGTTGCCATGAGCAGCCGGCCGAACGACGTCCAGACGTTCTACGCGGATCTGATCCGGGAGCTGGATCGAGGGACGGCGCCGCGGACGTACGGCGCGCTGGCCGCCGACGACGGGACGGACTGGCTGTACGAGGCCGTCTGGCACGAGCGCGAGTGGGTCGTCGTCCGGCAGCTCGGCGTCCGGGAGGACGGCGAGATCACCCGCTACTGGTGGCAGCGGGTCGAGGACGACGAGGGCATGCTCACCGACCGGGCCTTCGATCGCGACGCGTGGGGCGTCCGCGAGCTGACCCGGGAGGACTTCTACGCCGCCTGGGACGAGTCGGCTGAACTCTGGGCTACTCCGCAGTACTGAACCGAGTACCGGATGTTCGTGATGCGAGACGCTACCGCCATCTCGTGGACTTTGTGTGGCAGACTTCGAAACAACATGTTCAACCACCGGGTGATTATTCCCTAGGCGCGCTCAGCCTGCAGTACCTGAGCGCGCAGACCTCTCGCACCATGCGGGAGGTTTTTTGTTTGCCCGATACGGACTCGCCAGCCCCACCGGAAGGCCTCGATCATGAGCATCTCGGACGACTTCCACGTCTACGACACGACCCTGCGCGACGGCGCGCAGCAGGAGGGTCTGGCGCTGTCCGTGGCCGACAAGATCGCCATCGCGCAGCACTTGGACGACTTGGGCGTCGGGTTCATCGAGGGCGGCTGGCCGGGCGCCGTCCCGAAGGACACCGAGTTCTTCGAGCGGGCGCGGACGGAACTGCACCTGCGGAACGCGACCTTCGCGGCCTTCGGCGCGACCTGTAAGCCGGGTGCGACCGCGGCCGACGACCCACAGGTCGCCGCGCTGCGCGACTCCGGCGCCGCGGTCGTGACATTGGTTGCCAAGAGCCACGATGCGCATGTCGAGCGCGCCCTGCGGACGACCCTGGACGAGAACCTGCGGATGGTCGCCGACACGATCCGGCACCTGCGCGAGCACGGCCAGCGGGTCTTCCTCGACACCGAGCACTTCTTCGACGGCTACCGCGCCAACCGGGCCTACGCGCTGGAGGTCGTCCGGGTCTCGGCCGAGGCCGGCGCGGACGTCGTCGCCCTCTGCGACACCAACGGCGGGACGCTGCCGCGCGAGCTTCAGGACGTCGTCCGCGACGTCCTGGAGAGCACCGGCGCGCGGCTCGGGATCCACGCCCACAACGACGGCGGCTGCGCCGTGGCGAACTCGATCGCCGCGGTCGAGGCCGGCGTGACGCACGTCCAGGGCACGATCAACGGGTACGGCGAGCGTACCGGTAACGCCGATCTGCTCGCGGTCGTGGCCAACCTGGAGCTCAAGCGCGAGATGGAGCTGCTGCCGGCGGGCAAACTCGCCGACGCGTTCCGGATCGCGCACGCGATCGCCGAAGTGACGAACGTGCCGCCTTCGAACAGGGCGCCGTACGTCGGTCTGTCCGCCTTCGCCCACAAGGCGGGGCTGCACGCCAGCGCGATCAAGGTCGACCCGGATCTCTACCAGCACACGGATCCGGCCCGGGTCGGCAACGACATGCGGATGCTCGTCTCGGAGATGGCCGGCCGGGCGAGTATCGAGCTCAAGGGCCGCGAGCTCGGCTTCGAGCTCGGCGACGACCGGGACGTCGTCGGCCGGGTCACCGAGCGGGTCAAGGAGATGGAGTCCCGCGGTTACACCTTCGAGGCCGCCGACGCGTCGTTCTCACTGCTGCTCACCGAGGAGGTGAGCGGTGCGCGGACGTCGTACTTCGACGTCGAGTCCTGGCGGGTGATCACCGAGTCCCGCGCGGACGGCGAGGCGGTTTCGGAGGCGACCGTGAAACTGGTCGCCGCGGGGGAGCGGGAGGTCGTCACCGGTGAGGGCAACGGCCCGGTCAACGCCCTCGACCACGCGCTGCGGTCCGCGATCGAGCGCGCCTACCCGGCGGTGAACAAGTTCGAGCTGGTCGACTACAAGGTCCGCATCCTCGACCAGGGCCACGGGACGGACGCCGTGATCAGAGTCCTGATCGAGACCGCTGACGGCGAAGGCTCCTGGGTCACGGTCGGCGTCGGCCACAACATCGTCGAAGCTTCTTGGGAGGCCCTCGTGGACGGTTTCACCTTCGGTCTGCTGCGTCACCAGGAGGTGGCCCGATGACCGCCGTCCTGGATGCGCCCGCCACGGTCACGCAGGCCGCCGCCACCGTCTTCACCGCCGAGATCGTCGAGGTCGAGGGGATGCTCGCGCGGATCGCCGTCATGCTGAACCCGTACGACGTCCGTCAGCTCGCCCTCTGTCTGGAGACCCGCACCCTGCGCATCGTTGTCGCGGGCAACGGCTTCGACGCCGGCCGGGTCGCCGCCCGGCTGGAGAAGGTGATCGGCGTCCTCGACGTCACGATCGACTGACGGCCCGCCAGCAACCGTCGGCGACCTCGTCGAGCTGATCCTGGGTCAGCTCGAGGCCGCCGGCGGCCAGGCGGATCGCCGGGCTGAGCGCAAGCTCGTACAGGACGTCGACCGGCAGCGGCCGCAGCCGCTCAGCGAGATCGGGCTGGGCAACCTGCGCCAGCAGCGGGTCGCCGGTGTTACGCATCGCGGCGTCGTGCGCAGGCCCGCGGTACGGCGAATGCTCCACCTGCAAGAGGAACTGTGCATGGGTCGGATTCGCCCGCAGATACTCGTAGCACGCCAGCCAAAGCGCGCGGAACCGCTCATCCGGCGGTAGCGCCGGATCCAGACCGGCCGTCGCAGCGTCGCCGAGCGCAGCCTTGGTCTCGCAGTACGCGGCCAGCACCACCTCGTCCTTTGAGGCGTAGTAGGTGTACGCCGTACCGGTCGCCACCCCGGCCTCCCGCGCGACGGCGCTCATCGACGCGCCGTGAAATCCGTTGCCCGCGACAACAGTCCGCAGACCGGCGCGGACGGCGGCGGCTCGATCGGCCATCAGACGGCGGTCAGGTCGAGGGCGACACCGGTCTCGCGCTCGGACACGGCCCAGAGCTTCGCGATGGCTCGGTCCATCCCGAGCCGGCGCAGCACCGGCTTCCGGACCGGCGCGCCGTTGTTGACGAACAGCGGGCCGTAGAACTCGCCGCCCTTGGCCGCCGGATCGGTTGCCGCGCGCAACTGGGGGAGTGCGCCGCCTTCGGCGGACATACCGGTCAGCCGGGTCGCGGCGTGCGCGAGCCGCTGCGTGAACCCGCCGCCCGAACCCTCGACACTGACCGTCTGCAGGTCGGTGTCGGACAGCCCCGGATGCGCAATCAGGCTCGCCGTCAGCGCGCCCGTCCGCGCCAGCTCACGCTGTAACCCGAGCCCGAAGTGGAAGTTCGCGAGCTTCGCCTGGCCGTACGCGCGCCAGGCGCCGTAGCGGCCGTCGAGATGCGGGTTGTCCACGTCGACGGCGCGGCCCATGTGGTGGGCCGTACTCGTCACGGTGACCACGCGGGAGCCCGGCGTCCGCAGCAAGGCCGGGAGCAACAGCGCGGTCAGGCTCCAGTGGCCCAAGTGGTCGACGCCGAACTGCATCTCGAAACCGTCGACCGTCCGCGCCTCGGAGATCGCCATCACGCCCGCATTGTTGACCAGCAGATCGATGCGGCCGTGCGCGTCGAGGATCTGGGCGGCCGCCGTCCGCACGGACTCCTGCGCCGACAGATCGAGCGCGACCAGCTCCAGCGACGCACTGGGCACGGTGGCCCGGATCTCGTCGACCGCGGCAGCGGCCTTCTGCTGGTTGCGCACCGCCATCACCACATGCGCGCCCTTCGCCGCCAGCTCCCGCGCGGTCACCAGCCCCAACCCGCCGTTCGCGCCCGTCACCACCGCCGTCCGCCCGCGCTGGTCCGGAATGCTGCTCGTGCTCCAGCTCATCGCACACCTCGAATCGCTCGCCGAATGAACGTTCATTCAATCTAGCACAGGTGGCCGGACAGCAGAACGGGGCCGGACGGCGGGCACCGTCCGACCCCTCACCCGTCGGCAGACAGGGCTGCCGCCGACGGGTTGTCTTCTCGTCAGTCCCAGCTCAGGCCGGTGGACGACTGGTACTCGATGACGCGGGTCTCGAAGAAGTTCTTCTCCTTCTTGAGGTCCATGACTTCGGACATCCAGCCGAACGGGTTGCGGGTCTCACCGAAGATCGGGGCGAGGCCGATCTGCTCGGCCCGGCGGTCGGTGATGAAGTGCATGTACTGCTCGCAGAGGTCGGCGGTCAGGCCGAGCATGCCGTTGGGCATGGTGGAGCGGCCGTAGGCGACCTCGAGCTCGCAGGCCTCGGTGAGCATCTGGCGGACCTCGGCCTGGAAGGCCTCCGTCCACAGGTGCGGGTTCTCCTGCTTGATCTGGTTGATGCAGTCGATACCGAAGTTCAGGTGGATCGACTCGTCGCGCAGGATGTACTGGTACTGCTCCGCGATACCGACCATCTTGTTCCGCCGGCCGAGCGAGAGGATCTGCGCGAACCCGGTGTAGAACCACATGCCCTCGAAGACCACGTAGAACGCGATCAGGTCGCGCAGGAACGCGGTGTCGGACTCCGGCGTACCGGTCTTGAAGTCCGGGTCCTCGAGGTGCTGGGTGTACTTGAGCGCCCAGGCGTCCTTGTCGGAGATCGACGGGACCTCGCGGTACATGTTGAACAGCTCGCCCTCGTCCAGCCCGAGCGAGGTGCAGATGTACTGGAAGGTGTGCGTGTGCACGGCCTCCTCGAACGCCTGGCGCAGCAGGTACTGCCGGCACTCGGGGTTGGTCAGCTGCCGGTAGACGGCCAGCACGATGTTGTTCGCGACCAGGGACTCCGCGGTCGCGAAGAAGCCCAGGTTGCGCTTCAGCATCAGCCGCTCGTCCTCGGTCAGGCCGTCGTTCGACTTCCAGAGCGCGATATCGGCCTGCATGGACACCTCGGTCGGCATCCAGTGGTTGTTACAGGCGTTCAGGTACTTCTCCCAGGCCCACTTGTACTTCAGCGGGAGCAGCTGGTTCACGTCCGCGCGGGCGTTGATCATCGCCTTGTCGGAGACGTCGATCCGGGCGGCGCCGACCGAGATCGAGCCGAGTCCGGTCGCGTTGTCGGTGGTGGTCACTGGCAGGCCTCGCAGTCCGGGTCTTCGAGTGAGCAGATCGCTCCGGTCGGTTCGCCCAGCGGGGTGTCGTCGATGACCGAAGGCTTGGTCTCCGGGACGATCGCCGGGACGGCGGCCGGAACCTCGGCCGCGATGGTGGCCGAGACGGCGTTCAGCTTGCCGTCGGTGCCCTGCAGTGTCGACTTCTCGACGTGGGTGGCCGACTGCGAGCGCAGGTAGTACGTCGTCTTCAGCCCGTAGCGCCAGGCGTTGCGGTACAGCTCGTCGAGCGCCTTGCCCGACGGAGACGCCATGTAGAGGTTCAGCGACTGGGCCTGGTCGATCCACTTCTGCCGGCGCGACGCGGCCTTGATCAGCCACAGCGGGTCGATCTCGAACGCCGTCGCGTACAGCTCGCGCAGGTCGGCCGGGATGCGGTCGATGCTGGTCAGGATGCCGTCGTGGTACTTGAGGTCGGAGACCATCACCTGGTCCCAGAGCCCGCGCGCCTTCAGGTCGGCGACCAGGTACGGGTTCGCGACCGTGAACTCACCGGACATGTTCGACTTCACGAACAGGTTGCTGTACGTCGGCTCGATCGACTGGCTGACGCCGGCGATGTTGGAGATCGTCGCGGTCGGCGCGATCGCCATCACGTTCGAGTTCCGCATCCCGTCGCGGAGCACCTTCGCCCGCAGGGCGTCCCAGTCGAGCGTCGTGGACTCGTCCAGGAAGATGTCGCCGTTGCGCGCCTGCCGGAGGATGTCCAGCGAGTCGATCGGCAGCACGCCCTTGCTCCACAGCGAGCCGTCGTACGTCGAGTAGCGGCCGCGCTCGGCGGCGAGGTCGCTGGAGGCGTCGATCGCGTGGTAGCTGATCTGCTCCATCGACTCGTCGGCGAAGCGGACGGCGGCGTCCGAGCTGTAGGGGATGCGGAGCTGGAACAGCGCGTCCGCGAAACCCATCAGGCCGAGGCCGACCGGGCGGTGCCGCTGGTTGGCGCGCTCCGACTCCGGGGTGGTGTAGAAGTTCACGTCGATGACGTTGTCGAGCATCCGGACGGCGGTCTTGACCGTGTCGCGGAGAAGGTCGCCGTCCAGGCCGGTCTCGGTCAGGTGCGCGACCAGGTTGACCGAGCCGAGGTTGCAGACCGCGGTCTCGTCGACCGTGGTGTTCAGCGTGATCTCGGTGCACAGGTTCGACGAGTGGACGACGCCGTCGTGCTGCTGCGGGGAGCGCAGGTTGCACGGGTCCTTGAAGGTGATCCACGGGTGGCCGGTCTCGAAGAGCACGGTCAGCATCCGGCGCCACAGGTCGATCGCGCGGACCCGGCGGAAGACCCGGATCTCACCGCGCTCGGCGGCCGCCTCGTACCCCTCGTACGCCGCCTTGAAGTCGGCGCCGAACTTGTCGTGCAGGTCCGGGACCTCGTCGGGGGAGAACAGCGTCCACTGGCCGTCGGCCTCGACCCGCTGCAGGAACAGGTCCGGCACCCAGTTCGCGGTGTTCATGTCGTGCGTCCGGCGGCGCTCGTCACCGGTGTTCTTGCGCAGGTCGAGGAACTCCTCGATGTCCATGTGCCAGGTCTCGAGGTACGCGCAGACGGCGCCCTTGCGCTTCCCGCCCTGGTTGACCGCGACGGCCGTGTCGTTGGCGATCTTCAGGAACGGGACGACGCCCTGGGACTCGCCGTTGGTCCCGCGGATCTTGGCGCCGATCCCGCGCACCGGCGTCCAGTCGTTGCCCAGGCCGCCGGAGTACTTGGCCAGCAGCGCGTTGTTGCGGATGCCGTTGAAGATGCCGGACAGGTCGTCGTCCACCGTGGTCAGGAAGCACGACGACAGCTGCGGCCGGGTGGTGCCGGAGTTGAACAGCGTCGGCGTCGACGACATGAAGCGGAACGAGCTGAGCAGCTCGTAGAACTGGATCGCGCGGGCCTCGCGGTCGTCCTCGCGCAGCGCCATCCCCATCGCGACCCGCAGGAAGAACGCCTGCGGCAGCTCGAAGCGCACCTTGTCGATGTGCAGCAGGTAGCGGTCGTAGAGGGTCTGCAGGCCGAGGAAGGCGAAGTTCAGGTCGCGCTCGGGGCGGATCGCGGCGGCCAGCTTGGCCAGGTCGAAGTTCGCCAGCTCCGGGTCGAGCAGGCCGGCCTCGATACCGGTCGCGATGTACCGCGGGAAGAACTCGGCGTACGCCGTGTCCATGTCGGCCTGGCTGGCCTGGCGCGGCTCGCCGTGCACGCGACCGAGCGCCTCGCGGCGGATCTGGTCCAGCAGCAGGCGGGCGGCGGCGAAGCTGTACTGCGGCTCGGTCTCGACGTACGAGCGGGCGGCCATCACCAGCGCCAGCTCGACCTCGTGCTGCGCGATGCCGTCGTAGCAGGAGCCGATGGTCTCGTTCAGGATCTGCTCGGGGTCGACCGAGTCCAGCCCGGCGGCGGCCTCGGCGACGATCACCCGGAGGCGCTCGACGTCCAGCGGCACGCGGCTGCCGTCGGCCTGGCGGACCGACAGCGCGGGTTTCGTCGCGATCCCGGCGGCGTCGGACGGCGTCCGCGCCTTGGTCCGCTCCTCGCGGTACAGGACGTAGGCCCGGGCGACCTGATGCTCTCCCGCGCGCATCAGAGCGAGCTCGACCTGGTCCTGGATGTCCTCGACCTGGATGCTGCGGCGCGCGTCACCGCGACTCGTCAGCGCGTCGACGACCCGGCCGGTCAGATCGGTCACCAGGTCGCGGACCCGGTGGGTGGCGCCGGCGTCGTTACCCTCGACGGCCAGGAACGCCTTCGTGACGGCGACCGAGATCTTGGTCGCGTCGAAAGCGGTGTTACTTCCATCGCGGCGGACGACGGTCAGCTGGTTCCGCTCGTCGGCGTCGGCCGCCGATCGGGATGTGGAGGCGATGGTCACAGAAGCTTCTCTCCCTGCGCGTTCGGAAGACCGCGACCCTGGAGAGAAAGCGCACGACGAGACGACAGCACCGGCCGGTGTAGCTGCCATCGCGCCCTGCGACCCGCCCTCGAGGTCTCGGACCGCGTGCACCGGCGGTGCACGCGCCGACGGCAGGTATTCGGACTCGCGGACTTCTCCGCTCACCGTTGCGGGGCAGCTCCGGAGTTGCACCGGATTCCCCTGACCGCCAGCGAGGAAGACTCTAAGGCGGCCACAACATCTAGTGTTAACCGACACGCCGTGCAGCACATGATGTGGTTCTCAGGCGGCGGCGCCATACAGATCCTGTAACGTCATGATCTCTGATCCGTGATGAATCAGCTCGCGGTTGAGTCGTAACGCGACGTGTCCGAACGGCTCGCCGGCGTCCAGCTCGGTGGCCTGACTCAGCCCCACCGCCAGCACCTGCTCCTCCGGGAGCGCTGCGATCCCCGCCTGCCAGGCCTCGACCCAGTACGTCAGCCACGCGACGGCGTCCTGGGCGTTCCCGTGCAGGGTGATGTCCGCCCGGCTCTGCTCCTTCGCCCCGAACGTCCACTCCCACCGCTCGAAGAACATCTCGGTCAGATGAGCGATCAGCCAGGCGATCGTACGCGGCCCCCGATGATCCGGCTCATCCGGCCACTGCGCCACCCACTCACCCGACCCCAGCGCCCGGAACCCGCCGCTGTAATGCCGCCGCACCACACTCAGCGCCTCCCCGCCCGGCCGCCAGAAGTACTCCTCGTCCGTCAACCGCGCCAACCGCCCCGCCAGCACCATCCAACTGAACCCCAACTGCCCCCGTACCATCGCCATCCCCGACGGCCGCTGCAGAATCTCCCAGTCGAACGACTCCGGCATCCCGATCCCCTCATCTCGAACAGATGTTCGATTGTGACTCGGGAGGGGAGTCGAAGTCAACGTGGGTCAGACGGTGATCTGGGAGCCGACGATGACGGTTCGGTCGCGGGGGAGGCCGAAGTAGTCGGCGGCGTCGGCGGTGATGGCGGTGGTGGCGAGGAAGAGGCGTTTGCGCCAGCGGGGGAGGCCGGGGTTGTCGCCTAGTTTGAGCTCGATGGCGGACAGGAAGTAGGAGGTGTCGGCGAGGTCGAGGGTGAGCTCGGAGGACTGGGCGGCGGCGGTTTCGAGGATCTCGGGGACGTTCGCGGTCTCGACGTAGCCGAGGCGGGCGGTGACGTGGACGATGCCGTCGTCGGTGTGGCCGAGGTCGTCGACGAGGATGCGGTCGGCCTCGGGGGCGTGCGGGACGGTGAGGGTCTCGAGGGCGAGGATGACGACGTTCTTGTGCAGCACGTGGTTGTGCTCGACGTTGGCCCGCATCGCCAGCGGGACGGTGGTCTTGCCGCGGTTCAGGAAGACGGCCGTGCCGTCGACGCGGGTGATCGGCCGCTCGCGCAGCGCCTCGATGAACTCCGGCAACGGGCCCTCTTCGCGTTCGCGTTTGGCGGTGACGAGCTGGCGGCCCTGCTGCCAGGTGGTGAGGACGGCGAACACCGTCAGCGCGATCAGCAGCGGCAGCCAGGCGCCGTGCACGAACTTGGTCAGGTTCGCGCCGAGGAAGAGCAGCTCGATACTGAGGAAGAACGCCACGCCCAGGATGACCAGCCACAACGGCTTCCGCCATTGCTTGCGGACGATGTAGAAGAACAGCAGCGAGTTGATGACGATCGTGCCGGTGACCGCCATCCCGAAGGCGAAGGCGAGCGCCGCCGACGTCTCGAACGCGAAGACCAGCGTCAGGACGGCGATCATCAGCGCCCAGTTCACCCACGGGACGTAGATCTGGCCGGCGGTCTCGGTCGAGGTGTACTGGATCCGCAGCCGCGGCAGGTACCCGAGCTGGACGGCCTGGTGCGCGACCGAGAAGGCGCCGGTGATGACGGCCTGGGAGGCGATCACGGTCGCGGCGGTCGCGAGCAGCACCATCGGGATCCGGCCCCACTCCGGCACCAGCAGGAAGAACGGGCTGGTGAAACCGTTCGGGTCCTCCAGAACGAGCGCGCCCTGGCCGAGGTAGCTGAGGATGCAGGCCGGGAAGACGAGGAACAGCCAGGCCCGGGTGATCGGACTGCGGCCGAAGTGCCCGAGGTCGGCGTACAGGGCCTCGGCGCCGGTGATCGCCAGCACGACGGCGGCCAGCGCGAAGAACGCCGTCCCGAAGTGACCGGTCAGGAAGCCGAGCGCGTACGTCGGCGAGAGCGCCTTCAGGATGCCGGGATGCTGGACGATGCCGCCGATCCCGCAGGCCGCGATGGCCAGGAACCAGACCACCATGATCGGCCCGAAGGATCGCCCGATCCGGCCGCTGCCGTACTTCTGCACGCTGAACAGGGCGAGGATGATCACCGCGGTGATCGGCACCACCCAGTGCTCGAGCCCGGGCTGGACGATCTTCACGCCCTCGACCGCCGACAGGACCGAGATGGCCGGCGTGATCATCGAGTCGCCGAAGAACAGCGACGCGCCGAAGATGCCGAGCCCGGCCAGCAGGATCGTCGTCCGGCGCCCGCTGGCGCGGGCCGAGCCGCCGATCAGCGTGATCATCGCCAGGATGCCGCCCTCGCCGTGGTTGTCGGCGCGCAGCACCAGCAGCACGTACTTGATCGTCACGATGATCGTGACCGCCCAGAAGATCAGCGAGATGATCCCGAAGACGTTCTCGATCGCGACCTCGACCGGATGCGGGTCACCGGGATTGAAGATCGTCTGGATGGTGTAGATCGGGCTGGTGCCGATATCGCCGAACACGACGCCCAGCGCGCCGATCAGCAAAGCGGTCCGGGCCGGGGTTCGCGCCCCCGAAGACTGGCTCGTCACCTTCGCATTGAAGCACGCGGAAATGACGGCTTTGTGGCGTCAGGGCAACGATCTCAGCGCTTCTGCGGACCCCGGATCGCGACGAACAACAGACCAACGCCGAAGGCCGCAACGATCGGGCCGACGATCGCCCAGAACGACGAGCCCGTCATCGAGCTGCCCTTCAGATACCCGAGGCCCTGAAAGGTCCACACGCCGCCGAGCACCGTGAGCAACAAGCCGGCCGCGATCGCCACAATCTTTCCCATGGGTGGAGGTTAGCGAGAACTGCAAAAGAAAAAGAAAGGAGGTGAGGGGGAGTGTGGCGAGGTTAGCGTAGAAGCTCGTCGCAGAGGGCGATGAGTTGCTCGCGGAGGGGGCGGGCGCGGGTGGCGAAGGTGCGCTGGGCGGCTGCGTACTCGGCTTTACCGGCGGGTGTCTCGATCGGGACGGGGGAGTAGCCGAGGGCGGCCAGGTCGTAAGGGGAGGCGCGCATGTCGAGGGTGCGGACGTCGCGGGCGAGCTCGAAGCACTCCAGGACCAGCGAGCTCGGGGTGAACGGCGACAGCTTGGTGGCCCACTTGTAGAGGTCCATGTTGGCGTGCAGGCAGCCGCCCTGTTCGAGCTCCGGCTGCGCGTCGCGGGTCGGCTGCAGGATGTTCAGCGGCCGCGCCTCGGCGGTGAAGAACCGGAACGCGTCGAAGTGCGAGCAGCCGATCTTGTGCGACTCGACGACCCGATCGGTGCCCTCGGCACCTAATCGGAGCGGCCATTTCTCATGCCGGACGGCGTCCGCCCGGTAGACCATCGCCCACTCGTGCAACCCGAAACACCCGAACTGGGGCGCCCGGCCGAGCGTCGCGGCGAGCAGCCGCCGGATCCAGGTGATGCTGTCGGTCCGCCGGGCCAGCTCGGCCGGATCGAGCGTCGCCGCGCCATCGGCGTACAGATAGCCCCGGCGATCGGCGTACTCCGGGGCGTCGAGCAGCTGGACGCCGGGGCCGGGGTGCCAGAACCGCAACTGGCTGGGGCGGGTGGAGTAATAGGTGAAGAGGAAATCCTCGACCGGGTGCGCCTCGCGGCGCTGTTTGCGCTCGAGATGACCTTCGGTGAGGGCGTCGACGCGCGTGGTGTGAGTCCGTTGCAAGGGCTCCCACTCGGCGCGTGCGAGGGGAATGACAGTCATAGGTCCAACGCGTAGGCGTAGAGATCGATACCGGCGACCGGCGACCAGTCGCGCTCGGGCAGCCGGGTGAAACCGAGGCGCTCGTAGATACGGTGCGCGGTGGTCATGTAGACAGCCGTGCTGAGGACGATCCGGGGCAGGCCGAGCTCGCGGGTCCGTTCTACACAGTGCTCGGTGAGCGCGACGCCGAGACCGAGCCCACGGGCGCGGCCGGCGACGCCGAGCATCCGGAACTCGCCCTCGTCGGGCTGCCCGATCTCGCGATAGACCGAGCCCGGCGGGCAGTAGGTGACCGTGCCCAGCAGGCCCGAAGCGTCGACGGCGACCAGCAGCTCCGCCTTCGCGGCCCGGTCCGCGGCGGCACGCAGCGTCATCGCGTACTCACCGCGAACGAAGCCGTCGTGCTGGTACGCCGCCACCGTCAGCTCGCCGACGGCGTCGTACTCCTCCGGGCGGGCCGGGCGGATGGTCGTTGTCACCGCACCACTGTCTCATTCCGTAGCGGCGGTAGGCTCGGGCCCGTGCGTATCGCCAGATTCTCCGTGGACGACGAGCCCAAGTACGGCGTCGTCGAGACCGATGACCCCGAGGGCCTGACGGGTACGGTCGCCGTACTCGACTCCGATCCTCTCTACCGGCCCGTGCAGTTCACCGGGGAGAAGCTGCAGCTGGCCGACGTCCGGCTGCTGGCTCCGGTGATCCCGCGCAGCAAGGTGGTCTGCGTCGGCCGCAACTACGCGGCGCACGCCGCCGAGCTGGGTAACGACGTGCCCACGCAGCCGATGATCTTCCTGAAGCCGAACACCAGCGTGATCGGCCCGCGGGACGGCATCGTCTACCCCGAGCAGACCAACGACCTGCACTTCGAGGGCGAGCTGGGCATCGTGATCGGCCGGATCTGCCGCGATCTGCCCAAGGAGCGCGCCGAAGAGGTGATCTTCGGCTACACGATCGGCAACGACGTGACCGCGCGCGACCTGCAGAAGACCGACGGGCAGTGGGCCCGCGCCAAGGGGTACGACACGTTCTGCCCGCTCGGCCCCTGGATCGAGACCGATCTCGACCCGGCCGACCTGCGCGTCACCACGCACGTCAACGGTGAGCTGAAACAGGACGGCCGGACGTCGCAGTTCATCTTCGACATCCCCACGGTGCTGGCCTGGATCACCTCGTTCACCACGCTGCTGCCGGGGGACGTCGTCCTGACCGGGACGCCGGCCGGCGTCGGGCCGATGCTGCCCGGTGACGAGGTCGCGGTCGAGGTCGAAGGCCTCGGCACCCTGACGAACAGGGTGATCGTGCGTGACTGAAAGGCCCGCTCCCGGTGACAAAGACGTCCTGGGAGAGTTGGCGCCGCACGAGGTCCGGGTGCGGTTCCCACCGTCGCCGACCGGTCTGCTGACCGTCGGCAACATTCGCAGCGCCTTGTTCAACTGGGCCTTCGCCCGCCACTTCGGCGGCAAGTTCGTGCTCCGGATCGAAGACACCGACCAGGCCCGGAACACCCCCGAGGCGCTCGGCTACACGCTGGAGTCGCTGCGCTGGCTCGGCCTCACCTGGGACGAGGGCCCCGAGGCCGGCGGCGACTTCGGCCCGTACCTGCAGTCCGAGCGGATGGACGTGTACGCCGACGTCGTCGCCAAGCTGATGGCCGCCGGTAAGGCCTATCACTGCTACTGCTCGCAGGACGAGCTCGACGAGCGCCGCGAGACCGCCCGCGAGGCCGGCCGGCCCAGCGGGTACGACGGCCACTGCCGCGAGCTCGATGCCGAGAACTCCAAGGTGTACGCCGATTCCGGACGCCGGCCCGTCGTCCGGCTGCGGATGCCGGATCGCCCGATCGTGTTCGATGACCTGGTCCGCGGTGAGATCACCTTCCTGCCGGAGAATCTCGGCGACTACGTGCTCGTCCGCGCCAACGGCTATCCGTTGTACCCGCTGGTGAATCCGGTCGACGACGCGCTGATGAACATCACCCACGTGCTCCGCGGCGAGGACCTGCTGTCCTCGACGCCCCGGCAGATCGCGCTCTACGAGGCGCTCGCCGAGATCGGCATCGGCAGCGGCCGGACGCCGCGGTTCGGGCACCTGCCGATGGTGATGGGCACCGAGGGCAACAAGAAGCTCTCGAAACGCGACACGGGCGCCGGCCTGGACGACTACCGGACGCAGGGCTTCCTGCCCGCGGGCCTGCTCAACTACCTGGCCCTGCTCGGCTGGTCGATCGCCGAGGACCGCGACGTGTTCACGACGGCGGAGATGATCGAGGCCTTCGACATCCGCAAGGTGAACTCGAACGCCGCCCGCTTCGACCAGCAGAAGTGCGAGGCGATCAACGCCGCGCACATGCGGATGCTGCCGGCCGATGAGTTCGCCGAGCGGACGCTGCCGTTCCTGGTCGCGGCCGGCTACCTCCCGGCCGAGCCCAGCGCCGAACAGCTCGCCGTCCTGCGGGCCGCCGTCCCGCTGGTCCAGGAGCGGATGGACGTGCTCGGCGAATCGGCCGAGCTGCTCGGCTTCCTGTTCGCCGGCTCGCAGCTCAAGATCGCCCCGGACGCCGCGGCCAAGGTGCTCACCGGCGACGCGGGCGCCGTCCTGACGGCCTCGGCGAAGGCGCTCGCGGACGTCGAGTGGACGACGCCGGCGATCGAGGCGGCGCTGCGCTCCGCGCTGGTCGACGGGCTCGGCCTCAAACCCAAGAACGCGTTCGGCCCGGTCCGGGTCGCGATCTCCGGGCGGCGGGTGTCGCCGCCCTTGTTCGAGTCGCTGGAGCTGCTCGGCCGCGACGTTTCCCTGCGCCGGATCGAGCAGGCGCTCGCGAAGGTGGTGGAGTACTGATGGCGACGCCGTACCAGCGGCTGCTGCGCAACGACGTGGTGCCGAGGGGCTATGTCGTCCTCGGCGCGCTGACGATCTTCGTCGGCTGGGCGATCTGGGGCATTCTCGTGCTCAGCGCCGCCCGGGGAATCCGCATCGACCCGCCGGGGACGACGTCCTGGATCACCTTGCTGGCCACGAATCTCTACCTGATCGTGCTGATCCCGCTCAGCGTCGGCGTGGCCAGGCTGCTGAACCGGCAGACGCCGGGGCTGCTGTCCTCGGTCGTCGGCCGGCTGCGCTGGAAGCCGTTGCTCTGGTTCACCGCCGCCGCGCTGGCCTGCGAGCTGCTGTCGTTGCTGGTGATCAAGCTCGGCCTCGTCACGTTGCTGCACGACAACAAGTTCGGCCTCGCGCCGGACGCGTTCGGCATCATCGCCGTCGTCCTGCTCACCTCGCCGATCCAGGCCGCCGCCGAGGAGTTCTTCTTCCGCGGCTACCTGCTGCAGGCCGCGGGCGCGCTGTTCCGCAGCCCGATCGTGATCGTGCTGATCACGACCGTCCTGTTCACGATGGCGCACGGCGTCTGGCCGTGGGAGAGCCTGCCGTTGTTCCTCGACCGGTTCGCGTTCGGCGTCGTCGCCGGCGTCCTCGCGATCCGTACCGGCGGGCTCGAGGCGCCGATCGCCGTCCACGTGATGAACAACGTCGTCACGTTCCTGTACGCCGCGCTGACCGACTCGGTCGGATCGAGTCTCGGCGCCGCCAGTGCGCCGTGGTCGTTGGTGATTCTCGACATCGCGAAGTTCGCGGCGTTCGGCGCGCTGGCGCTGTGGCTGACCCGGCGGCAGCGGCTCGAAACGGTCAGCGAGCTGCCTTTGGCGCGGCTGCCGCTCCCCGGCCCGAGGCTGATGTGACGGGAGTGACAACGCGCCCGGCGGGGGCCGTTTTGGCGTCTCGCACCTGGCTCGGGTAAGCTCTCCGAGCCGGGATGGTGAGGGCGGAAACGAACTCTCCAACCCAGTGCAGTGTTGTTTTTAAGGAAGAAATGCCTTTGGGGTATGGGGTAATTGGCAGCCCGTCTGATTCTGGTTCAGTTAGTCTAGGTTCGAGTCCTAGTACCCCAGCGGATTGGACCGCACCGATGAAAATCGGTAAAGTTCAACCTCGTTGCCCGGCTCACAAGGCCGGTCGGCAAAACTCTGGCCCCGTTGTGTAGCGGCCTAGCACGCCGCCCTCTCAAGGCGGTAGCGCGGGTTCGAATCCCGTCGGGGCTACCAGAGAACAAGACCCCCAACCTTCGGGTTGGGGGTCTTTGTCGTTCCAGGGGTTCGAGTGAGCTGCTTCCGGGCTGAACGACTCCAGCCCGGAAGGCGACTGCTTACTCGGAGGCGGGGGGGGGGGGGGGGGGGGGGGGGGGGGGGGGGGGGGTGGCGGGGGGGGGGGGGGGGGGGGGGGGGGGGGGGGGGGATA
>NZ_JBVJMQ010000005.1:297321-477098 GCF_055584105.1 Kribbella sp. NPDC104218
TTCTCCAATCCAGCGACGCACCCCCCCCCCCCCCCCCCCCACCCCCTCCCCCCCCCCCCCCCCCCCCCCCCCCCCCCCCCCCCCCCCCCCCCCCCCCCCCCCCCCCGCGGCCATGACGGCGGGGGCGTGCATGCGGCCCGGCTGGCGGGACAGGCGCTCGATCGGGCCGGAGACCGAGACGGCGGCGATGACCTTGCCGCTGGGGGAGCGGACGGGCGCCGAGACCGAGGCGACGCCCTGTTCACGTTCGCCGACCGAGTGCGCCCAGCCGCGGCGGCGGACACCGGCCAGGGCGGCGGCGTTGAACGTCGCGTTGTGCAGACCGCGGTGCATGCGCTCCGGGTCCTCCCACGCAAGCAGTATTTGGGCAGCCGACCCGGCCGCCATGGTCAGCTGACTGCCGACCGGGACGGTGTCGCGCAGACCGGACGGCCGCTCGGCGGCGGCGACGCAGACGCGGTACTCACCCTGCCGGCGGAACAGCTGCGCCGATTCGCCGGTGATGTCACGCAGCCGCGCGAGCACCGGGCCGGCGGTGGCGAGCAGCCGGTCCTCGCCGGCGGCGGAGGCCAACTCGCTCAGTCGCGGGCCGAGCACGAAGCGTCCCTGCATGTCGCGACCGACGAGCCGGTGGTGCTCGAGAGCGACCGCCAGCCGGTGTGCCGTCGGGCGCGCGAGCCCCGTCGCCGCCACGAGTCCGGCCAGGGTCGCCGGCCCGGATTCGAGTGCGGACAGAACGAGAGCTGCTTTGTCGAGCACGCCGACTCCGCTAGAGTTGTCCATGAGACGATATTGCCGTCTCGAATCGTGGAACGCAAGTCGCTCGTGAGCCTCGATCGGGCGCACTGTGAGCGAGAGCACTCACACCACAGCAAACCTCAAAGGAGAGTCTGATGGGTAGGACGTTGTCGGAAAAGGTCTGGGATGCGCATGTGGTGCGCCAAGCAGACGGTGAGCCCGACCTCCTTTACATCGACCTCCACCTGGTGCATGAAGTCACCAGTCCACAGGCTTTCGACGGGCTTCGCCTGGCGAACCGGCAAGTCCGTCGTCCCGATCTGACGATCGCGACCGAGGATCACAACGTCCCGACGTTCGACGTGGACAAGCCGATCGCGGACCCGGTGTCGCGGACGCAGGTCGACACCCTGCGCAAGAACGCCCAGGAGTTCGGGATCCGGATCCACACCCTCGGCGACCCCGACCAGGGCGTCGTCCACGTGATCGGCCCGCAGCTCGGCCTGACCCAGCCGGGGATGACCGTGGTCTGCGGTGACAGCCACACCTCCACGCACGGCGCGTTCGGCGCGATCGCCTTCGGCATCGGCACCAGCGAGGTCGAGCACGTACTGGCCACCCAGACGCTGATGCAGGCCCGCCCGAAGACGATGGCCGTCACCGTCGACGGCGTCCTGCCGGACGGCGTCTCGGCCAAGGACCTGGTGCTCGCGCTGATCGCGCAGGTCGGCACCGGCGGCGGCCAGGGTTACATCGTCGAGTACCGCGGCGAGGCGATCCGCGCGCTGTCGATGGAAGCCCGGATGACGATCTGCAACATGTCGATCGAGTGGGGCGCGAAGGCCGGCATGATCGCGCCGGACCAGACGACGTTCGACTACCTGCAGGACAAGCCGCACGCGCCGCAGGGCGCAGACTGGGAAGCCGCCGTCGAGTACTGGAAGAGCCTGGCCACCGACGCCGACGCGACGTTCGACCGTGAGGTCGTCATCCGCGCCGAGTCGATCGCGCCGTTCGTGACCTGGGGCACCAACCCGGGGCAGGGGCTGCCGCTGTCGGCGAACGTCCCGTCGCCGGACGACTTCGAGACCGAGACCGACAAGGTCGCGGCCGAGCGCGCGCTGGAGTACATGGGGCTGACCGCCGGGACGCCGTTGCGCGAGATCAAGGTCGACACCGTCTTCCTGGGCTCGTGCACCAACGGCCGGATCGAGGACCTGCGCGCCGCCGCCGGCGTGCTGGCCGGGCGGAAGGTTGCCGAGGGCACCCGGATGCTCGTCGTCCCGGGCTCGGGCCGGGTCCGGCTGCAGGCCGAGGCCGAGGGCCTGGACGCGATCTTCAAGGACGCCGGCGCCGAGTGGCGCGGTGCGGGCTGCTCGATGTGCCTGGGGATGAACCCGGACACGCTGGCCCCCGGCGAGCGCAGCGCCTCGACCTCGAACCGCAACTTCGAAGGCCGGCAGGGCAAGGGCGGCCGGACCCACCTGGTCTCGCCGCTGGTCGCCGCGGCCACCGCGGTCACCGGGACGCTCGCCGCGCCCGCCGACCTGCAGCCGCTGGACGTCGCCGTCCCCGAGAACGTCTGAGGAGCTCGACAATCATGGATGCCTTCACCCAGCACATCGGTACGGCGGCCCCGCTGCGGCGCAGCAACGTCGACACCGACCAGATCATCCCGGCCGTGTACCTGAAGCGGGTCACCCGGACCGGTTTCGAGGATGGCCTGTTCGCTGCCTGGCGCAACGACCCCGAGTTCGTCCTGAACCAGCCGGAGTACGACGGCGTCTCGATACTCGTCGCCGGGCCGGACTTCGGCACCGGATCGTCGCGTGAGCACGCGGTCTGGGCCCTGCTCGACTACGGCTTCCGCGTCGTCGTCTCGGCCCGTTTCGGTGACATCTTCCGCGGTAACTCCGGGAAGGCCGGCCTGCTGGCCGCGCTCGTCACCGAAGAGGTCGTCGAGCAGCTGTGGGCCACCGTCGAGAAGGACCCGGGCACCAAGGTGACCGTGGACCTGGAGGCCAAGACGATCTCGGCCGGCGAGCTCTCCGCGCCGTTCGAGATCGACGACTACACGCGCTACCGGCTGCTGAACGGCCTGGACGACATCAGCATCACGCTGACCAACGAGGCCGATATCGCTGCCTACGAAGCGACTCGGCCGGCCTTCAAACCGGCCACGCTGCCGGCGAAAGCCTGAACAACCGGAGTGATCGCCCCCGTAACGCCGACGGCGCCGGGGGCGATAACCCTGGTGTTACCCTTACGTGGTTGTCAGAACAAGGCTTGCGAGACCGAGGAGGTGAGGCGCTGATGAACAGCGATCCCTCCAGACATACCGGTCTCGCTCGACCCTTGTGAGGCTGACCTAGCTTTCCTCCTCCAGTAGTAGCGGTCGGGCAGACGTGTGCCGTCACCTCACCCGTACCACCGCACCTGGAGGACCCATGTCCGACCTTCGCCTGCGCACTTTGCGCGCCTTCACCGGCGCTGCCCGTAAGCACGCCGCCGCCTCGCCGCCGACACCGCCGCCGGCCGACCAGCCGCGCGAGCAGCACGCCGACGCGCTGCCCAAGGGGCACAGCGTCGTCGACAGCGCGATCTACTGCGGCGGCCGTCGTGTCGCCTCACCCGACTCCCTCGCCGAGACGTATCGCGTCCTGCGCAAGGCGCCGCGGGGGATGGCCTGGATCGGCCTGTACCGCCCGGACCGGCGCGAGCTGTCCTCCCTGGCCCAGGAGTTCGACCTGCACGAGCTGGCCGTCGAGGACGCCATCCAGGCCCATCAGCGGCCGAAACTCGAGCGGTACGGCGAGACGTTGTTCGTCGTCCTCAAAGCGGCTCGGTACCGGGACGCGACCGAGGAGGTCGAGTTCGGCGAGGTGCACCTGTTCGTCGGCCCGGACTTCGTGGTGACGGTCCGGCACGCCGAGGCGCCCAACCTGGCCGCGGTCCGGCGCCGCGTCGAACACGATCCCGACCTGCTGAACCTCGGCACCGAGGCCGTGCTCTACGCGATCCTGGACAAGGTCGTCGACGGTTACGCACCGGTGGTCGCCGGTCTCGAGAACGACATCGACGAGATCGAGACCGAGGTCTTCCGCAACGACCCCAAGGTGTCGCGACGGATCTACGAACTGTCGCGTGAGGTGATCGAGTTCCAGCGCGCGACCCGGCCGCTGGCCGGCATCCTCGAGGCGTTGCGCGGCGGTTTCGACAAGTACGGCGTCGACGAGGAACTGCAGCGGTACCTGCGCGACGTGGCCGACCACGTCACCGAGGTGGTCGAGAAGGTCGACGGATTCCGCGAGCTGCTGCGCGACATCCTGACCGTCAACGCGACGCTGGTGGCCCAGCAGCAGAACGAGGAGATGAAGTCGCTCGCACTGGCCGGCAGTGAGCAGAACGAAGAGGTGAAGCGGATCTCTGCCTGGGCGGCGATCCTGTTCGCGCCGACCCTGATCGGCACCGTCTACGGGATGAACTTCGACACCATGCCGGAGCTGCACTGGCAGTTCGGATACCCCTTCGCGATCGGCCTGATGGGCTTGGTGTGCGTGGGTCTGCATCAGGTCTTCAAACGCCGCGGATGGCTCTGAAACCCCGCTGGAACACCGATTCGGGCGAAATTGTGGCCCGAATCGCCCAAAAACAAGCCGAATTGCCGCGTTGGTGTTTGGCAACGGCCTGTTCAGTCCATAACGTTCCTGTGAGATCGAGCGCTGTGCTCGACGCCTAGTTCACGGAGGGAAGCAGTGAACAAGAGCCAGTTGGTCGAAGCGCTCGCAGTGCACTTCGACGGAAACCGCCGCCAGGCTCAGCACGCGCTGGAATCGGTGATCGACACCGTCCAGCGTGAGCTGACCAAAAAGGGTGGCAAGGTCGCCATCACCGGTTTCGGTGCCTTCGAGGCCATCGAGCGTGGGGCGCGCGTCGTGCGCAACCCGCGCACCGGCGAGCGTATTCGGGCCAAGAAGACGGTCATCCCCAAGTTCCGCGCGGGTGCGGAGCTGAAGGCTGTCGTCTCCGGTGCGAAGAAGCTGCCGAAGCTGGTTGCGCCGAAGGCCACCGCGACCGCCACCAAGGCGGCCGCCCCGGCCAAGAAGGCTGCTCCGGCCAAGGCCGCGGCGACCAAGACCGCCGCCGCCAAGAAGGCGACGCCGGCCAAGACCGTGGCGAAGAAGGCCCCGGCCAAGACCGTGGCCAAGAAGGCCGCTCCGGTCAAGACGGTCGCCAAGAAGGCGCCGGCCAAGAAGGCCCCCGCCAAGAAGGCCGCTCCGGTCAAGACCGTGGCCAAGAAGGCGCCGGCCAAGAAGGCCCCCGCCAAGAAGGCTCCGGCCAAGCGCGCCGCGCGCTGATCGAAGCACTGCAGCACCAGTAACACAGCGAAGGCCGGTTACTCCACTCCAGGAGTGACCGGCCTTCGCTTGTGCCCGGCAACTGCTCTACAGCACGGTGCCGAAGTCCACCTCGGTGATGGTCAGGCTCGCGCCGGAGCCGGTGGTCTCGATGCGGACGCGCTGGCCGACGCGGAAGTGCCGGACCGGAGTGTCCGCGATCGCATGCACGCTGAAGGGCAGCTCGATCCCGGTGTCGGTCAGCACCGACCCGGAGAAGTTGTCGCCGTCGTACTTGCTCACAGTGGCTTGCACGCAACCACCGTACTTCAGCAGGCGAGGCCCTCGGAGCCGGTCGCGGCGCCGAGTACCAGCGACATCACGTCGGCCGTCGCGGGGCCGACACCGAGCTGGACGGCGTGCGCGAGATCGGCTGCCGTGTCGACGTCTCGGCGGACGGAGTCGATGCCGGCCAGGCCGATCGGAATCGCGCCGGACGCCTGGTGCGCCAGCGCGGAGCCGACGCCGAACCGTGGATCGAGCGGGACGCCGGGCGCCGCCGCGAGCAACGTCGTACCGGTACCGGGCAGGTCGACCACGAACGAACGCGGCGCCGTACAGGCAGCGAGGACGGCGGTCAGCTCGGCCGGCCGCAACGCCGGCAGGTCAGCCGACAGCGCCGCCACACCATGCCCGGGGAACTCCTGGGCGGCCACGGACGCGCCGTGCAGCAAGGCCTCGTTGAGCCCGGCCGCGGGCAGATCCGGGACGGCGTGCGCGCCGGCGGCGGTCACGTCCGCGGCGACGACCGGGTCGTCGGTGACGACCAGAACCGCGCGGACGAGCCCCGACTCCAGGGCGGCCGCAGTAGTGTCGACGGCGAAGGCGCGCGCGAGCTCCGGGCGATGCTGCGGGTAGGCCGCAGCGAGCCGGCTCTTCGCGATCGCCGTACGCTTCACCGGGATCGCCAGGATCCAGGGAACGACCTGTAGGTCTGCCATCAGGCAGGATTCTCCCATGACGCACGGCAGTGAGCAGCACCAGGAGGTAGCAGTGGACGACCCCAGGCCACGTCGGGGTTTCTGGTTCGGCGTGATCGTCATTCTCGTGAAGCCGTTCATGCTGACCTTCACCAAACCGCGGTTCACCGGCCGGGAGAACATGCCCCGCACCGGCGGCGTGGTCTTCGTGCCGAACCACATCTCGCATTTCGACCCGTTCGTCCTCGGCTTCTTCATCTGGGAATGCCGCCGGATCCCGCGGCTGCTCGGCAAGGCGTCGCTGTTCAAACTGCCGATCCTGGGCCGGATCATCACCAGCGCGGGGCAGATCCCGGTGCACCGCGGCTCGGCCCTGGCCGCGGACGCCTTTCGGGACGCCGTCGCCGCGGTCGAGGCGGGTGAGTGCGTGGGCGTCTACCCCGAGGGCACGATCACCCGTGATCCCGACCTGTGGCCGATGACCGGTAAGACCGGCGCGGCCCGGATCGCGTTGATGACCGGCGCTCCGGTGATCCCGGTCGCGAACTGGGGCGCCCAGGAGGTGCTGCAGTCCTACACCGGCAAGTTGCGGATCCGCCTGCTGCCGCGCAAGGTCGTGCAGGCCCGGGCCGGTCGGCCGGTCGACCTGAGCGCCTTCGAGGGTAAGCCGATCACCAACGAGCTGTTGCACGAGGCAACCGAGGTGATCATGGCCGCGCTGGCCGAGACGCTCGGCGAGCTGCGCGGTGAGACCCCGCCCAAGGAGTTGTTCGATCCCCGCAAGGCCAGGAGTGAGGAGAAGGAATGACGACGAAGGTCGCGGTGTTCGGTGCGGGTTCCTGGGGGACGGCGTTCGCCACCGTGCTCGCGGGCGCGGGCAATCAGGTGTCGGTGTGGGGCCGGCGGGAGTCGTTGTGCGAGGCGATCAACACGCAGCACGAGAATCCTGATTACCTGCCGGGGATCCGGCTCGCCGACTCGATCACCGCGACCCACGATCCGGCCGCCGCGGCCGACGGCGCCGAGGCCGTCGTACTGGCTGTGCCCAGTCAGTCACTGCGGGAGAACCTGCGGGACTGGGCCGATGTGCTGCCGAGCGCCGTCCCGCTGGTGAGTTTGATGAAGGGCGTCGAGGTCGGGACGACGTTGCGGATGTCCGAGGTGATCGCGGAGCTGACCGGCGCCGGGCCGGAGCGGATCGCCGTCGTCTCCGGGCCGAACCTCGCGCGCGAGATCGCCGAGGGCCAGCCGGCCGCCGCGGTGGTCGCCTGTGCTGACGAGGGGACGGCGAACCGGCTGCAGAAACTGTGTCACTCGGGCGCGTTCCGTCCCTACACGAACACGGACGTGATCGGCTGCGAGCTCGGCGGCGCGACGAAGAACGTGATCGCGCTCGCGGTCGGGATGGCGGTCGGCTTCGGGTTCGGCGACAACGCCCGGGCCTCGGTGATCACGCGCGGCCTGGCCGAGACCGCGCGGCTGGGCGCGGCGCTGGGCGCCGACGAGCACACGTTCTCCGGCCTGGCCGGCCTCGGCGACCTGGTCGCCACGTGTTCGTCGCCGCTGTCGCGGAACCGGACGTTCGGCGAGAAACTCGGTCAGGGGATGACGGTCGCCGAGATCGCCGGCGCGACGCGACAGGTCGCCGAGGGCGTGAAGTCCTGTTCGTCGATCAGTGAGCTGGCGCACCGGCATGATGTCGAGATGCCGATCGCAGAGCACGTGACGAAGGTCGTAGCCGGAGAGATGACTCCGAAGGACATGTTGTTCAGTCTGGTCTCACGCTCGGCCAAGGCGGAGCGCTGGTGATCCCCGCGGCCTTCGCGACGGCGACTGCCGAGCGCGAAGGCGAACGTGGGGTGGTCTGGCTGGATCGTCTGCCCGGCATCGTGGCCGGGCTGATCGACCGCTGGGGCTGCGTGCCGGACGGCGAGTGGATGCATGGCGGGGTCGGCGTGATCGTGCCGGTCCGCCGGGCCGGTGCGGCGCTGGTGCTGAAGGTCTCGTTCACGCATCCGGGTAACGTGCACGAGCCCGATGCGTACGCCGCTTGGGCCGGGCGGGGCGCCGTCCACCTGTACGAACGGTCGGACGCCGATTACGCGATGCTGCTGGAGCGCACGCACCGGACGACGTTGTGCGACTCCGGCGCCGAGGTCGCGGTGATCGGCGGGCAGCTGAGCCGCCGGTTGGCCATCCCGGCGGTCGACGGGCTGCCGCGGTTACAGGACCGGGCCGACGAGTGGGCCGCGGAGCTGCAGCAGAACGCCGCGGAGTTCGCGGGCGTGCTGCCGGATGCGGTGGTCGGCGGCGCGCTCGCGGCGATCGACGACGTGGTCCGGGTCCAGCCCGATGTCGTGATCCACGGCGATCTGCACCATCGCAACATCCTGCGCGCGGATCGCGAGCCGTGGCTGGCCGTCGACCCGAAGGGCCTGGTCGGCGATCCGGCGTACGACGCGGTCACGTTCCTGAAGGCCCGGACGCTGGTGCTGGTCCACGGGGATCTGAAGGCGGGCCTGCTGCGCGAGCTGGCGGCATACTGCGAGGCGGCGGAGCTCGACCCGGCGCGGGCGGGCCGGTGGATCCAGCTCGAGCTGGTGCGGGCGACGTACTGGGGCCGGCGGTTCGGGCCGGGTGCGAGCCGCCGCGGGCAGCCGCTGGACCCGATCCTGCGGACGCTCGAGGAGCTGGCCGTCAGCTGGCGCTGATGGTGGCCGAAGGCAACGACCAGGGACTTCCGCCGTCAGCGGCTGGACTTTTGCTTGACAGGGTTCAAAAGTGTCACATAGCGTCCTGCGACGTGGCCACCAGTGCGGAAAAGCTCAAGGTCGGGATCGTCGGCGGCGGTTTCATGGGCCGGGTGCACGGGCGGTCGGCGCTCGTCGCCGGCGCCCGGATCGTCGGTGCGGTCGGCTCCAGCCCGGCCCGCGCCGAAGCGGCGGCGGAGGCCTCCGGGGCCGAGCGCGGGTTCGGCACGCTCGAGGAGCTGTTACCCGAGGTCGACGTCATCCATGTCTGTACGCCGAACAACACGCACCGTGAGGTGACGTTGCAGGCGCTTGCCGCCGGCAAACACGTCGTCTGCGAGAAGCCGTTGGCGACGTCAGTGGCGGATGCGACCGGTCTGCAGGCCGCTGCCCATGAGGCCGGTCTGGTCGGCGCGGTGCCGTTCGTCTACCGCTACCACCCGATGGTGCGCGAGCTGCGGGCCCGGATCGCCGCGGGTGAGGCCGGAGTGATCACCAGCCTGCACGGCTCCTACCTGCAGGACTGGCTGGCCGGCGAAGACGACCAGAACTGGCGCGTCGATGACGAGACCGGTGGCCCGTCGCGGACCTTTGCCGACATCGGCTCGCACTGGTGCGACCTGACCGAGTTCGTCACCGGCGACCGGATCAGCGCGATCAGCGCCCAGCTGCGGACCGTCCGTTCCGAGCGTGGCGGCAAGGCCGTCCGGACCGAGGACTTGGCGACCGCGCAGTTCCGCACCGAAGCTGGTGTCGTGGGCACCATCGTCGTCAGCCAGGTTGCCGCCGGGCGGAAGAACCGCCTCTACCTGGAGGTCTCCGGGACGGAGTCGAGCTTCGGTTTCGACCAGGAGGACCCGGACCGCTTGTGGCTCGGCAGGCGCGCCGCCGCGCAGCTGCTGACCCGCGACCCCGACACCCTCAGCCCGGACGCCGCCCGCGTGAACCGGCTGCCCGCCGGGCATGCGCAGGGCTACCAGGACGCGTTCGACTCGTTCGTGGCCGACAGCTACGCCGCCGTCCAGGGGGACCGCCCGGACGGCCTGCCCGATTTCGCCGCCGGTGCGCGCTCAGCGCAGCTGGTCGACGCCGTACTGCGCTCGGCCGCCGCCGACAGCGCCTGGATCACTGTTTAACAAGGAGCCGTCATGCCACGCCCGATCACGTTGTTCACCGGTCAGTGGGCCGACCTGCCGTTCGAGGAGGTCTGTCAGTTCGCGTCGGAGGCCGGCTACGACGGGGTGGAGATCGCCTGCTCCGGCGACCACTTCGACGTCCAGCAGGCGATCGACGACGAGTCGTACGTGCAGACCCGCAAGGACATCCTGGCCAAGTACAACCTGGAGGTCTTCGCGATCTCCAACCACCTGGTCGGCCAGGCGGTCTGCGACAACCCGATCGACTTCCGGCACCAGGCGATCGTCCCGTCCCGGATCTGGGGCGACGGCGACGGCGAGGGCGTCCGGCAGCGTGCCGCCGAGGACCTGAAGAACACCGCCCGGGCCGCGCGCAAACTCGGCGTGGACACCGTCATCGGGTTCACCGGCTCCTCGATCTGGCAGTACGTCGCGATGTTCCCGCCGGTCCCGGCGGAGACGATCGCGGCCGGCTACCAGGACTTCGCCGACCGGTGGAACCCGATCCTCGACGTCTTCGACGCCGAGGGCGTCCGGTTCGCGCACGAGGTGCACCCGTCCGAGATCGCCTACGACTACTGGACGACGACACTCGCGCTGGAGGCCGTCGACCACCGCCCGGCGTTCGGCCTGAACTGGGACCCGTCGCACATGGTCTGGCAGGACATCGACCCGGCCGCCTTCCTGTGGGACTTCAAGGACCGGATCTACCACGTCGACTGCAAGGACACCCGGATGCGCGTCGGCGGCGGCCGCAACGGCCGCCTGGGCTCGCACCTGCCCTGGGGCGACCCGCGCCGCGGCTGGGACTTCTACTCCACCGGCCACGGCGACGTGCAGTGGGAGGACTGCTTCCGCGTGCTGAACTCGATCGGCTACACCGGCCCGATCTCGGTCGAGTGGGAGGACGCCGGCATGGAGCGCAAGGTCGGCGCCGCCGAGGCCGTCAACGTCATCCGCGCGCTGGCCTTCGACAAGCCCGCCGCCGCCTTCGACGCGGCCTTCGCGACCGACAAGTAGATACTTGGTCGCATGACCGACTTCGAGACACTCCGGGCGCTGGCCGACGAGGGCAACGAGCAGGCGATGGACAAGCTTGCCGACCTGGCCGACCAGCGTTCGGATCTCGACACCCTGAACGAGTTGCTCGACGAGGGCAACGACCGCGCGGGCGAGCACCTGACCCGCCGCGCGGCCGCCGCCAAGGACCTGCTGGAGCTCCAGCGGATCAGCGACGCCGGCTACGACGAAGCGGCCGACGTCCTGGCCAAGCTCCTGTAGTCGCGCCCGGCCGCGATGCCGATCCCGATCTGGACGGCGGACAGGGTCGCGAACACGAGCAGCGTCGTCCGCCACGAGCCCGTCTGCTCGGTGAGGAAGCCGGCCAGGACCGGGCCGCCGGCGGCGAGCAGGTAGCCGACCGACTGCGCCATGCCGGACAGCTGGGTCGTCTCGTGGTGCGTGCGGCCGCGCAGGCTGATCAGGGTGAGGGCCGCGACGAGGGCCGCGCCTTGGCCGAGGCCGGCGATCATCGCCCAGCCGACGGCCAGCTCCGGCGCGATCAGCAGACCGAGCAGCGCGACCAGGATCGGGACGCTGGCGGTGACGGCGCCCGCTCGCTGGCTGACCGGGTTCTTCATCAGCCGCGGGATCGTCAGGCCGCCGATCAGGCCGAAGCCCTGGAACAGGAACAAGTGGACGCCGGCCGTCCGCTCCGAGACTCCGGTCGAGATCTCGATGGTCGGCAGCCAGTTCACGAGCAGGTAGAAGCTGGTCGACTGCAGGCCCATGAAGCCCGTCACGAGCCAGGCCATCGGCTGCCGCCAGACGCTGACTGGCGCCGCTTCGTCGTCCACTCGCGTGGGCGGGACGGGCTCGGGGTGCAGTGAGCGGGGAAGCCAGACGAGCGCGATCAGGACGGCGAAACCGCCCCAGATCGCCAGCGAGAGTCGCCAGTCGGCGGCGTCCGCGATCGGGACCGCGACGATCGACGCGATCGCCGCGCCGCCGGTGATGAAGGCCGTGTAGACGCCGGTCGCGCGCGAGACGTGGGCGGCGTAGTCCCGCTTGATGATCACCGGGACGAGGACGTTGCCGACGGCGATCGCGGCGCCGACCACGGCCGTCCCGATCCACAGCCCGGCCACGCCCGTGTAGGGCCGCGCGGCGGCAGCGACGGCGAGGACCAGCAGCGAGACCAGAACCGCGCGTTCCATGCCGAACCGCTTGGACGCGAGGTGCACCAGCGGTGAGGCGACTGCGAAGGCGAGCAGCGGCAAGGTGCCGAGCAGGCCCTGGGCCGCCTCGCCGAGGTTCTCGTCCAGGCCGATCCGGGGCAGCAGCGGCCCGACCGCGGTCAGCGCGGGCCGCAGACTGAGCGCGACCAGGAACGCGGTCGCGGTGATCAGCGCCGTCCGGGTGAGCTTGGTCATGCGGACGTCTTCGTCGCCTCGCGGGGGCGCAGGACCGGTGCGAACAGGATCAGCGCGATCGCGAGCACGGTGACGATCAGGAACGAGACGGTCAGGTTGCTGGCCTCGGCGATCCCGCCGATGATCGACGGCGCGACCAGCCCGGAGGCGTAGGTGATCGTCGCGACGCCCGCGATCGCCTGGCTGGCGGTCGAGCCGCTGCGCGCCGCGGCCACGAAGGCGAGCGGGACGACGACCGCGACGCCGATGCCGATCAGCCCGAACCCGGCCATCGCGGTGACCGCGTTCGGCGCGAGGACGACGAGCGCCCCGCCGGCGACCGCGATCACGCCGCTGGTCCGGACGGTCCGGACGGCGCCGAACCGGTCGATGATCGCGTCCCCGGAGATCCGCGCGATCGCCATCGTCAGCGCGAACCCGGTCGTCGCGCCGGCCGCGACGCCGGGTGAGCTGTCCAGGACGTCGCGCAGGTAGACGGCCGACCAGTCCAGGCTCGCGCCCTCGGCGAAGACCGCGCAGAACCCGACCGCGCCGATCAGCAACGCCGAGCGCGGCGGCAGCGCGAAGCGCGCGGGCGGCTCCTCGTCCTCCTCGGGATGAATGTTCAGCACGAACTGGCAGACCGCGAGACCGGCGACGGTGAGCACGATCGCCGCGGCCAGATGGTGGACCTGGGCGCTCACGTCGGCGTGCGCCGCGACCGTTCCGATCGCGGAGCCGAGCAGGGCGCCGACGCTCCACATGCCGTGCAGGCCGGACATGATCGATTTCCGGAGCCGATGTTCGACCTCGACGCCGAGCGCGTTCATCGCGACGTCGGACATCCCGGCGGTGCCGCCGTACACGAGCAGCGCGGCGCAGAGCGTCAGCAGGTTGGGCGCCAGCGACGGCAGGATCAGGCTGAGCGTCCAGAGCGCGAGCAGGCCGCGCAACGCCGTCCGCGTCCCGAGCCGGTGGCTGACGCGGGCGGCCAGCGGCATCATCAGCGCCGCGCCCAGCGCGGGGAACGCGAGCGCCAAGCCGAGCTGGCCGGCCGAGACGCCGGAGTGCTCCTGGATCCAGGGCACGCGGGTCGCGAACGACCCGGTCACCGATCCGTGGACCAGGAAGACGGCGGCCACGGCGTACCGGGACCGGGTGATCAGGCGGGTGTCGTCAGCCACAAGTAAACAATCAATCTGTTCGAACGATCAGATGGATGGTAGTTTTTTGCACGTGAGAAGTGCAGAACGGCATCAAGTGATCGTAGAACGCCTACGGGGCGCACAACGAATCACTGTCCAGGAGCTGGTGGAGGTGACGGAGTCGTCGGATATGACGATCCGCCGCGACCTCGACTTCCTGGCCGCGCAGGGCGTCCTCAAGCGGGTCCACGGCGGCGCCGTCCCCGCGATGCCGTCCGGCGTCGAGCCGCCGTACTCGCTGCGCGCCCAGGCCGCGCTCGCCGCCAAACAGGCGATCGCCCGGGCCGCGGCGGCGCAGATCGAGGACGGCCAGACGATCGTGCTGGACAGCGGGACGACGGCGCTCGAAGTCGCCCGGCTGCTGCATCAGCGCGCGGTGACGGTGATGCCGCTGTCGCTGCGCGTCGCGCACGAGCTGGCCGACGGCCCGCGGGTCCGGCTGCTGATGCCCGGCGGCGAGGCGCGTAAGGGCGAGCTGTCGCTGGTCGGTCCGCTGACGGTCGCCTCGCTGCGGGCGCTGCGCTTCGACATCGCCGTCCTCAGTCCCTGCGCGCTCAGCCTGGAGGCCGGGCTCACCGCGTTCGACCTCGGTGACGCCGAGGTCAAGCAGACCGCGATGGCCGTCGCGACCCGCTCGATCGTGCTCGCCGACGGCGCCAAGTGGGACCGCGCCGCGCTCGCCCACGTCTGCGCGGCCGACCGGCCCGACCTGATCATCACCGACCCGTCCGCCCCCGAGGACCAGCGCACGCTGCTCAGGCAGCGCGGCGCGCTGGTCGACGTTGTGGAGCTTTCTTGACCGCCATTGATCTGCCCACCGCACCACCCCGCGCCGCGCGCGTCGCCACCTGGCTGTACTTCGGCCTGAACGGTTTCGCCGTCGGCATGTGGGTCGTCCACATCCCCAGCATCGAGCACGCCACCGGCATCACGCACAGCACGCTCGGCCTGCTGTTGCTCGTCCTCGGCGGCGCGGCCTTCATCGGCATGCAGGTCGCCGGTCCGCTCGTCGACCGGATCGGCCAGCGCCGGCTGGTGCCCGCGGCCGGCGTCCTGCTCGGGATCGCGTTGTTCGCGCCCGGCCTGGCGAACAGCTGGTGGACGCTCGGGCTCGCGCTGATCGCGCTCGGCTTCGGCAACGGCTCGATCGACGTCGGCATGAACGCCCAGGCCGTCGTCGTCGAACGCGGCTACCCGCGCCCGATCATGGCCTCGTTCCACGCGGTCTGGTCGATCGGCGGCGCGATCGCCGCGCTGATCGGCGCGGCCACGCTGCACGCCGAGATCCCGACGCAGGTCACGCTGAGCGCGGCCGGCGTCCTGTGCATCGTGATCGCTCTGGCGGCCGGGCGGTTCCTGCTGGAAGCCGATGAGCCGGCTGCCGAGGAGGAAGCGCAGGAGGAGCGGGCCAAGCCGCCCGCCAAGCTGGTCTGGGCGCTCGGCGGGCTCGCGTTCGGCCTGATGCTCTCCGAGGGCGTCGCGAACGACTGGGCCGCGCTGCACTTCCGCGACGTCCTCGGCACCTCGGTCAGTACGGCGGCCTACGCGTACGGCGCGTTCGCGGTCGCGATGACCGTCGGCCGGTTCCTCACCGACCGGGTCGCGGCCGTCGTCGGCCCGGCCGCCATCGTCCGGTACGGCGCCGCGCTGGCCGCGGTCGGTCTGACCGTCGTCATCGTCGTCCCGTGGGTCTCGGTCGCGCTAGTCGGCTGGGCGCTGTTCGGCCTCGGCCTGGCGGGCGGCGTCCCGCAGCTGTTCACCGCGGCCGGCAATCTGGACCCGCGAGCCGCCGGCGCGCTGATGGCGCGCGTCGTCGGTCTCGGGTACGTCGGCCTGCTCGCCGGCCCGGCGGTGATCGGAGGCCTCGCGCACTGGATGCCGCTGAACCTCGCGTTCATCCTGCCGCTCGCGCTGTGCGTGCTGACGTTCCTCGGCGGGAACATCCTCAAACAGCGGTCTTGAGCGCCCGCTCCAGATCGGCCCACAGATCCGCCGGGTGCTCGATCCCGACCGACAACCGGATCAGATCCTCCGGGATCGACGGCACCTCGATCGGCCAGCGGCGGCGTCGCTCCAGCAGCGACTCGACGCCGCCCAGGCTGGTCGCGTGCACCCACAGCTCGGTGCGCTCGCACACCCGCTGCGCGTACTCGGCATCGCCGCCGAGCTCGAAGGACAGGATCGCGCCGAAGCCGGACATCTGCGCCTTGGCGCGGGCATGGCCCGGATCGTCGGGCAGACCGGGGTAGCGCACCCGGCTGACCCGCGGATGGTCGAGCAGCCGCTCGGCCAGGAAGGCCGCGTTGGCCTGCGCGCGCTCCAGCCGCAGCGCGAGCGTGCGCAGCCCGCGAAGGCCGAGCCAGGCCTCCATCGGCCCGGGAATCGCGCCGAGGCTGCGGCGCCGCAGCTCGAGCGCCGACCACAGCTCGTCGTCCGCGGTGAGGACCGCGCCGAGGACGACGTCCGAGTGGCCGGAGATGAACTTGGTCGCCGAGTGCATCACGATGTCCGCGCCCATCCGCAGCGGCTGCTGCAACAGGGGAGTGGCGAACGTGTTGTCGACGACCACGGTCGCTCCGGCCGCCCGCCCAGCCGCCGCGATCGCGGGCAGATCCGCGACCTCCATCGCCGGGTTGGTCGGGGACTCGACCCAGAGCAGGTCGGCCCCGGCCACAGCCTGGACGACGGCGTCCGTATTCGCGATGTCCACCCGATCGACCACGACCCGCCCGGTCGCCGCCTGCTGATCGAGCAGCGCGAGCACACCGGAGTACGCGTGAATCGGCGCCACCACCCGCCCACCAACCGGCACCAGATCGCACACCGCCGCCACCGCCGCCATCCCGGACGCAAACGTCAACCCACGCCCACCCTCCAGCGCACCCAGCGTCTCCTCCAGCGCCGTCCACGCGTCGTTTCCGAACCGCCCATACCCACGATCGCCCCCAGCGACGTACGTTGCGCTGAACACCGGCGAATCGCTCACCGGCGCATTCGGCGTCCGCTCCGGGCGACCGGCATGGACAACAACAGTGGACGGATCGAGTTCAGGGGCCATGACGCCATTCTCGCCCGGCCGGCTCAGCGCCGGGCGAACGTGCCCACGCCGCCGCCGGGCAGACCGGCCGTGATGGCGTCCGCGGCCGGGTCGTAGGTCAGCTGAAAGGCTTCCTGGTAAGGCCCGGCGCGGAACTCGTAGGTGTTCGCCCGGCGGCTCCGGGTGAGCCGGTGCTGCCCGGAGTACGTCACGGCCTTTCCGTCGAGCGTCATCTCGAGATCGGCCGTCACGGTCATCGCCGGCGTCGCCGGGTCATCGGCCCGGTGCCGGCCGGCGCCGCCGAAGTTGTCGGCCGCCAGGTACCAGGCGCCGGTGATCCCGCGCGGCGGCTCTGGCCGGGGCGACGGCGACGGCCAGGCCCGGCGATCGTCGTACGACCACTCGCGGCTGAACCAGTCCCAGTTCACCGGTTTCCAGGTCTTGGTCGCGGGGTTCTTGCCGAGTTTGTCGAGGATCGGGTTCCGGACGCCGAACGCGACGTCCGCTCCGAGTCCCGCGGTGTAGGTGATGGTTCGGCGCCGGAGGTCGTTGGTGACCTCGTGGCGGACGTAGAGGAAGTCGTCGACCGCGATCGACACATCGGTCGGCGATCGGCCGGAGCCGATCCCGATCTCGGCCTGCGTGGTGAGGCCGATCTTCAGCTGGACGCCGACACTGCCCTGACCCAGGTCGAACTGCGGCGGCCGGACGTCGCCCTGATCGAGCCGGACCGCCGGTTTGGTCCAGTCCCCGTTGTCGAAACCGGTCGTGAGCGTCGCCTTGGTCGTCTGGTAGGCGCCGAGGTCGAGCGCGGTGTGCGCCTTGACGTCGAGGGTGAGCTCAGGCCCGGTGTAGCACTTCGCGAACACCTGCATGCTCTTGGCGACGCCCTTGATCGCGGCGTCGCAGATCGCGTCGGTCGCGGGCGCGACGTTCAGCGTGATCGGCGTGCACACCATGCCGACCTTGTCGCCCCAGATCCGCCACCCGGCGTCGAAACTTGCGGTGATGGTCGGCTTCACCTCGATCCGCAGCGGTTTGCGGAAGTTGATCCGGGGCAGCTGCGCCCAGCGGACGTCATCGGCCGACACCGGGCTCTGGGCGTCGATGTGCAGGACAACGCGTGCGTCGACCTTCGGATTGCCGACACCGGCGAGGATCTCGGGCGGCTTGCCCTCCGCGCAGTTCATCGCGCTGGTGTCGAGCCGGGTCATCGAGGGCGCTGCCTGAGCGCCGGTCCGGGTGGGCCGGGTGCTGCTGTTGGTGACCACGACCATCCGGGGAATGGCTGTGGTCATCGGAGCGGGCTCCACCTGCGCGGTGACCACGCCGTTGCCGGTCCGGACGGCGGTGATCCGGACGGAGAGCGTGTCCGGCGTCGTCGGCGTCCGCCCGGCCACGACGAACATCCCTGGCGCCAGACCACGTGCATAGGCACCGTCGCGCAGTACCACGGTCCGGTCCGTGACAGCGAGGACTGTGCGGTCGTCAGGCACGATTCGGGTGTCGTCCGGGATCGTGGCGAAGTAGTCGACCGTCACCACCTTCCGCTCCCCGGGTGCGACCGTGACGGTCTGGACGTCGTCAGTGGGTGCATGCGTCGCGTGCGTCGTTTTCACCGGCCGCGCCGTGATCGTGTAAGTCCCGGGCTCGGACAGCGTCGTGGCCTCGTCGAGCTCCCGCCGTCCGCCCGGTCCGTCGACCGACGTCTCTGGCGGCGTACCAGCCGGCAGCCCAACGACCCGCAGCCGTAGCTCGGCATCCGGCTCGTCGAGTGCCTGCTGCCGACTTGCGACCACCGCAATCACCGCCACAACGCCCACGGCCGCACCGAAGACCTGCCACCGCTTCACGCCGCCCCCATCCGCCCGGCCTGCAGCCACACCCGCCCCGCCTGGGTGAGCTCAAGGCGATCCGATTCGACCGTCAGGAGTCGCCACGCGACAGCAATCAGCACGGCAGTCTCCAGCCCGGGACGTGCGACGGGCTGGGCCAAGAGATCCGGCAGCAGACGCGACTCCGGCTCGGCCGGACACGGTCCGGACGGGTTGGTGCAGAACGGCCGCTCCGGTGCGTCGTACGGCAGGTACGTCCGCTCCCGCTCGGACTGCGGCGCCTGCCGACGGGTGTGCAGGATTCGGCGGCGCTCCGCGATCGGCCAGGCCGCCGTCCCGCCGTCCGCAGCAGCGGCGACGAAGCGCGGGACCAGGGCCTGGGTCTCGAGGTAGCGCGCAACCAGCAGGAAGTCGGACCAGGTGGTCCGGGCGCCGATCAGCTCGCCGGGCACGCTGGCCAGGACCGGGTCGGTGCCGACGTACCCGACGACGGCGCCGCGCGCATCGGTCCGGAAACTGGTGTCACGGGTCGTGACGTCGACGTAGTCGCCCGGGACGATGTCTTCGGGGTAGGCGAGCCGGACGTTCGGGCTTGGGCTGTGGGAGTGCTCGGTGTAGGCGTAGCCGGTGGGGATCTCGACCGGGTCGGGGGTGCGGACGCGGGTTCGGCGCCGGGTGAAGAGGCGCGTCTCGCGGGTGTTCTGTTGCTGGTCGAGGGCCTGCCACCAGCAGGCTAGGTCGGCGGCCGGTAGCCGCGCTGCTTTCGTCACTGGCGCAGCGTCGCCGGAGTTGTGCGCAGGTGTTGTCCAGGTTGTGCAGCGGGATGTTCAAGTGTCGGTCTGACCTGCGGAAATGGTAGTTTCCCGGGCCGTGGACCCCAGTGGTATCCGGACCAAGGCCGACCTGGCGGAGCAGCTGACGGCGTTGCGGCAGCTGGCCGGAAACCCGAGTTATGACCGGCTCGCCTACCTTGCGTACCCGCGGCCGGGGACGGGCCGGCATCCGAGCCACAACACCGTCCGCAACTGGTTCACCGGAACGCACGCCCCTCGCGACGGCAGCGAGCCGGTACGCCGGTTGACGCAGCGGCTGGCCGAGCGCGCCGGACTGGAGGACCCGGCCGCGATCGCTGCGGGCTTTGTCGAGGCGTTCGAGCGTATTGCCGACACCCGTGAGCAGGGCCGCCGTGAACAGCTTGCCGGACTCCGTACCGCTCCCGAGTCGGACCAGACCGACGTACCGCCGGTCCCGGAGCCGGTGCGCCGCCGGAAGTACTTGCCGTATGCCCTCATCGCGGTCGCCGTGGTCATCGGAGTGCTCGCCGGGATTGCGCTCTCGCGCCAGTTCCTGCGGCCGCCGTCGGTCAGCGCGTTTCCGCCGTGCGCCGACGGAGTCCGCGCGGATCACGCGCATGGGACCGTCGTCCTGAACACCGGCTACGGCCCGCCCGGCGTACCGCGACCGGGTCAGGAGGTCGAGCTGCGCATGCAGCAGGACTCACAGCGCGGTCTGATCCTGTTCGCCTATCTGAACAAGGCGATGTCGGCCGAGGACACGGTGTGGCTCGAATGGGGTTATCAGCAGGACCCGCCGGATGCGTCGCAGTACCGGACCTGTCCGGGTGAGCTGGTCAATAAGGTCGCTCAGAGCGCCGGAGTCCCAGCTCGCGATGCCGACGGCTGGCCCCGGTGGTTCCGGGCCTGTGCGCAGGTGCCGCAGCAGTTCCAGGTCCCCGGTCGCAGTGCCGGCAACTGCACGAGCTGGAACCGGCCCGATGACTAAACGCCGACTGGGACTCGGCTGTGCGCTCGGCCTGGTTCTCGGGTTGTGCGTCGGCGTCGGCGTCCACTACCTCTTGCGGGGGCCGCACCAGTCGCGCACTGATTCTCCGCTGCTTGCCTACGACCGCTGTGCGGAGGCGCTGACACCCGACCGCGCAGGCGAGTTCTCCGTGCTGGCGTGGTCCGAAGCAGCTCGGACGCCGATCCGGAACCGCCGTGTGGAGCTGCGGCTGCAGCAGCACCCTGTGCACGGCCGCCTGGTGTGGACGCAGCTGGCCGCATCGACGTCCGACCTGGATCGCCTCTGGATCGACTGGAGCTACCGGAGTCACCCCGGCAACGACCCCGAATGGCGCGAATGTTCGCAACCCGTCACCGCTGGGCGCGGCGGGCTCGCTCTCAAGGTGGTTGACGATTCCGGCCGACGCCGGACGTTCCGCGCCTGTGCGATCGTTCCGCCACTGGACCGCGGTCCGCGCCAGAAGGGGACGTTCTGCACGGACTGGGTCCGCCCGTAGCGGCGGTCAGCTGCCGGTAGGGAGCGGGACGCCGCCACCGCGCAACAGACCCATGGCCCGGCGGGCCAGGTCGGCCGGGTCGGTGCCGGTCGGGTCGTCGACCCACAGATGGACGACGGTCTCGATGATGTTCATCGTCGTGCCGGCCGACAGAGCCGCGGTGAACTTGACGCAGTGCGGGTCGGCGCCGGGCAGGCGCTTGACCAGCTCGTCGGCGAGCTCGTTGCGGAACTGCCAGATCAGCTCGTTGAGGTGCGCGCTGACCGAGGCGGTCTGACCGGCCAGGTCGAAGACGGCGCGGACTCGGTCGGGGTTGCGTTCGAGCTCGGCGAGGACGCGTTCGATGACGGCTTGGAGGGCGTCGGGGAGGTCGCGTTCGGGTTGGTCGCGGAACCAGGCGACGGCGCCCATCAGGCAGTCCTCGACGAACTCGAGGACGAGCGTCTCCTTGGTCGGGAAGTAGCGGTAGAGCGTGCTCGGGCCGACCTCCGCGGCGGCGGCGATCTGCTCGACCGTGGTTCGGCCGAAGCCGTGGTCGGTGAACAGCTCGAACGCCTTGTCCGCGATCAACCGGCGGGTGCGCTCCCGCTTCAGCTCACGCAGTCCCATCAGCCACCTCCGCGGGCAGAGTACCGGGTCGCGACTCTCCGGTAGTCGCTGCTGAACGGCAACTGCAGTCATATGGTAGTGACTACCAGATTCGATCGAAAGGGTGCGTGTATGACCGAGACCTCGAAGCCGGCCTTCCCGACGGAGCGACCGGCGGGCTGCCCCTTCGATCCGGCCACCGGTTACGCCGCGCTCCGCGACCATGCGGCGCCCGCGAAGGTCTCCACGCCGGTCGGCGTCGACGCGTGGGTTTTCGCTCGTTATGACGACGTCAAGACGGTGCTGCGCGACGGCCGGCTCAGCTCGCGGCTGGCGCCGTCCGATCACGTTGTGGTGGACGCCGATCTGGACCGGGTCGCCGAGAGCGGCTCGATCCTGCAGGTCGACGGCCAGGCGCACCGGCGGTTGCGGCGGCTGCTGGCGACCGAGTTCGCGGTCAAGCGGATGGAGGCGATGCGGCCGCGGATCGCGAAGCTGGTCGACGAGCACCTCGACGCGATGCTGGCCGCCGGGGGACCGGTCGACCTGGTGGAGATGTTCGCGCTGCCGATCCCGTCGCTGGTGATCTGCGAGCTGCTCGGCGTCCCGTACGCCGATCGTGCGGTGTTCCAGGAGCGCGGTGCGGTCCTGGTCGCGATCAACACCGACCCTGCGGTGATGGAGAAGGTTTCCGGTGAGCTGACCGAGTACATCGCCGGTCTGGTGCTGGCCAAGCAGGCCAAGCGTGAGGACGACCTGCTGTCCCGCGTGATCACCCGCGGCGAGGAGCTGGGCGAGAACGTCACCGTCGAGGAGCTGGTCTCGATCGGCTTCACACTGCTGATCGCCGGGCACGAGACGACGGCGAACATGATCGCGCTCAGCACGCTCGCACTGCTCCGCGAGCCCGGTCAGCTGGCCGCGCTGCGCGACCGGCCCGAGCTGGCGGCCGCTGCGGTCGAGGAGCTGCTGCGCTACCTGTCCGTCGTCCAGTTCGGGCTCTTCCGGCACGTGACCGAGGACATCCCGGCCGGGCCGGCGGCCGGTGAGTATCTGGTGGCGGCGCTGTCGGCGGCGAACCGGGACGAGTCCGTCTTCGAGAACCCCGACGAGCTGGATCTGGATCGGACCGGCGCGGCCCACGTCGCCTTCGGCTTCGGCCCGCACCAGTGCATCGGCCAGCAACTCGCCCGGGTCGAGCTGCAGGAGGTCTTCAGCCGGCTCTACACCCGCATCCCGACTCTGCGCCTGGCGGTGCCGTTCGAAGAGATCGAGTTCAAGAACAACAGCCTGGTGTACGGCGTCACCGCCCTCCCCGTCACCTGGAGCTGACGCTACAGTCGAGCGGGTGAGTGAACAGCGCAAGCCCCGGGTCGCGGTCGTTTTCGGCGGCCGGTCGAGTGAGCACGCCATCTCCTGCGTGACGGCCGCGAACGTGTTGCAGGCGATCGATCGGGACAAGTACGACGTCATCCCGATCGGCATCAGCACCAGCGGCCACTGGGTGCTGGAGAGCGGCGACCCGGACCGGCTGTCGATCACCGACGGCAAACTGCCGGAGGTCGACGTGACCGCGCTGCCGGTGTTGTTCGGCGCGAACCGCGAGCTGGTGGTCAACGACCCGGGCTCGGTGCCGGGCACGCTCGGCGAGGTGGACGTCGTCTTCCCGCTGCTGCACGGCCCGTGGGGTGAGGACGGCACGATCCAGGGCCTGCTGGAGATGTCCGACATCCGGTACGTCGGCTCCGGCGTCCTGGCCAGCGCGGTCGGGATGGACAAGCACTTCATGAAGGTGGTGCTGCAGGCCGCGGGGCTGGAGATCACGCCGTACGTCGTGATCCGGGACCGGGATTGGGCGCGCGACCCGCAGCCGCGCCGGGACGCCGTCGCCGCGCTCGGCTACCCGGTGTTCGTGAAGCCGGCCCGGGGCGGCTCGAGCCTCGGGATCAGCAAGGTGAACGGCGCCGACGAGCTGGACGCCGCGATCGCGGCCGCGCAGGTCCACGATCCGAAGGTGCTCGTCGAGGCGGCGGCCCGGAGTCCGCGCGAGATCGAGGTCGCCGTCCTGGACGGACCGGCCGGGCCCGAGGCGAGTATCTGCGGCGAGATCACGGTCTCCGGCGGCGGGCACGAGTTCTACGACTTCGAGACCAAGTACCTGCCCGAGGGTGACGATTTCGCCGCGCTGTCGATCCCGGCCGAGCTGCCCGCGGAGGTCGCGGCCAGGATCCGGGCGCAGGCGCTGACCGCGTTCGCGGCGATCGAGGGTGAAGGGCTGGCCCGGGTCGACTTCTTCCTCGAGCCCGACGGGCGGATCGTCGTGAACGAGATCAACACGATGCCGGGCTTCACACCGAAGAGCATGTTCCCGCTGCTCTGGGCGGCGTCCGGGCTCGACTACCCGGCGCTCGTCGACCGGCTGATCACGCTCGCGACGACCCGGCGTACCGGCCTGCGTTGACCTTGCGCAGCGCCTGTTGCAGGCGCTGCAGGGCCGCGCAGGCGGCCTGACGCGCGTCCTCCGAGCTCGGGCGCGTCGAGTAGCGCGCCTCGCGGTAGAGCGCGGCCAGGGTGTCCAGGTCGTCGTGGGAGACGTTGGCCGCGCCGAACACGCGGGCAGTGAACTCGGCCGGCGTCTCGGCGGGCCGCCGGTCCAGCTCGACCGCCGCGGCAGCTTGTTCGAGCGCGACCCAACAGGCGATCACGGCGTCGTCCGGACTGCCGGTCTCGACCCGCGTCAGGCCGGTCTCGACTGCTTCGGCGAGGCGCTCGGCCCGGACCCGCTCGACCTCGGCGACCTTGGCGGTGTCGCGGCGCCGGCGCAGCCCGGCGTACAGGGCCCAGCTGAGGAGCAGGCCGAACAGGACGGCGATCATCACCAGCCCAACGGTGATGACCAGGTTGAACCACTCCGGCATCGCGGCCGCGGTTTCCCGCGGCGGTGGGGTCGCCCGGTCCAGCGGCGTCCGGGGCGGCAGCGGTGGGCGCGGCGGACGCTCGTCGAGCGGATCGACCGAACCACTGGACGCGGCGAGGACGACGATCGCGGCCACGGCGATGCCCGCGGCGAGCACGGCGGCGCCCTTCCCCCTCATGCAGGCAGGGTAAGAGCTGGGTGGAGCATCCGCGGGCGGCTTGGCCGCAAGCTGCCTTTAGGTGCAGGGGAAGACGATGGCGTTGTGTTTCTGGACGACGTCGGAGACATCGGTGAGGGCGTTCGCTTCGGGGGCGTACTTGGTGGGGACGGCGATCTCGACGTTGAGCTTGCGGCCGACCGTGGTGAAGATGACCCCGTTCCCGACCTGCTTGGCGTACCAGCCGACGCCGTTCACCTCGAAACACTGCGACTGGGCGTCGGCCATCTCGGCCGGCTGGGCGACGCCGCAGGTCACCTCGATCGCCGGATCGCCGTACGCCGTGGTCAGCGGGCTGACGGGCTCGGTCGCGCGGCGCTGCGCGTCGAGGACCTTCGGCGGCATCGCCTTGACCAGCGAGTCACAGGCGGCCGCGACCTCGGGGCCGGGCGACGGCACCGGAACCGGTGCGGGGCCCGGGCTGCACCCGGCCAGCAGGAGCAGGCCGAGTGCAGCGGGGAAGAGCTTGGGCATGCGGACCGGCGACGCGTCCCTCAGATGTGGACGACCGGGCAGGTCAGCGTCCGGGTGATCCCCGGCACGTTCTGCACCTTGGCGACCACCAGCTTGCCGAGTTCGTCGACGTTGCGGGCCTCCGCGCGGACGATCACGTCGTACGGGCCGGTGACGTCCTCGGCCAGGGTGACGCCCTGGACCTCGGCGATCTGGGCAGCGACGTCGGCTGCTTTGCCGACCTCGGTCTGGATCAGGATGTAGGCCTGGACCACCACGTCGTTCTCCACTCAGTCGTCCTCAGCTGGGGCACCGGCCAACACGGTACTGCACGGCGGCCGGGCGTACTCTTCGTTGCCGTGTCACGGTACCGCCTAGACTCCCTGTGGCGATATGGGAGGTCTTGTTGACGTGACAGAGACGTTGGGGAGCACGGGTGAGTTCGGCCTGATCGAGGCCGTCACCAAGACGCTGTCCACCAGTGAGGACGTCTTGGTCGGGCCAGGTGACGACGCCGCCGTCGTTGCGGTGCCCGACGGCCGGATGGTGATCACGACGGACCTGCTGGTGGAGGGCCGCCACTTCCGCCAGGACTGGTCGTCCGCGTACGACGTGGGCCGCAAGGCCGCCGCGCAGAACCTGGCCGACGTCGCGGCGATGGGTGCGCGGCCGACCTCGCTGGTGATCGGTTTCGGCGGTCCGGCGGAGCTGACGGTCGCGTGGGTGCAGGAGTTCTACCAAGGGCTGGCCGACGAGTGCGAGCTGGTCGGTGCGGCGATCGTCGGCGGCGACACCGTCCAGTCGGACAAGATCGTCATCGCGGTGACGGCGTTCGGCTCGCTGGACGGCCGCTCGCCGGTGCTGCGGTCTGGCGCGCGGCCCGGTGACGAGGTGGCCGTGGCCGGCCGGCTCGGGTGGGCCGAGGCCGGCTACACCGTGCTGACCAGGGGTTTCCGGTCGCCGCGGACAGTTGTCGACGCGCATCGGCGTCCGCAACCGCCGTACGCCGAGGGGCCGCGGGCCGCTGCCGCCGGGGCGTCGTCGATGTGCGATGTCAGCGACGGGCTGCTGTCCGACCTCGGGCATCTCGCGGTCGCGAGTCAGGTCGTCATCGACGTCCACACGCAGGCGCTGGTGGTGCCGGAGCCGCTGCAGGCGGTGGCGGCCGCGACCGGCGCCGACGCGTTGAGTTTCGTGCTGACCGGCGGCGAGGACCACGCGCTGGTGGGCACGTTCGAGCCGGCCGACGTCCCGGAGGGCTGGACCGTCATCGGTTCGGTTGCCGAAGGCAATGAGGATCGTCCGGCCGGTACCGTCACCGTCGACGGCGCGCTGTACGCCGCCGCGACCGGCCACGCCCACTTCAGGAGCTGAGGATGAGTCGACCGCCACGAGTGCTCACCATCGCCGGATCGGACTCCGGCGGTGGCGCCGGGATCCAGGCCGATCTGAAGGCGATGCTGGCCAACGGCGTCCACGGGATGAGCGTCATCACCGCGATCACCGCGCAGAACAGCCTCGGCGTCCAGGGGGCCTGGGAGCTGCCGGAGGAGCAGGTGCGGGCGCAGTTCCGCAGTGTTGTGGACGACATCGGGGTGGATGCGGTCAAGACGGGCATGCTGGCGTCGGCGTCCATGGTGCGGGTCGTTGCGTCGCTGCTGCTGACGCTACCGCCGTCCGTGCCGGTGGTGGTCGACCCGGTGTCGGTGTCGAAGCATGGTGACTCGCTACTGGCTGCGGACGCGATGGAGGCGGTGCGGGCGGAGATCGTGCCGCTGGCGACCGTGCTGACGCCGAACCTGACAGAGCTCGGTCCGGTGGCCGGTGTGGAGCTGGAAACGGTGGAGGACCGCGATCGGGCCGCCAAGACGCTGCTGGCGGCCGGTGCGTCCTGGGTGCTGGTCAAAGGCGGGCATGATCTGGGGGCGGCGTCGGTTGATGTCTTGCACGGCCCCGGCGTCCGTCGGGCCTACAGTGCGGTGCGAGCCGACAATCGGCACACGCACGGCACTGGTTGTACGTTGGCCAGCGCGATCGCGTCGTACTTGGCCCGCGGGCACGACATGGAGAGCGCGGTCGGCGCCGCGAAGGAGTACGTGACCGGTGCGATCGCGGCCGGGTTCGCACTCGGCGGCGGGATCGGACCGGTCGACCACGCGTGGAGATTTCGAGGGAGTGGCAGTTGACGAAGCAGCAGCCCCCGGTTGACGGGTACTGCGAGCAGTGCGGCTTCAACTACGACACGGGTGATCTGCAGGGCACCGTGACCCTGCTCGTCCGGCAGTCGGCCGAATGCAGCATGGCGCTCACCAAGGCGGCCGCCGGGCCGGACGCGAGCGTCGTCCGCCTGCGTCCCGAGCCGGACGTCTGGTCGGCCATCGAGTACGCGTGCCACGTGCGCGACGTCCTCGAGGTCCAGCGGCTGCGGATCGCCCAGTGCCTGGCCGAGGACCGCCCGGTCTACGCCCCGATGGACCGCACCGGCCGGGTCAAACAGGCCAAGTACGAGGACCAGGACCCGATGGAGGTCGCCGCCGCGCTCGTCGGCTTCGCCCGCGAGTTCGGCGCCGCCGCCCGCGTCCTCACCCCGCCCCAGCTGGGCAAACTCGGCCTCTACAACTATCCCGTCCGGATGCCGCGCACCCTGGGCTGGGTCATCCGCCACACCGCCCACGAGATCCAGCACCACAAACACGACATCGTCACGATCCTGGCGAAGGTCGAGCCGCCCATCGTCCCCAAGCCCAAACCGGAGCCGGTCGAGGACGAGGCGGAAACGGCAACGGAAGAAGTAGCTACTGAGCAGCTGCCCACGTAGCGACCGTCTGCTCGCTCGTCAGGTGGTCGAGGGCCAGGGCGGCGGCTCCGCGGAGGGGCCCGTCGGCTTGGTGGGCTGCGGTGAGGACGGGTGGGGGAGTGGGGCGGCGGAAGGTCATGAGGCCGTCGAGGTAGGTGTGGTCGAAGGCGTGCGGAGCGGCGGCGCGGAGGGGGACTGCGAGGCCGCCGAGCGTTACGACGTCGGGGTCGTGGGAGTTGACGAGGCCCGCGATACCGGCGGCCAGGGCGGTCGCTACTTTTTCCACCGCGCGGCGGGCTGCTGGGTCGGTGCGGTCGAGGGTCGACCGGGTGTAGGCGTGCGGGTCGTCCGGGGCTGGGTCACCGAGGTGGTGGGCCAGGGCGTTGCCGTCGATTTCGAGGTTCCAGCAGCCGCGGGCGCCGCAGATGCAGTGGCGGGCGCGGTCACCGAAGGGGGTGTGGCCGAACTCGCCGGCCGCGCCTGAGGCGCCCAGAACGGGGACGCCGTCGATGAGAAGCGTTCCGCCGATCCCGGCCTCGATGATGAGGTGCAGCGCGGTTCCGGCGCCTACTGCGGCTCCGGTGCGGGCTTCGGCCACCCCGCTGAGCGTTGCGTCGTTTCCAGCGAGCAGGGGGACGCCGGTGCCTGATGTGACGGTTTGCAGGTCCATCTCGAACCACTCCGGTGCCGAGGCTTGCAGCAGTAGGCGGTTGTCCCGCAGCGTGCCCGGAACGGCCAGACCGACCGCCTGCAGCCGGTCGCCGTACTGATCCTGCGCCTCCAGCACGGAGCGGTGCAGATGGTCGAGTACGACCTCGGCCCGCCGAGTCCGGTGCCGCCGGTCCGTCTGGCTCAGGAAGGTCCCGTCCAGCGCCACGACCGCGCTACGCCAGTTGCTCTGCCGCAGATCGAGTGCGAGCGCGACCGGGCCCTGCGGATGGGCGCGGAGCAGCGTCGTCGGTCGGCCCCGGCCGTGACTCGGCGCCGGGACTTCCGCGAGCAGCCGCACGTCCCGCAGTTTCGCGGTCACCTCGGTCGCCGAGCTCGTGCTCAGCCGCAGCTCGCGCGCGACCGCGGCGCGCGTCAGCCCCGGCCGGCGACTCACCTGGGTGAGGATCTCGGCGGCCGTCTGCCATTGTCCGCGGCGGGCTGGAGTCATACGATCCTTCTATCTTATGCTCGGAGTACGAGTTTAATGGGAGGTGCTGTGAACGTCCGGGACATCCGCGCCGTGCTGTTCGACATGGACGGGACGCTGGTCGACTCCGACGGCGTCGTCGATCGGAGCTGGAGCACGTGGGGGACGGAGTACGGCGTACCGGTCGCCGAGGTGCTCGCGGTCGCCCACGGCAACCCGGCCGCCGCGACGATCGCGCAACTGCGGCCGGATCTGTCGGAGGCCGAGCGGGCCGCGGCCAACGCCCGGGTCCTGCAGCTCGAGGTGGACGACGTGTCGGACGTCGTCCCGACCGCGGGCGCGCTGGAGCTGATCGCGACGCTGGAGCGGATCGGTGTGCCCTGGGCGATCTACACGAGCGCCCCCGCGCAGCTGGCGAAGGTCCGGCTCGACGCGGCCGGGATCGCGCCGTCGATTCTGGTCACGATCGACGACGTCCGCCACGGCAAGCCCGACCCGGAGGGGTACCTGCGGGCGGCCGAGCTGCTGAGCATCCCGATCGCCGACTGCCTGGTCGTTGAGGACACCCCCGTCGGCCTGGCCGCGGGTAAGGCCTCGGGCGCCACCACTGCCGGTGTGAAGGGCATCCCGGCCGACATCCGGCTCCCGGACCTGCACCGGCTCGTCCAGCTGTTCAGCGAATGAGCGCCCGGGCCGAGGCGACCCAGATCGGGATCAGCCTGTCCGCGCTCGGCTACCTGCTCGCCGGGCTCGGCGCCTGCGTCGCGATCCTGGCCCGGGACCTGGACGAGCCGACCGGTCGGCTGGCTCTGCTGTCATCGGCGTTCGCGGTCGGCCTGGTCGTGATTGCAGTCGTCGGCCCGATGCTGCTGCGGACCCGGTCGATCTCCGTCGTCCTGCGGATCGGGTCGGTCATCTGCGCGGCCGGCGGCGCGCTGATCGCGCTGGCGCCGGCGTACCCGCTTGTAGTCGTTGGCGGGCTGTGCGTCGGTCTGGGCGGTGCGCTGCTGGTGCTGGTCGCGCCGCTGATGCTGCACGGCGCGACCGCCGCGGCCCGGCTCAGCCGGGTCAACGCCGTCGCCAGCGCGGCCGGCATCCTCGCGCCGCTGACGATCGGCGTCGTCGACGCACTCGGCGTCACAGGCCGGGTGGCGATGGTGGTTGCGGTACCGCCGCTGCTTGCGCTCGCCTTTTTCAAAGGTGCGGACAGCAAGCCGCCGGCGCTGGCCGAGGCGCCGACCGGACACCCGGTCGGGCGGACAGTCTTCCTGGCCTGGCTCCGGGTCGTGCTGGCTGTCGGCGTCGAGTTCTGCTTCGTCGTCTGGGCGGTCGCGCGGCTGGCCGCCTCCGGTCTGTCGCTTCCGGTCGCTGCACTGCTCGGGACGTCGTTTCCGGTCGGAATGGCCGTCGGACGGGCGATCGGGCCGATTCACTACCGCTCGCTGCCGCCCGTCGTCCCCAGTGGGGTTGTTGCCGTCGTCGGCACGCTGCTGGTCAGCCTGCCCAACACGCCGGTGGTCATCGCCGCCGGACTGGTCATCGCGGGCATCGGCGTCGCGCCCCTCTACCCGGTCACGCTCGCGGCCTTGGTGGCCACGCCGGGGCTCAACCCGACCCGGCTGGCCGCGCTGGGCGCGCTGGCATCCGGCACGGCCATCCTGATCACCCCGGCCGCTTTGGCCGGCCTGGCTCGGGTCGTCGACCTGCGGACGGCGTACCTGATCACCATCCCGTTGCTGGTGGTGCTGTTCGCGTTGAGTCGGCGTCCGGCGCCGGTACGGACACCTACCTTGGCAAGGTGAGGATCTCGGCGCCGTCGTCCGTGATGGCGATGGTGTGCTCGGTGTGCGCGGTCAGACAGCCGGTCGCGCTGCGCAGCGTCCAGCCGTCCTGGTCGGTGACGAGCTTGTCGGTGTCGGCCATCACCCACGGCTCCAGCGCCAGTAGCAGACCCGGCCGCAGCTGGTAGCCGCGCCCGGCCCGGCCGGTGTTCGACACGTGCGGATCCTGATGCATGGTCGACCCGATCCCGTGCCCGCCGAACTCGGTGTTGATCGGATAGCCGGCCGCACTCAGCACCGCACCGATCGCGGCCGAGAGGTCGCCGATCCGCGCGCCCGGGCCCGCGGCCGCGATCCCCGCCGCCAGCGCGCGCTCGGTCGCGTCGATCAACGCGAGACTCTCCGCGGACTGCGTCGGGCCGACCACGAAGCTGATCGCCGCATCCGCCGCGACGCCGTCCTTCAGCACGGCCAGATCCAGCGTCAGCAGATCGCCGTCGGCCAGCGCGTAGTCGAACGGCTTCCCGTGCAGGACGGCGTCGTTCACCGCCGTACAGATGTAGTGCCCGAAGGGCCCCTTCCCGAACGACGCCTCGTAGTCCACGTAACACGACGTCGCCCCCGCCGCCTCGATCAGCTCCCGCGTCCAGCGATCGACGTCCAGCAGGTTCACCCCCACCGCACACCGCTCCCGCAGCGTCGCCAGGATCCCGCCGACCACCCCGCCGGTCACCCGCCCCCGGTCCACTTCATGCGGACTCAGAATCTCGATCATGCCAACCCTCCGCCAATAACTATACCGGCCAAACTATACCGGTACTATAATTGGCCGCATGGTCCGGCTCCCCCTCACCCCCGCCGAGCTCGAACGCGGCCACCGCCTCGGCGCGCTGCTCCGCGAGGCCCGCGGCGCACGCTCGATACTCGACGTCGCCCTGGCCGCCGAGATCTCGCCCGAAACCCTGCGCAAGATCGAGTCCGGCCGCATCTCCACCCCGGCGTTCCCGACCATCGCCGCGCTCGCCGAGGTCCTCGACCTCTCCCTGGACGCCCTCTGGGCCCAGATCAACCAGCCGGCCGCCGTCGCGACCTGAACCGCCAGGCCATCACAACTGGCCTGAGCCGCGGTGTCCCCGCCTGGCGGGCGGGTGGCCGCGCGATTGTGATGGCCTGGGCGTTCGGGGCCTACGGCAGCGGGAGGCCGTGGTCGCGGAGGAGTGCCGCGAGGGTGGCCGCGTCGGCGGCGACGAGGTCGAAGACCTCGGCGTGGATGCCGACGGAGCGGGCGCCTTCGACGTTCGCGGGGACGTCGTCGATGAACAGGACCGAGGTGGCCGGTGCGCCGGTCGCCGCGAGGATGGCCTGGAAGTACGCCGGGTCGGGTTTCTTGAGGCCGAGGTCGCAGGAGTAGAAGCTCTGGTCGAAGAAGGCGTCGTACCCGCGTTCGACGGCCATGATCTCGCGCCGGTAGGCGTGCTGGTTGGTGGCCAGGTGGCAGGCGATGCCGGCGGCCCGGAGGCGCTGGATCAGGTCGAGCACCTCAGGATCGGCGGCGAACCAGTGCCACGGCTCCATCGCCGACTCCAGCGACTCGGTCACCTGCCAGCGCTCGAGGACGGCGGCCATCGCGTCCGCGAACTCCTCCTTGCCGACCAGAGCGGGCTGCTCGGAGGCCATCAGATCGTTGACGAAGGCCTCGCCGTCGGCCGGGACCATGGCGTGCAGGCGGGCGGCCCAGTCCTGCGTTCCGCGCTGGAGTACGCCGTCGGCGTCGAACAGGACCGTGGTGATCGCGGGCGTCATGCGCCCATCCTGTCAGCCCGCACCCCTTGACCGGTTCAGTCGGCATGCGCTTACCTAATGGCTACGTAAACATATCTGGACACCTTCCGGCGAAATCCAACAAGAAAGCGCCAGGTGAGGCGTATGCCGCTGAGCAGAAGGACGCTCCTCGCAGCCGGAACCGGCGCCGCCGTCGCCGGGCTGACCGGGTGTGGATCGCGCAGTTCGCTCGGGACCGCGAGTGAGCTGACCATGTGGACCTGGGTCGGGTCCGTGAACGACGACCTGATCGCCGAGGCCGAGAAGTCGATCCCGGGCCACGCCGGGCTGAAACTGTCGATGACCCGGATCGGCAGCAACTACAAGACCAAGGTGCTGACCGCGCTGGCCGGTAAGTCACTGGTCCCGGACATCGTCGCGATCAACGACGACGTCGCGACGTACTTCCCGAACTCCGACCAGTTCCACGACCTGTACGAGCTCGGCGCGAAGGAGCGCGAGAACGACTTCCTGCCCTGGAAGTGGAAACTCGGCGTCACCCCGCAGGGCAAGATGATGGCCTACCCGATGGACACCGGCCCGACCGCGCTCTTCTACCGCAGCGACATCCTCGCCAAGGCCGGGATCGACGTCGATCCGGCCGCCGTCGCGCAGCAGGCGCCGGACTGGGACAGCTACATCGCGCTCGGCAAGAAGATTCAGCAGGCCGTCCCCGGCGCCTCGATCACCGACAACGTGAACAGCGTCTTCGCCTACCGGATGGCGCAGCAACCCCAGCGGTACATGACCGCCGACGGCCGGTACATCGGCGACCAGGACCACGTCCGGGAGGCGTTCGACCTGGCCATCCGCGTGGTCAAGGAGGGCCTGTCGGCCAACGCGCAGGACGGTTCGACGGACGCCGACGCCGTCGTCACCAACGGGAAGCTGGTCGCGTTCAACGCTGCGGTCTGGTGGGCGCAGCTCGGACCGAAGAACGCGGCCCCGAAGACCAAGGGCAACTGGCGGGTGGCGGCGGCTCCCGGCGGCGCCGGCAACCGCGGCGGCTCGTTCCTCGCGATCACCAAGTACTGCAAGAACCCCGAGGCGGCGTTCGCGTTCATCAGCTGGCTGGAGTCCGCGCAGAACCAGGCCCAGGCCTTCCTCGATCCGGTGCTGTTCCCGTCGACGCCGGCGTCCTACACCGATCCGCGGCTGACCGCGCCGGACGAGTTCTTCGGCGGGCAGCGGATCGTCGACGTGTTCGCGGAGTCGGCCAAGAAGTACCCGGGCGCGTACTTCTCGCCGTACGACTCGATCGTCGGCGACCAGCTCAGCGCGCAGCTCGTCAACGTCGAGACCGGCGGCAAGGCGCCGGACCAGGCCTGGAACGACGCCCAGCAACAGATCGACCGCGAACTGACCCGGGCGGGAGCGATCTGAGATGGCTGTCAGCAAAGCGCTGCCCGCGGCCGCGCGCCCGGCCACGGCGTCCGCGGAGAAGCCGCCGAGCCGGTTCCGGCAGGCGTTCCCGCAGTACGCGGCGATCTCGCCGTTCTTCATCCTGTTCGCGATCTTCGGCGCGTTCCCGGTGCTGTTCTCGATCTGGATCTCGTTCCACTCCTGGGACGGCATCGGCCCGATGACCTGGGTCGGCCTGGAGCAGTACCACTACCTGTTCACGGATCCGAAGTTCTGGCAGACCATCGGCAACACGATGATCATCTGGCTGCTGTCGACGGTCCCGATGCTGCTGCTGGCGCTGGTGATCGCGAACGCGCTGCACAACGCGACCCGGTTCCGCACCTTCTACCGGATCGCCTACTTCATCCCGAACGTCACCTCGGTGGTCGCCGTCACGCTCGTGTTCGGTTCGATCTTCAGCAACAACTTCGGCCTGCTGAACGCGTTCCTGCAGTCGATCGGCCTGGGCAAGGTCGAGTGGCTGACCCAGCCGTGGGGGATCAAGATCGCGATCGCGACGATCGTCACCTGGCGCTGGGTCGGCTACAACGCGATCATCTTCCTGGCCGGTCTGCAGGCGATCTCGGCCGATGTCTACGAGGCCGCCAAGGTGGACGGCGCCAGCGCGCGGCAGACCTTCTGGCGGATCACCGTCCCGATGCTGCGCCCGGTGATCCTGTTCACCGCGGTCACCTCGACGATCGGCGGGCTGCAGATCTTCACCGAGTCCCGGGTGCTGTTCGGCGACACCAGCAACATCGGCGGTCCGGGCGACGCCGGGATGACGATCGTGTCGTACCTGTACCAGAGCGCGTTCATCAAGAACCAGTTCGGGTACGGCGCCGCGATCGGCTGGGCGCTGTTCATCCTGATCGTGCTGTTCAGCATCATCAACTGGCGGCTGATCGGCGGTAACGACGACGAACGCGTCACCAGCCGGGCCAAACGCCGGGTGGAGCGCCGGATCAAGCAGCAGAAGGAGAACGCCGATGTCCGTTGAGCGCATCCGCACCATCACCGGCCACATCGTCCTGATGCTCGGCGTCGCGGTCTCGCTGTTCCCGTTCTACTGGATGGTGGTGATGGCCTCCAACACCACGCCCGACATCTTCGCCTACCCGCCGAAACTGCTGATCGGCTCGCACCTGTTCGAGAACATGGGCAAGGTACTCGACAACGTCGACTTCTTCGGCTCGATGCTGCTCACGCTGGTGGCCGCGCTGTCGGTCACCGTGCTGGTGCTGTTCTTCGACTCGCTGGCCGCGTTCGCGTTCGCGAAGTACGAGTTCCCCGGCCGCAACGTGCTGTTCGGGCTGTTGCTGGCGACCTTCATGATCCCGGCCCAGCTGTCGCTGGTCCCGCAGTTCGTGACGCTGGCCCAGTTCGGCTGGATCGGCTCGCTGAAGGCGCTCATCATCCCCGGCGCCGCGAACGCGTTCGGCATCTTCTGGATGCGCCAGTACGCCAAGGGCGCGATCCCGGACGAGCTGATCTCGGCCGCCAAGGTGGACGGCGCCGGCTTCTTCCGCCAGTACCTGACCGTCGGCCTGCCGGTACTGCGGCCCGGCCTCGCCTTCCTCGGCATCTTCACCTTCATCAACGTCTGGAACGACTACCTCTGGCCGCTGATCGTGATGACGGACCCGAACCGTCTCACCCTCCAGGTCGCGCTCGACCAGCTGAACGGCATCTACGGCACCGATTACTCGATGGTGATGGCGGGCGCCCTGATGAGCGTGATCCCCTTGATCGGGGTCTTCCTGATCGGAGCCCGCTCGTTCATCGCGGACCTCGCGGCCGGCGCGATGAAATTCTGACCTCACAACCTGTGAAGAGGACTTGTTTTGACTGACAGCAAACTCCGCTGGGGCATCCTCGGGACCGGAAACATCGCGTCCCGGTTCGCCGACCAGGTGCCGACGTCGCCGGCCAACGAGGTCGTCGCCGTCGGCAGCCGATCGCTCGCCTCGGCCGAAGACTTCGGCAACCGCTTCGACATCCCCAACCGCCACGGCTCGTACGACGCGCTGCTCGCCGACAAGACCGTCGACGCCGTCTACGTCGCCACTCCGCACCCGATGCACCCCGAGTGGGCGATCAAGGCCGCGGACGCCGGTAAGCACGTGCTCTGCGAGAAGCCGCTGGCCATCAACCGGGACTGGGCGGAGGCGATCATTGAGGCCGCCGTCCGCAACGACGTCTTCCTGATGGAGGCGTACATGTACCGCTGCCTCCCGCAGACCAAGCTGGTCGCCCAGCTGGTCCGCGACGGAGAGCTCGGCAAGGTGCACCAGATCGAGGCGACGTTCGCCTTCAACGCCTCCTTCAACCCCACCAGCCGCATCTACGCCGACGAGCTGGCCGGCGGCGGCATCCTGGACGTCGGCGGCTACCCGGTTTCCTACGCCCGCTTGATCGCCGGCGCCGCCACCGGTCTCCCGTACGCCGAACCGGCCGCCGTCAACGCGGTTGGGACGGTCGGCGAGACCGGTGCCGACGAGTGGACCGCCGCGACGCTGTTCTTCGACGGTGGCGTCACCGCGCACGTCACCACCGGCGTCCGCCTCGGCGACCAGAACCAGTTGCGCATCGTCGGCAGCAAGGGCTACCTGATCGTCGAGGACCCGTGGTTCGGCGGCGACGGCAAGCCGACGCACGTCACGCTGCACCGGGTTGGCGAGGACGTGCGGGAGATCTCCGCCGAGCCCGCGCTGATCTACGCCGCCGAGGCCGAGGCCGTCGCGGCCGCGATCGCCGACCGTCAGGCCCCGGAGATGAGCTGGGCCGACACCCTCGGCAACCTGACCGTCCAGGACCAGTGGCGGGCCGCGATCGGTCAGCAGTACGCGATCGAGCGCGACGACGCCGCGATCCCGACCGCGAGCGGCCGCCCGCTGGCCAAACGGGCCGGCGCCCCGATGAAGTACGGGACCGTCCCCGGGCTCGACAAGCAGGTCTCCCGGCTCGTGATGGGCGTCGACAACCAGCACAGCCTGACCCACGCGGCCACGGTCTTCGACGACTTCGTCGAACGCGGCGGCACGACGTTCGACACGGCGTACATCTACAGCGGCGGGTACGGCGAGAAGCTGCTCGGGCAGTGGATGAAGACCCGCGGCAACCGCGACGACGTCGTCGTCATCGGCAAGGGCGCGCACACCCCGCATTGCGACCCCGAATCCATCACCCGGCAGCTGCACGAGAGCCTCGACCGGCTCCAGACCGACCATGTCGACCTCTACCTGATGCACCGCGACAACGAGGAGATTCCGGTCGGGGAGTTCGTCGACGTCCTCGACGAGCACTTCGCGGCCGGCCGGATCAAGGCGTTCGGCGGCTCCAACTGGACCACCGGCCGCTTCGACGAGGCCAACGCGTACGCCGCGGCGCACGGCAAGCAGCCGCTCACGCTGCTCAGCAACCACCTCAGCCTCGCCCGGGCGTACGACGTCCCGTGGGCCGGCTGCCGGCACGTGGCGGACGACGAGTCGCAGGCGTGGCTGCGGGAGCGGCAGGTCGCGCTGTTCCCGTGGTCGAGCCAGGCCCGCGGATTCTTCACCGGACGGGCGAAACCGGAGGACCGGTCCGACGAGGAGCTGGTCCGCTGTTTCTACTCCGACGAGAACTTCCGTAGGCTGGACCGGGCCCGGGAGCTCGCGACCGCCAAGGGAGTCGAGCCGACGGCGATCGCACTGGCCTGGCTGTTGCACCAGCCGTACCCGGTGTTCCCGCTGATCGGGCCTCGGCACCTCAGCGAGACGCGGACCTCCACCCCCGGTCTGAGCGTCGAGCTGAGCGACGAAGAAGTGGCGTACCTCACGGCCTGAGCTGAGCCGGTTGACCGAATTGGTCGAGCAGTGACACCCATGTAACATGGTCTGTCGGTGTCAAGACCCTGAACACGGAGAATCATGTCTAAGATTTGCGATGTCTGCGGCAAGCAGCCGAAGTTCGGCAACAGCGTTGCCCGCCTGGGTAAGGGCGCGATGATCCGGCGCGTGAAGGCTCGTACGCCGCGTCGTTTCAACCCCAACATCCAGCCGGTCCGGGCGATCATCAAGGGCACCCCGACCCGCATGAAGGTCTGCACGTCCTGCATCAAGGCCGGCAAGGTCCAGCGCGTCGTCGGCTAAGGCCTGCTCGCACCACCTTTCCGTGTAGGGCCTGACACAGGCGCCTCGGTCTCGTACCGAGGCGCCTTGTCGCGTTTCACCGCCGCTTGGCGACGACCGTGATCTCGTTCCGGTTGTGATGCAGCTGGCGGGCGTGCCGGACGTCGTACGCCGGGCGCAGCTCGGCGATCCCGCGGCGGGCGCCGTCCAGGGGGTTCTTGCCGCCGCCCTTGAGCGTGACGATCGCGAGGCCGCCGCGCCGGACGTGCTCGGCGGCGTCCACCATCATCCGCGCGCTCAGCACCTGATCCATCCGCATGTCGTTCACGACCACGTCGAAGCGGACGCGGTTGTCCGCGAAGAAGCGCCCGGCCGTGGTCGCCGCGTGATGGATGCCGCGGTCGCGGTGCAGCCGGTCGTCCAGGTAGCCGGGGTCGACCGACCAGACCTCCTGGCCGTGCAGGCGCAGGATCCGCGTCCAGCCGCCCGGTGAGGCGCCCAGGTCGACGGCCTTGCCGCCGGTCGGCAGCTTCAGCCCGAAGGTCGCGATCGCCTCCTCGAGCTTGAACTCCGACCGGGAGACCCGCTCCTCGCCGCGGGCCAGCCGCATCCGCCCGCCCGGCCAGTCCGACAGGCTGTCCGCGAGCCGGTTCACGCCGAGCAGGACCGCCCGCGGTCCCTCGAAACACGAGACGACCCACTCCTGCCCCGACCGCGTCACCTCTACGCCGCGCTCGGCCAGCGCTTCGGAGATCCGGTGGAAGTACGACCCGCCCGTCCCGGCCCGATCCGTCCACGCCTGTACCGCCAGCGCCTTCGGATACTCCGGCAACTCACCCAGGATCAGCTCCGCCAGCTCGTATGACGGCGGCAGCTCGTCGAACCCGCCGATCTCCCGGGTCAGATGCCGAACGAACATGATCCGCCCGTCACCACAAGCCGCCGCCAGCTCGGAGACGTCCGGCCCGCTCACCCGCCCGATATCCGCGCCCACCCGCTGCACAGGCACTTTCCCGAACTCGCTCCGGATCTCCCGAACGGCCCACTCATAACTGTCGGCCGCCGCCGAGAACAACACGCTCACACCGCTGACCGTATCGCGAGGCACTAACCTTCCCGAGGTGGAGGAACTGACGGTCGAGGTGTTGCGGGCCTGGGCGCGGACCGCGCTGGCGGAGCTCGGGCGGGCGCGCAGCGAGATCGACGAGCTGAACGTGTACCCGGTCCCGGACGGCGACACCGGCACCAACCTCTACCTGACCTGGGAGGCCGCCTGCGAGGCGCTGCCCAAGGGTGAGCTGACGTTCGCCGAGGCGGTCCAGGCCTTCGGCCGGGGCGCGCTGCTCGGCGCCCGCGGCAACTCGGGCGTCATCACCTCCCAGCTCGTCCGCGCCTGCGGCATGCGCCTGTCCGAGAACCTGCCCCGCGAGCAGGCGGACGGCGTCCTCGCAGACCCCCGGATGAGCGAGGCCGCGGCCTTCGCCGATGCCCTCACCTACGCCGCCGACGCCGCGTACGGCGCGGTCGCCGAGCCCGTCGAGGGCACCATGCTCACCGTCGCCCGGGCCGCCGCCACCGGCGCGATGACGGCCGCGAACGACGGCAAGAGCCTCGCCGACGTCTGCCTGGCCGCTGTCGCCTCCGCCCGGCACGCGCTCACCAAGACGACCGAGCAGCTCGACGTCCTCCGCCGCGCGGGTGTCGTGGACGCCGGGGGAGCGGGCCTGGTCGTGATCCTCGGCGCGATGGAGTCCGTCCTGACCGGCCGGACCGTGCACGTCGACGTACCGGCTCGTGTGCAGCCCCAGGACGCCGCTGGAGACCTCAGCGCGGACGGACCGGCGTACGAGGTCATGTACCTGCTGGATGCGCCGGACGACGCCATCGGCGCGTTCCGGCAGCAGCTGACCGGCCTGGGCGACTCGGTCGTCGTGGTCGGTGGTGACGGCTTGTGGAACGTGCACGTGCACACCGACGACATCGGCGCCGCGGTCGAGCGCGGGATCGAGATCGGCCGGCCGCACCGGATCCGCGTCACCCACTTCGAGGACCAGCACCACCACGAGACGCCGCCCGGCCGCGCGGTGATCGCCGTCGTCGCGGGCGAGGGCCTGGCCGGGTTGTTCACCGAGTCCGGCGCGCAGGTCGTCGTCGGCGGGCCGGGACGGCGTTGCTCGACCGGCGAGCTGCTGACCGCGATCGAGAAGTCGCAGGCGCTCGAGATCGTGCTGCTGCCGAACGACAAGGACACCATCGCGGTCGCCGAGGCCGCCGCCACCGCCGCCCGTCAGGACGGCCGCCGGGTCGCGGTGATCCCGACCCGGGCCCAGGTCCAGGGGCTGGCCGCGATCGCCGTCCACGACCCCGCCAGCAGCTTCGACGACGACGTCGTCCACCAGTCGGCGGCCGCCGGGCAGACCCGGCACGGCGCGGTCACGGTCGCGGTCAAGGACGCCTGGACGATGGCCGGCCGCTGCCGGATCGGCGACGCGCTGGGCGTGGTGGACGGCGATTTCGCGCTGATCACCGAGGAGCTGTCCGACGCCGCGATCGGCGTCGTCGACCGGCTGCTGGGCGGTGGCGGCGAGCTGCTGACGATCGTCACCGGCCGCGACGCGGACCCCGAGCTGGCCGCGACACTGGAGCGTCATGTCCGGCGGCAGCGCAAAGATGTCGATGTCGTGGTGTACGACGGTGGCCAGGAAAGGTACCCGTTGCTGATCGGGGTGGAATGAAAATCGACATGGACCGTAAGCTCCGCGACCTGGTCGGAGCCAAGACGGCCAAGACGTTCGCGGACGTGCTCGCCCTCGAGACCGTCGGCGACCTGCTGCGGCACTACCCGCGCCGGTACCTCAAGAAGGGTGAGCTGACGCCGTTCCGCGACCTCGAGGTCGGCGACCAGGCCACGGTCAACGGCCGGGTCAAGAAGGTCACCGTGCGCTCACTCGACACCAAGGCCGAGATCCCGCTCACCGACGTCCAGAAATGGAGCCGGCGCAAGACGCTGACCAAGGTCGTGGTCACCGACGGCGAACGCGACCTGGAGCTGGCGTTCTTCAACCAGCCCTGGCTCGCGACCAAGCTGACGCCGGGGACGGCCGCCCTGTTCTGGGGCGAGGTGACGATGTTCCGCGACATCATGCAGCTCAAGGGCCCGGGCACCGAGATCCTGGACGACGAGGACCTCACCGAGGCCGAGATCGAACGCCGCGCCCGCCCGTTCCGGCCGCTCTACCCGGCGACCGCGAAGTTGCCGACCGCAACGATCGAGCGCAGTGTGAAGATCGTCCTGGACAGTCTGGAGGACGAGCTCGACGACCCGATCCCGGAGCTGATCCGCCGGCAGGAGAAGCTGCTCGGCCTGGTCGACGCGCTGCGCAAGGTGCACCTGCCGGACACCGAGAAGGACATCGACGCCGCGCAGCAGCGCTTCCGGTTCGAGGAGGCGCTGGTGATGCAGACGATCCTCGCCCAGCGCCGCGCGGTCACCGACGCGCTGAACGCCGTCCCCCGGCCGCGCTCGGCCGGCGGCCTGCTCGACGAGTTCGACGCTCGGCTGCCGTTCGCGCTGACCGAGGGCCAGGCCGAGGTGGGCGAGGAGATCTTCGCCGACCTGGCCCGGCCGCACCCGATGCACCGGCTGCTGCAGGGCGAGGTCGGCTCCGGCAAGACCGTGGTCGCGTTGCGGGCGATGCTGTCGGTCGTCGACAACGGCGGCCAGGCCGTCCTGCTCGCGCCGACCGAGGTGCTCGCGACCCAGCACCACAAGACGCTGTCCAAGATGCTCGGCGACCTCGCCGAGGAGGGCATGCTCGGCGGCGCGGACCGCGCGACCAAGGTCGGCCTGCTGACCGGCTCGCTGAACGCGGCGTCCCGGCGGACGGCGATGCTCGACGCGGCCAGCGGCGCCGCGGGGATCGTCGTCGGCACGCACGCCCTGCTCGAGGACAAGGTCCAGTTCGCCGATCTCGGGCTGGTCGTGGTCGACGAGCAGCACCGGTTCGGCGTCGAGCAGCGGGCCGCGCTGAGCGCGAAGTCCGGGGAGAACACCCCGCACGTGCTGGTGATGACCGCGACCCCGATCCCGCGGACGGTCGCGATGACGGTGTTCGGCGATCTGGCCGTCTCGACGCTGACCCAGCTGCCGGCCGGCCGCTCGCCGATCCAGTCCTCGGTCGTCCCGGCCAAGGAGAAGCCGGACTGGTTGCAGCGCGCCTGGGCGCGGGTCCGCGAGGAGGTCGGCAAGGGCCACCAGGCGTACGTCGTCTGCCCGCGGATCGGCGACGACGTCAAGAACGCCGCTGACGAGGAGGGCGAGTTCGTCGCCGGGGACGACGAGGGCCCGAAGAAGCAATCCCGGCCGCCGATCTCGGTCCTGCAGGTCTCCGAGGCGCTGGCCGAGATCTTGCACGACCTGAAGGTCGAGATCCTGCACGGGCGGCTCCCGGCCGACGAGAAGGACGCCGTGATGACGCGGTTCGCGGCCGGTGAGGTCGACGTGCTGATCGCCACGACGGTGATCGAGGTCGGCGTCGACGTCCCGAACGCGTCCACGATGGTGATCATGGACGCCGACCGCTTCGGCATCTCCCAGCTGCACCAGCTCCGCGGGCGGGTCGGCCGGGGCAAGGTGCCCGGGCTCTGTCTGCTCGTCACCGACCTCTGGGCGGGTTCGAAGTCCTACGAGCGGCTCGACGCGGTCGCCTCCACGACGGACGGGTTCGAGCTGTCCCGGATCGACCTGGAGACGCGCCGCGAGGGCGACGTCCTCGGCGTCGCGCAGTCCGGCCGGCGGACCAGCCTGAAACTGCTCAGCGTGCTCCGCGACGAGGACGTCATCTTCGCCGCCCGCCACGTGGCGAACTCGATCGTCTCGGTCGACGCCGAGCTGGTCGAGTACCCAGCGCTGCGCGCCGTCGTCCGCCAGGCCCTGGAGTCCGCCTCGACCGAGTACCTGGAGAAGACATGAGTCGGATCATCGGGGGAGTGGCGGGCGGACGGCGGATCGCCGTCCCGCCGGGGACGGGGACGCGCCCGACGACCGATCGGGTCCGGGAGGCGCTGTTCTCGTCGCTGGAGACCGAGTTCGGCAGCTTCGACGGGTTGGCGGTGCTCGATCTGTACTCCGGGTCCGGGGCGATCGGGCTCGAAGCGCTGTCGCGCGGCGCGGCCCGGGTGCTGCTGGTCGAGTCGGATCGCAAGGCGGTCGACGTGATCACGGCCAATCTGAAGGTGGTCGGCCTGCCCGGGGCGAGCGTCGTCCTGCGGCCGGCCGAGAAGCTGGCGGCCGGCGAAGCCACGGCGCCGTTCGACCTGCTGTACGCCGACCCGCCGTACCAGCTGGAGACCGCCGAGCTCCAGGACATCCTGGTCGCGCTCACGGCCGCGGGCTGGCTCGCCGAGGACGCGATCGTCGTCGTCGAGCGCGGTAAACGGGAGCCGTGGGAGTGGCCCGAGGGCTTCGCGGCGCTCCGCGACCGCAAGTACGGCGAGGCCCGCCTTTGGTACGGTCACCGGCATGGCTAAGGCGGTTTTCCCGGGCTCCTTCGACCCGCCGACGATCGGGCACCTGGACGTCATCGAGCGGGCCGCCGCGGCGTACGAGGAGGTCGTCGTCGCCGCCGGAGTGAACTCGGCCAAGCGCCGGCTGTTCAGCGACGCCGAGCGGGTCGAGATGCTGACCGAGCTGGCCGCGCCGTTCGCCAACGTCACCGTCGGGACCTTCGAGGGGCTGCTGGTCGACTACTGCCGGGCGCAGGGCGCGAGCGTGATCGTGAAGGGCCTGCGGACGGCCGCCGACTACGACTACGAGCTGCAGATGGCGCACCTGAACCGCCGGCTGACCGGCGTCGACACGGTCTTCCTGCCGGCCGCCGCCGAGCACAGTTTCATCTCGTCGAGCTGGGTCAAGGAGATCGCCGGGCTCGGCGGCGACGTCACGTCCTTTGTGACGCCGGAGGTTCACGCACGGTTACGGGAGAAACACCGGTAAGGCCCCGAATTGGGTGTCGGGCCGGGTAGTTGATAATGTGGTCTACCGGTCTCGACGAGATCGATTTCTGCCTGCCCACGCCTGAAAGGGAAGCCCTGAGCGTCTTGGACCCGCGGTCCCCACTCGTGATCGATACCCACGAGCTGTCACGCCGCGCCGGGTCCCAGCGCGAAGTCTCCTTCCAGGCCGCGGCGCCGGCGGATCTCGGTATCGACGTGATCGGCGTCCCCGAAGGTGATCCGATCCAGTTCGATCTACGGCTGGAAGCGGTTGTCGAAGGGGTGCTCGTCACCGGAACGGCCAGTGGCCGGCTGGTCGGGGAGTGCGCGCGGTGCCTGGTCGATATCGAGGACGAGTTCCTCGCTGACGTCCAGGAGCTGTACGTCTACCCGGAAAGCGATGCCGAACCGGACGAGGCCAGCCGGATGGAGGGCGATCTGATCGACCTCGAGCCGGCGCTGAGGGACCAGGTGGTGCTCGCGCTACCGTTCCAGCCCTTGTGTACCGACGACTGCGCCGGTCTGTGCCCCGAGTGTGGGGTCCGACTGGCGGACGAGCCCGGTCACAAGCACGAGGACGGGGCCGATCCCCGCTGGGCCGCCCTCGGCGGACTGCTCCAGAACGACCAGCAGGACAACTGAAGACCGAACCACCCGTACACCAGCCGGCCGGGTCATCCAGCCCCCGGCCGAACCGAGGAGTCATAACCGTGGCCGTTCCGAAGCGGAAGATGTCGCGCAGCAACACCCGCAACCGCCGGGCCCAGTGGAAGACCACTGCCCCGTCGCTGGTGACCTGCGTGAACCCCGCCTGCCGCGCCAAGCACCTGCAGCACACCGTTTGCCCGACCTGCGGCCAGTACGGCGCCAAGGGCGAGCGTCGCCAGGTCGTCGAGAGCTAAGCGGCGCCCATCAGTGAATTCATCAGTCGACGAGACGGGGCTCTACGCCGAGCTGAACCAGCGGCTCGGCGTATCGCTGGCTGACAATTTGCTGGAGCACGCCTTCACCCACCGTTCGTTCGCGTACGAGAACGGTGGGTTGCCGACCAATGAGCGGCTGGAGTTCCTCGGGGACTCCGTGCTCGGCGTCATCGTCACGGAGTCGCTGTTCCGAAACCACCCGGACCTCTCCGAGGGCCGGCTGGCCAAGTTGCGCGCCGCGGTGGTCAACATGCGCGCCCTGGCCGGGGTCGCCCGCGACCTCAAGCTGGGCAAGTACCTGCGGCTGGGCCGCGGTGAAGAGGCCACCGGCGGCCGGGACAAGTCGTCGATCCTGGCCGACTGCGTCGAGGCGCTGATCGGCGCCGTCTACCTGGACCGCGGGTTCGAGGTGGCCGGCGGCGTCGTCCACACGCTGTTCGACGACCTGATGGAGTCCTCGGCCCGGCTCGGCGCCGGCCTGGACTGGAAGACCTCGCTGCAGGAGCTGGTCGCGCAGCTGGGCGTCGGCGTCCCGGAGTACGTGATCGCCGAATCGGGGCCGGACCACGCCAAGACCTTCGAGGCGCGGGTCCGGATCGGTTCCGACACCTACGGGCACGGCATCGGCCGGAGCAAGAAGGAAGCCGAGCAGCAGGCCGCCGAAACCGCCTGGAAGGCTCTGCGCGCCGCGCACCCCGACAGCACGGATCCCTCGCAGCAGCCGTAAGGTGCCCGAGCTTCCCGAAGTAGAGGTCGTCCGCCGCGGGCTCGCGGATTTCACCACCGGGCGGACGATCGACGCCGTCGAGGTGCTGCACCCGCGGCCGGTGCGCCGGCATCTGGCCGGTCCGGAGGACTTCGTCTCCCGGCTCAAGGGGCAGGTGTTCGCCGAGCCGGCCCGGCGCGGGAAGTACCTCTGGCTGCCGCTGACGTCGGGTGACGCGGTGCTCACCCACCTCGGAATGAGCGGCCAGTTCCGGGTCCAGCCGGTCGGCGGGCCCGACGAGGCGCACCTGCGGGTCCGGTTCCGGTTCGCCGACGGCGGCGGAGAGGTCCGCTTTGTGGACCAGCGGATGTTCGGTGGTCTGTCGTACGCCGAGGGCGGGGCCGAGTTACCCGCCGAGATCGCCCATATCGCCCGGGACCCGTTCGATCCTTTGTTCGATCCGGACGCCGCCGCCGCCAAACTCCGCCGCCGCAAGACCGGTCTCAAGCGGGCGCTGCTCGATCAGACCGTCGTCAGCGGGATCGGCAACATCTACGCCGACGAGGCCTTGTGGCGCGCCAAACTGCACTACGCGCGGGCCACCGAATCGCTGAAACCCCAGCAGGCCAAGGAGATTCTCCGGCACGCCCATGAGGTGATGGCCGAAGCGCTGGACGTCGGCGGCACCAGTTTCGACGCCCTGTACGTCAACGTGAACGGCGAGTCGGGCTACTTCGAACGCGGCCTGAACGTCTACGGGCAAGAGGATTCGCCGTGTCCGCGGGACGGCCGGCCGATCCGCCGGGAGCCGTTCATGAACCGTTCCTCGTTCCGCTGCCCGCGCTGCCAGCCGGTGCCCCGGCTGGTCCGCTGGTGAGCGAGGTATTGTTAATAAGTGTGGCCCAGGTTGACCGGCGGCGCTGCCGGTGTCACCCTGAAAGACGGTACACATTTTCAGCGCTCCCCATTGCGATCTGAGCTCACGGGGTGCGCACACCCGGCCAGAACCCTTCCGGAGGACAGCACAATGGCCAAGGCTCTTTTAGGGCACCTTGGAGGCACTGACCCGCGCATGCTCGAGCAGGTTCGTCTGCTCAACCGGCGTGTCGCCGATCTGGAGGCGCACGTGATGCGCCTGCAGGCAGAGAACGACCATCTCGTCGCACAGGTCCACGAGGGCCGGCTGCTGACAGTCGACGAGGCTCTGCGCGCCCCCGCTTCGGTCTGAGGACCCTAGCCGCGACCGCCTGGTCGCAGTAACTACCGACCGCACTACCACGGCGGCGGCCCCCGTCCGGGCCTCCGCCGGTTGTCTTTCTCCCGACATCTCCGTCCGCCTGCGCGGGATCGCCCGCAGGTGTTTGTAGACTCCCAGACGGAACTACTTCCCCGGGTAGCGACAGCGTTACGAGTTGCGACGGTTCCTTCGGTATCGTCTGTCCTTTCACGGGTTGGAGAGCATCGCTTTGTATCTGAAGAGCATGACGCTCCGAGGCTTCAAGTCCTTCGCGTCGGCCACGACGATGAACTTCGAACCGGGGATCACCTGCATCGTCGGCCCGAACGGCTCCGGTAAGTCCAACGTCGTCGACGCGCTGGCCTGGGTGATGGGTGAGCAGGGCGCGAAATCGCTGCGCGGCGGCAAGATGGAGGACGTCATCTTCGCCGGCACCTCCGGGCGCTCCCCGCTGGGCCGCGCCGAGGTCGTGCTGACCATCGACAACACCGACGGCGCGCTCCCGATCGAGTACGCCGAGGTCACGATCAGCCGGACCATGTTCCGCAACGGCGGTTCGGACTACCAGATCAACGGGCAGAGCTGCCGGCTGCTCGACGTCCAGGAGCTGCTCAGCGACTCCGGGATCGGCCGCGAGATGCACGTCATCGTCGGCCAGGGTCAGCTGGACTCGATCCTGCGCGCGACGCCCGAGGGCCGCCGCGGCTTCGTCGAGGAGGCGGCCGGCGTCCTCAAACACCGCAAGCGCAAAGAGAAGGCGATCCGGAAGCTGGAGGCGACCGAGGGCAACCTGCACCGCCTCGGCGACCTGATCACCGAGATCCGCCGGCAGCTGAAACCGCTCGGGCGCCAGGCGGAGGTGGCGCGCCGGGCGGTGACGATCCAGGCCGAGGTCCGCGACGGCCGGGCCCGATTACTGGCCGACGACATCGTCCAGGCGCAGTCCGCGCTCGAGGCCGAGCTGGCCGACGAGGCCCGGATGACCGAGCGGCGGACGGAGATCGAGGCCAAGCTGCGCGAAGCGCGTGACCTGGAGGCCGAGCTCGAGGAGGCGCTCCGCGAGGACGCGCCCGCGCTGCAGGCCGCGCAGGACACCTGGTATCAGCTGTCCGGGTTCGGCGAGAAGATCAAGGGCACCGCCCGGATCGCCGCCGACCGGATCCGCTCGCTGAACGACGGCGCCGACGACGGCCCGCGGTCGGGGCGCGATCCCGAGGAGCTGGAGCTGGAGGCGGCCCGGGTCCGCGAGACCGAGGCGCAGATCGAGGCCGAGGTCGAGGCGCATTCGGAGCTGCTGGCCGAGGCCGTCGAGCGCCGTCAGGTGCTGGAGAACCAGGAGGCCGAGGAGGAGCGCCGGGTCTCGGCGCTGATCCGGGCCGCGGCCGACCGCCGTGAGGGCCTGGCCCGGCTGACCGGCCAGGTGAACGCGCTGAAGAGCCGTTCGTCCGCCGCGGAGTCCGAGATCGGCCGCCTGGCGAACAACATGCAGGAGGCCGAGGCGCGCGCCGCCAAGGCGCAGCACGACTTCACCGCGCTGGAGACCCAGGTCGCCGGGCTGGATGCCGGTGAGAAGGGTCTCGACGACCAGTACGAGGCGGCGCAGGCCGTGCTCGACGAGATGGACGAGCGGCTGGCGAAGGTCCGGGCCGAGGAGCGGGACGCCGAGCGCGAGCGCACCGGCCTGACCGCCCGCAAGGAGGCCCTGGAGCTCGGTCTGAACCGTAAGGACGGCGCCGGCGCTCTGCTGGCGGCCTCCGAGCAGGTCAACGGGCTGATGGGTTCGGTCGCCGCGCTGCTCAGCGTGCGCTCCGGCTACGAGACGGCGATCGCCGCTGCCCTCGGCGAGGCTGCTGACGCGGTCGCCATCACGCATGCCGATGCCGCGCTCGCCGCCGTCGGCCACCTGAAGGAACACGATCTGGGTCGCGCGGGGATGCTCCTCGGGGATGCGCCCGCCGACGACTCCGCGATGTGGCCCGCGCTTCCGTACGGGGCGCAGTATGCCGTCGACGTCGTCGAATGCCCGCAGAACCTGCGCCCCGCGCTGCGGCGGCTGCTGCGCAAGGTCGCCGTGGTGGACGACGTCCAGGCGGCGCAGTCCCTGGTCCGGAGCCTGCCCGACGTCACCTGCGCCACCCGCGCGGGCGACGTCCTCGGCGCGCATTTCGCGTACGGCGGCTCGGACGCGGCGCCCAGCCTGATCGAGGTGCAGTCCGCGGTGGACGAGGCCGCGGAGAAGCTGATCGAGGCGACGGCGCGCAGCGAGCGGCTGCGCTTCGAGCTGGCGGGCCTGGAGGACGAGCGGGCCCGGCAGAAGGAGTCCGTCGAGATCACGCTGGCCCGGCTGCACGAGTCGGATGCCGCGATGGCGGCCGTGGCCGAGCAGCTCGCGCACTTCGGGTCGCTGGCCAAGGCGTCCCGCGGTGAGGCGCAGCGGATGGCCGAGGCGATCGCGGCCGCCGAGGAGGAGCGCGACAAGAACCTGTCCGGTCTGGCTGAGCTCGAAGAGCGGCTGACCGACGCGGAGATGTTCGACGACGAGGGTGACGAGCCGGACACCGCCACGCGGGACCAGCTGGCCGAGGCGGCGAAGGCCGGGCGTGCCGCCGAGATGGAGGCGCGGCTGGCGCTGCGGACCACCGAGGAGCGGGCCCGGGCGCTGTCCGGCCGTGCGGACTCGCTGGAGCGCGCCGCTCGGCAGGAGCGTGAGGCGCGCGCCCGTGCGGTCGCCCGTGCCGCCCGCCGGGCCCGGCAGGCAGAGGCGGCCCAGGCCGTCCATCTGGCCACCGGCCACGTGCTGGCGCGGTTGGAGACGTCGCTGCAGCTGGCGGCGTCCGAGCGGTCCGCCATCCAGGCGCAGCGCGCCGACCGGGAGCAGGCGCTGGCGCAGGCGCGCTCCGCCACCCGGAACCTGAGCTCCGAGCTGGAGCAGCTGACCAACACCGTCCACCGGGACGCGCTGGCCCGCGCCGAGCAGAAGATGCGGCTGGAGGCCCTCTACGAGAAGGCCCTCGGCGATCTCGGCATCGCGGTCGAGGCGCTGGTCTCGGAGTACGGCCCCGACCAGCTGGTGCCGCCGCTGCCGAAGGAGCCCAAGGAGGGCGAGGAGCCGCTCGAGCTCGAAGGTGAGCCCTTCGACCGCGCGAAGGTCGAGAAGCGCCTCAAGCAGGCCGAGCGCGCGCTCAACCAGCTCGGCCGGATCAACCCGCTCGCGCTCGAGGAGTTCGACGCGATGGAGGAGCGGCACCGCTTCCTGTCCGAACAGCTCGAGGACCTGCGCAAGTCCCGCCGCGACCTGATGGACATCGTCAAGGAGGTCGACGACCGCGTCGAGCAGGTCTTCACCGAGGCCTACCGCGACGTCGAGGTCGCCTTCCAGCACGTCTTCAGCCGGCTCTTCCCCGGCGGCGAGGGCCGCCTCGTCCTCACCGACCCCGACGACATGCTCGCCACCGGTATCGACGTCGAGGCCCGCCCGCCCGGCAAGAAGGTCAAGCGCCTCTCCCTGCTCTCCGGCGGCGAGCGCTCCCTGGTCGCGGTCGCCTTCCTGGTCGCCCTCTTCAAGGCCCGCCCCTCGCCCTTCTACATCCTCGACGAGGTCGAGGCCGCCCTGGACGACACCAACCTCGGCCGCCTCCTCGAGATCTACGAAGAGCTCCGCGAGAACTCCCAGCTCCTCGTCATCACCCACCAAAAACGCACCATGGAGGTCGCCGACGCCCTCTACGGCGTCACCATGCGCGGCGACGGCGTCTCCGCCGTCATCTCCCAACGCATCCGCGAACCCGAGCCCGTCTAGCGGTCACCGGCCCCGGGAAAGTTCCGGGGCCGTTCGCTTGAAAATGCTGAGACGACCGGTCATATTGGAGTCGTGGCCAGGCGGAGTATGCGGGAAGAGATTCTTGAGTCCGGGGTGGAGTTGTTCTTGGAGCGGGGGTTCAATGCCGCGGGGGTGAAGGACATCACCGATCGGGCGGGGGTGCCGAAGGGGTCGTTCTACAACCACTTCGAGAGTAAGGAGGCGCTCGCGGCGGTGGCGCTGGAGCGGTACGGGCAGACGCGGCCGGTTCCGTTGTTGCGGGATGCGTCGGTGTCGCCGGCGGAGCGGGTGCGGCGGCATTTCGAGTCGTTGGGGGCGGAGCTGTCGGAGTACACCAAGGGGTGTATGTACGGGAACTTCGCGGCTGAGGTGGTCGACCACAGTGAGCCGTTGCGGTTGCGGGTCAAGGGTGGGCTGGACGAGTGGTCGGCGGTGCTCGCGGAGGCGATCGCGGCCGGGCAGGAGGCCGGGGAGTTCCGGGCCGAGCTCGATCCGGAGCGGACCGCCCGCTACCTGACCAGCGCCTGGGAGGGCGCCATCCTGCGCGCCCGGGCGGACAAGTCCGGCGAGGCGTTCGAGATCTTCTTCGAGCTCACCTTCGGCGCGCTGCTGACCTGAGTCATCGCCGCCCCGAACCCGGGGCGGCTTTTCTGTGCGACGGTCAAGATGACCGACCGTCTTAAGGAGTTGATATGACCACATATCGCGCGATCGAGGCGCTGGACGGCGCCTTCACAGCGGTTGAGCGGGAGCTGTCCGCACCGGGCGCGGGCCAGGTGCGGATCCGGGTCGAGGCCTGCGGCGTCTGTCACAGCGACGTCCTGGGCGTGCACAACCTGAACGGCACCCGCCCCGCCGGTACGCCGATCGTCCCGGGCCACGAGGTGGTCGGGTGGATCGACGCCGTCGGCGCCGGGGTCGAGACCTGGAGTGTCGGACGCCGGGTCGGCGTCGGCTTCCTGGCCGGCCACTGCGGCGTCTGCGCGAACTGCCGCCGCGGGGACTTCGTCTACTGCTCGAACCAGCCGGTCACCGGCGACACGATCGACGGCGGGTATGCCGAGTACCTGACGGCCCCGGCCAGCGGGCTGGTCGGCGTACCGGAGGAGTGGGACGCGGCCGAGGCAGCGCCGCTGCTGTGCGCCGGCATCACAGTGTTCAACGGACTGCGCAAAGGCGCCCCCGCGCCGGGCGCGCTGGTCGCCGTCCAGGGCATCGGCGGCCTGGGGCACCTCGCGATCCAGTACGCCGCCAAGCTCGGACTCCGAGTCGCCGCGATCGCCCGGGGCGCGGACAAACGCGAGCTGGCGCTGAAGCTCGGCGCGACCGACTACATCGACAGCTCGGCGGTCGATCCGGGGAAGGCGCTGCAGGAGCTCGGCGGCGCGCAGGTGATCGTGGCGACCGCGGCCAGCGGCGCTTCGATGTCGCCGCTCGTCGAGGGGCTCGGCCGGCGCGGCAAGCTGATCGTGGTCGGCGCGGCCGCGGACCCGATCGAGGTCAGCACCGGCGCGCTGATCTTCGGCGGCCGGTCGATCGAGGGCTCGCTCACCGGCACCCCGGCCGAGAACGAGGACAACCTCGCCTTCGCGCTCGCGAACGACGTCCGCCCGATGGTCGAACGGGTGCCGCTCGACCAGGCGGCCGCGGCGTACGAGCGGATGATGTCCGGCGCGGCCCGATTCCGGATGGTGCTGACGACCGGAGCGACCCGATGAAGGTCGTCCTGACGGCGCTCGGCGACCTCGCGGCGAACACGGAACTGCGGGACACCTCCGAGCTGGTCGCCGGTCCGGACGACGTCGTCGTCGCGATCGAGGCGGCGACCGTCAACCCGGTCGACCAGATGCTTGCTTCCGGCAACTACAACTACCCGGTGCGGACGCCGTACGATCTCGGGACCGAGGGGGTCGGGCGGGTCGTCGCCGGTGCTGCCGAGTTGATCGGTCGCCGGGTGCTGATCCTCCCGAACTACGAGCAGGGCACCTGGGCCGACCAGGTGGTGGTGAAGGCGGCCAACGTCGTACCGATCCCGGATGGCGGTGACGTCGAGCAGTTGGCCATGCTCAGTACCAACCCGCTGACCGCCTACCTCGCGCTGACGCGCTTCACGGGACTGCAGCCGGGGGACTGGGTCGGGCTCAACCTCGGCAACTCGGCCGTGGCGCAGTACGCGACGGCGCTGGCTCAGCGCGCCGGTGCGCGGGTGTTGAGCGTCGTCCGCCGCCCCGAGGCGGCCGACGGGCTGACAGCTGACGTGGTCCTGGTCGACGGGGACGATCTCGCCGACCGGATCAAGGCCGAGCTGGGCGACGATCGGTTCGCGCTGATCCTCGATGGCGCCGGCGATGCGAGTGTCGGCGCGCTTGCCCAGACAGCCGCGTTCGGCGCGCCGGTGGTGGTCTATTCGTCGGTCACCGGCGCGGCGCCCGCGGTGGGGTTGGGCGATCTCGTCTTCAGCGAGCTGCGAGTGCATGGCCTGTGGATCCCGAACTGGCTGCGGACGACGCCGACGGTCGAGATCGAGCAGACGTACGGCGAACTCGCGCGGCTGACGATCGACGGGGTGCTGCATGCCCGTGTCGAAGCGACGTACGCGCTCGCCGAGCTCGAGAAGGCGATCGAGCACGCCGCCCGCCCGGGCCGCACCGGAAAGGTGCTCTTCAGGCCGTGATGGTCATCGAGGCGACCTGATCGCCCTGTACGTCGAAGGTGAAGTGGGACGGGCCGTTGAAACCGTCGCCGCCGACCTGGGTGAGCAGGGTGATCGGGTTGCCCGGTGTGGCGACCTGGGTGTCGGTGAAGGTGGCCCGCTTGCCGATCAGCTCGTTGTCGCTCCAGGAGCGGATCTGGTCGTGGCCGCGGAACTGGCGGCCCCAGTCGTCGACGTACCCGTCGGCGGCGAAGGCCGCCACGAACGCGTCGTTGTCCTGTTCGTCGATCGCGGTGAGCGCACGCTGGACCGCGGCCGGGATGTCTTGGCTCATGCTGCCGACGATAGCCGTTGAACCGGTTGCCGCGGCGGCACGTATGCCAGGTGTCGAAGGACATCCCGAGGAGGACCTGATGAAGCGTGTGGCCGGTGTGGTGGGAGCGATCGTGCTGGGGCTCGGTGCGCTGACTGCTTGTGGTGACGACAGTGCTGCGGGCGGTAGCCCGAGCGGTGCGGCGCCGGAGTCCGTTGCCCAGTTGAAGACCGCGGACAGCGGCCTGGGCAAGATCCTTGTCGACGGCAACGGCCGGACGGTGTACGTCTTCGACAAGGACACCGCGGGTAAGTCCAACTGCGAGGCGGACTGCCTGGCGAAGTGGCCGGCGGTCGCGGCCGGCGCGGGTGATGCGAAGCTCGACGGGGTAGAGCTCTCGACGATCACCCGCACCGACGGCAGCAAGCAGCTGGCGGTCGGCGGGCTGCCGGTGTACCTGTTCGCTGCGGACACCAAGCCCGGTGAGACCAAGGGGCAGGCAGTCGGCGGCGTCTGGTGGGTCGTCGGCGCGGACGGCAAGAAGATCACCGCCCAGCCCTCCTCCGGCGATGGCGGCTACGGCTACTGAGTACGTCGCCAGGTGGGCACCCCCCGGTACCGGTATCGTTCCGTCGGTGGGTGACTACCAGGGTGCGGACGCGGGGGAGACGTTCGTCCGTTCTCTGTACGCCGAACACGGGCGCAGCCTGCTGGCGTATGCGACCCGGCTGACCGGGGACCGGGCCGCGGCGGAGGACGTCGTCCAGGAAACGTTGGTGCGGGCGTGGAAGCACGCCGCCGATCTGAACCAGGGTGCGGGCTCGGTGCGGGGCTGGCTGCTCACGGTGGCGCGGAACATCGTCACTGACCGGGCCAGAGCGCGAGCGGCCCGGCCCGTCGAGGTAGCTGATGTGGTGGACCGCCCTCCGGTGGAGGGCGACCACTCCGAGGCAGTGGTGAACACCATGGTGGTGCTGGGCGCGCTGGATCAGGTGTCGCCCGAACACCGTGAGGTGCTGGTCGAGCTGTACTACCGCGGTCGTTCGGTGGCCGAGGCGGCGCAGGAGCTCGGCGTCCCGCCGGGTACCGTGAAATCGCGAACGTACTACGCCCTCCGAGCATTGCGCGCGGTGATGGCCGGATCAGAGGCGGAGGTGGCCAGATGAGCGAGCACTCGCAGCTGGGCGCCTACGTGCTGGGCGCGCTGGACGCCGACGAGGCCCGCGAGGTGGAGGCGCACCTGGCGGACTGCGCGGAGTGCCGTGCGGAGCTGGTGGAGCTCGAGGAGATGAAGGAGTTCCTCGGGGAGGTACCGCCGGAGGCGTTCCTGGACGGCCCGCCCGAGGGCGGCGACCTGTTGCTGCAGCGCACGGTGCGTGAGGTCCGGGAGGCTGCTGCGCAGGCGCCTCCGGTGGCTGCGGTTGCTCCGGCCGCTCCGGTGCTGAAGAAGCGTGGCCGGTGGCTGTTGGTTGCCGCGGCGGTTGTCGTGGTCGCCGGTGCACTGGGCGGCGGCGTACTGATCGGGCGGCAGACGGTGGAGCAGGCCGACGGACCGGTGCCGGGGTCGGTGAAGGTGACTGCGACCGATTCGGCGTCCGGTGCGACGATGGCGACCACTGTGGAGCCGCGGGAGAACTGGACCTGGGTGCGGGTGCAGATCACCGGGCTGAAGGCCGGCGCCGAGTGTGAGATGTACGTGACCGACAAGGCCGGCAAGGTCTGGACGGCCGGCAGCTGGGTGGTCACGGAGCAGGCTGCCCGGGAGGGGAGCCGGTTCGGTGGCGGTGTGCTGATTCCGCCGGATCAGGTCGAGTCGGTGGAGATCAAGACGGTGCAGGGCGCGCACGTTGTGACCACCACCATCTGAAACCAGTTGTCCCTCGGGAGAGGATGGGCACGTGCCTCCTGCTTCCGCTGCTGACACTCCGGCCCGCCGCAAGGCCGCGGCTGCCAACTGCGACCGTTGGCTCGCCAACCCGCGGACGCCGATGGCGGACCGGCTCCGGCGGCTTGCCGAAGTGACGACCGAGGCGGACGCCGACATCTACGGTTCCGGCGGTGAGGTGAGCGCGCTGGAGCATGAGGTGGCGGAGCTGCTTGGCAAGCCGGCCGCAGTCTTCATGCCGTCCGGGATCATGGCGCAGCAGAGTGTTCTGCGGGTGTACGCCGATCGGGCGGGTACCAGCCGAGTAGCGGTGCACGGCCAGTCCCATCTGCTGGTGCACGAGCTGAACGCGTTGGAAGAGGTCCACCAGTTACGGATCGAGCGTCTGACGTCCGAACCGCGCCAGCCCCGGCCGGACGAGCTGGCCGCCATCCCGGGCAAGCTGGCAGCGGTGTCGTTGGAGCTGCCGCTACGCGACCCCGGCTTCCTGCTGCCGACCTGGGACGAGCTGGTCGTGTTCGCCGAGGCCTGTGCGGCGCGCGGCGTACCGCTGCATCTCGACGGCGCCCGGCTGTGGGAAAGCACGCCGTACCTGGAGCACAGCCTGGCGGAGATCTCCGCACTGGCCAGCTCGGTGTACGTGTCGTTCTACAAGGTGCTCGGCGGGCTGGCCGGTGCGATCCTGGCGGGGCCGGAGGACGTCATCGCCGAGACTCGCCGCTGGCAGCGCCGCCTCGGCGGCAACCTCTTCACACTCGCCCCGTACGCCGTCGCGGCACGCGAGGGACTGCGCACGGTCCTGCCGGTGATGGACGACCTGTACGACCGGGCCGTCCAGATCGCGACCGCCTTACAGGGTGAGGGATTCCGGGTCGTACCGGACCTGCCGCACACCAACTCGTTCCAGGTCTACGCGCCGCGCCCGGCCGAGCTGATGGAGGCAGCCGCGGTCGCCCGGATGGAGCGCACCCGCGAGTCGATCTGCGGCCCGTGGCACGCCGCCGCCGTCCCCGGCTGGTCCTGGATCGAGCTCGTCGTCACCCCCACCACCCTCGACTGGCCCCTCGACGAAATCACCAAGGCTTTCGGGGAACTTTTGCAGCCGTGAGGTCGTCCACCTGGTAGTTCACTGGGGATCTGTGGGGAATCGGGGAAATCGCACGTGGTGACGTTCGTCGTGATGATGGTTGTGCTGCTTCTGCTCGCGGGCCTGGTCCTGCTCGCCGTGGCCCGGAACGAAGGCAAACACTTCGGCTAGTTTGGATCGATGAGACGCCTCATCTTCCAGGAGTTCGTGAGCCTCGACGGCTACGCCGCGAGCGCGGCCGGCGAGGCCGACTTCTTCGACACCGTCCGCGACATCACCGACGAGGACAACCTCGCGCTGCTCGCCGGCGTCGACACGATGGTGCTCGGCGCGGAGACCTACCGGCTCTTCAGCTCGTTCTGGCCGACCGAGGCGTCGGCCGACGAGTCGATCGCCCCGCACCTCAACGCCCTCCACAAGGTCGTCGTCTCCACCACCCTCGAAGCGGCTCCTTGGGGCCCTTACGAACCCGCCGCCGTCGTCCGCGACCTCGACGCCGTCCGCGACCTCAAAGCCACTCCCGGCGGCGACATCATCCTCTGGGGCAGCATCACCCTCTTCCACTCCCTCCTCGCCGCTCACCTCGTCGACGAGATCCAGCTCCGCATCTGCCCCGTCCTCCTCGGCGCCGGCAAACCCGTCTTCCCCCCAGCCAGCACCCCACTCGGCCTCCAGTTGCTGGAAGCCCGCCCCTGGATGACCGGCGGCGTCCTCCTCCGCTACGGCGTCAGCTGACGGCGTTGACGATGGCGATGACGATGGGCGCGGCGACGGTCAGGGTCGGGACGACCAGGAGGGCCACGGCGGCGGTGTAGGTGCTCGCCGCGAGGACGGGGCTGCCTGGGTCGGGGTCGGCCAGGCGCTGGACTCGGAGCAGCGTTCCGGACTTGGCGGCGGCCAGGCCTGCTTCGGGCGCGGGGGAGCCGGCCAGGGCGACCAGAGCGCGGGCCAGCGGGCGGGGGCCGTTGCGGCGGCGGGCGTCGTCGTCGGCGAGGAGTTCGACGAGGGTGCGGGCCTGTTCTAGGGCCAGGTCGCTGCGGACGAAGCGGGGGAAGGCCTGGTGGAGGGCGGTGAAGGCCTCCAGGACGAGGTCGTGGCGGGCGCGGAGGTGCGCCTGCTCGTGGGCCAGGACGGCTCTGAGCTCGCTGTCGTCGAGGCGGTCCAGCGCGCCGACCGAGACGACGACGCGCGCCCCGCGGAGGGCTGGGAGGCAGTAGGCGAGCGGCGTCTGCTCTTCGAGGACGCGCAGGCCGGGGATGAGGCCGTCGGGGGTGGCGAGGATGTCGACGAGGTCGCGGTGCCGCCGACGGCGCGCCCGCGTGCCGACCGCGACGCGGCCGGCGGCCCAGAGCAGCCTGATCACGACGAGAGCGGTCAGGGCGAGGACGGCGGCGGCCACGAGATCACGCGCCGACGACGGGTCGAAACGCGGCTCGCCGGGCTGCCCGGCGGTCGAGTACGACAGGGAGATGCCCGCGCCGAGCGCGGCCAGCACCGCGGCGATCGAGATGGACTGCCAGAGCGCGACCGCCGCGCGCGGCACCCGGTACGGCCACTCGGAACGGGCCAGCAGTGCGGGCGCCGGCCCCGCCAGCACCAGGGCTAACGCGGCCAGCAGAACCGGGGTGATCACCCGGCTCGCCCCGAGGCGTCGCCGTCCTCCAGCTTGGCGAGGGCCTCGCGGAGCAGCGCGGCCTCCTCGTCGCTGACCTGACCCACGAAGCGCACCAGCGCCTCCCGCCGGTCGCCCGCCCGGTCGAGCGCGTCGCGCATCAGGTCGGCGGCCAGCTCCTCCCGCGGAGCGGCGGCGCGGTACCGCCACGCCTTGCCGTCGCGCTCGCGATCGGTCAGCTCCTTCTTCGCGAGCCGGTCGAGGACCGTCATCACGGTCGTGTAGGCGAGGTCGCGGGTCGTCGCGACCCGCTCGTGCACCTGGCGCACGGTCAGCGCGTCGGGCGCCGCCCACAGCTGCTCCATCACCAGGCGCTCGAGGTCGCCGAGCGGGCGCGGCGCCTTCTCCTCAGTCGTCACGTGACCAGTGTAACTACACGTCGTAGTAGATAAGAACTACATCGCGTAGTAGATCCGCGCTACGATCTACTACGTACCGTCGTAGATGCGTCTGGAGGGGTTCGTGGACATCCTGGATCTGGCCCGCTGGCAGTTCGCCGTCACCACCGTGTACCACTTCTTCTTCGTGCCGGTGACGATCTCCCTGGTCGCGATCACGGCCGGGCTGCAGACCGCCTGGTACCGCACCGGCAAGGAGAAGTACCTGCGGCTGACCAAGTTCTACGGCAAGTTGTTCCTGATCAACATCGCGATGGGCGTCGTCACCGGCCTGGTCCAGGAGTTCCAGTTCGGGATGAACTGGTCGGACTACTCGCGCTTCGTCGGTGACGTCTTCGGCGCCCCGCTCGCGCTCGAGGGTCTGCTCGCCTTCTTCGTCGAGTCGACGTTCATCGGCCTCTGGATGTTCGGCTGGGACCGGCTGCCCAAGCTGGTCCACCTGGCCTGTATCTGGATGGTCGTCCTCGGTACGCAGCTGTCGGCCTACTTCATCCTCGCCGCCAACTCCTGGATGCAGAACCCGGTCGGTTTCCGGATCAACCCCGAGCGCGGCCGGGCCGAGCTGACCGATCTGTGGGCGGTGCTGACCAACAAGGTCGTGCTCGTCACCTATCCGCACACGATCTTCGCCGCGTTCATGGTCGGCGGCGCGTTCGTCGCGGCGGTCGCGCTGTGGCACCTGCTCCGCCGGCCCGGCGTCGATCGCGACGTCTTCCGGACGGCGCTGAAGATCGGCGCCGTGATCGTGCTCGCGGCCAGCGCCGGGGTCGCGCTCACCGGGGACCAGCAGGGCAAGGTGATGACCGAGGTGCAGCCGATGAAGATGGCCGCCGCCGAGGCGCTCTACGAGACCGAGAAGCCGGCAGCGCTGTCGCTGTTCACGATCGGCACGCTGGACGGCTCGAAGGAGGTCTTCTCGGTCAAGGTGCCGTACCTGCTGTCCTTCCTCGGGACGGGCAGTTTCGACGGCGAGGTCAAGGGCATCAACTCGCTGCAGGAGGCCTACGAGAAGCTCTACGGCCCCGGCTCCTACAACCCGAACATCCCGCTCGCCTACTGGACGTTCCGGCTGATGATCGGCGTCGGGCTCTCGGCCGGCGCGATCGCGCTGTGGTTGCTCTGGGCAACCAGAAAGGGCCGGGCGCCGGCCCCGTGGCTGATCTGGCTGGTCGCGCCGCTGCCGCTGCTGCCCCTGGTCGCGAACTGCTTCGGCTGGATCTTCACCGAGACCGGCCGCCAGCCCTGGCTGGTGTTCGGCCTGATGCCGACGGCCTCCGGCGTCTCCCCGGGGACGACGGCGACCGAGCTGATCATCTCGCTGGCCGGTTTCACCGTCCTGTACGGCGTCCTCGGGGTCGTCGAGGTGAAGCTGATGCTGCGCACGATCCGGGCCGGCCTGGCCGGGACGGACGCGCCCCCGCCCGAGAGTGCCCCGGACGACGCGCCGGATGCCGCCGAACCGCTGTCGTTCGCTTACTGAGAAGGGCTGGATCATGGAGCTCACGACCGTCTGGTTCCTGCTGATCGCCGGGCTGTGGACCGGGTACTTCGTGCTCGAGGGGTTCGACTTCGGGGTCGGGGCGCTGGTTCGGGTGCTCGGCCGCGACGAGCCCGAGCGGCGCGCGGTGATCACCACGATCGGCCCGGTCTGGGACGGTAACGAGGTCTGGCTGGTGATGGCCGGCGCGGCCATGTTCGCCGCCTTCCCGGAGTGGTATGCGACCGTCTTCAGCGGGTTCTACCTGCCGCTGTTCGCGATCCTGGTCGCGCTGATCCTGCGCGGGGTCGCGATCGAGTACCGCGGTAAACGGGCCGACCTGGAGTGGCGCGGCCGGATGGACACGGTGATCACCGTCGGCTCGGTGCTGCCGCCGCTGCTGTGGGGGATCACCTTCGCCAACCTGGTCCGCGGCGTCCCGCTGGATGCCTCGCACGAGTACATCGGCGGGCTGAGCGAGCTGCTGAACCCGTTCGCCCTGCTCGGCGGGCTGACCTTCACGGCGGTCTTCGTCACCCACGGCGCGATCTTCCTGGCCTTGCGAACCACCGGCGTACTGCGGGAGCGGGCGAACCGGCTGGCTGGTCAGGTCGGTGTGGTCGCCGCAGTCCTCGCTGTCGCCTTCTTGTGGTGGGCTCAGGCGTTGCGCGGGGACACTGCCTCGGCTGTGGTCGCAGCGGCCGCCGCAGCGGCGTTCGTCGGCGGTCTGGTGGCCAACCGGCTCGGCCGGGAGGGCTGGGCCTTCACCGGGTCAGCGGTCGCGACCGGGCTGGCTGTGGTCTCGTTGTTCGCTGCGCTGTTCCCGGCCGTGCTGCCCTCGACGCTGAGCCCGGAGACGACGCTGACCGTGGCCGAGGCGGCGTCGACGGCGTACACGTTGAAGATCTTGACGATCATCGCGGGGATCTTCACACCGCTCGTGCTGCTCTACCAGGGCTGGACGTACTGGGTGTTCCGCAAGCGGGTCGTGGTGGTGGCATGAAGCCGCTTGATCCGCGGCTGCTGCGCCGGGCTCGTGCGGCTCGGAGCTTCCTGGCGGCCTCGGTCCTGATCGGTGTCGCGAGTGGTGCGCTGATCATCGTCCAGGCGGTGCTGCTGGCCAAGGTAATCGCCGGGGTGGTGCTGGCGGGTGCTGACGTGACCGGTGCGGCCTGGGCGCTCGCCGCTGTGGTTGCTGGGCGGGCCGCGTTGCTCTGGGTGCAAGAGGTGGTTGCGCAGCGGTCTGCTGCGGCCGTGAAGTCGACGCTGCGGCGGCAGACGCTGGAGCATGCGCTGAAGCTCGGTCCGGTCTGGCTGAGCGGTGAGCGGAGCAGTTCGCTGACGACCTTGCTCACCAAGGGTCTCGACGACCTCGATCCGTACTTCGCCCGCTACCTCCCGCAGCTGGTGCTGGCCGCGACCGTTCCGGCCGGTGTGATCGGCTGGATGGCGACCGGCGATCTGATCGCCGCCGGGACGGTCGTCATCACCCTGCCGTTGATCCCGATCTTCATGGCGCTGATCGGCTGGGCGACCCAGGCGCACAGCCGGCGCCGGCAGCGCGCGCTCGACCGGCTCGCCCATCACTTCACCGATGTGGTGACCGGTCTGCCGACGCTGAAGCTGTTCGGTCGCGCCAAGGCCCAGAGCGCCGCCGTCCGCCGGGTGACCGATCGGCATCGGGTGACGTCGATGAGCAGCCTGCGGCTCGCGTTCCTGTCCTCGCTCGCGCTGGAGCTGCTCGCCAGCATCTCGGTCGCGTTGGTGGCCGTCGGTGTCGGGCTGCGACTGATCGAGGGCCACCTCGGGCTGGAGACCGCGCTGATGGTGTTGATCCTCGCGCCCGAGGCGTACTTGCCGCTGCGCCAGGTCGGCATGCACTTCCACGCCAGCGCCGACGGCGTCGCCGCGAGTGAGGAGGTCTTCCGCGTGCTGGAGACGCCGCTGCCCGAGCGCGGCGACCGGTCCGACGTCCCGGATCTGCGCACCACCTCCCTGCATCTGTACGACGTGACCGTGCGCTACCCGGGTCGTGACGAGCCGGCGCTGGACGGGTTCGACCTGGAGGTGCGGCCGGGGGAGGTGCTCGCGCTGACCGGGCCGAGCGGCGCCGGTAAGTCGACCGTGCTGGCTGTGCTGCTCGGCTTCGTCGAGCCGGAGCGCGGTGTGGTGGTCGCGGGTGGCAGCGCGGCGGACGAGTTCGAGCCGAGTGCCTGGCGGCGGCAGTTCGCCTGGGTGCCGCAGCGGGCCGGGCTACGGTCGGGGAGTGTCGCGGACAACGTGCGCCTCGGGCAGCCGGAGGCCTCCGATGACGCCGTTCGGCTCGCGCTGCTGGCGGCCGGTGCGGGTGAGTTGGAGCTCGACAAGGCGGTCGGTGAGGGCGGGCAGCTGCTGTCGGGCGGGCAGCAGCGGCGGGTGGCGTTGGCGCGGGCATTGGTGACCGACGCGCCGGTTCTGCTCCTCGATGAGCCGACGGCCGGGCTGGATGCGGATACCGAGGCCGCAGTGATCGCCGGCCTGCGCGCGACCGGCCGCACGGTGTTGATGGTCGCGCACCGGCCTGCGCTGATTGCAGCGGCTGACCGAAGCGTTGTCGTGGGACCACGAGAGTTGGTGCTGGCGTGAGCAGCTGGGAGTTGATCCGGCCGGACCGGCGAGTGTGGTGGCGGCTGGCGTTGGCGCTGCTGGCCGGCGTTGGTGCCGCTGGGTCGGCGGTTGGCCTGTTGGCGACCTCGGCCTGGCTGATCACCACGGCGGCCGCGCAGCCGCCGGTGCTGATCCTGCTGGTCCCGATCGTCGCCGTCCGCGGGTTCGGCGTCGCGCGCGGCGTCTTCCGGTACGTCGAGCGGCTGGTCGGCCACGACGCGGCGTACCGGGTGTTGGGGGAGACCCGGGCCCGGATCACCACGCGGCTGGAGCGGCTGGCTCCGGGCGGGCTGAGTGGGCGGCGGCAAGGTGACCTGCTGGCGCGGCTGGTGCTGGATGTCGATGCGGTGCTCGATCTGTGGTTGCGCGTTCTGCTGCCGGTGGCCGTCGCAGCAGCGACCGCGACCGCGACCGTCGCCTTGATCGCGCTCCTGCTGCCGACGGCGGGTGCGGCCGTCGCTGTCGCCGTGCTGGTCGCGTGCACGGTGGTGCCGTGGCTGACTGCCTGGTCGGCTCGGCGGGCCGAGCGCAGCGTGGCCGGCGCCCGCGGTGACGTCGCAGCGGCGGCGACGGAGACGCTGCTGACCGCAGGTGAGGTGATCGCCTTCAACGCGACCGACCGGGTGCTGGAGGCGTTCAGTGCCCGCGACGCGCGGCTGGCGGCGGCAGAGCGGCGGTCGGCCTGGAGTGCGGGGCTGGGCGGCGCGTTGCTGGTGGTGTGTGTCGGCGGTGCGAGCATCGCCGGTCTGGTGCTGGGCAGTACGGCGAGCATTACCGGCGCGGTGTTCGCCGTACTCGTCCTCACCCCGTTGGCGCTGGCCGATGTCCTCGGCGGCGTCCCCGCGGCGGCGCAGCTGGCGATCAGAGTGCGTTCGGCGCTCGGTCGGGTCCAGGAGCTGGTCGACAGTCCAGAGCCGGTGGCTGAGCCGCAGAAGCCGGCCGCGCTGCCGCAGGGGCGGGGCCTGCAGGTCAGGCAGCTCCGCGTCGGGTACGGCGCCGACAGCGACGTGCTGAGCGAGCTGAGCCTGGACATGCCGGCCGGGAGCCGAGTGGTGATCACCGGGCCGAGCGGCGCCGGCAAGAGCACGCTGGCCGCCGTGCTGCTGCGATTCCTGGAGCCGCGCGCAGGTCAGGTGCTGCTGGACGGCGTCGACCTGGCCAGTCTGGAGGGCGACCAGGTCCGGTCCGTGGTCGGGCTGCTCACGCAGGAGAGCCACGTCTTCGACACGACCATCCGGGAGAATCTCCTGCTCGCGGACCCGGGCGTCAGCGACCTGCGGATCTGGCGAGCGCTCTACCTGGCCCGGCTCGGGGTCTTCGTCGAGCGCCTGCCGGAGGGGCTGGACACACTGGTCGGCGAGCACGGCGCGCGGTTGTCCGGTGGGCAGCGGCAGCGGCTCGCCTTCGCCCGGCTCCTGCTCGCGCAGCGCGACGTCCTGATCCTCGACGAGCCGACCGAGCATCTGGACGAGGAGACCGGCCGCGCGCTGCTGGCCGATCTGTTCGCGGCGGCCGGTGAGCGGACCGTCGTCCTGCTGACCCACCGGCCGGAGCTGGCGCCCGCTCACATAGCGCGACAGGAGGTGCATCTGCGGTGACGGATGCGCTGCGCGGGCCGTGCGTCTGCCAAGATGGGGAATCGTGTCGATCCCTTTGCTGACTGATCAGGTCCTGCTCGCGATCATCATCGCGGCGGTGGTCGTGCTGGGCGCTGTCGCCGGGCTCGTCATCGCCCGCCGCCGGAGGTCGGAGTTGCCGTCGGCGACCACGCCGACGCTGGACGCGGCCGAGCCGACCGTGGGCGAGGACGCCGAGCAGCCCCGGGACACCCCGACCCGCACGCTCGAGGACACCGAGCTGCCCGCCGAACCGGCCGCTCCGGCCGTCGAGAAGCCCGAGTCCGCGCAGGGCCGGCTGGTCCGGCTGCGCGCGCGGCTGGCGCGGTCGCAGGGATCGCTCGGCAAGGGCCTGCTGGCGCTGCTGTCCCGCGACAAGCTGGACGAAGAGACGTGGGAGGACATCGAGACCACGCTGATCACCGCGGACGTCGGCGTCGGCCCCACGCAGGAGCTGGTCGAGAAGCTGCGGACGCGGATGCGCGTCGAGGGCGTCGGCGCCGCGCAGGCCCGCGACGTCCTCCGTGAGGAGCTGATCACGCTGGTCGACCCGTCGATGGACCGTTCGCTCGCGGTCACCCGGAAGGAGTCGCAGCCGGCCGTCGTCCTGGTCGTCGGCGTCAACGGCACCGGCAAGACCACGACCGTCGGCCGGCTCGCCCGCGTGCTCGTCGCCGAGGACAAGCATGTCGTCCTGGGTGCGGCGGACACCTTCCGCGCCGCCGCCGCGGACCAGCTGCAGACCTGGGGTGAGCGCGTCGGCGCCCGGACCGTGCGCGGCCCTGAGGGCGGGGACCCGGCCAGCATCGCGTTCGACGCGGTCAAGCAGGGCATCGCCGAGGAGGCGGACGTCGTCCTGGTCGACACCGCCGGGCGGCTGCACACCAAGACCGGCCTGATGGACGAGCTCGGCAAGGTCAAGCGCGTCATCGAGAAGTCGGCCGAGGTCGACGAGGTGCTGCTCGTCATCGACGCCACCACCGGGCAGAACGGGCTCACCCAGGCGCGCGTGTTCGCCGACGTCATCAACGTGACCGGCCTGGTGCTGACCAAACTGGACGGCACGGCCAAGGGCGGCATCGTGATCGCGGTCCAGCGGGAGCTCGGCGTCCCGGTGAAGCTCGTCGGCCTCGGCGAGGGCGCCGACGACCTGGCGCCGTTCGAGCCGGAGCAGTTCGTCGACGCGTTGCTGGACTGATGTAGAGAACGCCCGCGCAGCTTCGTCCTTCGGTAAAACGGCCCGAAGAAGGAGACGAGAGATGACCAAGTTCCTGCTGCTGATGAACCACGACGGTGGCAACACCGAGACGATCATGCACGACTGGGACGAGGCCGATATGAAGGCCCACATGCAGTACCTGAGTGACAGCGTCGAGCGCCTGCGGGCCAGCGGTGAGCTGGTCGAGGTCCAGGGGCTGACCTGGCCGAAGCACGCCAAGGTCGTCCGCGCGGCGAGCGTCAGCGCGCCGGTGATCACCGACGGCCCGTACGCCGAGGCCAAGGAGGTCCTGGCCGGGTACACGCTGGTCGACGTGGACTCCGAGGAGCGGGCGCTCGAGATCGCCGCGGAGCAGTCCAGCGCGCCCGGCCCGGGTGGTGTGCCGCTCGAACAGCCGATCGAGGTCCGCCGGCTGATGGGGTCGGATGCCGACTTCTGGGACATCTGACGACCTCTTCGAGGGCCTGCTGCGTGAGCTGACGCCGCAGGTCCTCGGCGTGGTCGTCCGGCGCACCGGCGACTTCGCCGCGGCCGAGGACGCCGTACAGGAGGCGTTGCTGGCCGCTGCGACCACCTGGCCGCGGGACGGGCGTCCGGACAACCCGAAGGCCTGGCTGATCCAGACCGCGCTGCGGCGGTTCATCGACGAGGTCCGGCAGGAGCAGGCTCGGCGGCGGCGTGAGGAGAAGGCGGCGCTGCGGGACGTCCCGCCGGAAGAGGTCGAGGAGCAGGACGACACGCTGCGCCTGCTGTTCCTCTGCTGTCACCCGTCGCTCACACCGGCCTCGGCGATCGCGCTGACGCTGCGGGCCGTCGGTGGGCTCACGACGGCCGAGATCGCCACGGCGTACCTGGTGCCGGAGGCAACCATGGCGCAGCGGATCAGTCGGGCGAAGGGGCGGCTCAAGGGCGCCACCTTCGACCTGACGACAGATGCGGACGACCGGCTGCGCAATGTGCTGCATGTGCTGTATCTGATGTTCAACGAGGGCTACGCGAGTAGTAGCGGCCCTGAGCTGCACCGCAGTGACCTGTCGACTGAGGCGATCCGGCTGACGCGCGCAGTGCGCAGCCAGCTCAACAACGGCCAGGTGACTGGCTTGCTGGCGCTCATGTTGCTGACTGATGCTCGCCGCGCCGCGCGGACCGGTAGCGCCGGTGAGCTGATCCCGCTGGCCGAGCAGGACCGCAGCCTCTGGAACCAGGCGTACATCACCGAGGGCGTCGAGCTGGCCGTCCAGGCGTTCAGTTCGCCGCCGCTGGGGGAGTACCAGCTGCAGGCCGCGATCGCCGCGCTGCACGACGAGGTCGGCCGCGCCGAGGACACCGACTGGCCGCAGATCCTTGCGCTCTACGGCCTCCTGGAGAGCCTCTCCGGTAACCCGATGGTCAAGCTCAACCGCGCCATCGCCGCGGCCATGGTCGACGGCCCGGACGCCGGCCTCGAGCTGCTGGCGCCACTCGACGACGAGCTCCGCGGCAACCATCGGCTGGATGCGACGCGCGGCCACCTGTACGAGCTGCGCGGCGACCTCGAAACCGCCGTCGAGTACTTCCGGGCGGCCGCGCGCGGGACGACGAGCATCCCCGAGCGCGACTATCTGAGTCTGAAGGCGGCCGCGCTCAACGATATTGCGCGAAAGCCCCGCTGACGTCGTCCTCATCGGTTGCCAGCAGCAACCGAAGCAGCACCCGCGCCTTGTAGGGATCGAGGAAGCCGCCGTCGATCAGACCGCGCTGCAGCAGGTCGATCTCGGCGCCCGGGCCCGCGTAGGTGTTGCGGAGGATCGAGCCCGCGCCGGTCCGCGTCGTGAGGACGACGGGCATCGTCGCGGCGAGCGCTTCGAGCGCGGGCACGAGCGCGTGCGGGACATGCCCAGCGCCGAGCGCGGCGACGACCAGACCCTGGTGCGTGTCGGCCAAGCCGTTCAGCAGCAGGCCGTCGTCGTCCATCGTGATCGGGTACAGGGCAACCTTGGCCGAGGCGAGCGCACTCGGCTCAACGCTGCCCTGGAGGCCGTCCAGCCTCGCCGGCCGGGTGAGGACCCGGACCTGGTCCTCCACGACGTGGCCGATCGGCCCGGCCACCGGTGACGCGAACGCCGACGTACTGGTGCTGTGCGTCTTGCGGACCCAGCGGGCCGCGTGGATCTCGTCCTTGAACACGACGACCGCGCCGAGGTCGCGGGCCGCGGGGGAGCAGGCGACGCGGCAGGCGGCGAGCAGGTTGGCCGGGCCGTCCGGCCCAGCAAGGGTCGGGTTGCGCATGGCGCCGGTCAGGACGAAGGGCTGCGCGTGCGGCCACACCTGGTCGACCAGGAACGCCGTCTCCTCCAGGGTGTCCGTGCCCTGCGTGACCACGACGCCGGTCGCGCCGGCGGCGATCGCCTTGGACGCCGCGTCGACCACCTCGAGCACCTTGGCCGTGGTCAGGTTCGCGCTCGGCACCGCCTCGACGTCCTGGATCTCGACCGGCCGGCCCAGCGCGGCCAGCCCCGGCACCGCGGCCGTGAGATCGGCTCCGGTCAACCGGCGGTCGCCGGCCATGGCGATGGTGCCGCCCAACGTGAACAACGCGACGCTCACTACCAGCTCCTCACATGTCGACGGCCGCAGATTAGCGGGTCCGCGCCTTGACATGCATCCGCTCCCCTTGCGGCCCGTACAGGCAGAGGATCTCGGCCGGGCCGGGGCCGTCGTTACCGAACCAGTGCGGGACGCGGGTGTCGAACTCGGCCACCTCGCCGGCGCTCAGCACGAAGTCGTTGTCGCCGAGCACCAGGCGGATCTGCCCGGACAGCACGTAGATCCAGTCGTAGCCCTCGTGGGTGCGCTGGTCGACCTCGCCGCCCGGCCAACCGGCCGGCACGATCTGCTTGAAGGCCTGCAGCCCGCCCGGACGCCGGCTGAGCGGGATGACCGTCGCGCCGCCGTGTTTGACCGGTTTCGCGTGGATCCGCGGATCGCCGGTCGTCGGGGCGTCCACCAGCTCGTCGAGCTGCACCTGATGGGCACGGGCCAAGGGCAACAACAGCTCCAGCGTCGGCCGCCGCTGCCCGGACTCCAGCCGGGACAGCGTGCTGACCGAGATCCCGGTCGACTCCGACAACTGGGCGAGCGTCGTCCCGCGCTCGACCCGCAACGCCCGCAGCCGCGGGCCCACCGCTTCCAGCACCTCGTCGAACATCTTGCCATTCTGGCAAAGAAAGTTGTCGAAATCGAGAACGTCGGCGGATCCTCGGGGTAACGAGAGGAGCTGGACATCATGACGACGTACGACGTGATCGTGATCGGGGCCGGTGCGGCCGGGCTGAGTGGGGCGCTGGCGCTGGTGCGGTCGCGCCGGTCCGTGCTGGTCATCGACGACGGCCGGCCGCGCAACGCCCCGGCGGACCACGTGCACAACTTCCTGACCCGCGACGGCACTCCGCCGGCCGAGCTGTACGCGGTCGGCCGTGCCGAGGTCTCCGGGTACGGCGGTGAGTTCGCGACCGGCACCGTGGTCGGCGTCCGCCAGGGCGACGTTTTCACGGTCGAGGTGGCCGACGGGACGACGTACGCGGGACGGCGCGTTCTGGTCACTAGCGGGCTGACTGACGTACTGCCCGACGTACCGGGGCTGGCTGAGCAGTGGGGGACGGGTGTGCTGCATTGCCCGTACTGCCACGGCTGGGAGGTGCGGGACCAGGCAATCGGCGTACTGGCGACCACTCCGATGGCTCTGCACCAAGCGCAGCTGTTCCGGCAGCTGAGCGCTGATGTGACGCTGTTCCTGCACACTGCGGCCGATCCGACCGATGAGCAGTGGGAAGAGCTTGCGGCGCGCGGAATCGCCGTAGTGACCGGAAAGGTCGAGCAGATCGAGACAGTCGACGGGAAGCTCACCGGAGTCCGGCTGGAGGGCGGCAAAGTCGTTGCCCGCGACGTACTGACCGTGCAGACCGGGCTGCGCTCCCGCGCTGGCTTCCTGGTCGAGCTGGGGCTCGAAACCGCCGCAGTGGAGGCGAATGGGATGGTGATCGGCGATGCGCTCCCGGTCGATGCGATGAGCCAGACCGTTGTGCCAGGCGTCTATGCCGCCGGCAACGTGACCGAGCCGATGGCCCAGGTCGTCATGGCCGCGGCGGGTGGTTTGAAGGCCGGTTCGGTGATCAATGCGGATCTGATTCGCGAAGAGACGGGTTTGGCTCTCGCCGCACGAGGTAGTTGAGGAGTTAGATAGCGGCGGGAGGGGTGGATGCTCGAGACGGTCGACCCGGAGTTCGCGTCCTACGTGGACGCGCGACAGGGCAGATGGCTTCGTACTGCGTACCTGGTGTACGGCGACCTGGAGCGAGCCGAACACGCTCTGCTGCAGGCCTTCACCCGGCTGTCACCGCAGTGGTCCAAGGTGGATGACCCGGACGCGTACGTCCAAGGGGCGCTCTACCAACCGGCCCTGACCCGGTGGAGCCGGGTGCGGCCCTTTCCGGATACCGAGAGCCCAGTAGAACAAGCGCTTGCTGGACTGACGCCGACGCAGCGCACTGTCCTGGTGCTGCTGCATCTGGAGGAGCTGACCGAGTTCGAGACGGCAGACGTGCTGACGCTGTCGCAGACCGCCGTCCACGCCCAGGGCATGAGCGCTTTCAGCGCGATGCGCGGCCAGGGCATCGGTCGACGTGAGGACGTCGGTCCGGTACTCGCCGAGGTCGCAGACGAGCTACCCGAGGTCGACCTCGCCGACCGGGCCTGGACCGCCGGCAAGATCCTCAGACGGCGGAGGCGGCGCGCCACCGGGGCAGGAGTGCTGGCTGCCCTGGTGGTCGGCCTCATCGTTGCCCTGGCGTTCCTATCGGGCTGGCTCCCGGTCACGGGCTGACGGCTCGCGGATCACGCGCATCGTCAGCTCCACCAGGTAGTCGACGTCGTCGACGGCGGGCATCGGCTGGTTGATGACCAGCCGCAGGACGAACAGCCCGGACAGCCACTCCACCATCATCACCGGGTTGGCGGACCGGCGGATCGGCTCGCCGCGGGCCCACGCGCGCTCCAGGGCGGCGCGGGTGTGCTCGATACGGCGCTCCAGCAGGCTGCGGTAGATCGCGGCGGACCGCTCGTCGCGGTTCGCCTCGCTGATGCCGAGCCGCATCAGCGCGGCTCCCATCGGGTTGTTCACGAACGTCAAGGCGTTCCCGTAGACCTCGCGCAGGTCGCCTGCCAGCGACCCGGTGTCGGCGTCCGGGATCTCGATGTCGAACAGGTCGGCCATCGCGTCGTTGGCGAGCTCCTCTTTGCTCGCCCACCGGCGGTAGATCGTCGCCTTGCCGACTCCAGCGGCCTCGGCGACGTCGTCCACCGTCATTTTGTCGAACCCACGCTCCAGCAGCAGCTGGACGGCGTAGCGGCGGATCCTCGGCTCGGCGTCCGGATCGCGCGGCCTGCCGCGGCGTGGCGTCACCCCGTGGTCGATCTCCATTTCGTTCCCTACTTCGGACGGGAGCAGTGGCGCGGCTGCGACCCGTGTGGTCCAGGCCAGAGTGCCACAAGAGACCGCTCCGGGCGCTATGTCACGCCGATGTCACCTGGCCGGGCGCTTTGTCACCTGCCGGAAACAAACGAACCGATCGGCTGAAACGGCGCGCCGACACCGTGTGCGATGTGGCTGGGCGCGGGCTCCCCGGAGTTGTGGAGTTCACCCGATCGAGGACGCCGGCCACCCCCAGATGAGCATGGAAGGGATGACGTTGATGGAGATCAACGCCGGCGATACCGCCTGGGTCTTGGCTTGTGCCGCCCTGGTGATGCTGATGACACCGGGCCTGGCTTTCTTCTACGGCGGGATGGTACGCGTCAAAAGCGTGCTGAACATGATGATGATGAGCTTCATCACCATCGCCGTCGTCACTGTCCTGTGGGTGCTGGTCGGTTACTCGCTGACGTTCGGCGGTGACAACGGGCACGTGATCGGGAACTTCTCCGAGGTCGGGCTGAAGGGCCTGATGGCGCCCGAGGCGATCAGCGGCACCACGCCGGAGCTCGCCTTCGTCGCCTTCCAGCTGATGTTCGCGATCATCACCCCGGCGCTGATCTCCGGCGCCATCGCGGACCGGGTGACGTTCCGCGGCTGGATCGCGTTCGTGGCCGGCTGGACCTGCCTGGTCTACTTCCCGGTCGCGCACTCGGTCTGGTTCCTGGACGACGGCAACGGCGGCTGGATCGGCGACAAGCTGAAGGCCATCGACTTCGCCGGCGGTACGGCGGTGCACGTGAACGCCGGTGCGGCCGCGCTGGCCCTGGCGATCGTGCTGGGTAAGCGGATCGGCTGGAAGAAGGACCCGATGCGGCCGCACAGCCTGCCGCTGGTGCTGCTCGGCACCGCGCTGCTGTGGTTCGGCTGGTTCGGTTTCAACGCCGGCTCCGCGCTGAGCGCCGGTAGTACCGCCGCCATCACGTTCGTGAACACCCAGGTGGCCACCGCGGCCGCGGTCATCGGCTGGCTGATCGTGGAGCGCCTCGTCCACGGCAAGGCGACCACGCTGGGCCTGGCGTCCGGTGCGGTGGCCGGTCTGGTCGCGATCACCCCGTCCTGCGGTGCGGTGAGCCCGATCGGCGCGATCATCCTCGGTGTCTTCGCCGGCGCCATCTGCGCCTTCGCCGTCTCGCTGAAGTACAAGCTGGGCTTCGACGACTCGCTCGACGTGGTCGGCGTCCACCTGGTCGGCGGTTTGTTCGGCTCGCTCGCGATCGGCCTCCTCGGCACCGCCGCGGCGCCGTCCGCGGTCGACGGTCTCTTCTACGGCGGCGGCGCGGGTCAGCTCGGCCGGCAGGCGCTGGCCAACGTGGCGGTCGCCGTCTACTCGTTCGCGATCGCCTTCGTCCTCGGCAAGGTGATCGACAAGACCATCGGCTTCCGCCTCAAGGAGGAGGACGAGGTCACCGGTGTCGACCAGGTCGAGCACGCGGAAACGGCGTACGACTTCCTCAGCGCGACCGGCCTGCGCGGCGCGCTGTCGGCCCGGCCGGCGCCGGCTGCCGCCCCGGTCCAGGACAATGGCTCCACCGAGACTTCCGAGAAGGAAGGTGCCAACGCATGAAGCTGATCACCGCGGTGATCAAGCCGCACAAGCTGGACGACGTCCGAGGTGCCCTGGAGACGTTCGGCGTCACCGGGATGACAGTCTCGGAGGTGCTCGGCTACGGTCGCCAGAAGGGCCACACCGAGGTGTACCGCGGCGCGGAGTACGAGGTGGACCTGGTTCCCAAGGTCCGGCTCGAGGTCGTCGTCGAGGACGGCGACGCGGGTGACGTCGTGGATGTGGTCGTCAAGGCCGCGCAGACCGGCAAGATCGGCGACGGCAAGGTCTGGGTGACCTCGGTCGAGTCGATCGTCCGGGTCCGCACCGGCGAGCTGGACGGAGACGCGCTCTAGATGGTGAATCGGGCAGCACAGCGGTGCGCCCGGGCCGAAGAGGCCGACGCGCTGCTGTACCTGCTGCTCTCCAAGGCCTGCGACGCCCTCGGTGTACCCACCGAGGGCGTCGCCCTGGTCGCGGTGGGCGGCTACGGCCGTGAGGAGCTCTCGCCGTACAGCGACCTCGACGTGATGCTCCTGCACGTCGAGGGCTACCCGCGGCTGGACGAGTTGGCCGCCCAGATCTGGTACCCGCTGTGGGACTCGCGGACCAAACTGGACCACAGCGTCCGGACGGTCGCGCAGGCGCAGCAGTCCGCGGCGGACGACGTACGCGTCGCGCTGGGTCTGCTGGACGCGCGCCACGTCGCCGGGGACTCGCACCTCACCCTGCAGCTCCGATCGGTGCTGATGGCTGACTGGCGGCGGACGGCGAAGAAACGGCTGCCCGAGCTGGCCAAGGCGTGCCGCGACCGGGCGACCTCGGTCGGTGAGCTGGCGCATCTGGCCGAGCCGGACCTGAAGGAGGCGTACGGCGGACTGCGGGACGCCGTCGTACTGCGGGCGCTGGTCGCGTCCTGGCTGATCGACGTACCGCATCCTGTGGTGGAGCGGACGCGCCGGGATCTGCTGGATGTCCGTGATGAGCTGCATTCGGTGACTGGTCGCGCTACCGACCGCCTGGTGGCAGATGTGGCCGGGGAAGTCGCTGCCGGGCTTGGCCTGGGCGGACGGGACGAGCTGCTCCGGCATGTGTACGAGACCGGCCGCGCGCTCGCTTACGTCTGTGACATGTCCTGGCGTCGGGTTGAGAGCCTGCTGACCCGGCCGCCGCGGTCCCGGCGGTTGCAGCGGACCGGGGGACCGTTGCTGGTGGCACTCGATGAGGGTGTCGGGCAGCACGAAGGTGAAGTAGTGCTGATGGCGGACGCGCGTCCGGAGCGGGACGCCGTCCTCGGTCTACGCGCTGCCGCGGTCGCTGCGGACCGAGAGCTCGGTCTGTCACCCGCAGTCTGCAATCGACTGGCCACAAAGGCGTTGGCGCTCTCAGAACCCTGGCCTGGTGAGGCGCGGCGGTTGCTGTGCGCACTACTTGGTGCGGGCAACGGTCTGCTCGAAGTCTGGGAGGCCCTCGACCAAGCCGGCTACATCTCACGCATCCTGCCGGAGTGGGACACCGTGCGGTTCCGGCCACCGCAGTCCGCGATCCACCGCTTCACCGTCGACCGGCATCTGCTGGAGACCTGTGTCGAGGCCGCCAAGATGGTGCGCGACGTACGCCGTCCGGACCTGTTGCTCGTCGCCGCACTGCTGCACGATCTCGGCAAGGCGGTCGACGGCGACCACAGCGTCACCGGTGCGGTGATCGCAGCGCGCATCGCGCGCCGGATCGGCTTCAACGACGCCGATGCGGACACCATCACGCTCCTCGTCCGGCAGCACCTCATGCTCGCCCAGGTTGCCACCAGACGCGATCTGGACGACCCGATGACCGTCGACCTCGTCGCCGGCATCGTCCGCGACACCGAGACCCTCGACCTGCTCGAAGCCCTCACGTACGCCGACGCCCGCGCAGCCGGCCCAGCGGCGTCCTCCCCGTGGCGCATCCGCCTCGTCGGCGAGCTGTGCCGTCGCGTCCGCGGTGAGCTCTCCGGCGGCCAGAGCATGTGGACCGACACCCCACCGATCCCAGTGCCCGCGCTCCACCAGGTCGTCGGCATCGGCGGCCTCGGAGTGGCCGTCACCGACCACCACGGCGACCTGCGCGTCAGCGTCGCCGTACCGGACCAAGTAGGCACCCTCTCGACCGTCGCCGCCGTCCTGGCCGTCGAACGGCTCGCAGTCCGCGCCGCCGTCGTCACCTCCGTCGACGGCCTCGGCATCTCCCAATGGACCGTCGCCGGCTCCCCACCCGACCCCGTCCGCCTCCGAGACCGCCTAGCGGTTGCCCTCCGCGACAACACCGACCTCGTCCGCCGCCTGGCCGCCCGAGACTCCTCAGCCCCCAGAGTCGCCAGCCGCGTAGACCTCCTCCCCGGCGCCTCCGAAACCGCCACCGTCCTCCAAGTCCGCGCCCACGACCGCCCAGCCCTCCTCTACGACGTAACCGCCGCCATAGCCGCCACCGGCGCCGACATCCGCTCCGCCCACGTCAGCACCCTCGGCGCCGAATGCGTAGACGTCTTCTACCTCACCGACCGCCACGGCTCCCCCCTCGAAGAAGAAGACGCCCGCACCACCGCCAAAACCGTCCTGGATCGCCTGACCTTCTAATCTCGGCTCTATGCGTCTTATCGAGTCTCTTCAGCGGCAGGCCGGGTGGTGTGAGGGGCTGGGGTCGCCGATGTATGCGGAGTTGTTGCGGCGGGTGGTGGACGACCTCGAGGTGGGTGGGGTGTCTGCTGGGGTGTTGGCGGGGTATGAGGACGCCGGGCCGGGGGATGCGGTGGGGTTGCGGTTGTTGGGGGGTGTGCATGGGCTGGTGCTGGCGGGGGAGGCGCCGGAGTTGGCGGCGTTCTATCCGAGTGTGGGTGGGGTTTGGGATCCGGTGCTCGGGTGGGAGGCGTTCGAGCAGGTGTTGGGGGCTCGGTCGGGTGAGGTGCGGGCGTTGTTGACGCAGCCGCCGCAGACGAATGAGGTGCGGCGGTCGGCGGCGCTGTACGGCGGGCTGTTGCAGCTGGTGCGGGAGGTGCCGTTGCCGGTGCGGCTGTTCGAGATGGGGGCCAGTGCTGGGCTGAACCTGCGGGCTGATCATTTCCAGTACGTCGTGGACGGGCGGTCGTACGGCGCGGTCGACAGCCCGGTGGTCATCGAGGACGCGTGGTCGGGGCGGGTGCTGGAGCCGGTTGAGCTGCGGGTCGCGGAGCGGGTCGGGGCTGACATCGCGCCGGTGAATCCGCTGTCGGAGGAGGGGGCGCAGACGCTGGCGTCGTACGTGTGGGCGGACATGCCTGAGCGGTTGGCGCGGCTGCGGGCTGCGGTGGAGGTCGCGCGGCGGGTGCCGGCTGATGTGCGGCGTGAGGATGCGGTGTCGTTCGTCCGGGGGCTGGAGTTGTCGCCGGGGCATCTGACCGTGCTGTGGCACTCGATCATGTGGCAGTACCTGACAGATGCGGACCGGGCGGCGGTGGATGCGCGGGTGGCTGAGCTGGGGGAGCGGGCCGACGAGACGGCGCCGTTCGCGCGGCTGCGATACGAACCGGGGCCCGAGCAGGGGTTCGTGATCGAGGTGGAGACCTGGCCGGGCGGCGTCCGGCGGGGGCTCGGACGTATCGAGGGTCACGGTCAGGGGCTGGTCTGGGAGCTTCCCTTCGGCGTCAGCTGACGATTAGGGTGAGTTAGGTAAGGCTTACCTATCTCAAGGGAGTTCCCGCTCAGATGATGCGCCGTATCGTTCTGACTCTCACCGCCGCCGTCGCGCTCTCCGCCGGGCTGGTCGCTCCGGCCTCGGCCGCGCCCGGTAGCGCTTCGAATCTTGGCAAGACCCTGAACGCCTCGAACGCGACCGGCCTCGCGAAGGCCGGCGAGACCATCACCGTGACCGGCAGTGGCTACAACCCGGCTCAGGGGTACTACGTGGCGCTGTGCGCCGTCCCGTCGGACTACAGCTACGGCACCAAGCCGAGCCCGTGCGCGGGTGGCGACGGCCAGGGCGGGACGACGGTCGGCCCGTCGGCGTGGGTGACGAACAACCCGCTCGGCGGCAGCGCGTCGTACCCGATCGCGTCGAACGGGACGTTCACCGCGCAGATCCGGATCGCCGAGGTGAACTCGGGTCTCGACTGCAGCGACCCGGACATCACCTGCGCGATCGTCAGCCGCCGCGACCACTTCGCGTCGAACGACCGCACCGGCGACGTCTACATCCCGGTCTCGTTCAGCTGAGCGCTGCCACCAGCGTGTCGGTGAGCTCGGCCGCGTAAATCAGGTCGGGATCGAGATCGGGGTCGTAGATGCCGATGTCGATCCCGACGCAGTTGTCGGCCGCCAGGAGCGGTCGGAGCAGGGCCTGGAGCTGGGCGTGGTCGATGCCGCCCGGGTCCGGGCTGTCGACCGACGGCATGATCGCGGCGTCCAGGATGTCGACGTCCAGATGCACCCAGAAGCCGTCCAGTTCCGGGCGGGTCAGATGTTCGAGGACGCCGTCCGCGGCGGCGGCCGGGTCGGCGCTGATCCGCTGCGCCGACCAGTGCGGGATTCCGGCCTCCTCGAGCGTTTCCAGGTAGGCCTCGTCCTCCCGGTAGCCGAGCATGACGGCGTCGGTGTCGCGGACGTACGGCCCGAGCCCTTCCAGGTCCGTGAGGTCGGCCTGCCCGCGCCCGGTGACGAGCGCGAGCGCCTCGCCGCCGGCGGCGCCGACGTACTCGTCGTTGTCGACCGTCCGCATGTCCGAGTGGCCGTCGAGGTAGGCGACGCCATACCGCCCCAGCCGCTTCAGCGCCAGCGCCGGCCCGAGCAGGTTGCTGCACTCGCCGCCGAGCAGGACGACGAACTTGCCCTCGGCAACAAATCCGCCGACCCGATCGGCCAGCCGCTCGCTGTACGCCGCCATCGCCGCCGCGTTGAAGACGCCGTCACCCGGCCGCCACCCCTCCCGGTCGTACCGCGGCGGCACCACGCAACCGCCGTCCAGTGCGCCGATCCGCTCCCGGATCCCCTGGTCCCGCAACGCCCCTGCCAGCTTGTAGCACCCGGGCACAGCTCCCACCGCCGGTGGCCGCAACCCCAGGTTCGACGGCCCGTCCACCAGAACCCGCATCTCCACCCCTAACCATTAAATACACTTCGACCGGTTATCGCACCTTATCTCGGCCGGGTCCGGTTGTCAGGCGCGAGCGGCCGCGGCGGGGCCGGTAGACTCGGGGAGTTGTTCGAGGCTCGCTAGAGGATGGGTGTTCCCGTGTTCGACACGCTTTCCGATCGGTTGTCCGCTGCGTTCAAGAATCTGCGCGGCAAGGGCAAGCTGACCGACGCCGATATCGAGGCGACCACGCGGGAGATCCGGATCGCGCTGCTGGAGGCGGATGTCGCGCTGCCGGTGGTGCGGGAGTTCATCGCCAAGGTGCGCGAGCGGGCCGGCGGCGCCGAGGTGCGCGGCGGGCTGAACCCGGCGCAGCAGGTGATCAAGATCGTCAACGAGGAACTGGTCAGCATCCTCGGCGGCGAGACGCGCGAGCTGCGGATGGCCAAGCGGCCGCCGACGGTCATCATGCTCGCCGGTCTGCAGGGCGCGGGTAAGACGACCCTGGCCGGAAAGCTCGCCAAGTGGCTCAAGGAGACCAAGCACCAGACGCCGATCCTGGTCGCGGCGGACCTCCAGCGGCCGAACGCGGTGACCCAGCTGCAGGTGGTCGGCGAGCGGGCCGGCGTACCGGTCTACGCGCCCGAACCGGGGAACGGCGTCGGTGACCCGGTCGAGGTCGCGCGCAAGGCGATGGACGAGGCGCGCGCCAAACAGCACAGCGTGGTGATCGTCGACACCGCCGGCCGGCTGGGCGTCGACGAGGAGCTGATGAAGCAGGCCGCGGACATCCGCGACGCCGTCACACCTGACGAGATCCTCTTCGTCGTCGACGCGATGATCGGTCAGGACGCCGTCACCACCGCGCAGGCCTTCCTGGACGGCGTCGGCTTCGACGGCGTCGTCCTGTCCAAGCTGGACGGCGACGCCCGCGGTGGCGCCGCGCTGTCGATCGCCCAGGTCACCGGCCGCCAGGTGATGTTCGCCAGCAACGGCGAGAAGCTCGAGGACTTCGACGTCTTCCACCCCGACCGGATGGCATCGCGCATCCTCGGGATGGGCGACGTGATGAGCCTGATCGAGCAGGCCGAGCGCACCTTCGACGCGGAGGCGGCGGCCAAGACCGCGGCCAAACTGCAGAAGAAGGGCGGCAAGGACTTCACCCTGGACGACTTCCTCGCCCAGATGCAGTCGGTGCGCAAGATGGGCCCGCTGACCAAGATCTTCGGCATGCTGCCCGGCGCGAACCAGTTCAAGGACCAGCTGGAGAACTTCGACGAGCGGGAGATCGACCGGATCGAGGCCGTCATCCACTCGATGACGCCGGCCGAGCGTAACGACCCCAACATCATCAACGGCTCCCGCCGGGCCCGGATCGCCAAGGGCTCCGGGACGGAGGTGGCCACCGTCAGCGGCCTGGTCGAGCGGTTCTTCGAGGCCCGCAAGATGATGGCGGCGATGGCGTCCGGCAAGGGCATCCCCGGGATGCCGGGTATGCCGGGGATGCCCGGCGGCGGTGGCCGCAAGGCCAAGCAGCAACAGCAGAAGAAGGCCAAGAAGCGCGGCTCGGGCAACCCGGCCAAGCGGGCCGGCCAGGGCGCTCCGCAGCCGCAGGAGCCGCAGCCGGGCCAGCTCCCGGCGGCCTTCGGCGGCGGCGCGGGCGGCGGCGACTTCGAGCTCCCGGACGACCTGAAGAAGATGCTCGGCGGGGGTAAGTAGCCCCGCCGCGCCGCCCGTCCGGACAACCGGTCACTGCAGCAAGTGACACCCCGTTACCGGTTGTCGATGATCCGGAGCCCGCTAAGATCGTCCCTACGCCCGGATGGACAGACACTGCGGAACGTCGAAGGACGGATCGGATGAGGCAGCAGTTCAAGAACCTGGACACCTGGCGGGGCAAGCTGACCGCCACCTGGGTCTGCTTGGCTCCGCCTACCGCGATGGTCGCCGTTTTCGTGGTCGGCGGCGTGACGTCGAACACCTTCATCGTGGACGCGCACGCGCTGGCGCAGCCCCGGCCGGACTCCGTCTTCGACGAGCTGGCCAACAACCTGCCGAACCAGCCCGGCGTCGACGGCAGCCTGCCGACGCAGGACAAGTCGACCATCCAGGTCCCGATCACCGGCACCACCGACGGCACGGTCAATCCGATCCAGGGCGTCTCCGGGAACACCGCCGGCATCCCGAACACCGTGCTCGCGGCGTACCAGAAGGTCGCCACCGACCTGGCCACGGCGAAACCGGGCTGCCACCTGACCTGGCCGCTGCTGGCCGGGATCGGCAAGATCGAGTCCGATCACGCCAAGGGCGGCAAGGTCGACGCCAAGGGCGACACCCGCGGCCAGATCCTCGGCCCGGTGCTGAACGGCGGCCCGGGGATGGCGGCGATCTCCGATACCGACCAGGGCCAGTTCGACGGTGACCGGCAGTGGGACCGCGCGGTCGGCCCGATGCAGTTCATCCCCGGCACCTGGAAGGCCTTCGGCGCCGACGGGAACGGCGACGGCCTCAAGAACCCGCACAACATCTACGACGCCGCCCGCGCGGCCGGCGACTACCTGTGCTCCGGCGGCTCCAACCTGGCCGACGCCCAGGCGCTCGTGCAGGCCGTGCTGCGCTACAACCACTCGATGGACTACGTGTCCAAGGTGCTGCGCTGGATGCAGTCCTACAGCAAGCAGACGGTGACCGTGCCGAACGACGACGGCTCGATCGACAACCCCGGTGACGACGGCAACGCGAACGACCCCGGCCGCACCGACACCACGCCGACGCCGACCCCGACTCCGACGGTCACGCCGTCCCCGACGAAGCCGACGTCGCCGAAGCCGAGCACCAAGCCGACGAACACCCCGGGCGGGACGCCGTCGTCCCCGAAGCCGTCGACGCCGCCGCCGAGTACGCCGAAACCCCCGGTGACGCCGCCGACGAAGTACACGCCGCGGCCGACGCCCACGCCGACGACGCCGACCACCCCGACGTCGCCGACGCCCACGCCGCCGGCCTGCCCGCCGACCTCGACCCCGACGCCGGAGGAGACTCCGTCGACCACGCCGGAGGGCACCCCGACCGGGCAGGCCAAGGCCGAGGTACAGGCCGAGGAGCCGACGCCGACCTGCACGACCCCGCCGCCGAACCCCGACGCGGCCGCCGCGAGCCCGCAGGACGCGCCGAAATCCGGTAGCTGATTGCCTCTTGGGGCACCCTTCGGTGCCCGTTGCCGGCCGGGTTTGCGGGTCAGGTAACTTTGCGTCGTCTTGATGTAACTTTTTGGCGCATCGGTCGTTGACGAGATCATGCGCCTAACCCGTAGTGGTAACCGTCGGGTCAAAATAATCATCGCGTCACTGTGTACGGTCCCGCTCCTGGTCGGGGCCATCGTCACGGTGGCCTCGGGCGGGGCCGGTGCCTCCGGTCAGCTCGCGGCGGACAGTCCGGTGGCTCCTTCGCCTGGAGCCGGGCTGAACAGCGGTGAGTTCGACGAACTGACGATGATCGTGCCGCAGCGTCCCGGAGTGGACGGCCGGCTCGGTTCCGACAAACCCGCCCGTGCCGACGTGCCCGTCCAAGGGGCCACCGACGGCCGCTCGGTCGTCCGTCCCGGGCGCCCGGGTGCCGTCAACGGCATCCCGCGCGGGGTCTTCCCCGCCTACCGCCGCGCCACCGCGAATCTCGCCGTGGTCCGGCCGAACTGCGGTCTCACCTGGCCGCTGCTGGCCGGTATCGGCAAGGTCGAGTCCGACCACGCGAGCGGCGGCCGGGTCGACGTCGCGGGTACCACCCGCGGCAAGATCCTCGGCCCCCAGCTGAACGGCAAGGGCGGCAACGGCCGGATCACCGACAGCGACAAGGGTAAGTTCGACGGCGACCTGGTCTGGGACCGCGCGGTCGGGCCGATGCAGATCATCCCGCAGGTCTGGGACGACTTCGGCGCCGACGGCAACGGCGACGGCTTCCGCAACCCGAACAACGTCTACGACGCCGTCACGACGGTCGCCGTCTACCTGTGCGCCGAGGGCGACGACCTGAAGCGCCCGCGCGACCTGGTCGAGTCCCTGCTGCGCTACCAGCACTCGAAGGACTTCGTCGCCACCGTCCTGAAGTGGATGCGCGTCTACAGCAAGAACGCCGTCCTCGTCCCGAACGAGAAGGGCCTGCTGTCGGTCCCGAAGCCGGCCGGTAACGCCGAGCGCAAGACCGACCCGCGCGAGGTCCCGGACATCCCGGACGGTACGAAGACGCCGACCCCGACGCCGACGAAGAAGCCGACTGTGACGCCGCCGACCGGCACCCCGGACCCGGTGGACCCGACGACCACGACGCCGACCCAGAAGCCGACGAAGCCGCCGACACAGCGGCCCACGCCGACCCCGACGCCGACTCCCACGCCGACGCCGACCCCCACACCCACCCCGACGCCCACTCCCACGCCGACCCCCACGGAGACGCCCACCAGCTCTCCCTGTACGGCCGACCCCACGACCCCCACCTGCACCCCAGGCGGCGGCTCGCACGGGTAACCCCAGGGTTCCAGCAAGGCGTACGCCGAGCCCCTCCACCTCTGCAACTGAGGTGGAGGGGCTCGCGGCGCGGCAGCCGGGGTGCGGGCGTCCAGACCGGGATACGGTCGGGGTATGACCGTACTGAGGCTGGTCGGGACGGTGCTGCCGTCTGGTGAGCGGCAGGAAGTTTTCGTTCACGGTGATCGGGTGGTGGAGCGGCCGACCACGGCCGAGGTGACGACTGTGCACACCGGTGGGTGGATCCTGCCGGGGTTGGTGGACGCGCATTGTCATATCGGGCTGGATCAGCACGGGGGCGTCGACCGGGAGACGGCGGAGCGGCAGGCGGTCGCGGATCGGGACGCCGGGGCGTTGCTCGTCCGGGACGCCGGGTCGCCGACGGACACCCGGTGGATCGACGACCGGCCGGATCTGCCGAAGATCATCCGCGCGGGCCGGCACATTGCCCGCTCGAAGCGCTACATCCGCAACTACGGCTGGGAGATCGAGCCTGACGAGCTGGTCCGGTTCGTCGAGCAGGAGGCCCGCGCCGGTGACGGCTGGGTCAAACTCGTCGGCGACTGGATCGACCGCGCGGCCGGCGACCTGACGCCGTGCTGGCCGGCCGACGCGCTCACGGCGGCGATCGCCCGCGCCCACGAACTCGGCGCCCGCGTGACCGCGCACGTCTTCGGCGAGCACGCCCTCCCCGATCTGCTCGCAGCCGGGATCGACTGCATCGAGCACGGCACCGGCGTCGAGCCCGACCTGCTCGCACACATGGTCGAGCACCAGGTGGCCGTCGTCCCGACGCTGATCCAGCTGGAGAACTTCCCGGAGTACGCCGAGCAGGCCGCCGACAAGTTCCCGGTCTACTCGGCCCACATGACCGACCTGTACGAACGTCGCCTGCACCGGCTCCGCGACGCGTTCGAGGCCGGCGTCCCGGTGTACGCCGGGACGGACGCGGGCGGCGTCCTCGGGCACGGCCTGGTCGCGCAGGAGATCCAGGCGCTGACCGGGATCGGGATGTCGGGGGAGCAGGCGCTCGCGGCCGGCTCGTGGGCCGCCCGCGAGTGGCTGGGCGCGCCGAGCACGCTGCAGCCGGGTGACCCGGCCGACCTGGTCGTGTACGCCGAGGATCCGCGCGCCACTCCGGCGGTCCTCACCCACCCGAGTCTGATCCTGTTGCGTGGAATGATTCCCTGAGTTCGGACAGTGACGGGAAAAAGTTCACCCCAACCACTGGTCATGGCGGAAGTTTTTGGCTTAGCGTGCTGATCGGAGTCCCCGACGCCCCTCGGAGACCCGACCAAGGGAAGGAACACCCATGGGGAAAACCGCCCGAGTACCCGTGTCCAAGCTCTCCGCCCTGCTGGCCGCCGCGGCCGCCGGCACGCTCGCGCTGAGCGCCCTGCCGAGTAGCGCCGTCCAGCCCGTCCAGCCGGTGGGCTCCGTCGACATCTCGACCGCGTTCACGAACGCCGCCGCGAAGTACGACGTCCCGCGCGAGGTCCTGGTCGCCGTCGGCTACGCCGAGTCGCACCTGGACGGCCACGACGGCAAGCCCAGCCAGGCCAACGGCTACGGCGTCATGCACCTGGTCAGCAACAACCAGAACCCGACCATGTCCGAGGCCGCGAAGCTGACCGGTCTGCCGGTCGAGAAGCTCGCCAAGGACACCCCGTCGAATATCGACGGCGCCGCCGCCGTCCTCGATTCCTACGCCGACGCCGCCGGCCTGGCCGGTGACGCCCGCAAGGACGCCGGACGCTGGTACGAGGTCGTCGCCAAGTACTCGCACTCGGCCGACGCGCCGACCGCCCGTCTCTACACCGATGAGGTCTTCCGGATCATCAACGCCGGCGTCCAGGCCCCTGGGGTCAGCGTCGCGCCGAAGAAGGTCGCACCGGCCCGCGGCGCCTACACCAAGGTCGCCCCGCTCGGCACCCGGACGGAGTCCTCGATCCAGGCCGTCGACTACCCCGGCGCGATCTGGAACGCCGCCAGCAGCAGCAACTACCGCGTCGGCCGGACGTCGGCGATCTCGACGATCGTCATCCACGTCACCCAGGGCTCGTACGCCGGCACGATCAGCTGGTTCAAGAACCCGTCGTCCCAGGTCAGCGCGCACTACGTGATCCGCTCGTCCGACGGGCAGGTGACCCAGATGGTGGCCGAGAAGGACACCGCCTGGCACGTCCGCTCGGCGAACCCGTACACGATCGGTCTCGAGCACGAGGGCTTCGTCAACCAGCCGTCCTGGTTCACCGACGCGATGTACCGCTCGTCGGCCGCGGTCACCCGCAACATCGCCGACCGCCGGGGGATCCCGAAGGACCGGGCCCACATCAAGGGCCACAGCGAGGTACCGGGGAACGACCACACCGACCCCGGGCCGAACTGGAACTGGAACTACTACATGCAGCTGGTGAACGGCGGTAACCCGAACCCGCCGACCTACAACTTCACCACCTACGGCAGCGGCGTCCGGGTCCGCTCGGCGCCCCGGCTGAACGCCTCGATCGTCACCGAGCTGCCCGGCCCGACGCAGGTCTACGTCACCTGCCAGATCCAGGGCGACGCCGTCACCGCCGAAGGCACCACCAACAACTGGTGGGCCAAGCTGCGCGACCAGAACGGCTACATGACCAACATCTACATCGACCACCCGGACGCGAAGCTCCCGAACGTGCCGGTCTGCACAAGTTAGTCACACAGTCGTCACAGGGCCCAGGGTGCGAATCCTGGGCCCTGTGGTGTTTTCTGGAGAGGGAAGAGTAGAGCCTGCTGTACCGACGGACGCGCCGCTCGTGCCGGAGGATCGAGGGGACGGACGACGGAGGAGGCTGTAGAGATGGTGAGCAGGGTGCTGGCCCGCGGGGTGGCGGCGTGTGGGTACTTGACGGTCCGCTACCTGAAGTCGATGGTGCTGTTCGCGGCCACACCGATCAGCCTGCTGGTCGGCTGGGCGATCCCAGGAGTGACGGCCGGGCTGGTCCGGCTGGCGAACAGTGAGCTGGCCGCAGCACACCGCTATCTGGGCCGACCGGCCGCGCCACAGCTCCCACCGGCGGCAGCGCGGACGGCGGGTGACGTGGCGACGCTGATCTGGGACAAGTCGTTCCGGCGCAGCCTCTGGCTCTACCTCGGCTGTCTGGTCATGATTCCGGAGCTGTTCCTCGCAGTGGCGGCGTTCTTCGCCATTCCGGCCGCACTGCTGACCGCAGTGCTCTGGCCGCTCGACCCCGGCAACTTCACCATGATGGGCGTTCCGGTCGACAGCTGGTGGGACATCGCCTATCTGGCGCCGCTGCAGCTCCTGTTCGCGGTAGGCCTGCTCAGCTGGCTGACTCCGGCCGCGGCGCGTGGCCACGCCAAGGCAGTCAGCAAACTGCTGGCGCCTACCCCTGACCAGCTGGAGAACGCCCGGCTGGCTCAGCGCGTCGAGGAGCTGACCCGGACGCGCGCCGGCGCTGTGGACTCGCATGGCGCGGAGCTGCGCCGGATCGAGCGTGACCTGCACGACGGTACCCAGGCCCAGCTGGTCTCGCTCGCGATGCGGATCGGCATCGCCAAGCAGACCATGGCCGACGACCCGGAAAAGGCCGCCAAACTGCTCGACGACGCCCGGGACGGCGCAGAGCAGGCCATGCACGAGCTACGCGGCGTCCTGCGGACCATGTACCCGCCGATCCTGCAGGACCGCGGTCTGACCGGTGCCGTCGCCGCACTGTGCGCCCGCTGCCCGCTACCGGTCGAGCTGCGCATGGGCGAGCTCGGCGACGTCCCGGCCGCGGTCGAGGCCGCTGCGTACTTCGTCGTGGCCGAGTCGCTCACGAACGTCACCAAGCACTCCGCCGCCGGCCATGTCGACCTCCTGCTCGAACGCCGCGACCACGAGCTCTATCTGGCCATCACGGACGACGGAATCGGTGGCGCGCGCATCAACGAGCAGTCCGACCTGCTGGGCCGGGGGAGTGGTCTGCATGGCATGCTGCACCGGGTGCAAGCAATTGACGGCCACCTGGAGCTGACCAGCCCGATCGGCGGGCCCACCACGGTCGAGGTGCTCCTGCCGTGCGAGTGATCATCCTCGAGGACAATCCGATCCTTGCCGAGGGCCTCGGTCTGCTGCTCGGCAACTCGGGTTTCGAGGTCGCCGCGGTGGCGGCGGACGTCGATGAGTTCGCCCGGGCGATGACCGAGCACGAGGTGGACATCGCGGTCGTCGACGTCCGGCTGCCGCCGACGTTCACCGACGAGGGACTGCGGGCCGCGATCGACGCCCGCAAGGCCCGGCCCGGCCTGCCGGTGCTGGTTTTCTCGCAGTACGTCGAGGAAATCTACGCGGCCGAGCTGCTCGCGGCCGGCAGCGAAGGCGTCGGCTACCTGCTGAAGGACCGGGTGTCCCGCGTCGACGAGTTCCTCGAGGCGGTCCGCCGGGTGGCGGCCGGCGGGACCGTGCTCGACCCCGAGGTCGTCAGTCAGTTGATGATCAAGAAGAGCAATCCGCTCGATCGGCTGACCGCGAGAGAACGCGAAGTCCTCGCGCTGATGGCCGAGGGATTGGGTAACACCGCCATCGCGGACAAGCTGGTCGTCTCCGAAGGCGCCGTGCACAAACACGTTGGAAACGTTTTCCTCAAATTGGACCTGCCGCCGTCGGATTCCGGGCATCGCCGCGTGCTCGCCGTCCTGGCCTACTTGGGACTCTGACCGCCGCGGTCTTGACGCGCGCCGGAACGTCCGCCACTCTCGGTCCAGAGAGCGCTCTCACACCCACCGAAACCGCCCCTAGGTGAGGAGAGATCCATGAAGGTTCTGATTGCCGCCGTGCTCGCGGCCGGTGCGCTGAGCGTGCCCGGCGCCGGCCAAGCTGTTGCCGCAGGCATCGATCAGCCATTGGCCGGGCCCGGCCAGGCGGCCGCGATGCAGCAGGCGTTCGGGCTGACCGAGCAGCAGATGACCGCGCGGCTGAAGTCCGAGACCGACGCCGCCAAGCTGTTGCCGACGGCCCAGCGCGCGGCCGGCGCCGAGTACGGCGGCGCCTGGTACGACGCCGCCACCAGCAAGCTCGTCGTCGGACTCGCGGGCTCGTCGCGGACCGCCGCCGTCCAGGCGACCGGTGTCGAGACGATCGCCGTCCCGAAGAGCGCCGCGGTGCTCGACAAGCAGAAGAACGCCGTCGACAAACTGGCCGGGAAGTCGGTACCCGCCGCGGTCAGCGGCTGGGCCGCCGACCCGAAGACCGGCAGTGTCGTGGTGAATGTTCAAGCAGGTAAGCGGTCTCCGGCGGTCGACGCCTTTGTGGCGAAAGTGGCCAAGGCCGGTGCGGTGACGGTTCGCGAGGTCGCGGCCCAGGCGCCGCAGACCTTCGCGGCCGGCACGGTCGGCGGCGATCCGTACTACGTCGGCAACATCCGCTGCTCGATCGGCTTCTCGGTGCACGGCGGTTACGTCACCGCGGGGCACTGCGGCCGCGGCGGCATCGTCCGCGGCTGGGACGGTTCGAACCAGGGCGAGTTCCGCGGCTGGTCGTTCCCGGGTAACGACTATGCCTGGGTGCAGACCGGCTACGGCTGGTGGACCGTTCCCGTCGTCCTCGGCTGGGGTAACGGCGACCGGCTCGTCCGCGGCTCCTGGGAGGCGCCGGTCGGCTCGTCGATCTGTCGCAGCGGCTCGACCACGCACTGGCGCTGTGGCACCGTCCTGGCCAAGAACGAGACGGTGAACTACGGCAACGGTCAGTTGTTCTACGGAGCGACCAAGACCAGTGCCTGCGCCGAGGGCGGCGACTCGGGCGGGTCGTTCATCACCGGCGACCAGGCCCAGGGCGTCACCTCCGGCGGCTGGGGTAACTGCAGCAGCGGCGGGGAGACCTGGTTCCAGCCGGTGAACGAGATCCTCCAGGCGTACGGCCTGACCCTGCACACGGCGTAACGGACAGGTGTCCCGGATCCCCCGCGCAACAAGGGATCCGGGACACCTGGTTCAGCAGAGATCCACGCCGGGCAGTCGGGCGTCCGGGTGGTCGATGTAGATGTTGGTCATGAACCCGTTCTGGTCACGCAGCTTGGACCACCAGTTGTGCGAGTAGCCCTCGGCGCTGACCGTGTCGCCCTGGGTCTGGCACAGCACGTAGACCGTGGTCGGTCCGCCCAGCGTCGTCACGATCGACGCATTCAGCCGCGGCTGGGAGCGGACGTTGATCCCGGACCCCCAGGTCCGGAACTGCTTTCCGGGCCCACCGCAACCGTTGTCGCTGGTCAGGTGGTGGCTGCCGTAGGAGCCCGGGTAGGCGAGCCCGCTGCCGTTGATGACGATGTTCTGCCCGACACCGTTGTACAGCTGCTCGTAGTGGATGTGCGGACCGCTCGAAGCGCCGGTGCTACCGGTCACCCCGATCTGCTGGCCTTGGGAAACGGCTTGCCCGTTGGCCACCGAGTACGCGGACAGGTGGAAGTAGTAGGTCTTCCAGCCGCTGCCGTGCTCGACGGCGATGTAGTTGCCGGCGCCTCCGGGCTGTGAGAACCGGTACGCCGTACCGCCCGCGGAAGCGAGCACCGGCGTACCGTTCGTGGTGCCCCCGTCGGAGCGGATGAAGTCCAGCGCGCGCCGGACCTCCTGGGAGTGGTGGCTGTAGGTCCACTTTTGGCCACACGGGAACGGGGCCTTGAAATTCGGCGCGGCCTGCGCCTGCGTCGGTATCGCCACCAAAGTGGCGATACCGAGCAGCAGCGCGGCGAAAACTGCTAGCAATCTTCTGGGCGGCATTTTTTCAGTGTCGTGGTGAGTGACAAACCACGCAACAGCCCAGGTCGTGAATTTTTGTCAGACGGTCTGGTCGAGCGCCGGCTTGGCCTCGTCGCCCTTGCTGTTCAGCGATTCGATCAGCTGCTTGGCCAGCGCGAAACCGGAGCCGCCCATCGTGATCGTCTTGACCAGGGTGTCCTCGATGCCCTGGGCACCGTTCAGCACGACCATGTTGCCGACCTTCTCGAACGAGCTCGCCGCGGCGGACACGATCTCCGGGTAGGCCTCGGCCAGCTGCTGGGCGACGACGGCGTCGGTGTTGGTGGCCAGCGCCTCGGCGCGCGCCTTGATACCGGCCGCCTCGGCCATCGCCTTCGCCTGGACGGCGGCGGCCTCGGCCTTACCGGTCAGCTCGGTCGCCTTCGCCTCGGCCTCACCGCGCAGCTGGACCTCGCGGGCGTTCGCCTCGGCGGCCGCGATCTGCGCGTCGCGGGCGGCGGCGGCCAGCGTCCGCTGCCGGTACGCCTCGGCGTCGGCCGGCTTCAGCACCGACGACTCCAGCTGCTTCTCGGCCAGCGACGCGTTCAGCTTGGCGGTCTCGGTCTCGGCGACCACGACCTCCTGGCGGGCCAGCGCCTCGGCCAGCGGGCCGGACTGCGAGGCCTTCGAGTTCGCCTGGTCGACCTCGGCCTGGTAACCGGCCTGGGCGATCGAGCTCTGCCGGACGGCGGCGGCCTTCGCGGCGGCGGCGACCTGCTCGCGCTCGGTGGCCTCCTTGTCCCGCTCGGCCTGGGCGATCCGGGCCGCGGCCTCGACCGCGGCGGCCTGCGGGCGGCCGAGGTTGCGGATGTAGCCGGACTCGTCGTCGATCTCCTGGATCTGCAGCGAGTCGACCACCAGGCCGAGCTTCTCCATGTCGCCGGCCAGCGAGCCGCGGATGTTCGTGGTCAGCGTCTCGCGGTCGTGCAGCATCTCCTCGACCGTGGTGGAGCCGACGATCGCGCGCAGGTGACCGGCGAACAGCTCGTGGATGGTGCCCATGACCTGCTCGTCGCTCTGCTCCAGGAATCGGCGGGCGGCGTTCGCGATCGAGCCGTAGTCGTCACCGACCTTGTACGCCGTGACGCCCTTGATGTGCAGCGGGATGCCCTGTGACGACACGCACGTGACGGTCAGCGGCGTGGCCCGGATGTCCAGCGGCAACCGGCGGACGGTCTGGAAACCCGGCAGGACGGCGGTACCGCGGCCGACGACGATCTTGAAGCCCAGCGTCTCGTTGACCTGCTCGGTGCTGGAATGCGCGCCGAGGCCGGAGATGATGAGCGCCTCGTTCGGTTCGGCGACCCGCCAGACCATCCGGAAGATGATGAGCAGAACCACCAGCGCCACCGCGGCGGTGATCACGTACGTCCAGAGCATTACCCCTCCAGGGAACCCGATTTTCTACAGAGCGCGGGACACGTAGACCGTGCGCGGCGGGTCGTAGTCCACGACCACGACCTGCGCGCCGACCTCGATCACGTCGTCGACCGCGGGGTAAGCGTAGAAGGCTTCGGTGGCACCGCGAACCGGCAGCATCACCTCGCCGACGATTCCCGGTGCGATCCGCCCGATCACACGCCCCCGCTTGCCAATCATGACGCCCCTCCGACGTACCGCTGCTGCTCCCGGTTCCGCCGAAGCTTATCCCCTGACCGCGCCCTCGGTGGCGCCCTTGATGAACTGGCGCGCGAACACGATGAAGACCACGATCAGCGGGACCATCGCCATCAGCGCGCCGGTCATCACCATCGAGTAGTCGACGCCGTGCGAGCGGTTCAGCGACGACAGCGCGACCTGCAGGGTCAGGTGATCGGGATTCGTCAGCACCACCAACGGCCAGAAGTAGTCGTTCCAGGAGCCGACGAAGGTGAAGATGCCGAGGAACGCCAGCGCCGGCCGGGCCGACGGCAGCGCCACGTGCCGGTAGACGCCGAGGAAACCGCAGCCGTCCAGCGTCGCGGCCTCGACCAGCTCGTCGTGGATCGAGCTGGAGAAGTACTGCCGCAACCAGAAGATGCCGAACGCGTTGGCCGCCGCCGGGATGATGAGGGCCTTCAGCGAACCGACCCAGCCGAACGCCGCCATCGTCTGGAACTGCGGGATCGCGCCCAGCTGCGCGGGCAGCAGCATCGTCGCCAGCAGGATCACGAACAACGCGTTCCGGCCCGGGAACCGGTACTTCGCGAACGTGAACGCCGCCAGCGAGTCGAAGAACAGCACCAGCAGCGTCGTCGAGACCGCCACGATCAGCGTGTTGCCCATCGACTGGAAGAACGCGACGTTCTCGAGGACCGCGCGGATGTTGTCGTCCAGCTGCGAGCCGAGGGTGAACTTCGGCGGGAACCGGTAGATGTCGGCCGTCGTGTTGGTCGCCATCACGAGCGTCCAGTAGAACGGGAACAGGCTCAGGATCGCGGCCAGCGCCAGGGCGATGTGCAGCGTCACGCCTCGCCAGCGCCACCTCATTGTTTACCCCTTCCGCCGACCAGCTTCCAGTTGATCGCCGTGAACAGCAGCACCAGCATGAAGATGCTCAGCGCGATCGCGGCGGCGTACCCGTAGTCGTTGTTCAGGAAGGCCTGTTGGTAGAAGTACATGACGATCGTCAGGCCGCTCTGGCCGACGCCGCCGCTGTTGCCGACCATCACCTGAGGTTCGGTGAAGGTCTGCAGGCCGCCGATCGTGGCCGTGACGACGGTGAACAGCACGACCGGCCGTAGCTGCGGCAGCGTGATCGAGAAGAAGGTCCGGACGGCGCCGGCGCCGTCCACCTTGGCCGCCTCGTACTGCTCGCGCGGGATCGCCTGCAGCCCGGCCAGGTAGATGATCGTGTTGTAGCCGGCCCACTGCCACACGATCATCGTGGAGATCGCGATCTTGATCCCCCACGGTTCGCCGAGCCAGTCCTGCGCCGTGACGCCGAGCGCTCGCAGACCGGAGTTGATCAGCCCGAAGTTCGTGCTGAAGACGGCCGCGAAGAAGATCGCGGCGGCCACCAGCGAGGTGATGTTCGGGATGAAGTAGGCGATCCGGTAGACGCCGGAGAACCGGACGGCGGAGTTCAGCATCACGGCCAGCACGAGCGCGATCGCCAGCGTCGGCACGGTCGACATGAAGAACAGCACCACGGTGTTCTTCAGCGCCAGCCAGAACGTGCTGTCCTCGATCAGGAACGCGAAGTTCTGCAGGCCGACGAACGTGCGCGGGGTGAACCCGTCCCACTTCTGGAAGCCGAGCAGGATCGTGGAGGCCATCGGGTAGAGGCCGAAGACCAGGAACAGCAGGTAGAACGGCGACAGCGCCAGGTAGAACCGCCAGTACGACCGGATGCTGCGCCGGCGCCTCGGCTCGACCGGCCGGGGCGCCTTCGCGGGGGTTGTCGCCGTCAGCGTCACTGAACGCCCTGACGTTTGCCGATCTGCTTGGCCTTCGCGACGGCCTCGGTCCAAGCCGCGTCGGAGGTCTTCTTACCGACCTGCACCAGTTTCAGCGCGTCGGTGAACGGGACGGCGATCGCGGCGTCCAGCGGCGCCTCGTACGCGATCGGGATGTTCTGCGCGGCCGGGCCGAAGACCTCGATCGGCACCTGGCCGCCGAAGAACGGGTCGGCCGCCTTCAGCTGCGGTTTGTCGTAGGCCGCCGGGGTGGCCGGGAAGATCTGCGCGTCGGCGAAGGCCTTGGCTTCGTTGTCCGGGCTGAGCATGTACTTGATCACCTCGAAGGCGGCCTTCGGGTCGGCGGCGTTCTTGGTGACGGCCAGGAACGAGCCGCCGAAGTTCGCCGGGCCGCCCGGGGTCGGCGCCACCCGCCACTTGCCGACGCTGGTCTTGGCCGCCGACTTGATGTCCAGCGCGACCCAGGCCGCGCCGACCACGGTCGGGACGGTGCCCTGGTCGAGACCGGCGTTCCAGTCGTTCGAGCCGCCGAGCGTCCGGCCGTCGACCTTGGCCGTCATCGCCTTCACCGCGGTGTCCCAGGCCTTGCGGATGTGGTCCTGGTCGCCGATGAACTTGTTGTCCTTGTCGATGTAGCGCGCCGTGCCCTGGTTGACGATCGTGCCGTACATGTCGACGGCGTCGGCGACGATCGGGGCCTTCGGGTTCTTCTTCAGCAGCTCGACGCCGGCGGCGATCAGGTCGTCCCAGGTCTTGATCTGCTCGGCCACCTGCTTCGGGTCGCCCGGCAGGCCGCCCGCGGTGAAGATGTCCTCGCGGTAGAACAGTGCGGTCGGGCCGATGTCGATCGGGATGCCGAGCACCTGGCCGTCCAGCGTGGTGGCCTGCTTGACCTTCCAGTCCAGGTACTGGCCGAGGAAGGCGTCGTCCGCGCCGATCGTCTTCAGGTCCACGAACCGGCTGGCCTGCGGCAGCAGCGAGGCGATGTCCTCGCCCTTGATCCCGGTGATGTCCGGGATCGACGTCCCGCCGCTGAACGTGGTGAGCAGCTTCTGCTTGAAGTCGCCGCCGACCTCGGAGTACTTGATCTTCTGGTCGGAGAAGTGCGCGATCGTGTCGTCCAGGACGGACTTGCCCAGACCGCCCGGCCAGCACCACAGCGCCAGGTTCCCGGTGGCGTTCTTCTTGGTCGTGCCGGTGTCCATTCCGGACGAACAGGCGACGACCGTGCCGCCGACAACGGCTGCGAGGCCCCCAGCAAGCAGCGTTCGACGTGACAGCTCCATGGTCTTACCTTCCTGAGTGAGCGCTGATCAGCGCGTGGAGGTGACGGTCTTCGGGGTGGGCGGTCTGCCACCGGGCCAGATCCGCCCAGCGCGGCGCGGAGTCCGCGCCGCCGAGCCGGGTGACGGACAGGGCCGCGGTGAGGGCGGCGAACCGGACCCGCTGCGCGAGCGGCAGCTCCCACAGCGTGGCCGCGATGAAGCCGGCGGCGAACACATCACCCGCCCCGGTGGTGTCCGCCGCCGGAACGGGGTAGGCCGGGACGGCGACGCGTTCGCCCGTCCGGCCGTCGACGGCCAGAGCGCCGTCCGCGCCGTCGGACACCACGACGACGGCGACCTCGGTCGCCAGCGCGTCCAGGGCCGCGGCGGGTGTGGTGGTGCGGGTGTAGGCCATCGCCTCGTCCGCGTTCGGTAGGAAGACGTCGCAGTACTCGAGTTGCTCGAGGACGGCGGGATCCCAGCGCTCGCTCGGATCCCAGCCTACGTCGGCGAACACCAGACTCCCGGCAGCCTTCGCCTTGGCCAGCCACTCGTTCGGCCACGGGCCGATGTGCGCGGCAACGGCTTTCGCTGTCGGAGCCGAGCTGATCAGGTCGTCCGCCGTCAGCGGGGGAGCGCTGCCGCGGGTGACCAGGGCGCGGTCGTTGTCATAGGCAAGGGCCACGGTGAGCGGGGTGGGCCAGCCGGGAACGCTTCTGGACAGGCTCAGGTCGATACCCTCGCCGGCCAGGTCGTCGTAGAGGCGGGCGCCCAGGTCGTCGGCGCCGAAGACGGCGGCCATGCCGGTGCGCAGGCCGAGCCGGGCGAGCGCGACGGCGAAGTTGGCGATCCCGCCAGGGCTTTCGTGTGAGTCCGTCGCCCAGACCTCGGTACCGGGGCGCGGGGGCGTGGGCAGGCCGAGCACCAGATCCTGGAAGACCAGGCCGGATACGACTACGTCAAGCTCTGCCATGAGCTGCCCCACACTCCTGCACTTTTGATCAAACTCGTGCATGAATCTTGGATCGCTTCGTCAACTTCCGCAATACCTGAGCATACTCATGACTGAAAATGACGGAGTTTGCGTGATACGGTCGTGATGTGTTGCCGAAGCAGCGTCAGGACGAGATCGTGCGCGCCCTCCGGGTCGACAAGGCCGGGGGTGTGAAGGTGCTGGCTGCCCGCCTGGGCGTCAGCGAGGCGACCATTCGGCGTGACTTGGAGCAGCTGCACGACGAGGGCCGGCTGACCCGGGTGTACGGCGGTGCGCTGGCGGTCGACGGCGGTGACGAGCCGTTCGCCGACGTGAACGCCGTCCACGCCGCGGAGAAGGACCGGATCGCCCGGCGTGCGGCCGAGCTCATTCAGGACGGCGAGTCCGTGCTGCTCGACATCGGGACGACGGCGCTGCGGGTCGCCCAGCATCTGCACGGCCGGTCGCTGACCGTTGTCACCAGCAACCTCGCCGTACTCGAAGAGCTGCAGAACGACGAGTCGATCGAGCTGATCATCCTCGGCGGGTTCGTGCGGCGCAGCTACCGGTCGCTGGTGGGCTATCTGACCGAGGAGAGCCTGCGGCAGATCCACGTCGACTGGCTCTTCCTGGGGACGAGCGGCGTCCGTCCGGACGGGCGGGTGATGGACAGCACGATGATCGAGGTGCCGGTCAAGCGCGCGATGATCCGGGCCGCCGACCGCGTCGTCCTCCTCGCCGACGCGACGAAGTTCCCCGGCCACGGCGTCGCTCGCGTCTGCGAGCCCGGCGAGCTGCACATGCTCGTCACCGAGTCGGCCGCCGACGCGGCGACGCGGACGCAACTGACAGAAGCAGGAGTCCAGGTGGTGCTGGCGTGAGCGGACAGGTGGTTGTGGCGTGAGACTGACGATCCTCGGCGGCGGCGGATTCCGGGTCCCCCTCGTCTACCACGCCCTCCTCGGCGACCACGGCCCCGGCCGCATCACCCAGGTAACCCTCTACGACACCGACCCCCGTCGCCTGTCGTCCATAGCCGCAGTCCTCCGCCAGCAGGCTCTCGCCGCGGCTGAACCACCGGTCGTGCGAGAGACGACCGACCTGGACGACGCGCTGCGCGGAGCGGACTTCATCTTCTCGGCGATTCGGGTGGGTGGGCTCGAGGGGCGGACGGTCGACGAGCGGGTGGCGCTCGACCTCGGCGTCCTGGGGCAGGAGACCGTGGGCGCGGGCGGGATCGCGTACGGGTTGCGGACGATCCCGGTGGCGACGGCGATCGCGCGGCGGATCGCGGCGCTCGCGCCGGAGGCGTGGACGATCAACTTCACCAACCCGGCGGGCATGGTGACCGAGGCGATGATCCCGTACCTGGGCGACCGGGTGATCGGGATCTGCGACTCGCCGTCCGGGCTGGGCCGGCGGGCCGCGCTGGCGCTCGGGGTGGACCCGGCGACGGCGTTCTACGACTACGCGGGCCTCAACCACCTGGGCTGGCTGCGCGGGCTGCGCTCCGGCGGGGTCGACCGGCTGCCCGAGCTGCTCACCTCGACCGAGGAGCTGACGTCCTTCGAGGAGGGCCGGCTGTTCGGCGTCGACTGGCTGCGCTCACTCGGCTCGATCCCGAACGAGTACCTGCACTACTACTACTTCGCCCGCGAGACGCTGGCCGCCGTCCAAGCTGTCCGGCAGACGCGCGGCACGTTCCTCCTGGAGCAGCAGTCCGCCTTCTACGCCGAGACCGCGCGGCACCCCGAGCAGGCGCTGGAGCTGTGGCAGAAGACCCGCGCCGAGCGCGAATCGACGTACATGGTCGAGAGCCGCGAGGTCGCCGACGCCGGTGAGCGCGACGAGCGCGACATGGCCGCCGGCGGCTACGAGCAGGTCGCCCTCTCGCTGATGCGCGCGATCGCGCACAACGAGCGCGCCGCCCTGATCCTGAACGTCCGCAACCGCGGCATCCTGCACCACCTGGACGACGACGCCGTCGTCGAGATCCCGTGCACGGTGGACGCCAACGGCGCGCTCCCGGTCGCCGTGACCCAGCTCACCGACCACCAGGCCGGTCTCGTCACCGCCGTCAAGGCCGTCGAGCGCTCCACCATCGAGGCGGCCACCTCCGCCTCCCGCTCAGCCGCCCTCCGCGCCCTCGCCTGGCACCCCCTCGTCGACTCCGTCACCGCCGCCGGCCAGCTGCTGGAGTCGTACGTCGACCACCTCCCCGACCTGTCCTACCTGCGGGCCTGAGGACCGGATTGGTCCCGGTGGCACCGCATCTGGCAGAATGTTCGGTTGAGTCCGTCCAGGTTCGTGCAGCCCTCTAACTCCACTGCCTGGTTCGGCCCATTCGAGCGGTCACTCGTTGTCCCCACGACGCCGTGCTGCTCACCCAAGACATGTAATCCCGAGGGAGTTCCCGCAAACGTGGCAGTCAAGATCCGTTTGAAGCGCATCGGCAAGAAGCGTGCGCCGCACTACCGCATCGTCGTGATGGACGCCCGCAACAAGCGTGACGGCCGCGCCATCGAGGAGATCGGTAAGTACAACCCGAAGGCCGAGCCGTCGTTCATCCACGTCGAGTCGGACCGGGCGCAGTACTGGCTGGGCGTCGGCGCGCAGCCGACCGAGGCCGTCGAGGCCATCTTCAAGGCCTCCGGTGACTGGCAGAAGTTCAAGGGCCTGGAGGCTCCGGCCCCGCTGCGGGTCAAGGAGCCGAAGCGGGACAAGCAGGAGATCTTCAACGAGGCGCTGGCCGAGGCCCACGGCACGCTGAAGACCGAGGCCGTCACCGCCAAGAAGACGGCGAAGAAGGCCGCTGCCAAGGACGAGGCCCCCAAGGCCGACGCCAAGGCGGACGAGGCCAAGGCCGACGAGCCGAAGGCCGACGAGGCTGCTGCCGAGGCCCCGGCCGCGGACGCCGCCGACGCCAAGGCCTGACGGTGATGGAGACCGAGGCGCTGGAGCACCTGGTCCGCGGCATCGTCGACAACCCGGACGAGGTCAGTGTCCGGGCCCGGAACCTGCGGCGCGGCCGGACGCTCGAGGTGCACGTGCACGCCGACGACATCGGCAAGGTGATCGGCCGTAACGGCCGGACCGCTACCGCGATCCGCACCGTCGTCGGAGCGCTCAGCGCCGAGCAGTCGCTGCGTATCGACTTCGTCGACGAAGGCAACCGGCGCCCGCGCCGGTAGGCCGAGGTAGGTAGTACTTCGAAGGGCCGCACCCGTTCGGTGCGGCCCTTCGCTTGTCACACACGAGAAGAGGTTGTGCGGGGTGCTGGTGATTGTCGGCCGGATCGGCCGTGCGCACGGGATCAAGGGCGAGGTCGGCATGATCGTCCGGACGGACGAGCCCGACCTGCGCTTCGCCGACGGCGCGCGGCTGGTGACGGTCTCGAAGCCGCCGAAGACGCTCACCGTGGCCGCCAGCCGCTGGCACAGCGGCCGGCTGCTGGTGAAGTTCGCCGAGTCGCCGGACCGGACCGCGGCCGAGCTGCTGCGCAATCTGGAGGTCCAGGCCGAGATCGGCGCGGACGAGCGGCCGGAGGACCCGGAGGAGTTCTACGACCGGGAGCTGATCGGGCTCAAGGTCCGTACCACCGACGGCGTCGAGGCGGGTGAGGTCATCGACGTCATCCACCTCCCGTCCCAGGACCTGCTGGAGATCCGGCGGCCGGCCGGCAACGCCGTCCTGGTGCCGCTGGTCGAGCAGCTGGTGCCGGAGATCGACCTGGACGCGAAGTACGTCACGGTCGCGGATCGGCCGGGCCTCCTCGACCCGGAGGGCGCCGAGGTCGTGCCGACCGAGCCGGACGGCGACCGATGAGGCTCGACGTCCTCACGATCTTCCCGGAGTACCTGGCCGCGCTGGACGTGTCACTGGTCGGCAAGGCGGCCCAGAGTGGGCTGCTCGACGTCCGGTTGCACGATCTGCGCCAGTGGACGCACGACCGGCACCGGACCGTCGACGACACGCCGTACGGCGGTGGCGCGGGCATGGTGATGAAGCCGGAGCCGTGGGGCGAGGCCCTGGACGCCGTGGCGCCGCCGGATGGTCCTTCCCAGCCCCGGCTGATCGTGCCGACCCCGGCGGGGCGGCCGTTCACCCAGAAGCTCGCGTACGAGCTGGCCGAGGAGTCATGGCTCGCGTTCGCGTGCGGTCGCTACGAAGGCATCGATGCGCGCGTGGCGTTGTACGCGGGGGAGCGGATGCGGGTCGACGAGGTGTCGATCGGCGACTACGTGCTGAACGGCGGCGAGGTCGCCGTCCTGGTCATGGTCGAGGCTGTGGCTCGGCTGCTGCCCGGCGTGATCGGGAACCCGGAGTCCCTGGCCGAGGAGTCGCACTCCGGCGACGGCCTGCTGGAGTACCCGGTCTACACGAAGCCGGTCAGCTGGCGGGGGCACGACGTACCGGAGATCCTGCTGTCGGGGCACCACGCCAAGATCGTCGCGTGGCAGCGCGAGCAGTCGATCGCCCGGACGGCGGAGCGCCGTCCGGATCTGCTGGCCGCGTGGGGCGACGTACTGGACGAGAAGGGGGATCCGGACGGTATCCGGATCCTGCCCGCAACGCCGGGGGACGCGGGGGAGATCCACACCCTCCAGCTGGCCGCCTTCCTGTCGGAGGGACAGCTGTACGACGAGTACGCCATACCACCGTTGACCGAGACCCCTGCGGAGGCTGCCGAGCGGCTGAAGGAGGGGCTCGTGCTGAAGGCGGTAGCGGGTGCCCGGATCGTCGGATCGGTCCAGCTGACCGTCAACGGCCCGGTCGGCTACGTCGGCCGGATCGCGGTCGCTCCCGATTGGCAGGGGCGCGGCCTCGGGACCAGGCTGCTGCGGTCCGCCGAGAAGCTGGCCCCGGCCGAGGTGACCGGTTTCGAGCTGAACACCGGCGACCGGAGCGAACGGAATCTGGCGATCTATGCCAAGGCCGGCTACCGCGAGGTCCGGCGCGAGGCGCAGACGCCGAAGGTGGACCTGGTGCACCTGGCCAAGCGCCGCCGGAAAAAGTAACCGCCATCACGCTGCGCTGCCGGGGCGGGCGGATTTCGTTACCGTGCGGGGCGTGTGGCAAACTTGTCTGCTGCTGCTCTTTCGGTGCTCCTGCCACAGGGGGTGACCACCGATCGGCAGCTTTTCGATGACTCTCACCACCGACTTTCGTGGGTGACCTGTGGCACGCGCGAGAAAGAGACACCTGATGAGCAACATCCTGAACGAGCTCGACAACGCGAGCAAGCGCGACGACATCCCGGCCTTCCGCGCCGGTGACACCGTGAACGTGCACGTGAAGGTCGTCGAAGGCAACCGGTCCCGCGTCCAGGTGTTCAAGGGTGTCGTGATCCGCCGGCACGGCGGCGGCCTGCAGGAGACCTTCACGGTCCGCAAGGTCAGCTTCGGCGTCGGCGTCGAGCGCACGTTCCCGCTGCACACCCCGATCGTCGAGAAGGTCGAGGTCGTCACCCGCGGCGACGTCCGCCGCGCGAAGCTGTACTACCTGCGCGAGCTGCGCGGCAAGGCAGCCAAGATCAAGGAGAAGCGGGACGTTCCGGCCTCCTCCTGAGTCCGCGCGTACCTGACGACGGTCACCTATGGCGCCGAGCACCGCGACTCGCGCTCGCCCGCGCTCCGCACCGCGCAGGGCTCGCCGCAGTAAGGGACGTCACCGCAGGCTGAAGCAGCGGAATCCGCTGCTCAGCCTGCTCACCGAGATGACCACCGTGACAGTGCTCGCGCTGGTCATCACGGTGGTTCTCCGGTTGTTCGTCGCCGAGGCGTTCTACGTCCCCTCGGAGTCGATGTACGACACGTTGACCACGAACGACCGGATCCTCGCGGAGAAGATCAGCTATCTGCACCGCGATGTCGCCCGTGGCGACATCATCGTCTTCAAGGACCCGGGCAACTGGCTGGACGAGGCGCCGGTGCAGCCGGGGCCGTTCCGCCGGGTCGGTGAGTTCGTCGGCATCCTGCCGCGCAGCGGTGAGGGGCACCTGGTCAAGCGCGTCATCGGCATCGGCGGCGACAAGGTCGTGTGCTGTGACCGCGACGGCCGCGTCACCGTCAACGGCATCGCGCTGGACGAGCGTGAGTACCTGCTGCCCGACGCCAATCCGTCCGATGTGCCGTTCGAGGTCGTCGTACCGCAGGGATACCTGTGGGTGATGGGCGACAATCGGGCCCAGTCCGCGGACTCCCGGGCCCATATGGGCGGGCCCGGCGGCGGGGTCGTCCCGGTCGAGAACGTGGTTGGCCGGGCCTGTTGCGTAATCTGGCCGTCTGACCGGATGACGATGCTGCGTCCTCCGGAAACCTTCAAGAAGCCGGGGCTGAAGAAGTGACCGATACACCGACGAAGACGGACACCGCCAAACCCGCTCATCGTTCGGGATTCGCGGCGGCCGCCCGCGAGTTCGTGCTGATCGTGGTCGGAGCGCTGATCGTCTCCTCGATCCTGCGGGCGTTCGTCGGGCAGATGTTCATCATCCCGAGTGAGTCGATGGAGAACACGCTGCTGGTCGGTGACCGGGTCGTGGTCGAGAAGATCACCGACGTCAAGCGCGGCGACGTGGTCGTCTTCGAGGATCCGGGCGGCTGGCTCGGCGCCGAGGAGAGCGGCCAGAAGCGCGGTTCGGTCGGCCGGTTCTTCGAGGTCGTCGGCCTGCTGCCGGACTCCAGCCACGGCCACCTGATCAAGCGCCTGATCGGGATGCCGGGTGACAAGATCGCCTGCTGCGACTCCCAGGGCCGCCTGCTCGTCAACGGCCAGCCGCTCGACGAGACCGCCTACCTGTACCCGGGTGACGCGCCCTCGCAGATGGACTTCCAGGTCACCGTCCCGGCCGGCCGCGTCTTCGTGATGGGCGACCACCGCTCCGCCTCCGGCGACTCCCGCGTCCACCTCCAGGACGTCGATGCCGAGGGCGGCAACCCCGGCGACGCCGCCTTCGTCCCCCTCGACAAGGTCACCGGCCGCGCCATCCTCGTCGTCTGGCCCGCCGGCCGCTGGTCCAAACTCGGCGTCCCCGAGACCTTCAAAGCCGTCCCCGCCCCGACCGGCCCGCCTCCCGCCAAACCCTCCATCTCCCTGACCCCACCTCCCAAGTAGCCCCCCTGAGCGCCCGGGCTCACCCGGCCTGTGCTCGAGCTGGGGGAGCGCGCCGGTGGGTTCGGTGTTGGTCGGTGGGATTGCCTAGGGTGGATCGTGTGATGCGGAGGGTTGGATGAGCGTGTTGCCCCGCGGGAGCACGGTGCGCCGGGACGCCGGTCTGTACGGGTACGAGCGCGCCCTGCGCCGCGTCGGCCTGGATCCGATCGCCGGCGTCGACGAGGCCGGCCGCGGCCCGTGCGCCGGTCCGCTGGTCGCCGCGGCGGTGATCCTGCCCGACGGCAAACGCGGCCAGATCCCCGAGCTGGCCGACTCCAAGCTGCTCACCGCGAAGGCCCGCGAGCGCTGTTACGACCAGATCCGCGCCCGCGCCCTGGCCTGGTCGGTCGTCTCCATCGAGGCCCCCGAATGCGACCGCCTCGGTATGCACGTGGCGAACCTCGAAGCTCTGCGCCGCGCCCTGTTCCGCCTCGACGTCCGCCCGTCGTACGTACTGACCGACGGGTTCAGCGTCGACGGCCTCGGCGTCCCGGGCCTGGCGATCTGGAAGGGCGACCGCGTGGCGGCTTGTATCGCCGCCGCATCCGTGATCGCCAAGGTGACCCGCGATCGCGTGATGGAACGCTGGGACAAGGAGTACCCGGAGTACGGCTTCGGGATCCACAAGGGTTATTGCACGTCTGAACACCAGGCGGCGTTGGACGAATACGGCCCGTGCCCGCAACATCGACGGCGGTTCGAGAATGTCCGCCGCAGTCTGCGGCCCGACATGGGACAGAATGTCAGCAGTCCCACCGGAGCGGAGAGCAGCGGATGAGCGCGGAAGACCTCGAGAAGTACGAGAACGATATGGAGCTTCAGCTCTATCGCGAGTACAAGGACGTCGTCGGGATCTTCAAGTACGTCGTCGAGACCGAACGGCGCTTCTACCTGTGCAACGCGGTCGACCTGAAGGTCCGGACCGAGGGCGGCGACGTCTACTTCGAGGTCACCATGGCCGACGCCTGGGTGTGGGACGTCTACCGCTCCGCCCGGTTCGTCAAGAACGCCAAGGTCGTCACCTTCCGTGACGTCAACATCGAAGAGCTGGCCAAGTCGGATCTCGAGGTACCGAAGGACTCGGACTTCGGCCGCTGACCACAGCGCCGCCGGATCGGCGATGCTGTGGGGATGGAGTACGTGTCCAGGCCGCCGCGGCCGCCGCTGGACGGGCTGATCGACGACCTCTACTACCTGGAGGGCGCGGCGCCGTACGCGCGGCTGATGCTGCCACCGAGCCCGTCGGCGCTGCTGATCGTCAACCTTGGGGCACCGTTCCGGATCCGGGGCGGCACCGACGCCGAGCCGGCCGAGTATGCCGACGGCTGCGTGCTCACCGTGCCGACCCGCGCGATGGAGTTCGGCTACCCAGCCTGGACGCGGTCCGTCGGCGTGCACTTCAAGCCGTGGGGCCTGGCGCCGATCGTCCCGATGCCCGCGGCCGAGCTCTGCGACCGGCCGGTGACGATCGAGCAGGTCTGGGGCCGGCGGGCGGTCGCTGAGCTTCGCGACCGGCTTGCGACGGCGTCCAGGCCGCACGAGATGCTGTCGCTGCTCGAAGCCGAGCTGATCCGCCGGCTGCGCGAGACCGCCGGTCTGGGCTTGGTCCGCGACGCGAGCAGCGTTATCGCGGCGACCAGCGGTGCCGTGACCATCGGCGACCTGAGCCTGGACGCCGGGGTCAGCACGACGCACCTGGCGCAACGGTTCAAGGAGCTGATCGGTGTCACACCGAAGCGGCTGGCTCGCAGCTACCGCTTCACCACCACACTGCTCGCGATCAACCCCGCCGAACAGATCGACTGGGGTGATGTCGCCGCTCGCGCGGGCTACTTCGACCAAGCCCACTTCGGCCACGAGTTCCGGGCGTTCACCGGCCTCACGCCGACCCGCTACCTCGAAGTCCGGCGACGCTTCCTGCGCGAACACCCCGGCCACACACTGGACAGCTGGCCGCTCCCGGCCGATTGATTTCTTACAAGAACGACCGCCCTCGGGAGCGCTACTTTTGGCCCACCTCAAGTAAAGGAGAACTCCCGTGGGCAAGGTCGTCATGTACAGCTCGGTCTCGGTGGACGGCTTCATCGCCGACCAGAACGACCAGCCCGGACCGCTGTTCGACTGGCTGACCAGTGGCGACGTCCCCCTGGACGAGAGCGGCGTCCTGAACGTCTCACAGGTGTCCTACGACTACACCCGCTCGTACTGGGACCAGATCGGCGTCACGATCGCCGGCCGGCACGTCTTCGACCTCACCGACGGCTGGGACGGCAAGCCCCCGGCCGGAGTCGAGCACGTCGTCGTCGTGACCCACCGCCCACAACCCGAAGGCTGGGATCCCGCGGCGCCCTTCCACTTCGTCGACAGCATCGAGGCCGCCGCGGCCAAGGCCCAGGAGCTCGCCGGCGACCGCGTCGTCGAGGTCGCCGCCGGTGACGTCGGCGGCCAAATGCTCGCCGCCGGCCTCGTCGACGAAGTCCGCATGGACGTCGTCCCCGTCGTCCTCGGCACCGGCAAACGCTACTTCGGCTCCGTCGACGCCCAGCACCTCCTCGAGAACCCCGAAGTCCTCCAGGGCAACCGCGTCCTGCACCTGCGCTATCAACTGCGAGCCGCAGAGTAGACCAAGTGGTTGATGAGGCACCGCCCACCTCGGGGACCAAGCACCAGGGTCCACAAGCGGCCTGCCGCCGATCCGGACCGCGGCGATGCGTCACGCGGTGAACAGCGTGTCGTTGCGCCCGGCAACCGTGCAGGTGGTCATAAGTTCCTGCGGTCAGGTCCAGCCAGTAAGGAGGGCTCCGCCGGCAGGTGCGGACGCCGTGGAGGTGTTTGGTGAGGCGGTTGCGGGCCGGTTCGGTGGTAGTCCTCACCGTGGTCGTCGTCGCGTCCGGATGCACCGCCTCCGAGGACGCCCGCGGATGCCTGTCCGGCAGCCTGATCTACAGCTACCACGACGCCGCCCAGGGCAAGAGCAAGCCGCTGGTATCTGCCGTCGCGCGCAACGCCGCCTGGACGCTACACAGCGGGCCCGGGCCTGATGCGCCGCAACTGGCGCAAGGCACAACTGGTGACGACGGCACGTTCGAAGCCTGTTCCGACCAGGCCGACGCAGATCTGCAGCTCACCTTCAGCTCGGGCAACACCCTGTGGCGGGTCGTTCAGGGCAACTCGCCATCCGCGCCCGAATACTCCTTCTCCACGCGCGCCTACCCGAACACCGCGGGCACTCAAGATGTCGGCGAGATCAAGGTCCCCGACAACCTTCACAACGCCTGGCACGTCGTCGACACCCTGAACCTTCTGTACGAGCGCCGCGCCAATCCCGACAGTAGCTGTTGGACGCGTCACCAAGCCGACGGTCACTGCGACCCGCTGACCGTCGTCTGGCACCGCAGCGGCACCGACGGCGGCTACTGGGACCGCGGCGGCACCTCCAATGTCGTACTGGCCGGCGACATGACCGACAGCCGCAGCCTCGTACTGCACGAAGCAGGACACTGGTGGCAATGGCAGCTCTACAACCACCAGTTTCCCGAGGTCACCGGTTGTGAAGGCCACACCATCGAAAACACGAGCACGACCAGCTGCGCCTGGACCGAGGCCTTCGCTGACGCCGTGGCCGCCTACGCCCTCGACGAGCGTCGCTATTTCGACGAGGACGGCGTCTCCACCAGCCTCGAAGGTGGCGACGATTCCAGCGACTGGGACGAAGGCGACGACGTCCAAGGCCGCGTCGGCTGCGCCCTGCTCGACCTCTGGGCGACAGACGGCAACTGGGACGGCACCATAAAGCTGATGACGGACACGATCAGCCCCGACTTCCACAGCTACTTCACCGCCCGCGCCCGGGCGACCCCGCCGCTGGCCACAACCGGCGAGGCCGCTGACATCCTGACTGCCAACACGATCGACTACTGATTGCTCTCCACAACCCGATCAAGGCCGAGCTCTAAAGGTCAGATGGTCAGGTGGTCAGGTGGGTGGGAGGAGGTGCCAGCCGGTGGGGGAGTGGTGGGTGAGGGAGAGGGCAGCTAGGGCCTCCAGGGCGGCTTGGGTGGTGGGGACGTCGAGGCCGGCGGTGACGGCTATGCGGGTGGCTGGGACGGGGTGGTTGACGGGGACGGCGTCCAGGACGCGGCGGAGCTCGTGGGAGAGCTCATCGATGGCTGTGTTGGGGGCGCGGGGGTAGGACGTCAGGCCGGAGCCCAAGGGCGAGACGGCCTCGATGATTTCAGCGACGTTGGTGACGAGGACGGCGTCCCGTTCGCGGACGAGGACGTGGGTGCCGGCGGACATGCGGGAGGTGATCGGGCCTGGGACGGCGAGGACCGGTCGGCCGCATAGCTCTGCCCAGCCGGCGCTGTTGAGAGCGCCGCTGCGGACGGCGGCTTCGATGACGACTGTGCCGAGGCTGCCGGCCGCGATCAGCCGGTTGCGGCTGAGGAAGCGCAGTTTGGTCGGTGAGCAGCCGGGCGGTAGCTCGCTCACCACCAGCCCACGCTCGACGATCCGGCTGAAGAGGGCCGCGTTGCTGCGCGGGTAGCTGACGTCGACGCCGCAGGCGAGCACGGCCAGCGTCACGCCGTCCGCGGCGAGTACTCCGCGGTGTGCAGCTGCGTCGATGCCGTACGCACCACCCGACACGATCGCGAACCCGCTCTCAGCGAGCCCGGAGGCCAGCTCACCGGCGACATGTTCGCCGTACGCCGAGCACGCGCGCGCCCCGACGATCGCCACCGACTTCTCCAGCGCGGTTCGGAGGACGCCGCTGCCACGCACCCACAGGCCGAACGGCGCACCAGCCCGCCGGGAGACCCGGCCCGCCTCCTCCAGTACGTCGAGTTGCTCCGGCCACTCGTCATCGCCGGGGATCACGAACCGCGCATTCGCCGCCGCACCCCGCTCCAGATCGCGCTCCGGCTGCGTCGCTGCAACCCGTGGCCCCCACCGCTCGGTACCGGTCTCCTTCCGCCGGAGGCGCTCCCAGATCTCCACCGGCCCCAACCCCTCGAACGCACGCACAGCCGCGCTATCACCCGGCTCGATCACCCTCCCCAAAGCCACCCGCGCCAGCCGCTCGTCATCCCCCGCACCACCCGCCCTCGCCTGACCCACCCCCGCCGGCCCCTGCGGCCCATCGCCACCGCCCGCCGCGCCACCAGCCCCCGCCCGAGCACCGCCCAAGCCGCCGCCCTCGGCACCCATCACCACCAATCGCTCCTCCCGCTCCACCACCTCACACCCGGTCTGCACGACACACCCCCTCCCGTCCCCGACCACCGGCGAAGACTTCGCCGGTGGTCCAGCAGTCGGCGCCGGAAGGGAAAGACGAAGCGATGCGATCCGTGCCTACACCTGAGGCCGGGATCATCCTGTTGGCAGGAGCAGGAGCAGGAGCAGGAGCAGGAGCAGGAGCAGGAGCAGGAGCAGGAGCAGGAGCAGGAGCAGGAGCAGATGCTGCGTGTTCTGGGGTGGGTGTGGGGGCCGGGGTGGGAGCGGGCGCAGGTGCTGCGTGTTCTGGGGTGGGGGCGGGAGCGGGGGCAGGTGCTGCGTGTTCTGGGGTGGGTGTCGGGGCCGGGGCGGGAGCAGGAGTGGGGGCAGGTGCTGCGTGTTCTGGGGTGGGTGTGGGGGCGGGAGTAGGGGGCGAGGGTGGGGGGAGGGTCATCGTGTTGGTCCTTTGAGGGGGCGGTGGTCGGTGTGGGGGGTGAGGGGTTCGCCGGTGCGGAGTTGGAAGGCTTCGTGGGTTTGGTCGAGGGTGGGTTGGGGCGTGCCTTGGAGGTCGGCGAGTGTCCAGGCGACGCGGACGACGCGGTCGAAGCCGCGGCCGGTCAGGCGGCCGGTGGCGTAGTGGTCTTCGAGGAGTTGCTGGGCGGAGGGGGCGATCGGGAAGTCGCGGCGGAGGACTGAGCCGGGGACCTGGCTGTTGAGAGTCCAGGAGGTGTCGCGATAGCGGGCCAATTGGCGGTCTCGGGCGGCGCGGACGCGCTCGGCGACCGCCGCGGTCGGCTCGGAGACGTCGGAACCGCCCGAGATCCGGCCGGAAGGCGCGATCTGGCGCTGGATGTCCAGGCGGTCCTTGATCGGGCCGCTGATCCGCTGCTGATAGCGAGCGAGGACCTGCGGCGTGCAGTTGCAGATCGCGTTCTTGACGCCGGAGAGGCCACAGGGACAGGGATTCGCCGCCAGGACGAGCATGAAGCGGGCCGGGAACTTGGCCACGGCGGCGGACCGGTGCACCTCGATGAAGCCGGACTCCAACGGCTGCCGCAACGTGTCGAGGGTCAGCGGATGCATCTCCGGCGCCTCGTCGATGAACAGGACGCCGCGATGGGCACAGCTGATCGCGCCGGGCCGCGGTACGCCGGAGCCGCCGCCGACCAAGCTGGACAGCGACGCGGTGTGATGCGGCGCGATGAAAGGCGGACGCCGAACCAGCTCGGCTTCGCCGTTGAGCAGGCCGGCCAGCGAATGCACCGCGGACACTTCGAGGGCCTCATCCGTACTCAGCTCCGGCATCAGGCCGGCCAGCCGCTCGGCCAGCATCGTCTTCCCCGAGCCGGGCGGCCCGTGCAGGAACAGGTGATGACCACCGGCGGCGGCCGCTTCGATCGCCCGCCGGCCCTCCTGCTGACCGATCACATCGTGCAGATCCACCTCCGGGACGCGGGTCAGCGACTCCGACAGCAGCCGCGGCTCGGCCTGCGGAAGCTCCTCGTCCGGGACCTCGACGCCACGCATCAGCGCGAGGACCTGGCGCAACGAGCGCACGCCGTACACCTCGATTCCGGGAACGAGCCGGGCCTCGCCCGCGTTCAGCTCGGGGACGACGATCCGGTCGAAACCGGAGCGGGCCACCGCCAGCGTCATCGCGAGCGCGCCGCGCACCTCACGGATCCGGCCGTCGAGGCCGAGCTCGCCGATGATCGCCGTCCGCCGGGAGGACGCGACCTCGACGGCGCCGGCCGCGGCGAGTAGAGCGACCGCGATGGCGACGTCGTAATGCGAGCCGGTCTTCGGCAGTGTCGCGGGGGACAGGCCGATCGTGACCTTGCGGTCGGGGAATCGCTCGCCGCTGTTCACCACGGCCGCGCGGACCCGGTCGCGGGCCTCGGACAACGACGCGTCCGGCAGGCCGATCAGCGAGGTCTTGGGCAGGCCCTGCGCGATATCGGCCTCGACCTCGACGAGATGGCCTTCGAGACCGACCAGCGCGACGGACCACGTCTGCGCCAGCGTCATCAGGCCGCTCCCCGCAGATGGTCGACCCGGGGCGGCGCGTTCTTGTCGAGAAGAATGGCGATGATGTCGATCCGAATCGCCGCCGGCCGGAGCTGGTGGCATTGCAGCCAGGCGCCGGCGAGTTTCCGCAGGGTGACGAGTTTGCGATAAGTGATGGATTCCAGCGGGGAGCCGTAGCCGAGGCCGCGGCGGGTTTTCACCTCGCAGACGACAAGGGTGTCGCCCTCCCGCGCGACGATGTCGATCTCGCCCAGCTCACAGCGCCAGTTGCGCTCGAGGACGGCGAAACCGTTGGTCGTGAGATATCTGGCGGCGAGCTCTTCGCCGAATCGCCCGACGGCATTCCTGGTCCGCATCGTTGACCACCTCCGACCAAGAACATGCCGAGTTCGGAGGCTGTTTCGAACACGACTTCGCCGCCTGTGGAAAACCACAGACGGCGAAGTGGGTGAAACTGTTCGCGCGGTGCGTCAGTTGCGCATGTGTTTACCGCGGCCGGGTTTTTGCGGCGGTGGATTCCGGACGGCGCGCAGCTCACCGGTGCGGGACTCCGGCGCCGGGCGGACCGGCTGAAGGCCGCCCGTCCCAGGATCGGTGTCGCCGATGTCGAAGTCCCAGCTGTCTTCGTTGGCCAGGCGGCTGTGCCAGCGCCCGTACAGGCCGTAGATGGCCAGGCCGAGCAGCATCCAGAGGCCGAACTTGGCCCACGTGCTGGTCTTGAGGTTCAGCATCAGCCAGACCGTCGCGGCCAGCGACAGCAGCGGGATCAGCGGCACCATCGGCACCCGGAAGCCGCGCTCGAGGTTCGGCTCGGAGCGGCGCAGGGTGAGTACGCCGACCGCGCAGAACGCGAAGCAGAACAAGGCTCCGATGACGAGCAGCTCCTCGAGCTCCAGCACCTTCGGGTACAGCGTCAGAGCCAGCGCGGCCAGCCCAGCCGCTCCGGCGGCGCGCGCAGGCGAGGAGTAGACGCGGCTGACCCGGCCCAGGCTCTTCGGCAGCAGGCCGTCGCGGCCCATGTTGAACAGGACGCGGCTCTGCGCGATCAGGACCACCATGATGACGGTCATCAGCGCCAGCAAGGCGCCTAGATTGACCACTTTCGCGGCCCAGCCGACGCCGACCGCGGACAGCGCGCTGGACACCGGCGCGCTCCCGCCGAGCTGGCCGTAGGGCCGCATGCCGACCAGGACGACGGCCATCGCGATGTACAGGATCGTCACGGCGCCGACGCCGAGCAGCATGCCCTGCGGGACGGTCTTGCGCGGGTTCCGCGCGTCCTCGGAGGCGGTCGCGATCAGGTCGAAGCCGATGTAGGCGAACACGATCGTGCTGGCGGCGGTGAAGATGCCCATCGTGCCGAAGGTGCCGAACGAGGAGTCGAGGATCCAACTCAGCAATGTCGGGCTGGCGGTCGCCGAGGCGGCTCGCGGCATCGGCACGAACGGCTTGTAGTTGTCCCAGTTGATGTGGGTCGCGCCGACCACGATCACCATCAGGATGACGGCGACCTTCGCGGCCACCACCACGGTCAGCACCCGGGCCGACAGCTTCGTCCCGGTGACGACCATCGCGGTCAGCAGGAGCAGCAGCAGCGGGGCGACCAGGTTGAGTTTGGCGTCCGGGCCGAAGTACTGCGCGACGTTCGCCGGCAGGGTCAGGCCGAAACTGTCCAGGGTGGCCAGGAAGTAGGCCGACCAGACGCGCGCGACGATCGCGGCGGCGGTGACGAGCTCGAGCACGAGGGCCCAGCCGACCAGCCAGGCCCACATCTCGCCGAAGGTCACGTAACTGAAGGTGTACGCGCTACCCGAGACCGGGATCGTCGACGACAGCTCGGCGTAACACGCCGCGGCCAGCAGGCACACGATCGCTGCGATGACGAACGACAGGATCACGGCGGGGCCGGCGGTCAGGGCCGCCTGGTTGCCGCTGATGCTGAAGATGCCGGAACCGATCATCACGCCCAGGCCGAGAACGACCAGGTCGCGACGACCGAACAGGCGCGGCAGACGGTGCCGCGCATCCTCGACTCGAGTGAACGCCGACTCGACCGGCAGGCGCCGGCCTACGGTCTGTCCGTTCGCTGAGGGGGCCATGGTCAGGGGTGCCTCCGTTGCTACTAGGGCAATCGGGCCGAACAGTAGTCGACCGTCGGGCTATCGACCAGCCCTCCTCTCCTCGCCGTGGCGCGGTGGCTTGCGATGCAAGGCCCGCTCCCGCATGGTCGAGGCATGACGCCGGACGATGTCAGCGCGAACCCCTCCTGGCCGGACGGTTTCACGGTGTTACTGACTGACTACGAACGGCATCTGACGGCGGAAAGAGACCTCAGCAAACACTCTGTCAGAGCGTACCTCGGGGACATCGCGGATCTACTCGATCATTTGATTCGGCTTGGTCACAACGATCTGGCCGGGCTCGACATCCGCGGGCTGCGCTCCTGGCTGGCCAAACAGCAGAGTCTCGGCAAGGCGCGCAGCACGATGGCCCGGCGAGCCACGGCCGCGCGTGTCTTCACGGCCTGGGCGCAGCGCACCGGGCGGATCGAGACCGATCCGGGGGCCTTGCTGGCCAGCCCGCGCCCGCACAAGGGCCTGCCAGGCGTGCTGAACCTGACCGACACTCGCGCCGTCCTTGATGCGGCCGCGGTGGCTGCGGACGACGGCAGCCCGGTGGGCCTGCGCGATCTGGCGATCATGGAGTTGCTCTATGCAACGGGTATCCGGGTTGGCGAGCTCTGCGCGCTGGACATCGACGACGTCGACACCGAGCGCCGCGTCGTCCGGGTCTTCGGCAAGGGGCGCAAGGAGCGCTCCGTCCCGTACGGCGTGCCGGCCGCGGCCGCGATGGCGCGCTGGCTCGACGAGGCGCGACCGCAGCTGGCCCGGCACGGGAGCGGCCCCGGGGTCTTCCTCGGGGCGCGCGGCGGGCGGATCGATCAGCGCGCCGTCCGGCGGCTCGTCCACGAGCGGATCGCGGTCGTCGAGGCGCCGGACCTGTCGCCGCACGGGCTGCGGCACACGGCCGCGACGCATCTGCTCGAGGGCGGCGCGGATCTGCGCAGCGTGCAGGAGCTGCTCGGCCACGCGTCGCTCGCGACCACCCAGATCTACACCCACGTCTCGACCGACCGGCTCCGGAAGGCCTACGAGCAAGCCCATCCGCGGGCGTGAGAGCGGGCGGCGCCCTGGCTCCGCCCGCCGCTGGACCGGGTGTGTCGGCGGACCGGGTGCGGCGGGGATCCCGCGGGATGCGGCAGACTGCGGACCATGCGGGTTTCGGCGAAGTCTGACTATGCGTTGCGGGCGCTGATCGAGATCACCCAGCGCTGGGTGTCCAACGACCCCTCGGTGGTGTCGGCCGAGGAGCTCAGCCGCGCGCAGGCGATCCCGCACGGCTTCCTGCAGGGGATCCTGGCCGACCTGCGCCGGGCCGGCATCCTGGCCAGCCAGCGCGGCCAGTCCGGCGGGTGGAAACTCGCCGTCGACCCGAACGAGGTCTCGGTCGCCGACGTGATGCGCGCCGTCGACGGGCCGATCGTCAGCATCTCGGGAGTGCGGCCGGAGAGCGTCGCGTACAACGAACGGGCGGTCGTGTTGCAGCGGGTGTGGATCGCCGCCCGCGCCAGCCTGCGGGACGTGCTGGAGCACACCACGCTCACCGACCTGGCCAAGAACAAGCTCCCGGCCGGGGTCGAGCGGCGATCCAAGGACGAGGACGCCTGGCAGGCACGCGTCCCGGGGAGCTGAGCTCCGGCTGTCGGTAGGGCGCATCTAGTGCCTCCGGATCGCGATGAGCGCGGTCAGGCTGAGGGCCGCGGTGACTGCCACGACGGCCGTCGCCGTACGCCGGTTGCGGGCGGACGGCGTTGTCGGGGCAACAGCCGCGGCGGGCGGGGGAGTGAGCTGTTCCGCAGGTCTGCTCGCGGGCTGTTGCCTGGGTCTACCGGCGAGAGGAAGTAGGCGAATCGGCGGTCTGGGAAGCAGCGTCAGCGGATCTAGGTAGCTGCGCCCCTCGAGCAGGCCCCAATGCAGACAGGTCGCAGGGGCGCAGTGCGAGCCGGCGGCCGAGAGGTGGCCCAGGAGGGCGCCAGGTGCGACGGAAGCGCCGACGCGGACCGCGGGGACGACAGGCTCGTACGTCGTCCGGCGGCGGCCGGCGCTGAGCGTGATGACGCCGCGCCCGGCCAACGGGCCGGCGTACGTGATCGTGCCTGCGGTAGCGGCGTGGACGGGCTGGCCGGGGCGACCCGCGAGATCGACCCCGCGGTGGCCGGGCAGCCAGGGTTTGGCAGGGAGCTCGAAACCGTGCACGACGACCGGGCGAGGGCTCAATGGCCAGCTGGGAGGCGGGCTCGGGGCTCCGGAGAGGGGGAGCAGGGCGGTGGTCAGGAGGGGGAAGATGTTCATACCTGGAACATGCCGCGGAACGGCCCGGTTTCGGCCGGCGACTTGGCTACCTGTGGACAACGGCGGCCGGTTCGCGTATTGCGGGGTCGGTCCCGTAGACTTTCCGCGGCGCCTCACCTCGGGTGGGGCGACTACGCATGCCCGCACCACAGTTCGGCCCTCTCGGTCCCGGCTCCGGCCTGGATGGGGCCGGGCGACGGGCATCAGGCGCGGCGGGCCGACCGGTCCGCGGCGAAGCAACCGAGAGTGCGTCGTCCGGGGCGATACCTGGAGGCGCGCGACAGGAGGAACACCCTCATGGCCGTCGTGACCATGAAGCAGATGCTCGAGAGTGGCGTCCACTTCGGACACCAGACCCGGCGCTGGAACCCGAAGATGAAGCGATTCATCCTCACCGAGCGCAACGGCATCTACATCATCGACCTGCAGCAGTCGCTGTCCTACATCGACCGCGCGTACGAGTTCGTTCGCAGCACGGTCGCGGCGGGCGGGGCGATCCTGTTCGTCGGCACCAAGAAGCAGGCCCAGGAAGCGATCGCCGAGCAGGCGACCCGGGTCGGCATGCCCTACGTGAACCAGCGCTGGCTGGGCGGCATGCTCACCAACTTCCAGACCGTCAACAAGCGGCTGCAGCGCCTGAAGGAGCTGGAGCTGATCGACTTCGACGACGTCGCCGCCTCCGGTGTCACCAAGAAGGAGCTGCTGCAGAAGCGTCGCGAGCACGACAAGCTGCTCAAGACCCTCGGCGGTATCCGCGACATGGCCCGGGTGCCGGCCGCCGTGTGGATCGTGGACACCAAGAAGGAGCACCTCGCCGTCGACGAGGCGCGCAAGCTGAAGCTGCCGATCATCGGCATCCTGGACACCAACTGCGACCCGGACGAGGTCGACTTCCCGATCCCGGGTAACGACGACGCCATCCGCTCGGTCGGCCTGCTGACCCGCGTGGTCGCCGACGCCGTCGCCGACGGTCTGATGTCGCGCGGTGGCCAGGGCGCCGCCGCGGCCGGCGAGGAGCTGGGCGCCGAGGAGCCGCTGGCGGCTTGGGAGCGCGAGCTGCTGGAGAGCCAGAACGGCGCCGCCAAGGCCGATGCGGCCCCGGCTGCCACCGAGGCTCCGGCCGAGGCCGCTCCGGCCGCCGAGGCTGTCGCCGAAGAGGCGCCGGTCGCCGAGGAGGCCCCGGCTGCCGCCGAGGAGACCCCGGCCGCCGAGGCCCCGAAGGCCGACGAGGCCTGAGATCCGCTGATCCTGCCGCCCGCGCCGCGGGCGGCAGGGTTCGGACCGCTCCGCTCATCCAGCCGCATCGAGAAGGACGAGAGAACGAGGAATGGCGAACTACACCGCCGCTGACGTGAAGAAGCTCCGCGACGCCACCGGCGCGGGCATGATGGACGCCAAGAAGGCCCTCGAGGCCACCGACGGCGACTTCGACAAGGCCATCGAGGAGCTGCGCATCCACGGCGCGGCCAAGGCGCAGAAGCGGGGCGCCGAGCGTTCCGCCAGCAACGGCCTGGTGGCCGCCGCCGAGAACGCGCTGGTCCAGCTGAACTGCGAGACCGACTTCGTCGCCAAGAACGAGCAGTTCCAGCAGCTCGCGGCCGACATCGTCGCGCACGCGTCGGCCAGCAAGGTCGGCGACGCCGAGGCGCTGCTCAGCGAGAAGCTCGCCGACGGCAAGTCGGTCGCCGAGAACATCGAGGCGCTGGCCGCGGTGATCGGCGAGAAGCTCGAGCTCGGCAAGGTGGCCGTGTTCGACGGCCAGGTCACGGCGTACATGCACAAGCGCGCCGCGGACCTGCCGGCCCAGGTCGGCGTCCTGGTCGAGTTCGAGGGTGACAACGTGGAGGCCGCCCGCGGCGCCGCGATGCAGGCCGCCGCGATGCGGCCGCTGTACACCACCCGCGAGGAGGTTCCGGCCGAGACGGTCGCGAACGAGCAGCGGATCGCCGAGGCGACCGCCCGCGAGGAGGGCAAGCCCGAGGGCGCCCTGCCGAAGATCGTCGAGGGCCGGGTGAACGGCTTCTTCAAGGAGGTCGTCCTGCTCGAGCAGCCGTCGGTCACCGAGAACAAGAAGACCGTGAAGGCCGTCCTGGACGAGGCCGGCGTGACCGTGAAGCGGTTCGCCCGCTTCGAGGTCGGCGCCTGAGCCTGCGGGCTCGCGAAGGATCTGGCAGCACAGCAACGCAACGAGGAGAGGCCGGAATCGTGACGGAAACCCTGGGTACCGAGACGAATCCGGCCTCTTCGCCGTATTCGCCCGCCTACCGGCGGGTGCTGCTCAAACTGTCGGGTGAGGTGTTCGGCGGCGGCAAACTCGGCGTCGACCCCGACGTGGTGAACTCGATCGCCAAGCAGATCGCGGAGGTGGCCCGGGCCGGCGTCCAGGTCGCCATCGTCGTCGGCGGCGGGAACTTCTTCCGCGGCGCCGAGCTGCAGCAGCGCGGGATGGAGCGCAACCGCGCCGACTACATGGGCATGCTCGGCACCGTGATGAACTGCCTGGCCCTGCAGGACTTCCTGGAGAAGCTCGGGATCGAGACCCGGGTGCAGACCGCGATCACGATGGGTCAGGTCGCCGAGCCCTACATCCCGCGCAAGGCCGAGCGGCACCTGGAGAAGGGCCGCGTGGTGATCTTCGGCGCGGGTTCCGGGATGCCGTACTTCTCCACCGACACCGTCGCCGCCCAGCGCGCGCTCGAGGTCGGCGCGGAGGCGCTGCTGATGGGTAAGCAGGGCGTGGACGGCGTCTACGACTCCGACCCGAAGAAGAACCCGGACGCGGTCAAGTTCGACCAGCTGTCCTACGACGACTTCCTGGCCCGCGGGCTGCGGGTCGCCGACGCGACCGCGATCAGCCTGGCCCGCGACAACGCGCTGCCGATCGTGATCTTCGGTCTCGAGGAGGGCAATATCGCCCGCGTCGTGCACGGCGACAAGATCGGCACGGTCGTCGCGCCGGGGTAGTCGGCTGTTCCGGGCCGCCGTACCACTAGGATCGTTCGAAACGGGCTGCGACGACGCGGCCTCCAGGAAGCGAGGAATGTCGTGATCGACGAAGCACTCCGCGAAGCCGAGCAGAAGATGGCGAAGGCCGTGGAGGTCGCCAAGGACGACTTCGCCGCGATCCGGACCGGCCGCGCGCACCCGTCGATGTTCTCCAACATCGTGGCGGACTACTACGGCTCGCCGACCCCGCTGCAGCAGCTGGCCGGTTTCCAGGTCCCGGACCCGCGGACCGTGCTCATCTCGCCGTACGACAAGGGCGCGATGGCCGCGATCGAGAAGGCGATCCGCGACTCCGACCTCGGCGTGAACCCGGGTAACGACGGCGCGGTCATCCGGGTCACGATGCCGCAGCTGACCGAGGACCGCCGCAAGGAGTACATCAAGGTCGCCAAGACCAAGGGCGAGGACGCCAAGATCTCCGTGCGCAGCATCCGCCGGCACGCCAAGGACGCGATCGACAAGTCGGTCAAGGGCGGCGAGGCGGGCGAGGACGAGGGCAAGAGTGCTGAGAAGCGGCTCGATGGGATGACGAAGAAATACGTCGAATCCATCGACGAGCTGCTCAAGCACAAGGAAGCCGAACTGCTCGAGGTGTGATGGGCGTCGAGAGCACGCCCGCGCCGAGCACCGGTCCGAAACCGAGCCGCGCCGGGCGGAACCTGCCGGCCGCGGTCGGCGTCGGGGTCGGTCTCGGCGCGCTGATCGTCGGCTCGCTGTACTGGCAGAAGGTCCTGTTCACGGTCCTGGTGCTGGCCGCCGTGCTGTTCGCCGTGGACGAGATGATCAAGGCGCTCCGGACCGGCGGCGCGGTGATCCCGCGGATCCCGCTGTTCGTCGGCACGACGGCGATGCTGCTGGCCGCCTATTTCGGCGGGCCGATGGCGTTGCTGGTCGCGCTCGCGCTGACCGTGCTGGGCACGCTCTTCTGGCGGATGCCGGGCGGCTCGGTCGGTTTCGTCCGCGATGTCACCGCCGGGGTCTTCCTGATCGGCTACGTCCCGTTGCTGGCCGGGTTCGCGATCCTGCTCGTCCAGCCGGACGCCGACGGCCCGGGCCGGGTGCTGACGTTCTTCCTGGTGGTCGTCGCGAGCGACGTCGGCGGGTACGCGGCCGGCGTCCTGTTCGGCAAGCACCCGATGGCGCCGACGATCAGCCCGAAGAAGTCCTGGGAGGGCTTCGCCGGCTCGACGCTGGCCTGTATCGGCGCCGGGATCGCGTCGGTCGTCCTCCTGCTCGACGGCAACTGGTGGGTCGGCGCGATCGTCGGCGCGGTCGCGGTGGTGACCGCGACGGTCGGTGACCTCGGCGAGTCGATGATCAAGCGCGATCTGGGCATCAAGGACATGTCGAACCTGCTGCCCGGTCACGGCGGCGTCATGGACCGGCTGGACTCGCTGCTCGCGACAGCGCCCGCGATGTGGCTCCTGCTGCATCTGCTCGTGAAGGGGTAATGCCATGACGGTCGCGCCGGATGGGCGTTCGCTGGTGGGCGACGTCGTCCGCCTGGATCCCTTGCAGGACGGCGATTACGACGAGTTGTACGCCGCCATCGCGAACGAGCAGGTCTACGCCGGCGGGTTCAACGGCGGCGTCGTGCCGGCCGGCGTCGACGCGATGCGCGCGGAATGGGCGCCGGCGGTCGCCAAGCGGTTCGCGTACACGGTCCGGATGGTTGCCGACGGCTCCGTCGTCGGGACGTCGAGTCTCGGGGACGTCGACCTGCCCAACGAGCGCCTCCATCTCGGCTGGACGGGGTACGCCCCGGCGGTCTGGGGGACGGCGGTCAACCCGGCGGCGAAGCTGCTGCTGATGCGACACGCTTTCGAGGACTGCGGGTTCGGCCGGCTGAAGATTCAGACCGGGTTGACGAACACGCATTCCCAGGCCGCGATCGCCAAGCTCGGCGCGACCCGGGAGGGCGTGTTGCGCCGGCACATGCGGCTGGCGGACGGCTCGTGGCGGGACACCGTCGTGTTCTCGATCCTGGCCGACGAGTGGCCCGAGGTGCGCAAGCGCCTCGAGGAGCGGATCAACCGCTAGTCAGCTCCGCGAGCGCGGTGTACGACGCGACCAGGTCGCCGCGGTCGAAGGTGTTCGTGGTGATCAGCAACTCGTCGGCGCCGGTCCGCCGGACCAGGCCGCCGAGCGTGGCGTCGACCTCGGCCGGCGTCCCGTAGATCTGGCCGGTCAGTGCACCCTCGAACAGCTCACGCTGCTTCGCTGTCATCTCCAGCGGGGGAGCGGGTTCAAGCGGCGGGAACACGCCTTGAGTGCGTGAGTACGCGCTTGCCCATGCCTCCGGCAACAACAGCTCTCGGGCCTGCTCAGTCGTCGGCGCGACGGCGACAGTCGCCGCCAGAACGACGTACGGACGAGCACCCCACGCTGAGGGCTGGAAGTCGGCTCGGTAGCTCTCCACCAGCTGCAGCAGCTCTGCCTCGCCCTTCACACCGGCGATCACCAGCGGCAACCCGAAGGACGCCGCCACCGCAGCGCCGGAGCCGATCGCCAGAACGAACGCTGGGACTCGCAACCCCTCCCCGGGCCTGGCGTGCACCTCTGGATGCGTCTGCTGCGTTCCGTCCAAGTAGCCGAGCAGCTCCCGAAGCTGGACGGCAAAGTCCGCCGCGGCGTCCTTCTCGACGCCAAGCGCCCGCCGGATCCCGTTCGTGAAGCCGACGGACCGGCCGAGGCCCATGTCGATCCGGCCCGGGTACAGCGACTCCAGGACGCCGAACTGCTCGGCCACGACCAGCGGCTGATGGTTCGGCAGCATGACGCCGCCGGTGCCAACCCGAATGTGCTCTGTCCGGGCTGCGACGGCCGCTGCGAGCACCGTCGGCGCGGAACCGACCACTCCGGGCACGCTGTGGTGTTCAGACACCCAGAAACGCTTGTAGCCGAGCTTCTCGACCTGCTGCGCCAAGTCGACGGTCGCACGCAGTGTTTCGGCTTCTGTTTCGCCGGTCCGCGTCCGCGACCGGTCCAGCACCGACAACGGAACACCTGCCAACGCGCCCATGCCTGATCCAACGGCCCTTGGGAACGACGCATTCCCAGCACGCTTCGAGTCAGATCGAAACGTCAGAAATTTTCTCCGGGGTCTGTCCGGCGTCCTCGAAACGCTTCTGACCTGCGAGAACACCGCACTGTCACTATTTCACGGTGACCTTGCTTAAGTCAGGTAGGGGTTTACATATCGGCTCGATAGGAATGCACTCGGTGATGGAACGGCCGCCCCGGGCCGCTCCGCAGGCTGAGGGAGTTGCCATGAGACACACCCCGCCGAAACTCAGGGCCGCCCTGTGTGGTCTGACTCTGGTTGCCGCATCGGCCTTGCCGATGGCGTCCACCCCCGCTATCGCGCAGCCGGTCGCTGCCGTCTCGGCCGAGGCGGCAGCGACGGCCAAGCCCGTCCCCGCGCTGGGTTTCTCGACCCAAACGCTGAAAACCTTGAACATCCAGTTCCAGTACCAGTCGACCGGCTATTGGTGCGGCCCGGCGGCGACGCGGATCGCGCTGTCGGCCAAGACCTCCAACCTGCCCAGCCAGCAGCAGCTGGCCTACGAGCTGCCCACCGACGAAGAGGGCACCGACCACATCAGTCAGGTCACCCGCGTCCTGAACGCCCGGCTCAACACCGGCTACTACGAGACCAAGTCGATGCCGAACGACCCGCCGACCCAGTCGCAGCGTGATCTGCTCTGGCACGACATCACCTACGACATCGACCGCGGCTGGGCGCTCGTCGCCAATATCGTTGCCCCGGCCAACAACCACCCGCCGGGCTACCCGAACTACACGATCTGGCACTACTTCACCGTGATCGGCTACGACAGCAGCGACCAGACCGTGCTGATCGCCGACCCGGCCGGCTTCGCGGACACACCGACCTACTGGCTGACCTTCAACCAGCTCGCCACGCTGATCCCACCGAAGGGCTACTCGGCCTGACGATCGGCCGGCGCGGTGAGACGGGGCACCGCGCCGGCGAATCGACCGAGATACTGGGGGCGTGAGTACAACACCGCGGTTGGAGATCGTCTACTGCACGCAGTGCCGGTGGTTGATGCGGGCGGCGTGGACGGCTCAGGAGCTGCTGACGACCTTCCCGAAGGAGCTGGGGGAGGTGGCGCTGGTGCCGTCGACGGGCGGGATCTTCGACATCTCGCTGGACGGCGAGCTGCTGTGGTCGCGGAAGGCGGAGGGCGGATTCATCGAGCTGCCGCTGCTGAAACAGCTGGTGCGGGACCGGATCGCCCCGGACCGCCAGCTCGGGCACTCCGATCGCAAGGCGGAGTGATCCTGCGCACGTCGTGGATGTGAATTTGTGAATGACTGTGGCCGCGGGCGACAATGGGACAGCTATGACTACCTCCCTGCCTCTCGTTTTCGATGAGCCGCGCCGTGCCAAGAAGCCGCCGCGGCATCTGGCCGACCTGTCCGGGGAGGAACGCCGTACGGCGGTCGCCGCGCTGGGCGAGCCCGCGTTCCGGGCCAAGCAGCTGTCGAACCACTACTTCGGCCGGCTGACGTCCGACCCGGCCGAGATGACCGACCTCCCGGCCGCCACGCGCGACAAGCTGGTCGCGGAGCTGATGCCGCCGCTGCTGACCCGCGTGCGGAACCTGGAGTGCGACAACGGCCAGACCCGCAAGACGCTCTGGAAGCTGCTGGACGGCTCGCTCGTCGAGTCCGTCCTGATGCGCTACCCGGGCCGCGCCACGATGTGCGTCTCGTCGCAGGCCGGCTGTGGGATGGCCTGCCCGTTCTGCGCGACCGGCCAGGCCGGTCTGACCCGCAACATGACGACGGCCGAGATCGTGGAGCAGGTCGTGGACGGCGCTCGCGCGCTGGCTCGCGGTGAGGTCGCGGGCGGGCCGGGGCGGGTGAGCAACATCGTCTTCATGGGTATGGGCGAGCCGATGGCCAACTACAAGGCCGTCATCGGCGCCGTCCGCCGGTTCACCGACCCGTCGCCGGAGGGCCTGGGCATCTCGGCCCGCGGCGTCACCGTCTCGACCGTCGGCCTGGTGCCGCGGATCAACCAGCTCGCCGACGAGGGCATCCCGGTGACGCTGGCCCTGTCGCTGCACGCGCCGGACGACGAGCTGCGCGACGAGCTGGTGCCGATCAACAACCGGTGGAAGGTCGACGAGGTCCTCGACGCCGCCTGGGGATACGCCGAGAAGACCAAGCGCCGGGTCTCGATCGAGTACGCGATGATCCGCGACATCAACGACCACGCCTGGCGGGCCGACCTGCTCGCCGAGAAGCTGCGCGCCCGCGGCGACTGGGGCTGGGTGCACGTGAACCTGATCCCGCTGAACCCGACCCCCGGCTCCAAGTGGACGGCGTCCGACCCCGCCGACGAGCGCGAGTTCGTCCGGCGCCTGCAGGCCGGCGGCATCTCCACCACCGTCCGGGACACCCGCGGTCAGGAGATCGACGGCGCCTGCGGCCAGCTCGCCGCAGCGAACAAGGTCTGATGTCCGGGCTCTTCTCCCGCGTCCGCTGGCGCGAGGGTTACGAGATCGCCGAGGTGGACGCGCTGATCGACCGCCTGAACGCGACCATCGAAGGCCGCCCCGTCGACCGCCCGGTCACTGCCGCCGACCTCCGCAACGCCAGCTTCACCCCGGTCCGCTTCCGTGAGGGCTACGACGTCATGGAGGTCGACGCCTTCCTCGAAGCCGCCGCCGAACGCATGACCGGCGCCAACCCCAGCCGGCCCAGCCCGCCTGCCCCGCCCGCGAGCCCCCGCACCCCGGCGCACCGCCTCGACTCCCCGCGCTTCACCCCCGTGAAGTTCAACGAGGGCTACGACATGGCCGAGGTCGACGCCTTCGTCGAGCGCGTCCTCGCCACCGTCAACGGCCACCCCGTCGACAAGCCGGTCACCGCCCGCGAACTCCGCAACATCCAGTTCACCCCCGTCCGCTTCCGCGAGGGCTACGACATCATGGAGGTCGACCTCTTCCTCGAAGAGGCCGAGAATCGCCTCACCAGCTGAGGTGCGATGATCGAGGGGTGAAGATCCTCTCCATCCAGTCCGCGGTCGCTTATGGGCATGTGGGCAACTCGGCCGCTGTTTTTCCGCTCCAGCGTATTGGGGTGGAGGTGCTGCCGGTTTATACGGTGAACTTCTCGAACCACACCGGGTACGGCGCGTGGCGGGGCCCGTTGATCAGTCCGGACGACGTGCGCGAAGTGATCACCGGGATCGAGGATCGGGGCGTGTTCCCGAAGATCGATGTCGTGCTGTCGGGGTATCAGGGCGGCGAGGGGATCGCCGATGTGATCCTCGAGACGGTCGCGAAGGTGAAGGCGGCGAACCCGGACGCCGTGTACTCGTGTGACCCGGTGATGGGGAACGCGAAGTCGGGGTGCTTCGTGGCGCCGGCGATCCCGGTGCTGCTGCGCGACCGGGTGGTGCCCGCGGCCGACATCATCACGCCGAACCAGTTCGAGCTCGGCTTCCTCACCAACACCGAGCCGGACACCCTGGAGTCGACGCTGGCGTCAGTGGAGCTCGTCCGCGCCACCGGCCCGCGCACGGTGCTCGTCACGAGCGTCGAGCGTCCGGACCGGGAGGAGGGGACGATCGAGATGCTGGCTGTTGACGACAGTGGCGCCTGGCTCGTCCAGACGCCGTACATCCCGATGAAGGCCAACGGCTCCGGCGATGTGACTGCTGCGCTGTTCACTGCGCACTACCGGCGGACGGGCGACCTGGAAGATGCTCTCGCCCGCACGACCTCCAGCGTCTTCGACCTGCTCACCCGTACCCACGAGTCCGGTGAGCGCGAGCTGCAACTCATCGAGTCCCAGGAGGCGTACGCCGAGCCCCGGATGCAGTTCAAGGCTCAGCGCGTCAGCTGACCAGGTCGGCCGCCTCGTCGATGCTGTCGACGAGGCGGACGGACGACGCCATGGCGCGGTCCGCGGCCAGAGCCTGGAGCAGTGGCCAGACCGGGAGGTCGACGGTCCAGTGCTTGATGCCGACCAGGATGAGCGGGATCTGGGTGGCTGCGTCGCCGTAGTAGTTCGGTGTGACGGCCTGGAAGACCTCTTGGACAGTGCCGGCCGCGCCCGGGAGGTAGATGATGCCGCCGCGAGCCTGCGAGAGCAGGACATCCTCGCGCTGCGCGTTCGAGAAGTACTTCGCGATGGACGACGCGAACACGTTCGGCGGCTCGTGGCCGTAGAACCAGGTCGGAATCGACACACCGCCGTCTCCGGGGAACTGATGCCGGATGTCGAGCCCTGCCGAGGCCCACGAGGCGATAGAGGGTCGGAACGACGGTACGGCGGCCAGGGCGGTGACAGCACGGTCCACAGCGCTGTCGTCGTACGTCGACAGCGACGAACCTAGGTTGGCCGCCTCCATCGCGCCAGGACCGCCGCCAGTGACCACTGTGAGCCCAGCACGCGCCAGACGGCGTCCGAGCAGGACAGCTGACCGGTACGTCGTACTCCCGCGTGCCATCCCGTGGCCGCCCATCACACCGACCCAGGCGCCGGACGACGGCAGCTCGTGCAGCGCGTCCGCGATGGCGTGGTCGTGGAGTGCGGAGGCCAGCGTGCGGCTGGTGTCGCCGCGCTCGTCGTGCTGGCGCGACCAGGCGTAGATCCGGGCGTCCGGAGTGGCCTCGTAGCCGTGGTCGAGGCCGGCGTACAGCTCCTCGGCGTCGTACAGCGTGCCGCGGTAGGAGTCGAAGGGCAGCTCAGGGATGGCTGGGAAGACCAGCCCGCCGCCGTCGCGGACCCAGCGGTCGGCCTTCTCCTCCAGCAGACAGCCCAGGAACAGCGCGCCGAGCGGGTTGAGCCCGAGCAACTCGGCGGTCCGGCCGGTCAGGTCGACCGATTGCACCCGCCAGCCCGCCATCGCGGTCGCGCCCGCGGCCACGACGCGGTCGAAATGCTCCAGGGACTCGACGTCCACATGCGGGATGCTCGGCAGGGTCACGGGCAGCACCCTACTGTCGGACGGCGGCCAGATGAGGTATTGCTAAGACATGACACATGCGGAGCTCTGGGAGCGTCACAAGGCCGTCATGCCGGACTGGCTCGCGTTGTACTACGAAGAGCCGATCGAGATCGTGCGAGGCTCCGGCCGGCGGGTCACCGACGGTGAGGGCAACAGCTATCTCGACTTCTTCGCCGGCATCCTGACCAACGCGATCGGGTACGACGTCGCGGAGATCTCCGAGGCGGTCCGGGAGCAGCTGAGCAGCGGGATCGCGCACACCTCGACGGTGTACCTGATCCGCAAGCAGATCGAGCTGGCCGAGCAGATCGCCAAGCTGTCCGGGATCGAGAACGCGAAGGTCTTCTTCGCCAACTCCGGCACCGAGGCGAACGAGGCCGCCCTGCTGCTGGCCACGCAGAACCGGCGTAGCAACCAGGTCCTCGCGATGCGCAACTCCTACCACGGCCGCGCGTTCGGCACGGTCGCCATCACCGGCAACCGCGGCTGGTCCGCGAGCAGCCTGTCCCCGGTCAACGTCCAGTACGTCCAGGGCGCGTACCGCTACCGCAGCCCGTTCCGCGACCTGCCGGACGCCGACTACATCAAGGTCTGCGTCGACGACCTGCGCAACGTCATCGAGACCACGACCTCCGGTGACGTCGCCTGCATGATCGCCGAGCCGATCCAGGGCGTCGGCGGGTTCGCCTCGCCACCCGACGGCCTGTACGGCGCGTTCAAAGAGGTTCTGGACGAGTACGGCATCCTGTTCATCTCCGACGAGGTGCAGACCGGCTGGGGCCGCACCGGCGACCACTTCTGGGGGATCCAGGCGCATGACGTCGTCCCGGACGCGATGACGTTCGCGAAGGGTCTCGGCAACGGGTTCGCGATCGGCGGCCTGGTCGCGCGGCCCGACCTGATGGACAGCCTGAGCGCGAACTCGCTGTCCACCTTCGGCGGCAACCCGATCTCGACCAGCGCCGCCAAGGCGACCATCGACTACCTGCTCGACAACGACCTGCAGGCGAACGCCGCCAAGCGCGGCGCCCAGCTGGCCGACGGGCTGCGCGGGATCGCCGAGGAGTTCCCCGAGCTCGGCGACGTCCGCGGCAAGGGCCTGATGCTCGCGACCGAGATCATCAAACCCGGTGACAACAGCCCCGACCCGGCCGCCACCGCCAAACTGCAGCAGGAGACCAAGAACCGCGGTCTCCTGATCGGCAAGGGCGGCCTCTACGGCAACGTCCTGCGGATGGCCCCGCCGATGACGCTGACCGAGGAGGAGACCGCCGAGGCCCTCGAGATCCTCCGAGACTCCTTCAACACCCTGCGCTGACAAGCCGAAGGCCCCCTCCCGAACGGAAGGGGGCCTTCGTCAGTAGATCAGGCTGCCGACGAGGCGCCTGGGTCGAGCTCGACCGGCGGCGGAGCGCCGGTGACCTTACGACGGCGCCGCGAGCGGCCCTCGAGGTAGCGGGCCAGCACCGACAGCAGCGAGCACAGACCGATGTAGATGATCGCGATGACGATGTACGTCGGGATGTAGGGGAAGCCGTACTGCAGCCGGCCGCCCATCTGCTTGCCGACGTAGAGCAGCTCGGGGTAGGTGATGATGAAGCCGAGCGCGGTGTCCTTCAGCAGGACCACCAGCTGCGACACGATGGCCGGCAGCATCGCGCTGATCGCCTGCGGCAGCAGGACCAGCCGGACGACCTGGTTCTTCCGCAGGCCGGTCGCGTACGCCGCCTCCCGCTGGCCCTTCGGCACCGCGGCGATCCCGGCCCGGAAGACCTCGGCCAGCACGGAGCCGTTGTAGAGCATCAGACCGAGGACGACCGCCCAGAACGGCGACAGGCCGAGCTGGAACTGCAGGCTGCCGTAGTAGAAGAAGAACATCAGGATCAGCAGCGGGATCGCCCGGAACAGCTCGACGACGAACGTCGCGGGCACCCGGACCCACTTGTGGTCGCTGATCCGGCCGGCCGCGAAGATCGCGCCGAACGGAATCGCCAGCAGGGTGGCCAGACCGGCCGCCTTCAGCGTGGCGAGCAGGCCGTCGAGCAGCTGCTGCTGGATCGCGGCGTACTGGAACTGCACCCAGCGCCGGCCCTCGAACTGGCCGGTCGCGTTCAGCCGGTAGATGACCCAGGCGAGCGCGCCGAGCAGCAGCAGGACCACGACCACGTTGCTGAGCCGGTTCCGGGCCCGGGCCTTCGGGCCGGGGACGTCGTACAACACCGCGCTCATCAGGCCACCGCCGTCCGTCGCTCGGCCCACCGCTGCAGGAGGACCAGGGGAGTGATCAGGATCAGGAAGCCGATGGTGATCCAGAGCAGCGTGAGCATCTGGTTCTCACCGCGCTCGGCCATCGACGCCGGGATGGCGCCGGCCTCGAGGACGGAGAAACCGGCCGCGATCGTCGTGTTCTTCAGCAACGCGATCAGCACACTCGTCAGCGGCGGCACGATCGCGCGGAACGCCTGCGGCAGCACCACGATCCCGAGGACCTGGGTGAACGACATGCCGATCGCCCGGGCGGCCTCGGACTGGCCGGGGGAGATCGTGTTGATCCCGGAGCGGACCACCTCGCAGATGAACGCGGAGGTGTAGACGGTCAGCGCGACCACCGCGGACCAGAAGAACGACGGGAGCTGGATGTTCATCTTCGGCGCCCCGAACACCAGGAACGCGAAGACCAGCGTCAACGGGGTGTTCCGCAGGGTGTTGACGTACCCCGTGCCGACGGAACGCAGGGCGGGCACCGGGGAGACCCGGAACGCGGCCAGCAGGGTGCCGAGCAGCAGACTGAGTACGCCGGCGACCAGGAACAACCGGATCGTCGTCCAGAAACCTACGCCGAACAGATCCCAGTTGTCGGTGAGAACCGAGAGCATCGCGACCTTCCTCGTACAGAGCCCGGCCGCGGCGCCGGTGAGGACGCCGCGGCCGGGGAGTGGATCAGTACTTCTCGAGCGGCGGCGGGGTGCCCGGCGAACCGGACTTGCCCAGCGTCTCGTCGTAGATGGCCTTCCAGGTGCCGTCGGTGGCCGACTTCTCCAGGATGGTGTTCACCTGGTCGCGGATGGCCTTGTCGGCCAGCGGGACGCCGATGCCGTACTTCTCGGTGCTGAACGGCTTGCCGACCACGCGGAGCTGGTCGGGCGCGGTGGCCGCGTAGCCCTTGAGGATCGCGTCGTCGGTGGTGACGGCGTCGGTCTTGTTGTCCAGCAGCTGCGAGACGCACTCGGAGTAGGTCTTGAACTCCGAGATGTTGCTGGCCTCGGTGAGCTGCTCGTCCTTGACCCGCTGGATCGGGGTCGAGCCGGTCGCGGAGCAGACCTTCTTACCCTTCAGGGCCTCCTTGCCGGCGTCCAGCGAGGTGTCGTCCTTGCGGACCAGCAGGTCCTGGCCGGCGACGAAGTACGGGCCCGCGAAGCCGACCAGCGCCTTGCGCTTGTCGGTGATCGAGTAGGTGCCGACGTAGTAGTCGATCTCACCGCCGGCGATCGCGGTCTCGCGGTTCGCGGACGGGATCTCCTTGTACTCGATCTTGTCCGGGTCCAGGCCCAGGCCGGCCGAGACCATCCGGGCGACCTCGATGTCGAAACCGCAGCGCTTGCCGGAGGCGTCCTTGTAGCCGAGGTTCGGCTGGTCGGCCTTGACGCCGACGACCAGGTTGCCGCGGGTCTTGGCCTTGGTGAAGGTCGGGCTGCCGGCCACGTTCGCGTCGGTCGCGGTGGTGAACTTGTGCAGGTCGCCGCAGGAGTCGGACGCGGTGTTGCCGCCGCCCCCTCCGGCCGCGGGCTCCTCCTTGCCGCACGCGACGGCGGTCAGCGCGAGCGCTGCCACGCCAACGGCGGCGGTGAGGTGACGCATTCTCATTGTCAGGTCCCCTTTGTTGATGTGTTTGCTGGTACGGCCGCGGGCGGAGGTCAGTGCTTGAGGATCTTGCCCAGGAAGTCCTGGGCCCGCCGGGAGGTCGGGCTGGTGAAGAAGGTCTCCGGGTCGGCCTGCTCGACGATCTCGCCGTCGGCCATGAAGACCACCCGGTTGGCCGCACTGCGGGCGAAGCCCATCTCGTGCGTGACCACGACCATCGTCATCTGCTGCTTGGCGAGGTCGATCATCACCTCGAGGACCTCCTGGATCATCTCCGGGTCGAGCGCCGAGGTGGGCTCGTCGAAGAGGATCACCTTGGGGTCCATCGCCAGCGCGCGGGCGATCGCGACGCGCTGCTGCTGGCCGCCGGACAGCTGCGCCGGGTACTTCGACGCCTGGCTGGCCACCCCCACCCGCTCCAGCAGCTCCATGGCCCGCTTCTCGGCCTGCTTCGGGTCGGTCTTGCGGACCTTCAGCGGGCCGAGCGTGACGTTCTGCAGGATCGTCTTGTGCGCGAACAGGTTGAACGACTGGAACACCATGCCGACGTCGGCGCGCAGCTTGGCCAGGGACTTGCCCTCGCTCGGCAGCGGCTGGCCGTCCAGCTCGATGGTGCCCGAGTCGATCGTCTCGAGCCGGTTGATCGCGCGGCAGAGCGTCGACTTGCCGGACCCGGACGGGCCGATCACCACGACGACCTCGCCCTTGGCGATGGACAGGTTGATGTCCTTCAGGACGTGCAGCTCGCCGAAATGTTTGTTGACGCCGGTCAGTGCCACCAGACCGGTCTGCGTCAAGGTGCCGGAATCGCTCATGGCCCAGAACCTAGCGGAGGCCGGGGTGCGGTCGCATCGCCGGTCGGTTCCGTGGTGGTAACGATCTGCAATGAACCGGTGCGTATCGTGATGCCGCCATCACGCTGCGCAGGATCATGCGCGGGAGTGTCCGGAAGCTGCCGAACCGCAGCAGCCGCCTGCAGGAAGTGCTAGCGCCGTCGCCGGCTGCTTGACGGCGGCCTCGACGTCCGCCAGCATCTTCGCCCGCTCGGCGGGTCCGAGCAGCCGCCCGCGGGTGACGACGGAGTGAATCCTGCGGGTGTTGCGGATGTCGGTCAGCGGGTCGGCGTCCAGGACGACGAGGTCCGCGAGCCGGCCCGGCTCGACGGTGCCGAGTTCGGCGGCGAGCCCGAGGAACCGGGCCGGTTCGAGGGTGGCGGCGGACAGCGCCAGATGCGGCGTGGCGCCGGCGGCGACGAGGTGCTCGAGCTCCTCGTGCAAGGCGAATCCGGGGACCGAGTACGGCGTACCGGTGTCGGTGCCGGCCAGGATCGGGACGCCGTGCGCGAACAGCTGCCCGACGAAGTACTTGCGCCAGGCCCACATCTTCCGCTGCCGCGCGACCTCTTCGGCCGGCCGGTTCGCCGCGTACAGATTGGCCAGCACCCATTCGTAGGTGCCGATCGACTCCGCGCTCAAATACTTGGCGAGCGTGGGATCGAGCCGAGTGTGGTCGGGCTGGTCGAGGACGTTGTGCATGGTCAGCGTCGGCGTCACGCGGGTGTTGTTGCGGCGCAGCGTGCCGAAGACGTCGGCGGCCCGGGCTCGGCTGAAGGTGTTCGCGGCGATCCACTCGATCGGATGCATTTGCCGGAACCACGCGTTGTAGTCCCCGGTCTCGAGCTTGATCGCGCGGAGCATCCGGCGGACGTCGTCCGATCGGGTCGAGACCGAGAGGCCGAGGGAGTGGATGTGCTCGATGCTGCGCTGGCCCGCGGTGCTGACCTCCTTCGTCGTCAGCTCGTCGGGCCCGTGGCCGTGCACGGTCAGCCCGAGCCTGCGCGCCTCGTCGATGATCGCGGCGTACGCCGTCTTGTTCAGGCGGGAGTACACCTTCACGAAGTCCGCGCCCTCGGCCTTGACCCGGCGGACGGCGGCGCGCGCCTCGGCCGGCGTGTCGACGACGATCGCCTGCATCAGGTTCGGGTCCCACAGGGTCGGGTCACCGTCGATGATCTGGCTGGCCACGACCATCCGCGGTCCGAGTAGCGTGCCCGCGGCGATCCGGTCGCGCCAGTCGTAGAGCATCGGGTCGACCGCGGCCATCTCGCGGATCGTGGTGACGCCGTTGGCCAGGTAGAGCGGCGGCGAGACGCGTTCGTCGCCGACGCTGTGGACGTGCATGTCGGCCAGCCCCGGGACGACGTACTTCCCGGTCGCGTCGAGCACGGTCGCGCCGCGCGGCACGGTGAGGCGGCCGACGCCGACGATCCGCTCCCCGTCCAGCAGAACGGTTTGGTGCGGACGGCGGCGTCCGGTCCGGACGTCGATCACGGTGCCGCCGACCAGCGCGGTCAGGCCGCGGGGCCGGGCGAACGCGGGGGCCGTGGTGAGGGAACCGCCGGCGAGCACGGCGGCGCCGGCGGCGGTCTGGGCGAGGAACTGACGGCGAGAACTGTTCATGCCCCTCACTATTATCTCCGCGCGACCGCCGCGCAGGGGTGGCTGCCCGCCGGTCCCAGGTAGGGATTTGTCTACTCCTGCACGTACGCTTGGTGGCTGTTATGCGTACTTACGAGGTCCGCACCTACGGGTGCCAGATGAACGTCCACGACTCCGAGCGGCTGCGCGGCCTGCTGGAGGACGCCGGGTACGTGCGCGCGCCCGCGGGCGACCAGGCCGACGTGGTCGTGTTCAACACGTGCGCCGTCCGGGAGAACGCCGACAACAAGCTGTACGGCAACCTCGGGCACCTGGCGCCGGTGAAGGCGAAGAAGCCGGGGATGCAGATCGCCGTCGGCGGCTGTCTGGCGCAGAAGGACAAGGCGACCATCACCAAGAAGGCGCCCTGGGTCGACGTCGTGTTCGGCACCCACAACATCGGCGCGCTGCCGGTGCTGCTGGAGCGGGCCCGGATCGCCGAGGAGTCCCAGGTCGAGATCCTGGAGTCGCTCGACGTCTTCCCGTCGACGCTGCCGACCCGCCGCGAGTCGGCGTACTCGGCCTGGGTGTCGGTGAGCGTCGGCTGCAACAACACCTGCACGTTCTGCATCGTGCCCGCGCTGCGCGGCCGCGAGAAGGACCGCCGTCCGGGCGACGTCCTGGCCGAGGTCGAGGCCCTGGTCGCCGAGGGCGTGCTCGAGGTGACCCTGCTCGGGCAGAACGTGAACTCCTACGGCGTCGAGTTCGGCGACCGGTACGCGTTCTCGAAGCTGCTCCGCGCCTGCGGCCAGATCGACGGCCTGGAGCGGGTCCGCTTCACCTCGCCGCACCCGCGCGACTTCACCGCCGACGTGATCGAGGCGATGGCCGAAACGCCGAATGTGATGCCCTCGCTGCACATGCCGCTGCAGTCCGGCTCCGACCAGGTGCTGAAGGCGATGCGGCGCTCGTACCGGCGGGACCGCTACCTCAAGATCATCGAGGACGTCCGCGCCGCGATGCCGGAGGCGGCGATCACGACCGACATCATCGTCGGCTTCCCGGGGGAGACCGAGGAGGACTTCCAGGGCACGCTGGACGTCGTCCGCCAGGCGCGGTTCGCCGGGGCGTTCACCTTCCAGTACTCCAAGCGCCCGGGGACGCCGGCCGAGGTGATGGAGGACCAGATCCCGCGGGCAGTCGTCCAGGAGCGGTACGAGCGGCTCGTCGCCCTGCAGGACGACCTGGCCTGGGCCGAGAACAAGCAGGTCGTCGGCCGGTCCGTCGAGGTCCTCGTCGCCGAGGGCGAAGGCCGTAAGGACGCCGCCACCCAGCGGCTCTCCGGCCGCGCTCGCGACAACCGGCTGGTGCACTTCACGCTTCCCGAGGGCGTCCAGGTCCCGCGCCCCGGCGACCTCGCGACCGTCGAGGTCACCTACGCCGCGCCCCACCACCTTGTCGCGGACGTCTTCGGCTCGGTCCGCCGTACGCGCGCCGGCGACGCCTGGGAGCGCGCCCAGGAGACCCCCGCCACGACCGGCCCCGGCGTCATGCTCGGCATGCCGACGCTCGGCGCCAAGCCGCTCGAGCCGGCCACCGGCGGCTGCTCCATCGCATGAGCCTGCTCCCGCCCGACGCCGAACCCTTCGCCGCCGGGCGGGACGCCGATGTCTACGCTCTGGACGACGACTGGGTCGTCCGCCGCTACCGCGACGGGCATCCGGTCCGCGACGAGGCCGACTTCATGCGGCACGTCGCGAACCACGGTTATCCGGTTCCCGCCGTCCGCTCGATCGAGGGTGCCGACATGGTCCTCGAACGGCTGACCGGCCCGACCCTCGCCGAGGCGGCCATCGCCGGTCAGGTCACCGCGACCCGGCTCGGTGAGATCCATGCCGACCTGCATCGTCGCCTGCACGCGATCCCCGCACCCAGCGGCACGCCCGGGCTCACCGTCGTCCACGGCGATCTGCATCCGTTCAACGTGATCGCCGCGCCGACCGGCCCGGTCGTCATCGACTGGCGCAACGCGGAGGAGGGGCCGGCCGAGTTCGACGTCGCGATGACCGCCGTCATCCTCGCCCAGGTCGCGCTCGACCCGGCCTGGTCCCACCTCTCGCCGCTCCTGCGCGAGGCCCTGACCGCCTACCTCGCCCACTCGATCGACCCCACCCCGGGCCTCGCCGCGGCATTGGATGCCCGCAGCAACAACATCACGCTCTCAGCCGCCGAGAAGGCTCTCCTGCCTGCCCAGGAGGCACTCATCCGCGAGCAGCTCCGTCGCTGACGACATGAGGTACTCGTCGCCGGCGTGAACTTGCAGCGCTCGCCGCGCCTGGCGGTCGGCCGCCGCGAGTACTACCTCATGTCGTTAGCGTCGCGCATTGAGGAAATCAGTCGGCTTCAGCGCGCGACTCACGATGCGGACCTCGCCGATGTGGCCGGCGAAACCCTGGTCGACCGTGTTGGCGTAGTGGCCGGCGCCGATCAGCCAGGGGCGGCCCGCAGTGGCGAGGCCGCTGGAGCGGGTCGCCGGGTTGCGGAGCAGTTCGGCGGAGTCGACGTAGACGGTGCTGTGGCGGCCGTCGTTGACGACGGCGAGGTGGAACCAGCGGCCGGCGACCTGTTCGTGGCCCCAGTTGGTGAAGGTGGTGTTGCGGTCGACCGGGTAGACGGCCCACTGGACCTGCCGACCGCCGGAGAAGCCGAGCTTCACGACCGGCTCGTCCGGGTCGTCGCCGGTCTTCCCGGCGTCCCGCCCGGTGCCGAGCCGGCTGATCAGACCCTCCCAGGAGTGGTCCTGCCCGTCGTCGGCCAGCTTCACGAACGCCTCGATCGTGTACCCGCCGCGGAACGTCTGCGCATTCAGCGGCGCGTGGTCTGCCGTCTTCAGGTAGCCGCCGCGCGCCGGGTTCTTCCCACCCGGGAACAGCCAGCTCGCGTGCCCGGGCTGCTCCGGGTGGAACTCGGCCGAGGCTGACGGCTTGTCCCCGGCCAGCTGCACGCGGGTCAGGTGATTGCCCTGCCCGGAGTGGTCGACGACCTGGTCGGTCACCGCGCCGTCGAACCGCCAGTACGCCGCCGTCCCCGGGATCACCAGCTGCCGGGCCGGTCGCGCCGGGCGGACCGCCACCGGCGCGAACTTCGCGAACCGCTGCTCGAAATCGATCGAGACGCTGAAGCGGTTGACGTCGTCGGTCAGCTCGATCTCGCCCTGGGCGAGCTCGTTGCGCTCACCTGGCTTCTGGCCAAGGATCCACGGCGCGATCGTCTCGACGTCGATGGTGTTCCGGGCCAGATCGAAGTGGTAGAGCCGGACCATGCCCGAGCCGCCGTAGTACCGGTCCTGGTAGTTGGCCAGATGCAGGTGGACGTCGTTCCCGGCCGCGTTCTGCTTGGTCAGCCGCCCGGACGGCCAGAAGTGACCGTTCAGGGTGAGGAAGATCTGGTCGTTGTCCTTGACCAGCTGATCCCAGACCCGGTTCCCGTGCCCGCTCAGCTCCGCGACGCCGTTGTCGGCGTACACCAGCTCGTGCGTGGTCAGGATGACCGGCAGCTTCGGGTGCGCCGCGATGACCGCGCGCGCCCAGGCGAAGCTCGCGTCCGACGGCCGCCAGTCCATCGCGAGCAGCAGCCACTGCCGCCCGGCCGCGCGGAACACGTGGTACGAGTTGTAGCCGTTCGGCGTCGAGCCGCCGTACGTCGTCATCCGCCGGAACCGCTGTGGGCCGAACGTGCGCAGGTACGCCGAATCGCCGCGGGTGTCGTCCTTGGAGCCGTCGATGTCGTGGTTGCCGGCGAGGACCGAGTACGGCATGCGGGCCCGGTCGAGGACCTTGAACACCGGGTCGGCCTGCGCGAACTCCGCCGGCAGCGCGTTCTCGACGACGTCGCCGAGGTGCGCGACGAAGACCGGGTTCTCCGCGGCCCGCTGCTCGACCAGGTACTCGAACGTCGCCGTCAACGGCGCCGCGTCACCGCGGTCCTGATCGAACTGGTACTGCGTGTCCGGTACGACGGCCACCGTGAACCGCGGGTGCTCCGTGTCGACCCGCCCGGACGACGTGGTCGCCTGCGCTGCCGTCACACCGGCCGTGGACACGCCCGCCGCCACCACAGCCCCCGCGCCCGCCTGCAGAACCCGCCGCCGGGTCGTCCCGTCGTACTGCTCCATCGCCGCCTCCATCGTTCGCTGACACCGCAGCGAACATTAGAACGCACCCGACGAAGCCCCGGTGAACTCAGGCGAAACCCTGGACCATCACCACCGGAAGCTCACCATCGAGCCCGGCCAGCACCCGCGCCTCGTGTGTCACCAGCGGCTCCGGCAACTTGTCCAGCGCGAACCACTCCAATCCGTCCGACTTCTCCGGCTCCATCAACCGCGGCTCACCACTCCACCGGGACGCCGTGAAGAAGAAGTCCACCCGCTCGTCGATCGGATCGCCATTGGCCTGCGTGCGGTGGAACACCGTCAACGGCCGCAGATCCGCCGGCGCGATCTCCACCCCCACCTCTTCCCGAACCTCCCGAACCGCCGCCTCCAGCACCGACTCGCCCCGCTCCACATGCCCCGCCGGCACCGCCCAATGCCCGTCCATGTAGCCGGTATTGGCCCTCAGCAACAACAACACCTCGTCCCCACGCCGCAACACCACATAAGCCGCCGGCACCACCGAAAACCGTCCCATCCCCCGACCCTAACCAAGCTAGGTTCGGCCCATGACCGAAGAACTGACCGGCGGCCGCTTCTCGAGCCCCATCCGGGACGGCGACCTCGTCCGCCGACGCCGCGGCTCGGCCAACGGGCACGCGTTACTGCGACACCTGGAACGCGCCGGCTTCGAGCTGGCTCCCCGCGTGGTCGAGACGGACGCCGAGACCGAGACGCTCACCTATCTACCGGGGACGGCGGGCTATCCGCCGCTGCCTGCCGACCTGCGCTCCGACGAGGCGCTGGTCAGCGTGGCGCGCGCGATCCGCCGCCTGCACGACGCGACCCAGGGGTTCGAGCCGGTCGCTCCGGGGGAGTGGAACGACCTGGAAGTTGCGGCTCCGGTGGGGATCGACTGCATCGGCCACCACGACCTTGCTCCGTGGAATCTGATCTTCGACGGCCCGAACGTGGTCGGCATCATCGACTGGGACACGATCCGCCCGTCCAACCGTCGCTGGGACCTCTGCTACGCGGCCCACCAGTTCGTCCCGTTCCACCCATCCCGCTGGCTCGAGCCCTTCGGCTGGCCCGAGGAGCCTGACCGCGCCCGCCGCCTCCGGCTCTTCTGCGACGCCTACGGCCTCGACGTCCAGCCCAGCGAGCTCGTCGATCTGATCGGTATCCGCCTGCTCTCCCATGCCGCGAACATCGAGCAGCAGATCAAGGCCGGCGATCCGGCGTACGACGTCCATCGCGACGAGGACCATGCCGGCGGATACCGCGCCGCGGTTGCGTACATCCTCGCGAACCGGGCGGAGTTGCTAGGGGGAGAGGGGCCAGACGAAGGCTAGGTAGCCGGCGAAGAGGGCTGAGGTGCTGGCGGCCTTTGGCGTTGAAGTAGTTGGTTGCGCCGATTGTCATCACGAGGATGTCGAGGCTGTAGATGAGCAGGGGCCCGTAGCAGCGCAACCAGCGCGAAGGCCGCGAGAGCGACTCGGTGTCGGCCATCGGCTGGACGAGCGCGTGCGGGACGACGCCCACAGGCCGGCCAGCAGCAGCCGGTCCACTGGTCGAAGAGATGGTTGCCGACCGCAAAGATTCCCCCACGCCGCGAGCAGCGCGAAGGGCCGCGAGCGGAGTGCTCGCGGCCCTTCGGGTGCGGTGCTCAGGCGGGCTTGTTCGCGTCCGGGATGTCGTCGTTCTGGCCGTCGAGGCCGTCCAGGCCCTCCTTGGCCTTGTCGACACCCTGGTCGATCTTGTCGCCGTACTTGCCACCGGTCTTCTCGTCCACGAAGTCGCCGGCCTTGTCCAGGCCCGCGCCGACCTTGTCGCCGTGCTGGTCGACCAGGTCGCCGGCCTTGTCCTTCAGGTCCTCGGCCTTGTCCTTGAACTTGTCGAAGATGCCCATCTCAGGGGCTCCCATTCCTGCGTAGTGAAGTGCTTACGGACAGCTAGCGGTCGATGATTGCACCAACCGGGCCCGAACTGTAGGACCGGCGCGAACTGTCCCGCAGGATTTCGCCGCTCGTTACTCGACGTCGCCGCCGGAGTCCTGCGAACCGCCGCCGGACTCGACGTCCCCGCCGGACTCGACATCGCCACCCGACTCGACGTCACCACCGGATTCGACGTCGCCGCCGCTCTTCAGCGCGTCGGCGCCCTCCTCGAAGGCTTCCTTCGCGGCCTCGCTGCTCTCATCGAACGGAGTCGTCACAGCTTTTCCCTCCCGTAAACCGTTGTTGCGAACGGGTCGTGTCTAACCGAGTTCCGGGGTCATCCACAACCCGGATCCGGCGCTCTTGGCGCAGACTTGACGCCCCCTGCGGCAGGCCCGGACCGAAAACTGTCACACTGGAGCGATGGCCGATCCACTCGTCGTCGCGGTCGTCGGCCCCACCGCGGCCGGCAAGTCCGACCTGTCCGTTGCCTTGTGCAAGCGCCTGGGCGGCGAAGTGGTGAACGCGGACGCGATGCAGGTCTACCGCGGGATGGACATCGGCACGGCCAAGATCAGCAGCGCCGAGCGGGCCGGCGTCCCGCATCATCTGCTCGACATCCTCGAGGTCACGCAGACCGCGACGGTCGCCGAGTTCCAGCAGCTGGCCCGCGCCGCGATCGACGGCTGTACGGCGCGCGCCGCCGTCCCGGTGCTCGCCGGCGGCTCCGCGCTCTACGTCCGCGCGATCCTCGACGAGTTCACCTTCCCGGGGACGGACGCCGCCGTCCGGGAGCGGCTCGAGGCCGAGCTGGCCGAGCTCGGGTCCGGCGCGCTGCACCAGCGGCTGGCCGCCGTCGACCCGGCCGCCGCCGCGCAGATCCTGCCGAGTAACGGACGCCGGATCGTCCGCGCGCTGGAGGTCGTCGAGATCACCGGCTCGGCGTACGCCGCGACGCTGCCGGCCCACACCTACGCCTATCCGGGCGCGGTCCAGATCGGCCTCGACGTGCCGCGGCCGGTGCTCGACGAGCGGATCGGCCGCCGGGTGGACCGGATGTTCGAGGCCGGGTTCGTCGAGGAGGTCCGCGGGCTGCTCGGCCAGGGCCTGCTCGAGGGCCGGACGGCGAACCGCGCGCTCGGCTACTCGCAGGTGATCGCCCTGCTGAACGGCGAGATCGACGAGGCCGAGGCCCGCGAGCGGACGGCGCAGTCGACCCGCCGGTTCGCCCGCCGGCAGGACTCCTGGTTCCGCAAGGATCCGCGGATCAGCTGGCTGGCGTACGACGACCCGGCGTTGCTGGACAAGGCGATCGATGTGCTGGCCGCGGGCAACCGAAACGGCGCCGGCGGCGTAGTCGGAGTGGAGACCGGCTCGCACCCAGGGGCCGTCGATGCGAGGGGGTGACCGTGAGGCGGAGTTCCGCGAGTACCTGCTCGCGGATCGCAACCGACTGATGAGAACGGCGCTGTTGCTGACCGCGGGGGACGCCTACACCGCGGAGGATCTGGTCCAGACCGCCTGTACTCGGGTCTACGTGCACTGGCACCGGATCCGGCACGAAGGCGCCGGGCCGTACGCGCACCGCATCCTGGTGAACGCCTTCCTGGACGAGCGCCGCCGCGCCGGTCGCCACCCCGAGGTGGTGACGGCCGACACGCTCGAGCCGAGGCTCACCGACCAGACGGATCCGGTGGACACGATCGCGGTCCGGCGGGCGTTGCTGGAGCTCGCGCCCCGGCAGCGGGCAGTGCTGGTACTGCGCTACTTCCAGGATCTCGACGTGGCCACCTGCGCGCGGATCCTGGAGTGCACCGAGGGAACTGTGAAGAGCCAGACCGCCAAGGCTCTCAAGCGATTGAAGGACCTGATGACCGACGAACCGACGGATCAGGCGACGGGGAGTGGCTGAGTGGTCCCGGCCGGGACGGTCGGCCGGGAGAGGGACGGAGTAGTGGACGAGGTCAAGAAGCTGTTGGAGGGGTTCGCCGACGAGGCGGCCGATGCGCTGCCTCCGGCGGATATCGACGCGGACGTCGCGCGGGGGCGGCGTGCGCTGCGCCGGATCAAGCGGCGCCGCCGGGCGACCGGGGTGCTGTGCGCCGCCGCGGTGACGGCGGCGGTGCTCGGGTTCGGCGGGCAGCTGAAGTGGTGGGGCGCGCCGAGCGACCCACCGGTCGCGGCCGGCGGTGATCAGGACGCGCCCGCGGCCAGTACGGCGGCGGGCTCGACGTCGCCGACGCCGTCCGCCGGTGACGGCACGATGTCGCTGTTCACCGCCGGGGTCGACCTGGTCGCGAATCGCGTCACCTGGAACAAGATCGGCTGCCAGCTCGCACCGCAGGGCTGGGTGGCCGAAACGCCGATCGCGGCCGACCGCGTCGTCCTGGCGCCGCCGGAGATGCGGACGGCGGGCGCGGCCACCAAGGTCGTGCTGCAGCGCTCTGACACCGCGCGGTCGCTCACTGCGGTCCGCGTGCAGGAGGCGGCCGGTAAGACGTTCCACATCGGCACTCTGGACGGTCGGCTGACCGGCCAGGTCAAGCTGGCCGAGCAGTGGCTGCTGGTGGAGGTGCCGGCGGGTAGCACCGACTGGACGGACGAGTCGGTGAAGCGCTTCCTGGCGTCCTGCACGATCAACTAGCCGCAATGACTGGCGCTGGGGTGTGACTTCGGGATAGGCAGGGGACAGGTCCCCTGTCCCCGACCCCTGGAGATCCGGTGAAGAAGCTGGTCGCGTCCCTGTCTGCTGGTGCCCTCGTCCTGTCCGGGCTCAGCGCGAGCGGAGCGGCGGCCAGTCCGCCGCGGCTGCCCGTCAAGCACCCAACAGCGATCGGGTACGGCGGTGCGGTCGCCTCGGTCGACCCTGAGGCGACGAAGATCGGTCTGGACGTACTGCGTCGTGGCGGCAACGCTGTGGACGCCGCAGTCGCTACTGCGGCCGCTCTGGGCGTTACTGAGCCCTACTCGGCGGGAATCGGTGGCGGCGGCTACTTCGTGTACTACAACGCCAAGACGCGCAAGGTGTCCACACTGGACGGTCGGGAGACCGCTCCGGCAGCCATGCCGCGCGATGCGTTCATCAACCCGGCGACCGGGACGCCGTACAAGTTCTTCCCCGATCTGGTCACGTCTGGCGTTTCTGTCGGCGTACCGGGCACACCGGCGACCTGGGACCGCGCGCTGCGGCAGTGGGGCTCGTTGTCGCTCGGCAAGGCGATCAAACCGGCGGCTGAGCTCGCTGCGCGCGGGTTCGTCGTCGACGAGACGTTCCGCAGCCAGACGCTCGACAACAAGGAGCGGTTCGCCGCGATCACCCCGACGGCGAAGCTGTTCCTGCCCGGTGGAGACGCGCCGAAGGTCGGGACGGTGTTCAAGAACCCGGAGCTGGCCGACACGTACCGCCTGCTCGGGTCGAAGGGCCTGCCGGCGTTCTACGGCGGCAAGCTGGCCGCGGAGATCGCTGCGACCGTGAAGAACCCGCCGAAGACCGCGGGGACGACGCTGCCGGTCATGCCGGGTCATCTGACCACGGCGGACCTGGCGAAGTACAAGGTGATCGACCGGGCACCCACTCGGGTCAAGTACGAGGGGCTCGACGTCTACGGGATGGCGCCGTCCTCCTCCGGCGGGACGACGGTCGGCGAGGCGCTCAACATCCTGGAGCCGCTGCGGCTCGACCGGATGAAGACCGCGCCCGCGCTGCACTCCTACCTCGAGGCCTCGGCCCTCGCGTTCGCGGACCGCGGCGCGTACGTGGGTGACCCGGCGTTCGTCGACGTACCGACCAAGGAGCTGCTGTCGGACGGCTTCGGCAAGGAGCGCTCCTGCCAGATCAACCCGGCCAAGGCGTCCGTGAAGCCGCTGAAGCCCGGCGTCCCCGACGGCGACTACTCGCGCTGCGGCGGGACGACGGCGTCCGCGGAAGGCCCGGACACCGAAGGCCTGTCCACCACGCATCTGGTCGCCGCCGACAAGTGGGGCAACGTCGTCTCCTACACGCTGACCATCGAGCAGACCGGCGGCAGCGGAATCACCGTCCCCGGCCGCGGCTTCCTGCTCAACAACGAGCTGACCGACTTCTCCGCCGTCTACGACGCCGCCGACCCGAACCGCATCGAGCCGAACAAGCGCCCGCGCTCCTCGATGTCGCCGACGATCGTCCTCCGCCACGGCAAGCCCTTCCTCGCGCTCGGCTCACCCGGCGGCTCCACGATCATCACCACCGTCCTGCAGACCCTGACCAACCGCCTCGACCGCGGCATGACGCTCCCGGAAGCCGTCGCCGCCCCCCGCGCCTCCCAGCGCAACACCGCCAGCGTCACCGCCGAACCTCCCTTCATCGAGGCCCACGGCAAATCCCTCACCCCCTACGGCCACACCCTCGTCCCCTCCGGCGACGCCTTCACCTCAGCCGCCGAGATCGGCGCCGTAGCAGCCCTCGAGTTCCTCCCCACCGGCGCGATCCTCGCCGCCGCCGAACCCACCCGCCGCGGCGGCGGCTCCGCCGGCGCCGCCTACCAACTCTGGCCGCGCAAGTAGCGCCGGCGACAAGTCTGTTCGAGGTTCCGCCCTGCCGCCGCGGTCCGATCCGCGGCGGTAGGGGCACCACGACTGGGGGATGGTGCCGATGTTGGAGATCCGGTTGCTCGGCCCGTTGGAGATCAGCTCGCACGGGCGGGCGCTGAAGCTGCCCGGCCGTCGGCTGGCGGCGCTGGTGACGATCATGGCGCTGTCGGCCGACCTGCCGGTTCCGGTGGCCGTGATCGCGGACCGGTTGTGGGGCGAGCAGATGCCGCGGCAGGCGAAGGCTGCCCTCCACACGTACTTCGCCCGGCTCCGGCAGGTTCTAGGGGCGGATGCGGTCGAGACGCTGCCGGTCGGGTACCGGTTGCGGGTCGATCCGGACCGCGTCGACGCGGTCCGGATGACGAAGCTGGCTCGGGAGGCGGAGTCCACGAGCGACGTAGCACTCAAACGAGAACTTCTCGAGACTGCGGTTGGGCTGTGGCGCGACACGCCCTTCGTCGGCACTGCGGCGTCGCACTGGCTCACTACTGGCGAGACCGGCCGGCTCACCGAGGCGTACCTCTCAGCCCTTGAGCAGCGCGTCGAGCTCGACATCGCGCTGGGCCGGTACGGCGGGCTCTCCACGGAGCTCCAGCACCTCACGACCCGCTACCCCTTGCGGGAGAGCCTGTGGTGCCTGTTGCTCAGAGTGCTACGACTGACCGGGCGCATCGCTGAGGCGCTCGCCTGCTACGAACAGGTCCGTTCTCTGGTGGCCGATGAGCTCGGCGTCGACCCGTCGGCGACGCTGCAGCACGAGTTCGCCCTGCTGGTCGCGCCTCGAGACGGCACCGCAGTTGCCCCGCTTGCCGCTGCGGTCATCGGACCGCCACGGCAGCTGCCACCCGGTCTGCGCTTTTTCAGCGGCCGTGCCGCAGAGCGGCGGCAACTGGATGAGCTGCTCGCGAAGGCCGACCCGGATCGGCCGCTGATCGTCACCCTGACCGGGGCCGCCGGTACCGGCAAGACCTCGTTGGCCGTGCGCTGGGCCAACGAGGTCCGAGATCAGTTCCCGGCCGGTCAGCTGTTCGTCGACCTGCGTGGTTTCGCCACCGAAGCGCCGGTGGGCCCCGGCGAGGCGCTGGCTGCCTTCCTGCGGTCACTCCAGGTCCCGGCGACCGAGATCCCACCCGAGACCAGCGATCGCGCGGCGCTGTTCAGGACGCTGACTGCCGATCGCCGCCTGCTGCTGGTCCTCGACAACGCCCGCGACGCCCGGCACGTCCGTGCGCTACTACCGGCGTCCGGGAGCCTGGTGGTGATCACCAGCCGCAACCAGCTGCGCTCTCTGGGGCCGGCGATCGGCGCCGTCCGGCTCCCGATCGGCCCGCTCCCTGCCGACCAAGCGCTGGCCCTGCTGGTCGCCGCTGCCGGAGCTGATCGGGTCACTGCCGAAGCCACCGCAGCCAACGAGCTGACCGAGCTGTGCGCAGGCCTGCCGCTGGCGTTGGCCATCGCCGCCGACGCGGCAGCTCGGATGCCGGGCCATTCCTTCACGGAGCTGGTCGCCGCACTGCGAGACGAGCAGCAAGCGCTCGACGTCTTCGCTGACCCTGACGACGAGCGCGGTGATCTGCGGCAGGTCTTGTCCTGGTCCTACCAGACGCTGGAGCCGGACAACGCGCGGTTGTTCAGGATGCTCGGCCTGCTACCGGCAGGCCCGATCGCCGCGCCTATTGCGGCCGCGCTGCTCGACTGCGACGTCCGCGACGCCCAACGCCGGCTGGACCAGCTGGACGCCGGGCATCTGGTAAGTCAGATCCATCCGGGCCAGTACCAGCTGCACGACCTGGTTCGGACCTACGCGGCCGAGCTGGCGATGCGGACCGACGACGAAGCCCTCCGCCGGGCCACGATCGCCCGCGTGCTGGCTTGGTACCTGCATACGCTGCAGAACGCCGTTGCCGCCGCCGAAACCAGCGTAGGCCGCGGCTACCTGGTCAGCTCGCCACATCAACCCCTTGCGTTCGCCGGAGCCGAGTCCGCGCTGGGCTGGCTCTGGCAGACGCATCCCCTGCTCACGTCGCTGATCCGGCTGGCAATCAGCAATGGCGACGACGAGCACGCGTGGCGGATTGCATGGAAGCTGCGCGGCTTCCTCGACGTGTCGTTCCTGGTGCCCGAGGCGCTGGACGTCGCTCGCCTGTTCGTCAAGGCAGCCGAACGCCTGGGAAACACCCGCGTGCGCTACCTCGCCTGGAACGCTCTCGGCTGGGCCGAGTTCCGCGCCGACCAACTGTCCGCGGCCAAGACATCCGCCAGACGAGCGATCCAGCTCGCACAGGAATGCGGAGACACCGGGGCCGAGGTCACCATCCGCATCAATCTCGCCTACAGCCTGACCGCCGAAGGCGCTCTGGAAAACGCCCTGGAAGAGATGGCCCTCGCCGAAGCCGCAGCAGTCGGCTGCCGCCATCCGTCCAGCGAGCCGCTGCCCGTCCGGTACGACGTCATCCACGGAACCATCGGCGCGATCAACCTCCGGCTCGGACGGCTGGATGCCGCCAAGGAACACATCGAACGCTCGCTCCAACACGCCCGCACCCACGGCCGCTGGCACGAAGAAGCCGAGTGGCTGAACAGCCTGGCCGAACTGCACGAACGCCGAGGCGACGACGCCACCGCGACCTTCTTCGCCGGCGAAGCCCTGAACCGCCTGCAAGGCTTCCGCACACCAGCAGCCAACTTCGACTGCCTAGCCCTCCAGGCCCGCATAGCCGACCGAGCCGGCCGCCACGAAGAAGCCGCCACCCTGGCCCGCCAAGGCCTGGCCCAACTCCCCGACGGCCACCCCCGCGGCCAACACCTCCGCACCCTCGCCGAATCGCTGAAAGCCGCTGTCAGCCGATAGAAGGCGTTCTGTAAGTGGCCGCGGGCACCCTCGTGATCTGTGTCAGCACTTCGCGAGGAATGGAGATTTCATGGAAGCAGCTACCCGTGTTCTCGAATCCGCACCACCCGTACCTGCGCCGCGACGACGCACGGCGGTCCAGTTGTTGGCGCTGGTCGTCGCGGCCATCATCGGCGTCGTGGGTCTCACGGTCGTCGCGCCGGTGGCGGCCAACGCCTATGACTGGCGCCGCACGCTGAGTGTAGGCGCCAGCGGCGCCGACGTCGCCGAGCTCCAGATCCGGGTCGCCGGCTGGGCCGCCGACAGCCCGAGCCGCACCTTCGTCGCGGTCGACGGCAGATTCGGCCCCGGCACGAAAGCCGCGGTCATCCGTTTTCAGCGCGCCTACGGACTCGCGGCCGACGGCATCGCCGGCCCGAACACTCACGCCGCGCTGAACGCTCTGGAGGATGCGGACGGCACCCGGCACTTCAACTATTCCGAGTTCTACTCGAAGGACGGCATGCAGCTTCGCGGCGGAAAGGTCCCCGAGGCGACTGTCCGGGAAAATCTCCGCCGGTTGATGTACAAGCTGGAGGCCGTACGGAAGAAGTCCGGCGACCGCCCGATCACCATCAACAGCGGCTTCCGCAGCATCGCCCACAACACCAAGGTCGGCGGTGCTCCCAACAGCCAGCACATGTACGGCATCACGTCCGACTTCACCATCAGCGGCCGCACGGTGAGCCAGGTGATCGGCTACGCCCAGACGTCCGGCTTCTCCGGCATCATCCGCTACGCCAACTTCACCCACGTCGACAGCCGAGCCGAATACAACTACGGCTCCACCGCCTTCTTCTGGGACATCTGAAGGGAGTCCACGATGAGCAAATTTGGGTCGACTGGTCACGTGACGGAGGTGAGGCTCAGCGTTTCTTGAACCGCTGTGGGCCGTCCGGTAGGGCGGGCGGTGCCACGGCGGGGTGGTCGGTGGTGGTTTCGAGCCAGCCGTCGTGTTCGGTGAGCAGGGTGTCCAGGAGGTCGCGGCCGACTTCGGGGAGGACGACGATCCAGGGGTGGTCTTCGTCGTCGTCTTCGCCGTGGAACCGGCCGCGGCGGACGTCGCCGTTCAGGTGGGCGGCGACGGCTTCGGCGTCCTCCTGGTCCCAGAAGTAGGCGATGAGCTCCATGGGCACACCGTACGATTCAGGCATGAGCAGCACCACATTCGCCTGGCTGAAGGGCCATGGCACCGAGAACGACTTCGTGATCCTTCCGGACGCCGATGGCAGCGTGCACGGGGAGCTGGATGCGGAGGTGGTGCGGTTTCTGTGTGATCGGCACGCTGGGCTGGGGGCGGACGGCGTCCTGCGGGTGCTCAAGGGGGAGAGCCAGACGTACGTCGAGGACGGCGGGGACTGGTTCATGGACTACCGGAATGCTGACGGGTCCGTGGCGGAGATGTGTGGGAACGGCGTCCGCGTCTTCGTTCGGTACCTTGCTGAGGCCGGTCTGATCGGTGACAAGCCGGTCCGGGTCGGTACGCGCGCAGGGGTCAAGGAGGTCGTGCAGAACGACGACGGCACGCTGACGGTCGACATGGGGGAGCCGACGCTTCCTGGTCCCGCAGGGGTCGTTGTCGAGGCCAACGGCCACCAGTGGCCCGCTCTGCACGTGGACATGGGCAATCCGCACGCAGTGGCGTTTGTGGACGATCTGAGCGAGCCGGGCAACCTCTGCGACCAGCCGTCGTGGTCGCCGCAGGAGGCGTTCCCGAGTGGGGTCAACTTGGAGTTCGTCGTCCGCCGTGGTCCGTACGACGTCGACATGCGCGTCCATGAGCGTGGTTCGGGCGAGACGCGGTCCTGCGGGACCGGAACGTGCGCGGTGACCGTTGCTGCAGCCAAAGCCGCCAAACAGGCGCTACCGGTCACCTATCGGGTCGGAGTCCCCGGGGGAGAGGTCGCTGTGACCTGGCGGGCCGACAACCACCTCGAGCTGACCGGTCCGGCGGTTCTGCACGCTCGGGGCGAGTTCGACCGCGCCTGGCTGAAGAGGAATTCAGGGCCGTTCTGAGGCGTTGACCTCGGATAACGGGTCGCTTGTACTGGTGGCCCGTGCCACGATGGAAGGTATATGACGACCCAATCGAACTTTTACGACGAGACCACCGATGTCGAAACCGACCTCTTCGAGGGCGATGACTCCGGCACTCCGTTGACGGGTCATGACGAGACCGAAAGTGAGTACGACGACCGTGATCTGAGCACCGAAGGCCTGGAGCTGGAAGAGCGCCAGGCGCTCCGCCGCGTAGTCGGCATGTCGACCGAGCTGACCGATATCAGCGAGGTCGAGTACCGCAAGCTGCTGCTGGAGCGGGTGCTGCTGGTCGGCGTCTGGACCGAAGGCAGCGCCGAGGACGCCGAGAACTCGCTGGCCGAGCTCAAGCTGCTGGCCGAGACGGCCGGCTCCGAGGTGCTGGACGGCGTGATCCAGCGGCGCAAGAAGCCCGACCCGGCGACCTTCATCGGTTCCGGCAAGGTGAGCGACCTGCGCGAGCTGGTCGCGGCGCTCGGCGCGGACACCGTGATCGCGGACGGCGAGCTGGCGCCTGCCCAGCTGCGTAACCTCGAGGACAAGCTCAAGGTGAAGGTCGTCGACCGGACGGCGCTGATCCTGGACATCTTCGCCCAGCACGCGAAGAGCAAAGAGGGCAAGGCCCAGGTCGAGCTGGCGCAGCTGCAGTACATGAAGCAGCGCCTGCGCGGCTGGGGCGGCAACCTGTCCCGCCAGGCCGGCGGCCGGGTCGGCGCGGCCGGCGGCGGGATCGGCGGTCGCGGTCCGGGTGAGACCAAGATCGAGACCGACCGGCGCCGGATCAACACCAAGATCGCCAAGCTGCGCCGCCTGCTCAAGGACATGAAGAGCACCCGCTCGACCATGCGCCAGGAGCGCCGCCGCAACCTGGTGCCCTCGGTGGCGATCGCCGGGTACACCAACGCGGGCAAGTCCTCGCTGCTGAACCGGATCACCGGCGCCGGCGTCCTGGTCGAGGACGCGCTGTTCGCGACCCTGGACCCGACCACCCGGCGGACGACGACCGCGGACGGCCGCGTGTACACGCTGACCGACACCGTCGGTTTCGTCCGGCACCTGCCGCACGACATCGTCGAGGCGTTCCGCTCGACGCTGGAGGAGGTGGCGGACGCCGATCTGCTGCTGCACGTGGTCGACGGATCGCACCCCGATCCGCTGGCCCAGATCCACGCCGTCCGCGAGGTGCTGGCCGAGATCGACGCGACCGACGTCCCCGAGATCATCGTGATCAACAAGGCCGACGCCGCCGACCCGCTCGCGCTGGCGCCGATCCTGCACCGGGAGCCGCGGGCGATCGTCGTCTCGGCGCACACCGGTGAAGGCATCGACAAGTTGCGCGAGCTCCTCGAAGGGGCGCTCCCGCAGCCGCACATCGCGCTCGACGTGCTGCTTCCCTACGACCGCGGCGACCTGATGTCCCGCATCCACTCCGAAGGCTCCGTGGAGCAGTTGGAGCACACCGCCGACGGCACCCGGGTGACCGCCCGGGTCCACCCGGCCCTGGCCGGCGACCTGTCGCCGTACGAGGTCGCGTCGGCCTAACCGCAACGAAACAGCCCCCCGAGGACGAATCCTCGGGGGGCTGTTCTCAGTTCGGGCTCAGGTCACTTCCGCTTCGAGACCTGGACCTTGACCGTGGTGCCGGTGCGGGACACCACCTTGATGTTGACCCCGTGGTTCGGGACCTTCACACCGGCGGTCGGCTGCTCCGCGAACCAGTACGGCTTGGAGTCGTTGAACGTCGAGACTCCGTCCTGGCCGCGGATGTAGCTGCTCTGCCCGTTCAGGTGCAGGCTGAACGAGTCCGCCTTCTCGGTGCCGAACGGCGCGTCGTAGCCGCCGACCCGCGGGCGCCACAGGCCCCCGTCGAGACGGTTGATCGGGACCGGGTGGCTGTCGATCGGCAGCACCAGACCCTCACCGGGGTGCTCGTTGGTGTTGTTGTCGTTGTGCGAGGTGTCCCAGTACCAGAGCAGCAGACCGTCCTGGTACGGGAAGTGCTCGACCTTGTCCGGCGCCGAGTTCAGGAAGCCGAAGTTGTACGGACCGGTCTTCAGGTACTGGTCCTGGCTCACGTAGTTGATGTGCGAGGCCAGGTAGTAGTTGTCGTGCAGGCTCGTGTACGTCGCTCCGATCGAGCTGAAGCCGTTGAGCGTCCAGCCGTCCGGAGTGGTCTCCGCACCCGAGCCGACCACCGTGGTGGCGCCCGAGGTCACCTTGACCTCGTCGGCGAAGAAGCCCTTGCCGCCGGCCGCCGGGTCGGTGGTGTACCGGAACTGCAGGCCGATCGTCTTACCGGCGTACGCCGACAGGTCGAAGGTGGCCGGTACCCAGCCGTTGCTGGTGCCGTCGATGCCGTTGCCCTCGGCCGGGATGGTGATCGAGCCCTGGATCGGCTTGTAGCCGGTGCCGTCGTTCACCTCGACGAACGCGTAGTCACACGGGTCCGGACCGCAGTCCTCGATGTCCCAGTTGGCCTGGAAGGTGAGGCTCGCCGGCGAGCCGGCCGGCAGCGTGACCTGACGGTTCATGGTGTGCGTGAAGTTGTTGCCCTGACCGCTCCACCAGGTCTTGGACCCGGCGGCCGGCGGAACGAGCTCGTGCGTCACCGACTTCTTCGGCAGCGTCACGACCAGGCCCTGGGCCTTCTTGGAGTTGTACTCGTGCGGACCGAGCTCCAGCGTCCGGTTCTGACCGGCCGCGACGATCTCGTAGTCCAGCCAGCCCAGCTGCAGCTTGTCCCAGGCGCCGAGGTCGGCCGCCTGCTCGCCGATACCGCCGTCGGACGGCTTGCCGACCCGGCTCTGCGCCATCAGCGTCCACCAGTTGACGCCGTTCTCGACCGCGGCGCCGGAGGTGTCGTAGTGGTCCGGCAGACCGAGGTCATGGCCGTACTCGTGCGCGAAGACGCTGATGCCGCCGTTCTCCGGCTGGATCGTGTAGTCCGACACCCACATGCCGGTGTCGCCGATCTGCGAGCCGCCGCGCGGGTTGTTGGCCGGGCCGCCGGCGTACTGCACCGACCAGCGGTGCGACCAGACGGCGTCCTCACCCTGCCACGGGTCGCCGTCGGCCTGGTCGCCGCCGGCGTGCACGATCTGGAAGTGGTCGATGTAGCCGTCCGGCTCGTTGAAGTTGCCGTCGCCGTCGAAGTCGTAGCGGTCCCAGACGTCGTACGACTTCAGGTCGGCCTTGATCTGCGCGGTCGTCCGGCCCTTGGCCTTCTGGTCGACGACCCACTGGTTGACGGCGTCCCCGACCAGCGCCCACACGTTGTTGCAGTTGTTGGCGGCGCACGGGTACCCGTTCGACCGGCCGTAGCGCGCCTCGTTGTAGCGCACCTTCACCCAGTCGGTGACGAGACCGTCGACCGTGTAGCGGCCCGACGACTGCTTCTCGTAGTACTTCTTGACCGAGTTGCCCTTGCCGAAGTACAGGTCCTGGAAGTACTTCTGGCTGTAGTCGGGGTGCCAGACCGTGGAGTTGTCCACCGACCGGTCCGGCTCGGGGATCGCATTGCGCAGCGGTCCCTCGAACGTGGCCGGGCCGGCGAAGTTCGGCGAGGTGTCCTGGTCGGGGTAGCTCGGGTGCCGCTCGTTGCCGAACTCGGCGAGGACGACGAAGATCTTGTCGGACTTCTCCCGGGCCAGCTCGACGTACTGGTCGACCTTGCCGGTCTTGTTCTTGATGCCCTTGGCGCCGGCGGTCTTGGTACCGACCTTGACCACCGTGCTGCCGTTGCGCTGCTCGGTCTTGGCCTTGCCGCTGAGGACCTTGGTGAGGGCCTCCTGCCGCAATTCGCGCCGCTTCTCCTCGAGCGGGTTGGACAGCTCGTCCGGCGCGGGCGCCACTTCGCTGGCGGTCGGCGCCGTCCCGTTCGTGGGCGGTGTGACGGCATTACCGGCCTGGGCCCATCCGATCCCGGCCGTCGCCGCCAAAGCCAGGCTGAACAGCCCGGCGGGTAGCTTGCGCACGATTCCCCTCCATGCTTTCTCGATGCCCCGCCGCGATGGTGACGCGACGTGTTCGTGTGCTCCCCCGAGCGTGTTTTGCGCGACAGTACGGCGCGAGCGCGGGCTCCGGAAGCCAAAAGCCGGAAATAACCGGAAACCCAGGGGGAAACCTGCGTCATCAGTGGTCCTACTCAACCGATCGCGTACGACGACCTGCGCCCGCCGGGCCCGGATGTTGACAGACTGTGCCCGTGGAGCGCGAATCGGCCGACCTGGTGCAGCCCTTGTGGCGGGCGCTGGTCGTCTTCCGGGTGATCACCTTCGGCTTCGCCTGCGTCGGCGTCTGGACCCGCTGGGACGGCATCGTCCACCGGGACGGCGCACTCGTCCAGCTGGGTCTGATCGGCGTCTGGACGGTCGTCTCGTCGGTCGGCTACAGCCGGCGCTGGGGACGACGGAACACCAGGCTGGCGCTGGTCGACCTCTTCGTCACCATCGGCTGCATGTACGCGACCCTGCTCGCGCAGCCGCTCATCGACATCAGAGGCGGCGCATCGGTGCTGACGTCGGTCTGGGCGGCCGGTCCGGTGCTCGCACTCGCCATTTCCCGCGGTCGGGACGGCGGGCTGCTCGGCGCGGTCGCGGTCAGCCTCGCGCTGTTGTCGCTGCGAGGCGTCGACAGCGCGGCGAAGATTCTCAGCAACGTACAGCTCCTCCTGGTGTCCGGTCTGGTCGTCGGCTACGCCGCCTCCACGATGCGGCGAGCTGGAGAGCGGCTGCGGGAGGCGATCGCGGCGGAGAGTGCGACCGCCGAGCGGCTGCGCCTCAGCAGATCGATCCACGACGGCGTCCTACAGGTGCTGGCGCAGGTGCAGCGGCGCGGGAACGCGATTGGCGGCGAGGCGGTCGAGCTGGCGCAGTTAGCGGCAGAGCAGGAGGTCGCGCTGCGCACTCTGATGTCCAGCCGTCCAGTCGTGGCTGATGGCGATCTGGTCGACCTGTGTGCCTCGCTACTACCGCTGGCCAGTACCAGGGTCGAGGTGAGCGCGCCTGCCGAGCAGGTGCTGCTTCCGGCCGACACAGCGAGCGAGCTGGTCGCAGCCGTCCGCGAAGCCCTCAGCAACGTCCAGAAGCACGCTGGAGCGGCTGCGCGGGCCTGGGTGGCGATCGAAGACCTCGACGACGCCGTCCTGGTCTCGGTCCGCGACGATGGAGCCGGTACGACGGCCGCCCGGCTGGAGCAGGCCCGGGTCGACGGCCACCTCGGTGTCAGCCAATCGATCCGCGGCCGGATCGCCGACCTGGGCGGCACTGTCACGGTGCGAACCGCACCGGACGAAGGAACCGAGTGGGAGCTGAAGGTGCGTAAATCATGACTCGCGTGATGATCGTCGACGACCACCCCATGTGGCGTGAAGGAGTCGCCCGCGACCTGGGCAGCCGCGGGTACGACGTCTGCGCCACCGCCTCGGACGTCGCCGGCGCGGTCAAGATCGCCGTAGCGACCCGGCCGGACGTCGTAGTGATGGATCTGCAGCTCGGGGACGGCTCCGGCGTCGATGCGACCCGGGAGATCACCGCGGCGCTACCCGACACCCGGGTGCTCGTGCTGTCGGCGAGTGCCGAGCAGACCGACGTACTGGCGGCGGTGAAGAACGGTGCGTCGGGCTATCTGGTGAAGTCCGCGTCGCTGGACGAGTTCGACGACGCAGTACGGCGTACTGCGGAGGGGGACGCCGTCTTCAGCGCTGGGCTGGCTGGGCTGCTGCTGGGGGAGTACCGCCGGCTGGGAGCTGGGCCGGAGGTGCCGAAGCTGACCGAGCGGGAGACAGAGGTGCTCCGGCTGGTCGCGCGCGGGCTCACCGCCCGCCAGATCGCCACCCGCCTGGTCCTGTCGCACCGGACGGTGGAGAACCACGTGCAGAACACCCTGCGGAAGCTGCAGCTGCACAACCGAGCTGAGCTGGTCCGCTACGCCATCGAGAACGGAATCGACGCCCCCGAGTAGACCCGGGGGCGCCGTCCGTCAGCTACTTACAGGCCGTTCGTGAAGAGCAGCCGGTTCACCGTGCCGGCCGGGTTGCCGGTGATGATGTTCGGCGTCGCAGCGTTCTCGATGTACGACTTGACCGTCGCCGGCGTGGCCGACGGGCTGGTCTGCAGGTACAGCGCCGCGACACCGGCGACGTGCGGCGTCGCCATCGAGGTGCCGTTCATGGCGCCGCTGCCGCCGTTGTTGAGGGTGGACACGATGGCCGAGCCCGGAGCGTAGACGTCGACGCAGTAGCCGGTGCTCGAGTACGACGCCCGGGCGTCGGTGCGCTCGGAAGCCGCCACGACCAGCGCGGTGGTCAGGTTGCGGGGGAGCCGCTCGCAGGAGACGCCGCCGGTGTTACCGGCCGAAGCGGCCAGGAAGACGCCGGAGCTGATCATCCGCTGCAGGGCGTCCCGCAGGGTGTCGCTGTAGGTGAAGTTCCACGACGCGTTGGCCACGGCGGGCTTGACCGCGTTCGCGGTGACCCAGTTGACCGCGTTCAGCGCGGAGGTCAGCGTGCCGCCGCCGGAGCAGTTCAGCCACTTCACGCCGTGCAGGCGGACGTTCTTCGCGACGCCGTAGCTCGCCGAACCGATGGTGCCGGCGACGTGCGTCCCGTGGCCGTTGCAGTCGGTGTTGTTGGCGTCGATGCCGTTGTAGTCGAAGGTCGCGCGGCCGCCGAAGTTCGCGTGCCCCGGCGTGATGCCGCTGTCGATGATGTAGGCGTGCACACCGGTCCCGGTCCGGGTATAGGTGTACGACGCGGACAGCGGCAGGTTGCGCTGGTCGATCCGGTCGATTCCCCACGACGGCGGGTTCGGCTGGGTCGCGTCGAGGACGTTCTCCATCAGCACGTCCTGCGTGATGGCCTTGACCTCGGGGCTCTTCTGCAGCGTGCTCAGCTGGGCGGGCGTGAGCTTCGCGCTGAAACCGTTCAGAGCCGCGCCGTAGCTGGCCAGCGGCTTGATACCGAGCTTGCTCTTGAGCTGGACGCCCTCCTTCAGCTCGACGATGTAGGTGTCCTTGATCGGCGTGACGCCGGCCTCGGCCTTCGGGGTCTGGACCAGGATGATGCGGTCCGGCGAGGGCGGGGCGGCAGCGGCGCCGCCGGCGGTGGCGAGAGCGAGGGCCGGGGCCAGGCCCACGGCGAGAATCAGCGAGACGGTACGACGCACGGGTTCCTCCTCGGGGAACTCTGATCACCCACCGGGGCGGAGGGGTGATCACCGTCGGTCCGCGAGCAACTACGGGCCGAGGTTGGAGGAGAAGTTAGGCGGCGCTCACCTGACGCGTCAATCAGTTCGGGTGCGCGCTGATGTCATGGCACAGCGCTGCCGCGAACTGTCGTTTGATTCACTTCGCTCCCGCGACGAGATCGCTTGTGGGCCGGTTCCGTGCGAGGCTTGCGCCGTGTCCGTACACTGTGCGTCCACATCTGCTTTGTTCGCTCTGTGTCACGACACCCGTACGACGGGTGCCCATCTCCGGAGGCTGTAAGTGAACCGGTCGTCCCTCATCCGTGGCTTGCTCGCGTTCCTGGTGCTGGCCGGATCGGCGTACGTCGTCCTGACCGCGAAACCCGAGCTCGGGCTCGACCTGCGCGGCGGCACCCAGATCGTGCTCGAGGCCAAGGACTCCGAGACGGTCAAGGTGACCAAGGACGTCACCGACAAGGCGACCCAGGTGCTGCACCGGCGCGTCGACGCGCTCGGCGTCTCCGAGCCGACCGTGACCCGGCAGGGCGACAACCGGATCATCGTCGAGCTGCCCGGCGTCCAGGATCCGCGCGAGGCCGCGAAGGTGATCGGCAAGACCGCCCAGCTGACCTTCCACGAGGTGCTGAACATCGCGCCCGAGAAGCCGGCCAAACCGGCCAAGGGCGATCTGTGGCTGGCCGATGACGGCGGCCAGGGCTTCCTGCAGCTGGCCAAGCCCGCGATGACCGGTGAGCTGGTCAGCGGCGCCGACGGCCGGCTCGACCCGCAGCAGCCCGCGCTCGGCTGGTTCGTCGAGATGAACTTCAAGGGCGACGGCGGCAAGATCTGGGCCCAGATCACCGGTAAGGCCGCCTGTGAGCCGGTGAACACCCCGAAGCGGCAGGTCGCGATCGTCCTCGACAACGAGGTGATCAGCGCCCCGCAGGTCGACCCCAACGGCGGTAACCAGCTCTGCAACGTCGGCATCGGCGGCGGTAACACCACGATCAGCGGCAACTTCACCGAGGCCTCGGCCAAGGATCTGGCGGCGCTGATCGAGGGCGGCTCGCTGCCGGTGCCGGTCGAGGTCATCGACCAGCGGACCGTCGGCCCGTCGCTGGGCAAGGACGCGATCGAGGCGAGTGCGACGGCCGCGATCATCGGCCTCGCCCTGACCGCCATCTTCATCATCTTCGTGTACCGCCTGGTCGGCCTGATGGCCGTCCTCGGCCTGATCGGTTACGCCGGCATCTCCTACGCCGCGCTGAGCCTCCTCGGCGCGACGCTGACGCTGCCCGGTCTGGCCGGTTTCGTGCTCGCGATCGGTATGGCCGTCGACGCGAACGTGCTGGTCTTCGAGCGCGCCCGTGAGGACCACATAGCCGGGCGAACGGACGGCCTGCGCCGCTCCCTGCGCAGCGGCTTCCAGAACGCGCTCTCCGCGATCGCGGACTCCAACATCACCACGCTGCTCGCGGCCGGTCTGCTGTTCTTCCTGGCCGCCGGCCCGGTCCGCGGCTTCGGCGTCACGCTGAGCATCGGCGTCATCGCGTCGCTGCTGTCGGCCCTGGTCGTCACCCGGGTGCTGGCCGAGTTCTTCGTCTCCCGCAAGTTCGTGCTGAACCGTCCGGCGCTCAGCGGTATCGCCGGCCACGGCCGGTTCCGGGTCTGGCTCGAGAGCCGCCGGCCCACGCTGATGGACCACACCAAGCGCTGGCTGCTGATCAGCCTCGCGGTGATCGCCGTCAGCGTCGCCGGCATCGTCGTCCGCGGGCTGAACCTCGGTATCGAGTTCACCGGCGGCCGGCTGATCGAGGTCAGCACGACCCAGCCGATCACCCCCGACCAGGCCCGCTCCGCGGTCGCCGAGGCCGGCTACCCGACGGCGATCGTGCAGGCCTCCGGCAGCGACGACATCACCGTCCGGACGGGAACGATCAGCGACGACGAGGCCGCGAAGATCAAGGAGGCGATCGGGCGGGTCGGCGGCGGCGCCGAGCAGATCCGCAACGAGAGCATCGGCCCGTCCCTGGGTGAGGAGCTGCGGAACAAGGGCCTGATCGCGCTCGGGATCGCCTTGCTCGCCCAGCTGCTCTACCTCGCGGCCCGCTTCCGATGGACGTACGGCGCCGGCGCCGTGCTCGCCCTGGTGCAGAACGTCGCGGTCGTGGTCGGCGTCTTCGCCTGGACGGGCAAACCCATCGACGGCATCTTCCTGGCCGCGGTCCTGACCATCATCGGTTACACGGTGAACGACTCGGTCGTCGTCTTCGACCGGATCCGGGAGACCCGCAGCGCCCGGGCCACGGACAACCTGGCCAATGTCATCGACACCGCGATCGTCAACGTGCTGCCGCGGACGGTGAACACCGGTATCTCGACGCTGTTCATCCTGAGCGCGTTGCTGGTCCTGGGCGGGGACTCGCTGGCCGACTTCTCACTCGCGCTGCTGCTCGGCATCCTGGTCGGCACCTACTCGTCGAACCTGACCGCCGCGCCGCTGCTCCTCGAGCTGGAGCGCCGCTACCCGGCGCCCCCGCCGCGGCCGAAGCGCAAAGAGGTCGACCGCGACGCCCAGCCGGACCGCGGCGCCGTCGTCTGATTCACTGGAGGGCGTGAGCGGTCAGCCGGCATCCGATGCGCAGCTGACCGTTCGCGCCCAATCCGGCGACGCCGGAGCTCTCGGCATCCTGCTCGAGCGGCACCGGGCCGGGATGCGCGCGGTGGCGCTCGCGATCCTCGGCCACGGTCCCGAGGCGGACGACGTCGTCCAGGACGCCGCTCTGATCGCGCTGCGCCGGATCGGCGACGTCCGTGATCCGGCCGCCGTCGGGCCTTGGCTGCGCACGATCGTCCGCAACAGCTGTCGAGGCCGCCTCCGAGCGCCGCTCGCCGGTGAGATCTCCGATCAGCTCCGCTCGACCGATCCGACGCCGGAGCAGGTCATCGAGCAGCATGCCCTGCGCGACTGGGTCTGGCGCGCGATCGAGGAGCTGCCTGAGCCGACGCGCCTGGTGATGATGCTGCGGCACTTCAGTACGACGACCACGTCGTACGAGCAGATCGCGGCTGCTTGCGGCATCCCGGTCGGCACCGTGCGCAGCCGGCTCAGTAACGGCCGGGCGGCTCTGGCCGCGGCATTGCGGGCGACCGCGGATTCGGCGTACGTCGATGTGGGCGCGCTGACCGAGGCGAGCCGGCGGGAAGGCCTGGAGACGCTGGCGGAGGCGGAGCACGGCCGGTTCGACAAGGTCCTGGCCGAGCGCTGGTCACCGGGTATCGCGATGCTCGGTCTCGGTCGGCCGATCATCGGGCACGACTTCCTGCTCCGCGGGATGGAAGGCGATCTGGCCGCCGGGGTCCGGCAGCGCCTGCGGCATGTGGTCGCGAGCCGGAACATCGTCATCTGGGAGACCGACCTGGTCAATCCGCCCGATGACCCCGACCACTGCCCACCGGCTGTGAGCTGGCTGATGACGCTCAAGGACGGTCTGATCCAGTCCCTGCGGCTGTACCACGCGCCGCGGCCGCTGTGATCCAGATCGCAATCGCGCGGTTGAACTTCGCCGCCGCTCCGGACTCTTGCCAGGTATGCACACCTTCGAACTGAACGGCGCGACGCACCGGTACCACGTCCACGGGAGTGGTCCGGTGTGTATCGCGCACTCCGGCGGCCCGGGCGTCTTCTGGGAGTACCTGCGGATGCCGCTGCTCGAGGAGCACCTGACGATGGTCTACCTCGAGCCAGCTGGCACCGGCGGATCGGACCGGCTGCCGAGCCACCCAGATGGTTACAACAGGGCCCGGTACGCCGAAGCCGTCGACGCGCTCATAGACCAGCTGGGCGGGCAGCCGGTCTATCTGCTCGGCCACTCGCACGGCGGGTTCGTCGCGCAGTACTACGCGCTGCAGCACCCGGAGCGCGTCACCGGCGTGATCCTCTACGCGAGCGCGCCGGTGACCGGCCCTGAGCACGGTGCCGAGTTCGGCCGCCAGATCGAGGCTTTCGCGGCCCGCAACGCCGACAAGCCGGAGCTGCCGGAGATCCTGGCGACCGTTCAGTCGCTCGCGACGATCTCGAACGACGACGAGATGACCGCCGCGCTCGGCGGGATCATTCCGCTCTACGTCGCCGACTACTGGGGGCGGCGCGCGGAGTTCGAGCCACTCCAGGCACAGGTCCGCGGAGTCCACATTTCCGGTGTCGACGAGAACGGCGTACCGGATCTGGTCGACGACCGGGCGGCGTTGCCCGGCCTCGGCGTACCCGCTCTGGTCGTTGTGGGCCGCTTCGACCCGATTTGCGGCGTCCGCTGGGCCGAGGAGCTGGCCAAGCTGATTCCGGCGGCCGAGCTGGTCGTTCTCGAGTCCAGCGGGCACTTCTGCCATGTCGAGGAGCCCGAGGCGTTCGCGGCGGCAGTCACCCGATTCGTGACGCGTTGACGAGTTGTCCACAGGCCCTGGTCCGCGCGGCGATTTCTGTCCGCCGCGCGGGCTAGGGTGTGGCGGTGGGTGCTGACGTACGTGAACTGCTCGAAGCCGCTGTCTCTGGGATCGCCGGCCAGACTCGACCTGGTCAGGTGGAGATGGCCGAGGCCGTCAACACCTCGATGCACGACGGATCCCATCTGCTCGTCCAGGCCGGCACCGGCACGGGTAAGTCGCTCGGGTACCTCGTCCCCGCGCTGATCCACGCCGCGGAGGATCGCCGGGTCGTGGTCTCCACGGCGACGCTGGCCCTGCAGTCGCAGCTGGTCGACCGGGATGTGCCCGCGTTGCTCGACGCGACCGAGAAGCTGCTGCCCCGGCGTCCGAAGTACGCGATCCAGAAGGGCCGGAACAACTACGCCTGCCTGCACCGGATCCGCGAGGGTGCGCCCGATGACGACGGCATGCTGATCGACGTCCCGCCGGCCGGCCCGGTCGGGCAGCAGGTGCTCGAGCTGCGGGACTGGGCCGAGCAGCAGCTGCTCGACGGCGAGGCGGGTGACCGCGACCACGCGCCGTCCCACCAGTACCAGGCCTGGCAGCAGGTCGCGATCGCGGCGCGGGAGTGCCTCGGCGCGCAGAAGTGCCCGTACGGCGAGGAGTGTTTCGCCGAGAAGGCCAAGGAGCTGGCCCGCAAGGCCGACATCGTCATCACCAACCACGCGCTGCTGTCGATCGACGCCTTCGAGAACCGGACGGTCCTGCCCGAGCACGACGTCGTGATCGTCGACGAGGCCCATGAGCTGCCGGCCCGGGTGACGGGCGCCGCGGGCGACGAGCTGTCCCCGCAGATGGTCGAGCGGGCCGCCAAACGCGGCCGCCGGTTCGTCGACGACGACAAGGCCGACGACCTGATCGACGCCTCCGACGCCCTCCGGGCGGCCCTCGACGGCACCCGGGAGGGCCGGATCGAGCCGTCCAACGCGCCCGTCCTGGAGGCCGCGGGGATGGTCCGCGACGCCGCCCGCGGGATGTACTCCGATCTGAACAAGAAGTCCGACGACAAGGACGACGACCCCGACGGCGCCAAGCGGCAGGCCAAGGGCGCCGTGAAGGAGATCTTCGACGTCGCCGAGCGGGTCGCCGCGCTGAACGATCTGGATGTCGTCTGGATGACGGACCGGGAGCGCTTCGGCCGCGAGCTGCGGATCGCCCCGCTGACCGTGGCCGGGCTGCTGCGTGAGCTCGTCCTCAAGGACCGCACGGTCGTGCTCACCTCGGCGACGCTGACCCTGGGCGGGGATTTCGACGCGATCGCGCGGCAGGTCGGGTTGCGCCCGGCCGACAAACTCACCGCGGGTGACGAGATGCCCGAGCTCGACGACAGCGCCGAGACCGGCCCGCTGCCGTGGCGCGGGCTCGACGTCGGCTCGCCGTTCGAGTACGAGAAACAAGGCATTCTGTACGTCGCCAAACACCTGCCGCCGCCGCATCGCGATGGTCTCGGGCAGAAGCAGTTCGACGAGATCGTCGACCTGATCACGGCCGCCGGCGGCCGCACGCTCGGCCTGTTCTCGTCGCGCCGGGCGGCCGAGGCCGCGACGGCCGCCGTCCGGGAGGCGACCGACCTGACCGTGCTCTGCCAGGGCGACGCCCAGCTGGGGGAGCTGGCCCGCGAGTTCGTCGACAACCCGGAGACGTCCCTGTTCGGCACGCTGTCGCTGTGGCAGGGGATCGACGTCCCGGGCTCGACCTGCAACCTGGTGATCATCGACCGGGTCCCGTTCCCGCGGCCGGACGAGCCGCTGATGGCGGCTCGCCAGCGGGCCGTCGACGAAGCGGGTGGGAACGGCTTCATGGCCGTCGCCGCCACCCATGCCGCGCTGCTGCTCGCCCAGGGGACGGGCCGATTGATTCGGCGCAGCAGCGACAAGGGCGTCGTCGCGATCCTCGACCCCCGGATCGTCACCCAGCGATACGGCGGTTTCCTGCGCGCCTCCTTGCCACCGATGTGGCCGACGGCGGATCGTGAGAAGGTGCTCGGCGCGTTGAAGAGACTGCAGACCGCGTGAGTCCCGCGGGCGGTCCTCCCGTGCTGCCGATGATGGCGGCGCTCGGTGAGCTGCCGTCCGGGGCGGGCTGGTCGTACGAGCTGAAGTGGGACGGTATCCGCGTCATCGTCGAAGTGGGCGATGGCGTCTGCCGGCTCTGGTCGCGGAACAGCCGGGATGTCTCCGGCGGCTATCCCGAGCTGATTGGTCTCGCGGCGGCGCCTGGTCTGCGCGCCCCCGCCGTCCTGGACGGCGAGATCGTCACGCTCGACGAGCGCGGCGCGCCGTCGTTCGGTCTCCTGCAACGCCGGATGCACGTGCGGGATCCGCGCCAGCTGCGGCATCTGATCACCGAGGTGCCGGTCTCGGTGCGGTTGTTCGACGTCCTCCGCTTCGACGGCAAGTGGTTGCTAGAGGCAACGTACGACGATCGCCGCGGACTGCTCGAATCGCTGGAGCTCGACGATCCGTTCTACGAGACGCCGGCCGCGTTCGCCGATGGCGGCGCGGCGCTGGAGCTGGCGATGTCGACCGGCCTGGAAGGGGTGGTGGCCAAACGCCGCCGCTCGCGGTACCTGCCGGGACGCCGCAGCGCGGACTGGATCAAGGTCAAACCGGTCCTGACCCGGGACGTCGTCCTCTGCGGCTGGCACCCGGGGGAGGGGAATCGGGAAGGCCGGATCGGCTCGTTCTACTGCGGCGCGTACGCCGAGCCGGGCGGCGAGCTGGTGCTGATCGGTAAGGTCGGCTCCGGCCTGGATTTCGCGACGCTGGATCTGCTCAGCGCGGAGCTGGCCGGCCTGGAGATCCCGAAGCCGGCTTTCGATCCGGCCACTATCCCGGCCGGTGATCGGCGCCGTGCCCATTGGCTGGATCCGGCGCTGGTGGCCGAGGTGACGTTCTCCGGCTGGGCTGCCGACGCGCGGCTGCGGCATCCGGTCTGGCGCGGTTTGCGGCTGGATATCGACCCGGCCGCCGTGCTCGTGGACCGGTGACACGCCCGGCCGAGGCGTGGACAAATCGTCCGAAATGCGGCGTGATCCGCAGCTCAATGCGACGGCGAATGTCGCTGTGTCACAGCGAAAACCGGTGTGCGGCCGCCGCCACGGCCGCACTGGTTGCGCGTGGCACCTATTCGGCCCGGCGCTGCTCCAGGCCGGCTTCCTGGGACGGCGCCGGGATCGCCAGCGCCGCCTCGATCTGCACAGCCAATTTCTCCGGGGTGCTGGTCGGCGCGTACCGAGCGATCACGCCACCGTCGCGACCGATCAGGAACTTGGTGAAGTTCCACTTCACCCGCCCGCCGAGCAGGCCGCCCTGCTCGCGTTTCATCCAGTTGTACAAGGGAATCGTCTTCGACCCGTTGACGTCGATCTTGGCGTACATCGGGAACGTGACGTGGTAGATCGTCGAGCAGAAGTTCGCGATCTCGTTCTCGTCACCAGGCTCCTGGTGGCCGAACTGGTCGCAGGGGAAACCCAGAACCGAGAAACCCTGCCTGCGGTAGGTCTTGTAGAGCTTTTGCAGGCCGGTGTACTGCGGGGTCTGGGCACACTGCGAGGCTGTGTTCACCACCAGGAGCACCTGGTCGCGGAAGTCGGCAAGTGACTGTTCATTGCCTTCGATCCGCCGCGCGCTGAAGTCATAGACAGTCGTCGTCATGAGACCAATGCTGACACGACACGCCCGAGTTCGCGCGCCGTCTGAGATGTCAGACTCGACGCAGAACTGTTACGACCTTTCCGAGAATCACCGCGTCCTTGCCGTCGATCGGCTCGAAGGCGGGGTTGTGCGGGAGCAGCCAGATCTCGGACTTGGTCTTCTTGAACGTCTTCACGGTCGCCTCGCCGTCGATCATGGCAGCGACGATGTCACCGTTCTCCGCGGTCTGCTCCTGCCGGACGACCACCCAGTCGCCGTCGCAGATGGCGATGTCGATCATCGACTCGCCCTTGACCTTCAGCATGAACAGCGTGCCCTCGCCGACCATTGCCTTGGGCAACGGGAAGACCTCTTCGACCTCCTGCTCGGCCAGGATCGGGTTACCGGCGGCGATCTGGCCGACCACCGGGACGTACACCGCGTCCGGGTGCGCGTCGCCGGCGCCGGTCTCGTCGTACGCCGTCTGCCGCACCGAGCCGAGCGCACCGCGCCGGGCGGCCGCGTCGACCTCGCCGGGGTAGCGCACCTCGATGGCCCGCGGGCGGTTCGGATCCCGGCGGAGCAGGCCCTTCTGCTCCAGCACCCGCAGCTGGTGCGAGACCGAGGAGGAGCTGGTCAGGCCGACCCGCTCGCCGATCTCCCGCATCGAGGGCGGGTAGCCGCGGCTGTCCACCGAGTCGCGGATGACATCCAGCACCCGGCGCTGCCGCGGCGTCAGCCCGGTCGCGTCGGCCGGCCCGTCGGGCAGCTCGCTCACGGTCCGGTCCGCTGCGGTGGCGGTGCGGTCCTCGTCCTTGCTGGAACCGCTCGGCGTCCTGGCCATCGGTGATCGCTCCTCTTCTCGACTGAGATGACCGTAGACCGAATTCTGAGATTCTTCAAACATCTGTTCGAAGGCGTGTCGGTTCGCACAAATGTTCGTGTGTCAGGTTATAAGCCGTCCCGCGGTCCGGAATTTCCCGGGCGTGTCGGCGTTGAAGGTAGTTGCGCCGACAGTGGGCTTGGGTTAATCATTCGTACAGACGTTCGAACGAACAGGTGTTCGACTGGGTGTTCGAACGGAAACTGTCGGCGGCGGCCGATAGACAAGGAAGCACAGCGCAGGACATGGACTGACCGAGGTCTGGAGGATCCGATGAGCACAACGGCTCTCGCGGCGAATGCACTGGCAGGCCGCCAGGCGCCTGAGGTCGCCCCGGAGATCGCACCGCGGCGCCGGCCGCGGATCACCGGTCTCAGCACCGAGCCGCTCCCGGTGCGGGGCTGCAACGGCGCCGAGATCGGCCGGCCGCAGGCGCGCGTTCGGCGTCCGGCCGAGGTCGAGGCGCCCGCGCTCCGGCTGACCCGCCGCGGCCGCGTGCTCGTCGGCTTCCTGTCGGTGCTCGTCTTCGGCTCCGCGATCGCCGTCCTCGGGTTGCGGATCGCCGGCGTGCTCGAGTCCGGGCCCGACTTCTCGCACTCGGTGTCGGTGCAGGTCGCCCCCGGCGACAACCTGTGGTCGATCGCGCAGGAGACCAACCCCGGTCAGGACGCGGCGGCCGTCGTCGAGAAGATCGCCGAGCTGAACAAACTGACCGGCGCGGCCGATGTCATCCCCGGTCAGACGCTGGAGATCCCGATCGCCCGCTGAGCCACTCGCGGCGCAGCAGCGCGTAGGTGTAGTCGTTCGCCCATTCGTCCTTGAACCACGAAGCTTCCAGGTGATGTGCCTCGCGGCGCATGCCGATCCGTTCCAGCAGCTGCCAGGAGGCCGTGTTCCGGTCGTCGACGACCGCGGTGATCCGGTGCAGTCCCAGCTCCTCGAAGCCCACGCGCAGCATCTCGCGCGCGGCCTCACTCGCCAGTCCCTTGCCCTGGTATTCGGGGTGCAGGGCGTAACCGATCTCGCCGGACCGGTTGAGCTCACTGGCCCATTTCAGCAACACCTCGCCGATCACCGTGCCGGTCTCCCGGAGTTCGATCGCGAGGATCAGCCACTGACCCGGCTCCGTCAGCTGGCCCGCGTTCAGCCGTGCCTCCAGCGCCTCCTCGGTCTGCTTCCGATCCCGTACCGGCCAAGGCGTGTACCGGACGACGTCGGGCAGCGAATGGAAGGCGAGCATGTCGTCCACGTCGCCGTGCCGGTGCGGCCGCAGATCCAGCCGCTCGGTCCGCAGTGGGTAGGTGGGGCTCAGTCCGGCCATCAGGATCCCTCGACGGCGGCGAGCCAGAGTTCGGCGTACCGGCTGCCGTCCACGGCGGTCACGACATCGACGACGCTGGTCGCCTGGCCGTGCGGGTCGTTGTTCAGGTCGCTCGACCAGTCGCGGGTGTCGACGATGGTGCGCCCGCGCGACCAGCTGCCCGACAGCTCGACCCGCATCGGGAAGCGCTGCGTGGTCATCCCGTCGGGGTCGATCACGGCGCAGACCGCGCCGCCGTCCCCGATGCTCGCGCCCGCCGCGCCGTACAGCTCGGAGCGCTTCTCGATCAGTGCCCGGGCCAGATCCGCCGTGGGGGAGCCGGACAATGCGCGGGCGCGCTCGATGGGGACGACGACGTCGTAGAACACGTCCAGCCCGTACATCGTCACCGGGACGCCGAGCTCGGCGGCCGCCGTCAGCGTGATCGCGGCGGCCTCGGGGTCGGTCCAGATGTTGAACTCGGCCGAGGCGGTCGCGTTCCCGATGCCGGCGGAGCCGCCCATGAAGACGATCTCGCGCAGCCCGGCCGCGGCCTCGGGGTAGGTACGCAACAGCAGAGCGATGTTGGTCATCGGCGCCAACGGGATCAGCGTCACCGGCTCGCCGGCCGCGGCCGCCTCCCGGAGTACGTCCCGCAACAGGTCGATGGCGTGCCCGGCGACCGGCGTCCGGGTGGAGCGCGGCCAGTCCAGGTCGCCGAGGCCGTCGACGCCGTGGACGTGCGGCGCGGCCTTCATCGGCTGCAGCAGCGGCAGCCCGGCGCCGCGCGCGACCGGGACGTCGGTGCGCCCGGCGGCCTCGAGTACGGTCAGGGTGTTGGCCACCACGTCGTCGATGCCGACGTTCCCGCCGACACATGTCACGGCCTTCAGGTCGAGCTCCGGATGACGGGCGGCGAGCAGCAGCGCGCAGGCGTCGTCCAGCCCGGTGTCGACGTCCAGGATGACCGGTTTCATGGGGACATCCTCGCTGATCGGGTCCGGCAGTGTGCGCCCGGGGAGGCCCGTTCCGGTGACGCCACGCGGGACTACACGGGGCCTTGCGAGTGTTGAAACAAGGAGGTCCCGGCGGCGACGCGCGCGAGATCCGACCGTTGTTGCAAATTGTCGGAGCAGCGATCTAGGATCCCTAGATGTAGTGGTTACAAGGGTGTAATTTTCCACAGGTAGTGGTTGGTTGCACACAGGCCATACACAAGTTGTCCCCAGATCCATCCACAAGCAGCATCCATGGCCCGCCCCGCGGGCCGCACCGAGGAAGTGATCAGCCGTGCACTGTCCGTACTGCCGGCACCCCGACTCGAGGGTCGTCGACAGCCGCGTGGCCGAAGACGGCGGAGCGATCCGCCGCCGGCGGCAGTGCCCGGTCTGCGAGAAGCGGTTCACCACCGTCGAGCAGATGCAGCTGACGGTCGTGAAGCGCTCCGGCGCGACCGAGCCGTTCAGCCGCGAGAAGGTCATCAACGGCGTCGGCAAGGCCTGCAAGGGCCGGCCGGTGGATGTGGACGCGCTGGCCCGGCTGGGCCAGAAGGTCGAGGACGCGCTCAAGGCGAGCGGCTCGCCGGAGGTCCCCGCGCACGAGGTCGGTCTCGCGATCCTCGGTCCGCTGCGGGAGCTGGACGAGGTCGCTTACCTGCGGTTCGCGAGTGTGTACCGGCAGTTCGAGTCGGCGGACGATTTCGAGACCGAGATCGCCCTGCTGCGCGCGGAGAAGGAGCCCGAGGGCACCGAGCCGCCGCTGAAGCCGACCCAGCAGACGTAAATCGGGGATATCGCAGTAACACAGCAGTTCCGTACGGCGTTACGGCAGCAGTACCAACGGGGCGGTCCGGGCAGACCGCGGTAGTGCATTCACAGGGCGAGGAGCAACCATGACAGAGACGGTGACCGGCCACTCGGGGTCGACCAAGCGGTCGGCGGCCGGGTTCCGCGGGCGGAAGAACGCCCCCGCGGGACTCACCATCGAGCGAATCTTCACCACCGCGGGCGTCCACCCGTACGACGAGGTGACGTGGGAGCGCCGCGACGTCGTCCAGCAGAACTGGAAGACCGGCGAGACCGTCTTCGAGCAGCGCGGGGTCGAGTACCCCGACTACTGGAGCGTCAACGCGTCCACCATCGTCACCACCAAGTACTTCCGCGGCGCCGTCGGTCACGACAACCGCGAGTGGACCCTGCGGCAGCTGCTCGACCGGGTCGTGAAGACCTACCGCAAGGCCGGTGAGGAGCACGGCTACTTCGCCACTCCGGCCGACGCCGAGATCTTCGAGCACGAGCTCACCTGGATGCTCCTGCACCAGTACTTCAGCTTCAACTCGCCGGTCTGGTTCAACGTCGGGACGTCGTCCCCGCAGCAGGTCTCGGCCTGTTTCATCCTGGCCGTCGACGACTCGATGGACTCGATCCTGAACTGGTACAAGGAAGAGGGCCTGATCTTCAAGGGCGGCTCCGGCGCCGGCCTGAACCTGTCCCGGATCCGGTCCTCCAAGGAGCTGCTGCAGTCCTCGGGCGGTACGGCGTCCGGTCCGGTCTCCTTCATGCGCGGCGCGGACGCCAGCGCCGGGACGATCAAGTCCGGCGGCGCCACCCGCCGCGCGGCCAAGATGGTCGTGCTGGACATCGACCACCCCGACATCGAGGAGTTCGTCGAGACCAAGATGCGCGAGGAGGACAAGATCCGCGTCCTCCGCGACGCCGGCTACGACATGGACCTCGGCGGCCGGGACATCACCTCGGTGCAGTACCAGAACGCGAACAACTCCGTCCGGGTCACCGACGAGTTCATGCGCGCGGTCGAGGAGAAGGGCGAGTTCGGGCTCCGGGCCCGGATCGACAACTCGATCATCGAGACCGTCGACGCCCGCGAGCTGTTCGACAAGGTCAGCCACGCCGCCTGGGCCTGCGCCGACCCGGGCATCCAGTACGACGACACCATCAACGACTGGCACACCACGCCCGAGTCGGGCCGGATCACCGCATCCAACCCCTGCTCGGAGTACATGCACCTGGACAACTCGTCCTGCAACCTCGCCTCGCTGAACCTGATGAAGTTCCTGACGGACGACGACACCTTCGACTCGGTGAACTTCGTCAAGGCCGTCGAGCTGATCATCACCGCGATGGACATCTCGATCTGCTTCGCCGACTTCCCGACCGCGCCGATCGGTGAGACGACCCGCGCCTACCGGCAGCTCGGCATCGGTTACGCGAACCTCGGTGCGTTGCTGATGGCAACGGGTCACGCCTACGACTCCGACGGCGGTCGCGCACTGGCGGGCGCTATCACGTCACTGATGACGGGCACGTCGTACAAGCGCTCGGCCGAGCTGGCCGGCATCGTCGGCGCGTACGACGGTTTCGAGCGGAACAAGGACGCCCACACCCGCGTGATGCGCAAGCACGCCGCGGCCAACGACGCGATCCGGACCATCCACGAGATCGACAAGGACGTCCACACCCACGCCACGCAGGCGTGGGAGGGCGTGCTCAAGATCGGCGCGAAGAACGGCTGGCGGAACGCGCAGGCCTCGGTGCTCGCGCCGACCGGCACCATCGGCTTCATGATGGACTGCGACACCACCGGTATCGAGCCGGACTTCTCGCTGGTCAAGTTCAAGAAGCTGGTCGGCGGCGGCTCGATGCAGATCGTCAACCAGACGATCCCGCGGGCGCTGCGCCAGTACGGCTACACCGAGGAGACGATCGAGGCGATCGTCGAGTACATCTCGGAGAAGGGCCACGTCGTCGACGCGCCGGGCCTGAAGCCGGAGCACTACGAGATCTTCGACACCGCGATGGGCGAGCGGGCGATCAAGCCGATGGGTCACGTGCGGATGATGGCGGCGGCGCAGCCGTTCCTGTCCGGCGCGATCTCGAAGACGGTCAACCTGCCCGAGACCGCCACGGTCGAGGAGATCGCCGACGTCTACTTCCAGGGCTGGAAGCTCGGCCTGAAGGCGCTGGCCGTCTACCGCGACAACTGCAAGGTCGGCCAGCCGCTGGCCGACGCGAAGGCCAAGAAGGCGGCCGACTCGGTCGCCGCCGAGGCCGCCGTCGCGGAGAAGATCGTCGAGAAGGTCATCGAGTACCGCCCGACCCGCAAGCGGCTGCCGAAGTCGCGCCCGTCCCGGACGACGTCCTTCTCGGTCGGCGGCGCCGAGGGCTACATGACCGCCGGCTCCTACCCGGACGACGGTCTCGGCGAGGTCTTCCTCAAGATGGGTAAGCAGGGCTCGACCCTGGCCGGGGTGATGGACGCCTTCTCGATCGCGATCTCGATCGCGCTCCAGCACGGCGTCCCGCTGGAGACCTACGTCCAGAAGTTCACCAACCTGAAGTTCGAGCCGGCCGGTCTGACCGACGACCCGGACGTCCGGATGGCGCAGTCGATCATGGACTACATCTTTCGTCGGCTTGCTCTGGATTACCTGCCCTTCGACGAGCGTGCGGCCCTCGGCATCTACTCCGCCGAGGAGCGTTCCCGCCAGCTCGACACCGGCTCCTACGAGCCGGCCCCGGTAGAGGTCTCCGAGGCGGAGTCCCTCAAGTCGGTCGAGCCGGTCGCCGAGGTGACCGAGCTGGCCGAGAAGCCGGCCGAGGCCGCCGCGGCGAAGACCCTCGACACCTCCGAGGTCCGCACGACCGCCGAGATGTTCGAGCTCATTACCGGCACCTCCGTCGACGCGCCGCTCTGCTTCACCTGCGGCACCAAGATGCGCCCCTCCGGCTCCTGCTACGTCTGCGAAGGCTGCGGCAGCACCTCCGGCTGCAGCTGATCACCGAACACACTCGGCCCCTGGGGGATGTTCCCCCGGGGGTCGCGGTGCGTTTGGGCTGGCCCTGATCGGGATAGCGTCGTGCACTATGCGCATAACTTTCCGCCCCTTTGTTCTGACGTCTGTTCTTGCTCTCGCTGCCACCGGATTGGCGGCCGGGCCGGCGTCCGCCGCTCCCGTCGTACCGGCGGACTGCGGTGTCTGGACGACGGCGTACCAGTCGTCCGGGCAGCGGGTGTCCTACGGCTACACCAATCAGCAGACGTCGGTGGAGTCGTACCCGGGTGACACGCTGCCCTGGGTGCCGACCGCCCAGCAGCAGCTCGGCGCCGCCGGTGACACCGATCTGTTCATCAGCACCGAGCTCGTCACGCACCCGACCGACGGCTACCTGTACCTGCTGGAGCGCCGCGGCGAGCGGACGAACGGCGTCTGGAAGATGGTCCGCAACGAGGCGACCCGGCTGGCGTCCGGCTTCGGCAGCACGCGCGTGCTGGCCTACGGCTACCCGTACATGTACCGCGTCGCCGGCACGTCGCTCTACCGCTACGAGGTCAAGTACGTGAACGGCGCGTACACGGTCTCCGCGCCGACCCGGCTCGCCTCGACCAACTGGGACGGCGTCAAGACCTTCACCTTCGAGCGCACCGAAGGCGCGGTCGATGTTCTGATCGGCACGAAGAGCAATGGCGAACTCAAGGAGTGGCGCGTCAACCGCACCACCCCGACGAGTATCGCCTCGACCGTCCTCAAGACCACCGGCTTCGCGTCCTTCAGCAGCCTGAGCAGCGGCTGGTGCCAGAACCACCCCGCCGGCCGCCCGCTGGTCGCGATCACCCCGGCCGGCGCCGCTTCGGCGTACTTCGACGCCAACGCGACCGACCGCAGCGGCGCCGACATCACCGGCGAATCCCTGGGTTCCCTCGGCTGGACCGGCCGCGCCTACGGTCAGTAGGACTTCGCTGCGCGGCTGCCATCTGGTAGCCGCGCAGCGCCCCCGGCTCAGTGGCCGAAGCGGTCCGAGTCGGCAGCTTCCTTGGCGGTCCCGTCGAGCGCGGCCAGCGCGCCGAGCTCCTCATTCGCGAGCTCGAAGTCGAAGACCGCGAGGTTGTCCGCGAGCCGCCCGCGGTCGGCCGACTTCGGGATTGGTACGACGTCCTGCTGGGTCTCCCAGCGCAGGACGACCTGGCCCGGCGTCCGCTGATGCGCCTTCGCGATTTCGAGCAGCACCGGGTGGTCCAGCAGGTCGGTGCCCTTGCCCATCGGGCTCCAGGCCTCGGTGACGATGCCGTGCGCGGCGTGGAACTCACGCTCGGCGGCCTTCGCCCAGACCGGGCTGAGCTGGATCTGGTTGACCTCGGGCGCGACGCCGGTCTCGTCGATCAGCCGCTGGAGATGGGCCGGCTTGAAGTTCGACGTACCGATCGCCTTGACCAGGCCGGCCTCACGCAGCGCGATCAACCCTTGCCAGGCCTCGACGTACCGGTCCTGCTCCGGGTTCGGCCAGTGGATGAGCAGCAGATCGAGGTAGTCGACGCCGAGCTTCTCGGCACTCGCCTCGAACGCCGTCCGCGGCCCGTCGACGCTGTGCCAGGCCTTGTTGAACTTCGACGTCACGAACAATTCGTCCCGCGGCGCGCCCGCGAGCGCCCGGCCGACGCCGACCTCGTTGCGGTAGTTCTCGGCGGTGTCGATCAACCGGTAGCCCAGTTCGAGCGCCGTCGCGACCGCGCGTTCGGCGTCCGCGTCATTCATCGGGGACGTCCCGAGCCCGATCCGCGGCATCGTCGTTCCGTGACTCAAAGTGACCGTTGGGACCTGGTTCATCGGCTCTCCTCCTCGGCAGCGGGTGCCCGCCCACGGTAGCTCGAACACCCTCCGCACCCACGCCGGACCGCACCCCGATCCCGGCGTACGGCGTACGGCCGGACTCCCGGTCTCGGTCCCCGAATCGGGGGCGCGAACTGTCGGATCCGTGGTCCATGATGGACCTCGGCGGGGATCGAATCGCGTTGGAGGGATGGCGAATGCGCAATCGGCTGATCACTCTCGTGGATCTCGGTCTGGACAGCTCCTTCGACGCCTCGATGACATTCGTCCAGGGCATCACCGGCAATATCAACGCCGGCTGGGCCGAGCCCGTCATCGACGTCAACTTCGTCCGCACCCGTGACCACGAGACGGCCTTCTCCGCCCTCACCACCCCCTCCACCGTCCTGCACGTGATGGCACACGGTGACCACAGCGCCGAGCCCTCCTTCCTCTCCACCGACGGCCGCACCCAGGTCTCGCTCAGCTCCCTGGCCGACTGGTTCCTCGACCGCCAATGGGGGATCGCCTCCGGCGTCGTCATCGCCGACGGCTGCAAAACCGGCATCGGCAAATGGCAGCGCGCCATCCGCGACTGCCTCCAGGACGACATCACCTACATCGGCACCAGCACCGTCGTCGGCTGGTACGAGGCCACCGTCTTCTGCTCCGCCTTCTACGGCGCCCTGGTCCGCAACCGCGGCCTCGGCCGCACCCCCGCCGAACAAGGCTGGGACGCCGCCAACCGCGCCATCCGCGCCTACGAAACCCTCACCGACGCCCGCTGCCCCTACAAACCCGTCCTCCTCACCCCCTCCCGCCGAGCCCTCCGCTCCCTCACCGGCTAACGACACGCACCCCATCGCCACGCTCCGTGCAACCTGGAAAACTTTCTGTGGTTCGGCGGCGAGATGCGATCGGGGGCAGGTGTGCTGCAGACCTTCCGCGAGCTGGTCGGCCCTGCGGCCTGGCAGCTCCTGCTGACCGAGGGGATGCTGCGCAGCTACAGCCCCGGCCAGGCCATCCTTCGGCAAGGTGACCCGGGCGGATTCCTGCTCGCCCTCGACCACGGGCGGGTCAAGCTGCTCGCCTCAGCTGCCGACGGCGCCCAACTGCTGCTGACAATCCGCGGCGCGGGCCAGCTCCTCGGCGAGCTAGCCGGCGGAGAAGGGCAACGGACGGCGACCGTCGAGGCGATGGACCGGTGCACGGCGTACTACCTGTCGGTTGCGCAGTTCGACCGGTTCATCGCGAAGCACCACTTGGGCCAGGAGCTCCACCGCTACGTGACCGGGAAATTCGATCAAGCGGTGTCCCGGCAGGTCGACCTTGCCCACCGGTCGGCGCTCCGCCGGATCGCGCGCCTGCTGCACGACACGGCGGTGCTCGCGCCGAGCACCGCAGCCAATCCGATGCGCGTCCCGTTCACCCAAGAAGAGCTCGCCGGGTCGCTCGGTCTGGCTCGGAGCACGGTCGCGGACCAGCTCACGACCCTGCGCGCGGCCGGAGCCCTGGCTCGCGGGCCGCACCTGGTCGTCGCTGACCTCGATCTGCTCGCCGCGGCCTTCCGCGTCTGAGCCTGCGCGGCTGAGGCCCGCATCACTTCTGGACTGTCCGATTCCGGACAAACCCTGCGGCCGCGCTCGCCCACTCTGAAGAGGACCGACCCGTTCTCGAGGAGGCCCACGATGAGCACACCACAGGACCCGCGCTACACCGGTGTTTCCGAGCTGCCGCCGTACCGCGCCCTGTTAGTGGTCGATATGAAGGACTACAGCGGCAATGCCGGCCGGGACCAGACCGAGCTGACCCAGCTGATTCCCGAGGTCATGGAGGCCGCGTTCGAGCGCGCCGGCCTCGCCCGCATCTGGGCCCGGAAGACCTTCCACAACGGGACGGGCGACGGGTACGCGATCGGACTGCCGCCGGAGCTGCTCCCGCACCTGCTGAAGCCGTACCTGGCGGCCCTCCAGGAAGAGCTCGAGGAGCGGAACAGCCGGCGTCCGCACTACTGGAACGGCCCGATGCGCTTTCGGGTCAGTGTGAACCTCGGCCCGATCGCCGATTCGGGCATGAATCAGCTGGGCGACGGGAGTGGCGCGGAACGGGTGGTGCTGCACCGGCTCCTCGACAGCGACCCTGTCCGGCATCTGCTCGCCGGCTCTGATCCCGAGGTGACCCAGGTCGCCGCGATCGTCTCGCGCCGCGTCTACGAGGACGCCGTGCTGGCTCGCTTCGCCGACGACCCTGCCTCTTTGTACGTCGAGGCCGGTGCGGAGGTGAAGACGTACCAGGGCTTGGCGTATCTGCGCGTGCCCAAACCGTCCGGCGACCTGCTCAGCAGGGGATTTCTGAAGCCGCCTCGTGGTCCGGAATCGGCATCGCCGAGCACGCCGGCGGCCCCGGCTCCGCCGTCGGGAGGGTTCGGCGTCCAGATCAACGGGTCGAGCGGGCCGATCTACACCGGCAGCGGGACGCAGAACAACACTCTGTACCGAGGGCCTGAGCGATGACCGAGGCCCCGCCTGCCGTTGAAGCGATCGAGACACCTCCGCCGGCGCAAGGCGAGCAGGAGGCCGTCGAGCCGCTCCGAACCCAGGTCAACCACAGCGCCGGACCGATTCACACCGGCACCGGAAATCAGCTCAACGACATCCGGTACTACGAGACCCGCCCGCGGAAACCGCGCATCACGAGCGTCACCTCGGCGTCCCTCCGCGACCTCGCGGACAGGTTCGTCGCACCGCCGGGGTTTCAGCGGGCGGCGGCCGTGCTGGCGAAGCCGGATGGGCTGGTCATTCTGAGCGGGGTCGCGGGCACGGGACGCAATGCCGCCGCCTTGATGTTGCTGCGGACCGGAATCGCCGCGGACACCGTGGTGCGCTTCATCGCTCCCGATCGGGAGCGATCGGCGGTCGCGGTCGAGCGCCGCATCTTCGAGGCCGAGGACGTTCGTGACGACGACCGGCTGGTTCTGGATCTCTCCGAGACCGACGGTGAGTCCTTCGCCGAACTGCAGGACTACCTGCCCGCGCTGCAACCCGCACTCGAGCAGCGGCGGGCAAAACTGGTCGCGATCCTGCCGCATCCGCACGGCGAGAGCCTGAAGACCGAGCTGCTGCCGTTCGTGGTCGAGATTCGCCGCCCGGACATGTTCGAGATCTTGTGTCGACGGCTCGCTGCCGAAGGCCTCACGGCAGCTGACCTGTCCGGCTACCGCAACACCTTCGGCTCGTCGAGTATCGACGGTCTGGTCCGCGTGGTGCACCAGGTTCGTGAGACCCGGCGTCAGCGCCCGGGGATCGCGGCGGACGTCCTGCTGGCGGAAATCCTCAACTCGGCCGACAAGCGCCGGCAGCGGGTGGCCGACGTCGTGAAGTCGTTGGAACAGGCACGCCCTCGCGCATTGCTGATCGCGGCGGCCCTCTTACACGGCTTCTCGATGCAGACCGTCTTTCTGGCGCAAGCACGGCTCTTGGAGCTGCTGCGGGTTGCCGATACCGACGATCACGCCCTCGAGATACCGAGGGTCGAAGAGGCTCTTGCCGACCTGAGGCTCGAGTTGTCGGTAGCGCCGGAGCCGGGGCAGCGTCTCCGCTTCGGTGATCGGGAGGTTCCGGCGGAGATCCTGCGGTACTTCTGGGACGAGATGCCCTGGCTGCGCGGGCGACTGACCGACTGGGTGGGTGATCTCATCGAGTCGGGAATCGGCATCCTCGACAGATTCGACATGGCGACTGTCGCGCGCCGCTTCGGCGTCCAGTGCCGACGGACGCGGGACGCCGACCTCGCGGTACGCCTGGTGGAGAGATGGTCGGACGATCGGTACCAGTCGCAGCGGTCGGCGGCGTACACCTTGCTCGAGGAGCTGCTCGACGACGACGGAACGGCTTCGGCGGCCCGGCAGTTGCTGTATGCCTGGTCGCGCGACGCCCGGCTGCCGGACGGTCGGGCCGCCATCGTGGTTTCGGCCTGCGTCAAGATCCTCGCCGAGCAGTACCTCGACCAGGCGGTGGTCCGCTTGTTCTGGCTCGCGGACCACTCGGCGCTCGACGTCCGCTTGGCCGCCCAGGGCGGGCTCAGGCAGCTGGCCGAGGACCCGGACCGCCGTCTCGCCGTGATCGACGCCGTTCTCGAGCGATGGCGATTCGATCCGGCCAAGTTCGCGGCGGCCGCCGCGCCCGACCTACTGGCGATGTTCCGCGGCACGGAGGCGCTCGAACGGATAGTCGCCGGCTGGCAACGGGCGTTGACCGACAGCGAGCGCATCCCACAGGCCACGTTGTTCCGGCAGTGGTTGCGGGCGTACGCCGAGGCTCTGACCGAGGACCGGCCGGGTGACGCGGACGCCGTCCAACAGATCCTCGCCTTGGTCTGCGCCCACCACCGCGAACTGTTGGATGCGTTGTTCACCACGACGCTCGAATGGCTCGAAGTCCGCAGCGACGATCCGGTTCGACGCCGGACCGCGCAAGTCGTCGAACAACTCGTCCGGCGGGGCCGGCGAACGATCGTCCCGGAGGCCGACTCATGAACCTGAACCGTAAGTACCTCGCCGCTGCGCTGCTGTTGTTGCTGGCCGCCACGGTCTGGCTGATCGTCAAGCTGGGCTGGTTGGGCGTCGTCCTGGCTGCGGCTGCCGGGGCCGTCGGATGGATCGGATACCGCCGAACCACGCATCGGCCGCCTGCCGAGGACAGCTCGCAGACGTCGCAGTTGACTACCAGCGGCCTGCCGACAGCGGACGAAACCGTGTTCCTCGAACTCTCGGCGACCGTGCACTGGCAGGCGGTGAAACCCGAGAGTTACCACGGTGATGTCGCCCGCGAGCTCGTCCTTCGGCAGGCTCGGGAGGTGACGAGCCGATGGCGACCGATCCAGTACTCCCTGGCGCAGCACGAGCTCGCCGCACGCATCGGCCGCCCGGAGGCGGAGGCATCGGGAGAGCTCGAGATCTGGGCGACGGACGTCCGTCTGACACTCCCGGAGGCTGTCCAGCAGCACCTCGCCAAACTGGACGAGGCCCATCGCGACGGGCTGTTGTGGGAGGTCGGTGCCATCAACGAGACGAGGATCCGCACCTACCTCCGTGAAGATGCGCTGCGGACACCGGCGTCCGCAGTCGTGTGGTGGCTGTCCCAACACGAAGGCTCAGTGGAACGCGCCGTCGACCTCGCCGACGTCCTCACCCGCCTGTCCCGGCTGGCGACCGGCGAGAACGCGCCGGACGGATCCGCCGAGATCGAGTCGCTGATCGAGGCGATCGACAAGCTCGACGAGTCCGCCCGAAAGCCCGCCGCCCACAGCCTCGCCGAGGCATTCGAGCAGGCCAATCTGCCCCAGGTCGCAACAGCACTACGCACCAACTACAACCTCCCCACCCTCCGCCCGATCGTCGACCACACCCCCCACCCCGAACCAACCGCCCCAACAGACACGACACCAACCAACGGCGACCGATAGCAGGCAACCGCCCCCTGACCCGAGCCAGCGCACCAAAGGTGGGCGCCCGGCCAGGTGGAGTTCGGCCGGGCACCCCACTCGGCGGGCGAACTCGCCTTCGCCGAACCGCCGAGCGATCGGGGGAAATGCGGGAGACCTCGAAGGACATGCGGGACGGTCCGAGGGAAAGGCGCAAGGGGCTCGGGGGACATGCGGGACGGTCCGAGGGAAAGGCGCAAGGGGCTCGGGGGACATGCGGGACGGTCCGAGGGAAAGGCGCAAGGGGCTCGAAGGACATACGGGCGGCCCGGGGGGACATGCGCGAGGGGCTCGGGGGACATGCGGGGTGGCCCGGGGGATATGCGCACAGGGCTCGGGGGAGCGAGGGAGGAGCGGGGTGCGTCGGAGCAGTGGGCGTCCGGCCGGGTGGAGGGATTCGGCCGGGCGCCTGGTGGTCAGCCACGGGCCGGCCTGCGTGTGCGGGTGCGGGCTGGTTGAGGCGGGTGGGTGGGGAATGGTCGGGGTGGGCGACACGCAGGGGGCGGCTGTGGGCGGGTGGGCGTGTGAGACTTTTGGGGAGCTCGTCGCGAGGGCGAGGTCTGTGGTCCGGGTTGCCGGTGGCCTGGGCGGCGTAGGAACGGGGAGCCGTTCGGTACGCATTGGTTGATCCGCTGACGTCCGCCCGACGCGGTGAAGGAACACCATCATGAAGCTGCACCGGAACACTCTTCTGACTGCTGCTGCGCTTGTGCTGGTCCTGTACGTCGTGGCGCGGGTGGTCGGGCTGCCGGGATGGGCACCCGTCGTCCTGGCGGTGGTCTTGCTGGTGGTGTTGGCCGTGGTGTGGAAACAGCCCGATCCGCCGAAGCCGGTTGTGACTGCGGCGCCGCCGACGCCGGCCCCCGTCGTACTGCCGGATCCAGTTTTCTCCGGGCCGCCGACGCGGACAGTGGTTGATGTGCGGCTGCCCTCGGCGTCCGCTGATTTCCAGTTCAGTTTCTCGGCTGTGGTGCAGTGGTCGACCGTGCTCGCGGGATCGCGGCACGCGGATCTCGGCGCTGTCGCCGTTCATGCGTTGCTCGAACGTGCGCGCGCTCTGACGACCGGGCTGCAGGTCACGGAGGAGGCGCTGAACCAGCACCGGCTGGCGGCGATCCTCGGCGAGCCCGCGCTCGACGACAAAGGACAGGTGCGCTGCTGGGCCACCGAGATCCGGCTGCGGCTGCCGGACGCCGATCAGCGGCACCTGCAACATCTCGCCGCCCTCCATCGGCACGAGCAGACCACCCTGCTGGAACGCCGGATGGAACAGGACAAACGCGCGTACCTGAAGGAAGACGTCTTCGCATCGCCGGGATCCGCGGCCGTCTGGTGGCTGGTCAACCACCCGGGCCAAGTCGAGAACGCCTTGGGCCTGCTCGACACCCTCTCCGACCTCTCGGCCGCGGCCAACGACCTGCCAGTGCGCCGAACCTCGGTCGAACCGGTGGACCAGCCGAAACCAACCCGCGCGGAACTCGCCTTCACCGCGGCCATAGACCAACTCGAAGCCGCCAAACCCACCACCACCCCCGAGCCACCCGCCACCCCCGAACCTCACCCCAAGCCCGAAACGCCCACCGAGCCCGAGGCCCACCCCGAGCCCGAAACGCGTGCCGAGCCTGGATCGCAGACCGAGCCCGCGCCTCCGGGCCAGCCCAGGCTGTCGGCCGGGCCCACACCGTCCGCGAAGCCAGAGCTCCCTAGTCCCGAGCCTGCCAATCCCGAGCCGGAGCAGCCCGCCGTACCTGCAGCGCGTACCGAGCCCGAGTTCCGGGCTGAGCCGGGGTTGCCTTCCGGGCCGCCGCCGTCCGCTGAGCGAGCGTTGCCTGCTGAGGGGGAGTCGCCCGCGAGGCCTCAGCCGCTCACCGCACGTGATGCTCAGGCCGAGCCCGAGTCGCCTGCCGAGCCTGAGCTGCCTGCCGAGTTCGAAGCGGCGGGGGAGGCCAAGGCGTTTGCGGCGCGAGAGCATTCGCAGGCCGTCAACGGGAGGGTTACCCGCCTGCCGTTCGACTCTGGTCACAACGGCTCGGCGACAGGGGAGAGCCAACCGGCCGGCGGGTATCGCGAGAAGTTCTACTCGGAGTAGGCCGGTGCGGCGGGCGGGTAGCAGGGTGCGCCCACCGCACCGGAACTGAGGGCGCCTCATTCGTCCAGCCAGCGGATCGTGGTGGCGCCGTTGTGGCCGTGAACGCTGACCAGCGCATCGATACCGTCGGGCCAGACGGTGGTTGTCGGGTAGCGCCCGCCCCAGTGCAGCGCGACCGAGCCGTCCGTCCATTCGACACCTTCGGCGACGACGCCCGTCCCGCTGACGCCGGAGACGTCGACATGCCGCACCAGCTGGAAGCAGCGCGGGCCCGACTTACTCGCGATCTTCAGATGCCGCCGCCGCGAACTCCGTCGCGTCAGCGTCGCGGTCCTACCGGTGATCTCGTCCATGGCCCAAGTCAACGTCCGATCCCGCGGCCTCACCAGGAACTCGACCGGTATCCACAGGGAACAAATTCGGACCCCCAGTGGTCACTCGATCGCCGTAGGCTGATTGCAAGGAGTGACCAACACGAGGAGTGACACGATGACGGTTGTCGACCAGTGGACCGGCAGGTCTGCGCAGGCCTTGCAGTCGGCGCTGCGGCTGACCAACGAGGCGTTCGCGGAGCAGCTGGGGATTTCGGCCCGCACGGTGACGAAGTGGCGAGACAGACCCGAGAGGGTGCCGAGCCAGTACCTGCAGGAGGCGCTCGACACCACGCTCCGCGACGCCCATCCCGATGCCAAGATCCGCTTCGCCGCGGCCCTCGGCATCGCTCCGCAGGCGGCGCCGCTCGACCCGGCTGCCCTGAGCGAGCTCAACACGGTGATCGTCGACCTGGCCCGCGTGCTGGCTCGCCTGGAGAATGGGAATCCCCAGCGGACGGCCTGACCACGAGGAGGGCTTGTATGCGCCGGCGACCGGTGAATTCGTCGAGCATCCGATCAATCGGCTGGTCCGACGGCACGCTCGAGCTCGAGTACGTGAACGGCTCCGTCTACCAGTACTTCGACGTCGCCCAACCCACTTACGCCGCGCTGCTGGCCGCACCAAGTATCGGCGCCTACGTGAACAGACACATCAAGCCGCACCACCGCTGGCGCGAGGTCTGACACCGTTTCCAATCCTGCGCGCGCGGGAACTGGGTGAGCGTTCCACACGGGGGTAATCGCCCAGCCCAGGAGGTGGAAATGCGTACGCGAAGAGCGTCCACGACAGGTTCCAGAACAGTCGCCGTCATCGTCGCCCTGTGGTTGCTGATCGGCTTGGCCGCAGCAGCCCAGCGAAGCTACTTCTCCGGTTCCGACGCGACCTGCGCGAAGGTCGGTACGACGCTCGTCACGATCGTGGCCGGCCCGCTGAACTACATCGGCGCGAACCCGAAGATCGACTGCGACGCCCCACAGCCGTCGAGATAGCCCCGGCCTCGGCACAACGTTCCTCGGGGGAGGGGAACGTGGACGCAGTGCGGTAGCAGATCGACCGGTCGAACCCACGTCGCTGTTCCAGGCCGCGCCGGCGCCGAGCTCGGCTGCCGTCGGGAATAGCTCGCGGACCATCCCGGTTACACCTGATGCCGCCTGGTTCAAGACCCCGGGCTCCAACTTTTGCCGCTTCGAGCGGCCACCCGCCGAGAGGCGTCTGCTGGGCGGTGCAGTACGTGACAGGTGGGAGGCGGTACGAGCGTCTCCCACCTCGTCAGACCCCGATTTGCATCTTCACCAGGAGAGTCAGTATTGTTCTTCTTGTTGGGAGCGAGTGCAGGACGCGAAAGCGGCCGAACCTCCCAAACCCCCAGAAAGTTTCCGGTAGCTGAAGCTTACCTCGGTAAG
>NZ_JBVJMQ010000006.1:0-247102 GCF_055584105.1 Kribbella sp. NPDC104218
CCCCCCCCCCCCCCCCCCCCCCCCCCCCCCCCCCCCCCCCCCCCCCCCCCCCCCCCCCCCCCCCCCCCCCCCCCCCCCCCCCCCCCCCCCCCCACAACCCCCCCCCCCCCGGGACGTACCTGCCGCGGTGTGGTTGCCGGCGCCCGGGATCGACGGTTCGTGCGTGCGGTGCGGCCAGGTGTGGCCGTGCCTGAGTTGCGGTCCCTGAGGTGGCGGTGATCGGACAGCGGCGGCAATCCGACAGCCGTTGCGCATTGACCACCTAGTTACGGAGCCTCTCTACTTAATCCACTCCCCACCGCCCCGGAGGTCCACCATGCGTTCACGGTGCCTTGCCGCCGTCCTCGGCTTGCTGTTGTTACTCGTCGTCGGCGGCGCCCAGACCGCGCAGGCCGCGAACATCCTGACCAATCCGGGTTTCGAGACCGGCTCGCTGAGCGGCTGGAGCTGCTCCGGCGGCTCGGTCGTCAGCAGCCCGGTCCGTAGCGGCGGCTACGCGCTCAACGGCGCGGTGTCGAGTTCGGACTTCGCGCAGTGCAGCCAGACGGTGTCCGTCCAGCCGAACACGGCGTACACGCTGTCCGGCTGGGTGCGCGGTTCCTACGTCTATCTGGGGGTCACCGGCGGATCCTCGACCTGGACGCCGTCGGCCGCGAGTTTCACGCAGCTGAGCGTCTCCTTCACCACCGGCGCCAGTCAGACCTCGGCCCAGATCTTCGTCCACGGCTGGTACGGCCAGCCGGCGTACCAGGCCGATGACATCAGCCTGGACGGTCCGGGCGGCAATCCGAACCCGGCGACGCCGGGGGCGCCGGGCGCGCCGTCCGTGACCGGTACGACGAACAGCGCGATCTCGCTGAGCTGGGGTGCGTCGAGTGGCACGGTCACCGGCTACCGAGTCTATGAAGGAGCTTCCGTTGTCCAGACCGTCACCGGGACGACGGCGACCGTCAGCGGGCTCGCCGCGTGTACGAGTCACTCGTACACGGTCGCGGCGTACAACAGCGTCGGTGAGTCGGCCAAGTCGGCCGCTGTGTCGGCGGCGACGACCGGCTGTACGAACACCGGGCTGCCGAAGCATGCGCTGATCGGCTACCTGCACGCCAGCTTCGCCAACGGCTCCGGGTACGTGCGGATGGCGGATGTGCCGAGTGAGTGGAACATCATCAACCTGTCCTTCGGTGAGCCGACCACGCCGACCTCGGGGGACATCCGGTTCAACCGCTGCCCGGTGGCGGAGTGCCCGAATGTGGAGAGCGATGCGGACTTCCTGGCCGCGATCAAGGCCAAACAGGCCGCCGGGAAGAAGGTGCTGCTCTCGATCGGCGGCCAGAACGGTCAGGTCTCGCTGACCACTCCCGCGGCCCGGGACGCGTTCGTGAACTCGGTCGGCGCCATCATCGACCGCTGGGGCCTGGACGGTCTGGATGTCGACTTCGAGGGCCACTCGCTCTACCTGGACCCGAACGACACCGACTTCCGCAACCCGACCACTCCGGTCGTGGTGAACCTGATCTCGGCGCTGAAGTCGCTCAAGGCGAAGTACGGCGCGAAGTTCGTGCTGACGATGGCTCCGGAGACGTTCTTCGTCCAGATCGGCTACCAGTTCTACGGCCCGGGGACGAACGGCGGTGACAACCGCCGAGGCTCCTACCTGCCGGTGATCCACGCGATGCGGGACGCACTGACCGTGCTGCACGTCCAGGACTACAACTCCGGCCCGGTGATGGGGCTGGACAACCAGTACCACACGATGGGCGGCGCGGACTTCCACATCGCGATGACCGACATGATCAAGGCCGGCTTCCCGGTCGGTACCACCGGGCACACCTTCCCCGGCCTCCGGGAGGACCAGATCGCGTTCGGCGTCCCGGCCGCGACCAGTGCCGGTAACGGGTACACGCCGCCGGCGCAGGTGCAGGCCGCGGTCAACTGCCTGGTCAAGGGCCAGAGCTGCGGCGGCTACACGCTGCGGGGCGGCATCTCACCGGCGTTCCGCGGCCTGATGACCTGGTCGATCAACTGGGACAAGTACTACAACTGGGAGTTCCGCAACAGCCACGCCCCGTTCCTCGCCGCCCTCCCGTAACACGGCGGTTGCAGGCCCTGGCCTGAGGCTCGGTCCGTGCCCGCCCCCCGGACCGAGCCGGGCCAGTGGACAGCTGATCCCTAAATGTGGGTTCGCGCTGGTATGAAGGAGGTATGACTGCGTCGACTTCCCGCCCGGTGATCCTCACCGTGGACGACGATCCGGGCGTTTCCCGGTCCATCGCCCGTGACCTGCGCCGGCGGTACGCCGAGGACCACCGGATCGTCCGGGCGGAGACCCCGGCCCAGGCGCTGGAGGCCCTCAAGGAGCTCAAGCTCCGGGGCGAGCCGGTGGCCTTGCTCCTGGCTGATTACCGCATGCCCCAGATGTCCGGTATCGAGTTCCTCGAAGCCGCGATGGACCTGTACCCGCTCGCCCGGCGCGTCCTGCTGACGGCGTACGCCGACACCGACGCCGCGATCCAGGCCATCAACGTGGTCGACCTCGACCACTACCTGCTCAAACCGTGGAACCCGCCGGAGGAGAAGCTCTACCCGGTGGTCGACTCGATGCTCGACCTCTGGAAGTCGACGCCGGTGGCGTCGTCGGACGAGACCCGGGTGATCGGCCACCGCTGGTCGGCGCCGTCCTTCGTGGCCCGCGACTTCCTCGCGCGGAACGCCGTCCCGTACCAGTGGCTCGGTGTGGACGACGACGAGAGCAAGCGGCTGCTGGAGGCCGCCGGTGTCGACGGGACGACGCTGCCGGTCGTCATCACCCCGGACGGGTCAGTACTAGTGGCCCCGAGTGAGGCGGAGCTCGCCGACAAGGTCGGTCTGGCCACGCATCCGACTGAGGAGTTCTACGACCTCGTCGTAGTCGGCGGCGGCCCGGCTGGGCTCGGTGCGGCCGTTTACGGTGCCAGCGAGGGGCTGCGGACGGTTCTGGTCGAGCAGGTCGCTACTGGCGGCCAGGCAGGTCAGTCGAGCCGCATCGAGAACTACCTGGGCTTCCCGGACGGCGTATCCGGCGCGCAGCTCACCGACCGCGCCCGGCGACAGGCGGTCCGTTTCGGCGCCGAGCTGCTGACCGCCCGACAGGTAGTAGGGCTCGAGACCCTCGGCTCTGCCCGCAGACTGAAGTTCTCCGACGGCAGCGAGATCTCCGCGCATTCCGTCATCCTCGCGACCGGTGTCGCGTACCGGCAGCTCGATGCGCCCGGTATGGACGACCTGTGCGGCAGGGGCATCTACTACGGCGCCGCAACGACCGAGGGGCCCAACTGCGCCGGCCAGGAGGTCTACATCGTCGGCGGGGCGAACTCCGCCGGTCAGGCCGCGGTGTATTTCTCGAAACACGCAGCACGCGTGCATATGCTGGTCAGAGGTCCCTCACTCGAGGCGACCATGTCGTCGTACCTGATCGATCAGATCGCCGGCATCGACAACATCGAGGTGCACACCTGCACGCAGGTGGTCTCCTGCAAGGGTTCGGAACACTTGGAGCGCGTGACGCTGATCGACAGCGCCTCCGGGGAGAGCCGGGAGGTGGACACGGAGTGGATGTTCGTGTTCATCGGAGCGGCCCCGCGGACGGACTGGCTGCCCGGCGACCTGCTGCGCGACGAGCGCGGCTTCGTGCTCACCGGTCCGGATCTGCGCGGACGGCCGCCGGGCTGGGCCCTGGACCGCGACCCCTACCACCTGGAGACGAGCATGCCCGGCGTCTTCGCCGCGGGGGATGTGCGGGCGGAGTCCGTCAAGCGGGTCGCCTCGGCGGTCGGTGACGGCGCGATGGCCGTGACCTTGGTGCACCGATACCTGGAGATGCTCTGATGACTGCTGAGACCGCAGTGCCGAACGAGGACGCGGGCGAGCTGCGCCGGATGACGCGGGACGAGCTGCGCACGCTCTTCCTGTTCGAGGCGCTGTCCGACGAGCAGCTCGACTGGATCGCGCGCGAGGGCTACGTCATCCACGTCGAGGAGGGGCGTGTCTTCCAGGAGGGCGCGGAGGCGACCTGCTGCTACATGCTGCTTTCCGGGGCGCTCCGGATGTGCAAGCTGCTGCAGGGTGAGGAGGTCGAGACCAACCGCAGCTCCCAGCGCGGTGTCTACTCCGGTGCTTTCGGCGCGTTCTTCGGGGACGACGACCACAGCAACACCTACAACGCCTCGATGTACGTGCTGGAACCGTCGGACTTCTACGTGATCGACGCCCGCACCATGGCCGGCATGATCAGCACGTGGTTCCCGATGGCGGTGCACCTGATCGAGGGCTTCGTGATGGGGACGCGGCGCAGCAACGAGACTGTCGGCCAGCGGGAGCGGCTGCTGGCGCTGGGCTCGCTGTCGGCCGGTCTGACCCACGAGCTGAACAACCCGGCCGCCGCCGCGGTGCGCGCTGCCGCGACGCTGCGGCAGCGTGTGGCCGGCATGCGGCACAAGCTGGCGATGCTTGCCGACGGCACCCTCGACGCGACCAAGCTGCACAAGATCGTCGCCATCCAGGAGGACGCCGTCGAGCGGGTCGCCAAGGCGCGCGACATGTCCGCGATGGAGCAGAGCGACGCCGAGGACGAGCTGTCCGACTGGCTCGACGACCACGGCGTCCGGGACAGCTGGGACGTCGCACCGGTGCTGGCCGCCGTCGGTCTGGATGCGCCGTGGATGGAGGGCGTCCGGGCAGCCGTCGGCGACGAGTACCTCGAAGGCGCCGTCCGCTGGCTGATGTACACGATCGACACCGAGTCGCTGATGAACGAGATCGACGACTCCGTCACGCGCATCTCCACTCTGGTCGGCGCGGCCAAGCAGTACTCGCAGATCGACCGCACGCCCTACCAGGTCGTCGATCTGCGCGAGCTGCTCAAGTCGACGCTGGTGATGATGTCGGGCAAGCTCGCAGGGCTGACGGTCGTCAAGGAGTTCGACCCCGAGCTGCCGCAGATCCCGGCGTACGCCGCCGAGCTCAACCAGGTCTGGACGAACATCATCGACAACGCCGTCCAGGCCATGAACGGCGACGGCACCCTGACCCTGCGGACGCGGCGCGACGGTCAGTACGCCGTCGTCGAGATCGGTGACACCGGCCCCGGCATCCCGGCCGATATCCGCACCCGCATCTTCGAACCCTTCTTCACCACCAAACCCATCGGCGAAGGCACCGGCCTCGGCCTCGACATCTCCTGGCGGATCGTGGTCAAGAAACACCACGGCGACCTCCGCGTCCACTCCGAACCCGGTAACACGACCTTCACGATCGTCCTCCCGATCAACCCCGAAGCCGAGATCCAGGCCCAGGCCGACCTGATCAGCTGAATTCCGTGGACAGCCGCTGACCGGCTCAGGATGATCGAGCGCGTGGATCATCCTGAGATTCGGTTGGTGGAGCTACCGGCGGCCGCAATGACGGCGCTACTGGCTGGGGACCTGGCCGGCGCCCGGGCCATCGTCGGGGTCGAGCTGGGGGAGCTGTTCGTCGACGAGCGGGCGAAGTGGTTGTGGAACTACCGCCTGCAGCAGCTCGAGCGAGAGCCGGAGGCGGCCGCGTGGATCGCCCGGGCGGTGGTTGCTGAGCCGACCGGAGCAGTGGTCGGCTACACGGGCTACCACGGCCCGCCTGATGAGCGCGGGATGGTAGAGGTCGGCTACACCGTCGATCCGGCGTACCGGCGCCAGGGCTACGCGACGGCGATGTTGCGGGCGCTCCTGGAGCGAGCCGCGGCGGAGCCCGCCGTCCGGGTCGTGCGGGCCTCGATCAGCCCGGACAACGTGGCGTCACTGGCCACAGTCGCCAAATTCGGGTTCGTGCAGGTCGGCGAGCAGTGGGACGAGGAGGACGGACTGGAGCTCCTGTTCGAGCGGCCGGCCGGGTTCACCTTGGCGCAGGTCGAGGACATTCACGACCGGCTGGGCAACGCGTCGACGCTGCCGGCGTACCTGGGTGCGTTGCGGGCGGTAGGAGTGCTGACCAGCGATTCGTACCTGACTGATGGGCGGACGACGTACTACGGCGCGGGCGGGTTCTCGGTGACGACTGAGCCCGCGCATGAGGTGTTCGAGGTGGCTGCGACCAGTGACCAGGCCGCAGTGGTCGAGCTGTTGCAGCAGGTCGAGGCGGGCGTGGTGTCGTACGTCGAGATGTCGCGTGGGCTGGCCGGCCTCGGGGTGGAGAAGTGGACGTTCGACACCGAGGCGCTGACAATCACCTACTACGACCGGGCCGGGCAGGCGCTGCTGTCGGAGCGGCTCTGATCAGCGGATCTGTTGGGTGGCCTCGACGTCTGTGATGGCTGCGCGGGTGGCGTTGGCGAAGGTCCAGAACGGGGTGAGTGTGGTGTTCTTGCGCTCGGGGCGGGTGTTGGTGCGGAACATCGCCTGGCGTAGTGGAGTGGTGAGCTCGAGCTGGGCGCCGGCGCCGAGGAGGGTGCGGTTGGCGATGTTGGCCGGGTCGTCGCCGTTCAGGTCGGGGACCGAGGCGGCGTCGATGGCGCGCACGCCGGCTGCGTTCAGCCGGGTCAGCAGGCGGGCTTTGAGGGCCGCGCTGCGGCCGCCGACGAGGACGGCCTGGGTGCCCTCGGGGAGTCCGGCTTGGGCGGGTTTGCAGCCGTGCAAGCCGATTGCGTTCAGGGAGCCGGCGGCCAGGGAGCGTGCGGTGTGGTCGTCGCAGTTGGTGGACTTGACGTGCAGGTCGCCGTTGCCGGTAGCAAGTAGCCCCTCGAACATCCAGTAGTCGTGGAGCGGGCCGGTCGGAGTCAGGTCGGCGGGGTGGTAGCCGGCGATGGCGAGGCAGAGTTCCGACGTACCGGTCTCGATGCCGCCGCCGTGCGGCGCCAGGATCGCCGTCCGCTGGACGCCGTACCGCTGGGTGAGGTGGTCGTCGAACCACTCGTGCCGCCGCGATCGGCGGGCGTAGTGGTCGCCTTCGGTCAGCGCCGGGTCGGCGTACAGGGCGGTGTTGGAGGGGTACTTGTCGGCGGCGACAGCGGCGGTTGCGGTCAGGCCGTGGGTGCCGACTGCTGCGACGACCGCCATGCCCAGGAAACCTCGTCGTGAACTCTGCACGCCGTCCACTCTGGAGTCGGCCGCCGCGCTGCGTTTGGTGTGGCGGCGTGTCGGTAGATTGACGGGGTGAGCTTTGAGGTGGATGTGCGGGCGGCGTTTCGGCGTGGGGACAGCGCTGAGGTGATGCGGATGGCGGGCGCGGAGCTGGAGCGCGCTCGGGCCGCAGGGGACGCTGCGGGGGAGGTAGAGGCGCTGTACGCGATGTCGCGGGTGTCGATTCGTGCTGACGACCTGCCACGAGCTACCGAGCTGGCCAGCGAGGCACTCGGGGTGGCGGAGCGGTCTGGCGACCGGCGGCTGGAGGAGCGGCCGCGGCACGTGCTGGCCGGTGTCACCCGGATGGCGGGCGATTTCGCGCGAGCGCGCGAGCTGTACCTGGAGAGCATCGCACTGAACGAGGAGCTCGGGCAGCCGGAGATGGTCAACTCCGAGTACCACAACCTGGCGTTCGCCGAGCTGAACCTCGGGAACCTGCCCCGGGCCCGCGAGCTGTTCCTCGCCGGGCGCGAGCGCGTCTTCCGCCAGGGCTACGACTCCTTCCTCCCCTACGTCTGCGGCGCCGCAGCCGCCCTCGCCTCCGCCGAAGGCGACCACCCGTACGCCGCCCGCATGGTCGGCCTCACCGACTCGGCCTACGCTGCCATCGCCCAAATCCCCGACCCCGACGACGCCCTCGAACTGGCCGCCGTCCGCACCAAAGCCCTGGCCGCCATCGGCGAAGTCCAATTCCAAGCCGAGTACGCCATCGGCGCAGCCCAAACCCCGGCAGAAGCGCTCAGCCCGCGCGCTTGAGCCGTCTGGTCGCGAGCACCCAGGTGGTTGCGGTGATGACCACACCGGTTGTTACGGCGACTGCAACTGCGAGCCAGGCCGCTGGCGCCGCCACGACCTCCGCGATCAACCAGGCGAGGGTGCCACCGACGAGGCCGGTGGTCAGGCAGTCGGTGCTGCGCCAGCGGGCAGACGCGCGGGAGCCCGGCGGCCAGTAGAGGACCGCGGCGGGCAGCCAGAGTGCGACTGCGGTCAGGAACGCGATCACAGGCGGGTAGAGCGCGGCGTCCAGCGGCGGTTTGTACTGCAGGCTCTGGATCACCGCCAGCGCGGTGATCAGGCTGCCCAGCAAGGAGGTCTGCAGCAGAGTCAGGGACTCTTGCCGTGCCCGTCGTACGTCGTCGACAGCGGCCTTGGTCAGGTTGAGGACGTGATCCGCCCGGTCTGCAGCGGCCGCCAGATAGGTGTGCTCCAGGTTGGCCTGCTCCAACGTCCAGTCGATCAGCTGCTGGTCGCTGTCCAGTACGGCCATCGCTCGGGACATGTTCCGCTGTGCCGCTCGTACTGTGCCGTCAAGTGAGCGCAGTCTGCTGGTAGCGACGAGCAGACCGGTGCCGCTGGTCTGAAGCCCGGTCAGGGCGCGGGCGGTCTCCCGTAGCCGCTCCGGCGGCACCGTCCCGCGCTCGACGGCAGCAGCGAGTGCGGTACACAGGGCGTCGGCCTCTGCAGCCAGCGCCCGTAGTTCGGGGAACTCCCGGACGAGCACGGCCTGCTCGTAGCGCAGCTTCGCGGCATGGAGGAGGTAGCGAGTGAAGGGAACCAGACCAGGGGTTTCGTCACTCCAGAGCCAGCGGTCCAAGCTGGCCTCCGCAGCGACCGGCGACAGCGCTAGTAGGCGTCGATGCGTTCCCGCTGCGTCGTCCGCGCCCAACGGAAGCTCCCACAGGCAGATGCCGTCGTGGAGCAGCACGGCCTGCTCCTCCCAGCGGCCAGCGGGGACAGCCGGCACCTGCTCGTGGTAGGCGCGCGCGGTGGCGGCAGCTGTGTCAGACGAGGTCAGCGCCTTCTTGGTCTGGCCGATGAACAGCGTGGCGGAGCCGAGCGCGCCCTCAGGCGGCTGCCAGCGTTCGGAGAGTTCTGCCCAGGAGACGTGCGGGCGTGGGGCGAGCATGACGCTGACTGTGATGACATCGTGCGTCTGGACGACGATGGCCTGCTCGACGCCCTCTCCGCCTGCTGCTCGTGCGCCGAGCACGGTCAGGCGCTCTCGGGTGGTCGGCGGCTGCAGGTCTGTCGGCAGACCAGGCACCGGTTGGTCCAAGCCGAGTTCGGCGAGGTCAGTCCAGAGCTGCGACAACGCGGCCGGCGAACGGCGGACGTCGTCCACCGCGAACCACAGGTGGGTCAGCAGCGCGGGCTGCAGCGGTGCCTCACTCATCGGGCTGGTCGGGAGTCAGTCGGTCGACCAAGGTGTTGAGCAACTCGGCGACGTGCTCGGGCACGGTCCGGGTCTGGTCGACCGCGGCGATGTCGGGGTTGATCGGCGTACTGACGCGGGTGGGGCCGAGGAGGGCGAGGCCGGTGACGTCGCGGCGTACACCGGTCAGATCGCCGCTGTCGAGGCTGTGGGTGATCTGGGTCAGCAGGCGCTCGATCTGTGCCCAGCCGAGCGCATCTGCCTGCCAGTGCCGCACCTCCGCCAGCAGCTGCCGGTCGAGCCGGTGAGTGTCCACAGCTGTCTACCTTTCCGAGGCGCCGAGATGAATATAGGCGGCCCAGCTGGAGACGGCCTCGGGATTTGCTGCGCGGAGCTGTTGGACCGATTCGGCCAGGATGCGTGCGGCGTCCGACGTTCGCGGCGCGGTCGTGCCGCCGTTGGTCAGCCGTTGGTAGAACGCGTCGGCCAGCACCAGTGCGGTGGCGTCGGGCACTGGCCAGAGGGTGCCGATCACCTGTCGGTAGCCGGCGGTCTGGAAGGCCGAGGCGAGATGAATGCCCTGGTCGGCGAGCATGCCGGTGGCGAGCGCCGTCACGCAGGCCGACAGGAACGCCAGCTCGGCCCCTGGCAGCTCCCACTGCTCGATGACTGCCACCGTCAACGGATCGCTCTCGTAGTCGGGCAGCATCAGCAGACTCTCACCCGGATCGCTGACGCTGAACACGCCGTGGCAGGCGAAATGCGCGATGCGGTGCCGCGGCAACGCCGACCGGACGCGCGCAAAGGTCGCATCGATCAGTTGCTCGGACCCGGGAATCAGCTCGGCGATCAGGTGTGCTTCGCGGACGCTGTGCGGCAACCGCGCCTGGCCGGGCAGCTCCGGTACCGCGACGACGGCTGCGGTGTCGGCCGCCCCGCCGTCCGCAGGCCGGCGGGCGAACTCGAGGGCTCGGATGGTCGTGACTGAGGACGAGACCGCGCGATCCAGGACCGATTGGCCAGCCTCCAAGTGCCGACCGGACGCATGTAACGGCAGAGTGGCGAAGTCACCCAGGGCGTACCACCAGATCTGCGGCTGCTCGGCCACGGGCTTCGGCGTACAACCGAGGTACTGCATGATGCGTGCGGTGACGTTGTCCCAGGTCCACTCCAGGACTTCACTGATGGCCCGCTGGGCGTCGGCCGCGCTGCTCGGCGTGGTCGCGGCGGCGACCCACGCCTCGACCAGCTTGAGGCCGGACTTCAGTGCGGTGTGACGACCGCTCAGCTGCAGCGGAAGGACCTCTACGCCATCGGCGGTGACGATCAGCGCGTCACTGCGCCACTCGGTGTTGTAGAGCATGACGATGGGCCCGTCGTGCGCCTGCCGGCGCAGTCGGTCGAAGCTCATCGGGCACAGGTAGGTCTCGTTGCCAGGCAGCTGTCTGATCTGGGCGATCAGCTCAGTCAGCCGCTCGGTGACGGCCTCGAGATCGGCAGTCAGCTGCGATGTTGCGGCGTCGGTCGGTTGCCCGCCCCACAGGGCGTACTCCAGGTCCGCCTGCCGCTCGCGCAGCTCGGCGACCTCAGCTGCGAGCTGTGGGGCCGCACGCTCCGCAGCACGGTGATCCTGTCGTTGCTGCAGCACTTCAGCCTGCAGGACGCCGCGGAACTGCTCGGCGAGCTCGACCGCCCGCTCAGGATGTCCGGCCAGTACGGCGCACGCGGCTGCGTCCTGTGCGAGGCCATCGAGAAACGTCTGCCGGAACTGACGGTCGCCGCGTGACAAGACCCGGGGACTCAGAGCGGCTGCAACGGCCAGAGCCTCCTCGAAACAGGCCAGCGCGCGGTCAGGCGCACCCTGTGCGAGATGTGACGCCGCCAGCCCGCGGTAGGCCCCGAGCCGGGTGACTGTCATCGCCGGCAAGTCGATCGCCTGCTCGTAGAGCCACCGGGCTTCCGCCGCCATGCCAAGGTTCTGCAGGGCAGCTCCGGTCATGGACAAGACCTCTGGGAGGAGGAGTTGGTCCGGCGGGAGCAGCGCGAGCGCTTCGTGGCCCAAGGCAGCTGCGCGGTGGTTGGCATCGTCGTCGTGCAGAATCCGCCCTCGAGTTTCCAGCGCGTGGGCGAGCAGTAGCAGCACGCTGGGCCGGAGGAGATGGTTGGTAGGTGTCTCAGCGACGGCCAGCTCGCCGTACTGGACGGCGTCCCGGATCAGCTCCTCGTCGAAGCCGAGCTCGAAGCGCGCCTCACAGACTTGACTGATTGCCTGCAGGAGCGAGACGCGGCCCGGGTGCCCGGCCGGCAGCATGGCCAGGGCGGTCCGGCCGAGCTCGAAGGCCTCTTCCAGCGCTTCGTTGGCGTAGCCGCGTTCGGAGTACTGCTTGAGGGTCATGACCAGGTTGCAGGCGACCATCGACCAGTTGGTGTGGCTGGGGTCGAGGGTGTTGAGCGCCTCGGTGCCGATGGCGAGGGCCTCTTCGAGGATCTCCAGCTCGCTCGTCCGGGCGTACTGGACTTGGAGCGCGGCGTGCAGGTTGGTGAGGTAGCGGAAGCGATCGTCTTGTTCGCTGCTGGCGTGCAGCGCGTCGCGGCCGAGCTGCACTGCTTCGAGGAGTGCTGAGAGGTCGCCTGTCCGGAGGAAGACGTTGCGACGCACGATGCCGAGGTTTCCAGCGGCCTTCGCCCAGGTGGGGCTGCCCGCGGGTAGCGCAGCGACGGCTTGCCGGCCGAAGTGTTCAGCCAGCTCGAGCACTTCGTACGGGGCACCGGCCCGGTAGGCGTGGAACAGCCCGGTGGCGTAGCCGGTCAGGAGCGAGCTGTAGTACGGGTGCTCGACGGGTGTGGTCTCGACGGCCGTCGTCCAGAGCTCGATGGCGTCGTTGAGCTCTTCTGACGCGCCGGTGTAGAGGTGCAGGGTGAGCGTCGTGTTGGCGAGCGTGTTGAGGACCATGGGGAGGTCTGCGTCGGTAGCTCCGAAGACCGCCTCCTGGCCCGCTGTGACGGCCTCCTGGAGTACGTCGACGTCACTCGTCTGCATGAACCATTGGCGTCCCAGTTCGCTGAGCGCCAGATGGCGGTTCGTCCAGTAGGTGTCGCCGGGCCGGGTCAGCGCCGCTGACGCCCGGGCCGCGTCGAGCGCTTCGGCGAGCAGAGCAGGGTCAGGGGAGTGTACGTACGCCGTGCGTAGGGCGGTGGTGAGATTCGCCAGGAGGAGTGCCTGTCCGGCGCTGCTGCCGCCGAGAGCGGCTGCGTCGCGGTACAGCACAATCGCTTGCGCCAGCACGGCACGGTCGCCCGTGGACGCGTACTGGCGCATCAGCTGGTCAGCGCGCGCGGTCAGCGCATACTGCCGAGATTCCCCCACGTTTCGATGCTAACGACGGACGGGTGTCCCCGCCCGCGTTCGACGGCGTGTGGGGAGTCAGCGGAGGGCTGTGCCTTGGGCGTGGGTGAGGAGGGTGAGGTCTTGGCGGGTGGGGAGGGACTCCCAGTCGCCTAGGGCTGTTACGCAGAAGGCACCGGAGGTGGTGGCGCGGTCGAGGCGTTCTTCGGGGGTGCGGTTGTCGAGGGTGGCGGAGAGGTAGCCGGAGACGAAGGCGTCGCCGGCGCCGATGCTGTCGAGGACGGTGACTTGGAGGGCTGGGCGGTGGAGGGTGCCTGATGTGGTGTGGGACCAGGCGCCTTTGCCGCCGGCGGTGACTACTACCTCGGTGGCGGTGGTGAGGAGGTCGGCTACGGGGTCCTCGGCGTCGGTGAGGATGTCGAGTTCGTCGTCCGAGGCGAAGACGGTGTGGATGTGGGGGAGGAGCTCGCGTAGCGCGGTCGCTTCGGACCGGGACCAGAGGCGGGCGCGGTAGTTCACGTCCAGGGAGACCTGGACGCCGGCGGCGGTGGCTGCCCGGACGGCGGCCAGGGTGGCGGCTCTGGTCGTCGGGGAGAGGGCGGGGGTGATGCCGGTGACGTGCAGGAGGCGTGGGGTGGTGGCTTCGAGCGCCCGGGTGCAGTCGGCCTCGGTGAGGGTGGAGCCGGCGGAGCCGCGGCGGTGGTAGCTCACGCGGGTGATGTCGTGCGACGGCTGGTCGAAGGCGATGAAACCGGTGAAGTTGGCGTCGTCGAACCGCATGTGGGTGGTGTCCACGGCCTCGGCCCGGAGCGTGCGCTCGATCAGGCGGCCCGGCTCATCGTTGCCTACAGCACCTAACCACGCCGCGGCGTGCCCGAGCCGCGCGACGCCGATCGCGACGTTCGTCTCCGAGCCGGCGATCGACAACTGCGCGTCACCCCCGAGACGCATCGCGCGGGCTGTGCGGAGGGAGACCATCGTCTCGCCGATGGTCAGCAGATCGGTCATTGTCCGGCTCCGGATCAGAGGTTGAGGGCGGTGCGGAGGGTGGTGGCTCGGGTGGTTAGGGCGGGGAGGGGGCCGCCGGTGGCGGCGTTGCCTAGGAGGGGGGAGCCGATGCCTACGGCTAGGGCGCCGGCTTCTAGGTAGAGGGGGGCTGTGGTGGCGTCGATGCCGCCTACGGCGATGAGGGGGGCTTGGGGGAGGGGGGCGGCTAGTTCGCGGAGGTAGGAGGGGCCGTGGGTTTTGGCGGGGAAGATCTTGATGGCGGTGGCGCCCAGGTCTAGGGCGGTGACTACCTCGGTGGGGGTGAGGGCTCCGCAGAGGAGGGGGAGGCCTAGGTGGACGGCGCGGTGGGCGCCTTGGGTGATGGCGGGGGTGACGGCGAAGGTGGCGCCGGCGGCGGCGACCTGGTCGGCCTGGGCGGCGGTGAGGACGGTGCCGGCGCCGATCAGGATGGTGGGGTTGTGGGTGGCGCGCGCCTGGGCGATGGCGGCGCCGGCGTCCGGGGTGGTGAGGGAGATCTCGAGCGCGGTGACGCCGGCTTCGACGAGGGTGTCGACACAGGCGATCGCGGTGGCGGCGGAGTCGGCGCGGATGATCGCGAGCAGTTTGCGGGTCCGGAGCTCGGCTAGTAGGTCCATGGGTCCTCCTGGGGTTTCACGTTAAGACATAGGACGTCAGATGTTCTCTGGTCTGCGCGCGCGATAGGCGATAAATTACCCAGCGAACAGCCCATGAGGTCGTTCACTTTCCGTTCCTTTGGAGGCATCCGCCCATGCCCACACGACGACTCGCGCTGCTGTTGGCCGCCGCACTGCTGGTGCCGGCCGTCAGTGCCCAAGCCGATCTGCAACCCGCCGCGATCACCCAGACCGTGCTGTTCAACAAGGGGGACGCCGGCTACGGCTGCTACCGCATCCCCGCGATCGTGAAGACGAAGACGGGTGCGTTGCTCGCGTTCGCCGAGGCCCGGCGGACGTGGTGCGACGACTCGCAGGAGATCGACCTGGTGCTGAAGCGCTCGGACGACGACGGCCGCACCTGGTCGGCCGCGAAGACCGTGCTGTCCGGCTCCGACACCGACCCGAACGCGCCGACCACCCGCGGCAACCCGGCGCCGATCGTCGACCTGGAGACCGGCCGGGTGGTGCTGCTGACCACGATGGACCCCGGGACGTCGAGCCGCCCGCGGACGCCGTACGTCCAGTTCAGCGACGACGACGGGAAGACCTGGAGCAAGGCGAAGAACATCGCCGACCAGATCGACGACCCGGCCTGGGGCTGGTACGCGACCGGGCCGGTGCACGGCATCCAGCTCACCCGCGGCGCGCACGCCGGCCGCCTGGTCGCCGGGACCAACTACGACGTCGGCGGTAAGGACGCCGCCCAGCTCGTCTACAGCGACGACAGCGGCGAGACCTGGCACAAGGGTGCGACGGACCTGCGGACGGACGGCGCGACGCCACAGGAGATCAGCGTCGTCGAGAAGGTCGACGGCGGCGTCCTCGCGATGGCGCGCAACAACGCCGGCGGCCCGGGTGCGAATCGGATGACGGCCGTCAGCAACGATGGCGGCCAGACGTACGCCGCGCCGTACGCGACGGTCGCCGGGCTGACGACGCCGGTCGTGCAGACCTCGCTCCAACGGCTGCGGGCGGTCGATCGCGGTGACAAGTACAACCGGATCCTGTTTGCCGGGCCGGCCGATCCGGAGCGGCGCCGGTACCTGACGATCCGGTCCAGCTTCGACGAGGGCAAGACCTGGCAATCCGTTGCCGACGGCACCCGAATCACCAGCGACTGGTCCGGATACTCCGATCTGGCGATCCTCGACACCGGCGAGATCGGCCTGCTGTACGAAGGCGGCTCGGTCGACGCGCGCGACCAGATCCGCTTCGCCCGCTTCACCGAGAACGACCTCGGCCACCCGGACGCCCCGCTCGGTACGACGACGCCCGACGTATCGGGTCTCGGGAACCACAGCTACCTGCGCGGCGGCACGACGTCCGTCGCCGGGAAGTTCGGCCAGGCGCGCGATCTCGACGGCGTGGACGACGCCATCCAGCTCCCGTTCGCCGAGTCGCTCGCGGTCGGGGCTGGTGACTTCACGGCGATGGCGTGGATCAATTACGGCGCGAGCACCGGGCCGCAGGCGATCTTCTGGGGGTACAACATCAACGAGTACTCGCAGTTCTGGCTGCGGGCCGAACCCGCCGACAGCCGGATCCGCGGCCTCATCACGACCGGCGGCAAGACGGCCGTCGTCCAGACAGCCAAGGCCTACAACGACAACGCGTGGCATCACGTGGCGTTGCAGCGCAAGGCCGGCACGCTGGCGATCTGGGTGGACGGCGCGCAGGTCGCCACCGTCGCCGCGCCCGCGGGCTCGGTCAGCCCCGGGCGGCCGTTCAAGATGTATGTCGGGCAGCGGATCGACGGCGTACACCACTTCGACGGCGCGTTCGACGAGGTCCGGCTCTACAAGCGGGCGTTGACCGCGGCCGAGATCGGCAGTATCCGGACGACCAACAGCACCACCGTGCCGAACGTCGTCCTGGACCTCCCGCTCGGCTGACATCAGACCGGCCTGGCGGTGAGCGTCAGCCGCCAGGCCAGGTCACCACTCGCCGGGACGACGGCGGCGTCACCCGGCCCGGCCTCCGCCAGGTCGAACACCCTCCCCAGCATCGGCTCGACCCCCAAGCTCCGGTACGGCGCCCCGGCCGGAAAACCGCCCAGATTCCGCCAGAGCGCGGTCGAGACCGGTTGCCCCGGGCAACTCAAGCTCAACGTCAGTTCAGCCCCGCGATCACGCACGGTCGACGAAGCGCAGTCGACGAGCACGGCGCCAACCGCCGTCCCGTCGGACGGCCCATAGGTCCCAAGATCAATCCCGCCCGGCCGCGGCCAGGCCCGGGTCACCCACGGGGCACCCGACGGCCACGGGTCGGGCAGGAGCGGAGCGGCTTCGGGGTAGAGGCGGCATTGGGTGCCGTCGGCAACGGAGATGGTTGCGCCGACCTCGCAGTCCAGCAAGGCATGGGCGGCCCAGATGAAGCGGTAGCCGGGTGACGCGGTCAGGTGGTAGTCGACGGCAACTGTGTCCGCAGTCGTGGTGAACGTGCGGGTCAGCTGAGCTTCCTGATAGGTGACCGCATCCGACCAGGGCTGGTTCCAGAGGGCGCCGTGGTCGGGGGTGCCGCGGACGGTGGGAAAGCACTCGTCGAGGCCGCCGGCGTCGGTGAAGACGGTGTGGCCGGCGCGGGGGCCGTCGATGAGGCCGGGGTCGGCCCAGAGCCACTCCCGGCCGGCCAGGTGGAGTGAGGTCCACCGGCCGCCGTCCAGTGCGTCGATCGTCACCATTCGGCGAAGGTGCCGTCCGGTTGGGTCCAGACCGGGTTTCGCCAGGTGTGGCCGAGTTTGTCGGCCTCGCGGACGGCGGTCTCGTCGACGGTAATGCCCAGACCGGGCAGCGGGTTGTACTCCGCGTGCCCGTTCACCCAGGTGAAGGGGGTGGGATCGACGACGTACGAGGTGAGGTCGTTGGCGACGTTGTAGTGAATGCCCCGGCTCTGCTCCTGGATGAGGAAGTTGGGGGTGGCGAAGGAGACCTGCAGGCTGGCGGCCAGCGAGATCGGGCCGAGTGGGCAGTGCGGCGCGAGCATGGCGCCGTGGGTGTCGGCCAGCGCGGCGATCCGTCGCAGCTCGGAGATCCCTCCGGCGTGCGAGACATCCGGCTGGACGACGGCGATCCCGGCGTTCAGCGGGCCGGCGAAGTCGGCGCGGTGGTACAGGCGTTCCCCAAGCGCGACCGGGACCGTGGAACTGCGGACGACGTCCGCGAGATGCAGCATGTGCTCGGGCAGCACCGGCTCCTCGACGAACATCGGCGCGAGATCCTCGACCGCATGCAGGATCCGCCGCGCGCCGGCGACGCCGACCCGGCCGTGCAGGTCGATGGCGACGTCCCGGGTATCGCCGAGCGCGGAGCGCGCCGCGCTCAGCCGCGCGACGATGTCGTTGATCTCGGCAACCGATGGGGACGGCGAGATCCGGCCGCTGCCGTTCATCTTCACCGCGGTCATCCCGGCCGCGACCTGCTCGGCGACCTGGTCGGCCACGGCCGCCGGCTCGTCACCGCCGACCCACGCGTACACGCGGGCCCGATCCCGGACCCGGCCGCCGAGCAGCGCCGACACCGGAGCGCCGTACACCTTGCCCGCGATGTCCCAGAGCGCGTGGTCCAGCCCGGCGACCGCGCTGCTCAGAACGGGCCCGCCGCGGTAGAAGCCGCCCTTGGTGAGGGTCTGCCAGTGCCGTTCGATCTGCAGCGGGTCCTGCCCGATCAGGTACTCCGACAGGACGTCGATCGCCGTCCGCACCACCTCGGCGCGCCCCTCGACCACCGGCTCGCCCCAGCCGACGACGCCGTCGCTGGTCTCGATCCGGCAGAACAGCCAGCGCGGCGGGACCAGGAACGTCTCGATCCGTTCGATCTTCATCCGCGCCGCCCGCGCCGCGTGCCGCGCACCTCGGTGAGGTCCTCGGCGGCCTTGGCCAGCAGCTCGCGCATCGCCTGCTCGGCGGCGACCGGGTCGTGCGCGCGGATCGCGTCCAGGACGCGGCGATGGCTCGGCACCGGGTCGTCGGACGGTTTCACCTTGTGTACCAGGCGATCGCGATCGGCCAGGCCGGTCTCCATGATCACTTCCATCTTGGTCAGCAGCTCGTTACCCGTTGCCGCCAGCAACGCGCGGTGGAAGGCGAGATCGGCGGCCACCGCGGCATGGTCGTCGGACGCCGACTCCATCGCGGCCATCGCGACGTCCAGCGCCTCCAGGTGCGACTCCTCGGCGCGGAGCGCGGCCAGCCGGGCCGCGGCCGGCTCGACGATGCCGCGCACCTCGTGCAGCTCCTCGAGCAGCTCGGGCCGGACGTCGGAGTCGCTGAAGTGCCAGCGGATCATGTCCGGGTCGAGGAGGTTCCAGTCCGTCCGCGGGCGGACGAACGTGCCGCGCTTCTGCCGCGCGTCGACCAGCCCCTTGGCGGTCAGCACCTTGAGCGCCTCCCGGACCGCGGTCAGACTGACCCCGAGGTCGGCCTGCAGATCAGGCACGTTGATGGTCGCGCCCTCCGCGATCTGCCCGGAGAGAATGCGCTGCGCCATCACCTCCACGATCTGTCCGTGCAGGCCCCTTTGAATCCCCGCCACACTGCTCTCCCTCATGCCGAGTCCTTGACCGCGGACCAACCGCCGTCGACCACCAGGCTGGCGGCGGTGACGTACGACGCCTCCGCCGACAGCAGGAATGCCACTGCCTGCGCCACTTCGTCCGGCTGCCCGAGCCGGCCGGCGGCCGTCGCCTTCGCGCTCCGCGCCAGGTCCTCCGGGCCGTACCGGTCCCACGCCTGGGTCTTGATCGGGCCGGGCAGCACCGAGTTCACCCGGATCGAGCCGCCGTACTCGACGCCCAGCTCGCGGGCGAGCGCGACCAGCGCGCCCTTGCTCGCCGAGTACGCCGCGTGCCCGGGGATGCCGGCCAGCGCGTGCACCGACGACACCAGGACGACGGAACCCTGCCGGGCGGCCAGATCCTCGTGCAGCGCGCGGAAGCCGAGGAACGCGGCGCTGAGGTTCACGTCGAGCTGCCGCTGCCAGGACTGCGGGGTCAGCTCGTGTGCCGGCCGGACGTCGGAGACGTAGGCGTTGCTGACGAAGCCGTCGATCGGGCCGAGCTCGTCGCGGCCGCGGGACACCACCTCCGCCCAGGTGTCCGGGGACGTGACGTCGCCGACGATGCTGAGCGCTCTGCCCGGCACCTCGCGGGACGGCTGGATGTCGACCTGCACCACCGCGGCGCCCTCGGTCAGGGCGCGCTCGGCGCAGGCTGCGCCGATCCCCGACGCGGCACCGGTCACCACGATCACCCGCCCAGCCAGCCGCACGCGTGCCTCCTTCGACGTCTCTCCTACCCAAGCACGTGGGCAGGGCCCTTACAACGATTGACCAACCTGCGGCGAGCGCCGGATCAGTTGATCGTGATCGGCTGATCACGTCAAGCTATTTGCTCGTAATTTACGAATTAATATTGACACTCGGGATCGCTCGCCGCAAGATCGTCGGCAACACACCACTCACTCGACTGGCACGCTGGTCGAGCAGATCTCAGGAGTTCAGGCATGACGGGTCTGGCAGCGGATCGGCGTACTTTCCTCAAGGGGCTCGGGGTGCTCGGGGCGGCTGCCCTGGTGCCCGGATGCGCGACCTCGACGTCGAGTCCGGGGAGCGGGGGCGGCGCGGCAACCGGTGAGCTCTCGCTGCAGTCCAACCTGTCGGCCGAGCAGGCCAAGGGCGCGATGGAGAAGCTCGTTGCCGCGTACAACAAGACCGGTGGCGCACAGGTCAAGCTCAACACCGTCGCGTCGGAGATCTACCGGACGCAGCTCCCGACGTACCTGACGTCGGCCAACCCGCCGGACGTCTACACCTGGTACGCCGGATCGGTCGCCGACTCGTACGCGAAGAAGGACCTGCTGCTCGACGTGTCGAGCGTGTGGGAGGGGATGGGCAACTACTCGAAGGCGATGCAGACGCTGTCGACGAGCACCGCCGGGCAGAAGATCTTCGTGCCGACCAGCTACTACTGGTGGGGCATGTTCTACCGCAAGTCGAACTTCGAGAAGTGGGGCGTCACGCCGCCGAAGACCTGGGACGAGTTCCTCGCGGTCTGCAAGACCATCCAGAGCAAGGGCGTCCCGCCGATCGGGATCGGTCTCGGCGATACCCCGTGGGTGGCCTCGGCCTGGTTCGACTACCTGAACATCCGGATCAACGGCGCGCCGTTCCACCGCGACCTGCTGGCCGGGCGCGGGCGGTTCGACGACCCGAAGGTGAAGGCGGTCTTCACGAAGTGGCAGGAGGTACTGCCGTACTTCGACCCGAAGGGGAAGTCGTTCCCGTTCCAGGAGGCGACGTCCGCCTTGCTCGGCGGGAAGACCGGGATGTTCCTGATCGGCACCTTCTTCGCCGACTCCGCGCCGAAGGACGCGCTGGACGACATCGACTTCTTCCAGTTCCCGATCATCGACCCGGCCGTCCCGGTCGCCGAGGAGGCGCCGACCGACGGGTACTTCGCGTCGAAGAAGGCCAAGGACCCCGAGGGCGTGAAGAAGTTCATGACCTGGCTGGCGACCGCCGAGGCGCAGGAGATCTACGTCCAGAGCTCGTCCGGGACGGCGATCCCCGCGAACCCGGACGGCAAGTCCGCGGACACCCCGCTGGTGCAGAAGGGCAAGGCGATGATCGAGAGCGCCGCCGAGCTCACCCAGTTCTTCAACCGCGACTCCTCCGACGCCCTCCAGCCCACCGCCGACGCCGCGCTCACCAAGTTCCTCGACCAGCCCGACCAGATCGACGACATCCTCAAGACCTGGCAAGCCGCCGCCGAAAAGGTCTTCAAGGCGTGAGCAGGTTCGACGCAGCCGTCGCCCGCGCGCCCCGCCTGCGGCGGAACACGCGGGAAGGGAAAGACGGAGGGGGAGCAAGGCGCCCCGCTCCGTGGGCTGGGGTAGCCGGTGAGGAGGTGGTCGTGTGACTTCGACTGTTGTGGAGCCGGCGGCTCCGGCTCGGCGAGGCGGCGCCGGGGGCGCCTCACCTCGTCCCAAGCGTTCGAAGCTCCATCGGGTCTCGCCGCTGATTTTGGTGTTCGTGTTCGTGCCGTTCGTGGTCGAGGCGGTGTGGGTGTTCTGGCCTGCTTTGCAGGGGTTCTGGCTGGCTTTGACGAAGTGGGACGGGTTGTCGGCGCCTACGTTCGTGGGGTTGGGCAACTTTCGGGACATGCTGTCGGACCCGATCTTCGGGACGGCGCTGAAGAACACGGCGATCTGGCTGGTGTTGTTCGGCGGGCTGAGTGTGCTCGGCGGGTTCGGGATGGCGTTGCTGTTGCAGCGCGAGCGGCGCGGGGTCGGGATCTACCGGGCCGCGTTGTTCACGCCGGTGGTGTTCTCGCTGGTGGTGACGGCGCTGATCTGGCGCGTGTTCTACCAGCCGGACGGCCTGGTCGACTCGATTCTGCGGACGATCGGGCTGGGTGAGCTGATCCGGCCCTGGCTCGCCGACCCCGACACCGCCTTGTACGCCGTGATCGTGCCGGCCCTGTGGCGGCAGATCGGGTACGTGATGGTGCTGTACCTGGCCGGCCTGAAGGCGGTCGACCCGGCCCTCTACGAGGCCGCCCGCGTCGACGGCGCGAACGCCTGGCAGCGCACGCTGTACGTGACGATCCCGCAGCTCAAGGGCGTGAACTCCGTCGTCCTGTCGGTGATCGTGATCGACTCGCTCAGATCCTTCGACATCGTCTGGTCGATGACCAAGGGCGGCCCGTACCACTCCAGTGAGCTGCTCAGCACCTACATGTACTCGACCGCGTTCCAGTCCACCCAGCTCGGCTACGCCTCCGCGCTCGCCGTGGTGATCTTCCTGCTCGCCCTGGCCGTCATCCTCGGCTACCTGATCCGCGCCTTCCGGGAGGAAACGTGAACCGGCTGAAGACGACCGGCTACCACCTGTCGATGGGGCTGATCTCGTTCCTGTGGATCGCGCCGATCCTCTGGGTGATCGTGATCTCGTTCCGCAGTTTCGACGACGTCGCCGCGAACGGTCTGGGCTCGTTACCGCATTCGTTCACGTTCTCGACGTACGTCCAGGCGTGGCAGGACGCCGACGAGTTCCGGGCGCTGATCAACAGCTTGCTGGTGACGATCCCGGCGGTGCTGCTGAGCCTGGGATTGGCGTCGATCGCAGCGTACGGGCTGGCGCGGTACAACATCCCGTTCCGGCGCACGGTGCTGCTGCTGATGTTGATGGGCAACCTGCTGCCGCCGCAGATCCTGCTGATCCCGATCTCGCGGTTCGTCGAGCTGATCGGCTACTACGACACGCTGATCGCGCTGATCGCGGTCCATGTCGGGTTCGGGCTCGGGTTCTACACGTTCGTCCTGCACGGCTTCATGCGGGATCTGCCCAAGGAGATCCAGGAGGCCGCGACGATCGACGGCGCCGGTCCGGGGAAGATCTACGCGAGTGTGATCCTGCCGCTGACCCGGCCGGCGATGGCGGCGCTCGGCGCGCTGTCGTTCACCTGGATCTTCAACGACCTGCTCTGGTCGATCACCGTCATCCGCTCCGGCGAGAAGATGCCGGTGACACCCGCGCTGCTCGGTCTGCAGGGTCTGTTCGTGTCATCGTGGAACGTGATCGCCGCCGGCACCGTGATCGCCGCGGTCCCGACGGTGGCGGTGTTCCTGCGGTTCCAGAAGCACTTCGTCGGCGGATTGGCGATCGGAGCGGTCAAGTGAAGACCTGGACGTTGCGCGGTGCAACCACCTCGTACGTGGTCGGCGTCCCCGACCACGGCCAGTGGGCCCAACTCGTTGCCTGGGGCCCACATGCCGTTGCCGAAGGCCCGTCCACGGTCGCTCCGGTCGGCACCGAACACTTCCTCCCGCGCGCCGATGTAGAACCCCTCGAGTACGCCGTCCGCGGCGTCCGCTACGCGGCCCCGGTAGACCTGGTCGTGAGCGGCCCGGACGGGTCCGACGAGCTCCGCCCGCTCTTCGTACAAGCAGTTGAAGAAGATGGTTTGGAGTTGGTGTTCGCCGACGCCGTGCGGGGTGTGCGGCTCTCGCTGCACTACCGCATCGAGGGTGACGCGGTGGAGCGGTGGGTTGCTGTCGGCAACGACGGGAGAGACGCGCTGGTACTGCATCGGCATGACTCGGCCGGGTTCACCGTGCCCAGTGGCAACACGATCAAGTACTTGTGGGGTGAGTGGAACAGCGAGTTCCAGCAGTCCGAGATCACGCTCGACCGGGGACGGTTCACCGTCAACAGTGCGCAGGGGATCACCGGGCATTCCTACTCGCCGTTCCTGGCTGTCGGCGGGTACGGCGTGCAGCTGGCTTGGAGCGGCTCGTGGGAGCTGACCGCAGACGCGGACACCACGGGGACCGTGCGGATTCAGGCTGGCCGGGTCTCGTCCAGTCAGGGGCTGCAGTTGCTGCCGGGAGACACCTGGACGTCGCCCAAGGCGGTGGGCGCCTTCAGCGCGGAGGGCGCCGACGGGCTGGCGCGCGTGTTCCACGAGTACGAACGAGCGCGATCGCGGCGGCGGACGCCGAAGGTGCTGTACAACTCGTGGTTCGCGACCGAGTTCGACATCCGGGCCGAGCACCAGCTGGAGCTGGCGAAGCGGGCCGCCGGGATCGGCGTCGAGACCTTCGTGGTCGACGACGGCTGGTTCACGGGGCGCGTGGACGACGCGGGCGGGCTCGGCGACTGGGACGTCGACCCGGCGAAGTTTCCGAACGGCCTCGACGGGTTCATCGGGCAGCTGAAGGAGCTCGGGCTGGACTTCGGGCTGTGGGTGGAGCCCGAGTCGGTCAACCCGCGGTCGAAGCTGGCGGCCGAGCATCCGGAGTGGATTCTGCGGACGCCGGGCCGCGAGCCGATCCTGGTCCGCAACCAGCTCCTCCTCGATCTGAGTCGCGACGACGTGGCCGAGTTCGTCTGGTCGACCCTGGATCGGCTGCTGTCGACGTACGACATCAGTTACCTCAAGTGGGACGCGAACCGGCCGCGCCTGGACGCCGGTGACCAGCGCCGCGATCTCGACGGCCGAGTCGTGACCAACCTGTACGGCGTCCTCGATCGGCTCCGCGCCGAGCATCCGGACGTCGTCGTCGAGGGCTGCGCCGGAGGTGGCGCCCGGGTCGACCTGGGGATGGCGCAACGCGTCGACACGCTCTGGCCGAGTGACAACACGGCGCCGCTCGATCGGCTGCGTATCCAGCAGGGCTTCCGGACCGGCTTCGCGCCGCATCTGATGAGCTCCTGGGTGACGGATGCCGAGGGCACCCACGACGGCCGGGAGCGTTCGCTCGACTTCCGCTTCCATGTCGCGATGGCCGGCGTCCTCGGGATCGGCGCGGACCTGTCGCGTTGGAGCGATGACCAGCTGAAGGCCGCTGCTCGGCACATCGAGCAGTACAAGGACATCCGCGACCTGGTTGTCGACGGCAAGGTTTACGGCTTGCCGGACGGCGTCCAGTACGTCGGCGACCGGCGGTCCGTGGTGTTCCGCTGGGAGACCGGTGACGGCAACGTGCGTGGAACGCTGCCGCGCCGGGTTCGACGGATGCCGCTGGCCGGGCTGGACCCGGCGAAGAACTACCGGGTGGGGTCCGAGACCCTCCCGGGCAGCTATCTGCTGCAGGTCGGGGTCGAGTTCGACTCCGCCGACTCGCATTGCCTGGTCGTCGAAACACTCGACTGACCGCCGTTCCGCTCAACGGAAGAAAAGAGAACAAGGCAAATGAGAAAACCAACTGGTGGTGGGGTTCGGCGGGTTGTGGGTGGGGTGATCGCGGCGGCGCTGCTGGCCGGCGCGTTCACGGCCACCGCGACGACCGCAGCTGTGGCGGCTCAGGCCACAGCTCCGGTCCTCAGCCCGACGCCCTACCAGGGCTGGAACACCTACTACGGCCTCGGCGGCGACTTCACCGAGGAGTCGATCAAGTCGGTCGCCGACTCGCTGGTCAGCCGCGGGCTGGCCAAGGCCGGCTACGACATCGTCTGGCTGGACGGCGGCTGGCAGGCCGACCAGTCGCGGAGCGCCGCGGGTGACCTGGTGCCGAACCCGGCCAAGTTCCCGAACGGCCTGAAGCCGCTGGTCGACTACATCCACGGCAAGGGCTTGAAGGCGGGGATCTACACCGACGCCGGCCCGTACATCCCGGGGAAGTGCGGCCTCGGCTCCGGCGGCTACTACCAGCGCGACGCCGACCAGTTCGCGGCCTGGGGTTTCGACGCGGTCAAGGTCGACTACCTGTGCGGGATCGCCGCCGACCTGGACCCGAAGACCGTGTTCACCGAGTTCGCCCAGGCGCTGCGCAACAACGCGAGCAAGCGGCCGATGATCTTCAACCTCTGCAACCCGGTCACGTCACCGGACTGGGGCAACTACCCCGAGTCGCAGCAGTCGATCAACTCCTGGTCGTACGCGCCGGGGATCGCGCAGTCGTGGCGGACCTACACCGATGTCGGCTTCATGGGCGACATCAAGTTCAAGGACGTCCTGCGTAACTACGACGCCAACGCGCGGCACCCGGAGGTCGTGAAGCCGGGCGCGTTCTCCGACCCGGACTACCTCGCTCCCGAGCTCGGTATGTCGGACGAGGAGTTCAAGACCCAGCTGACGCTGTGGGCCGCGGCCGCGGCGCCGCTGGTGATCGGCAGCGACGTGCGTAAGCTCAGCGCGACCACGATCTCGATGCTGACCGACCCCGACGTCCTGGCGATCAACCAGGACAAGGCCGCCGTCCAGGCCGTTCGCGTCGGCCCGGCCGGTACGACCGAGACCTGGGTGAAGCGGCTCGCGGACGGCGGGCGCGCCGTCGTCCTGCTGAACCGTGGTGACAGCGCCAAGACGATCACGACGACCGCGAAGGCGGTTGGGCTGCATGGTGCTCGGTTCACGCTGAAGAACGCTTGGACCAACAAGGTCACCGAGAGCGCGGGCACGATCAGCGCGGCGGTTCCGGCGCACGGTACAGCGCTCATCCGCGTCGAGCCGGCGCGTGGCGTGCCCGGCGTCCCGCACGTCACCGCTGGCATCCCGCAGGTGACCAAGGTCGGCACGGATGCTCAGCCTGAGGGCTCCGCGCCAGTCGTTGCTGGTGGCGACGAGCTGACCGTCCAGGTGACCGTCCGCAACGACGGGCTGCTGCCGGTCCTGAAGCCGGCCGTGACCATTGCGGGTGGCAACGAATGGCGGGTCAAGCCGTTGACGAAGGCTCCGATTCTCCTTGCCGGCGGCAAGCAGGCGACCTTCGCCTTCAGGGTCCAGCTGCCCGCGGGCGCGGCTCCCGGTAACGCGAGCCTGACCGCGACGACGGCGTACGACGCGATCGGGTACGGCGTCCAGAAGCAGACGACCGTCCTCGCGCCGGTCGTCGTCGCCCCGGCCCCGCCGGACGGGACCGTCCCGCTCTCGCACCACAAGTGGATCACCGCGACCAGCGGCTGGATGACGCCGGCCATCGACGAGAGCGTCGGCGGCGGCAACCCGATCAAGCTGACCGGTACGACGTACGAGACCGGTATCGGCGTCGCCTCGCCGTCCCTCGTCCGCTACTACCTCGGCAAGTCCTGCACCCGCCTCGCCGGGACCGTCGGGATCGACGACGTCGTCAACAACGTCGGCCCGGACGGCGGCACCTCGACCTTCCAGGTCGTCGGCGACGGCAAGGTCCTGTTCGACAGCGGGACCGTCGACCGCTTCACCCCGAAGGCGTTCGACGTCGACCTGACCGGCGTCCGCGTCCTCGACCTGGTCGTCGGCGACGCCGGCGACGGCGGCTACAACGACCGCGCCGACTGGGCGGCTCCGACCGCCACCTGCTGACCTACCCGAGGTGAAGGGGCGGACCGTCTTGGTCCGCCCCTTTGTCGTCATGGACCGGTATCACCATCAGCGAGCGAGACGATCGAGTAGTTCGGCCAGCAATGCGTGTTCTCCCGAGGTGAGGTCGCCCGGGTCGTCGCTGAGCATCGCGCTTAGGGTCAGCGCGGCACTTGCACGGGTCGCCGGGGCGTCTTGCGCGGTGGAGTTCAGAGCGCCGGCGAGCGCGGCCTCACGGACGCGTTCGGACAGCTCGAAGTCCGGGACGGGTTGGGTGATCAACATCAGTGTGACGCCGATGTTCGCGGCGAAGAGCTGCTGGGCAGCGGCTTCCGCGGGCACCTTCAGCAGCCCCTTCGTCGCCGCTTCGCTGAACCGCTCGCGTAACGCGGCGTGGGCCGGAGCGGTGACGGCACAGGGCTTTCCCGGCTCGGCCCGGCCGTAGAGCAGGGCGTAGAACGACGGGTGCTCCAGCCCGAACCGGACATGTTTGTCCCACCCCTCGCGCAGGTCGCCGAGCGGGTCGCCCGAGCTCTCGACGGCCGTGTACTGGGTGAAGCCGTGGTTCGCCACCGCGTCGATCAGGCCCTGCTTGCTGCCGAAATGGTGGTACAGCGTCGGCGCCTGCACGCCGGCTCGTTCGCACACCGCCCTGGTGGACACCGTTCCGGTGCTCTGCAGCAACTCCGCTGCGGCGAGGAGCAGTCGATCCCGTGCGTTCTGCATGTTGCTATATTAACTCATGTATCGCTATATTGCTCGCTATAGCGATACATGAGTTCCTATAGCGCAGAGGAGTAGTCCATGAAGACTTGGTTCATCACGGGTGGAACGCCGGGCGGATTCGGCCTGACCTACGCCGAGGCCGCGCTGGACCAGGGCGATCAGGTGGTGGTGACCGCGCGGCGGCCGGCCGAACTGCAGGACTGGGCCGCTCGTTACGGCGACCGGGCCTTGGTCCTCGAGCTCGACGTGACCGATGTGGATCAGGTGCGAGCGGCGGTCCGGACGGCGGAGGAGCGGTTCGGTGGGATCGACGTCCTCGTCAACAACGCGGGCCGCGGCTGGTTCGGTTCGGTCGAGGGTGCTCGGGACGAGACGATCCGCCGCACCCTCGACCTGAACCTGTTCGGGGTGGTCGAGGTGGTCCGGGCGGTGCTGCCGGGGATGCGGGCGCGGGGCAACGGCTGGATCGTGAACATGTCGTCGGTGGCGGGCCTCGTCGGCGCCCCGGGCTTCGGCTACTACGCGGCGGCGAAGTTCGCTCTCGAAGGGCTGTCGGAGACCTTGCGCCACGAGGTCGAGCCGTTCGGCGTGCGGGTCCTCGTCGTGGAGCCGGGAGCGTTCCGTACCAAGGCCTACGCCGGCTTCCGGAGTGAGCCGGTCGACGAAACCGTCGACGCCTACCTGCCGCTGGTCGAGAGTGTCAAGGCTGCGTTCGTGGGCCAGAACGGCAAGCAGGACGGCGATCCCGTGCGCGGTGTGCAGGCCGTGATCAGCGCGCTGAACGCACCCGTTCCGCCGCAGCGGCTCGTCCTCGGCAATTCTGGTTACGACGCCGTGGTCGCCATGCACGAGAACGCACTCACCGAGCTGCGCGAGAACGAGAAGCTCTCGCGGAGTGCGGACTTCGACGCCGGCGGGAGCGCCGCCACCCTCCCGAAGGCCGTCGAGAACTTCGTCGCAGCCACCAACGCCCACGACCCGGAAGCGCTGTTCGCGGTCTTCGGCGACAGCGCCGCCGTCCTCGACGACGGGAACACCTACGGCAGCGGAGCCGAGATTCGCGCGTGGATCCAAGCGCACCTGATCGAGCCCGAGATCGTGATCACGCCGATCTCGTTCGAGAACGACCGGCTGCTCGCTTCGGGTGCGGGGCAGTTCCCGGGGAGCCCGTTGACCTTCGCGTTCAGGTTCGCGACGCAGGACGACCTGGTCACCGACCTGTCGATCGAACCCGCCTGATCCCCTGGGCCTACTTCCAGTCGATCGCCGCGGACTTGAAGTAGGTCCAACCGTGGTCGCGCCAGATGGTCGAGTGCCGGGCGAGGCGGACGGCGTACTCCGGCCAGGTGTCGCGGGTGTGGGACCAGGCCTTCTCGGCGGCCGCGGGGAGGCGGGGGAGCAGCATGAACTCGAGGTCGGATCGGTCGGTGATCGTCTCGCACCAGATCGCGGCTTCGACGCCGGCGAGTTGGTCGTCGGAGTCGGCGCCTGGGGTCGCGTCGAGCGGGTCCCAGTCGTAGCCGGCCTGGATAGTGGTCGGCGGGTAGTGGGGGAGGCCGACGTGTTGGCGTCGTTCCTCCTGGGCGGGGTCGGTCGACGCGTCGCCGTGGGGGCGGTCGAAGTAGAGCCATTTGTGGGCGGAGACGAGGACTCGGGTTCCTTGGGCGTGGGCCTTGGGGAGGTCTTGACGGGCCTTCTCCAGATGCTCAACGAGGATCGGAAGGAGCTCCGCGGGGACCTCGGCGCTGCTGGTTGAGGCGAGGAGCTCGGTGGTCTCGATCCAGTACTGGACGACGTCGGTCGGGTCGAGGTCGGCGCGGGCGATCTCCTGCCAGCCGACCACGCGCTTGCCGCGGGCCCGGACGGCGGCGGCAGCTCTTTCGACGAAGGCCGCGTGGGCGTCGTCCGGCATACCCCAGGCCTCGTCACCCCCGAGGTGCACGTAGGCGCTCTGCGGGAACTGTGCGATCACGGCGTCCAGGACGTCGTCGACGAACGCCCAGGTCGCGGCGCGATCCGGGTCGAGGGTGCCGAGCTCGATGCGGGTGTCGTTGCCCAGGTCGATGGTCCGGATCTCGGCCGGCGCCAGCTCGGGGATGCTGCGGAAGACGGCCTGGGTGTGACCGGGCATGTCGACCTCGGGGACGAGCGTCACGAACCGCTCGGCGGCGTACTCGACCAGCTCCGCGACGTCCGCCTGGGTGTAGTAGCCGCCGGGGCGGTCGCCGACCGCCCCGGTCGCGCCGAACTTCACCAGCTCCGGGCGCGACGGCACCTCGAACCGCCATCCCTGATCGTCGGTGAGATGCAGGTGCAGCACGTTGAGTTTGTAGAGCGCGCACATGTCGATCACCCGCCGCACGGTCTCCGGCGGGTGGAACGTCCGGACGACGTCGAACGACAACCCGCGCCACGCGAACCGCGGCCCGTCGACGATCCGCTGACACGGCACGGCGTCCCCATGAATCGCGACGAGCTGCCGCAACGTCGTCAGCCCCCGGAAGACGGCTTCGTCCGACGACCCCCACACCCGGCTGCCGTCCGCCGTGATCTCCAGCCCGTACCGCTCGTCCACGACCGCGCCGTCCGCCCGCACCCCCGCGGCGACCGGCGCGCCGTCCAGCCCATTCCCGTCGATCGTCACACTCACGGCATCAAGCTCAACTGCCGCGGTGCCCTCGCCGGCGCCGACCTCGAAGGGCTTGGGAATCATGTCGGGCTCCAAGGGCTCGGGACCGCTGCCACCCACCAACCCTGGGTGGTATCCGGCCGCCACGCTCGGACTTGGCGTGGCGGCTGCGGCTGGATGGGGTTGGAGGGTGGTGGCGGTCAGGCGATGGTGCGGCAGTAGAGGGCGTCGGGGGTGCCGGTGGCGCCTACGCGGGTGGTGAAGGCGAGGCCCGCGATGTACTCGTTGGCGGCGCATTGGCCTTTGTAGTGGCCGGAGGCGAAGTCGCCGCCGGGGGCGGAGCCGCGGTTGTCGGAGCGGTCGAACCAGAGGGTGCGGCCGGTGGTGGACAGGGATTGGGAGGTGGCGGTGCAGAGGAGGGACGAGACGCGGGCGCCGCGGACGGCGTAGCCGGTGGCGAAGTGGCCGGGCGGGCATTGGAACTTGGTGTAGCCGGAGGCCCAGTCGGGGGAGACGTGCCGTTCGTCCTTGACGACCTGGTAGTTGCTGGCAGCAACTGGGCCGCCGGAGGTGCAGAGGCCGCGGTTGCCGGTGTGGGAGAGGCCGATCAGGCGGAGGCCGTCGGGACAGGCGGCCTTCCGGGCGCCGTTGTCCCAGTCGCCGGCGGAGCGCATCCGCAGGGATTGGACGAAGTCGCCGTGGTCGGGGCTGAGCATCTTCCAGCCGGTGGACGTCGGCACGGCGCCGGTTCGGGACGGCGCGGTGATCAGCCGGTTCCACGCGGCGGCGCGCCAGTCGTCACCGTCGTACAGGCCCATTCGCTGGCCAGCGGAATCCCAGTGCAGGAGGGCCCAGCCGTTGCCGGTGCGGTTGTTGTGCCAGCCGACCAGCGGCCAGTAGGCGAAGTCGGCGTCGCTGCGGATCAGATGGTCGACGAAGCGCTCGAACCAGGCGCGCGGTTTGGCGCCGGTCTCCTCGCGACCGCCGACGCCGAACTCGCTGATCCAGACCGGCGCGGTGAAGTGACCCTCCTCGCCGCTGACGAAGAGCGCCTGCCGGTTCACCTCGCTGATCAGCTCCTCCGGCGACAGATCCTGGTACCGCGGATCGGTCGTCTCGCCCGTCCCGGTCGCACCGCTGTGCCGCGGGCCGGTGTAGCCGTAGAAGTGCGCGGCGTACACGAGTTTGTTGGAGGCGACGAGCGTGTGCGAGAGCGTCCGGGCCGGGGTGAGCGTCGGCCGGTCGTGCGGGAAACCGTCGACCGGGATGCCCGTCCAGTTGATGCCTTCGACAACGATCAGCAGGTTCGGGTTCGCCTCGGTCAGGATCCGGTCGCCGAGCCGCTGGGTGGCCGCGAACCAGTCGTGGTCGTTGCCCCAGCCCCAGTTCGGGTCGTCCAGGATGTTCCGGCGGACTTCGTTGTAGAGGTCGGCGCCGACGACGCGCGGATTGGTCTTGTAGCGGTTGGCCATCAGCAGCCAGTCGCTCTCCCAGGCCGCGGCCGACTGGCTGGTGTTCCAGCGTTCGTTGCCGTCGACACCGCAACACCAGCGGGTCGTGTTGGTGTGGTTGTTCAGGATCACCGCGAAGCCGGCGGCGGTGAGCTGCTGGACGACGACGTCGTACACCTGGAGCGGCGTCTTGCCGCGCAGGCCCGGGTTCGCCGCGACCGCGCCGTCCGTGACCGGGCGGGTGTCGTGCACCATCTCGTTCGAGAACGGCAGCCGGATGCTGTTCAGACCCAGCTCGGCGAAGCCGTCGATGATCGAGGCCATCGGGGCCCGGTCGAGGCCGAGCGGGATCCGGTTGCCGTTCTCCCCGGCGTGGTGGTTGGCGTTGTCGCTCTGGTCGCCGGAGCCGTTCCAGGTGCCGCTGGCGCCGTGCCAGTTCCCCGACTTGAGCCGGAAACGATTCCCGTCGGCGTCGACGATCCAGCGCCCGCGCGTGCTCAGCGGAGCGCTCCAGGCCGGCACCAGCGCGGCGGCCTTCGACGGCGTCGCGGGCTCCGGCGGCGCGGCGGCGGCCGGGGTGAGTGGGAGGAGCAGCAGGGCGAGAGTGACGAGAGTCCGGACAGCGGTGGTTGCGCGCATGGCTCACCTGTCCCCAGGTCGTGGTGGGCGGGGTGATGGCCGGAAGCTTCGCGGGACCGCCGGCCACCACGCAGTCATTGGACCAGATCCGGCCCGGTGTGGGGAGATCGATGTCAACGGCGAATTCTTTCTATGTTCCTTTCTGTGCGGTTAGATACTTTCCCATGCAGCTACGAACAGTGACAGCGCTCCTCGGAATCACCGCCGCCGGGCTCGTTCCCGCGCCTGCGGCCGCCGCCCCCGACCCCGTCGACGTCCAACTGCTCTCGATCACCGACTTCCACGGCTACCTGCGACCGCCGTCCCCCGCGGACGGCGGCACCATCGCCGGCCCCGGCGGAACCACTCAGGTGGTCGGCGGCGCCGCCTACCTGGCCACCCACCTGAAGAACCTCCGGCAGCCGAACTCGATCCTGTTCGCGAACGGCGACAGCTTCTCCGGCTGGCCGTTCGAGGTCGACGCGCACGCCGACGAGCCGACGATCGAGGCGCTGAACGCGCTCGGGATCGAGTTCTCCAGCGTCGGCAACCACGAGCTGGACGTCTCCAAGAGCTTCCTCGTCGACCACATGGCGCGCGGCAAGTGCTTCGGCAAACCCGGTGTCGACAGCTGTTTCGCCGATTCCACCGGACGCCGGTTCCGCGGCGCGGACTTCGACTTCCAGTCGGCCAACATCGTTGACGCGAAGGGCCGCCCGATCGTGGCGCCGTACACGATCCGCTGGGTACGTGACCACGGCCGCAGCTACCCGGTCGGCTTCATCGGGCTGACCGTCCCGGACACCCCGGTCGGATCGACGTCGTACCAGCCGGAGCTGACCGCGCTCGACCCGCTCGAGTCCGCGAACCGGGCGGCGGCCGAGCTGACCCGGCGCGGGGTGAAGGCGATCGTCCTGAACATGCACGACGGCGGGACGGACGCCTCGCCGACGTACAACGACTGCGTGAACCCGACCGGCCCCGCGATCGACCTGGCCCGCAAGGTCACGCCGCAGATCGACGCGATCGTCACCGGGCACTGGCACGCGGCCTTCAACTGCAGCATCCCGGATCCGAACGGCAACCCGCGCCCGGTCGTCGAAGCCGCCAACCACGGCCGGCTGATCAGTGAGATCAACCTGCGCCTCGACCGGCGGACAGGCGAAGTCCTGCGCGATCGGACGACGTCCACCAATCACCCGGTGACGCGCGACGTCCAGCCGGACCCGAAGCTGCAGCGCATCGTCGACTACTGGGCCGCGGCCGGCGACCGCAAGTACGCCGAACCGGTCGCAACCGTCACCGGCGACTTCACCCGGACGCCGAACGCGGTCGGCGAGAGCACGATGGCCGACCTGGCCGCCGACGTCCACCTCTGGACCGCCCGCGGCAAGGCCGACCTCGGTCTGGTCGCGGCCAAGCCCGCCGCGGGCAGTACTGCGCTTCGCGGTGACCTGCTCATGGCGAACAGCGGCAAACCCGGTGACGTGGACGGACGCGTGCTGCTGGGGGAGTCCTGGGAGGCCTACGGCTATGGCAACCCAGTGCTGACAGTTGGGCTGACAGGCGCGCAGCTGGACGCCGTACTGGAGCAGCAGTGGCAGACGCAGTCCAACGGGACAGTGAAGTTCGCACCGCTCGCAGCGTCGGCCAATGTCACCTACAGCTTCGATGCGAGCCGTCCGGTCGGTGATCGGATCGCACCGGCCGACGTACGGATCAACGGCGCGCAGCTGGACCCGGCGCGCACCTACCGGGTGGCGGCGCTGGCGTACACGGTGATCGGTGCCGACGGCTACCAGGCGTTCAAGGCCGCGACCGACCCCGTACGCGCCGACACTGATCACGAGACCTTCACGGCGTACCTGCGCGCCCACAAGGTCCTCACACCGGCGCCTCTGACGAGAGTCACGCAGAAGGGCTGACAACCCTTTCCGCACTCGTTCCGTACTGATCGGTGACGGAACGAGTGAGGGGAAACGAATGGCACGGGACGAGGAGTTCAGCGAGTACGTCGCCCAGCGGCGTACTCAGCTGCGCCGCATCGCCTATCTGCTCTGCGGTGACGTGCACAAGGCCGAGGACCTGGTCCAGACGGCCCTGATGAAGCTGTACGTCGCCTGGAACCGCGTGCAGCGCACCGGCAACGTCGACGCCTACGTACGCCGAATCCTGGTCAACTCCGGGATCGACGAGAGTCGCCGTCCGTGGCGCCGCGAGAACGCCGGCCTGGACGGTCTCGACCCAGTGGCTAACGAAGGCCTCGCGTTCGAGGACCGCGGCGCCCTGCTCGCGGCGCTGAACACCCTGCCGCCCGGCCAACGCCGCGTCGTCGTACTGCGGTTCTTCGTCGGTTTGACCGTCGAGGAGACCGCCACCGACCTGCATTGCTCGACCGGCACGGTGAAGAGCCAGAGCTCCCGCGCCCTCGCCCGACTGAACGAACTACTGACCCCGGACTTCCGGGCCGTAGGAGGCCCCCGATGATCGACGAGAAGACCCTCCAGGAACACCTCCTGGCCACCGCGGCCGAGCAGGACGACCTGCTCCCGCGCGACCTCGCCGACGACCTCGCCGCCGGCCGCCGACGCCTACTCCGCCACCGCCTCGTCACCGGAGCCGCGGCGCTCATCGCCGCAGGTGCCGTCGTCGCCGCAACGGTCGGCGTCCCGGGTATCGTCAATCGGGCCACCGGCGAGGATGCGCCACCGGCCGACCAGCAGGTCAAGAGCATCGACACCACCATGCGCGAACTGATCGGCAAACATCTCGACCCGGGTGGCGCGAACCTGAAGTTCCTTCCCGGCCGCTTCCGGATCCAGGACAGCAAGAACCTGCGCGGCGTCCAGGACCAGGCGGCCTGGACCGAACCCGCGGCCGAACGCGGGCGCTGGGGCATCATCCACATCCGGCTGACCCGGACCGAGAAGCACACAGAGAACCCCTGCGGCGAGCTGTTCGACGGGAAGACTCCGGAGCCGCAGTGCAGACAGGTGACCCTGCCGGACGGCGGTACGGCGACACTCGCGCGCGCCGGCCGCGTGGCCGAGCTCAGGTACCTCCAGCCGGACGGCGAGGTCGCCTACCTCGCCGTCGACGGATCAAGGCTGGACGGCCTGCCGCGGGTCGAGGGGATGAAGATCACCGACGCCCAGCTGTTCGCGTTCGTCACCGACCCGGAGCTGAACCTGCCGCCGGTCACGGAGGCGGAGCTCGCGGCGAACCTCCGGATCGCGAGCGGCGCGCCGTCCCTCGACCACGTCGCGGCCGCCGTCGGCCGGGTCCTGCCCGGAAAAGTGGAGGCCCACCCCGACGACCGAACGTTCAGCGCCGAGTGGTCGGCGCTGGCCTCGATCGACAACGGCAAGGAGACCATGGTCGAGCTCGGAATCATCCCCGGCCCGCACCCAGTGACCTGCCCCGAACAACTGGCCCGCGACACCTGTACGCCGGTCACCCTCCCGAACGGCGCCCCCGCCGAGTTCAGCGAAGGCCCACGCGACCTCCGCGGCACCCCGGACCAGGAACTCGGCGCAACCCGCACCACCCCCACCGGCGACCTCATCTGGGTCCGCACCATCAACCACGACACCCGCCGTTTCGGCGTCGTCACCAAAGCCCAACTCCTCGCCATCCTCGCCCAACCCGAACTCACCCTCAGGTAGCCCGCGCGCTACCTCGGGACGGGCGTTGGGCGGGGCGACTGCTCGGGTGGACAGCCCTAGCGTCGCCTTATGTGGAAACTTGCGGTGGTGATGGGGCTGGTGGCGGGTGGGGTTTCGCCGGTTGTTGCTGATGGCATCGATTGGGGGCCGTGTGGGGAGTTGCGGGGGATGGAGTGTGCGACGGTTCGGGTGCCGTTGGATCATCTGCGGCCGGATGGGCGGACTGTTGGGGTCGCGATCTCGCGGCTGAAGGCGGATCCGGGGAAGCGGCGGGGGGTGTTGCTGACCAATCCGGGTGGGCCTGGGGGGCCGGGGGTTGGGTATCCGCTGGAGTTGCGGCCGCTTCTGGGGGAGGTGGCGAAGGAGTACGACGTGATCGGGATCGATCCGCGGTTCATGGGGAGGAGTGAGCCGGTGGATTGTGGGCCGGTGCGGATCGCGGAGGTGTTTCGGTCGTCGCGGAGTCGGGTCGAGTTCGAGCAGGCTGGGCGGTTGGCGAGCGGGTTCGTGGGGCGGTGTCGGGACGATCGGTTGGAGTATGCGGGGATCCGGAATGTGGCGCGGGATCTGGATGTGATCCGGGCGGCGCTGGGAGAGCAGAAGATCTCGTACTACGGGGTTTCGTGGGGTGCTGATCTCGGGGTCGTCTACAGCCAGCTGTTTCCGGGGCGGGTGGATCGAATGGTCGTCGACAGCGTGACGGATGTCGAAGGGTCGGAGTATCGGCATCTGGCGACGGGGGAGCGGGCTGAGGCGGCGTTCGACGAGTGGGCCGCGTGGGTGGCTTGGCGGGATGACAAGTACCGGCTGGGGCGGACGGGGACGCAGGTGCGGACGACCGTGACGCGGTTGATCGAGCAGGCGGCGCGGAGGCCGGTCGCGGTGGGAGGGTATCGGCTGGACGGCGCGGCGATGCCGTGGGTGGTGCAGTTGGGGATGGGCGACGAGAGCGAGCGGGAGTTGATGGCGCGCAACGTGCGGCAGTTGCTCGACGCGGCCCAGGGTAAGCCGGTGACGCCGTCGGCGGAGTTGGCCGGGTGGTTGCGGCAGTACTTCGAGATCGAGCCGGCGGTGTCCCGGTTTGCGGCGGCGTCGGTGGCGTTCACCTGTAACGACAACGGCTGGCCGCGCGGGCCTGCGCCGTACTGGCGAGATGTGCAGCGGACGAAGGCGCGTGAGCCGCTGTTCCACACGACGTTCCTGCCGTGCGCGTACTGGACGCAGCGGACGGCGGAGCCGGAGCTGACGATCGGCAACGACGTACCGATGCTGATCGTGCAAGCCGAGCGGGACAACATTCCGCTGCGCTGGGCCCAGGAGCTGCACGCGAAGCTGCCGAAGTCGACTCTGAAAACGGTCGACCGCCGTGCGCATGGTGTCTATGGACACCTGCGCACGACGGTCAACGAGTATCTCGGTTCTTAGCGGTTCGAGCGGTGCCGCTCGGCGATCTCCTTGAGGTAGAGCGCGGACTGCTTCGGGGTGCGGACCTGGGTGTCGTAGTCGACCCGGACGATGCCGAAGCGCTTGACGTAGCCGTAGGCCCATTCGAAGTTGTCCATCAGGGACCAGGCCAGGTAGCCGCGGATGTCGGCGCCCTGGTTGATGGCTTCGGCGACCGCGGCCAGGTGCGAGGTGAAGTAGGCCGTGCGGCCCTCGTCGGCGACGAAGCCGTTCTCGTCGGGGGTGTCCTCGAAGGCGGCGCCGTTCTCGGTGATCACCATCGGCAGGCTCGGGTAGTCCTTGGCGATGCTGAGCAGCAGGTCGGTGAAGCCCTCGGGGACGATCTCCCAGTCCATCGCCGTCCGCGGCTTGTTCAGCGGGATGGTCCGGCTGACCGGCAGGCCGTCGGCGGTGGTGGTGTTGCCGTCCTCGTCGAAACCGCTGAACTTCTGGCTGAAGTAGTAGTTCACGCCGAGGACGTCGATCGGGGCGGAGATCAGCTCGAGGTCGCCGTCCTGGACCGGGAGCTCGGCGCCTTCGGCGGCGAGGTCGGCGATCACGTCGGCCGGGTAGTGGCCGTGCACGAGCGGGTCGAGGTAGATCCGGCGGCCCATGCCGTCGGCGCGGCGGGCGGCGTCGACGTCCGGCGCGGCGTCACTGGCCGGGTACGCCGTGGCGACGTTCAGCGTGATGCCGATGTCGAGCTTGCGCGGCGAGGCCTCCCGCATCCGGGTGGTGGCCAGGCCGTGCCCGAGCAGCAGGTGGTGCACCGCCTCGATCGCGCGCGGGAACTCGCGGCGGCCGGGCGCGTGCGCGCCGTAGGCGTAGCCGAGCATCGCCGAGCACCACGGCTCGTTCAGCGTGGTCCAGGTGTTCACCCGGTCCTTGAGCGCGTCGAAAACCATCATCGAATAGTCGGCGAACCGGTACGCCGTGTCCCGGTTCGGCCAGCCGCCGGCGTCCTCGAGCTCCTGCGGCAGGTCCCAGTGGTACAGCGTCACCCACGGGTCGATGCCCTGGGCAAGCAGCTCGTCGACCAGCTTGTCGTAGAAGGCCAGGCCGGCCGGGTTGACCGGGCCCTTGCCGTGCGGCTGCACCCGCGGCCAGGCCACCGAGAACCGGTAGGTGTCCATGCCGAGGCTCTTGATCAGCGCGACGTCCTCGGGCATCCGGTGGTAGTGGTCGCAGGCGATGTCGCCGACGTCCCCGTTGTCGATCGCGCCCGGGGTGTTGCAGTAGGTGTCCCAGATCGACGGCGTGCGGCCGTCCTCGGCGATCGCGCCCTCGATCTGGTACGCCGAGGTCGCGACGCCCCAGCGGAAGTCGGCCGGCAGACCCGCGATCAGGTCAGCCGCCGCCGAGACGGAAGTGGTGCTCATATTCGCCTTTCAGACAACAGTAGGAGGGATTCAGCCGACCGGAACGCGGCCGGGCAGCCAGCACGCTACGGACCGGCTGGGGTCGTTGCGGGCCGCGGGGATCCCGAGCAGCGGGACCTCCTCGGAGCAACGGTCGAACGCGTGCGGGCAGCGCGGGTGGAACGAGCAGCCGGTCGGCATCCCGCGCAGGTCGGGCGGCGAGCCGGGGATCCCGGCCAGCTCCTTGCGCGGGCCGCGCAACGCCGGGAACGACTTCAGCAGCCCCTCGCTGTACGGGTGCAGCGAGTCCTTGTAGAGATCCGCGGACTTCGCCTCCTCGACGATCCGCCCGCCGTACATGATCGCGATCCGGTCGGAGAACTCGACCAGCAGCGACAGGTCGTGCGTGATGAACAGCACCGAGAAGCCGAGCCGCTCGCGCAACTCGACCAGCTGCGCCAGGATCTGGCGCTGCATGACGACGTCGAGCGCGGTGGTCGGCTCGTCCATGATGACGATCTGCGGCTCGAGGACGAGCGCCATCCCGATCATCACCCGCTGCCGCATACCGCCGGACAGCTGGTGCGGGTAGGCGTCCATCCGGTCGGCGGAGATGCCGACGAGTTTGAGCATGTCCTTGGCCCGGGCGATCCGCGCCTCGGGGGACAGGCCGGGCTCGTGGGCCTTGATCACGTCGAGCATCTGAGTGGAGACCTTGTGCACCGGGTTCAGCGAGTTCATCGCGCCCTGGAACACGATCGACGTCTCGGCCCAGCGGAACGCCCGCAGCTCGGCGTTCGTCAGGCTCATGACGTCGTACGGGTCGCCGCCCGGCGGGTGGTAGACGACCTCGCCGCCGCTGATCACGCCGGGCGGCGGGAGCAGCCGGGTGACGCCGTACGCGAGCGTCGACTTGCCGCTGCCGCTCTCCCCCGCGAGCCCGAGCACCTCACCGCGGTGCAGGGTCAGCGTGACGTCGCGGACCGCCTGGACGCCCTCGTCACCGAGACCGTAGTCGACGCTGAAGTCCTTGATCTCGAGGACCGGCTCCTTGGCCTTCATACCGCCGCCTCCTTCTTCTTCCGGACGACGGGCGTCGCGTTCTGCTCCGGCTTCGGGAGGATCGGCGTGAAGCCGACGCGCATCCGGATCGGCTGGCCGTCCTTGGTCTTGTGGTGGTGACCGCTGCTGCGCAGCCGCGGGCTGACGAACTCGTCGATCCCGAAGTTGATCAGCGACAGCGCCGTGCCGAGGATCGCGATCGCGAGACCGGCCGGGACGAACCACCACCACGCGCCCTGGGCGAGCGCCTGCTGGCTCTGCGCCCAGAACAGGATCGTGCCCCAGTTCCACTCCGAGATCGTCGAGATCCCGATGAAGGCCAGCGTGATCTCGGACATGATCGCGAAGATCACCGTGCCGACGAAGCTGGAGGCGATGATCGCGGTCAGGTTCGGCATGATCTCGGCGGTGATGATCCGCCAGGTGCTCTCACCGGTCGCCCGGGCGGCCTCGACGTAGTCACGCCGGCGCAGTGACAGGGTCTGCGCGCGCAACACCCGCGCACCCCAGGCCCACGACGTGAAACCGATGACGAGGGCAACCATCAGGTCACCCGCGCCTGGGATGGTCGAGGCGACGATGATGATGAGGGGCAACGCCGGGATGACCAGGAAGACGTTCGACAGCGCGGACAGACCCTCGTCGGCGGCGCCGCCGAGGAAGCCCGAGCTGACGCCGATCAGGATCGACAGCGCGGTCGCGACCAGGCCGGCCAGCAGGCCGACGAACATCACGCCCCGAGTGCCGACGAGCATCTGGCTGAAGATGTCCTGACCGAGGTGCGTCGTCCCGAACCAGTGCTCGGACGACGGCGGCTGGATCAGGTCACTGCTGCGCGCCGACGGGTCGTACGGCGCGATCCACGGGCCGATGATCGCGATCAGGCAGAAGAATCCGAGCACGATCAGGCCGGTAGCGGCCTTGCCGTTGGCAACGAACCGCAACCGGCGGCGTTTGGCCGGCTTGGCCTCGACCGCGGGGCCTTCCGGGCTCACCGTGGTGACGGTGCTGGTGGGTGCGGACATCTCAGCCCTCCTTCCGGGTGCGGGGATCGAGCAACAGGTAGGCGACGTCGGCGATCAGGTTCGCCACCAGGACCGAGAGCGTGATGACCAGGAAGACGCCCTGCATCAGCGGGTAGTCCTTGGAGCCGACGGCCTGGAACAGGTTGTAGCCGATGCCGGGGTAGGAGAAGACGATCTCGACCAGCAGCGTGCCGCCGACGATGAAACCCAGCGACAGCGCGAAACCGGAGACGTTCGGCAGCAGCGCGTTCCGCGCGGCGTAGCTCATCATCACGCGCTTCTCGGGCAGGCCCTTGGCGTGCGCGACGGTGATGTAGTCCTCGGAGGCGACCGTCACCATCATGTTGCGCATGCTGAGGATCCAGCCGCTGACCGACGAGATCAGGATCGTGATCGCCGGCAGCAGGCTGTGCTGGATCGCGCTGCTGATGAACGCGCCGTCCCAGGACGGCACCAGGCCGGGCTCGTAACCGCCGGACGACGGGAAGATGCTGTCCGGACCGGCCAGCAGCGTGATCGCCAGCAGACCGAGCCAGAAGTACGGGATCGACGACAGGAACGTCGTCACCGGCAGCAGGCCGTCCAGCCAGGAGCCGCGCCGCCAGCCGGCCAGGACGCCGAGGCCGGTGCCGATCGCGAAGCTGGCCAGCGTGGTCAGGCCGACCAGTGCGATCGTCCACGGCAGGCTCTGCCCGAGGACCTCCGCGACCGGGGTGGGGAAGAAGGTGAAGGACAGCCCGAGGTCGCCGCGGAAGACCTGGCCCCAGTAGTCGACGTACTGACTCCACAGGCTGGCGTCCTTGTCCAGACCGAACAGGACGTACAGCGACTGGATGGCCTCGGTGCTGATCTGGCCCTGGTACCGGTTGATCAGCGAGGTGACCGGGTCACCGGGGATCAGCCGGGGGATGAAGAAGTTGATCGTCAGTGCGGCCCAGGCGGTGAAGAGGTAGAACGCGATGCGTTGCAGAAGGAACTTCACTTGGCTGCTCCTTCCTCGTAGAGCCAGCAAGCGGCCCAGTGGCTCTGACCGCTCTCGACGATCGGTAGCTCGAAACGCGGCGGCAGGTCGGTCGAGCACTTCGGCATCGCGTGCACGCAGCGCGGGTGGAACCGGCAGCCGGTCGGCGGCGCGATCAGGCTCGGCGGCTCGCCGCTGCCCTGGTCCTCCGGGGCGCGCAGGTCGCCGACGCGGTCCAGCCGGTCGGGGTCGGGCGCGCTCTCGATCAGCAGCCGGGTGTAGGGGTGCGCCGGGTGCTGGGTGACGGTCTCGGAGTCGCCGCCCTCGACCATGCGGCCGGCGTACATCACCATCGTCTCGTCGGCGAAGTAGCGGGCCGAGGCGATGTCGTGGGTGATGTAGAGGATGGCCAGGTTCAGCCGTTCCTTGAGGTCCCGCAGCAGGTTCAGGACGCCGAGGCGGATCGAGACGTCGAGCATCGAGACCGGCTCGTCGGCGAGCAGGGCCTGCGGATCGGCGCCGAGGGCGCGGGCGATCGAGACGCGCTGGCGCTGACCGCCGGACAGCTCGTGCGGGAACTTGTCCAGGTAGCGCTCCGGGGGAGTCAGCTGGACGCGCAGCAGCAGGTCGCGCAGGTTGGTCTCGAGCTCGGCCTTGGAGTTACCGGCCCGGCCGTGGATCTTCAGCGCGCGGGTCAGGTGGTACCGCACGGTGTGCGTCGGGTTCAGCGACGCGAACGGGTCCTGGAAGATCATCTGCACCTGGCGGCAGTACGCCCGGAACTTCCGGCCGCCGCGCACTGTCACGGACTCGCCGTGCAGGCGGATGTCGCCGTCGGTGCGGTGGTGGAGCTGGGCCAGCAGCCGGGCGACCGTGGACTTGCCCGAGCCGGACTCGCCGACCAGGGCGGTCACGCGACCGCGGCGTAACGTCAGGTTCAGGTCGTCGACCGCGTGTACGACCTTGCGTTCACGGGTCAACAGGTCCCGGATACCGCGCCGTACCGGGAAGTGCTTGGTGAGGCCGTCGGCCTCGAGAACTACCTCAGGGACCACCGCTGGGGCCACCGCTGGGTCGGTCACCGTCATGGTTACAAGACTCCTCGAATCGTGGCGGGGGGGGGGGGGGGGGGGGGGGGTGGAGACAGTCACCCCCCGACCGGGAGGATAAAGGACGCAGAGGGGGAGGTGGGGGAAGAAGCCTCCCAGGGGGGGGGCACCCCCCCCCCCCCGAACCCCCCCCCCCCCCCCCCCCCCCCCCGGCCCGGCCTCACTGCGAGCCGGCGGGCTTCAGCTTCAGGACGATTTCCAGGGCGTTCTGCTGGGTCGGCTGACCCGGCGCGTACGAGTTCTGCTCGTCCGGCCACCCGGTCCAGTTCTTGGTGCTGTACAGACCGCCGACGTTCGAGGCGGACGTCGGGATCACCGGCATCTGCTCGACCATGATCTTCTGCAGGCCGTTCAGCGCCGTGGTCCGGGTCGCGTCGTCGGTGGCGTTGGCGTAGGTGTCGAGCAGCTGGGTCGCCTCCGGGCTGGAGAAGCGCCCGTAGTTACCGCTGATCCCGCCCTTGCCGACCGGCTTCAGGATCTTGCCGTCCATGATGTTCTGGTAGATGTCGTACGGCGTCGCGCCGCCGTTGGTCCAGTGCATCCCGGCCTCGAAGGTGCCCTCGTCGAAGGCCTTGAACCACGCGTCCTGGTTGGCCTTGTCGACGGTCGCCTTGATGCCGATCGTGGACAGGTTGTCCTTGATGATCTCGAGGTCGGTGATGTAGTCCGACCAGCCGGCCGGGTTGGTCAGCGTGATCTCGACCGGCTTACCGGTCTTGTCCTTGAGGACGTCGCCCTCGAGCTTGTACCCGGCGGCGGCGAGGTCGGCCTTGGCGCCCTCGACGTCGACCGCGTGCAACTTGTCCTTGAACTCCGGCGCGATGAACGACTCACCGGCCGGGGTCGGGATGCCGGTGATCGACTCGACCTTCGGGTAGAAGTAGCCGGCCTCACCCTGCATGAAGATGTCGTCGCGGTTGATCACCTTGTCCATCGCCCGGCGCAGCGCCGGGTCGTCGAACGGCTTGTTGGTGGTGTTGATCCACAGGCCGTGGATACCCAGGTTGGCCGGGAAGTACAGCTTGTGGTTCTTCGGGTCCTTGTCCTGGTAGACGGCCTTCACGTTCGGGACGAAGACGAAGCTCCACTCCGAGGCGCCGTTGGCCAGCGCGGTGGTCTGCGCGTTGTTGTCGTTGTACGACGTGTACCGCAGCTCCTTGACCTTCGGGAGCTCCTGCCAGTACGAGTCGCGCAGTTCCAGCGTGGTGGTCTGCGGGGTGAACGACTTCAGCTTGTACGGGCCGGTGCCGATCGGCTGCTTGAGCGTGTCCTGGCTTGGGTCCTTCAGCGTCGACCACTGGTGCTTCGGGATCACGAAGACCGTCAGCAGCTTGTTCTGGTTGACGAACTGGGACCGCTCGAAGGTCAGGTCGACCTTGTTCCCGGTCTGGGTGACCGTCTTGTACGGGATGGCGTCGGAGTTCAGCCCGTCGTTGTCCTTGCGGAGCTGGAACGTGTAGGCGACGTCCTCGGCGGTCATCGGCTTGCCGTCGGACCACTTGACGCCGTCGCGGATGGTGAACGACAGCTTGGTGAAGTTCGCCTCCCACTTCCACTCCGTGGCCAGCCACGGCTTACCCGCCTCGGTGGGCTTGATGCCGTTGATCATCACCAGCGGCTCGAAGATCATCCACCGGTACCCGAGCGAGGCGCCCGAGGAGGAGCCGAGGAACGGGTTGTGGTTCTCGGTCTGGGGGCCGTTCGGCATGCCGACGTTCAGCACGGTCGCCCCGCCGGCCGCGCCGGTGTTGGTCTTCCCGTCCCCGTTACTACAGGCAGCCAGTGCAGCTGCCGCGAGCAAGCCCGTCAGGGCCAGCGCGACGCTCCGTCGTGCTCGCATCGGTTCCTCCTGTGAATCTGTGTTGGCGGATGGTCCACACCTGAGCCGTGTGGGCCAGTGCATGGTGGCGTGAAAGCGCTCTCATGGGAAGAGCGGGCGCCTTAACGGATCGGTATCGAGAGTGTTCGCCGGCGGCGGAGCAGGGGCAGCTGCCCCGCCGCCGGAGCTTCGGGCGCGATCCGGTGAGACCGTCAGTGGGACCGAATTCTCGGGGCGGGTCTGGTCCTCGGGGTGGACTTGGGAGCGGTTGAGCTGCGGACGATCAGCGTCGTCGGCAACACTTGGGGTTCGTTCGGTAACGGAGTGCCACCGAAGTAGCCCATCAACATCCGGGCCGCGGCCTGGCCCATCTGGCGCATCGGCTGATGCACCGTGGTCAGCGGCGGCTCGGTGTGTTCGGCGTACGGGATGTCGTCGAAACCGACGACCGACACGTCGTTCGGCACGTTCCGCCCGGTCTCCCGGACGGCCTGGACGGCGCCGCCGGCGGACAGGTCGTTGTGCGCGAAGATCGCGTCGAAGTCGAGGCGCTGGTCCAGCGCGTGCTGGACGCCGAGGCGCCCGCTCTCGTGGGTGAAATCGCCCTCGAACACGAGTCTCGGGTCGAGCTCGATACCGGCCTCGGCGTAGGTGTCGCGGAAGCCGTCCAGACGTTCGTGGGTACAGCCGAACCGCTCGACGCCGGTGATCACCAGCGGCGAGGTACGGCCGAGTTCGATCAGGTGCCGGGCGGCGGACTGCCCGCCGGCGTAGTTCGTGGTGGCGACCGAGGGGAATTGCGGACGCTTGTCCCGGTCGTCGATCAGGACCACCGGCAGACCGCGGGCATGCAGCTGCTCGATGTAGGTGAGCGTTCCTTCCGGCTCGATCACCAGCAGGCCGTCGAACGACTGCGCCGAGACCTGCGAGGCGAACTGGTGCATGGATTCCTCACCCCGGTTGAAGGTGAAGAGCAGCAGTCCGTAACCCTCGCTCTCGACGATGTCGACCGCGCCCTGCAGGACCTCGCCCATCCAGGGCCAGGTCAGCGAGGGGACCAGCATCCCGACGACCCTGGTCCGGCCGCGGGCCAGCCCGACCGCGCGGGCGCTCGGCACGTAGCCGAGCTCGGCGATCACCGCCCGGACGCGCTCCGCGGTGCGGAGATCGAGTTCGCCCTTGCCGTTCAGGACGCGTGACACGGTCGTCTTGCTGACGCCGGCACGTGCCGCGACATCGGCGATGGTGATCGACACGGTGGAACTCCCCTCGGGCGGTTGGGGGCTTGCGTTGCTGACGTGTTGCGGTGATGTTGCGGAACCGGTTTCGGAAGCGGTTCCGTAGAGTGAAGCCGAGTGAGCCAGGTCTCGTCAATCACGGGTCGGTAACGAATCACGACTTAATTCACGAGTTAGAAAAAGCCAGCTCTTCCTGGGTGACGCTCTGACGTGATGGACTTCGGGGAGCGGTCTGCGAGGGGCCGGGGCAGCTAGGGGCTTGGTTTCATGGAGGTACGCCGGACGACGGTGCGCGACATGCGCCGGTCCAACCGGTCGGTCATTCTGACCGGCATCTACCGCGACGGGCCGCTCAGCCGGCAGGAGCTGAGCACACGGACGTCGCTGAGCCCCGCCAGCGTCAGCAACCTGGTCACCGAACTGATCGCCGAGGGCGTCGTCGAGGAGGCCGGATCGGTCGAGTCCGAGGGCGGCCGGCCGCGCGTCCTGCTCCGCGTCGCTCGTGAGTTCCGGTACGTCGTCGGCGCCGAGGTCGGTGAGACGCGGGTCCGGGTCGAGCTGTTCGATCTGGCCATGAACGTCCTCGCCACGGTCGACCACTCGATCGACGCGCCCGAGCCCGCAATGGTCGTGAAGCATGTCCTGGAAGGGCTTTCGAGTGTCGTCGCGACCTCCGGCGTCCGGTCCGAACTGATCCTCGGCGTCGGCGTCGCGGTCTTCGGGATCGTCGACGCGGACGGCGTCGTCCATGCGCAGACGCTCGGCTGGGACGCCGTCCCGCTCGGGCAGATGCTTGCCGAGGGCACCGATATTCCGATCCTCGTCGACAACGGCGCGAACACCCTCGGCCAGGCCGAGATGTGGTTCGGCGCGGGCCGCGGCGCGACCGACGCCGTCGTCGCGCTGGTCGGCTCCGGGGTCGGCGCCGCGCTGGTCGCCGGCGGCTCCAGCTACCGCGGGACGCGGAGCAGCGCGGGCGAGTGGGGCCACACGACGATCGTGTACGGCGGTCGCAGCTGCCGCTGCGGCGCGGCCGGTTGCCTGGAGGCGTACGTCGGGGCCGAGGACGTCCTGAGCCGGTACCGGGAGACCGGTGCCGCGCTGACCGCGATCGACGAGGAGGCGGCGTTCGCCGAGCTGCTCGAGCTGGCCGGGACGTCGGCGTCCGCGGCGGCGATCGTGGACGACACGATCGGCTATCTCGCGGCCGGCTTCGCGAATCTGGTCAACCTGGTCAATCCCGAGCGGATCGTGCTCGGCGGCTGGGCCGGTCTGTTGCTGGGGGAGCGCTACCTGCCGCGCCTGCGCGAGGAGGTCGGGCGGCATGCGCTCCGGCAGCCGTACGCCCAGGTCTCGATCGTGCTCTGCGAGCTCGGTCGCGACGCCGTTGCACTCGGCGCCGCGACCTTGCCCGTGCTGCGGTTGCTCCGGGACGGCGGAGCCTTACCTGGTTAGCTGATGGTCCACTTCTGGTTCGCGCCGCCGCCGCAGGTCCAGATCTGGGTCGGGGTGGCGTTCGCCGAGTTGTTGCCGGTGACATCGAGACACTTGCCGCGGTTCACGATGTCGTTGTTGGCGTAGCTCCATTGCTGGGCCGCGTTGCCGTTACAGGTCGCGATCTGGACCCGGGTCCCGTCGGCGGTGCCGGCGTTCGCGACGTCCAGGCACTTGCCCAGGGCACGGATCGTGCCGTCGCCGGGCCGGCTCCACGACTGCGCCGCCGTCCCGTTGCAGTCGTACAGCTGGACGGTCGTGCCGTCGGCGGCGTTGGCGCCGGCGATGTCCAGGCACTTGCCGGCCAGGCCCTTGATCTGGCCGTTGGTGCTACCGCCGTCGATCGTCGAGACCCGGACGTAGTCGACCAGCATCTGCTGCGGCATCACGGTGGAGGCGTCCGGGTAGCCCGGCCAGTTCCCGCCGACCGCGACGTTCAGGATCATGAAGTGGTTGCGGTTGAAGACCCACTGGTCGCCGCCGAGGTCGGCCGGCGTCCGGCGCTGGTACTGCACGCCGTCGACGAACCAGGTGATCGAGTTCGGCGTCCAGTCGACGCGGTAGGTGTGGAAGTCGTTGCGGAACGGGACGCCGTTCGGCGACTGGTACGCGGCGCCGATGCCCTCGCCGCCGGAGTACCCCGGGCCGTGGATCGTGCCGTGCACGGTGGTGGGTTCGCGGCCGATGTTCTCCAGGATGTCGATCTCGCCGTTGTGCGGCCAGTTGCCGCCCTGGCCGAGCATCCAGAACGCCGGCCAGACGCCCTGGGTGCCGGGGATCTTGATCCGGGCCTCGAAGCGGCCGTAGGTCTGGCTGAAGGTGGCCGCGGTGAGCAGCCGGGCCGAGGTGTACTCGCAGGTGCCGTAGTGGCACTGGAAGCCGCCGCTCTCACGCCGAGCGGTGATCACCAGGTTGCCGTTGCCGTCCTTGGCCGAGTTGCGGGTGCTGTTGGTGTAGTACTGGCGCTCGTTGTTGCCCCAGCCGCCGCCGCCGATGTCGTAGCGCCACTTGTTCGAGTCGGGCGCCTGACCGGCGGGACCGTCGAAGTTGTCCTCGAAGGTGACCGCCTGGACGGCTTGCTCGGCCTGCGGGGCCTGCACGGCTTGGGGTACGGCTTGGGCTGGTGCTTGCAGAAGGCTGGCGCCGACCAGGGTGGCGCCGATCGCGAACAGAGCCGCGACACGGGAACGCTGCAGTTTCATACGTGCCTCAAATCTCCACGGGGGCGGGTTGGGACGAGACAGGGATTTGGTCCCGCAGCGTGCCGTGAGAACGCTTTCACGTCAAGGTCGGGACTAAATAAAAGACCTGAAAAAAGTCCGGGCCGGGACGTTGACAGGGCCGGTCGCCGATGGTTCCCTCGTGCTGACACACCGTTGCGGCGCGGGCAGACGCCACGACACGCCCCTGTTGATTTTCCTTTGCGCACAAGGGAGTCCGCCCATGCCCGCGATCGGGTCACCTCGCCATGCCCGTAGGCGACGCCTCCTCACCTCCGCCGTCGCCGCCGTCCTGGTGGCCGCCGCCGGAGTCGGTTACGGCACCGCGACCGCCCCGACGGCCCAGGCCGCCGGCGAGCAGGTCAACATCTTCCTGACCACCACGAACGACGCCGCCGGCCAGAACGTCACCCGCGGCCTGCAGCAGCAGACGCCGGTCAACTTCGGCCCGGCCGGCGGTACGGCCAATCAGACGATCACGGTCAACGAGAACACGACGTACCAGAGCTGGGAGGGCGGCGGCGCGTCGTTCGCCGACAGCTCGGCCTGGCTGCTGAACAGCAGCAACACGATCTCGGCCGCGACCCGCAACCAGGTGATGAAGGACCTGTTCGACCCGGTGAACGGGATCGGGCTGTCGTTCATCCGCAACCCGATGGGCGCCTCCGACCTGGCCCGGTTCAACTACTCCTACGACGACACCTGCTGTGACCTGAACGACTTCAGCATCAACCACGACCTGGCGGACGTGGTCCCGCTGACCAAGCAGGCGCGGCAGCTGAACCCGGCGACCAAGGTGATGGGCTCGCCGTGGAGCGCGCCGGCCTGGATGAAGGACAACAACAAGTTCACCAACCGCGGCTGGCTGAAGGCCGAGTACTACCCGATGTACGCGCAGTACTTCGTGAAGTACATCCAGCAGAACGCCGCGCAGGGCAACCCGATCGACTACGTCACCGTGCAGAACGAGCCGACCTGCTGCGGCTCGGACAACACCGGCTACGCCTCGATGAACTGGAACGGCGCCGGCCTGCTGAACTTCACCAAGAACCACCTGTTCCCGGCGTTCCGGGCGGCCGGGATCACCACCAAGGTGATGGTGCTGGACTACAACTGGGGCAACTACAACGACCTCGGCTCGGTCCCGCTCGCGGACGCCGGGCTGCGCAACGACCCGCTGTTCGGCGGGATCGCCTGGCACGGGTACGGCGGTGACGTGAGCCTGCAGACGCAGATCCACAACCAGTACCCGTCGGTGAACGCGTACATGACCGAGCACTCGGGCGGGACCTGGATCCCGAACCAGCAGGTCGAGGACATGAACAACCTGATCGACTACACCCGGAACTGGGACAAGTCCTGGGTCAAGTGGGGGATCGCGCTCGACGAGGACCACCTGCCGTTCGTCGGCGCCGGCTGCAATGTGTGCACGGGTCTGGTGACGGTGCACCGCAACGACAGCCTGCGCGGGCAGGTCACCAAGAATGTCGAGTACTACACGATGGGCCACCTGACCAAGTACGTCCGGCCGGGCGCGCTGCGGATCGACTCCACCGCGAACACCGCGGTCAAGAACGTCGCCTGGAAGAACCCGGACGGATCCAAGGCCCTGATCGCGTTCAACAGCACCGGCAGCACGCAGTCCGTCCGCGTCAACTGGGGTTCGCAGTCCTTCATCTACTCGCTGCCCACCAAGACCTCCGCGACCTTCACCTGGAGCGGTAACCAGAGCGGCGGCGGAGGAGGCCAGATCACCGGACTCGTCGGCAAGTGCATCGACGTCGCCGGCGCCAACCCCGCCGACGGCACCGCCGTCCAGCTCTACGACTGCAACGGCTCCGCGGCCCAGCAGTGGACCCGCTCCGGCAACACCATCCAGGCCCTCGGCAAATGCCTCGACGTCACCGGCGGCGGAACCGCCGACGGCACCCGCGTCCAGCTCTGGACCTGCTACCCCGGCAGCCCCAACCAGCAATGGACCTACTCCAACAACACCCTCGTCAACCCCCAGGCCAACAAGTGCCTGGACGTCACCGGCAACAACTCCGCCAACGCCACCCCCCTCCAACTCTGGACCTGCGCCGGCAGCGCCAACCAAAGATGGACCCTCTCCTGACCTGACCCCGTGCCCGCCCGTCCGCCCCCGGGCGGGCACACCCCACCCTGGACCTGGGCGGGCTGCCGCTTCCCCCGCTGAAGCGGCAGCCCGCCCTTTTCCGTGTGTTGTTGACTCTCCGGTTAGGGGAGGGTGGAGGGTGGGGACATGACGGCGACGGTGACGGTGGGGGAGTTCTCCCGCTTGACGCATTTGAGTGTGAAGACGTTGCACCACTACCACGAGATCGGGTTGCTGGCGCCGGTCGAGGTGGATGCTTCGTCGGGGTATCGGCGGTACGGCACGGAGCAGGTGGGGGTGGCGTTGCTGATCCGGCGGTTGCGGGATCTGCGGATGCCGATTCCGGACGTGCGGGCGGTGGTGCTGGCGGGGGATGAGGGTGCGCGCGAGGAGACTTTGCGCGGGCATCTTGACCGGATGGAGCGTGAGCTCCAGGTGACGCGTGAGGTGGTCACCTCGTTGCGGGGGCTGCTGACGGATGCGCCGGAGCCGTTGCGCGTCGAGTACCGGTACATCCCGCCGTTCCGGGCGTACGGCGTCCGCGATCATGTCGAGCGGGAGCAGATCGGGCCGTGGTGCGTGGACGCGTTCGGCCGGCTGAGCGCGGTGGCGGCGGCGTACGACATCCGGGCCACGGCGGGAGCGACGTACGGCGACGAGTTCTTCACCGAGGACGCCGGCGCCGTGGTCGCGTTCCTGCCGGTCGCGCCGAGTCAGGAGCCGGCCGACGGGTTCGAGCTGGTGGACCTGCCCGGCGGGTACTTCGCGATCGCCGTCCACGCCGGCCCGATGGCCGACTTCGACCGCACGTACGGCGCCCTCGGCTCACACGTCGCCGAACACTGCGCCGTCGCTCCGGGCCCGATCCGCGAGCTGTACGTCGTCTCCCCCGGGGACACCCCGGACGAATCGAACTATCGCACCGAAGTCTGCTGGCCGATCCAGCAACTCCCTGTCCTGAAAGGCTGAACCATGTCCATCACCCTCGAGAACATCACCTTCGACTGCGCCGACGCGGCCGCCCTCGCCACCTTCTGGGCCGGCGTCCTGTCGTCCTCGGTCGATGCGGACGGCAACCAGTTCTTCGCCACCGTCAACCGCGCCGCCGACACCCCGACCTTCATGTTCCTCCAGGTCCCCGAGCCGCGGACGGCGAAGAACCGCCTGCACGTCGACCTGGCGACCGCCGACTGGGCCGCCGAGGTCGACCGCCTGGTCTCCCTCGGCGCCAAACGCCACGACGAGCACAACGAGTACGGCACGCACTGGATCACGCTCGCCGACCCCGAAGGCAACCTCTTCGACCTGGCCGAGCTTCACGCCTAGAACCGCTGGTCGATCCACCCGACCGCGTGCTCGACCAGCCCCCGCGCCGGAAACAGATGGCATTCGGCGCCGAACAGCTCGAACCGCCGGCCGATGCCCGCCGCCAGCGCGGACCGCGCGATCACCTCGATGTAGTCGGCTTCGGCGTACTCGTAAGCACCAGCTGACGTGTCGATCTCGCGAAACGTGTGCCACCGGACGCCGTCGTCCGTACGGACCGGCATCTCATACGTCACCCACCGCTTCGGCTCAGCCGTCGCGATCCGCTCGGCATGGTGGACGAGCGTGATGCAGTCGAGCGGAGCACCCAGCAGGAGGACGACGCCGTCCGCCTCCACCAGCCGAGCGAGCGGCGACCCCACTCCCCACGGGTCGTCGTCGTACGCACCCGCCGTCAACCACTCAGCTTGAGGGCCAACAGCAACCAGATTCATCTCCGGGTGCGCGCTCCGACGCGCACCCGGCCACGTCCGGATCCGCTCCGGCAACCGCCCATGCGACCGCCGCGCCTCCGACACCGCCGGATCGAACGCCGGCATCCCGCCCCGGTACGCCGCCTGCCGCTCCGCCGGCCACTCCCGCAGATGGAACGGATTGTCCTCCCACCCCGCATAAGCCACCACCGTCCCCTCACAAGCAGCAAGCAACCCCCGCACCACCCCCTCAACCCCACCCACCACCCAAGGCAACGCCGACAACCGCCCATGCACCATCACAACCCCACCCGCCGGCACCCCACCCACCCGCAACCCCGCAGCCACCTCATCCCCACCAACCCACTCCACCCAGCCATCCTCCCAACCCCTCCCCACCCCCGCGACCCATTTCCCCGCCCCAACAACCAGCCACAAGCAGCCACCCCACAACAATCAGCCCCGCACCTCGTGGCCCACCCCACCACGCCCCCAACCCGCCCACAGGCCCATGGGCCCGCCGACCACCCCTAGCCCCCTTGCCCGGCCCCTCGCCGCCCGCCCACCCCCAGCAAACCCACACCAGTCGCGCTCCCACCCACCCCTCCTCACAGCCGCGCGCTCGCACCTCCTCCAGCGGCCGCTGGGGACGTGGGCCAGGCGAACGTTCCGGCCGCCATCGCCCGGCCCGCGCCGGGCGTGCACCCACCCAACCCCTACACACCCACGCGACCCAATTCGCCGTCCCGACGAACGGGTATTAGTAGGCGCCCCCACGACAATCAGCCCCGCGCCACGTGGCGCACCCTGCTGCGCCAGCAACCTCTACCCGTTTGTAGGCCCATCGACCACCTCCTGGGCCCTCGCCCGAACCCTCGCCGTCCGCCCGCCGTCGGCACGCCCGCACCGGGCGTGCTCCCACCCTCCTCGCAGGCGCGCTCGCACCTCCTCCAGCGGCCGCTGGGGACTCGGGCCAGGCGAACGCTCCGGCCGCCGTCACCAGGCCCGCGCCGGGCGCGTCTCCGGCGACTTGGCCGTGCTCCCACCCGACCTCTCCTCGCAGGCGCGCTCGCATCTCGTTCAGCGGCCGGTGGGGACTTGGGTCAGGCGAACGCTCCGGCCGCCATCGCCCGGCCCGCGGCGGGCGTGCACCCACCCACCCACCCACCCACCAGCCGGTGCCACTCCTCGCAGGCGCGCTCGCATCTCGTTCAGCGGCCGGTGGAGACTTGGGTCGAGCGAACCTTCCGGCCGCCATCGGCAAGCCCGCGCCGGGCGTGCTCCCACCCGCCCCCGCGCCCACGCGACCCAATTCGCCGTACCGACGAACGGGTACTAGTCGTCGCCCCCACGACAATCAGCCCCGCGGCACACGGCACACCCCGCTGCGCCGCCAACCTCTACCCGCTCGTCGGCCCATCGATCACCTCCTGGGCCGCCCTCGCCCGGACCCTCGCCGTCCGACCGCCCTCGCCCGGACCCTCGCCGTCCGACCGCCGTCGGCAGGCCCGCGCCGGGCGCGTCCCCGGCGACTTGACCGTGCTCCCACCCGACCTCTCCTCGTAGGCGCGGTCGCACCTTCTTCAGCGGCCAGTGGGGACTTGGGTCAGGCGAACGTTCCGGCCGCCGTCGGCCGGCTCGCGCCGGGCGTGCTCCCACCCGCCGCCCGCGCCCGCGCGACCCAATTCGCCGTACCGACGAACGGGTACTAGTAGTCGCCCGCCGGACAATCAGCCCCGCGTCACGAGGCAAACCCCGCCACGGCTCCAACCTCTACCCGTTCGTTGGCCCGGTGACTCAGTTCCTGGGCTGGCCCGCGAACCGGCGCTCGTCCTGCTCCACCGCGTGGGTGAACCCGGCAATCAATGGGTGGGTCGGCCGAAGACGGTTGGCTGCGGGCTGGCCGGACCAGCACACGGCGGCGTGGGGTGGCGCAGCGGCGGGCGGGGCGGGTGTGGGCCGGGGAGGTGGGGTGAGGCTTACTGGCTGGCTTGAAGGACAGGAGGTGGACGTCGGGACGGGGGTGCTGGTTGGAGGGCGACGCTTGGGTGGGGGGCTGGAGGGGGAGTACCTCCTGTTCTACGTGCTGGGGCGAGGGGTGGCTAGGGACTGGTTGTGGGTGTCGCCGTCTTTGGTGTAGCTGGAGCGCCAGATTGGGGTTTGGTGGTTGGTGGTTTGGAGGTGGGTTAGGGCTGTGGCGAGGAGGGCGTGCAGGGTGAAGGAGTTGAGGATGGTGGAGGCGCCGGCGGTGGGGGTGTCGGGGAGGTGGAGGAGGGCGTCGGCGGTGGGGACGTGGGTGTTGATGTGGACGTCGGCCAGGTCGGCGAGGTGTACGTCGGCGGCTCGGGCGGGGTGGTTGGCGGGGAGCGTCGCGGTGGCGGCGGGGGAGGTGAGGGCGATGACGGTGGCGCCCAGGGCGTGAGCGGTTCGGGCGGCGGTGATGGCGGCGGCGTTGATGCCGAAGGCGTTGATGATGATGAGGGGGTCGCCGGCGGACAGGCCGGAGGTTCTGATCAGGTCGGCGCCTTGGTCGGGGGTTCGTTCGGCGGCGGTGGCGGCCAGGGCGCCGGCGGCGAGGGTGGTGCTGGGGTCGGTGATGGGGACGAGGTTGGCCGGGCAGCCGGCTCGGCAGATCACGTCTTGGACAGCGAGGGCTGAGTGGGCGCCGGGGCCGTAGAGGTAGACGCTGCGGTCGCGGCGGAGCTGGTCGGCGACGACGGCTGCGGCGCGGTCGATGGCGTCGGCCTCGTCACGAGCCAGGTCGTTGATCGCCTGGGTGAGGCGGACGGCGTACTCGTCAAGCAAGCTCACGGTGCAGCCATTCGCCGGCTCGGAGGGTGGCTACAACGGTCAGGGCGGGGGAGAGGATGGTGAGGTCGGCGTCGTACGCCGGGGCCAGCCGGCCCTTGCGGTTGGCCAATCCGAGGACGCGCGCCGGGCGGGTGCTGGTGGCGGCGACGGCTTCGGGGAGGGGCCAGCCGAGGGTTTGGTGGAGGTGGCGAAGCATGCCGTCGAGGGGCGTGGTGCTTCCGCCGAAGGCCGGCTGGCCGACGACCATGCCGACGCCCGAGGCGACTTCGCACTCGATGACGCCGAGGCGATAGCGGTACCCAGCAGGCATACCCGCGCCCGCGGTGGCGTCGGAGACGACGACGAGCCGGTCGCCCAGGCAGCGCCGGGCGATCTCGATCAGGGCCGGCGGGAGATGGTGGCCGTCGGCAATGATCTCACCGATCAGATGGTCGGCGGCGAGCGACTCCTCGAGCAGCCCCGGGACCCGCCACGGGCCCTCCCGGACGAGCGTCGACTGACAGCTCCAGAGATGGGTCAGGTGCGAGAGCCCGCCGGCAACGGCCGCGGCGAGCTCGGGGCCGCGGGCCTCGCTGTGCCCGGCAGCGACGACCACGCCGGCTTCGGTCAGCCGACGGACGAAGTCCGGGACGCCGTCCAGCTCGGGCGCGACGGTGACCACTCGGATCAGGTTGCCGCGGGCAAGTAGTCGGTCGGCCTCGCCCGCGCCGGGCGGACGGAGAGCGGCGGGATCGTGCGCGCCGCATTGCGACTTGGCCAGGTAAGGCCCTTCGAGATGGACGCCGAACAACCCGTCGCCGACGCTCTCGGCCAGCGCGTCCAGCTGTTGTTCGAGGTCGGCGGGCTGAGCGGAGACGAGCGAGGCCTGCATCGTCGTGACGCCGTGGCGGGCGTGGAAGGCGAGGATCTCGCGGTGCGCGGCGGGGTCGGGGGTGTCGAAGGAGTGGCCGCCGCCACCGTGGACGTGCAGGTCGATCAGGCCTGGGACGACGATGTGCCCGGCCAGGTCGATCACGTCCGCGCCCGGGCGGACGTCGTCCGCCGGGATGATCGCCTCGATCCGGCCGCCGCTGAGGACGAGTGCGGCGTCGTCGACGAGTTGGTCGTCGACGACGAGGGTCGCGCCGGTGAGCGTCGTCATCCGCGGGGGTCGGATTCGGTGTCGAGGAAGAGGCGGACGCGGGCGTGGGTGCGGAGCGCCGTGCCGGGATGTTGCGGGCCGATCGGTTGGGTCAGCGTGTCTTGCACAGCTTGGCGTTTCGGTGCGCCGGGGACGGAGGCGATCACGTCGCGGGTGTTCAGCAGACGGGGGATGGTCACGGTGACGGCGTGTGTCGGGACGTCGTCGAAGCGGGCGAAGTGGCCCTCGTCGACCTGCTGGCGACGGCTGGTGTCGTCGAGGGCGACGACCTTCGCGGCGCGTGGGTCGGCGAGATCGGCGGGCGGGTCGTTGAAGGCGAGGTGGCCGTTGACGCCGAGGCCTAGCAGGACGACGTCGAACGGCGCGTCACCCATCAGCTGCTCGTACTTCCTGGCCGCGGTCTCGGGGTCGTTGCCGGGGGCTACCGGATGGAAGGTTGCCTGGGGCACCTGGTTGAGGAAGGTGCGGTGCAGCCAGGTGCTGAACGCCTGGGGCGCGTCCGGCGGCAGGCCGACGTACTCGTCCATGTGGAAGAACTCGACGCGGCTCCAGTCGATCTCGGGCTGGGTCGCGAGCGCGGTCAGTGTCGCGGCCTGGCTCGGCGCCGCGGCCAGCATCACCCGGGCGCCCGACGTCCACTCGATCGCCTCCCGGATCCGCTCCCCGGCCCACACCGCGGCCGCCTGCCCGAGCGCGGCCCGGGTCGGGTAGGTGCTGATCTGCGGGGCGTGGTCGATGCCGACGGTCATGCGTTCTCCTCTGCGGTCTTCGGGCACAGTACGTCGAGGGCCGCGTGGACGGCCGCGTCGGTGACGATCTCGAACGCGTCCATCGCGGGCACGCTCAACACCCGCTCACCCACGTCGCCAAAACTCTCCGCCGCCAGCGTCGAGTTCACCACCACCGCCGCACACCGAGCCCCCACCGTCACCGCCGCCACTTCCTTCCACTGCTGCCCGGCAGGCGTCGGGCCCCACCCGAACACCGGAATCAGCCACGCGCCGGGCCGCCGTTCGCCCACCTTCCCCAACACGCCGTCCACCAACTGCTCCTCCACCAACTCGAACCGCAACCCACGCGCAACCCCCAGCTCGTAGAACCGCCGCGCCAACACCGAATCCCCAACCACTACATGATTTTCTGTTGGGTTCAGCACGCTTGTCCCAGTCACGTCGATGGTGGTGGGGCGGGCTGGGTCTTGCCAGGGGGTGGGGGTGTTTAGGGGGGTGGGGTCGGGTTGGTGGAGGTTCAGGTGGGTGCGGGCTTGGAGTAGGCGGCGGGTGGCGGGGGTGAGGGTGTTGGGTGGGAGGGCGGTTTGGAGGGAATGGAGGATGGGGGCTAGGGCGGCGGCGGGGGTTTTGATGTTGGCTACGTCGGCGCCGGCGGTGAGGGCTTGGAGGGCGGCGGCGGTGGGGGTGTGGTGGCGGGCGACGGCGTCCATGTGGAGGGCGTCGGTGATGATGACGCCGGTGAAGCCGAGGTGGTCGCGGAGCCAGGTGCGGTTGACGAGGGGGGAGAGGCTGGCGGGGGTGTGGACGCCGAGGGTGGGGTAGGCGATGTGGGCGACCATGATGGTGGCCACGCCGGCGGCTACGGCGTCGGCGAAGGGGGGTAGGTGGGTGGTGTCGTGGTCGGCTTGGGTGCGGTTGATGACGGGCTGGGCGAGGTGGCTGTCGATGCTGCTGTCGCCGTGGCCGGGGAAGTGTTTGGCCGTGGCGAGGACGCCGTTGTCCTGGTAGCCGCGGATCTGGGCGGCTCCTAGTGCTCCGGTCTCGCGCGCCGGTACGCCGTACGCGCGGACGCCGAGGATCGGGTCGTCGGGCACGCTGACCACGTCGATGCACGGGCTGAACGTCCAGTGGTAGCCGGCCGCGCGCGCTTCGAGCGCCGTCGCCGCCGCGACGCGGTACGCCAGCTCGGCGTCCCCGGAGATCCCGATGCCGCGTGGGTAGGGGAAGTGCGTCCCGCTGCGTCGCAGCGAGTACATGATGCCCGCCTCCAGATTCCCGCTGATCAGTGCGGGCGGGACGCCGGCGTCCGCGCAGATCTCCGCCACGGCGTCGTGGTACCGCCGCGCGGCCGACGCCGTCATCCCGGTGACGCTGTGCAGCGTGCCGACGCCGAGCTCGAGCGCCCGGCGGGTCGCCGCGTCGGGCAGTCCGTCCGGGCCGACGCCGGGCAGCACCAGCAGGCTCTGCGCGACCTGCTGCGCCGGGGTCAGCCGGCCGAGCCAGTCGTCCACCCAGCGGTCGGCGGCGGGATCGCTCAGCGGTGCGGGCATTCGATCACCTCGTGTCAAAGGTTTGCACGGAACCGCGATCACGGAATGAATTCATCAGCAAGTTTCCGTTGACCACCGGGGATCACGAGCCTACTGTACGGCTACGGTTTGTCAAAGGTTTGCACAGATCGGTCATTCGAGAGGGGCTGCCATGTCAGTGCGGTTCGTAAACAACCGGTTGGTTGCAGGTGCGCTCGCCGCGGCGCTGCTGCTCACAGGGTGCGGTCTGGGCAGCGGTGCGGCACCGGAGCAGACCGACACGTCCGGCGAGGTCAAGGGGACGATTACCTTCCAGACCGTCCAGCTGTCGCCGACCTTCGACGACTACCTCAACGGCGTCATCGCCGCCTTCGAGAAGGCTCACCCGGGCACGAAGGTCGAGTGGACCGACATCCCGAGTGACGCCGCCGCCCGCAAGGTCAGCGCGGACTCCGTCACCGGCAAGCTCCCCGACGTGATGGACCTCGACACCGGCACGCTCGCACCGCTCGGACGCCGGGAGCTGGTCGTCGACATGGCCACCGCCGCGAACGACGTCAAGAGCACCTACGTCCCCTCCGCCTGGGAGTCGTTCGCCTTCACCGGCAGCGCGATCGCCGCGCTCCCGTGGTACCTGAACACCCCGGTCCTGATGTCGAACCAGAGCGTCCTGAAGAAGGCCGGTCTGGACAGCCAACCCGTTCCGGCGAGCTACGACGAGCTGTTCGAGCGAGCAGCCCAGATCGCCGAGAAGGCCAAGGTGGCCGGCTACCAGCCCACAGAGACCGGTCTGACCAGTGCGCTGCTGACAGTCGGCGTCCCCCTCGTGAACGACGACTCCACCCAGGCGGTAGTCAACACACCCGACGCGCAGAAGTTCGTCGCCAAGCTCACCGAGCTCTACAAGTCCGGCGGCATTCCGCAGGACAGTGTGACCGCCAAGGAGCGCAGCGAGATCGAGACGTTCTCCGACGGCAAGACGGCGTACCTGGAGGCAGGCGGCTCCCGGCTGAAGATCATCAAGCAGAACTCCCCAGCCGTGTACGGCGAGGTCGCAGTCGGCAAGCCGCTCGGTGACGCGACCAAACGGACCTGGGTCGTCGCGCACGGACTGGCCGTCCCGAAGAAGTCCGGAAACATCGCTACCGCAGTCGCCTTCGCAAAGTTCCTGTCGTCGGCAGAGAACCAGCTTGCGCTCGGCAAACAGTCCAGCGTCTTCCCGAGCACGCTGGCCTCGCTGAACGACCCGTTCTTCACTGCCGGCGACGACAAGGACCTGACGGTCGCTGCCCGCAAGATCGCCGCAGCCAGCCTGCACGACGGCCGTACGACGGTGAAACCGGCAGCGGCCGATTCGGAGTACGCAGCGACGCTGTGGTCGGCGGTGCAGCCCGCGATCCTCGGTAAGACCAGCCCGGCCGACGCACTGGCGGACGCCGAGACGAAACTGACCAAGATCCTCAAGGACCGTCGGCAGTGACCGCCGTGGCCATCCCCGTCCGGACAGCGCGCCAGAAGGCTCGCAAGCTGCAACGGCATCGCTGGTGGGTGCCACTGTTCTTCATCGGGCCTGCGCTGGTCCTGCAGGTGACGTTTCTGTTCGTCCCGCTGGCCAACACCTTCATTCTGGCGTTCACCAACGCCAGCACGATCGGCGGCGGTACCTTCACCGGCCTGGCCAACTTCACCGAGCTGGCAGCGGACGACGCGTTCTGGCACGCCGTCGGCCGGACCTTCCTCTACATGCTGATCGCAGTGCCGGTTCTGACCGTGCTGTCGACAGCTCTCGCCGTACTGGTCAACACGCGGCTACGTGGCTCCGGTGTCGTCCGGTCGCTGCTGTTCTCGCCGATGGTGCTGCCGCTGGCTGTGATCGCAGTCGTCTTCCAGTACCTACTGAACTCCGACGGCCTGGTCAACCAGATCCTGCAGGGCCTGCACGTCGTCAGCGGACCAGTGCCGTTCCTGAACGACCCCAGCCTCGCACTGATCAGTCTGACCATGGTGACGGTCTGGAAGGGCTGTGCGCTCTACACGCTGATCACCGTCGCAGCGCTGCAGAACGTGTCGCCCGAGCTGGACGAGGCCGGACAGCTGGACGGCGCCGGCTGGCTCCGCCGGACGCTCAGCGTCACCCTGCCGCAGATCCGCGGGACGACGATCATGATCGCCATCCTGGCGTCGATCGCAACGCTGCGCGTGTTCACGGAACCGTTCGTGATCACCGGCGGCGGTCCGGGGGATGCGACCGAGACCATCGTCGTCTACCTGTTCCAGAAGGGCATTGCACCCGGTACGGACGCCGGCTACGCCTCTGCGATCAGCCTGGTGCTGTTCGCCTTCGTCTTGTCGGTGTCCGCGGTCAGCTGGCTCATCTCGCGGAAGGCGCGCTCATGAGAGAGAAACTGATCCGTTGGCCGCTGATGATCATCGCCGCCGCTACGGTGCTCGCACCGCTGCTGTGGCAGGTCACCATGTCGCTGAAGAGCTCCAGCGAGTCAGCGGTCGGCTTCCCGGGCACGCTGCTGCCGAAGCAGCCGACCCTGGACAACTTCGCTACCGCGTTCACCGAGATCCCACTCCTGCGGTACGTCGGCAACTCGCTCGCAATCGCCGGTCTGGGGATGGTCCTCAATCTGGTTCTGGCCACGCTGACCGGGTACGCGCTCGCGCGGATCGCGTTTCGCGGCCGTGCGGCGTACACGACCATTCTGTTGGCCACGGCGGTGCTGCCGTTCGAGGTCATCCTGGTGTCGACGCTGCTGGTGTCACGCGGGCTGCACCTGAACGACACGCTGATCGGCGTCGTCCTGCCGCAGGCTGTCTCGATCGTGTCGATCTTCGTGATGCGGCAGGCCTTCGTCCGGATCCCGGGTGAGCTGGCCGAAGCGGCGGACATGGACGGCGCTGGGCCGCTGCAAGTGTTCTGGCACATCATGCTGCCGTCGGTGCGCGGTTCGCTCGCAGTGGTCGCTGTGCTCGGTTTCCTGGACTCGTGGGACCACTTCATCTGGCCGCTGGTTTCGTTGAGTGACCCAGCGAAGTACCCGGTGAACGTCGGCGTGCAGTACCTGTCCGGGACGTTCTCGGCGGACCAGCGGGTGATCTCGGCCGCTGCGATCGTCGTGATGCTGCCGCCGCTGCTCGTCTACTTCCTGATGCAGAAGCAGGTCTTCCGCGGCCTGGCCGAGGGAGCGCTGAAGGGATGACGCCCACTGTCGCACTCGTCGGTACGTCGGGCTACGGCCGGCAGCATCTGGATCAGCTACTCGCTTGGCAGCGTGATGGTCTGCTCCGGCTGGCTGCACTGGTAGACCTGCGTTTCGACGACGAAACCCGAGCCGTTGTCGCAGCGGCCGGTGCGAAGCCGGAGTGGCGTCACGACCTCGATCTGACCGGCATTGACCTGGTGGTGGTTGCTACGCCACCGCACACGCATTTCGCCTTGGCAGAGCAAGTACTGCGGGGCGGGTGCGCGCTCTACCTGGAGAAGCCACCGGTCCCACTGCTGTCCCAGCTGAATGCGCTACGAGCGATCCAGCCGCGGCGTCGGGCCGAGGTCGGTTTCCAGTACGCCCGGGCGACGATCGAGGCCGTTGAGGCAGCGATGCCGGCTGTTGGTGAGGTCACCCGGATCACTGCGCACGGCTGCCTCTTCCGGCCGGATTCCTACTACACGCGCAGTCCGTGGGCCGGTACGTGGTTCCACGACGGTGTGGCGGTCTTCGACGGTGCTCTGTTCAATCCGTTGGCGCATGTGGTCCACACGGCGCTGATGCTCGCCCGGCGGATCGACAACACCTGGTGGCCTTCCGACGTCGAGGCGGAGCTGTACGCCGTCCACGACATCACTGGCGACGACACCGGCGTACTGCGGATCCGGTCGGCCACTGGCCCGGTCGTGGTGGCAGTCGGTACGACAGCTGCCGACGTCGTGGACGAACCGGCCATCACTGTGCACGGGACAGCTGGGCAGATCACTGTGCCGCATCGGGACCACGGCGGGCCGCATCCGTTGCTGGCGGCATTGAAGAACCTGGACGGGACGCCGGACCCGCTGCTCGACCTGGACGCGATGGAGCCCTTCGTCACCGTGGTGAACAAGGCGGTCGAACTCGTCGGCACTCCGGGCCGGATCGCTGCGCCGGCAGGGTTGTCGGACCTCATCGACCGCGTCGTCCGCACTGGTAGCCTCTTCGCCGAGCTGGAGGCGAGAGATGACTGAGCGAACGAGGCCTGCGACCCTCAAGGACGTTGCGAAGGGAGCGGGGGTTTCGATCTCGACAGTGTCCCGAGTCTTCTCCAATCCCGGGCGCATCTCCCCGGAGACCTCGGAGCGGGTCCGTGAGGTGGCCAGGAAGCTCCGCTTCACGCCGAACGTGATGGCGCGCTCGCTGATCACCGGGCGGTCGCCGAACATCGGTCTGGTGGTTCCCGACATCACCAACCCGTACATGACCACGCTGCTCAAGGCTGCGCAGAAGGTGTCCCGGCTGCACGCCACTGGTGTGTTCGTCGCCGACACCGACGACAGTGCGGACATCGAGCGGGAGGTGTGCGAGCAGTTCGCCCAGCAGAGCCGCGGTGTGATCCTCTGTGCGCCGCGAATGACCGCATCACATATCCGCGAGCTGAGTGGGATCGTGCCGCTCGTCCTGGTGAACAGAGTGGTCGAGGGCATCCCCAGCGTCTTCACCGACTCGCGGGCCGCGCTGCGCGAGCTGCTGGATGAGCTGGTCGAGCTGGGGCACCGCCGCCTGGCCTACCTGCCCGGCCCAGCCGGCTCGTGGTCGAACACCCAGCGCGGGCGGACAGTCGCAGACCGAGCCCGTGCCCTGGACGTCGAGATGATCCGGCTCGACCCCACCGACGGGACGCACGCCGACGGCGTCGCCGCAGCGGACCAGGTGCTCGAGCTGGGCGTCACGGCGGTGATGGCGTTCGACGACGTCCTTGCGGCCGGTCTGGTCGAAGGACTGCGCAGACGGGGTAAGTCCGTCCCCGACGACGTCAGCGTGACCGGACACGACGACATCCTTTCTGAGCTCGTGCACCCCGGGCTCACCACCGTCACCGGGCAGAGCGGCCGGGTCGGTCAACTGGCGATCTCCAGGCTGCTCGACGGATCGGGGCCCGTCTCGGGGCCGGGCCCGGAGTCGGGCACGCACCAGGCGGAGTCAGTGGGTGTGAAGGCCACCGTCGTCCGCCGGAACTCGACGGCCGCGCCGCCGCGTTCCGGCTGACCATCTCCTGTGAGGGGGCACCATGTACCGAGTTGTGGCATTTCTGATTGGGCTCTTGTTTCTTCCGGCGGTTGTCCTGCCCGCTACCGCGACTGTGTGCAGCGGGTACGACGCGGCGGTCCAGCAGGACCGGCCAGCGGCGTACTGGCGAATGTCGCGGGCCGGGTTCAGCAGTGAGGCCTCGGTCGTCGGTGGCTCCCAGCTGACCGGCACGTACGCCGGTACGCGGTCGGCCACCACGCTGCCGAACGGTGAGGCGGCTGCTGCCTTCGACGGGGCCACCGGCTACTTCCAAGTGCCGGACAACGCCGTCCTGAGCCCGGCCACGGCCGGTGTGCTCACGCTGGAGGCGTGGGTGCGGCCGGACACACTGCAGTTCCCGCACGCGCAGAGCAGCGGTTACGTGCACTGGATGGGTAAGGGCGAGGCCGGGCAGCACGAGTACGTCTCCCGGATGTATTCGCTGACCAACACCGAGAACCGGCCGAACCGGATCTCCGGCTATCTGTTCAACAACACCGGCGGGCTCGGCGCCGGCTCCTACTTCCAGGACTCGCTGAGCGCCGGTACGTGGATTCACTACGTGCTGGTCATCAACGCGAACGCGAAGAGCGCCACCTACCCGAACGGCTACACCAAGATCTACCGCGACGGCGTGCTCCGCGACCAGGACGACCTGAGTATCAGCGGGCAGATCATCGTGCCCAGTGACGGCACGGCGCCGTTCCGCGTCGGCACCCGGGATTTCGGCTCCTGGTTCCAGGGCGCGGTCGGCAAGGTGGCCGTCTACGGCAAGGAGCTCCCGGCGGCGCGGATCGCCGCGCACCACGCCGCTATGCTTGCTCCCGTCCCGCGGTGGCGACGCTGACCTGCGGTTTCGCAGTGCGGATGGGGGTTCCCCCCGATGGGTACCGTGGGATAGCCCCCGGGAAAGACTGGGGTTGACCTCAATTCGCGAGAAGGTGTCTCGCGACTAGCGTTTCTCGACATGACGGACCAGGTGATGATGACCGCGTTGCAGGCCACACAGGAGCCAACCGGAGGTGTGGCCGGGTGGGCCATCGAGTTGATGGAGAAACTGGGCGCCCCGGGCGCCGGTCTCGCTGTCGCTCTGGAGAACCTGTTCCCCCCGCTGCCCAGTGAGGTGATCCTGCCGCTGGCGGGTTTCGCCGCCAGCCGCGGTGACCTCGGCCTGGTCGCGGCGATCGTGTTCACGACCCTCGGCTCGGTGGTCGGCGCTCTCGCGCTGTACGGCGTGGGCGCCGTCCTCGGCCGGGATCGGACGCGCGCGATCGCCGCGAAACTGCCGCTGGTCAAGGTCGAGGACATCGACAAGGCCGAGGACTGGTTCAACCGGCACGGCCCGAAGGCGGTGCTGATCGGGCGGGTGGTGCCGATCGTCCGCAGCATGATCTCGGTACCGGCGGGCGTCGAGCGGATGTCGATCCCGCTGTTCCTGCTGCTGACCACCTTCGGCAGCGCCGTCTGGAACACGCTGCTGATCGTGGCCGGCTACCAGCTCGGCGAGCGCTGGCACGTGGTGGAGTCGTCGGTCGGCGTCTTCCAGTACGTCGTGCTCGCCGGCGCCGTGCTGGCGGTGACCTGGTTCGTCGTCGTCAAGATCCGGGCCAAGCGTTCACCAGCTGAGAAAGTCAAGTAAAAAGCTCGACTTTGACTAGGCTCGACCCATCACTTGCCGAGTACAGGAGATGGGTCAGATGTCCTCAACCGCGTTCGAGCCGCAGATCTGGCCGCAGTCGGTCGTCACCGTGGTGGGCAACCCGAGAGCCGGGTCGCGGACGGCGGCCGCCGCGGCCAGCGTCGCTGAGCTGCTCGCCTCCGAGCTGGGGACGCCGTACCGGCTCGACGAGCTGATCGACCTGGTCACGGTCGCGCCGGCGATCTTCGCCGGTGCCGCCGAGCCGGATCGGGCGGCGCTGGAGAGCGCGATCGACCTGGTCTCCTCGGCCTCGGTGATCGTCGCGGCGACCCCGGTCTACAAGGGCAGCTACACCGGGCTACTGAAGAGCTTCCTCGACGTGCTCCCCGCGCGGGCCCTGGCCGGCGCGGTCGTCGTCCCGGTCACGGTCTCGGCCGCGCCCAGTCACAAACTGCTTGCCGACCAGCACCTGCGGCCGGTGCTGGCCGAGCTGGGTGCGAGCGTCCCGGTTCCCGGCGTCATCCTCGAGGAGCGGGACCTCGACGACCTGCAGGTGGTCCTGGCCAGCTGGCTGCGTGCCAACGCGGCCATCATCCAAGCCACCGCTATTGCCCTCCAGCCGGTCCCTGAGCCCACACCGGCCCGCTGACTCAGCCGAGCAGGTAGCTGCGCATCCCAGTGCAGAGCTCGGAGACCAGAGGGCTGGTCCAGTCGGTCCCGTCACCGCTGAAATGGCCGGTAAGCTGTTGGTCGGGTGTCGGGCGGAGGCGGATGGCCAGGGCGTCGGCGAGGCCGGTGTCCTTGGGGCCGGCGACGGCGTGAACGGTGCCGTGCGACGGGCCGAAGTCGTAGCCGCTCGGCCACTGCTGGGGGACGTACTCGAAGAACGGCGTCCGCGCTGGGACCGGCACGTCGAGGATCGGGAAGCGGGCGTGTTTGACGCACCCGAGGACAGCCTCGCGGACTGCGGGGACGTCGTCGGCGAGCGTGCCGGTCGGGAGCGGGATCGCCAGGACCGACGGGATGATGCAGGGGCCGAGGACTCGCTGCCACTGCGGCCGGTCCCGTTTGCTGAGGAGGGTGTTGAGTATCAGGGAGTCGCCGGGGCCGACGTACGGAGCCATGCCTGCGCCCAGCCCGGCCAGGAGCGTGACCAGCGGGGTGCTGCGGTAGGACTGGCTGCGCAGCTCGACGCTGCTGAGCTCTTCTGCGCTGAGCAGCTCCCCGCGGTAGGCGAAGTCACTACGGCCAACACTCGACGGCTGCGGGCAGGCTTTGGCCTCGGTGATCCGGCTCTGCCACCACTCCGACGCTGCACCGTGCTGCCGCTCGACCAGCTCAGCTTCGTTCCGCGTGTAGTCGGCGTACTGCGCAGCGGGCGGCGGTACGTCGACGCCAGTCAGCTGTGCGCGGTACAGCGCGGCCAGCTCGTCCAATGTCGTCCAGAGCGTCACTGGGTCGGACACCATGTGATGCAGGTGCAAGGCCAGCCGCGGACCAGCCACTCGCAGCCGCACCGGCGCCGCCATCGGCACCTCCGCATGCACTTCAACCGAGTCGACCACCTCCAACTCCGCGGTCGGCAACGGATGCACGTACTGCGCCGGCCCAGCCACGATCTCGGTCCGCAGGACGTCGTGCCGGCGCTGCAGCTCAGCAAACGCGGCAGCCAGCGCGCTGTGGTCCAGTGGCTCGTCCATCTCCAGGACGGCGTTCATCGTGAACCACGGCCCGCAGGCGAACCCAGGCCGCATGGCGTCCAGGTGCAATGCGAACGTCTGCCACAGCGAGGTCGGAACGCTCACAGCAGCGCCTTCGAGTAGTCCGGCACATCAGCCTTCAGTAGCGTCTCGTGCAGCTCCTGCAGGATGTCGACGGCGAAGTCCTTTCGCGCCCAGTCTTCGAACGAGATGCCGTAACCGAGTGAGATCCACAGGTCCGCGTTCCGCTGCTCGTGCGCGCCGAACGGCTCCAGCAGCACCAGCGGCGTCGCGGACCACAGCGAATCGAGTAGCGTCCCGCCGCCGGGCTTGCTGACCGTGGCCAGCGCCTGCCGACAGAGGTCGAACGACCCGTGGTGACCAGTGCGTTGCTCGAACGGCTCCCCGGCCAACCCGAACGGCGGATAGCCGTCGTCCAGCCACGGATGCCACTCCGGATCGATCATGAAGTACCGGACGCCGTCCGTGGTCAGGTCTTGCTGTTCGTAGGCCACCACGTCCAGTGCGAAGCCCGCAGCGACCAGCTCATCGGCGTAGTCGCGGTAGGTGCCCATGCCCCAGCCGCCGCCGTGCACCAGCAGTCTCCGGTCCCGGTCAGCCCAGGGGACTGGCTCGTCTCGGCTGACAGGGATGCTCCAGGGCACCGTCCCGGCGTCCGCGTCACCCAGCCAGATACGCCGCACCGGAATGGACGGCGTACCGACCTTGTCGAACGACGGCGACGACACGGAGTCCACGTGGCAGATGTCCACGTCGACCGGACCGTACTGCTCGACGTACTCCGTGAGCAGCGTGAGCCAGAAGCCGGACAGGACGACGAAGCGGGTCACGCCGCGCGCATGCCAGTCCGCAAAGAGCGCTGCGACCGCGGCCGGGTCTGCTGCCCGAGAGGCGTTCCCTGCGATCTTCTGACCAGCCATAGCGACGCGGAAGTCGCGGTGGAAGGCCAGTTTGGACTGCGCGGTCGTGGCGAGGGTTTTCGCCGGCATCAGCCGTTCCAGCACTGAGACGGACACCTGTCCGCCTTGCTCGCGAATCCGGTCGGCCAGCAGCAGACCGGGGACGTGCACGCCCAGTGCGACACCGGACGTGAGCACCTCGATCACAGCTCCGCCAGCGCCTTGTCGAGGTGCCGCTCGATCAGCTTCTGGAAGCCGACGTCGGTCGAGCCACGCGGCGTCGCCTCGATCAGCATGATCAGGTAGAGGTAGACGCGGTACAGCGCGAGACGTTCCCGGTCGATGTCGGCGCCGTACCCGGCCAGCAGGTCGGCGTCCACCTCGGCGAACAGCGTCAGCGAGACGAACTCGGCCACCGGGTCACCCCAGAACGCGCGCTCGCCGTCGATCAGCCCGGTCACCCGCCCGTCCTCGACCAGGATGTTGCCGTCCCACAGGTCGAAGTGGATCAGCCGCGGCACGGACACCGAGTCCAGCAAGGCTTTCCGGTCGGTGACGAGCTCCCGGCGGACAGCCGGGGGCAGAGCGACGTTGTAGCGCTCGGCGTCGGCCATGAGGTCGTCGAACATCCCGAGGAAGGCTGCGCTCCAGCTGGCCTTCAGCCCGCGTTGCGGGTAGCCGAAGCCGTCCGTCCCGGTCACCTCGTGCAGGCTGGAGACGATCCCGCCGAGCTCGCGCCGGTACTGCGCCCGCGTGTCAGCGACGCTGTGCAGCGTGACTCCGGGCAGGGCGGTCATCAGCAGGAAGCCCGGGCCGGTGTGCACCACCTCTGGGACCGGCGCCTTGCCGAGCGCCGCCTGGTAGAACAGCGTCTCGGTCCCGATCAGGTCCTGCTCGTAGGTGAGCCCCGGACCGGTCGGTGCGATCTTCAGCACCAGATCGCCGTCGGTCAGGCTCAACCGCTGCACCTGGTTGTAAGTGCCGTCGGCAAGGTCGGCGACGGCAGTGAGCTTGCCCGGGTCGCGGCCGGCGGCGGCCAGCAGGTCGTTGACGTTCATTCGGTGGCCTTTCGGGCGGACTGGTAGATGGCGTCCATCAGCTCGATCCGCGGGACGGCGTCCGCGAGATCGGAGCGGCCGTCGACGAGCCGCGCGAGCTGGCGTTCGTAGTACGAGACCGGCGCGAAGCCGATGACTTCGCGTTCGCCGCCGGCCGGGGTGACGACCAGGTTCAGCGGGAGGGCGGCGATCACCGGCCGGAGGAAGTTGCGCAGCTTGACTGTCGCGCCCTCGAACTCGAAGACGTGCTCGCTGACGTGATTCGGCCCGACACCGCAGTCCAAGGTCGCTGTGGTCTCCGGCCAGCGCAGGGTGGCCCGGAACTCCCGGTCGACGCCGTTCGGGCCGTCGAACGCCGACTCGCCGGCGTACTCGGTCACCTCCAGCCCGACTGTGGCCTGGAGTGCCTGCAACCAGTAGCTGGCACAGTCGAAGAAGATGCCCCCGCCCAGCTCTGGCCGGTCGCGATACCCACCTGGCTTCGGCTCGGCGAACGTCATCCGGGTGTGCACCGAGCGCAGTACGCCGTACCGGCTGTCCCTGATGTACGAGCGGACCACCTGCTGCCACTCGTGATGTGCGGTGGCGACAGCCTCGGTGATGTGGACGGCGCCGTCCGCTGCGAACTCCAGCTCGGCCACCTCGTCCGCAGTGAGGCACAGGGGCTTCTCAACGATCACATGCTTACCCGCCACGGCAGCGCGGACCGCCCAGCGGTGGTGGGCCGAGTTGTGCAGTGAAACATAGACGGCGTCGATTTTGGGGTCCGCGAGCAGTGCTGCGTAGTTGTCGTGCACAACCTCGATGCAGTGCTGGTTCGCGTACTCCTTGGCCCGTACCGGGTCGCTGGCTGCGACCGCACGGACGTGCGCGTTCACGGCGTCCGCCGGGGCGAGCATGGTGCGTGCTGCGATCCCGGTGGCTCCGATCAGTCCGATCTCAAGCGGCATCGGTCATCCCTCGTGGTGTCAGGCCGGCAGCGTTGACCGCGTCGACCAGGCGGCGTCGCCACTGGTCGAGGTCGTCGGTGCGGCAGAAGATCGCCAGGTAGACGCGGCCACCAGGCGCGGCGAGCGTGCTGCCGTTCAGCACGAGGACGCCGGGCTGGTCGCCGGTGCTGAGCAGACCGTCGAAGGCGGTCAGCACATCGGTGATTCCCTTGCCAGGAGCAAGGTTCAGTTCGAGTTGCCACAGATGCGCGGTCAGCGGCGACCGCTGGTCCAGCTGGAGAGTCAGCAGCCCGAGTGACTGCCGGGCGTTGATCTCCAGCACCGGTACGACGCTGCCGTCGGTCAGCAGCATCGCATCGACTCCGACCGGGCCCCAGTAGCCGGCACGCGCCAGAGCCTCCGTCACGCCGGTCAGGGCGTCGGCGTACCAGCCTGCGTCGACTAGCGCCGGCGCTGGGCGGTGCGAGCCCAGATGCCGGAAGCCCTTGTTCGTCATCTGCTGTAGGCCAAGGAACTCCGCAGTACCGTCCGGGGCGAGCTCGAAGTGCCCGGAGAAGTCATGCAGCTTCGGCAGCTTCTCCTGGACCAGGAGCTCGACCCGGCGCCCGGCGTCCACCTGTTTGCGCAGTACGCGTTCTACCGCGCGCAGGACGCCGGGGGTCGACACCTCCAGCAGCGCGCGGCCGGAAACGCCGTACGGGTCCTTCACCAGCGCCCGGAACTCGAGCGCGGTGACGGCCTCGACCAACTCCTCAGGTGTGCGAACGACTCGGCCCGCGCCGGGTAGGCCGAGTTCGATCACCAGCTCGTTCGACCAGGTCTTGGAGTTGACCTGGGCGACCACCTCCGCTGTGGGCAGGCTGGAGCCGGCCAGCCGGGCGGTGTCCGGGAGGACGGCGTACGGCGAGACCTCACCCGTCAGGGGGCCGAGGTACCGCTCGACCGGCCCCGGTCCGGGGTTGTCGACCGCCTGGTGCCGGATCGGGAAGCCCAGGCCGGCCACGACCCCTGGGTCGATCGGGTACCGGGTGATCAGGACGTCGTCCGGCGCGCAGAAGCCCAGCAGCAGCTCGTCCATCGCGTCGACCGCCGGGTCCCGGCCGCCGACGGACGGCAGCTCGGCCAGGTCGGCGGGCCGCCACCACGTCTCCGCGTCGAACGTGCCGAAGCGGATCGTCATTGCACGGGTGCGGCCAGCCGCGCCACGAACGCGCTGAACTGGCTCACCCGGCGCAGATCGTCCAGCTGCAGCGACGGGTAGTCGAGCTCCAGGTCGAACTCGTCCTCGATCGCCAGCAGGAACGTGATCGTCTGCAGCGAGTCCAGCCCGTACTGCTCGACCAGATCGGCGTCCGACCCGATCTCCTCGGCGGTCGTGCCGTTGTCGAGCACCTTGGCCAGCACGAGTTTCACGCGGTCTTCGATGTCCACCTCAGACTCCGTTCAGGTAGAGAAGGATGCATTTCGAGCAGACCGGCATCATTCCGTTCTCGGACATGATCCGGCGGACCTCACGGAACGACTGGCTCTGCCACAGGTCGTTGACCGACTGCTCGTAGAGGTTGCCGACGACGAACTCCGGGAAGAACTTGCACGAGCTGACGGCGCCGTCGGCGTGCACCTCCATCCGGTTCGAGACCGCGAGGCACTTGCTGCGGTGCTGGGCCGGCCGTGAGGTGCCGAGGATGAAGTCGGTGACCTCGTCGTCCTCGAGCTGCGGCTGGTAGCGCAGCCGGACATTCCAGGCACGGGAGGCCAGCCGAGCCATCGACTCGCGCAGCGCGGGCAGCTCCTCCTCCGGCAGCTGGTAGGTGTAGCTGTGCCAGGTGGGCTTCTTGGTGTCGGTACTCGGGTTCAGCCAGGAGAACGTCTTCTCGTACAGCCGGTCCATCGACTCGGCCACCTCTGGGCTGATGTACCAGGGGAACTGGAAGTAGACGGTGTTGACGCCCAGCTCCTCGGCCCACTCCATGAACTCGTACATCTTGTGCACGGTGACGTGCGAGACCATGCAGGACAACGACAGCTCGCCGTCCCACTTCCCGTCGCGTTTGAGGTCCAGCATCATCTGGATGTTCTCCATGGTCCGCTTGAACGTGCCGCGGCCACGCAGTGCCTCGTGGTCCTCACCGAGACCGTCCAGGCTGACCAGCAGGTTCAGGTTCTCGCCGATCCGGAGCAGGTCGTCGACCTTGCGTTTGAACAGCAGGCCGTTGGTGCACATGTTGACCGTCCGCGGGTACTTCTCCAGCAGTGCGGCGACCTGGTCGAACTTCGTGTGCATCAAGGGCTCACCGCCCCACAGGAACAGCTTGGAGCGCGTTTCGGCCGTCGTCCGCAGGACATCCTCGATGACCGACAGGTCGAGCTCGGTGCGCTGCCGCTCGGAGCTGAAGTCGCGGAAGAAGCCCTGTTCGTTCCACTGGTAGCAGTGGGTGCAGCGCAGGTTGCAGCGGTATGTCAGCTGCAGGCTGACCTCCTGCGGCAGCGGTGCGGCGTACGACGGGTCGATCAGCAGATTCTTCCGGGCTTTCGACCGGATCGAGACCGTGTGCAGGATGTCGGCGAACTCTTTGTTGTTCAGCGTGCGGGTCGTGGTGGGGCGCATCAGACCTCCGATGAAGTGGTGGCTCGGGCGACGAGCAGAGCGCTGGCTCCGGCGATCACACCTCCTGTCGCCAGGACGAGGACGAGGCCGCTCGCGGCCCCGAGTTGATTACTCAGTACGCCGCCGGCGAAGCCGCCGGTGAGCGCACCGAGGGGAACGGTGGACGAGGTGAGCGTGCGGGCCGCTGCGTGCACAGTGCTCTGCAGCGCGGCCGGTGTGACCTGTTGACGCACGCTCGTGGTGACGACGTTCCACACCGGCAGCCAGACACCCGCCATCACCCGGATCAGCACCAGAGTGAGCGCAGGCGCAGTCACCAGACAGAGGGGGATCGCCAACCAGCACAGGGCTTCCACTCCGGTCAGCACGAGCGTACGACGGGTGCCCAACGCCGCTGCGAGCTTGTTGGCGACGAAAGCCCCCAGTAGCCCGCCGACCGAGCCTGCTGCGATCAACAGCCCACCGGCGAGGCTCGACAGCCCCAGCACCCGGTACGCGAACAGCAGCAGCACTGCGTCCACCATGCCGGTCCCGAAGCTCCGTACGGCGGCTGCGCCAACCTGCTGGCGCAGCACTGGATGCCGGCGTACGAAACCGATCCCGGTTCGAATGCGCTGCACCAGCGGCTCAGTCGCTGGTGCAGCCGATTGTTCGAGCGCAGTGATCCGAGTACGTCCGTACGCCGAAGCGAGGAAGGGCAGCGCGCTCAGCAACAGCCCGACCCTCGGACCGGTCGTTCGCAGCAGCAGACCGGCCAGCGCCGGCCCGACCAGCTTCGAGGCGCTGTCCGAGCTCTGCAGCTTCGCATTGGCGCCGACCAGCTCCCGCTGGTCGACCAGAGCCGGTAGGTACGACTGGCCGGCGACGTCCACGAAGACCATCGCCACCCCGGCGACGGCGACCACCACGAACAGCTGTGGAATCCCCACCCCGCCGAGGACCGCGGCGAGCGGGATCGTCGCGAACGCCGCGCATCGGATCAGCTCGCCGCCGATCATCACCCGGCGGCGGGGGATGTGCGGGAGCGCGGCGCCCGCGAGCAGCCCGAACGCCGGATAGGCGAACCAGCCCAGGGCCGACAGCACGCCCACCTGCGCGCCGGACGCGTCCAGCGTCAGGATCGCGATACTCGGCACGGCGAAACCGGTCAATCGGTCGCCGACGAAACTCGCCGTCTGACTGCTCCAGTACCACGACAGATCAGCGCCTGATCGTGTCGCAGTGTCCGTGGTAGATCGTCCGCGCACCAGTCGACTCCCCAGCGTCGGTTGGCTGAATCCCGGCTGCCACCGCCCCTTTCTTCAAGCTCTGAAAGAAGACCTCGGACAACTTAACCGGGCAAGTGCCGCGACTCAACCCCTCAGTCATGAATTGCTCGCTGAGGGTAGGGAAGTGGTACGGACTCTCAGTTTCGGGATGTCTGATGACTTAGCCGCGAAGCACCGCGCGCAACCCCGCGGTGTAGGTCTCGGGAGTGGTGTCGCCGATGATGAGCCGCTGCAGGACGAAGCCGGGGAGCAGGCCGAACAGGACCTGGGCGATGTGCCGCGGGTCAGCGTCCGGATCGAGGATGCCGGCGGCCTGGGCGCGGCGGGCGACGAGCTCGAACCGGCCGCGGATGTCGGTGTACTTGGCGCCGGCGATCGCCATGACGGCCGGGTTGTGCAGGGCCTCGGCCCAGGCTTGCAGCGCGATCCGGGTGACGTCGCCGCCGGGCCGCTCGGCCAGGCTGACGACATGCTGGAGCAGGCGCTCCAGAGCGTCGATCGGGCTCATCGGCTCCTGCGGGTCGACGAACTCGTCGAAGAGGTTCTCGACCGTGCCCAGCGCCTCCTCGGCGATCGCGGCGACGATCTCCTCCTTGCTCTTGAAGTAGCCGTAGACCGCGCCCGCGGACAGGCCGGAGACCTCGATCAGGTCGGCCATCGTCGTCTTGTGGAAACCCTGCTCGGCGACCAGTGTGCGGGCCGCCGCGACGATCTGGGCGCGGCGGGCGAGCCGGTGCTCGGCTGTGACCTTCGGCATCTCCGCAACCTAAAACGAATGTCCGTTCTTGACAAGTCGCGCTCGCCGGGAGCACTCTCGATCTCATAAAGAACGGTCATTCGGTTTTATCGAGAGAGGTTCAGCATGAGTGCCCACCGACGTCCGCCCCTGATCGCCGTCGTCACCCTGCTCACCGCCGTGCTGACGGTGCTGCTGATCGCGTTCGCCTGGCCGGCGGCGCGCTCCGAGCCCCGCGACCTCCCGATCGCGGTCGCCGGTCCGAGTCAGGTCGCCGGGCAGGTCGGCGCGGGGCTCGACCAGGCGATGCCCGGCGGGTTCGAGGTCACCGCGGTCGCCGACCGGGCGAGCGCCGTCCAGAAGATCCAGGACCGGGAGGTGTACGGCGCGATCGTGCTCGACGCGCAGCAGCCGGAGGTGCTGACGGCGTCCGCCGGTGGGCCTGCGGTCGCGCAGGTCCTTACCCAGCTGGCGACCAAACTGTCGCCTGAGCACCCAGCCAAGGTGACGGACGTCGTACCGCTGCCGAAGGATGACCCGCGTGGCGCTGGGCTCGCGGCCGGTGCGCTGCCGCTGGTACTCGGCGGCATCCTCAGTGCGGTCGCACTGACCCGGCTGGTGCCGTCCGGCGCGCAGCGGTTGGTTGGCGCGGTCAGTCTCGCGGTGGCCGGCGGGTTGGCGCTGACCGCCGTACTGCAGTTCTGGCTGGGCTCTTTCGAGGGCAACTACTTCGCAAACGCCGGCGTGATCGCGCTGTCGATCGCTGCGATCAGTCTGACGTTGCTGGGCCTGGAGTGGCTGGGCGGCGCGGCTGGGCTCGGTGTGGGCGCCGCAGTGATGATGCTGCTCGGCAACCCGCTGTCCGGGCTGGCGAGTGCGCCCGAGATGCTCCCGGCGGGGTGGGGCACGCTCGGTCAGCTGCTGCCGCCGGGTGCGGCCGGTACGGCGTTGCGGTCGGTGAGCTTCTTCGACGGTGCCGGGTCGGGGACGGCGTTCGTCGTCCTGAGCGCCTGGCTCGCACTCGGCGTGCTGCTCTGCGGCCTGGGCGCGATGAGGTCGCAACGCGTTGTTCATGGCCGTCCCGAGACTTCGCCCGTTACCGTCTGAACCAGGTCCCGACGCGGTGACCTGATTGTTATGACAAGGTCACCGCGTTATCACCTGACGGCAGCGACAACGTTGTCTGTCACCCATTGACTTCCTCGCCTTCAGCCTCCTAAGTTCGCCAAAAGCCCGCTCTGTTTGGGTCGTGGTACCGGGATGACAACGATTGCCCGAAGGTGGACCTGATGGTGACAAGAAAGCGTTTCAAGGCGGCCGGTGCGCTGGCCGCGTCCGCGATGCTTCTCGCGGTCGCGGCCTGTAGCCAGGGCTCGACGACCAAGCAGCCGGACGCCGGCGGCGGCCAGAGCAGCGGTCCGGCGAATATCAAGATCGCCTACCAGCAGTGGGGCCCCGGCACCACGATGAAGAAGTTCCTGGCCGGCGTGAAGACCGAGTACGAGGCGGCCAACCCCGGCTCGACGGTCGAGGTCCTGCCGATCGTGGCGAGTGAGAACGACTACTACACCAAGCTGCAGCTGATGATGCGGTCGCCGAACACCGCGCCGGACGTCGTCTACGAGGACACGTTCCTGATCAACTCCGACATCACCGCGGGCTACCTGCGGCCGCTCGACGACTACCTCAAGGACTGGGACCAGTGGGGCCAGTTCGAGGAGACCGCCAAGGGTGCCGCGAAGGCGCTGGACGGTAAGACGTACGGCGTCCCGGACGGCACCGACACCCGCGCGCTCTGGTACAACAAGCAGGTCTTCGCCAAGGCCGGCCTGCCCGCCGACTGGCAGCCGAAGACCTGGGACGACGTCCTCAGCGCGGCGCGCACGATCAAGGAGAAGGTCCCTGGCGTCACGCCGCTGAACGTCTACTCCGGTAAGCCGATGGGTGAGGCCTCGGCCATGCAGGGCTTCGAGATGCTCCTGTACGGCACGAAGGACTCGCTCTACAACAGCGACCAGCAGAAGTGGGTCGTCGGCAGCCAGGGCTTCAAGGACTCGCTGAACTTCGTCAAGACCGTCTTCACCGAGGGCATCGGCCCGACGCCGAAACAGGCGCTGGACCCGAACATGGGCAGCAAGGTCGGCACCGAGCTGATCCCCGAGGGCAAACTCGGGATCGCGCTCGACGGCTCCTGGATCTACGGCAACTGGCAGAAGACCGGCGCCAAGCCGTGGCCGCAGTGGACCGAGGTGATGGGCCAGACCGCGATGCCGACCCAGGACGGCGGCGGTAAGGGCAAGGTCAGCCTCTCCGGCGGCTGGACCTGGGCGATCCCGGCCAAGTCCAAGAACCCGGACGCCGCCTGGAACCTGATCAAGACCCTGCAGACGCCGCAGAACGCGGCCAAGTACGCGACCGACGGCGCGCAGATCGCCGTCCGCAAGGACGTCGCCGCCGACGCGGGCTACAAGAGTTCCTCGAAGAGCACGCAGTTCTTCACCGACCTGGTCTCGGTCACCGTCTACCGCCCGGCGTACGCCGAGTACCCGAAGGTGTCCAACGAGATCATCACCGCGATGGAGGCGGTGATGACCGGTCAGTCCACCGTCGACGAAGCCGCGAAGAACTACGACGAAGCGGTCGAGAGCATTGTCGGCAAGGACAAGACGACCTCCGGCCAGTAGCCCACCGGCGAAGGATTCTCCCCTGTGACGACCTCAGTCGCCGCCGCTTCCGCTCCGTCCGGCAAGACCGGGCGGAGCGGTAAGCCGCGGGCAGCCAACCTCCTGAAGATGCTGCCGCTCACCCCGGCCATCGGACTCATGCTGGTCTTCCTGGCCGGCCCGATCATCTACTGCATCTACGCCGCGTTCACGAATATGGCGCTGACCGGCACCGGCGCGGCGAACGTGACGTTCGTCGGGCTGGACAACTTCCGCAAGGCCTTCGGCAGCAGCGCGTTCTCGAACGCGATCTGGCTGACGCTGATCTTCACGCTGCTGTCCGCGATCGTCGGCCAGAACTCCCTCGGGCTCGGTCTCGCGCTGCTGATGCGGCGCGCGAACAAGGTCGTCCGCAACTTCGTCGGGACCGCCGTGATCGGCGCGTGGGTGCTGCCCGAGGTGGTCGCGGCGTACCTGCTCTCGGCGTTCTTCAACGACGAGGGCACCCTCAACGTGATGCTGCACGCGGTCGGCCTGCCCGGGCAGGACTGGCTGTACGCCGCCCCGATCATCGCGGTCTCGCTGGCCAACATCTGGCGCGGGACGGCGTTCTCGATGCTGGTCTACTCGGCGGCGCTCAGCGAGATCCCGAAGGAGATCGAGGAGTCGGCCGAGATGGACGGCGCGGCCGGCAGCAAGCGGCTGATCTGGGTCACGCTGCCGATGATCAGCCGCGCCGTGCTGACCAACCTGATGCTGATCACGCTGCAGACGCTCAGCGTGTTCGGCCTGATCTACGCGATGACCCGCGGCGGTCCCGGCACCAAGTCGCAGACGTTGCCGCTGTACATGTACGAGCAGGCGTTCAGCTTCTCCCAGATCGGCTACGGCACCGCGATCGCCCTGGTGATGCTCGCGATCGGCGCGGTCTTCTCGCTGATCTACCTGCGTGGACTCAACTCGGAGGCAGCGTGATCGCCCGCGACCGGCTGAGCAAGCTGACGTCGAACCTCGTCCTGCTTGCCATCGGCATCTTGTTCGTCCTCCCGCTGCTCTGGGTGCTGTTCGCCTCGATCAACCGGACGGCGGGGCTGCGGGTCGAGTTCCCGACGTCGCCGACGCTGGAGAACTTCCAGGCCGTGCTGAACACCGACACGACGTACCGGCCGGTCCTGAACGGGCTGGTGCTGTGCGGCGGGTCGGCGCTGCTGACGATGGTCTGCGCGGTCCTGGCGGCGTACCCGCTGTCGCGGTTCAAGTCGCGTTTCAACCGGCCCTTCCTGCTGACCGTCCTGTTCTGCACCGGGCTGCCGATCACCGCGGTGATGGTCCCCGTCTACGGCCTGTTCGTCCAGCTCAACCTGGTCGACACCATCGGCGGCACGATCATGTTCATGGCCACCAGCTCGCTCCCGTTCGCGATCTGGCTGACCAAGACGTTCATGGACGGCGTCCCGATCTCGCTGGAGGAGGCCGCCTGGGTCGACGGCGCGACCAACATGCGGGCGCTGAAGAGTATCGTCCTGCCGCTGATGTGGCCGGGGATCGCCGTCGTCCTGATCTTCACCTTCATCGGGATGTGGGGCAACTTCTTCGTCCCGTTCATGCTCCTGCTGTCCCCCGAACGCCTGCCCGCCTCGGTCTCGATCTTCACCTTCTTCGGCCAGTACGGCGAGCCGAACTACGGCCAGCTGGCGGCGTACTCACTCATCTACACCACGCCGGTCCTGTTGCTGTACCTGCTCCTGAGCAAGAAACTCGGTGGTGCGTTCGCACTCGGAGGCGCGATCAAGGGCTGACGGAGGTCAGATGAAAGGCATACTGCTCGCCGGTGGGTCCGGGACGCGGTTGTACCCGATGGCACGGGGCGTCTCGAAACATCTGATGCCGATCTACGACAAACCGATGGTCTACTACCCGTTGGCGACGCTGATGGGGGCCGGGATCAACGAGATCCTGATCATCACCACCCCCGACGACCGGGCGGCTTTCGAGCGGCTGCTCGGCGACGGGGCGCAGTTCGGGTGCCGGTTCGAGTACGCCGTGCAGGCGGAGCCGAACGGGATCGCCGAGGCGTTCGTGGTGGGGGAGGAGTTCATCGGGGCCGACCCGGTGGCGCTGATCCTCGGCGACAACTTGTTCTACGGCGACGACTTCGGCGGGGTGGTGGAGCCTGACGGCGGGGTGGTGTTCGCCTATCCGGTGGCCGATGCGCGGCGGTACGGCGTGGTGGAGTTCGACGCGGATCAGCAGGTGTTGGGGATCGAAGAGAAGCCGGCCGAGCCGCGGTCGAACTTCGCGGTGGTCGGTTTGTACTTCTACGACAACGATGTGGTGGCGATCGCGAAGGGGCTGACGCCGAGTCCGCGCGGCGAGGTCGAGATCACCGATGTGAACCGCGAGTACCTGCGGCGCGGGAAGCTGCGCGCGGAGAAGGTCGCTCAGGGGGCGGTCTGGCTCGACACGGGCACGATCGAGTCGCTCGCGGACGCATCGGACTTCGTGCGGGTGCTGGAGAACCGCACGGGGCTGAAGGTCGGCTGCGTGGAGGAGGTGGCCTGGCGGCAGGGCTTCATCAGCGACGACGAGCTCCGGCTGCTGGCCGAGCCGCTGCGTAACTCCGGCTACGGCGAGTACCTGCTCGCGTTGCTGAACCGGCCGAGCCTGGTCCGCCGATGAGCCGGATGCTGGTCACCGGGGGAGCGGGGTTCATCGGGGCGAACTTCGTCCAGAGCGCCGTCCGGGAGCACCGGATCACCGTGCTCGACGCGCTCACGTACGCCGGCGACCGGCGCAATCTGGCGCCGGTTGCCGATGACATCGAGTTCGTGACCGGCGACATCGGGGACGCCGAGCTGGTCGACCGGCTGATCAAACAGGCCGACGCGGTGGTGCACTTCGCGGCCGAGTCCCATGTGGACAACTCGCTCGGCGACCCGGCGCCGTTCATCTGGACGAACGTCGTCGGCACGTTCCACGTTCTCGAGGCCGTCCGCCGGTACGACGTCCGCCTGCATCACATCTCGACCGACGAGGTGTTCGGCGCGCTGCCGCTGGACGCCGATACCCGGTTCACCGAGGAGACCCGGTACGACCCCTCGTCGCCGTACTCGGCCACCAAGGCCAGCTCCGACCATCTCGTCCGGGCCTGGGCCAGGTCGTACGGGATCGCGGCCACGATCTCCAACTGCGCCAACAACTACGGCCCGTACCAGCACGTCGAGAAGCTGATCCCGCGCGGGATCACGACCGTGCTGACCGGCGGCCGGCCCAAGGTCTACGGCACCGGCGTCAACGTCCGGGAGTGGACGCATGTGGACGACCACAACGACGCCGTCCGCCGGATCCTGCAGGACGGGCGGATCGGCGAGACCTACCTGATCGGCTCGGGGCAGGAGCGGTCGAACAAGCAGGTCACCGAGACGATCCTGCGGCTGCTCGGCCGGCCCGCCGACGGGTACGACCAGGTCGCCGATCGGCCCGGGCACGATCTGCGGTACGCGACGAGCTCGGCCAAGCTGCGGACCGAGCTCGGCTGGTCACCCCGGCACGTGGACTTCGACGCCGGCCTGGCCGACACGATCGCCTGGTACCGCGAGCACGAGTCGTGGTGGGCCGGCGCCAAGGTCGTCACCGAGCAGAAGTACGCCGATCAGTCGGCCAGGTCCTCGTAGGTCTCCTGCCAGAACTCGAGCTTCTCGGCGAAACTCTCCTCCCACTGCGGGTCCGGCAGGCCTTCGGCGAAGTGGTCGAGGGCGGCCGGGATCAGCGCGGCGGCCGTCGGCGCCTGCTCGAGGACGACCGCGAGCCGGACGACGAACGTCACCTGGCGGGTGAGTTTGGCGTGGTCGACCGGGATCGGTTTCGCCAGCGGGTCGAGGCGGATCTCGATCGACTTGAGCTGGTCGCGGATCGACTTGACCGTGCGGGCGGCGTCCCGGTGCTCGGAACGGCCGGGGGTCGCCTCGACCACGTCGGTCGGCAGACCGAGCAGCTCGGCGAGGACGGCGTCCGGCGCTTCGGCGGCCGGGCCCTTGCGGAGCAGGCCCGGTTTGGTCGACTGCAGGTGTTTCTCGATCTGGTCGAGGAGCTCGAGCAGCCCGGTCACCAGCGCGGGGACGTGTTTGTCCGCCGTCCGCCGGCGCCCGGTGTCGAGCGCGGTGTTGCGCTCGTAGTCGGCCTCGACGGTCTTGCGCAGGGCGTCGGGCCAATCCTCCAGGCCGGTCAGGGCGGAGTGCTTCGGCGCGGTCGGGTTCAGATCGCCCGCGGACAGCGCCTTCTCACCGGCGCGTGCAGCCTCCATCTCCTGCTCGATCTTCTTCGACGGCCCCGGAACGATTGCACTCATGTGGTCAGCCTACGCAGTTTCCAGACCGACGGGACCACGAGCGTGCCGAGGACGATCACGGTGTACAGCGCCGCGCCGGTCAGCTCGACGGCGGTGATCGAGAACGCCGCGGCGACGTAGCCGACGCTCAGCTGGCCGACCGGGTTCGCGATGAACGAGCCGAGCATGTCGTACGACGAGACCCGGGACAGCTTGTCGAGCGGGATGTTCTGACCGAGCGCGGTCTCCCAGCCGATCCCGAAGATCTCGAAACCGAGCCCCAGCACGAACGCCGCCGCGGCGACCGCGACCGCCTGTGGATACAGCGCCAGGCAGACGATGATCGGCACGCCCAGCAACATCCCGGCCATCCCGGCGCGGAGCGGGTGCCGGGGTTTGAGTCGCAGCATCAGCACTCCGCCGAGGACCAGGCCGGCGCCGAAACAGGCGCTCACCGCGCCCCAGCCGGCCCGGCCGAAGGTCCGGTCGGCGATCACCGGCCCGAGGGTCTGGTAGCAGGCCGTGAACAGCACGTTGAGCAGGCCGAAGGCGAGCACGATCACCCACACCCACTGCCGCGCGACGAACTCGCTCCAGCCCTCGCGCAGGTCGGCGATCATCGAGGTGGTCCGCCGGGCGATCGGCGGCAGCGTGAGCCGGGAGATCAGCAGCGCGCCGAGCAGGAACGTCGCCGCGTCCACGGCGAGGCCGATCCCGGGGCCGGTCAGCCCGACGATCACGCCGGCGACCGCGCCGCCGCCGATCATCGCGACCGAGCGGGCGAACCCGGAGATCGCGGTCGCCTGCGGGAGGTCCTTCTTGTCGACCAGCGCCGGCAGGATGCCGGTCATCGCGGGCATCACGAACGCCGACGCCGCGCCGTTCACCGCCTCGATCACCACCAACTGCCAGATCGTCGCGTGGCCGGACAGCACCAGGGCCGCCGCCAGCGCCTGCGTCAGCCCGCTGACCACGTTGGCCGTCAGGATGACGAGATGCCGGGGCAACCGGTCGGAGATCACGCCGCCGACCAGCAGGAACACGATGTTCGGGATACTCCGCGCGGCCAGCACGAGCCCGACCGCGCTCGCCACGGGTGAGACGTCCAGGACGGCGAACACCAGCGCGACCGGCGCGATCGTCGAGCCCAGAATCGACACGAACCGCGAGGAGACGAACAATCGCACGTCCCGGTGCCGCAGTACGGCCAGATCTTCCCGCCAACTCACCGGGCGATCCTATGGGCGGAACGGCCGACCGTCTCCCGGATTCAGCCCGGCCGGCCGCCCGACCTTGTGAAGGAATTCACGTCGGAAAGTGATCGCTTGATCACCACTGGTCACGGAAATGAGACCTGCCGCTTCGCTGGTCTTTTCGCTACCTTGGTGTATTGGTCCCCCCTCGACATCGCAGGAGGCTCCGTGAAGATCAACGACGTACTGCGCGGCAAGGGCAACGAGGTCGTCACCATCTCGCCCCAGGCCACCGTGACCGAGCTCCTCACCGTGCTGGCCGAGCGCAACATCGGCGCCGTGGTCGTGAGTGCGGACGGCAGCTCGGTGGCCGGCATCGTGTCCGAGCGCGACATCGTCCGGCTCTGGAACGGCACCCCCGACGCGGGGGAGGTCCGGGTCAGCGCGATCATGACGGCCGAGGTCCACACCTGTACGCCGGACGATCTGATCGACAACCTGATGCTGCTGATGACCGAACACCGGATCCGGCACGTCCCGGTCGTCGTCGACGGCGCCCTGACCGGCCTGGTCAGCATCGGCGACGTCGTCAAGTCCCGGATCGGCGAGCTGGAGTTCGAGAAAGAGCAACTGTCCAATTACATCGCCGGATAATTCCGGTCAGGCCCGGTCCGCGGGGCTTACAGTCCGATCATGAATCAGACTCCACCCCCGGCCGGGCCACCCGGCCCGCCGTCCGATCAGCCGTACCCGGGCCAACAGCCGGGCCAGCCGTATCCGGCGCAGCCGCCGGGGCAGCAGCCGGGTCAGCCCTACCCCGGGATGCCGCCGCTGGCTGGCAACCCGGGGCTGGACTACGGCCCGCCGTACGGCGCCGGCGGGTACTACCCGGGTGCGCCGGTGCCGCCACCGCCGCGCAAGTACAGCCTGCTGGCGATCTTCTCGTTCGTCCTGGCGATCCTCGGCACCACCGTGATCAGCATGGTGCTGGGCATCATCGCTCTGATCCAGATCCCGTCGAAGAACCAGAAGGGCAAGGGGCTCGCGATCGCCGGCATCGTGATCTCGCTGCTGTGGATCGTCGCGATCGGGCTGGCGATCGCGTTCGGCGGCAGCGGGCAGCCGGACCGGGACGCGAGCGGGCAGGTGACCGCGACGCAGACGGTGAAGCCGACCGCGCTCCGGGTCGGCGACTGCGTCGGCACGATCGGGGACGGCGCCGACGTCCGCGACATCAAGATCGTGCCGTGCAGCGGGCCGAACGGCGGCGAGGTGTTCGCTCTGTTCGAGCTGCCGTCGGGCAAGTGGCCGGGCTTGAGCGCCGTCCAGGCCGCGGCCGAGAAGGGCTGCACCGACCGGTGGGCGGAGTCCAAGCGGCAGACCGAGCGGCCGTCGAACATCTTCTTCCTGCACCCGGTCGAGACGGGCTGGAGCCTCGGTGACCGCGGCACCACCTGCCTCGTCGTGCCGAAGTGATCAGACGGTGCCGAAGACGACGATCGCGATCATGCCGAGCAGGAAGATGACGCCGATGATCAGCAGCACGGTGCCGATGATGCCGAGGATCTTGCCGGCTTGCGCCATCCCCCGGTTGTTGTAGACGCCGGGGGTGGCGTCGATCTCGCGGACGGCCTGGTTGCCGAGCCACCAGGCCACCGGCGCGAGAACGATGATGCCCGCGCAGAGCGCGACCAGGCCGAGCACCAGGGAGACGGTGGCTCGGCTGTGGTCCTGCAGGACGCCGTACGCCGGGCGGTCCGGGAAACCGGGCTGGACCGGGTAGTACTGCTCGGGCCGGTCCGTGGGCCGCTCGGGGGTCGACATCGTGCGCTCCTAGGTCAGTTCGATCGGGTCACCCAGCCCGAGGTCGGCGAGCTGCGGGCGGACGTCCTTGGCTTCCCCTACGACGACGACCAGCAGGCCGTTGGTTCCCACCCATTGGCGGTACGCCTCGGTTGCATCGGCCGCGGTGGTGGCCGCGATCCGCTGCATGTAGGTGTCCGCGAAGTCGACCGGGACGCCGTTCGCGAGGTTGCTACCCACCTGCTGGACGATCGAGTCGGCCTGTTCGTAGCGTAGCGGAGCAGTGAGGGTCAGACTGTCCTTCGCCTCGCGCACCTCCTGCTCGGTGAGCCCATCGCGGGCCTCCCGGAGGATCCGCAGCGCGTCCGTGATCGCCGCTCCGGTCACCTCGGTGCGGACCGAGCCGCCGAGCGTGAACGTGCCGCCCTTGCGCGGTGCGGTGAAGCTGCTGCGCGTTCCGTACGTGTAGCCCTTCTCCTCGCGCAGCACGGTGTCCACGCGGGAGGTGATCGTTCCGCCGACCACATGGTTCGCCACGGCCGCCGTACCCCAGGTCGGGTCGCGGCGGTCGGGACCGGGGCAGCCGATCACCAGCTGGCTCTGCACCGAGCCGGGGCGGTCCACCAGAACCAGACGGTCACCCGGCAGGTACAGCGGCTCCGGAGCCTCCAGCGCGGGCCCGGCGGACGACTCCCAGTCGCCGAACGCGTCGTCCACGATCGCAGCGACGTCCACACCGGTGGCGTCACCGGCGAAGAGGATGTGCGCGCGCTCGGGGCCGATGTTGTTCCGGTAGTACTCCGCGACCTGGACGTTGGTGAGCGGGCGGATCGTGTCCGGCGTACCTGCGGTCGGACGGGACCGGCGGGTCGACGCGTCGAACAGGTGCGCGGCGAACGCCTCCCGCGCGCGGTAGCCGGCGTTCGCCTTCTCCTGGTTGATCTCGCCGAGGCGGATCGTGACGTGCCGGCCGACGTCCGCCACGTTGAAGGCGGGCCGGGTGACGGCCTCGGCGAGCAGCTTCACGGCCGGCGCCAGCTGCGACACCGGGACGGAGATCTCGACGTGCAGCGCGTCCGAGCTGACGTCGACGCCGTAGGCCGCGCCATGCCGCTCCAGGGCGGCGGCGAAGTCGTTGGCCGAGTGCAGCTCGGTGCCCTCGTCGAGGGTGCGGGACATGATCGTGGCGACGCCTTCGAGCTCGCGCGGCTCGGCGAACAGCGGCATCGCGATCGTCACCCGGACGGTCGCGACGTACTGGCCGGGGCGGTCGAAGATGTGGACGGGCGTTCCGACGCGGGTCGCCGTACTGGTCGACTCGGGGAACTTCCACGGGCGGGGCGCGCCGACCGCGGGCGGGGTGGTCAGAATCTGGCTCATGCCTGCTCTCCAGCCTCTTCGGCCGTGCTGGTCTCGTTCTGCCGGTAGGTCACCTGGGCCCGCCCGGCGGCGCGGATCCACTCCCGGGCCGCGGCCTGGACCTGCTCGACCGTCACTGCGCGGACCTGGTCGATGCGGGTGTTGATCCGGTTCGGGTCGCCGAACAGCAAGGCGTGGTGGGAGATCTCGTCGGCGCGGCCCGCGCACGTCGAGAGCTGCTCCAGCCAGTCCCGCTCGGCCTGGGCCTGTACGGTCGCCAGCTCGTCGGCGGTGATTCCGCCCTCGGCCAGCTTCTCCACCTCTTCGAGCAGCGCGTCCTCGACCTGCTGCAGGTCGACGCCGTCAGAAGCGATACCGGTCAGCGTGCCGAACGAGACGCCGCCGATCAGCGGCAGCGCGCCACCGGAGACCGACTGCGCGATCTGCTCGTCGCGGACCAGCCGCCGGTTCAACCGGCCGCTCTGCCCGGCGGCCAGGACGTCGAGGGCCAGACCGGCCGCGTCCAGCTCCGGAGTCCCGTCCGGAGGGAGGCGGAACATCATGGTGACCAGATCGGACGGTACGTCGTCCAGGACGTCGTCGCGCAGCACCTCGGTCAGCGGACCGATCGTGCCGTCCGGTGCGGGTGGCGGCGTCGGAATGGCCGGGAGGTGCCCGAAGTACCGCTTGGCGGCGTCGAACGCGTCCTCGACCGAGACGTCGCCGACGATGGTCAGGACGGCGTTGTTCGGGCCGTAGTAGGTGCGGAAGAACTGGTGCACGTCCTCCAGGGAGGCGGCGTCCAGGTCGGCCATCGAGCCGATCGTCATGTGCGCGTACGGGTGGCCCTCGGGGAAGGCCAGTTTGACCAGCCGCTCGTAGGAGTCGCCGTACGGCCGGTTGTCGTAGCTCTGCCGCTTCTCCTCCTTCACCACGTCCCGCTGGTTGTCCAGGTTCTCCAGGGTGAGGGCGTCCAGGAGGTAGCCCATCCGGTCCGCCTCCAGCCAGAGGGCCAGATCCAGCCCGCCGCTGGGCAGCGACTCGAAGTAGTTGGTGCGGTCGAAGAACGTGCTCGCGTTCAGGCTGCCGCCGGCGGTCTCGAGCAGGCTGAAGTGCTGACCCGAGGTGACGTTGCGCGAGCCCTGGAACATGAGGTGCTCGAACAGGTGCGCGAAGCCGGTCAGCCCCGGTGGCTCGTGCCGCGAGCCCACGTCGTACCAGAGGTTGACAGCGACGATCGGGACCGCGCGGTCCGAGCTCACGACGACCCGGAGGCCGTTGTCCAGCGTCTGCTCCGCGAGGGGGTAGTTCAGGGGCATGCCGCCACCCTACGTGGTCGGATCAGGCCAGGCGCTTGAGTACCTCGTCGTGCAGCCGGCCGTTGGTGGCCAGCGCGTTCGGGCCGTTCGGGCCGGGGGCGCCGTCGACCGAGGTGAACTTGCCGCCGGCCTCGTCGACGATGATCGCCAGCGCGGCCATGTCGTACAGGTTGAGCTCCGGCTCGGCGGCGATGTCGACCGCGCCCTCGGCGACCAGCATGTACGACCAGAAATCGCCGTACGCACGGGTGCGCCAGCAGTCGTCCATCAGACCAGCCCACTGGTCCTTCTTGTCCAGCTTGTCCCAGCCCTTGAGGGAGGAGTAGGACAGTGACGCGTCCTCGATGTTGCTCACGTCGCTGACCCGGCAGGGCTGCGAGGAGTGCAGCGCGCGACCGGTCCAGGCGCCGTCGCCGTACGACGCCCACCAGCGCTTGCCGAGCGCCGGAGCCGAGACGACGCCGACCACTACCTGGTCCTCGATCATCAGACTGATCAGAGTGGCCCAGACGGGGACGCCGCGGACGTAGTTGGCGGTGCCGTCGATCGGGTCGACGACCCAGCGCCGTACGCCCCAGCCGGTGGTGCCCTCCTCCTCGCCGACGAACGCATCCCGCGGGCGGGCCCGGGAGAGCGTCTTGCGCATCACGTCTTCGACCTTCTTGTCCGACTCGCTCACGTGCGTCATGTCCGGCTTCATGGCGACATGCAGGTCCAGCGCCTTGTAGCGGTCCATCGTGGTCGAGTCCGCATCGTCGGCCAGGATGTGGGCGAGCCGCAGGTCATCCGTGTGCGAGGGCATGGCGGAAGGCTAGCCTGTAGGTGAGGTGAACCGAATGCGGGTTCAGATCGTGCAGTGGGTATCAGAACTTCACGACTGCCTGGAGGCGTCATGTTCGAGCGCTTCGGAGACCTGCCGATGCACGTGCTGGTCATTCACGCCGCTGTGCTGGTGCTACCGGTGTCCGCCCTGACCGCGATCGTTTTCGCGCTGGTACCGCGCTGGCGGTGGCTGCTGCGCTGGCCGGTGCTGCTGCTCGGCCTGGGGTCGCTGGTCCTCGCGTACGTCGCCAAGGCGAGTGGAGAGGCCTTTGTCGCCGCAGTGCCGACCCTGGCCAAGGCCGTCGAGGTCCATAAGCAGCATGGCGACCTGCTGTTCATTTTCTGCCTGATCTTCGCAGCGGTGGCCGTAGTGGCCTTCCTGGTGCTCGGTGGGCCGTCTGCCCTTGCCAGCGGCAAGGGCGCCAAGGAAGGGCGTGGCCGACCGCTCGAGCTGGTTACCAGCGCGGCCGTGGTCGTGATCGGCGTACTGGTGATCTACCAGACCATTCGCACCGGGGACGCCGGTGCGAAGGCGGTCTGGGACGGGCAACTGCCTAAGTAGTGGGCTCCGGGTCGCGCTGCTCCCGGCCTTCGCGGCTGGCGAGCAGACGGCGGAAGGAAGCCACGCGGTCGGCTTCGGTGCGCTCCTCGGCGACGGCTTCGTCGAGGGCGCAGTCCGGCGCCGTCTCGGTGTGGGTGCAGCCGCGCGGGCAGTCCGCAGTGATGTCGGCCAGGTCCGGGAAGGCGTCGATGAGCTTGTCGGGCTCGACGTGTGCGAGACCGAACGACCGGATGCCGGGGGTGTCGATGATCCAGCCGCCGTCCGGTAGCCGCAGGACGACGGTGCTGGTGGAGGTGTGCCGGCCGCGGCCGGTGACCTCGTTGACGATGCCGATCGCCCGGTTGGCGTCCGGGATCAGCCCGTTGACCAGAGTGGACTTGCCGACGCCCGAGTGCCCGACGAGCACGCTGGTGCGACCGTCCAGCTGCTCGCGGAGCGCATCCAGGTTGCCGCCCTGCTGAGTGGCCACTGACTCGACCCCGAGCGGTCGGTAGATGTCCAGCAGCGGAGTCGGGTCGGCCAGGTCGGTTTTGGTCAGACAGAGCAGCGGACGCATGCCGGCGTCGTACGCCGCGACCAGGAAGCGGTCGATCAGACCGGTACGCGGCTCCGGGTTGGCCACTGCGACCACGATGACCAGCTGGTCGGCGTTCGCGACGAGCGGGCGCTCCACCGGGTCGTCGTCATCGGCGGACCGGCGCAGCAGCGTCGTCCGGGGGACCACCTCGACAATGCGGGCCAGGGTGCCCTCCTCGCCGCTGGAGTCGCCGTCGAGCTTCACCTGGTCGCCGACGATCACGCCCTTGCGGCCGAGCTGGCGGGCCTTCATCGCCGTCACCTGCCGGTCGTCGACCCAACAGGTGTAGCGGCCGCGGTCCCGGGTGGTGACGAAGCCGATGACGGCGTCGTCGTACGAGGGGCGGTCCTTGGTCCGTGGCCGGGTGCGGCGCTTGGGCCGGTCGTACTTGGCCTCCTCGTCGTACCGCGACATCAGCCGACGAGCCCCGACCAGAGCTCGGGGAACTCCGGCAGTGTCTTCGCCGTCGTCCCGATGTTCTCGATCAGTACGCCGTCCACGAGCAGACCGAGCACAGCGGCGGCGTGCGCCATCCGGTGGTCGTGGTAGGTCGCGAACAGGCCGCCGTGCAGCGGCTTCGGGCGGATCTCGAGGCCGTCGGCCGTCTGGGTCACGTCACCGCCCAGCGCGTTGAACTCGCGCTCCAGCGCGGCCAGCCGGTCGGTCTCGTGATTGCGCAGGTGCGCGATCCCGCGCAGGTACGACGGCCCGTCCGCGAGGGCGGCCACCGCGGCGATCACCGGGCTCAGCTCGCCGACCTCGCTCAGGTCCAGGTCCGCGCCGACAATGCGGCCGGTGCCGCGGACGGTCAGCCCGTCGGCGGTCAGAGTGGCTTCGGCGCCGAGCCGGCTGAAGATCTCGGGGAGGTGGCCGCCGGGTTGAGTGGTGTGCTCCGGCCAGCCGGTGACAGTCACCTCGCCGCCGGTCAGGACGGCGGTGGCCAGGAACGGCGCGGCGTTCGACAGATCGGGCTCGATGGCGGCGTCCAGCGCCTGAATGGGGCCGGGGGCAACCACCCAACGGTTCGGCTCGGAGTCGTCGACCTGGACGCCGCGCTCCCGCAGCATCGCCACCGACATGTCCAGGTGCGGCTGGGACGGCACGGGCTTGCCGTCGTGCCGGATGTCGACGCCCTCGTCGTACCGGGCGCCGGCCAGCAGCAGCGCGGACACGAACTGGCTCGAACCGGAGGCGTCCAAGGTGACCTTGCCGCCGCGGACCGAGCCGGTGCCCGACACCGTGTACGGCATCCGGCCGGTACCGCCGTCGTCGATCTGGACGCCGAGGGCGCGCAGCGCGTCCAGAATGACGCCCATCGGGCGCTCCCGCGCGTAGGCGTCACCGTCGAAGGCGACCAGCCCGTCGGCCAGTGCGGCCACTGGCGGCACGAACCGCATCACAGTGCCGGCCAGACCGCAGTCCACGCCCGCCGGGCCCTTGAGGGAGCCCGGCGTCACGGTGACCGTCGTACCGCTCTCGGTAATGCCGACACCCAGGGAGGTGAGCGCCGTGCGCATCAGAGTGGTGTCGCGCGCCGCCAGCAGGCCCGTCAGGTGCGACGGGCCGTCCGCGATCGCTGCGAGGATCAGGGCCCGGTTGCTGATCGACTTCGATCCCGGCACCGTCACTCGGCCACTGACCGCTCCGACCGCTCGCGGCGCCGCCCAGCCCTGCTCCTGGCTCATTCCACTCCCTCAGCTCGTCTACCCCTGAGCCTAGGGCATGTGCTGCTACTGGAGCTTCCAGCCTTCCGGGAGCGTGAGGCTCGGCGTCCCGGCGTTCTTCGGCAGCTTGGCCACCGGCAGGGCGTCCGGGTAGGAGTAGTTGACGACCTGGATCCCGTCCGCGTCGTCCGGCATCCCTGGGGCCTCAGTGCCGCGCTGGAAGGATGCGGCCGGCCGGAGCGTCTCGGTGTCGATGTAATAGACCATGTGGATGCCCTCCTTCGGGCCGAACGGGTTCGACCACGGGAGGGTGCTCGGGTCCAGCCCCGCGTCGCGGTAGGACCACAGGGGGATCTGAGAGCCCCAGGACTGCCCGTCGCTCAGCACTGCTGGTTTGAAGTCGACCACCTGGCGGATGTAGGTCTTGCCGTTCGCCGAGATCAGCGTCGGCTGGGCCGGGTTCACGAAACCCTTGGCCGCGCGCATGTACTCGATCGCCTTGTCCGCCTGGTCGGCTGTCATCCCGTTGGCGGCCACTCCGTCGTTCGCGCCCAGGTAGAACTTCTGGGTGCACTTCTTGCTCGGGCTCCGGGGCGGTCGCCACTGCTGGAAGACGTTCGACCACTCCATCTCTTTGCCGCCGACGCACATCATGTTGTACGGCGACTTGTCCTGCTCGATCGGTGCGTCGAGCAGGCTCTCGAAGTAGTAGTACTGGTTGTTCTTCATGTCGACCGCGTAGTCGCGGACGGTGTACAGCTTGCGCGACTCGAAGGCCTCCTCGCTCGGGAAGGTCGTGGAGATGACCCGCCCGATCGGAGCGACCATCTGCCGCTTGATGACGCCTTCGTGGAACGCCTGTGGGTTCACCTCGGCCAGCGCCTCGGCAGTGACAGGCTGGCCGGGCTCCAGGTTCTTGGCGTTCTTCGGCGGTGCACCACCCGTGGCCGCGTCCTTGTCGCCAGAGGTGACCTGCCAGGCGACCACACCGCCGACAACGAGCACCAGGACGAGCGCTACGGCGCCCGCGCCGATCAGCAGCCCGCGGTTCTTCTTCTTAGGCCGCTGGTAGAAGCCCTGCGGCCCACCGGGGTGCTGCTGGCCCGGGTAGGGCTGCTGGCCGGGGTAGGGCTGCTGCGGAGCGCCGTACGGCTGCTGCTGCGGCTGAGCGGAGTACTGCTGCGGTGGCTGAGCGGGGTACTGCTGCTGCGGTGGTTGCTGCTGGGTGACCGGCTGCCAGGCGCGGCCGTCCCACCACCACTGCCCGTCGTCACTGTAGGTAGGCATTATCGAGTCTTCCAGCCTTCGGGCAGATTGAACGTGAGCGAGCCCGGCCCCTTGGGCTGCTTGACCTGGGGGACCGCGGCCGGGAACGCATAGTTGACCAGCTGCACCGTCTTGTCCGGGTACGACCCCGCGGCCGGTACCGACGCCTGGTATGCCGCCACCGGCAGCAGTGTCTTGGTGTCGAGGTAATAGACCACGTGCAGACCCGCCGCCAGGTTGAAGGGCGTTGCCCAGAACCAGCGCGCGGTGTCCCGGTTGTGCCCGCAGTCGCGGAAGGCGAACTGAGAGACCGCGGTCCCGTAGGGCTGGTCGTCGCGGATGATGGTCTTGAAGTCGACCACTTGGCGGATGTAGGTGCGGCCGCCGGTCGTCAGCAAGGTCGGCTGCGCCGCGTTCAGATAGCCGTCGCCCTCCTGGTGGAAGTAGTTGAGCACCCTGTCGGCCTGTTCGGCGGTGAGTCCGCTCGAGACGATCCCGTCCACGGTGTAGAACGGTTGGCGGGTGCAGTCGTCGTCGCCCTTGTCCTCCTGCCAGCCCAGCCCTTCGCCGTCGATGTACATCATCGACTTGCCGTCGATGCATTTCCGGTCCGTGGTGTCGGTACCGCTGAAACCGGTGTACTCCAAGGAGAACTTGTTGGTTCGGTGGTCGACGGCGTAGTCGGTGATCGAGTAGTCGTTCTTCGCCAGGAACTTCTCCGGGTTCTCGAACCGGATCGTCTTCAGCTGACCGATCGGGGCCACCATCTGCCGCTTGAGGACACTTTCCGCGAACGCCTGCGGGTGTACCTCGCTCAGCGTCTGTGCGGTGACCGGCTGGCCGGGCTCGATGATCTTCGCGCCCGCCGGCGGGCCGCCGGTCGCGGCGGCGGGCTCGTCACCGGACAGGTTCGTCCAGACCAGGACTCCGCCCACGGCGACGATCAGGACGAGCGCGACCGCACCCGCGACGATCATCGCCGTCCGGCTCTTCCGCTTGCGCGGCTGCGGAGGCGGTTGCTGGAACGGCTGGGGCGCGCCGGGGTAGGGCTGCTGTTGCTGGGGTCCTGGAGGCTGCTGGGTGACGGGCTGCCAGGCACGGCCGTCCCACCACCACTGGCCGTCGTCACTGTACGTAGGCACGGCCTACAGATTAGAGGTGCGGCAGGTCAGCCGAGGTGCAACTCGGCTTTGGCGAGTCGAGCCGCCGCCTTCGCCTCGCGGGCCAGCTGCCGCGCTTCGCGCTTGGCAGCCTTGACTCCGCGCTTGGTCTCCCGCTTGGTCGCCTTCGCGCCGTGCGACGCCCGCCAAGCCACACCGGGCTTGCCTTCGGTGTCGACGATGGCCAGCAGCAGCCCGCCCATCAGACCGAGGTTCTTCATGAACTGGACCCGCTGCTGCGCCTTGGCGGCCTTCGAGTCCTCCTGCCAGAAGGCATGCCCGGCCAGCGTGGTCGGCACCAGCGAAGCAGCCAGCAGCGTCGCACCGAGCCGACGGCCCTTGCCGGTCGCCAGTGCGAGCCCGCCGACGACCTGGGCAGCGCCGTTCAGCCGGACCAGGTTCGCAGTGGTTTCCGGGATGCGATCGCCGACCTGCGCGGGCGCGGCCTTCCGTAAGACCGGTACGAGCCGATCGGTGACTGGTTGCGCCTTGGCCACCAGCGGCTCCGGGTTGCGGACCGAGTTCGCACCCTGAACGACGAAAATGACGGACAGCAACGGCCTGGCCAGTGCACGCACGACAGTCATGCCTCCTTCATACACCACGTCACGAGGTGTTCCCGGTACCCAGGGCCAACCGTCAGATGGCGCAGCCGTCCGGTCCGCAGGTGGCGTCGTCCGAGTTCGGCGTACTGATCAGCGTGACCGGCTTGCGGTCGGCGTTCGCCCGGCGCAGGGCCTCTTGGAACACCTCCAGCGGCTGTGCGCCGCTGACGCCGTACTTCTGGTCGATCACGAAGAAGGGGACGCCGTTGGCGCCGTACGCGAGGGCCTGCGCCTGGTCCGCAGCGACGTCGTCCGCGTACTCCGTACCGGCCAGCACCTCAGCGACGCGGTCGGCCGGTAGACCGACCTCCACTGCCAGAGAGGTCAGCGTGGCAGCGTCACCGACCGGGAGGCCGTCGACGAAGTATGCCTTGAGCAACCGCTCCTTCAACTGGCTCTGCGCGTCGGCCGGCAGCTCACCGTTGTTCTGGAGGTCCAGAGCCAGGTGCAGCAGCCGATGCGCGTCCAGCGTGTTGGCCGACTTCGCATCCTCCAGGTGGTACTCCAGCCCGACCTCTGCGGCGGCCAGCGTCACCTGCTCGTTGGCCTGCACACCCCACGCCCGGTCCCGGCCGTACTTCTCGCCGAGCCGAGTCGGCAGGTCGCGCGGGTCGTCGTTCGTGGACGACGGGTCCAGCTGGAAGCTGTGCCAGACAATCTCCGCGCTGTCGCCGCTCTCCGCCAGCGCCTGCTCGAGGCGGCGCTTACCGATGTAGCAGAACGGGCAGACGACATCGGACCAGACATCAATACGCATGACAGTTGCCAACACCGCCGACGTCGAACCAATTCCGGATGTGATGCGTCTGACGCGCGTGGAGCTCACCGAAGACCTCATCCGGACCCTGCTCACCGAACAGCACCCCGATCTGGCCGATCTGCCACTGCGCGAGGTGGTGGGCGGCTGGGACAACCAGATGTGGCGTCTCGGCGACAGCCTCGCCGTCCGGATGCCCCGGACGCAGCGGGCGCCTGAGCTCCTTCGTCGCGAACAGGAGTGGCTGCCGGGCCTGGCAGAGCGACTGCCCCTGCCGATTCCGAAGCCGGTGCGGGTCGGTGAGCCCTCGGAGCGGTTCCCGTCACCGTGGCTGATCACGCAGTGGGTGCCAGGCGAGCCCGCGGACCGCGAGTTCGTGACTGCGGATGAGTCCGGCACAGCGTTGGCGGACTTCCTTCGAGCGCTGCATGTCCCTGCTCCCGCCGACCTGCCGAAGGAGGACCGGGGAGGGCTGCAGCTGCGGCAGCAGACCATCGAGAACTTCGCCGAGAGCATCGCGCTCACTGCGGCGGTCCGGCAGATCTGGACGGACGCCGTCGCAGCACCGGCTTGGGACGGGCCTCCGGTGTGGGTTCACTCTGACCTGCACCCGGCGAACCTAGTAGTCGCTGACGGGCGGCTGGCTGGCGTCATCGACTTCGGTGACGCGGGTGCCGGCGACCCGGCGGTGGACATCTCGGCCGCCTGGGTGCTGCTGCCGGACGGTGCGGCCAAGCGGTTCTTCGCGGCCTACCCGATGGACGAGGCCACCTTCCGGCGTGCTCGGGGGTGGGCTGCCTTCCGGGCGCTGTTCGTGCTGGCGATGGCAGTGAACGGCGAGAAGGGGATTCCGGGCGGCAAACCGACCTGGCGGCCCGCAGGGGAGGCCGCCATGGAACGAGTGCTCGGCCGGTCCACCCGGTGAGGGGTGGACCGGCCGAGCGGCGGTTCAGCGGGCGGCCTGCTCGATGGTGCGGGTGACCAGCGAGGGCTCCGACAGCATCACCAGGTGCGAGGCTCCGGGCGCCTCGACGATCTTGGCGCCGGCGCGCTTGGCCATGAAGCGCTCCCCGGCCGGTGCGATCGCCCGGTCCTTGCCGGCGATGACGGCGTACTTCGGGAGCGCCGCCGGAGCGCTCTTCAGGACGGTCTCGGTGAAGACCGAGGCGGCGACCGGACGCTGCGAGGCGCCGAGGACGTCGGCCTGCCGGGTGGGCAGGTCGGCCGCGAAGACCCACCGGAACGCGTCCGGCTTCATCACCAGGTCCGCACCACCCGGGTAGGTGATCGTGTTGGTGGTCTTCTCGTTGATCTCGCTGCCCGGGAACTGTGCGTTCAGTCCGCCGATCGTCTCGCCCTTCTGCGGGACGAACGCGGCTACGTAGACCAGCGACTTCACACCGGGCGCACCGGCGAGCTGGGTGATCAGTGCGCCGCCGTACGAGTGGCCGACGAGCACCTTGGGTCCGGGGATGCTTGCGAGGACGCCGGTCAGGTACGTCGTGTCGCTGGCGATTCCGCGCAGCGGGTTCGCCGGTGCGACGACGGTGTAGCCGTCACGCTGCAGCTTCTTGGTGACCTCGGACCAGCTGGCGCCGTCCGCGAACGCACCGTGGACGAGAACGATGGTCGGCTTCGGCTGGGGCTTGTGAGTGGCGACCGCGGTGGTGGCACCGGTCAGCGTGACGAGGACGGCGGCGGCAGCGGCGAGCAGGCGACGGATCTTCATCAGTTCGCACCGCCCTCGACCGCAGTCGCGATGAAGGCGGCAACGGCCTTCGGCTGCGAGACGGCGACGGCGTGCGAGCCGTCGACCTCGATCGTGGTGGCCTTGGCACGGGCAGCCATGGTCCGCTGGCCCTCCGGGTGGATGGCCTCGTCACCGGTGGCGACCAGCTGGTAGACCGGCAGCCGCTTCCAGCTCGCCGGGCCGGACTTCTCCTCGAAGGCCGCGGCGGCGATCGGCCGCTGCGTGCGGCCTAGCAGGTCGTGGTCCGCGACGTCGGCGGCGAACAGGTGCTGGAACTTGGCCAGGTCGATGCTGAGGAAGGTCTCCTCGCCGCCGTCACCGGTCGGCAGCTGGTGCGGGACCAGACCGGAGCCGAAGTCGTTGGCGGGGAAGCTGGCGAGCAGGTCCTGCAGGCTCTCGCCCTCGTCCGGGACGAACGCGGCGACGTAGACCAGAGCGGTCACGTTGTCGGCGAGGTTCGCGGCGTTGGTGATGACCGCGCCGCCGTACGAGTGACCGACCAGGACGACCGGGCCGTCGATCTCGCGGACCTGAGCGGCGATCCGGCCGGCGTCGTACGCCGGGCCGTGCAGCTCGTTGGACAGCGCCACCGCCGGGATGCCGCGGCTCTGGAGCTCGGCGATGACGCCGGTCCAGGAGGAGTTCTCGGCGAACGCCCCGTGCACCAGGACGACGGTGGGGGTCTTGTCGGTCATTGTTCTCGCTCTCCTTCAGTAGGTGATGCGAGAAGAATGTCCCGATCGCCCGCTCCCGCGGATCGACCGATCACCCGAACTTGTCAGGCGTCGATCAGGGGGCCGGGAGCGCCGGTGCACCCGAAACTCATGCGTTCGGGGGAGGTGCGAACCGCTCCAGCACCAGACGGGTGAGCTGGACCCGGGAGTTGACCCCCAGCTTGCCGAAAACCGACCTCAGGTGGGTGCCGACCGTGCTGGCCGAAACGACCAGCTCCTCGGCCGCCGTCCGGTTGGTGTGCCCCTCTGCCACCAGCAGCGCGACTCGGCGCTCCATCGGCGTCAGCGCCTCCCATCCGGCCTCGGCCCGGGCCGGGACGGCCGCCCAGCGCCGCCGACGGACGCCGGCCGCCTGCAAGGTGGCCTGGATCCGGCCTGCGGGTGCTGTCGCGCCGAGCGCGGTCAGAGCGTCGAGCGCGTGCTCCAGAGTGGCCACGCCGACAGTGCGGTCGCCTGAGTCGAGCTCGGCGCGGCCGTACCGCTCCTCGGCGAGCGCGAGTAGCAGCGGCCGGTCCGTGGTCCTCAGCTGCTCGGTGGCGGCAGCCAGCCGTTTCAGGTCCGTACCGGCCGCAACCAGCTCCTGGGCGGCCAACGCAGCCAGGCACGGGCTGGCCGCGTTCTGCGCTGCCAGTAGGTCCTCAGCGTCGGCTCTGACAAGCAGCTCAACCCTTTCCGGGAAGCCCTGCGGTACGTCACGGAGTCGGCTCACCGCCTTCTCGTTGCCGTCGACAATGGCCAGCAACGTGCTGACGGTCGGATCGGTGCCGGCTAGCTCTCTAGCCTGAGTGGTCTGGTTGCGGAGCAGAGCAACCAGCGCCAACACCTGCTGCACAGCCGGCATCATCCGCGTGTCGTGGAACTCGCCCATCCACCGCAGCCCGGTCCGAGCAGCCTCCTCGGCCGCATCCAGATTGCCGGCCGCGTACTCGAGCCGGGTGTGCAAGGCGGCGATGTGAGCCGCTGCCTGCCAGTCGCCGGCGGTCAGGAGCTGCCGGATTCGCGTCAGCGCGGCCGGAAGCTCGTCGGTCTCGGCACGGCAGTAGAGCTCGCCCACCTCGAGCAGGGTGTCCGGCAGACTGCCGATCTCGGCGGGCGTCTGCCGCGCTTCCGCGTACTGGTCGCGGGCGGTCGCGTAGCGGCCTTCTGCCCGGGCAATCTGGGCGGCCGCGACCAGCAGGATCGAGCGGGCAACCGGATCGGACATCCGGGGGAGGAGGTCGGTGGGCGAGACCTCATCGGGGGCCAAGAGGGTGCGGTAGGCAGTGAGGCGCTCGGTCAGATGCGGCGCGGCGCCGGGTGCGAACAGGTCTTTGCGGTCCAGGTGACCGACAGCCCACTCGCGTGGGGCCAGCTGCAGGCGGATCGAGGCGCGGAGGTCCGGGGTGATCGGCCCCTGGTAAAGCGGCGTACCGCCCAGCAGGTCGTCGGCGAATGCCTTGGCTCGACTGCACTGGTAGGCGGCCAGCAGGATCGCGATGACGTCGGCGCCGACCTCGGCACGGAGTGGTTGGTCGACCGGTGTGAGGTCGAAGGCCTGCTGGATGACCTCGGCGGCTGTGGTCGACATCGTGGCCAACAGCTCTTGGGCCGCTTGGCGGAGGACGGCGACGGCAGCAGTGTCGCCGGGCTGTGCAACTGCCAGCACGTGTGGTGCGGCGACTGCTGCGCCCCGCCCGGCTGCCATCAGCTGGTCGGCGATCGCGCCATGCAGAGCGCGTTGCGCGGACGGCGGCATGTCGGCCAGCGTTGCTGAGCGCAGCAGCTCATGTTGGAACCGCAGCGCGGCGCCGCCGTCCATCAGAAGTCCTGCCTGGATCGCCTCATCCAGCGGAGCCGCCAGCTTGGCCACCGGCTCGGACATCAGTGCTGCGACGTCCTCAAGCCGGAACTCGCTGCCGAACACAGCTGCTGTCCGGACGAGGGTCCGGGCCAGCTCCGACAGGCCGGTACTGCGTCGGCGGACGCCCTCGACCAGACCAGGGGAGAGCGGACCGCCCGGGAGGGCCGCAGCCAGCAGTGGGCCGACGGGTGAGGTCGTCCCGGTGGTACCTGGCACTGCGCCGTCCAGGTAGAGACCGGCGATCAGTTGCTCGGCTAGGAACGGGCTGCCTTGGACGCCGGCGAGTTGGACGGCGAGGCCTGGGTCGACGGGGGCGTTCAGGCGGTCCTTGGCGATGTCTTGGATCGCCTCGGCGCTGAGCGGCCGTAGTTCGACGGTCTGGGTCGGGACCTGGGTGTTGACCGCGCTGATGAGCTGGTCGGCGACACCGCCTGGGGCGGGTCGGGTCGCGATCAGCCAGAGCAGCTGGTGACCGGAGAGGCGAGCGATCAGTACGCGCAGCGAGAACGCCGAGAGCGGGTCTGACCACTGGGCGTCGTCCAGAACGATTAGCGCCTTGGTGCCGTCCAGTCGGCGGCCGACCAGCTCGGCCAGCCGCTCGGCGAGCCAGAGCGGCTGCGTGTTCAGCGCAGCCAGCTCCATGAAGTGCTCGGTGTCGATCAGCGGCTGCTTCCCGGCGCGCAGTGCGGGCGCGAGCGAGGACAGCGGGCTGATGTCGTCGGTCTGCTGGGCGGTGGCGCTCGCGACGAGGAACCCCTGCCGCTCGGCCTGCTCCACCGCGGCGGCGAGCAGCGCCGACTTGCCCAGCCCGGGCTCACCGGTGATGACGGCCAACGAGGCCCGGCCACCCTCAGCTACCCGGAGCGCCTCCAACAGTCGCCCGAGCTCTTCCGAACGACCACGCAACGGCCCCATAGCGCCGTTTCTATCAGCTCAAGCGCAACGACGGACGGCAAGGAGGGCGTACGCGCGGGTAGCGTGCAGCACCTCGGACAGCCGGACGTGCTCGTCGCTCGCATGTGCGTAGCGGACGTCGCCCGGTCCGTACTGCAGCGTCGGGATCCCCGCGGCGGCGTACTGGCGCAGGTCGGAGCCGTAGGGCGCGCCCGCGACCTGCGGCCTTGGCACACCGGCGTCAGCAGCCGCTTGCAGGGTGTCCGGTAGCAGCGAGTCGCCCTCTGGCAGCAGGCCGGAGGCGAACTCGCCGCCCGGCCAGGTGACCGTCACCGGATGGTCGCGTAGCCAGTCGTCCTGGACGCAGGCGGTCGCGACTGCCGCCTCGAACGCAGCGCGTGCCGCGTCGACGGACTCTCCAAGGCGGACGCCGTACCGGCCCTCCGCGATCAGTAGGTCCGGGACGGTACTAGCCCAGTCGCCTGCGTGGAGGGTACCGACCGACAGCGGGTTGGGCAGATCGAGGTGAGCCAGCAGCGGGTGCGGGTCGAGGTTGCGCTCGGCTTCGAGGGCGTGGAGCGCGGTCTGGAGCACGGTGAACTTCTCGATCGCGCTGACGCCGCGGCTGCGGGTCGAGCCGTGGGTGGCCAGCCCGGGGACCTCCAGGCGGAAGGTGAGCGATCCAGCGTTCGCGGGGATGACCGCGCCGGCTGTCGGCTCCGCGATCAGGCACGCCTCTCCGGTGTGGCCGCGGCGTAGCGTCGCGAACGCGCCCGCACCGCCGTCCTCCTCCCCGAACACGGTGTGCACGGCCAGCGGCTTGCGCAGCGGCACCCCGGCGGCAGCGACGGCGGCCACCGCGCCGAGGATCGCAGCGACGCCGCCTTTCATGTCACACGTGCCACGGCCCCACATCACCCCGTCCTCGACCCTGGCCGCAAACGGATCGCCGTCCGGCCACTGCGCAAGGTCACCCGGCGGTACGACGTCCACGTGGCCATTGAGGATCAGACCCGGCGTACCATCGCCGCCCAGCACCCCAACACAGCCCCACGCTCGCTCCCGCTCAACCTCCCACCCGGGAAACGCACTGTCGCCGGTGAGCGCAGGAAGATCAACCTCCCAGTGGTCAACGCGCAGCCCAACCTCCTGCAACCGCTCCGCGCACCAAGCCTGGATGTCCCCCTCAGCCGCAGTCCCATCAACACTCGGGATCCGCACCAGCTCCCGCAACTCCGCGACCACCCGCTCGTCGTCAACAGCCGCCAAAACCCTCTGCTCAACCTCACTCACCATCGCCACATCATGCATCGAGCAGCTCGAGCACGCGCCGCGCGCCCACGGCAACCAGCTCCTCCGAGCCAGGCCACTGCTCGCGGGCGAACGCAGCAATACTCACCCACGCCGACCCCGCACAGACCGCCACCGTCGCCCGACCGGCAGCCCGCAACGCCGCCTCCAAAAACAACGCGTCGACTCCCGCCGGCGCGCCGTCCCGCGCCGCCGACATCGCCAGCGCCACCAGGTCATAGGCCCGCGAGCCGCCGCTGGCCGCCTCCACATCGACGATTCCGGTCAGCTGCCCATCAGACACCAGCAGGTTGCCGACATTCAGGTCCCCGTGCACCAGATCGTCACCAGGCAACGCCACCTCCCGATACGGCCGGCACAAAGCCTCGTACCGCTCGGTCAGCTCCGCCGCCGTACCAACAGCAAATTTCTGAAGCTGGTAAGGCGATCCGGCTGCAGTAGTCCCAACAGCCAGTCCGGGTCGTCGTTGTGGGGAGGACGACCCGGACTGGTTTGTTAGGGGGTGAGGCGGTGGAGGTCGCGGGGGAAGAGGGTAACCTCGCGGACGTTTTCGGCTCCGGTGAGGCGGGCTACGAAGCGTTCCAGGCCGATGGCGAAGCCGCCGTGGGGTGGCATGCCGTGTTTGAAGGCTTGGAGGTAGCTGCTGTACGCCGGGGCGTCGGCTGACTCGCCGCGGGCGGCGAGGGCGGCTGCGTAGTCGCTGTAGCGGTGCAGGCGTTGGCCGCCGGTGACCAGCTCGACGCCTCGGAAGAGGAGGTCGAACGAGTTGGACCATCGGGGGTCGGACGGCTGCGGGTGGGTGTAGAAGGGGCGCTTCACCATGGGGTAGCCCTCGACCGCTACGAACGCGCTGCCGTGCTCGCGGAGCGCCCACTCGCCGATGGCTCGTTCGTCGGCCGGTGCGAGGTCCGGCTCGTCCGGGTTCGCGCCGGCGATTTTGAGTGCTTCGGTGAAGTGCACGACCGGAACGTCGACCGGAATCTCCGGCAACGTGATGCCCAGGCGCTCCACGGCTGACGACGCCCGCTCGCCCACCGCTGCCAACATGCCGGCGATGACGGTCCGCAGTACGGCCAGGACGTCGCGGTGGTCGTTGATGAAGCCGAACTCGGCGTCCAGCGAGACGTACTCGGCCAGATGCCGCACTGTGTCGTGCGGCTCGGCCCGAAAGACCGGACCGACCTCATAGACGCGCTCGAAGACCCCAACCATCGTCTGCTTGTAGAACTGCGGCGACTGGGCCAGGTACGCCGGACCGCCGAAGTAGTCCAGTGCGAACACGTTGGCACCGGACTCCGTCGCCGTACCGACGATCTTCGGCGTCTGGATCTCAGTGAAGCCCTGAGTGTCCGCAGCGGCCCGGAAACCGTGCAGCGCCGCCGCAGCGATCTCCCACCCGGCTCGTACCACCGGATGCCGCAGAGCGACCGGTGCGTTGTCCAGGACGACGGGCAACCCAGCGCCGACCGACGGCCGCCAGAGCTCGATCGGCGGCGTCACCGCCGGTTCGGTCAGCGGCTCGATCACCGGGTCGATCAGCTCGGCGCCACCCGGCGCCTGCGGGTTCGCGGCGACCGTTCCGGTCACCTGCACGACTGTCTCCTCGCCGAGCCCGTCCAGCTGGGCTTGAGCCTCCGGCCCCTTGACGACGATCTGGCTGAGGCCGGACCGGTCGCGCAGGATCAGGAAGCTGACGGCGGCGAGCCGTCGTCTTCGATGCACCCAGCCGGCCACCGTGACGGTCTGGCCCACTGCTGAGGGGATCTCATGGCTGAGAATACGCATTGCTGTTTTCACCTCCAGGTCTACATCCGAACCCCGGAGGTGTGGGCGAAGGGGAATCTCGCGGTGCCACCACACCTTCGCCGGGTCGCAGTGACCCGGCCTCTTGCCATGCATTCGCTCAGGAGTGTCTTCGACACCGCTCCACGTGCCGCCTTCACAGCAACCGGCGACTCTCTCGAACGTGGCGTACGGCGCTACTCGGTTCCGTCAGCGCGAACAGTCCCAGCCTAGAGCAACCGGCAACACCTTTTCATCGATGGCTCTGCTCAGCGCCCGCCCTTGGCCGGCGGGATCTGCACCGAGTCGGTGTCCTCCCGGCCGCCTACGCGCGCGTAGACGGTGATGGCGTTCGCAGAGCCCTTACCAGGCAGCCATGCACTCCACTCCGAGTTGAACGGCCTGCGGTAGCTGTCCGTCCAGCAGGTCGCGCGCCGGATGTCGGTGGACCGCGAACAGGTCCAGCCGCGATCCAGAGCGGACACGAAGTGCAGGTTCCGGCCCCAGGAGATCTCCAGGGTCACTCGGCGATCGGTGACGCCGTTGACCTTGAGGAAGCGGTTGTAGACGAAGGGGCTCGGGTCCTGCCCCGGGGACGGCGTCAGGATCTCCAGCAGCGACTCGTCCGTCCGGACGCCGGGCAGCGTCTCGGAGTCGACGTCGCTGACCAGCCCCGCGGTCGCACTGACCGTGTACGTCCGCGCTCCGGCCGAGCCGCCCTCGGGCACCTCGAACACCGCCTTCAGCGGCAAGGGCTTCAACGGAGTCAGCGACGTACAGGTCTTGGTGCTGGACGAGCACCTCCAGCCCAGCGGGCTCTTACCGATCGGCCAGGACAGACTGGAGCCGTAGCTGAGCTTCAGCGTGACGGCGGACCGGTCCAGCCCCGGAGCGACGACCAGGACGCGGTGATGCACATCGGAGTCCTTCGGGCCGTTCAGGATCCGCAGCAGGTTCTCGTCGGTCCGCGGCGGCGCCACCAGCGTGCGCGAGTCGTCGTCGTACAGGCGACCGGACTTCGCCGAGACAGTGAACGTCCGGTCCGCCGCCGAGCCGCCGGTCGGGTTCGCGAACTCGACCGTCATCGGCTCCGGCTTGGCCGGGTTGTTGGCCGTGCAGCTCCCGGCGGCCTTGTCACAGCTCCAGCCGCGCGGGTTGCCGCTCAGCGGCCACTGCAGCGCCTTGCCGTACTTGAAACCGATCACCACCGGGTTCGTGTTCGCAGCCGGGGTCTTGATCGTGATCACGAACCGCATCCCCTCACCGGCCGCCACGGCCGGCGCACTGCCCCCGCCGGAACTGCGCTGGCCCGGCGGGATGCTGATCGTCAGCAGCCCCTCGTCCAGGATCGGTGTGGTCGGCAGCGGGGGAGTCGGGGTCGGTGTGGGAGTTGGCGTCGGCGTCGGCACCGGCGGTGTGGTCGGCGCAGTCGTGGGCGCCGTGGTCGGTGCGGTAGTCGGAGCCGTCGTCGGCTTTGGAGGCGGCGGCTGAGTCGCGGGCGGCTTCACCGGGGGGACGACGGGCGGCTTGGCCGGCGGCTGGGTCGGCTGCGGCACGGACGGCTTGTCGATGGCAGCAGGCGGCGTCTCGTTACCGGTGAGCGCCATTGCGGCCACGACAGCGGCCACTGCGACGACTACGACCGCTCCGCCGCCCACCGCCGTCCGCGTGCTGTTCTCGGTGGCCTTGCGCCAGATGCCGACGAAGAAACCGACCAGACCGATCTTGGTACCGGACGCCGCGGCCAGGTAGCCGATGCCGGCGGCGCCGAGCAGCGCCGGGGCGAGCAGCGCCGGTAGCGCGCTGTTGACCTCGACCAGCTCCAGGTAGACCGCGGTGCACTTGGCGCAGTCGTCCAGATGCTCGCGGACGTTCCGGTTCTCGCGTTTGGTCAGACCGCCGCGGACGTACGCGCCCAGGCGCTCCGTCGTCCAGCGGCAGCGGTCCCCGGCGACGTCGGCCAGGTGCTGCTGCAGGTAGGCCTGCCGGAGCCCCTCCCGCGCCCGGTAGGCCAGCGCGGAGACGCCGTTCGCGGTGAGGCCGAGCAGGGGAGCGATCGCGGCCGGCTTCTCACCCTCCACCTCGGTGTGCCACAGCACGGCCTGCCAGCGCTCCGGCAGGCTGGCGAACGCCTTCGCCGCCGCACCGCTCTCGAACCCGGTGACCGTCGGGTCGTCGAAGGACTCCGGCTCCCGCTCGTACGCAGCGATGTCGTCGGTCGTCTGCACCTTCTTACCGGAGCGGATCCGGTCGACGTGCACCCGGCGGACAGTGGTCAGCAGATAGGCGCGGAACGAGATGTCGGGGCCGCCGCCGCCGCGGAGCGCGTCCAGCACCTTGGCGAACGCGTCACTGGCCAGGTCGTCGGCGTCGTTGGCCGGGACCAGCTGGCGGGCCATCCGCTCGGCGGCATGGTGGTGCCGGCCGAACAGCTCGCCGTACGCCTCCAGATCGCCGTTGCGGACGCGCGCAATCAGCTCGCCGTCACTCGGCCCTTCCGGCGTCTCCATCGTTCTCCCCCGCGGTCCCTTCACTCTATCGGCACATCACAGTCACCCTGCGTCACAAAGTTGCCGGAGACAAGGCTCCCACGTGCGACGCCGGTCCGCATCTGTTTCTGACGCGGAACTGTGCCTCTTTCCTGACGAGATGACCAGTCCGGAAGTTACGCGAAAAAACTTCCGCGAATCCGCGTCATGAACCGCGGCCCCGGCTGTCTCACCCCTGGAACGACGCTTCCGGCCACCCGGTCGGGAGACTGTAGGGACCTTCGAGGAGGGCCATGTCGCTGTTCGCGGACATCCGCCGACGGTTCGACCTGCGTCCGTCGAAGTCCCTCAACCTGGCGGGGTCGCCCGCCCGGGTGCGGTCGGAGGCGTCGTCCCCTGATCTGGGGTCGTCAGGGCGTCCGCGCGGTCGGAGGGAGCCGCACGGAGCACAACTACACGGGGGAACTCACGGGGGACCTGGCACCGACCACAGCGCCTATCTCGCGATTGCCGAGGCGCTGCAGGACGGGGCCGACGTCGTGCCTGCATCGGACGAGGTCGGACGCCGCTTGGCGGCCGACGGAGTCTCACTGGTGGAGGCACTGGATGGGCTGAGTGCGCTGTACCGCTCGATCGCCGGGGGCGAGCCGGCTTTCGCCGCGGTACGCGCACTCAGTTCCAGCTGGGCCGAGGCCTCGCTGATCTACCTGCACACGCTGTCCTGCGAAGACCCGCTGACCGGGCTGTCCAGCCTGGCGCACCTGCGGTCCCGGCTGGGAGAGCTCTACCGAGAGGCGGAGTTCCGTGGAACTTCCGTACCGCAGACCCACGCACTGGTGGTTGTCGAGCCGCTCAATCCCCCGGGCACCTCGCCGTTCGAGCGCGAGCTCCGCCTCGTCGACGTCGCGGAGTGCCTGCGCATCGTCTTCTGCGGCGGTGACGTACTGGGCCGCGTCGGCTCACGGCGCGCGGCGGCGCTCGTCGGCCGCGAGCCGAACCTGCCGGAGCAGGTCGAGACGGTCCGAGCCCTGATCACCCAGTGGCGCCTGGACACCGACGTCCCGCAGCTGGCCCGGGTCTGGATCGAGGGCCTGCCCACGTCCGACCAGATGGCCGCGCGGGTCCTCGACGAGTTGGCCAGGCCGTAGTACTCGCGGCCGGGCGTCAACAGGGGGATGCCCGGCCGCCTCGGGCCGGCGGCGGAGCGCTCATCACGGGGTGAGCGCTCCGCCGTCGCTGTGCGGTTTTGTCGGCGGACCTGTCTAGGCTGTCGGTATGTGCGGTAGGTACGCGTCCAGCCGGTCGCCGTCCGATCTCGTCGAGGAGTTCGAGATCGCGGCGGGGAACGTGCGCGAGTCCGTCCAGGAGCTCGGGCAGAACTTCAACGTCGCGCCGACCAACGAGGTGCTCGCGGTCGTCGAGCGGAAGAACCGCGAGGTCCCCGACGAGACGGTCCGCAAGCTGACGACGGTCCGGTGGGGGCTGGTGCCGTCGTGGGCCAAGGACACCTCGATCGGCTCCCGGCTGATCAACGCCCGGATGGAGACGGTCGCGGAGAAGCCGGCCTTCAAGAAGGCCTTCGCCGCCCGGCGCTGCATCCTGCCCGCCGACGGGTACTACGAGTGGTACACGGCCGAGGAGAAGAAGAACGGCAAACCGGTCAAACAGCCGTACTTCATCCACCCGGCCGACGGCGGCGTGCTGGCGATGGCCGGCCTCTACGAGATCTGGCGGGACAAATCCGTCGCGGACGCCGAGTCCGACGAGGCCTGGCTCTGGACGTGCACGGTGCTGACCACTTCCAGCACCGACGACCTCGGCCGCATTCACGACCGGATGCCGCTGCTCGTCGAGCGCGACCGGTACGACGCCTGGCTCGACCCGCGCTCCTCTGACCCCGACGACCTGCTCCAGCTGCTCGTCCCCGCGGCCCCCGGCCGCCTCGAGGCGTACGCCGTCTCGACGGCCGTCGGCTCGGTCCGCAACAACGGCCCGCATCTGCTCGACCCGCTGCCGCCGGACGGCGCCCCGCCCACCGGCGGCGAGGACGGCACGACGCTGTTCTGAGTCTGAGCGCGGGCGGTTTGGTGTGCGATGAACCTGCCCGCGGATGACAGGATGGGGCGGGTGACCGACGAACGGATTGTGGGGACGCCGCACGGGGAGGCCCGGATCGTGGCGTATCGGGCTCGGCGGCCGGTGGCGACGTTGGCACTGGGACATGGGGCCGGCGGCGGGATCGAGTCGGGGGATCTGGCCGCGCTGGCGGCCCGGCTGCCGAAACTGGACATCAACGTGTTCCTGATCGAGCAGCCGTGGCGGCGGGCCGGGAAGAAGCTGGCGCCGGCGCCGAAGGTGCTCGACGAGGCGTGGATCGCGATCATCGGGCAGCTGCGGGTCCGGACGCCGCTGGTGATCGGCGGGCGCAGCGCGGGCGCGCGGGTGGCCTGCCGGACGGCGAGTGGCCTGGGGGCGTCCGGCGTCCTCGCACTGGCCTTTCCGCTGCACGCGCCGGGCAAGCCGGAGAAGTCGCGGGTGGCTGAGCTGCAGGGCGCCGGGCTGCCGACGCTCGTCGTCCAGGGGGAGCGGGACACCTTCGGCACCCCCGAGGAGTTCCCGCCGCTGACCGAGATGGCCGTCGTCCCGGACGCCGACCACGCGTTCAAGGTGCCGAAGAAGGCCGTGCTCACCCAGGAGGAGAGCTACGAGGTGCTCGTCGAGGCGGTCCTGGAGTGGGTCGTCCGCGAAGTGTCCGGATAGTGGACGGCCGCCGGGGGCGCGGCTGAGCGGGAATTACCCCGCGGCCGGGCGTGTTGTGATCAGCATGACGGCAACGAGTGTGGCTCCGGCGCGGAAGGCTGGAAAGGTCCCGGTATTCTCGATCACGATGCCGACACCGACCACCACCGAGACACCCGAGCAGCGGACCGAGCGCTTCGAGCGCGAGGCGCTGCCGTTCCTCGACCAGATGTACGCCGCCGCGATGCGGATGACCAGGAACCCGGCCGACGCCGAGGACCTGGTCCAGGACACGTTCGCGAAGGCGTACAGCTCGTTCCACCAGTTCACGCCCGGCACCAACCTGAAGGCGTGGCTGTACCGGATCCTGACCAACACGTTCATCAACGGCTACCGCAAGCGCCAGCGCCAGCCCACGCAGTCGCCGACCGAGGAGATCGAGGACTGGCAGCTCACCGCCGCCGAGTCGCACACCCCGGGCGGCCTGAAGTCGGCCGAGGCGGTCGCGCTCGAGCACCTGCCCGACTCCGACGTGAAGTCGGCCCTGCAGGCGATCCCGGAGGACTTCCGGCTGGCCGTCTACCTGGCCGATGTCGAGGGCTTTGCCTACAAGGAGATCGCCGACATCATGGGTACGCCGGTCGGCACCGTGATGTCCCGGCTGCACCGCGGCCGTCGCCAGCTGCGCGAGCTGCTGTCCGACTACGCCCGCGACCGCGGCCTGATCGGCGCGCCGGACGACGACGCGACCGCGAAGAAGGAGGAGTCGTGAGCTGCGGCGATCCCCACGACAAGGACTGCAGCGAGATCCTGCAGCGCGTCTACGTCTTCATCGACAACGAGCTCGAAGACGCCAGCACCGACGAGATCCGCCAGCACCTCGAGGAATGCGCCCCCTGCCTCGACGAGTACGACCTCGAACGCTGCATCAAGAAACTCGTCCACCGCTCCTGCGGCTCCGACCACGCCCCCGACGCCCTCCGCCAGAAAATCCTCGTCCGCCTCACCCAGATCCAAGTCGAAACCACCATCACCACCACCGACTGAACCGCTCCGGCAGACCGGTTCAGAACGAGTGCGGCGACACGGTGTAGAGATAAGGCTCGCCGCGCCGCAAGGTGGTCAGGAGTTCCTTGGCGTCGGCCTCGTGAAGAGGGGAAATCCGCGCCAGCATCGCCGCGGCCCGAGCGGCTGAGGTCAGTGCGGCGGTTCGATTCCCGGCGGCGGCCTGAATTCTGGCCAGTTCGAGGTGCAGACGACCTTCGCGAATCGGGTTCTTGGTTTTCCTGGACAGCTTCAGCGCCTGTTCGGCGTAACGCTGAGCAGTGATGTAGTCGGACAGATAGGCGTAGGCCAGCGCGAGCCGGTGGCTGGCCTCCGTGATCGACACCTCGTCGCCGAGCTCGGTGGCCTGGGCATGCGCCGGCAGAACGCGCTCCAAGGCGGTCTCCGGGCGGCCGACGAGCAGGTGTGAGAAGCCGGCGTTGATCTGGCGTTTCATCTCCGATCGGATATCACCCGTTTCCCGCGCGAGGGCGATGCCGCGGTCGAACGCGTCGTCCGCGCTCGCATAGTCACCCGCTCGGTCGAACAGCAAGGCGACCGCGGTGTAGGCAACTCCTTCGAGTGACTTGTCGCCGATCTCGTGACTGATCTGCAGTGACTGGCTGCCGTAGATCAAGGCGTCGTCGATCCGCCCGAGGTTGCCCAGGACATAGGTCAGTGACGACGTGCAGCGCGCCTGGCCGGTCAGATCCTTCAAATCCCGGAACGCCTCCAGCGACTGCTCCAGGTGCAGCGCGGCGGCCGCGAGGTCGCCGTTCTCCGCCTCGGGAATCGCCCGGTCGTGGAACAGCCACGCGGCGATCTCATGGCGGCCGAGTGACGTCGCCAGCTCGGCCATCCCCTGGCCCATGCGGCGCATCTCGAACCAGCGACGCTGCGATTCGTAGTACCCGAACATCGCGAGCGCGAGCTCGGGCATGAGGAACGACGAGGAGTCGTCAGGAGCGAGCCGGTCACTGATGTTGCGGTGCTCGTCGTCGAACCAGCGCAGCGCGGACTCCCGCGTGGCCAACGCGGCCACCGGCTCGACCTGCACGGTGGCGAACTGCAGCCGGGGACTGCGCGGATGTGTCTGCGCCTGACATTGCCAGGCGGCGCCGACATAGAACCGCAGAAGACGTTCCTGACTGGCCTTTCGCACGGACTCGGCGACGTCCTGCTCGGCGAGCTCCCGGGCGTAGACGCGAATCAGATCGTGGAAGCGGTACTGCTCCGGAGCGATCGACTCCAGCAGGTTGAGGTCGACCAGCCGCTCGAGGATCTCGCCCGCGCGCCGGATCGGTCGATCGAGCAGATGCGCCGCGACGACGAGCAGCAGATCCGGGCCGTCCGGGATGCTGAGTAGCGGAAGCGCGTCCGCGGCCTCCCGGTCGAGGGTCCGGCGGCTCGTTCGCAGGAAGTCGACCGAGCTGGCAATGTTGGCCCGGACGCCCGAGTCGTCGGAGCCGAGTGTGTCGAGGCGGCGCTCCTCGTCTTCGAGAAGCTCGACCAGGTGGTGGATCGGCCAGCTCGGACGCGCGGCCAGACGGCCGCCGATCAGGCGGACAGCCAGCGGCAGCCGGCCGGTGAACGACGCGAGCGCGGCTGCGGCCGCGGGCTCGGCGGCAATACGGTCCTGACCGATGACACCGGACAACAGCTCGACGGACTCCGATTGCGACAGCGCATCGAGCCGGATCTGTCGGGCGCCCGACAAGGTCGCCAACGACTCGCGACTGGTGATGATCGCAGCCGAGCCCGAGCTGCCGGGGAGCAGCGGCACGACATGCGACACATCGGCCGCGTTGTCCAGCAGGAGCAGGACCCGGCGGCCGGCGAGTTGTGAGCGCAGCAGCCCGGACGCCGCCTCGACGTCGTCCGGGATCAGCTGCAGGTCGAGACCGAGGGAACGCAGCAGCTGACGCAGGGCGTCCGCCGTGGAGATCGGCTGGCCGGGACCGTAGCCGCGGAGGTTGAGATACAGGTGACCGTCGGGATAGCTCTTGGCCAGGCTGTGGGCCGCGTGGATGGCCAGTGTGGTCTTGCCGATACCGCCCATCCCGGTGATAGCCACCAAACCGCCGCCGCGCGGATTTCGCAGGACGTCGAGAATTGCTTCGATCTGGGCAGATCGGCCGGTGAAATCCGGGACGGACGGCGGCAACTGCCAGGGCAGCGGCATTGTTTCGCCGGCCGGAGGCGATACTTCCGGACCGGCCGGCCCGTTCTTGCCGCGTGCAACGGCCAGGAAGTTTTCGGCCTCGGCTTTGTCAAGACGAAGTACGGAGATGAGGGCCCGGACGGTGTCGATCCGGGGCCGGCGGCGGGTGCCGCGCTCGAGCACGCTGATGGCCTGGTCACTCAATCCGGCCTTGGCCGCAAGTGCGGCCTGGGTCAGCCCGGCCCGGCTGCGGTACCGACGTAACAGGTCGCTCAGACTCTCCTCGGCCAACTGACCCACCTCCCTCCCGTGCTCGACCCCGGGTGACGGCCGGGGCGGGTGTCCGGGGCTAACAATAGGAGGCTGCGCCGACGGACGGCGGAAGTTATCCACACCCTTCGGCGGCAGCGATCGCCCGGTCGGCGCTGTGGATCGTTACACGGTTCAGCCCGGAATGCCCAACACCTGTTTGAAAAATCGCATTCAGTATGCGTTCGAAGACGCTCCGAATACAGGACCTGTGGTTCGGCTGGTCCGCGCGTCGTTGTGACCAAATTGCAAAGACCCCGGCTTTCGGCCGGGGTCCTTGCTTTGCGTAATCGCCTGATGTCACGCGTTGGGGCGCTTACCGTGGTTAGCGCCCTTCTTCTTGCGTGCGCGGCGCTTGCGGCCGGTCTTGCCCATTCCTAAGCCTCCTTGAAACAACTGCAAAGAGTCACAGTCTCTCATACCACGCTGAGTTGCTCGCGGGCGGCGGGGGGTCACAGTCTGGCTTACAGTGTTTCGGCGCAGTCCTGATGAGCAAAAATCCAGTCGAGTCAGCGATGTGCTGTCTGCCCCCCTGCGCTCGCGCCGAGCGCAAGACTAGCGACCGCTGAACGGAGGTGGCGTAACATGTCCGGCGACATCTGGGACTGGTGATTCGTCTGCCATGGAGGGCAGGAGATGACATGGCGCCCGCGCGTTGATGCGTTGCGTGCAGCGGTCGCTATTACGGCTGTCATCGCTCTGGCTGTCCTTGGCTACTGCGTTGCGATCTCGACGCACCTGGCGGCCCTGATCGGGCTCTGCCTGCTCGCACTGGCCGCGAGCGCTCTTCGTTCAGTTCATACCCAGCGCCAGATCGAACTCGTCTCGGTCATCATGGTCGCTGTCTACGTCATAGCCGGCCCTGCCGCGGCGGTCGTCGTCGCGGCGGCAGGATCAGTGATCCAGGCCCCGGCGCCGCCGATCAAGCGGATCTTCAACAGCGCGCAGCGGATTCTGTCCGCGGCCGGCGCCGCCGTCGCCTACGCGCTGGCGGACGGCCCCGTCGGAGCCGAGGTCTTCGACCGGGTACCGCAGGCGCTGCTCGCGACGGCGGCGGCGAGTGCGGCACTGCCGATCGTGAATGCCCTCCTGGTGTCGATGGTGCTCTTCCTCGAACGCGGTCTGGGCGCCGTCGGCGAGTTCCTCCGGCATGTCGTCCGTACCACTGCGCTACCTGTCCTCGGGTACGGCCTGCTCGGGCTCGCGATGGCCGTCGTCTGGGTCGGCGGGCTCAGCATTCTCGCCGGCGTGCTGATTCTCGGCCCGCTGGTCGTCGTCCGCTGGGCGATGTCGCAGTACGAGGCGGAGAAGCAGGCGCAGGCGGCGACGTTGCGCGCGTTCATCCAGGTGATCGAAACCAAGGACCTGTACACCCGTGGCCACTCCGAGCGGGTCAGCGAAGGCGTCGGCATGGTCGGTCGCCATCTACGGCTCAGTCCGGATCGCCTCAGTGCGCTCGAGCATGCCGGGCTGCTGCACGACGTGGGCAAGGTCGGCGTCCCGACGAGCATCATCCGCAAGCCGGGCCGGCTCGACGACGACGAGATGGACGCCGTGCGGCTGCACCCGGCGCGTGGTGTCGAGCTGATCGGCAACATTCCGTTCCTCGAAGAGGTCAAGTCGGCTGTGCTGCACCATCACGAGAAGTACGACGGCACCGGTTACCCGGCGGGTCTGGCCGGGACCAACATCCCGTACTTCGCCCGGATCATCGGCATTGTCGACGCATTCGATTCGCTGACCTCGACCCGCTCGTACCGGCCCGCGCGCAGTGTCGAGGAGTCGCTGGAAGTCCTGCTCAAGGACCGGCTGACGCATTTCGATCCGGATATCGTCGACGCGTTCGTCCAGGTGATCAGAGCACGCGGCTGGCGCGCGCCCACCGGCCAACCGGAGCCGGACGGCGCGATCCAGCCCGCGATCGACCACGACGACCTCAGCCTGGGCGAGGGCGGCGGAGCCTCCGGGTCCGCCGCGGGGCCGGTGCTGTGATGGCCGCCCAACATATCCAGTTCAGGATCTCCGGCAGCGGGCTGGTGATCGTCGCGGTCTGCGCGGTCCTCGGTCTGGCGTCGGTCGTCGTGACGCTGGAGCACGGCACCGTGGGCTGGGACTACGCGGTCGTGTTCGGCCTGCTGATCGCCGTCGGTGAGATGGTGCAGTTCAACGTCGACCGCGTGCGCAACCGGGCTCCGATCGCCACCAGCGCCGCGCTGGGCTACGTCATGCTGCGAGGTCCGGAAGCTGTCTCGGTGGGCGTCGCCCAGGTGGTCGCGGTGGTCACCGTCGCGACGTTCGCCGGCATCGTCCCCAGGTTGATCGCCGGCCTTTCCTGGGACGTCGTGGTCGCGAGCCGACGGGTCATCTCCGTCGCCGCCGCGTCAGCCGTGTACTCGAGCGTTCTGCCCGCGGGGATGAGCTGGGACGGCAACTGGGGGACCGCGTTCCCGATCACCGCCGCGATGTTCCTGGCGGTTCTGACCGCCGGCGTCAGCGACGCCTTCGTCGGCGCCGGCCAGGCGACCGAGATGCTCAACCGGCCGTTCCCCGCGGCGCTGCGCGACGAGCTGTCGGTGCTGGCCCGGATCGGTTTCGGTATGGGGATCAGCGGAGTCCTGCTAGCCGCCAGTACCTCGTTGATCGGGTTGTGGGCGGTGCCGTTGGTGGTGGTGCCGTTGTTGTTGACTCAGTTTGCGTTTCGGCGGTTTGCTTCGGCGCAGCGGACTTATCGGGCGACAGTGCGGTCGATGGCTCGGAGTACGGAGATCGCTGGGTTCAGTAGTCCGGGGCAGAATGCGCGGACGGCGCAGTTGGCGGTGGCTTTGGGGAATGACTTGGGGTTGACGCCGGCGCGGATGGAGGCGCTGGAGTATGCGGCGCTGTTGTCGGGGGTGGGGCAGTTGGCGCTGGCGGATCCGAGTCCGGGTGGGGCTAGTTTGTTGCGGACGCGGGAGGAGCGGCAGCGGGCGGCGGAGATCGGGGCGTCGGTGATCGAGCGGTCGGGGGTGCTGGATCATGTGGCGGAGATCGTGCGGCACTCGAACGATCCGTACCGGATGGGACGGGCGAACAATCCGGGCATCCCGGTGGAGAGCGGGATCGTGAACGTCGCGCTGGCCTACGAGCAGTTGGTGGGTGAGGGGACGGGGCAGTCGCCGGACAAGGCGATGGAGTCGATCGGGCTGGGCATCGGTGCGGAGTACGACCCGGTCGTCGTGGAGTCACTCCGGCGCGTGATCGGGCGCGGCTTCCGGTTCTGAGGGACGACGCAGGACGACGGGGTCGGCGGCGGACGGCTGGAGGTCGTCCCAGGTCGGCGCGGTGGCGGCCGGGATGCGGCCGGATCCGCCCATGCCGGCGTACAGGAGGAGACCGGCGCCTGCGGCGATCAGGACGTCGCCAGGGCTGACGGCTTGGCCGATGCCGGGGAGAGCGACCGGGACGACGTCGCCCAGCCAGGGCCAGGTCGTCGCGGCGCTGGACAGCTCGTGGCGCTGATCGGCGACAACTGTGGGGGAGAGGCCCACACGGGCCAGTGCGGCCGCGGAGACCGGCATGGCGCCGTTCAGGGCGACCACAGCGGCGTTGGAGAAGAAGCCGAGTGCCAGTAGGCCCACTCCGGGGTGGCGGAGGTTCTCGCGGAGGAAGACGGCGATACAGACCGCGGAGCCGATCAGACCGACCGGGTACGCCGTACCGCCGAACCAGGCGCCGAGGAGCTGGCCGATCGCGGCCGCGGCCAGCCAGTGCAGACCGGTCAAGGTGTTGTCGGCCAGGCGTCCGAGGCGTCCGCCCGTGGCGAGCGCCGCGAGGGCGGCGAGCGCCATGACGAGGAGGACCAGCAACACGTTGGCGATTCTGCCGGTCCGACAGCCCGATATCGGGCAAGCTGACCGCGCAGCGTGTCGACATGGTGGCAAAATGTAACGTCAGGACAAGCGAAACGGGTGGTCCCGCAACAATCGCGGAACCACCCGTCAGCTGAATCGCTAGGACTTCGCCGGTGCGGCGCCGCCCTCGTCGAGCAGGTCGGGCAGGTCGTGGACGCCGGGGTCGCCCCGGTCGGCCGTGTAGTCCGACGCGTGTGTCGTGTCGTCGCCGTCGGCGACCTTGAGCGCCCGCAGGATCAGCGTCAGCACGATCACGATCACCAGGTTCAGCGCGAACGCGATCAGGCCGATGTACGCCGTCGTGTCGGTGAACGGGATGTTCGCCACCGATCCGCCGAAGTGCTTACCGGTGGCCGGGTTCACGACGTTGTAGGCCTCGATCGTGCCGTAGATCATCGCGACCGCCCAGCCGGCCAGCAGCGCCCACTTGTGGAACCAGCGGGTGAACAGGCCGACCACGATCGCCGGGAAGGTCTGCAGGATCCAGATCCCGCCCAGCAGCTGCAGGTTCAGCGAAATCGTCTTGTCCATCCCGAGGACGAAGACCAGCGCCCCGAACTTCACCAGCAGCGACGACAGCTTGGAGACCTTGGCCTCCTGGGCCGGCGAGGCGTCCTTCTTCAGGAACTCCTTGTAGATGTTGCGGGTGAACAGGTTGGCCGCCGCGATCGACATGATGGCGGCCGGCACCAGCGCGCCGACCGCGATCGCCGCGAACGCGATCCCCGCGAACCAGGACGGGAACTCCTGGTCGAACAGCCGCGGGATCGCCAGCTGCGGGTTCGGCAGGCCGTCCAGGCCCTTGATGTCGACGTTCGCCTTGATCGCCATGAAGCCGAGCAGCGCGAGCAGACCGAGCAGCAGCGAGTACGCCGGCAGGATCGCCGCGTTCCGCCGGACGACGTTGCGGGTCTTGGTCGACAGCACCGCGGTCACCGAGTGCGGGTACATGAACAGCGCCAGCGCCGAGCCCAGCGCCAGCGTCCAGTACGCCGAGTACCCGGTCGCACCCGGGATGAACGAGCCGACCGGCTTACCGGTGGCCGGGTTCGTGGTCGTCAGCTTCTCCTCGGCCGCGCCGAAGATCGCGTCCCAGCCGCCGAGCGCACTCGGCAGGTAGAGGATCGCGACGGCGATCACCAGGTAGATCAGGCCGTCCTTGACGAACGCGATCATCGCCGGCGCGCGCAGGCCCGAGGAGTACGTGTACGCCGCCAGCACCGCGAACGCGATCAGCAGCGGGAGGTCCTTGGCCAGCAGGTTGTCGCCGCCCAGACCCATCGTCTCGAAGACCGCCTGCATACCGACCAGCTGCAGCGCGATGTACGGCATGGTGGCCAGGATGCCGGTCAGCGCCACCGCCAGCGACAGCCAGCGGCTGCCGTAGCGGCCGCGGACGAAGTCGGCCGGGGTGACGTAGCCGTGCCGGTGCGAGACCGACCAGAGCCGCGCCATGAAGACGAAGATCAGCGGGTAGACCACGATCGTGTACGGCACCGCGAAGAAGCCGGTGACGGCGCCGGTGGCGTACATCGCGGCCGGTACGGCGATGAACGTGTACGCCGTGTAGAGGTCGCCGCCGAGCAGGAACCAGGTGATGAAGGTGCCGAAGCCCCGACCGCCCAGGCCCCACTCGTCCAGGTTGTCCAGGTCGCCCGTGGAGCGCCAGCGGGCGGCCATGAAGCCCATCACCGTGACCGCGGCGAAGATCACCACGACCACGGACAACTGCACCCAGTCGACTGTGTGGTTCACCGGTCGGCCCCCTTCGCCGGCTTGTCCGGGTCACTGAGACCCTGCGCCGCCCGTCGTTTGCGCTCCTCGCCCATCACCAGCCGATAGGCGATGCCGACCGTGAACACGGACAGCACGACCCACAGCAGCTGGTACCAGTAGAAGAACGGGAATCCCCACAGCCGGGGCTCGGCCTTGGCGTAGGTCGAGACAATGAGTGGAGCGATGACTGTGGCCGCCAGTAGTACACCGGCGATCCAGTACGCGGGTTTGACCGCGGACAATCGGGACACTGCGGACCTCCTCGGGACGGTGTGGGCGCAACCGAGCACGCTACCGTTTCGTCCGGACAAGCGACTAGACCTTCAAGGTGCAGCGTGGATAACGAAAAGGCATGGTTCGTCCGGCGGATCGTGCTGTCGGTGCTCTTCCTGGTGTTAGTTGCCGTTCCGCTCTATCCGGAGCTGTTCGGGCTGGACGAAGTGCCGCCGTTCACGCAGCTGGTCGCCTTCCGGCCGCAGGGGCTCGTGCTGGTCTTCGCACTGGCGCTGCTGATGCTGCTCCGCAAGGGATGGCGCATCGCGGCCGCGCTGGTCGGTGTGCTCGTTCTGACCGGTGCCGGCCTCACACTGCCCCGGCTGACCAGTGACCCCAAGCCACCGCCGACGGGCACCCGTGAGCTGACCATCATGGTTGCCAACGTCCTCGGCGGCGGTGCGAACGCCGGCGCGGTCGCTGAGCTGATCCGGCAGCGCAAGCCCGACCTGGTGTCGTTGCCCGAGGCACAGGTCGACGTCCGGGAGGAGATTCGCGCCCAGCTGCAGGGGCTCCAGTACGCCGGTTACACCGACCAGCCGACCACCGCGGTCGAGAGCGCCACGAGCGTCCTCGTTTCGTCGACGCTGGGCGCGGTCCAGGTGAAGCGCGACCTGCCGACCGAGTTCGGCCACCTGATGGTGACGGGCGGCGTCCTGGGGGAGGTGCGGCTGGTTGCGTACCACGGCTTCCCGCCACTACCGGACGCCGTACCGGCCTGGAAACACGACCTGCAACAGCTGCGGCGTTGGTGTGCCGCAGATCCGCCGACTGTGATCGCAGGCGACTTCAACGCCACCCTGGACCATTCCGACTTCCGCTGGGCGATGGCGTCCAACTGCCGGAGCGTGGCGCCGGAGGTGGGTCGCGGCTTCGTCGGCACCTGGCCCGCCGACCAGCCAGCGGTACTCCGCACCCAGATCGACCATGTGCTGGCGACCCGGCCGATCGTCCCCAGCCGGTTCGCGGCGTACGAGATCGAGGGCACCGACCACCTGGCCGTCGTCGTGACGCTCGCCGTGCCTACGACGGGTTAGCCGCCGGGCGGTAGATGTAGGGCTGCGAGCCTTGGACGGCCTCGGTCAGCATCAGGAGCAGGTCCGCCCGGGCCTCGATGGGGCGCCCGAACAACTCGTCGTCCCCAGGAATCGGGAAGCCCTTCACGCCGATCGCCAGCTGGCTGAGCAGGACGTGCAGGACGCCGCGGGCGTTGAAGACCGAGGGCGTCGGCCACTCGGGCAGCGTGTCATGCATCAGCGGCTGCTGCGCGGCGGTCGCGGCGATCGGCTTCAGCCAGCGCTCCAGCTCGTCGCTGGTCAGCATGTTGCGGTGCAGGATCGTCATGACGGCGTGGGCGACCCGGTCGTGCTCCTCGTGCACCCAGCGGTACTGCGTCTCCTTGACGATCCGGTCCGCCAGGACGTCGAGCAGCGCGCGCAGGACTCCGATGTCGCAGTGTCGCGAGCGGGCCAGCGCGCCGATGGCATCCGCGCCGTGGGCCACCGCATGCGCCCAGCCGCAGTCCGGCACGTAGCCGCGCAGGTCGCGCTCGCGGAGCAGCCAGGTCGCCAGGCGGTCACCCCAGCGCATCACCACCTCGTCGTGGACGAGGAACTCGGCGTTGTCGCGGTGGATGACCTCAGCGAGCGTCAGCGCGGTGAAGGAGCGCCGGAAGACGCTGTCGGTGCCGTCCTCGCCCAGGCCGTACGACAGGCCCGCACAGAGGCCGTCACCGAAGCCGGGGAGCAGGTCGTCGTAGATGCCGCGCTCGAGCCAGGTGGCCAGAGTGGGATAGGCCAGTGCGTCCCGCACCTGCGGGTTGGTCGACGCGAGACCGCGGACGAGCTCTTCGGTGAGGTCGGTCAGCGCACGATCGTGGGGTACCGCGTAGTCCGCGGCCATCACGTCCTGCCAGTACGTCGACTCCACCAATTCCATCCTTCCGCCCGTCTCAGATCAAACACCTGTCTACACCCAAATGTCGAGCTCGCTAGCATCAGCTTTGTGCCGTCTTTGAGTGATGTGGCCAGAAACCACACAACACTGGACCAGGCCGACCTGGATCGGCTCCAGCTGCTCGTCTCGGACTGGCAGATGCTGGCCGACCTGTCGTTCGCCGATCTGGTCCTCTGGCTGCCCGACACCGAGGGCCTCGGCTTCTGGGCCGGCGCCCAGATGCGGCCGACCACCGGCCCGACCGCCTACCTGGACGACATCGTCGGCAGCTTCATCCCGCGCGGCCGCCGGCACCTGCTCGACCAGGCGTACGACGGCGGCCGGATCTGCCGCGAGGGCGACCCGGAGTGGCGCGACGACGTCCCCGTCCGGGTCGAGACGATCCCGGTCCGCCGGGGCTCCCGGGTGATCGCGGTGATCGCCCGGAACACCAACCTGCTCGGCGTCCGGACGCCGTCCCGGCTGGAGATCGCCTACCTGCAAAGCGCCACCGACCTGGCCCGGATGATCACCGACGGGATCTTCCCGTACGGCGGGGAGCGGCTGCTGTCCACCTCGCCCCGGGTCGGCGACGGCTGTATTCGCGTCGATCGGCACGCGATGGTGACGTTCGCGAGCCCGAACGCGTTGTCGGCGTACCGGCGGATGGGCCTCGTCACCGACCTGGTCGGCAGCCGGCTGAAGGACGTCACCGCCGAGCTGCTGCACAGCGGCGCCAAGGTGGACGACGTCCTCGCGACCGTCCTCACCGGGCGCGCGGCGCAGGAGATCGAGATCGAGAACGCCGACGCGACGCTGTTCCTGCGGGCGATCCCGCTGCGCGCCGACGGGCAGCACGTGGGCGCGCTGATCCTGCTCCGCGACGTCACGGAGCTGCGCAGCCGGGAGCGGGAGCTGGTCACCAAGGAGGCGACCATCCGGGAGATTCATCATCGCGTCAAGAACAACTTGCAGACCGTCGCCGCGTTACTGCGGATGCAGGGCCGGCGGATCACCGTGCCGGAAGCCCAGGAGGCGCTGGCCGAGGCCGTCCGCCGGGTCGGCTCGATCGCGATCGTCCACGAGACGCTGTCGGAGTCGTTCGACGAGCACGTGGACTTCGACGACGTGGCCGATCGGGTCGCGGCGATGGTGGCCGACGTGTCGACGGTCGCGACCGCGGTGGAGATCCGGCGCAGCGGCAGTTTCGGCGTCCTGGACTCGGATCAGGCGACCCCGCTGGCGATGGTGCTGACCGAGCTGATGCAGAACTCGGTGGAGCACGCTTTCGGCACCCGGGACGGCGGTGCGTCCAGTGGGGTCATCGAGCTGTCCGGAGAGCGGTCAGTGGGCCGGCTGCATGTGACCGTCGTCGACGACGGTCAGGGATTGCCGGCGAATTTCGATTCCGAGTTGTCCGGGAATCTGGGCCTGTCGATCGTCCGCACCCTGGTCCTGGGGGAGCTGGACGGGACGCTGGAATTCGGCCCGCGCCGCGACGGTAAGTCCGGCACCCAGGTCACCCTGGATTTCGGCGTCGCGGAATAGCAAAGGCCCCGCGGATCCCGCGGGGCCTTGACAAGTTCTCGTGGTTCAGGCGGTGCGGATGCGCTGGCGGGCGTTACGGCGCTTCAGCGCACGTCGCTCGTCCTCGCTCAGGCCGCCCCAGACACCGTGGTCCTGGCCGGCTTCCAGTGCCCACGCGAGGCACTGCTCACGCACGTCACACCGGCGGCACACCTGCTTGGCCTCCTCGATCTGCATGATCGCGGGCCCGGTGTTGCCGATGGGGAAGAACAGTTCCGGGTCCTCATCGAGGCAAATGGCCCGGTGGCGCCAATCCATGGCGAATCCCATCTCTCTCAGTAGTGGAAGTACGCTGTCGGTCGGTTCTGTGCCCGATCAGCGGGTGCTGTACTCGTGATGCTGCTCGCAACGGAGGACGGAGGCGTCCGGAGTGCGAGGGTCTCAATGTTCGTGGCAAGTTGTGAACGCTTTCACGAACGACTCCATGTTCCCAATCTCAGGCGAGTGAAACAAGGGTTCTGGAGTTGTCGATCAGATCACAACACTTCCTTAACACTACGAACCGGTGCGTGACGGCCTGCCCCGTCCGTTAAGCGGACAGAGGCGCTAACTCGCATTCACCCGTTCACTGCAAGTAACCGATCTACCAACGCTTTGGTTACGCACAACCTCGAATCCCTGTGGGGCTGGGGTTCACGCACCCGGCCGGGCCGCGCAACGAGCAGGTGGAGCACGCGTAGGCCCGAGATCCCGGCACACTGCCACTAGGCTGGCGGAGTGCCGAACGACTCCCCAGCTGCCGTAGTACCGAGAGCGCTCAAGTTAGCCGCGGCGGTGGTCGCAGCGGAAGGGCTTGTGCTCGTCGTTCTCGGAATTGCCGAAGCATTTACGATCCAGAGCTCGCGCCTGTTGCTCGGCGCCACCACGACGGTGTTCTTCGTGCTGTACGGCGCCGGCCTCGGCCTGGTCGCCCGCGGGCTGTCCCGGGCGGCGACCTGGAGCCGCGGCCCGGCCGTCTTCGCCCAGCTCATCCAGATCCTGATCGCCTACAGCTTCTGGGGCGGCGGGACGAAGGGCGTCGCGACGGCGCTCGCGCTGACCGCGGCCGGCGTCCTGTTCGCGATCTTCCGCAAGGAGTCCCGGGCGGCCCTTGCCGATGACCCCGAAAAGGACCACCCGGTCTTGTAAACAAGGAAGTTCTATTCCTTCAGCAGGCCCGCTCGCAGCTCGGTCAGCGTGCGGGCCAGCAGCCGGGAGACGTGCATCTGCGAGATGCCGATCTCCTCGGCGATCTGGGACTGCGTCATCCCCCGGAAGAACCGCAGCGTCAGGATCCGCTTCTCGCGGGTGTCCAGCTGGGCCAGCAGGGGTTTCAGCGACTCGCGGTACTCGACGCTCTCCAGCGCCTCGTCCTCGCCGCCGAGCCCGTCCAGCACCGTCGTCGCGTCGGACTCGTTCTGATCGGGCGCGTCCAGGGACAAGGTGTTGTAGGCGTTCGCGGACTCCAGGCCCTCGATCACCAGATCCGTCGGCAGACTGAGCCGGACCGACAACTCCGCGACGGTCGGCGCGCGGCCGAGCTCCTGCGTCAGCTCCGCGGTCGCGGCGGTCAGCGACAACCGCAGCTCCTGCAGGCGCCGCGGCACCCGGATCGCCCAGCCCTTGTCCCGGAAGTAGCGTTTGATCTCGCCGAGAATCGTCGGGGTCGCGTACGTCGAGAACTCGACCCCGCGCTCGGAGTCGAACCGGTCGATCGCCTTGATCAGCCCGATCGTGGCCACCTGGACCAGATCGTCGTACGGCTCGCCGCGATTGCGGAACCGGCGCGCGAGATGCTCGACGAGCGGCATGTGCAGCGCGACCAGCCCCTCCCGGGCCGCCGTGTGCTCCGGCGTCCCGGCGGTGTTCGCCTCCATGGCCGCGAAGAAGGTGGCGGTACGCGTCCGGAGATCAGGGGATTCCTGGCCAGTGCCCAGGTTGTTTTCGTCGGTCACGCGTTCTCCGCGGCGGTGGCGGTGGCCGTCACGGTGATGGTGAGCTTCCCGTCGATCGTCTCCACGCCCGCGGTCTCCACCAGGGCGGTCAGTACGGTCCAGCCGAAGGACGTCGTGTCCGGCGTCCAGCCCGCGGGGACGGCGGCGCTCGTGCGCACCGTCAGCTGCGGCGGGTCGATCTCGAAGACGCAGTCCAGGACGCCGTCCGTGGCGTGCGGGAGCAGCAGCGCGCAGGCCTCGTCGACGGCGATCCGCAGATCGTCGATCGCGTCCACCGTGAAGTCGTTGCGGGCGGCCAGATTGCCCACCACCGACCGTGGCACCGCGATGTAGGCGCCGTCGGCCGGAATGCTCAGGCGGACCTCGGCCGATTTCCCCGTGCTGCTCACTTCGTCTCCTTCAGTAGGGCTGACGCCGTACATCTACCACTCTCAGCGCATTTGATGCACGGCGCCAGCCACTCCGGAGATCTGGTTTACGACGGCTCGACGTGGGTCGGGTCGAGGACGCGGCGGAGGAACAGTTTGGTGCGCTCCTCGCGCGGGTTGCCGATCACCTCGGCCGGCGGGCCCTGCTCGACGATGACGCCGCCGTCCATGAACACGACGCGGTCGGCGACCTCACGGGCGAACGCCATCTCGTGGGTGACGACGAGCATCGTCATCCCCTCGAGCGCGAGTTTGCGCATCACGGTCAGCACGTCGCCGACCAGCTCCGGGTCGAGCGCCGAGGTGGGCTCGTCGAAGAGCATCAGCGCCGGATCCATCGACAGGGCGCGGGCGATCGCGACCCGCTGCTGCTGCCCGCCGGACAACTGCGCCGGGAAGGCGTCCACCTTCTCGCTCAGGCCGACCCGCTCCAGGTTGCCGCGAGCGACCTTGTCGGCCTCGGCCGGTTTCCGCTTGAGCACCGTGGTCTGGGCGATCGTGCAGTTGGCCAGCACGCTCAGGTGCGGGAACAGGTTGAACTGCTGGAACACCATGCCGATCCCCGCGCGGGCGGCGTCCAGATGGACGTCGGGATCGGTGATCTCCTCACCGCGGACGATCACCTGACCCTCCTGCGGCACCTCGAGCAGGTTGACGCAGCGCAGCAGCGTCGACTTGCCCGAGCCGGACGGGCCGATCACGCAGACGACCTCGCCCTGCTCGACGGTGAAGTCGATCCCGCGCAGGACGTGGTTGCTGCCAAAGGATTTGTGCAGGTCTTTGATCTCTACCGACCGGGGCGGTGGGGTGGGAGAAGTATTCAAGCTAGCCATCTCAGCGCGCCCTCGCAGCCTTGGCTTCGAGCCGGCGGACCAGGATGCCCAGCGGCAGGGTGATGATCAGGTAGCAGAAACCGCAGACCACGATCGGGGTCAGGTTCGAGTAGGTGTTGGCCAGGTCCCGGCCGAAGCCGGTCAGCTCGTACCCGTCGGCCGCGACGCCGATCATGAAGACCAGCGACGAGTCCTTGACCAGCAGGATCAGGTCGTTGGTCAGCGGCGGCAGCACGATCCGGAACGCCTGCGGCAGCACGATCTTGCGCAGCGCCAGCCCGGGCGGCATCCCCAGCGAGCGGGCCGCCTCGACCTGACCCTTCGGCACCGCCTGGATCCCAGCCCGGATCACCTCGGCCATGTACGCCGCGGCGACGATGCCCAGCGCGAGCCAGACCACGCCGTACGGGTCCCAGGGGATCGTCATCCCCTCGAAGGCCAGCGGCAGCAGGCTGAACGCGATGAACACCACGATCGCCGGTAGACCGCGGAAGAACTCGATGTAGGCGGTGGCGATCCAGCGGTACGGGCCGACGCTGCTCAGCCGCATCAGCGCCAGTACCGTGCCGCCGACCAGGCCGATCACGAACGCGCCGGCCGTGTACTCGATCGTCTTGACGAGCGCCTGCAGGACGCCGTCCTGGAACGTCGACTTGATGAACTCCGGTTTGAAGAACACCGAGCCGATCTGGCCCCAGTCCGCGCTGAACAGCGCGACCAGGACCAGCACGACCAGGACGGCGTACTGGATCAGGCGGGAGCGCTGGGCCCGCTTACGCGGGCTCAGCCCCTTCCGTACGACGGTGTCGGTCGGAGTACTCACTTCTTCGGCTCAACCCCGAACCAGGTCTTGTAGATCTCGTTGTACTTGCCGTCCGACTTCGCCTTGGTCAGCAGCTCGTTGAACTTGGCCACGATCTTCGGGCCGGCGCCGTCCTTCAGCGCGGCGAAGCCGTACTGCTCACCGGTGTCGAACTCGGCGACCACGGCCATGTCCGGGTTGTCCTTGACGAAGTCGTACAGGACGCCGTTGTCGTTGATGCCGGCGTCCACCCGGCCGGACTTCACGTTGTTCACCTGCAGGGCCAGGTCGTTGAACGGGATCACCGTGTAGCCGTTGGCCGCGGCGTTGTCATCGGCGTACTTCTTGCCGGTGGTGTCGGCCTGGGCGCCGATCTTCTTGCCCTTCAGGTCGGCCAGGCTCTTGATCCCGGAGTCCTTCTTGGCCATCAGCACCTGGGTGGCGTCCATGTACGGGTCGGTGATGCTGAGCGCGGCCTGGCGCTCCGGCGTGATCGTCATCGCGCCCATGCCGATATCGCACTTCTTCGCCTTGAACGCGGCGCCGGAGGTGACCTGGGCCCACTCGATGTTGACCACGTCGACCTTGAGGCCGAGGTCGTCGGACAGCAGTTTCAGCAGGTCGACGTCGAACCCGACCACGTCGGTGCCGTCCTTGTACTGGAACGGCTTGTACGGCAGGTGCGTGCAGATCGTCAGCTGGCCGGACTTCACCAGGTCGATCCCGGCGGCCTTGGCCTTGTCCTCGGACCCGCCCGAGCTGCCCGAGTCGCCGCCGCCGCAGGCGGCCAGCGAGAGCGCGAGGACGGCGGCGGAGGTGGCCGCCACAGTCCGGCGATGCTTACGGAAGGTGCGGACGATGTTCATCGCGAATACTCCTCGACAGGGGTCTGAATTCCCGCATCCTGGCACAGCGGGGAGTTCCCGGCCCGGAGATGGCCGGGATCGTTATCTGTGTGGGGCCGCTCACAGCAGACCAGTAGGCGCTGTGGTTTACTCGATGAGCACGGGCGACCCCCTGGAAACACTGCCGATCGACGCACCTTTGTCGAGGCGCTCACATCTGTTCACACGCTTGTTCGAGGGGTTCTCACATGGTCGCCCAGCCTGTTTCCGCTGCTTTCACCGATGCCTACGCCGGTGATCCGGTCTTCGATCTGCACGTCGGGGGCAAGATCGAGGTCACGTCCTCGGTGCACGTCACCGACGCCGCCGAGCTGTCCAAGGCGTACACGCCGGGTGTCGCCCGGGTCTGTACGGCGATCGCGGCGGACCCGTCGCTCGCCCGCCGCTACACCTGGCGGTCGAATGTCGTCGCGGTCGTCACCGACGGTACCGCCGTCCTCGGTCTGGGTGACATCGGGCCGACCGCCTCGCTGCCGGTGATGGAGGGCAAGGCGCTGTTGTTCAAGGAGTTCGGCGGGGTCGACTCGGTGCCGATCGCGCTGGACTGCACGGACGTCGACGAGTTCGTCGAGACCGTCGTCCGGATGGCGCCGTCCTTCGGTGGGATCAACCTCGAGGACATCTCCGCGCCGCGCTGTTTCGAGATCGAGCGCCGGCTCAAGGAGCGCCTCGACATCCCGGTCTTCCACGACGACCAGCACGGGACGGCGGTCGTCGTCCTGGCCGCGCTGCAGAACGCGCTCCGGGTGACGGGGAAGTCGATCTCCGACATCCGCGTCGTCATCTCCGGCGCCGGGGCCGCCGGGGTGGCCTGCGCCCGCATCCTGCTCCAGGCCGGCGTCGGCGACCTGGCCGTCGTCGACTCCAAGGGCGTCCTGCACGAGGACCGCGCCGACCTGAACCCGGTCAAACTCTCCCTGGCCCGCGACACCAACACCGGCGGCCTGTCCGGCCGGCTCGTCGACGCCCTCGACGGCGCCGACGTCTTCCTCGGCGTCTCCGGCGGCACCGTCCCCGAGGAGGCCATCGCCCGGATGGCCCCCGGCGCGATGATCTTCGCCCTGGCCAACCCCAACCCCGAAGTCCACCCCGACCTGGCCCACCGGCACGCCGCCGTCGTCGCCACCGGCCGCTCCGACTTCCCCAACCAGATCAACAACGTCCTGGCCTTCCCCGGCATCTTCCGCGGCGCCTTCGACGCAAACGCCACCCGCATCACCGAAGGCATGAAACTAGCCGCCGCCCAAGCCCTGGCGACCCTCATCGCCCCCGCCGACCTCCGCCCCGACTACATCATCCCCTCCCCCTTCGACCCCCGAGTAGCCCCCGCCGTAGCCACCGCCGTAGCCGAAGCCGCCCACGCCGAAGGCATCGCGCGAAGCTGAAACCCGGCTCGACCACACAGCCCACGCCACCCCACGGGAAGGTCGGGCGGGGTGCCCGCCCCCAGGAATACGCCCCTCGGACCTCCCCTCGCAGTTCCCGGCCGCTGACCAGCCCGACCCGCAGGAAGCCCCCGGCCGCCTGCGGGGAAGGCGGGCGGGTTGCCCACCCACCCCAGGGAAGCGGCCCTCGGACCTCCTTCCGCAGTTCTCGGCCGCTGACCAGCCCGGCCCGCAGGAAGCCCCCGGCCGCCTGCGGGAAAGGTGGGCGGGTTGCCCGCCCACCTCAGGGAAAGCGCCCCTCGGATGTCCCCTCGGCAGTTCTCGGCCGCTGACCAGCCCGGCCCGCAGGAAGCCCCCGGCCGCCTGCGGGATAGGTGGGTGAGGTTGGTTACTGATGGGTTGGGGTGGGCGGCTTATGGTGGTTCGCATGCTTGCTGCTTATGCTGCGCGGTTCGATGGGGACGATCCGGTGGGGGCGCTCGAGGTGGGGGAGCGGCCGGAGCCGGAGGCGCGGGCGGGGTGGGTGGTGGTGGATGTGAAGGCTTCGGCTCTCAACCACCATGATTTGTGGTCGTTGAAGGGGGTCGGGCTGAAGGAGCAGAGCCTGCCGATGATCCTCGGGTGTGATGCGGCGGGGGTGGATCCGGATGGCAACGAGGTGGTTGTGCATGCGGTGGTGTCGGATCCGGGGTGGAAGGGTGACGAGACGCTTGATCCGAAGCGGTCGTTGCTGAGTGAGCGGTATCAGGGGACGCTGGCGCAGAAGGTGATCGTGCCGGCGGGGAACGTCGTCCCGAAGCCGGCTGGGCTGAGTTTCGAGCAGGCCGCGTGTCTGCCGACGGCGTGGCTGACGGCGTACCGGATGTTGTTCACGCAGTCCGACCTGAAGCCGGGGGACACCGTGCTCGTGCAGGGTGCCGGCGGCGGTGTGGCGACGGCGCTGATCACGTTGGCGCGGCATGCCGGGATCCGGGTCTGGGCGACCAGCCGTGACGAGGCTAAGCGGGCGCGGGCGGTCGAGATCGGGGCGCACGAGGTGTTCGAGTCCGGTGCGCGGCTGCCGGAGCGGGTGGACGCCGTGATGGAGACGGTCGGCCAGGCGACGTGGTCGCATTCGCTGAAGTCGCTCAAACAGGGCGGCACGGTGGTCATCTCCGGTGCGACGAGCGGCCAGGCGCCGCCGTCCGCCGAACTCAACCGGATCTTCTTCCTGCAGCTCCGCGTCCAGGGCTCCACGATGGGCACCCGCACGGAGCTGGCCGAGCTCGTCCAGTTCATGGCGAACGCCGGGATCGAGCCGCATATCGACTCCGTCCTGCCCCTGGCCGAGGCGCGCGCCGGGTTCGCGAAGATGAACGACGGCGGCGTCTTCGGCAAGATCGTCTTCACCGTCTAGATGGAGGTGCGCAAGGCGACGGTCGCGGATGCCGAAGCCGCGGCCTGGTGCCACCTCCGGTGCTGGCAGGAGGCGTACGCCGACCTCGCGGCCCCCGACCTCCTCGCCCAGCGCACCGCGGACGTCGCCAAACGTATCGACCGCTGGCGGCAGGCGCTCCGCGAAGGACAAACCCGCTGGCTGGCGATCGACGCCGACCAGGTGCTGGGGTTCGCGATCGCCGGTCCGAGTCGCGATGAGGATGCGCCGACGGAGCTCGAGCTGCAGTCCATCTATGTCCGGCGGGCGAGCTGGGGGAGCGGCCTGGCCGACCGGCTGCTGGATGTTGCCATCGGCAAGGAGCCCGCCAGCTTGTGGGTGTTCGAGGCGAACGCCCGGGCGCTGCGGTACTACCGGCGGCACGGGTTCGCGGCGGACGGCGTCCGCAAGTACGACGACTTCTTCGGCCTGCACGAGATCCGGCTCGTCCGCGGCTGACGTTTCCTGCCGGAAACATGCGCGTCGCACCGAGGCAACGACCGTGCCGCACGCTGGTCCCATGAGGCCACTTCTGACGGTGATCGTCGACCCCGCCGACAACTGGATGAGCCGCGCCGCGTGTATCGGCCAGGCCCCGTCGTACGACGAGAGTGCCAGCCAGTGGGAGCAGCGCAAGGCGCAGGCGATCTGCCTGACCTCGTGCCCGGTCCTCGAGGAATGCCGCGACTGGGCCCGCCGGACCAAGTTCACCGGCACCGCCGCCGGTGAGAAGTTCCTGTCCGGACGCCGCCGCGGCCGCCCCGGCCCGGCCGAACGCCGCAACCGCGTCCCCGCCGCCCAACAGCAACAGCAGGCGAGCTAGGCGTTGACGAGCTCGCGGTCCTCGGCCGCGGGCTCCTCGACCTTCCGGAACGGCGCCTGCAGCGTGACCAGCAGGTACTTCCGGTTCCGGACGACGGCGATCACGGCCAGCATGAAGTAGATCCCGCAGAGCACGTACCGCCCGGTCTGCCCCGGTACGGCGAACTGGATCGCGAACAACCCGAGCAGCGTCCAGGCGGCCCACCGCGGGAAGCGCAGGCTCAGCAGGACGGCGATCCCGAGCAGGGTCTGCGTCGCGGTGAGCAGGAACTCCTCGATCTGTCGGCCGTCCAGGTGCAGCGCGGCCGGGCCGCCGCCGAGGCCGTAGGCGATCGGCAGGCTACCGATCAGCAGCGTCCACTGGTTCACCTTCGCGGAGATCAGCAGGCCGAGCGCGGCCGCGCCCTTGCCGCGCCAGGCGAACAGCAGCGCGATGATGAACTCCGGCGCCTCGGACGCCAGCGGCGCGAGCCACTGCACGAGCAGGAACTGGTCGATGCCGAGCGCCTGCCCGCCGTCCACGAGCGAGTCGGCGAACGGCTCGGCCGCGGCCAGGATGACCCCGGCCGCCACGGCGAACATCCCGATCACCGTGATCCGCCGCTGCAGCTTCGGCAGCCCGCCGATCGTCGCGGCCGGGCCGATCAGCTCCGGCTCGTCATCGTGCCCGGACAGCGCCGCGCGGTACAGGTAGTAGGCGAAGAACGCGAGCAGCAGCAGCCCCAGCACCAGGTGGATCTCACCGGTCACCGGGATGACGAACGCGACCACACCGGCGATCGCGAGGAAGCCGAGCTCTCGCCGGTAGCCCGACTCCAGCACGAGCTCCCGCACCGTGCGGCCGCTGCGCCGGGAGGCGACGTACAGGCTGATCAGGACGACGCTGGACCAGCCGAGGCCGAGCAGCAGCCGGTTCGAGCCGGTCATGTTGGCGGCGGCGTACTGCACGTACTCGGGGTTGCTGCCCGCGGTGTGGGCGAAGTACAGATCGACGGCGTACTCCGGCAGGACGGCGATCACCGCGAGCAACGCGATCGCCAGACCGCCCGAGATGTCCACCTCCGCGGCTTCGGCCGCCCAGGCGAGCACGAAGGACGCCGCGACCACCGCGAGCCCGAAGACCAGCATCGACAGCAGAGCCGGCGGATGGGTGCCGACCAGCCGCAGGACGACCGCCGGGACGGCGACCGTCAGCAACATCAGCACGGGGCGCAGTGCTCTGACCATGCGTCCAGCGTCGCATCGTTTCGACACTTTCGCAATTGCGAAAGTATGAGACTGTCATCACCCCGGCCCGGCGTGGCGACTTGCGGGCCGTTCAGCGGTCACAATGACTGCGCGATGACGACGTTCCCCGAACCGACGAAGGCCCAGCTGGACTCTGCCGCCGGCACCTTCGCGATGCTCTCCGCCCCGGTCCGGCTGCACCTGGTCTCCCTGGCCGCCCAGGGCGAGTACGACGTCGGCACGCTCGCCGACCGCGTCGGCGTCAGCATCGCCACCGCCAGCCAGCACCTCGGCAAACTCCGCCTGGCCGGCATCATCACCGCCCGCCGTGAAGGCCGCCGGCACATCTACACCGTCGACGACCCGCACGTCCTCAACCTCGTCGACCAGATCTTCGAGCACATCGCCCCCGACGGCTCGCTGGCCCCCGACCCGCCGCGCCGGACCCGCCCGCCGCACACCGACTAGAGCACGTGCCGCAGGTACCGCTCCGGCGCCGCCAGGTACGCCTTCCAGTTCTGCACGAGCTGTAGCTCCGCCCACGCCGTACGCCGGATCCCCCACTCGCCCACCTCGAGGATCGTCGCCCCGGGCAGCGCCGCGATCACCGGCGAATGCGTCGCGCACAAGACTTGGGCTCCGCCGGTAGCCAGCTCCGCGAGGACGCCGACGAGGGCGAGACTGCTCGAGAACGAGAGCGCCGACTCGGGCTCGTCGAGGCAGTACAGACCTGGGCTGTTGAACCGGCTGCGGAGCACCTCGAGAAAACCCTCGCCGTGGCTGAGCTCGTGGAACCGCGGATCGCGGGAGGCGCCCGGGTTCTGTTCGAGGTAGGTGTAGTAGCCGTGCATCGTCTCCGCCCGCAGGAAGAACCCCCAGCGCGGTGCGCCCGCGCCGCGGGTGAGCTGGAGCTGCCCCGCGAGCGGCGACTCGGACTCGCGGGTGCTGACTCGGGCTCCGGTGGAGCCGCCCTCGGCTGACATCCCGAACGCCATCGCGATCGCCTCGACGAGGGTCGACTTGCCGGCGCCGTTCTCGCCGACCAGGAAGGTGACGCCGGGGTCGAGATCGAGACCGTCGGTCAGCAGCTGGCGGACGGCGGGAATCGTGTGTGGCCAGGCGCCGGACAGCGAAATGCCCTTCGCCGCGGCAACCCGGCGGACGGGGTGATCGGCGAAGGGCATGTCGGCAAAGCTAACAACTGGCTCCGACAGAACTCAGTCGTCCTCGTCGTCCAGGCGGGCGAGCCAGGTGGCGAAGCGTTCCATCGGGGTTTCGAACTCGGGGTTCAGGTCGACGAACTCGCGGAGGCGTTCGGCCACCCAGGCCAGCGAGACATCCTCCTCGCCGCGCCGGCCTTCGAGCTCCTCGATCCCTCGGTCGGTGAAGTACACGTCAGCTGAACGCCTGCTTCAGCAGCGTCTGCTGCTCGGCCGTGTGCGCACCCATCGAGCCGACCGAGGTGGCCGACATCGGCGGGCGGGAGACCCGGTAGAAGGGCTTCCCGCCGAGGTGCTCGGTCAGGTTGAGGGCCATGAAGGGCCACGGGCCCTGGTTGGCGGGCTCGTCCTGGACCCAGCGGATCTCGGTCGCGTTCGGGTACTTGGCCAGCTCCGCGGCGATCTCCTCGGCGGGCAGCGGGTAGAGCTGCTCGACGCGGACGACCGCGGTGCTGATCTTGTCCGGCTCGGCCTTCTTGCGCTCCGCGAACAGGTCGTACGAGATCCGGCCCGAGGACAGGATGACCCGCTCGACGGTGGCCGCGGTGGCCTCGGCCTCGGCGTCGCCGAGAACCGGCCGGAAGGTGCCGTGGGTGAGCTCCTCCGGCTGCGACACCGCCTCCTTGCGCCGCAGCAGCTGCTTCGGCGTGAAGACGATCATCGGGTTGTGCTCCTCGCCGAGCGTGTGCCGGCGCAGCAGGTGGAAGTACGACGCCGGCGTCGACGGCTGGGCCACCGTCATCGCGTTCTCCGCGCACAGCGACAGGAAGCGCTCGATCCGGGCCGAGGAGTGGTCCGGGCCCTGGCCCTCGTAACCGTGCGGCAGCAGCAGCACGACACCCGACTTCTGGCCCCACTTCGCCTCACCGGCCGAGATGTACTCGTCGATGATCGACTGGGCGCCGTTCACGAAGTCGCCGAACTGCGCCTCCCACAGGGTCAGCGCGTCCGGACGCGCCACCGAGTAGCCGTACTCGAAGCCGAGCGCGGCGTACTCGCTGAGCAGCGAGTCGTAGACGTAGAAGTTCGCCTGCTCCTCGCTGAGCGCTTGCAGCGGGACGTAGTCCTGACCGGTGACCCGGTCGATGATCGCGGCGAACCGCTGGACGAACGTGCCGCGGCGGCTGTCCTGCCCGGCGAGCCGGACCGGCCGGCCGGCCAGCAGCAGCGAGCCGAACGCCGTGATCTCCGCGGACGCCCAGTCGATCGGGCCCTGCGTGATCGCGGCCGCCCGGCGCTGCAGCTGCGGCAGCACCTTCGGGTGCACGGTGAAGCCGTCCGGCAGCGTGGTGTACGCGTCGGCGATCTTCTTCAGCACCTCGGGCGTGGTCGCGGTCGCGTCCGGGCCCTGCGGCTTGTCCGGGTAGTCCGGGACGGTGACGTACGGCGCCGGGGTGTCCGGCTGGCTCTTCGCCTCGCGGACCTCGGTGAAGACCCGCTCCAGGCGCTGCTGGAAGTCCCGCATCGCCTGCTCGGCCTCTTCGACCGTGATGTCGCCACGGCCGATCAGGGCCTCGGTGTAGAGCTTGCGCACCGAGCGCTTCTGCTCGATCAGGTCGTACATCAGCGGCTGGGTGAACGACGGGTCGTCACCCTCGTTGTGACCGCGGCGGCGGTAGCAGACCAGGTCGATGACGACGTCCTTGTTGAACGCCTGGCGGTACTCGAAGGCCAGGTCGGCGACCCGGACGCAGGCCTCGGGGTCGTCGCCGTTCACGTGGAAGATCGGCGCCTGGACCATCCGCGCGACGTCGGTGCAGTACATCGACGAGCGCGAGGACGCCGGGGAGGTGGTGAAGCCGACCTGGTTGTTGACGATCACGTGCACGGTGCCGCCGGTGCGGTAGCCGCGCAGCTGGGACAGGTTCAGCGTCTCGGCCACGACGCCCTGACCGGCGAACGCCGCGTCGCCGTGGACCAGGATCGGCAGCACCGGGAAGGCGGCGCCGCGGTCCAGGATGTCCTGCTTGGCCCGGACGATGCCCTCGAGGACCGGGTCGACGGTCTCCAGGTGCGACGGGTTGGCCGCCACCGACACCTTGATCTTGTCGCCGAACTCGGAGACGAACTCGCCCTCGGCGCCCAGGTGGTACTTGACGTCACCGGAGCCCTGGACCGTCCGCGGGTCGATGTTGCCGTCGAACTCGCGGAAGATCTGGCCGTAGGACTTGCCGACGATATTGGCCAGCACGTTCAGCCGGCCGCGGTGCGCCATCCCGATGACGACCTCGTCCAGACCGGCGCCGGCCGCCTCCTCGCAGAGCTCGTCGAGCAGCGGGATGGTGGTCTCGCCGCCTTCGAGCGAGAAGCGCTTCTGGCCGACGTACTTGGTCTGCAGGAAGGTCTCGAACGCCTCGGCCTCGTTCAGCTTGGCCAGGATCCGGAGCTGCTCCTCGCGCGGCGGCTTGGTGTGCGGCCGCTCGATCCGCTCCTGCAGCCACTTGCGCTGCTCGGGGTCCTGGATGTGCATGTACTCGACGCCGGTGGTGCGGCAGTAGGAGTCGCGCAGGATGCCGAGGATCTCGCGCAGCTTCATGAACCGCCGGTCGCCGCCGAAGGACCCGGTCGCGAACTCGCGGTCCAGGTCCCACAGGGTGAGGCCGTGGGTGGCGACGTCCAGGTCGGGGTGGCTGCGCTGCTTGTACTCCAGCGGGTCGGTGTCGGCCATGATGTGGCCGCGCACCCGGAACGCGTGGATCAGCTCGAGGATCCGGGCCTGCTTGTTGATGTCCTCTTCGTGGCTGTGCGGCAGGTCGGTGGCCCAGCGGATCGGCTCGTACGGGATCCGCAGGCTCTGGAAGATCTCGTCGTAGAAACCCTCCTGCCCGAGCAGCAGCTGGTGGATCCGGCGCAGGAACTCGCCCGACTGGGCGCCCTGGATGATCCGGTGGTCGTACGTCGAGGTCAGCGTCATCACCTTGGAGACGGCCAGCTTGGCCATCGTCTCCTCGGCCGCGCCCTGGTACTCCGGCGGGTACTCCATCGCGCCGACGCCGATGATCGCGCCCTGCCCGGTCATCAGCCGCGGCACCGAGTGCTGGGTGCCGATGGTGCCCGGGTTGGTCAGGCTGATCGTGGTGCCCTGGAAGTCCGGCAGCGCGAGCTTGTTGTCGCGGGCCCGGCGGACGACGTCCTCGTAGGCCATCCAGAAGTCGGCGAACGCCATGTTCTCGGTCGCCTTGATCGACGGCACCAGCAGCTGCCGGGTGCCGTCCGGCTTGGCCATGTCGATGGCCAGGCCCAGGTTGATGTGGGCCGGCTGGACGTGCGTCGGCTTGCCGTCGGTCTCGTCGTACGACGCGTTCATCTCGGGCAGCGTCTTGAGGGCCTTGACCAGCGCCCACCCGATCAGGTGGGTGAAGGAGATCTTGCCGCCGCGAGCGCGCTTGAGGTGGTTGTTGATGACGATGCGGTTGTCGATCAGCAGCTTGACCGGCACCTGGCGGACGCTGGTCGCGGTCGGGACCTGGAGGCTGGTCTCCATGTTCTGTGCGGTCCGCGCGGGCGCGCCGCGCAGGATCTTGCGCTCGTCCTCGTCGCCGGCCGCGGCGGCCGCCGGCTTCGGCTGGGCCTGCGGCGGCTGGTTCACCGTACCTCCGGTCGGGGCGGCGGCCTGGGCGGCGGCCTTCGGGGGCTGCGCGGCCGGCTGGGCCTGCGGCGGGGACGCCTGCGCGGCGGCGGCCGCCGGAGCGTTGCTGGCCGGCGCCGTCGGCGCGGAGCCGCGGCTGGGCGCCTCGGGGGTCTTGTTGTCCGACACGGCGTCGGGCCGCGGAGCGTCGGCCGGGGTGGTCGTCACCGGCTTCGCGTCGCCATCAGGTGTGTACGTCTTGAAGAAGTCCAACCACGCCGGATCCACCGATTTCGGGTCCTGCAGGTACTTCTCGTACAGCTCGTCGACCAGCCATTCGTTCGCACCGAAGGCTGCAAGGGGATTTGAGTCTGATGGCTCGGTGGCCACTGGGCAGTTCGCCTCTTCCGATCTCGGGTCAGATACCGCGGGTTATGACCGTTGCAGTTATGGGTTGGTTCCCGAGGCAAGGCTAATAGCACGGCGGTGACTTCCACAGCCCGGGATCACCGGACCAGTGTGCCAAGTGGTCGGCAGCCGTCGCTGCGATCGTTCGAACGCTGGAACACCGCGCTGACAGGTGTTTCAGCCACCTCGTTGCCGCGACCCCCCTGGACGCCTGGGGTGAACGTGTGGTCAACTGCGGGACTCGTTGCCCACGTGGGATTCCGGCCCCGCGCCCGGTCACCTGCAGTGACTCCGGCGAGCGTGAATGCCCACTGTATGCAGCCGGTTCGGTGCCGTTGGTGACTGTTGCGCGCTCATCGAAATGTGGCGAACCTCACGCTCCGGATCAGTCCAGTTGAACACAACTGGTCTTCCTCCGGACGGCGGGCCGACGGGGTTCGGCATACTGACGCAATGGCGCTGACGGACGAGGCGATCGTCAAGATCAAGGGGATGATCACCTCCGGGGAGCTCGGACCCGGTGACCGGTTGCCCAAGGAGGCGGATCTGGCCGCCCGGCTGGGCCTGTCGCGGAACTCGCTGCGCGAGGCGGTGAAGGCGCTGACGCTGGTCAACGTGCTCGACGTCCGGCACGGCGACGGCACGTACGTGACCAGCCTGGACTCGGGTCACCTGCTCGACGCGCTGAACTTCATGGTCGACCTGCACCGCGACGACTCGGTGCTGCAGTTCTTCGAGGTCCGCCGGCTGCTCGAGCCCGGCGTCGCCGCGCTCGCGACCGCGCGGATCCAGCCGGCCCAGCTCGCCGACCTGCGGCAGCTGTGCGCCGATCTGGCCGCGGACGCCGCCGTCGAGGATCTCGTCGCCAACGACCTGCGGTTCCACCGCGGCATCGCCGAGGCGACCGGCAACCAGGTCGTCTGCTCGCTGCTCGACGGCATCTCCGGCGCGACCCAGCGGGCGCGGATCTGGCGCGGCGTCACCCAGGCCGGCGCCGTCGCGCGGACGCTGGCCGAGCACACCGCGATCCTGGACGCGATCGAGGCCGGGGACGCCGAGGCCGCCCGGGCCTGGATGACCGCGCACATCGCCGGCGTCGAGACCTGGTTGCGGCAGGCGCCCTGAAAATGAGTGGTGCGGGTCCGGGGCGCGACGTACAGTAGTGGTGTCACATTGCCTACGTCAGGAGTGCGGGTTGCTCGTCTGAGGTCTTTCTTCCGCAGTTGCTGACCGCTGCCCGATTCTCGGGATCGTGCGGTCTCCTCGAAGACCTCTTGGAGTACACCTGATGAGTCATTCCCTGACCTGTACCGACCTCTTCTTCGCCTGGCCGGACGGCGATCTCGTCTTCGACGGGCTCAGTTTCGTCGCGGGCCCGGTGCGTTCCGGCCTCGTCGGCCGCAACGGCACGGGGAAGTCGACGCTGCTCCGGCTGATCGCCGGTCGCCTACAGGCGCAGCGCGGCACGATCCGCGTCAACGGCGAGCTCGGCTACCTCCCGCAGGATCTGACCCTCGACACGTCGCTGCGCGTCGACCAGGTGCTCGGGATCGACGCGATCCGGCGGGCGATCGTCGCGATCGAGTCCGGTGACGCGTCCGAGGAGAACTTCACCGCCGTCGGCGACGAGTGGGACGCCGAAGAGCGCGCCGAAGCCCTGCTCGGCAAGCTCGGCCTGGGCTCGATCGGCCTGGACCGCAGCGTCGGCGAGCTGTCCGGCGGTGAGACGATCCTGCTCGGTCTCGCGGCCGAGCTGATGCGGCGTCCCGACGTCCTCCTGCTGGACGAGCCGACCAACAACCTCGACCTGCGGGCGCGAAAGCATCTGTACGACGCCGTCGACCAGTTCCGCGGTGCGTTGCTGGTGGTCAGCCATGACCGCGATCTGCTCGACCGGGTCGACCAGATCGGTGACCTGCGCAAGGGCGAGATCACCTGGTACGGCGGCAACCTGACGGCGTACGAGGAGGCGGTCGCCGTCGAGCAGGAGGCCGCCGAGCGGATGGTGCGCGCGGCGGAGTCCGATCTGCGCAAGCAGAAGAAGGATCTGATCGAGGCGCGGATGAAGTCCGACCAGCGGATGGCGCGCGGGCAGCGGGCCTTCGAGAAGGGCGGCATCCCGAAGATCATGGCGGGCAACATGAAGCGTGGCGCTCAGGTGTCCGCCGCCAAACATGTCGGGATGCACACCGATCGCATGGAGTCGGCGCAGGAGGCGCTGGCTGACGCCGAGGCCAAGGTGCACGACGACGAGACGATCAAGGTCGACCTGCCGAAGACCGCCGTCCCGGCCGGTCGCGTGGTGCTCCGCCTGGAGCAGCACGAGTTGCGCACCGGCGCGCTGGTCGATCTCGACATCCGCGGCCCCGAGCGGATCGCGCTCACCGGGCTGAACGGCGCCGGCAAGACGACGCTCCTGCAGGCGATCACCAGCGGATCGTTGCCCGAGGTCCCTTTCCGCTACCTGCCCCAACGTCTCGACCTGCTGCGCGAGGACCTCTCCGTCGCCGACAACCTCGCGCTACTTGCCCCCGGCACCGAAAACCAGGACCGCCGCTCCCGCCTGGCCCGCTTCCTCTTCCGCGGCCGCGCGGCCGACCAACTCGTCAGCACCCTCTCCGGCGGCGAACGCTTCCGCGCCACCCTCGCCGCCCTCCTCTTCGCCGAACCCCCACCCCAACTCCTCATGCTCGACGAGCCCACCAACAACCTCGACCTCTCCAGCGTCGCCCAACTCAAAGACGCCCTGGCCTCCTACCAAGGCGCCCTCCTCATCGCCAGCCACGACCTCCCCTTCCTCCGCGACATCACCATCACCCGCTGGGTAGAGCTAACTCCGCACTCCCTGCAAAGCATCGACCCGCTCTAACCGGAAACAAAGAGTCCCCAGGAGGCACTTTGTTTCCGCCTAACGGCCCACTGGGCACGACGGGCCGCAGGGGCGCGGGGTGAGGGCGGGGTGGGTGCGGCGCAGGATTTGGAGGACCTGGACGGCGGCCGCGCAGGGGCGCTCGGTGACGTCGAGCCACCCGTACCGGAGGGTGGTCTCGGCGCGCAGGGTGGCGCGGTTGTCGCGGTCGAGATCGCGCCACCGCTGCTGCGGGACCAGGTGGAACCGGCCGTCGAGCTCGACCACCAGGCCGTAGTCCGCATAGAACACGTCCGTGAACTCGCGCCCCACCGCCCGCTGCCTGGTCCCGGTCGGCAGGTGGTGATTGCGCTCGACATCGCGTTGGTAGCGCAGCTCGAGCAGCGAGTGGGAGCCGGCGGCGACGTCCGCAATGATCGCCCGCAGGGCGTGGCCGTGGCGAAGCCGTCGGCGAGTGGTCAAACCGTCGAGAAGGTCGCCGGGCCGGACTCGGCCGCTTTGGCAGGCTTCGGCGATGACCGCCGCGGCCTGATCCAGCGAACGACTGCCGCCGACGATATCGAGGACCGCGTGCGCCGCCGTACGCCGAGGCGGGCTGGCGCGCGCGAGCCGATCGGCCCAGTGGACGTCGCGGTGGACGACGAGGCCGGGTTGGGGACGGACGCGGCGGTGGTCGGGGATCACGACGTGGACCGGGCGGCTGGGGTCGGGTTTGAGGAGGCCGAGTTGTTCGGCGGCGGTGTGGTGGCTCCACGCTGCGGTCGGCCCGGCGTAGAGGAGGGCTGCGACCAGGCGTTCGTCGTACCGGATCGGGCCGGTGTGGGTCGTGTAGACGCCGGGGTGGACGACCTGCCAGCGGCGGCCGCGGAGCGGTTGCCGGATCCGCGGGATCGACCAGCCGGCGGCGAGCAGCTGAGCCCGAGCAACGACGCCGTACTGACTTCGGATCACCGCATCGACTCCGGCGTCGGCCAGCTGCCGCTCCCACCACCACTCCACCCGCTCCAGCATGACCCCTCCCGGCCGCCCCTGCAGGGCGCCCTGTGGATAACCCGCTGGCCGGAAACAAAGTGTCGCTCAGCGGCACTTTTGTTCCGAACAGTTTGGATCATATACCCCAGGGGGGTATGGTTTGAAGTATGGAGATGGAACACGGGCATGGGGATCATGCGGCGCGGTTCAAGGACCGGTTCTGGGTGAGTTTGGGGCTGGCGGTGCCGGTGGTGGGGTTCAGCGCGATGTTCGCGGAGCTGCTCGGGTACACGCGGCCGGAGTTCGCCGGGGCCGAGTGGGTGGCGCCGGTGTTGGGGACGGCGATCTTTCTGTACGGCGGGCAGCCGTTCTTGAGTGGTGGGTGGGCGGAGCTGCGGTCGCGGCGGCCGGGGATGATGTTGCTGATCTCGATGGCGATCACGGTGGCGTTCGTGGCGTCGTGGGTGACGACGTTGGGGATCGGGGGGTTCGATCTCGACTTCTGGTGGGAGCTGGCGCTGCTGGTCGTGATCATGTTGCTGGGGCATTGGCTGGAGATGCGGGCGCTGGGGGCGGCGTCCGGGGCGCTGGATGCGCTGGCGGCTCTGTTGCCGGACTCGGCGGAGAAGGTCACGCCCGACGGCACGGTCGAGATCTCGCTGCACGAGTTGCGGGTGGGGGACGTCGTCCTGGTGCGCTCGGGCGGTCGCGTACCGGCGGACGGGACGGTCGTCGACGGGCGGGCCGAGGTCGATGAGGCGATGATCACCGGGGAGTCGCGACCGGTGGCGCGGGGAGTGGGGGACGCCGTGGTGGCGGGGACTGTTGCCACGGACAACGCGCTGCGGGTCGAGATCAGTGCGGTCGGGGAGGAGACCGCGCTGGCGGGGATCCAGCGGCTGGTGGCGCAGGCGCAGGCGTCGTCCTCGCGGGCGCAGGCGCTGGCCGATCGGGCAGCTGCGTTCCTGTTCTACTTCGCGGCGGGTGTCGGCGTCCTCACGTTCGTGGTGTGGGCGCTGCTGGGCGATCTCGATCAGGCGGTCACGCGGACGGTCACCGTGCTGGTGATCGCCTGCCCGCACGCGCTCGGTCTCGCGATCCCGCTGGTGATCGCGATCTCCACCGAGCGCGCCGCCCGGGCCGGCGTCCTCGTGAAGAGCCGGCTGGCGCTCGAACGCATGCGGACGATCGACGTCGTCCTCTTCGACAAGACCGGCACGCTCACCAAAGGCGAGCCCGCCGTCATCGGCGTCGCCCCCGCCGAGGGGCTGACCCAAGAGGAGCTGCTGGAGCTCGCCGCCGCGGTCGAGGCCGACAGCGAACACCCGCTGGCCAAGGCCATCGTCCGTGCGGCGGACGCCGAGGTGAGTGGCGGTGAAGGGCGGTTGGTTGCGTCCGAGTTCACGTCGCTGACCGGGCGGGGAGTGCGAGCTGTTGTCGGGGGTGAGGTCGTGGCTGTCGGTGGGCCAGGGTTGTTGCGGGAGCTGGGGCTGCGGGAGTTGGAGACGGGGCAGTGGAAGGCGCAGGGGGCCGCGGTCCTGCATGTAGTGCGGGGTGGCGAAGTGGTTGGGGCGCTGGCGTTGGCAGATGCGGTGCGGGAGGAGTCGCGGCAGGCCGTGGATGCGCTACACGAGCGGGGTGTGCGGGTGGCGATGGTCACCGGGGACGCGCACCAGGTCGCGGACGCCGTCGCGGCGGAGCTGGGGATCGACGAGGTGTTCGCGGAGGTCCTGCCGGGTGACAAGGACGCCAAGGTGAGTGAGCTGCAGGCGCGCGGCCTGAAGGTGGCGATGGTCGGCGACGGCGTGAATGACGCGCCCGCGCTGGCCCGGGCCGAGGTCGGGATCGCGATCGGCGCCGGGACGGATGTCGCGATCGAGTCGGCCGGGGTCGTGCTGGCCGCTGACGATCCGCGGGCGGTGCTGTCGGTGATCGACCTGTCGAAGGCGAGCTACCGCAAGATGTGGCAGAACCTGGTCTGGGCGACCGGCTACAACGTGATCACCGTCCCGCTGGCCGCGGGTGTGCTCGCCTTCGCCGGCATCCTGGTCTCCCCGGCGGTCGGCGCGCTGCTGATGTCGATCTCGACGATCGTCGTCGCGCTCAACGCGCAGCTGCTGCGCCGTCTCGACCTCAGGCCAGGGCGTTGAACTGCTCAGGGTCGTGCGCGCAGAACACGGTCGACGTGCCCTGTTGATGGAGTTCGGCGAGCCGCGCGTGGTTGTCCCGCACCAGCGCGGCATCGAACGCGACTCCGCGCTCGTTCAGCTGCAGCGGCAGCGGGATCCGCTCGCCGGCCAGCGTGTTGTGGTGAAAGAAGGCATCCCCGGCATGCAGCAACCGACCGTTGTCCACGGCAACGGCCGTGTGTCCGCGGGTATGGCCGGGTAGCGGAACCAGCGCGACTCCGGGCAGGATCTCCCGCGCGGTGAACCCGTTCCAGGCCTCGCCGTCCGCCGGATGCTCGACCAGCCGCGGCCCATGCGCCCACTGAGCTGACCGATACCGCCGCTTCTCCTGCCAGGACGGCGCATGGACGGCGCCCCGCGCCTCGGCCGCCGTGACGTGGACGGCGGCCGCCGGGAAATCGGCCAACCCGCCGATGTGGTCGAGATCGAAATGCGTCAGCACCACGTGCCGGACGTCGTCCTGCGCGTACCCGAGCGCCTGCACCTGCCGGACGGCGGTCTCGGCCGGATCGAGCGCCGGCCGGATCACCCGGCGGAACGGCCCGAGCCGCGCCGGGTCCGCGATGTCGGCGAGCCCGAATCCGGTGTCGACCAGCACGAGTCCGGCGTCCGACTCGATCAGCAGCACGTGACAGACGAGCGGCGCGCCGAGCAGGCGGAGCGAGCCGCAGTTCAGGTGGTGGACGCGCATCAGCGCGGCGCGGTGAGCAGCTCGGGCCGGCCGATCTGCAGCAGCAGCGACGCGGTGTCGAAGTACACCCGCTCGAGCGTGATCCGGTCGCCGGTGAAGAAGAACACCGCGATCACCGGCACCCGGAACGCCTGACCTGTCGGCGGCAGGCCGTAGAACTCGCCCAGGTTCGTCCCGAGCAGGTCGAACTCGACGATCACCGAGTCCGCGGCCGCGTGGAAGCGCGCGTTCTCGTGCCGCTGGTCCGGGAACGCCGTCCGGGTCAGCGTGTAGTACGCCATCACCTGCTCGGCGCCGTCGAAGGTCTGCCCGGTCGGCACGATCTCGTACAGCGGGTGCCCGTCGAAGGTCGCGAGCGTCAGCTCGAACTCCTGCGTCACCTCGGTGTCCATGTGCTCCTGGATCACCGCGATCCGCCGGGCGGCCAGGTCAGCGTCAACACTCAGTCCCATGCCCGGCAACCTATCGACTGCCGGGCGGACGCCGTTCAGCCGGTCGGCGCGTCTGTCCGAAGCAGGCCAGCTGACTTCAGGTCGGACCACAGCGCGGCCGGAATCGCCGCCGTGTACAGCTCGTGGTTCACCTGGACCTCGTGCGCGTTCCGGCAGCCGACCGCGATCCCCGCGACTGCCGGGTGGAACTGCGGAAACGCGAGCGCGGCCGCGGGCAGCGGTACGCCGTGCGCCTCGCAGACATCCGCGAGCTGGTTGGCCTTGGCAATCAGCGCGGCGTCCGCCTGGGCGTAGTTGTACGTCGCGTCCGCCGCCGGCCGCGGCTCGGACAGCAGGCCGGAGTTGAAGACGCCGACGGCAACCACTTGGACGTCGTTCGCCAGGCAGGCCGGGAGGACGTCGTCCAACCCGTCCGGGTCGATCAGCGAGTAGCGGCCGGCCAGCATGATCACGTCGACGTCGACCTGTTCGACGAACCGGGTCAGCATCGCCGACTGGTTCATCCCGGAGCCGATCGCCCCGATCACGCCCTGCTCGCGCAGCTCGATCAGGGTCGGGAACGCGGTCGCGACGGCCTCGTCGTAGTGGTCGTCCGGGTCGTGGACGAAGACGATGTCGAGCCGGTCGGTGCCGATCCGCTGCAACGAGTCCTCGATACTGCGCAGGACGCCGTCCCGGCTGAAGTCCCAGCGGCGGCGGCGCTTGGTGACGACGGCGAACCCCTGGCCGTCGGGCGCTTCGGTGTCGGCCTCGTAGATCACCCGGCCGACCTTCGAGGACAGCACGTACTCCGAACGCGGTTTGTCCGCCAGGCCCAGACCGAGCCGCTCCTCGGCGAGCCCGAGCCCGTAGTGCGGGGCGGTGTCGAAGAACCGCCAGCCCGCGTCCCAGGCGGCGTTCACGGTCGCGACGGCGTCCGCCTCGCTGACCTCGGTCCGCAGGCCGGCCAGCGGCGCGCCACCGAGGCCGACCTTCAGGTCGCCGAAGATGTTCACGACCGGGCCGCCGGGAGGCGCAGGTTCTGCATGCCGCCGTCGACGGCGATCGCCGTACCGGTGGTGGAACCGGACAGCGGGCTGGCCAGGTAGGCGATCGCCTGCGCTACCTCGTCGGCCGAGACCAGGCGGCCCATCGGCTGCCGGGCCTCCAGGGCCGCGCGCTCGGCGTCCGGGTCGTCGGCGGCGTCGAGCAGCCGGCCGACCCAGGGGGTGTCGGCGGTGCCGGGGTTCACGCAGTTCACCCGGATGCCTTCGCGGACGTGGTCGGCGGCCATCGCCATCGTCAGCGCGAGGACGGCGCCCTTGCTGGCCGAGTACAGCGCGCGGTTCGGCAGGCCGGCGGTCGCGGCGATCGAGCAGGTGTTGACGATCGCGGCCGCGGCCGACTTGCGCAGGTAGGGCAGCGCGGCCCGGGTGACGCGGGCGATGCCGACCACGTTCACGTCCAGGACGCGGTGCCACTCGTCGTCGCCGTTCGCGGTGATGTTGCCCTGGGCGCCGATGCCGGCGTTGTTCACCACGATGTCGATCCCGCCGAGCTGCAGCGCGGCCGCGGCGACCGCGGAGCGGACCGAGCTGTCGTCGGTGACATCGGCGGCGATCCCGGTCAGCGGCTCGGCGACGTCCGGCTTGAGGTCGAACACGACCACCTGCGCGCCGCGGGCGGCGAGCAGCTGCGCGGCGGCGAGCCCGAGGCCCGACGCGCCGCCGGTCACGACGGCCTTGAGGCCACTGAAGTCCGTCACTGGTTCTCCTTGGTGAGGTCGTTCCAGATCTTGCCACCCGGGAAGCGGAAGTCGGTCAGCGTCTCGACATCCATCTCGGCGCCGAAACCGGGTTTCACCGGGGCCACGTAGTGCCCGTCCCGGATCACGACCGGGTCCAGGAAGTGCTCGTGCAGGTGGTCGACGTACTCGATCACGCGGTCCTCGACCGAGCCGCTGACTGCCAGGTAGTCGAACATCGACAAGTGCTGGACCAGCTCGCAGAGCCCGACCCCGCCCGCGTGCGGGCAGACCGGGACGCCGAACTTCGCCGCCAGCAACAGGATCGCGACGTTCTCGTTCACGCCGGCGACGCGGGCGCTGTCGAGCTGCAGCACGGCCAGCGCGCCGGCCTGCAGCAGCTGCTTGAAGACGACCCGGTTCTGGACGTGCTCACCGGTCGCGACCCGGGTCGGCGCGATCGCCTTCGCGATCGTCGCGTGCCCGAGGACGTCGTCCGGGCTGGTCGGCTCCTCGACCCACCAGACGTCGTACGGCGCGAGCGCCTCGATCCAGCGGATCGCGTCCGGGACGTCCCAGCGCTGGTTGGCGTCGATCGCGATCCGGATGTCCGGGCCGACGGCCTCGCGGGCCAGCCGCATCCGGCGGATGTCGTCGTCCAGGTCGGCGCCGACCTTGAGCTTGATCTGGGTGAACCCCTCGGCGACCGCCTCGTGGCAGAGCCGGACCAGCTTGGCGTCGTCGTACCCGAGCCAGCCGGGCGTGGTCGTGTACGCCGGGTAGCCGCGCTCGCGCAGCAGCGCCTCCCGCTCGGCGCGGCCGGGCTCGGCCTTGCGCAGGATGGCGAGCGCCTCGTCGGGCGTCAGCGCGTCGGTCAGGTAGCGGAAGTCGATCAGGTCGACGATCTGCTCCGGCGTCATGTCCGCGAGCAGTTTCCAGACCGGGACGCCGGCGCGCTTGGCGGCCAGATCCCAGACGGCGTTCACGACCGCGCCGATCGCCATGTGCATGACGCCCTTCTCGGGGCCGAGCCAGCGCAGCTGCGAGTCGTGCACGAGCGACTTCCAGAAACCGCCGAGGTCGGCGAGCGTCGCCTCCAGGTCGAGCCCGACGACATGGTCCCGGAGCGCCTCGATGGCCGCGGTCTGGACGTCGTTACCGCGCCCGATCGTGAACGCGAACCCGTGCCCCTCCAGCCCGTCGCCGGCGTCGGTCCGCAGGATCAGGTACGCCGCGGAGTAGTCCGGGTCGGTGTTCATCGCGTCGGAGCCGTCGAGGTCCAGCGAGGTGGGGAAGCGGACGTCGTACGTCTCTAACTCGGTGAAACGTGCCATGGAGGACCCGATCTGGTGCGGTGGGCGGTCTGTCGAGACGAATCCTATAGGATATGTGGCAGCTTGGGCAGGGGGTTCCCGGCCGCCGTCCCGTAGGGTCGCGGTGTGACGGATCTCCGGTTGGGGCAACGGTCGTTCGGGGCCGGCGAGTTCGCGGTGATGGCGATCGTGAACCGGACGCCGGATTCCTTCTTCGACGGCGGCGCGACGTACGCCGACGCGGCCGCGCTGGCCGCGATCGACCAGGCGGTGGCGGCCGGCGCCGATCTGGTCGACATCGGCGGTGTCAAAGCCGGGTACGGCGAGCCGGTCGACGAGACCGAAGAGCTGCGCCGGACGGTGGAGTTCGTGGCCGCCGTTCGTGAGCGGCACCCTGACCTGCTGATCAGCGTGGACACCTATCGCAGCGGGGTGGCGCGCCGGGTCGGTGCAGCCGGTGCGAATCTGATCAACGACACGTGGTCCGGCCATGACCCTGAGCTGGCGGGGGCGGCCGCGGAGTCCGGCGCCGGTCTGGTCTGCAGTCATGTGGGCGGGCTGAAGCCGCGTACCGACCCGCACCGGATGGCGTACGACGACGTGGTCGCGGACGTGATCCGTACGACGACTGCCCTGGCCGAGCGTGCGGTCGCGGCCGGTGTCCATCCGGACGGCATCGTCATCGATCCGACGCACGACTTCGGCAAGAACACGCTGCACTCGCTGGATGTCACCCGCCGCATCGACGAACTCGCGGCGACTGGGTGGCCGGTGCTGGTGGCGATGTCGAACAAGGACTTCATCGGTGAAACGCTGGACCTGCCGTCCGCGCAGCGCGGCCCGGCCACGCTCGCGGCGGTGACCGTCGCTGCCTGGCTCGGTGCTCGGGTCTTCCGGGTCCACGACGTGGCCGGAGCGCGGCAAGCGCTCGACCTGGTCGCCGTCCTGCGGAAGACCGCGACACCCGCGTACACCCGAAGGAGCCTGGCGTGATCCATCGCCGTACGAGTGACGGTCGCGAGCTGACCGAGCAGGAGCTGATCGAGGCCTACACGGTGCCCGACCGAGCGGTTCGCCACGTCCGGGCGAACTTCGTGACCAGTCTGGACGGTGCGGTCACGCTGGACGGTTTGTCGGGTGGTTTGTCGAGCAAGGACGACCAGAACATGCTCGGCCGCCTCCGGTCGCTGGCCGACGTCGTACTGGTCGGCGCTGGGACCATCCGCGCCGAGGGATACGGTGGTCTGAAGCTCGGCGCAGCCCGACGCTCTTGGCGGACCGCCCAGGGCCTGTCCGCGAATCCGGTGCTCGCTGTGGTTTCGGCCCGGCTGGAGCTGGCTGCGAGCAGTGCGGTCTTCACCGAGGCACCGGTGCGAGCTGTCGTCATCACCTGCGCCTCAGCGCCGGCGGAGCAGCGGGCCGCGCTAGCTGAAGTGGCCGACGTCCTGGTCTGTGGTGAGGGCGCTGTCGACCTGGAGCAGGCCATCGGCGAGTTGGCTGCGCGTGGGCTGCCCCAGATCCTCTGCGAGGGCGGCCCGCACCTGCTCGGTGCGCTGACCGCTGCTGACCTGGTCGACGAGCTCTGCCTCACCGTCTCCCCGGTGCTCGCCGGCCCAGGTGCCCGCCGGATCACCGACGGCCTGGCTGCGACCGAAGCCCGGCAGCTCGCGCTGCGACATGTTCTCAGCACTGATGACGGCTTCCTGTTCCTTCGGCACAGTCGGGGAGACAGCTAGTGGCCGTGGTCGCCGCCGCCGTCTGCCCGCACCCACCCCTCATCATTCCGGAGCTGGCCTTCGGCGCCGCCCCGGAGTTGGCTTCCCTCCGTGCCGCCTGCAGCCAAGCACTTGCGTGCCTCGCGGTCGCGGACGAGCTGGTCGTGGTTGGCTCCGGGGCTGTCACCGGCCGCCGTCACGAAGCAGATGCCGGTGGCAGCTTCGCACCGTACGGCGCACCGCAGGTCCGCGTCGGCTCCGGGGCTCCGGTGCTGCCACTTGCCCACACAGTCGCTGCCTGGCTCCTCGAACGAACCGCCGCGTCCGACCTGCCGCGGAGTTACCTGGAGGTCGCCGGGGACGCGACCCCCGCGTCCTGCGCTGCCCTCGGGGACGAGCTGGCGAACGACGACCGGCGGATCGCTCTGTTGGTGATGGGTGACGGTTCAGCACGGCGCAGCGACCATGCACCGGTGCACCTGCATCCACGCGCCGAGGTGTTCGACAGCGCGGTGGCGCGTGCACTCGCAACGGCCGACTGGGGCCTGTTGGCAGCGCTCGACCCAGCTCTCGGCGCGGAGCTGCATGCTGCCGGACGGGCGCCCTGGCAGGTGCTTGCGGGGGCGCGTCCGCCGCTGACCGGCGAGCTGTTGTACGACGCGGCGCCGTACGGCGTTGGCTACTTCGTGGCCCGCTTCAGCTGACAGGCACCGGTGCCCAACGCGGTGCTGTCGCCGCCAGCGCCGGGCCGAGCCGTTTGACCAGCTCTGCGCGAGCCGCCTCGACGGCAGCGATTGCCGCCGCGGCTGTCTCGTGTGGCCCCGACCAGTTGCACACAGCGTCGCCGGCGTACCAGTCACCCGATGGTGCCCGGCGTACGTGCGATACCGCTAGCGGAGCCTGCTGGCCGGCGTGGTGCAGCACTGCCTCGACGGCGACCACTGGTGCGTTGAGATCGAGCAGCGGGCGCAATTCAACCGCATCTGTACGGACGAACTCGTAGCCGCTCGGCGCGCGCTCTGCGATCCACGCGAACGCTCGGTCCGCGGTCTCGGCCAGCTCCTGTGCGAGCACCGGATCGGCCAACGCGGCGACTCCGCAGGGGCGCGGGTCGGTCGGGCGCAGAGCGGCCTGCGCGCGGCGCATCAGCATCTCTTCCGGCAGCGTCTGTCGGCGGCCGAGGATGCGCGACAGCCCGACGACGTCGAAGTTCAGCTCGTCCGGTGTGCGTTTCTGCCCCGGAGCGAACGGTTCACCGACAGCGGTTCCGCGGGTTGTCCACGGGCCGACGTGCCAACGCTCCAGTGCAGTCACGCCGTTGACACTACTTCGCCGGAGCCTCGACTCCGAAGGACTTGGCCAGGTCGGTGAGGATGGTCCAGGCGCCCTGCAGTCCGACGGCGGTCATCCAGGTCAGGTCCGGCACCTCGCGGACCTTGGGCGCCAGCGGCTTCCACAGCGGGTTCGCTTTGAACTGCCCGGCGGTCTTCGCGCTCAGCCCCTTGTCGTCGGCGAACTCGGTGACGAAGATCGCGTCCGCGTCGGCGTCCTTGATCCGCTCCGGCCCGATCTCCAGCGCGAACCCGGCGACGTCCTGCGACTTGGGCCGGGCCAGGCCGGCGTCGGCCAGCACGATGCCGGAGAAGCTCGACTTCTGGTAGAGCCGGGTCGGGCCGTCGACGAACCGGACCACCGAGATCGTCGGGTTCTTCGCCTTCGCGTTGATCGCGGCGCCGACGGTCTTGGCCGCCGTCTCGTACGCCGTCAGCTCCCGCTCGGCCAGCTCCTCGGCGCCGAGCGCCTTGGCCTCGAGCCGGATGTTGTCCTTCCAGGTCGGGCCGGTGGTCTCCGACATGATCGTCGGCGCGATCGCGGACAGCTGGTCGTAGAGCTTCTCGTGCCGGACCTTCGCGGTGATGATCAGATCCGGGTCGAGCTCGGCGATCTTCTCCAGGTTCGGCTCGGCCAGCGTGCCGACCGCCTGCGCGTCCTTGCCGAGGGTGTTCCGGTCGTCGCCGAGGTAGTCCGGCAGCTTGTCCTTGATGCTGCGGTAGTCGGTGTAGCCGACGACCGGGGTGTCCAGGATCAGCGTCGCGTCCACGAAACTCGCGTCCAGCGCGACGACCCGCTGTGGTTTGGTCTTCAGCTCGGTCTTGCCCATCGCGTGCTCGATCGTGCGCGGGAAACCGGCGGCGGCCGGCGCCTCGGGGGACTTCGGATCCGCCGTCGAGCCGCACCCGGTCAGGGCCAGCGCCGTGACGGCGAGCAGGGCGGTGATGCGACGCAGACGCACGGGTCTCTCCAGAGGGGTTAAGGTGACACCTGACCACTGACAAGTAAGGCAACCCTAACTCATGCACCCCTCGGCGCGGCGGGCCACATCCCTTGTGGTGCTGGTGATTCTGCTCGCACTCGCTTTCGTCGCGAGCCTCGCCTTCGGCTCCCGCTGGCTCGGGCCGGGTGCGCTCTGGCACGCGATCACGGCTCACAACGGCTCGGACGCCGATGTGATCATCCGCAGCCTCCGGTTGCCGCGCAGCGTGGTCGCCGTCCTGATCGGGCTCTGTCTCGGCGTCGCTGGGGCTTTGATGCAGGGCCACACCCGTAACGCGCTGGCCGAGCCGGGCATCTTCGGGGTGAGCTCCGGTGCGGCCTTCGCGGTGGTCCTCGGGCTGCAGGTCGGCCTGGTCGAGTCGGTGTCGTCCACGGTCTGGGTAGCGCTCGTCGGTGCGCTGCTAGCGACGTACGGCGTCCAGCGGCTGGCCTCGCGGGGGAGCGGCGCCAGTCCGGTCGGTCTGGCACTGACTGGCGCGGCGGTGGCCGCGATGCTCGGTGCGTTCACTTCTGCGATCGTCCTGCTCGACAACAACACTCTGGATGGCTACCGCTTCTGGGCGGTCGGTTCGGTCTCCGGGCGAGGTCTGGACGTCGCAGTCCAGGTGCTGCCGTTCGCGCTGGTCGGTCTGGCCCTTGCCGCGTTCAACGCGCGCGACCTCGACCTGCTCTCACTCGGGGACGACGTAGCGGCCGGTCTGGGGCTTTCGATCCGTAGGGCTCGGTTGGTCGGGCTGGGCGCGATCGGTCTGCTGACCGCGGCCGGAGTGGCTGCCTGCGGTCCGATCGGCTTTCTCGGTCTACTCGGTGGGCATCTGGCCCGGCAGGTCTTCGGTGCGCGCAACACCTGGCTCATTCCGGCCGCAGGGGTGATCGGTGCGATCGCGCTGCTGCTCGCGGATCTGATTGGCCGATTGGTCGGTGGCGCGGGCGAAGTACAGGCCGGTGTGATCCTCGGCATCGTCGGTGCGCCGCTATTCGTCCTGGTGGTACGTCGTCGGGCGGTGGTGCTGTGAAGTCGCGCACCGTCGTACTGAGCCTGGTCTTTGCCGCGCTGGCGATCGGCATCGCCCTGCTGTCGTTGAGTATCGGTACGTCGAAGGTGCCGGTTGGTGACGTGGTCGAGGTGCTACTCGGCGGTGGGCGGCGTGGGCAGCGGCTGATCGTGCTGGAGTTGCGGCTGCCGCGCGTGGCGACCGGTCTGCTGGTTGGCATCGCTTTCGCGGTCTCTGGCGCCCTGCTGCAGACGCTCTCCCGGAACGCGTTGGCCAGCCCGGATGTCGTCGGAGTGAACTCGGGCGCATCTGCTGGCGCAGTAGCCGTCATCGTGTTGGCCGGCACCGGCGGCGGCAACATTTCCGGCTTCGCCGGCAAGGTTGGCATCCCGCTGGCTGCCATCCTGGGCGGTCTGCTCGCGACGGTGATCGTGGGCGTGCTGTCCATCCAGCGTGGCCAGGTGGACGGCGGCAAGGTCGTGCTGATCGGTGTCGGCATCGCGGCCGCGGCGAACTCGCTGGTCGCCTGGATGCTGGTCATCGGTGATGTGAACGACGCTGGTCGGGCTGCGGCCTGGCTGGCCGGTTCACTCAACGCCCGGGCCTGGAGCGACGCCGTCCCGGTGCTGATCGCCGTAGTGGTGTTGTTGCCGGTGGCAATCTTGTTCAACCGGGATCTGTCCGCGATGGTGCTCGGTGACGACGTGGCGTCGTCCCTTGGCGTCCGGGTAGCGAGGATCCGGCTGCTGTTGCTGATCGTGGCGACGCTGCTGGCCGCCATGGCGACCGCAGGCGCCGGGCCGATCGCGTTTGTGGCTCTGGTTGCGCCGCAGGTCGCGCTGCGGCTCACCAGGATGGAGCGGCCGCCACTGGTCACGACGGCGCTGCTCGGCGCGGTCTTCGTCGTACTGGCCGATCTGGTCGCGCGAAACGGGCTGGGCTGGCTTCACGTGGGACCGTACGAGTTGCCGGTCGGCGTGATCACCGCTGCGGCCGGAGCGCCGTACTTGCTGCATTTGATCGGCCGTCAGCAGAGAGGACGCTGAAGTGCACGTCGAGAACCTCACCCTGGCTTACGGCACGGACGCACCTGTGGTGGCCGGGCTGACCCTGGAGGTCCCGTCCGGTCGGTTGACTGCGATCGTCGGGCCGAACGGCTCCGGCAAGTCGACGCTGTTGCGCGGTATGAGCCGGTTGCTCACGCCGCAGAGCGGTCAGGTGGTGCTGGACGGGCAGGACATCCACAAACTGCCCGCGCGGGAGTTGGCGCGCAAGCTCGGCGTCCTGCCGCAGGGTCCGGTGACGCCGGAGGGTATTACTGCTGCGGAGCTGGTGTCGCGTGGTCGGCATCCGCACCGGGGTCTGTTCGGTCGGCTGACGGCCGAGGACGACGCTGCGATCGACCAGGCGCTCGCAGCGGTCGAGCTCACCGAGCTGCGGGACCGCCCGGTCGAGCAGCTGTCCGGTGGGCAGCGGCAGCGGGTCTGGATCGCGATGGTGCTCGCCCAGGGCACTCCGCACCTGCTGCTCGACGAGCCGACGACGTACCTCGACCTGGCGCACGCGGTCGACGTGATGAACGTCGTCCACGCGGCCGCGCACACTGCGGCGCGCACGGTCGTCGTCGTCCTGCATGACCTGACGCTGGCCGCGCAGTACGCCGAGCACCTGGTGGTGATGGGGGAGGGGCGGATCGCGGCGCAGGGGCGGCCGGTCGACGTCCTGACCGAGCAGCTGCTGGACGCCGTGTTCGGGCTGCAGGCAACCGTGGTGGAGGTCGGTGGTGCGCCGGTCGTCGTACCGGATCGTAGGCTGGCTGGGTGATGCCCTCCTTCGAGACCCTGGTGGACACCCTGGCCGATTCGGTCAGCTGGCTGTCCGTGCGGACGGCGGACGCCGTGCCGGGGTCGGAGTGGGTGTCGTGCGCGGCGGTCGTCGCGGAGCAGCAGGCGGGCGGTGACCCGACCGCGGACTGGCGTCGCCGAGTGGCGAACGACTATGCGCTGGAGTACGCGATCGATCCGCCGGTGCAGGTCGCGGCCATGTTCACGCTGATGTGGTACGTCCAGGTGCCGGCTCTGATGGCTGCGGTGAGTGGAGCCGCGCTCGGCGTCGCTCCGGACGTCTCGCCCGCCGCGCTGGCGTTCCGGGTGCATCCGAAGGCGCACTACCCGGTTGAGGTCGCGCTGCTCGCCGATCAGGTCGTTCCGGTCGAAACTGCGGCCACTCAGCTCAGAGCCCACACTGCGGCGTTTCTGGACTCGTTTCGCCCCGGTGTGAAGCTCAGCTCGCTACAACGGTTCGGAGCCGTCGACGACGAGGTCAGGTCCGCGATCCGGTCTCTGGAGGTCGCGCCGCACGCCGATCGCGCTGCCGCCGCATTCGGCGTGTCACTGGAGCAGAAACTCCGCACCTCTTGCTGCTACTTCTACGTGCTGCCACGGGTGAACGCCTGCACCACTTGCCCCAGATTCCGCGAGCTGCCGACCCGGCTGCAGTAGCCTGCGGCCGTGTCCCCAGAACGCCTGACCGCACGCCAAGCCGCCGCCGAACAGACCCGGCAGAAGCTGCTCGCCGCCGCCATCACGGAGTTCTCCCAGCGCCCGTACGACGAAGTCACCGTCGCCGGCATCGCCCGTACTGCGGGCGTCGCCCACGGCCTGGTCTCGCATCACTTCAACGGCAAGCAGGGTGCCTATACCGCCGCGGTCGACGCCGTCTACGACCAGCTCCGGGCCGCCGAGGACACCGAAACCTCAGGCACCCCAGTCGAGCAACTCCGCGCCCGCTTCCGCACCTTCCTCACCTTCGTCGCCGCCAGCCCCGCCACCGCGCTCAACCTCATCCTGGCCCCCACCCGCGACGCCGCCTTCGTGGACCGCCGCGCCCACGGTCTCCGGGAGATCAGTCGCCTGCTCTCCCTCACCCCGAGCCCACCCCTGTCGGCCGCGCTCCAGTCCTTCGCCGACGCCGCCGAAGGCCTCACCACCACCTGGCTGCGCGAGAACCAGCCCTACCCGCTTCCGGCCATGGTCGACGCCGTCACCACCCTCCTGACCGGCGCTCTCCGAGCCGCCCAGGCCCTGGAACCCACCCTCGACCTCACCCCGGCTCTCGACCAGCTCTGACCCACCCATTTGATCTTCAACCAGTCCCGCGTAGGATTTTCATTGACTTTCAATCAATGACTGGTGATCAGTAGGGAGTGGATATGAGGCTGGGTGTGATGTTGCCGCAGAACTGGCGGTTCGCGCCGGGGGCGCATCTGATCCGGGCGGCCCGGGAGGCGGAGGAGGTGGGGTACGACAGCGTGTGGGTCTCGGAGCGGATCTTGTATCCGGAGGACCAGACGGGGATTCACCGGCTGACGGAGTACGGGGACGGGGCCTGGCCGGACGTGTACCGGAAGGTGTTGGACCCGATCGTGGCGATGAGTATGGCGGCGGCGGTGACGTCGCGGGTGCGGTTGGGGAGCGCGGTGATCCTGCCGCCGCTGCACGTGCCGTTCCGGCTGGCGAGTTCGCTGGCGTCGATCGGGGCGGCCAGCGGTGGGCGGGTGGTGGCGGGGCTCGGGACCGGTTGGTCGGTGGACGAGTTCGCGGTGGCGGCGCCGCGGCCGATGAAGGAGCGGGGTGCGGCGCTGGACGAGTTCCTGGACGTCGCGGACGCCGTCTGGCGGCCGGATCCGGTGGCGTTCGAGAACGAGCGGTACAAGCTGTGGCCCGCGGAGATCGGGCCGAAACCGGCGGAGCCGATCCCGGTGTTCCTCGGCGGGTGGGGGCCGAAGGCGCTGACTCGGGTGGCCAAGCGGGCCGACGGGTGGCTCCCGGTGATGGTCCCGCCGCGGCAGATCGGCGAGACGCTCGGCGACCTGCGGAAACAGGCCGAGCAGTTCGGCCGCGACCCGGCGTCGGTGCGCGCGATCGCGATCGTGGCGCTCGGCGGGGAGTTCGTCCGGGTCGACTCGGCCGAGCGGGCGCCGTACCAGGGCAGTGTTGAGCAGATCATGGGCGATCTCGCGGAGCTGGCCGAGGTGGGGGTCGAGGAGGCCGTGCTGACGCTGCACACGATCGCCCGCGACATCGAGGAGTACAGCGACCTATTGAAGCGCTTCCACCAGGAATTTCTAGCCCTGTAAGGAAAAATGTCGGTGGCGCCTTGCAGGATGCTGGGCATGACGAAGACAGGCAAGGCGTCACCGATGGGTAATCCGGTCTTGGTTGTCCAGGGCCGACTCCGGGGCTACGGTCGCTGACGTGACCTCGTCCGGTGGTTCTCCGGCGACGACCCCGATCGGCTCCCGGGCCGAGGCGGAGGGTTATGTCGCGATGGTCTGTTTCAAGCACGGTCCGCCCCGCCTGCACGGCGTCGAGCTGGAGTGGACCGTGCATCACGCGGAGGATCCGCGCCGGCCCCTCGACGCCGGTCGGCTCGCTGATGCGCTGGGCGTCCACGCGCCCGCCACCCTGGTCCCCGGCAGCCCGCAGCTGCCGCTCGGCCGGGGCGCTCTGGTCACCGTCGAGCCCGGTGGCCAGGTGGAGATCTCCGGCCCCGCCTCGGCGTCCGTCGCGGGGCTGATCGACGACACGGCCGCCGACGCGGCCGAGCTCGCCAAACTTGTGGACGTCGCCGGCCTCGTCCTCGGCGACCACGGCCTGGATGCGTTCCGCAGTCCGCGCCGCATCCTCACCGTCCCGCGCTACGCCGCGATGGAGCAGGCGTTCGCGCGCCTCGGTCCGCACGGCCCGCGGATGATGTGCAGTACAGCGGGTCTGCAGGTCTGTCTGGACGCCGGTGAAGCCGGCCAGGCCGCGCTGCGCTGGCGGGCCCTCCACGACCTCGGCCCGGCTCTGATCGCCCTCTTCGCCAACTCGGCGTACCGCGAGGGCTCCGCCACCGGCTGGGCCTCCGCGCGCACCGAGGCGACGTTCGGCACCTGTGCGCCGTTCACCGAGCCCCCGCCGTTGGACGGCGACCCGGCCGCGGCCTGGGCGCGGATGGCGATGGAGGCGCCGGTGCTGTGCCTGCGCCGCGGCGACAGCTGGGAGGCGCCGGCCGGGCTCACCTTCGGCGCCTGGGCCGACGGCCGGCTGCCGGGTGACAGACCGACGTACGACGATCTGGAGTACCACCTGTCGACGCTGTTCCCGCCGGTGCGCCCACGGGGCTATCTGGAGGTCAGATACCTGGACACCCAGTCCGGTGACGGCTGGATCGCCCCGACGCTGCTGCTCAGTGCGCTGCTGGCTGACCCCGCCGTCCTCGATGAGGTGCTGGCCGCTGCCGAGCCGGCGTCCGGGCGCTGGTTGCCCGCCGCGCGCGTGGGGCTGCGCGACGACCTCGTCCGGCAGGCCGCGCGCAGCGTGGTCGAGCTGGGTGCCGGTCTGCTGGATCGGACCGGCGTCCCGACAGAGCTACAGGCTGCGGCCGCGATCCGGCTGCAGCGCATCGTCGACGACACCCACGGAAGGCGAGCTTCATGAACCACCAACTGTCCGATCTGTCCGACGAGGGGCTCCGCTCGTTCGTCGCCGAGCAACTCGGCAAGTCGCGGCGGCGGACGGCGCAGCTGGCTGACGCCGTCGACCTCGACGACCTGGTCAAGCAGCACTCGAAGCTGATGTCGCCTCTGGTCTGGGACTACGCCCACATCGGCAACCAGGAGGAGCTCTGGCTGGTCCGCGACGTCGGCGGCCGCGAGCCCCTGCGCCAGGACATCGACGAGCTGTACGACGCGTTCATGCACCCGCGGGCGGATCGGCCGGCGTTGCCGCTGCTCAATCCGGTGGAGACGCGCGCGTACGTCGAGGAGGTGCGCGACAAGGTCCTCGACGTCCTCGATCACGTGAAGTTCGACGCCGGGCGCGAGCTGGTCGACAACGGGTTCGCCTTCGGGATGATCGTCCAGCACGAGCAGCAGCACGACGAGACCATGCTGGCGACGCACCAGCTGCGCAACGGCGTCCCGGTGCTGGACGCGCCGCCGCCACCGGCTGGCCGGCGGTTGCCGGCGCCTGAGGTGTTCGTGCCGGGCGGCGTCTTCGAGATGGGGACGTCGGTAGAGCCGTGGGCGCTCGACAACGAGCGGCCGGCGCACGCCGTCCGGGTGGCGCCGTACGTGATCGACACCGTGCCGGTCAGCAACGGGGACTATCTGCGCTTCGTGACCGGCGGCGGGTATCAGGAGGCGCAGTGGTGGTCTGAGGCCGGGTGGGCGCATGTGCAGAAGGGCTCGCTGGTCGGCCCGCGGTTCTGGGAGCAGGTGGACGGCGACTGGTGGCGGACGCGCTTCGGCCACCGCGAGCCGCTCCCGCTCGACGAGCCGGTCATGCATGTCTGCTTCTACGAAGCCGAGGCCTACGCGAAGTGGGCGGGGAAGCGGCTGCCGACCGAGGAGGAGTGGGAGTTCGCCGCGCGGTTCGATCCGGCCACCGGCCGGACACGGCGCTTCCCCTGGGGTGATGAGAGCCCCGGCCCGCAGCACGCCAACCTCGGCCAGCGCCACCTGAGCCCGGCGCCCGTCGGCGCGTACCCGGCCGGCGCCTCACCGCTCGGCGTCGAGCAGCTGATCGGCGACGTCTGGGAGTGGACGTCGAGCGACTTCGACCCGTACCCCGGTTTCCGCGCGTTCCCCTACGACGAGTACTCGCTCGTCTTCTTCGGCCCCGACTACAAGGTCCTTCGCGGCGGCTCCTTCGGCACCGACGACGTCGTCGCCCGCAGCACCTTCCGCAACTGGGACTACCCCATCCGCCGGCAGATCTTCGCCGGCTTCCGCTGCGCCCGTGACCCCCGCCCCGAAGAGCTCTGATGTGCCGCCACCTCGCCTACCTGGGCCCACCCGTGCCCCTTGCCAGGCTCGTCCTCGACCCTGAGCACTCCCTCTACCAACAGTCCTGGGCGCCTAAAGACATGCGCGGCGGCGGGACCGTGAACGCCGACGGCTTCGGCCTGGCCTGGTACGCCGACGGTCAGCTGGTCAGGTACCGGCGCAACGTGCCGATCTGGACCGACGACAACCTGCCCGGTCTCGCGCGGTCGATCAGCTCGGGCGCCGTCCTCGCCGCGGTCCGCAACGGGACGGACGACATGCCGCACGACGAGTCCGCGGTCGCGCCGTTCCAGAGCGGCAACTGGAGCTTCAGCCACAACGGGAAGATTCCGGGCTGGCCGGGGTCGGTGCTGAAGCTGGCGGAGGGCTTGCCGGTGGCTGAGCTGTTGACGTTGGGCGCCGGGGTGGATTCGGCGTTCCTGTTCGCGCTGATCCGTTCGCGGATGGGCGAGCCGGTGGCGGCGGTGGAGTCCGCCGTCCGGGAGGTGGCGGAGGCCGCGCCCGGGGCGCGGTTGAACGTGTTGCTGATGGACGGCGAGCAGCTGGTCGCGACGACCTGGACGCACTCGCTGTGGGTACGCCGAACCGACGACTCGACGACGGTCAGTTCGGAACCGTTCGGAGCCGGGCACTGGGAGGAAGTGCCTGACCACTCGTTGCTCGTGGCCACCGCCACGACGGTGCGCATCACCTCGATGGAAGGACCGCAGTGACCCAGATCGACGTACACCTGACGCCGGACTACGCCGCTCGAGCGCTACGCGAGGACGTGCGCGCCGGGCTGACGGCCGAGCCGAAGTGGCTGCCGCCGAAATGGTTCTACGACGCGCGGGGGAGTGAGCTGTTCGAGGAGATCACCCGCCTGCCGGAGTACTACCCGACCCGGGCCGAGCGCGAGATCCTGCAGGCCCGCGCCGGGGAGATCGCCGCGCTGACCAAGGCGCACACACTCGTCGAGCTCGGCTCGGGCTCTTCGGAGAAGACCCGGCTGCTGCTCGACGGCCTGCGCGACCACGGCACGCTGACCAGCTTCGTCCCGCTCGACGTCTCGGAGTCCGCGCTGCGGGAGGCGTCGGACGCGATCAACGCCGACTACCCGACCGTCGACGTCCACGGCGTCGTCGGCGACTTCACCGCCCACCTCGACAAACTCCCCGGTGACGCCCCGCGCCTGGTCGCCTTCCTCGGCGGCACCATCGGCAACCTGCTCCCCGCCGAGCGCGCCGTCTTCTACCGCTCGATCCGCGACGTCCTCGAGCCCGGCGAATGGCTCCTGCTCGGCACCGACCTGGTCAAGGACCCGGCCACCCTGGTCGCCGCCTACGACGATGCCCAGGGCGTCACCGCCGAGTTCAACCGCAACGTCCTCCGCGTCATCAATCGCCAGCTCGGCGCCGACTTCGACGTCGAGGCCTTCGACCACGTCGCCGCCTGGGACCCCGACCACGAGTGGATCGAGATGCGCCTGCGCGCCACCACCGCCCAGCGCGTCCTCATCCCCGAAGTCCACCTCGAGATCAACTTCGCCGCCGGCGAAGAACTCCACACCGAGATCTCCGCCAAGTTCCGCCCCGAAAAAGTCACCCAAGAACTCGCCACCGCCAACTTCACCCGCACCGCCTGGTGGACCGACCCCCAAGCCCGCTTCGCCCTATCCCTCTGGCAAGCCACCTAACCACCCCACCCGCCCCGCGATAGCCGGGGCGGGGGTTCGTGGTCAGCCGCCGGATTTGATGAGGCCGTTGATCTTCTCGACGTACGCCGGGAGATCGGTGATCGGCTTCTTGCCGGAGAGGATGGGCTGGTAGTCGGCGGTGGTGAGGTCGCCGACCTGCTGGGCCCACTGGGTGGTGAAGCGGACGCCGACGGTCTTCTCCATCGCGAGGTCGGCCTTGACGGTGTCGACGACGGTCGGCTGCTCGGCCAGCGCGCCGAAGTACTTGGCCTGCGCCGGGGTGTAGGCCGGCGGTGCGACGGGGGATTCGGGCAGGACGGCGTCCCAGACCTTCGTGTTGATGTACTCGAGGACCTTGAAGGTGGCGTCCTGGTTCTTGGTGTACTGCGGGGTGCAGATGCCGACCGAGTCGTAGAGCGTCGCCGGGGTGGTGACCTGGGGGAACGGGGCGAAACCGTACTTGACCTTCGGCTTGTCGACCTGGAAACCGGCCGCCAGCCACTGGCCGCCGAACATCATCGGCACCTTGCCGGCCGCGAACAGCGACTGCGCGTTCGAGGCGTCGTACCCGGGCGGTGCGACCGAGCCGTTCTTGACCGCGTCGACCAGCTTCTGCACGCCCTCGGTGTACTTCGCGTCCGCCTCGGCCTTGGTCGGGTGGTTGACGTCGTCCGTGAACGGCGCGCCACCGGCCGAGACGGCGTACATGCTCATCGTGAACGGCCCGTCCGGCCCGGTGAGCTGGTCCGCGACCAGGCCGTACTTCGCGCCGCCCTTCCCGGTCAGCTTCGCGGCGGCGGCGTACATCTCGTCCCAGCTCCAGCCGCTCTTCGGGATCGGTACGCCGGCCGCGGTGAACGCGTCGGCGTTGTACCAGACGCCGTACGTGTTCATCAGCGACGGCAGCCCGCCCATCTGCCCGTCCGCGGTGGTCCAGTTCTTGATCGCGGACGCGACGAACTTGTCCGCCCCGAAGTCGCCGGTGAGCTTCGGGCTCCAGTCGACCAGCAGCCCCTGCTGCGTGTACTGCTGCTCGGTGTCGTTACCGCACCAGAACAGATCCGGCAGCTTCTTCGCCTGGGTCAGCGACGACAGCTTGTCGCCGTACTGACCGCTCGGGGTGTCGAGCAGCTCGACCGTGATGTCGGCGTCCTTGAACTCGGCCAGCGCCTTCTTGATCACAGCGTTCGTCTGCGTCGACTCCCACGTCATCACGGTGACGGTGACCGGCCCGTCGGCCGAGCCGGAGTCCGAACCTCCGCAGGCGGTCAGCAACCCGGCGCAGGCCAGCGCGGCGCCGATGAGCTTGGTCTTCACGGATATGCCCTCATTTCTGGGTGGTGCTGCCGAGTGAGCCGAGGCCCTGGATGAAGTAGCGCTGCGCGGCGAAGAACAGGATCAGCGGTGGCAGCATGTAGAGCAGGTTGGTGGCCATGTAGTAGCTCCAGTCCGGCGTCTTGCCGGCGAACGGCGAGATGAACGCCGCCATCCCGACCGAGAGCGGCCACTTGCCGGAGGAGTAGAGGTAGACCAGCGGGTTCAGGTAGTCGTTCCAGGAGGCCTGGAAGGCGAGGATCGCCATCGTGATCCAGGCCGGCCGGGTCAGCGGCAGCATCACCTGGGTGAAGATCCGCAGGTGCCCGGCGCCGTCGATCTTGGCCGCCTCGTCGATCGAGTACGGGATCGCGAGGAAGTACTGCCGGGCCAGGAAGATGAACAGCGGGTTCCCGCCGAGGAACGCCGGCACGATCAGCGGCAGCCAGGTGTCGTACCAGCCGATGCTCTTGTAGAGCTGGAAGAGCGGGATCAGCCCGACCACACCCGGCAGCAGCATGCTGCCGACGAACAGGTAGAACCACAGCTTCCGGCCGGGGAAGCGCAGCCGCGCCAGCGCGTAGCCGGTCATCATCGCGGTCATCACCCCGCCGAGCACGCTGAGCGCAGTGATGATCGTCGAGTTCAGCAGCAGCCGCGGGAAGTTGATCGCCTGCGGCCCGTCGATGAAGTTCCGCCAGGTCCACTCGCGCGGCAGCAGCCGCGGCGGGATCTCGAAGACCGCCGAACCGCTCTTCAGGCCGATCGTGATCATCCACAGCAGCGGGACGATCATCACCGCGGCGATGAACAACGCCGTCACGTACCACGCCGTCGTACCGATCAGGCGGCGTGGCTTCGGATCAGTCGGGAGTGTTGTCACTGTAGGTCCAAAGAGAGGTGAACTTCGCGGCCAGCGCGATGACGGCGATGATGACGATGAACAGCACCCACACCTGCGCGGAGGCGTAGCCGAGCTGCGGGACGCGGCCGAGATTCGGGAAGCCGTTGTTGTAGATCGACAGCATCAGCACGTTGGTGCTGAACCCGGGCCCGCCGTTGGTCAGGATCTTCGGCTGGTTGAACGTCTGCAGCGCGGCCGTGGTCTGCAGGATCACCTGCAGCAGGATGATCGGGCTGATCGTCGGGATCGTGATCCGCAGGAAGGCCGACCACGGGCCGGCGCCGTCCACCTTGGCCGCCTCGTAGAGCTCGGTCGGGACGGCCTGCAGCGCGGCCAGGAAGATGATCATCGTGCCGCCGACGCCCCACAGCATCATCAGGACGACGGACGGCATCGCCATCGTCGGGCTCTGCAGCCACAGGCTGGTCGGCAGGCCGAGCCGCTCCAGGATCGTGTTCAGCAGACCGAGCTGCGGGTTCAGGATGAACTTCCAGAGCGTGATCGTCGCGACCGCCGGCAGGACGACCGGGAGGTAGGACAGCGTCCGGACGATCCGGACCCCGCGGAAGCGCTGGTTGCAGAACATCGCCAGCGCGAGGCCGAGGATCAGCGACAGCGGGACGTACAGCGCCACCAGGTAGCCGGTCGCCCGCAGCGCCGGCCAGAACGCCGGGTCGGTCGTGAACAGCCGCCGGAAGTTGCCGAGACCAACGAAGACCGGGTCGGTCAGGCCGTTGTACTTGGTCAGCGCCAGGTAGAACGACCGGATCAGCGGATACCCGACGAAGACCGTGAACCCGAGGATCGCCGGGGAGATGAACAGGTACGCCGCCAGCGTGTCCGAACCGGCGCCACGAGACTGCGCATTCCGGCTCCTCCCACCATTCTCACGTTGGAACGGCAGCCTCCATCGATTCACCCGCTCAACCGCCGCATCGGTGCCCTCGATTCATCGGATCTCCTCGCTCGACGTCCTGGACGGTAACGTTTCCAAGTTTTAGTGTGGAGTGGACGATGCCGTGCCGTGAAAAGGAAGTCAACCCCGTGCCCGAAACGTTTCCAAACACTCCCGAGGCCGCTCGGCCGACGATGATCGACGTGGCCCGGCGGGCCGGCGTCGGGCTGGGCACGGTGTCCCGGGTGGTGAACGGCGGGCACGGCGTCCGGGACGAGACCGCGCAGCGGGTCCGGACGGCGATCGACCAGCTCGGCTTCCAGCGCAACGAGGTCGCCCGCGCGCTGCGCCCGGGGAAGAAGTCGTCGAGTCTGGCGCTGGTGCTGGGGGACCTGACCAACCCGTTCTACGCGACGATCGCGAAGGCGTCGCTGGAGGTCGCCGGGCAGTCCGGGTTCGCCGTCGTCCTGGGCAGTGTGGACGAGGACCCGGAGGGGGAGAAGCGCGCGATTCGCGAGCTGGTCAGCCGGCAGGTCGCCGGGCTGATGATTGTCCCGGACCAGGGTGACCACGCATTCCTGCAGGGCGCCGGCGTCCCGGTCGTGTTCGTCGACCGGCCGGCCACCGGGATCGACGCCGACATCGTCATGGTCGACAACGAGGGCGGCGGGCGGCTGGCCGCCGAGCACCTGCTCGGCCAGGGCCACGAACGGATCGCGATCCTGCTCGCCCCGTCGTACTACACCACCGGACGCCGCCTCCGCGGCTTCCGCCGGGCGCACCGGACGGCGGGCCTGGACGTCGACGAGTCACTCGTCGTCCAGCTCCCCGAGGGCAACGCGGAGTCCGCCGCCAAGGCGACCCGCGAACTCATGCTCCGCCCCGACCCCCCGACCGCGATCTTCGCCTCCACCAACTTCCTCACCGAAGGCGTCCTGCGCGCCCTCGGCGAACTCCGCCGCGACCCCGCCGTCGTCGGCTTCGACGACTTCCGCCTCGCCGACATGCTCCCCACCCCCGTCACCGTCGTAGCCTCCGACATCGCCGAACTCGGCCGCAGCGCCGCCCGCCTCCTCCTCGACCGAGCCGCCGGCACCGACACCCGCCCACCCCAACGCATAGTCCTCCCCTGCGCCCTCATCCAACGCGGCTCCGGCGAACGCCCACCCCCCAAACGCAAACGCTGAACCAAGCCCGCCACCCGCCGACGCGGGTCCTTACACAGCACCGCCCGTTCGCCCGGCCCAGGTAGCCAGGGCACCGAGCTGCGAGCCAGCCGAGCCTGTACCCCGCAGTCGACCAGCCAGCTCCACCAGCCCCCAGCCGTAGCGTGCCCCCGGTTGGTCGCCACGGCCGGGTTCTCTGCCGGTGGTCGGGCCGCGCTGCGGCCGGAAAGCAGGTGGTTGCCTAGGCCGACACTGGGTGGTTGGGTTCGCCGCGTGCCGCGTGCCGCGTGCCGCGTGCCGCGTGCCGCGTGCCGCGTGCCAGCACTGACCAACTGGGGTTGGGCTTCGCGACGCGCCGGTTGGTGCGGCGTGTCGTGGGCCTGTCGGGGAGTTGGTGGGTGGCTGGGGTTCGGCATGGGTGGAGGCCGGCGCGGGGGGCGCCGGCCTCCGGTGGGGTTAGGGGGTTAGGTGGCGTTGCCGATTAGTTTCCAGGGTTCGTGGTCGGGGTCGGGGCCGGTGCCGGGGGCGCTGTTCTGGGTTTGCCATTTGGCTTTCCAGATTTTGTTGTTGTACTTGACGGTGACTTGTTCGACGGTCTGGGTCGCGGGGTCGTAGATCTTGGTCGCGTCCCAGTTGCCGGCGTTGCAGCCGCCCGCGGGTGGGGTGGCGGCGGGCAGGCCCTTGAGGTTGTCGGTGACGGGGGAGTAGGACGTGCTGCCGATCGAGAGGCTCGTGTTGATCGGGCCGGTGATCGGGAGGAAGTAGATGATCGGGAGATCGAGCGACTTCCCCGCGGGGATGATCTGGCAGTAGTCCAGCGTCGTGGAGATCCGGTGGAAGGTCGAGCCGGCGGTGAGTTTCCACTGGCCGCCCTGGTCGCCGGTCTGCCAGTTGACGTCCTTGACCAGCGGGGACGTCGAGGCCGGGATGTCGAAGGCCAGCTTGGTGTCCTTGCCGCCGCCGAGCGTCCGGCCGGTGTTGTTGGTGATCCGGACGGTCGGCTGCAACGGCCAGAGGTTCGCCGTCGCGGTCGGGTAGTTCACCATGTCGACGCTGATGTTGGCGGTCGCCGTCGGCGCGGGCGCGGTGCTCCCCGCGCGCAGGCTGTTGCTGTAGGCACCGGATCCGTTCAGCTTGTCGTTCAGTCGCGTGGTGAGCGTGTAGCCCATCCCGCACGAGCGCTGCGCGTCGACGACCGCCGGGCAGGCGAAGTCGCCGCCGAGCTCCCACATCATCACGCCGCCGGCGCCGGTCGACTTCACCAGGTCGGTGATCGCGTCGATCCCCTGCTCGTCCTCGGTGGACAGGAACACCTTCTTGTCGTTGTTCCACAGCCACGAGGTCTTGGTCGTGTTGTCCCAGTGCCTCGTGTAGGAGCCGGTCAGCCGGTCCTCGGGCTTGGTCGGGTCGAGCCCGACGTTCGGCGCGTACCTGGGGAGGATGTTCTTCTCCAGGTTCTTCGTGTGCCACAGCGGGTTCGTGCCGGAGCCGAGCTCGCCGCCGTTCGACGTGTTGTCGTGCCAGATGTTGTCGATCCCGACCGCGCCGTCACCGCAGGGCCGCTTGATCCCGGTGCCGGGCTCGCACCCGTTCGGCTTGGCCGACTTGCCCCACAGGCCGTTCGTCCCGCCGGTCACGTTCTTCCAGCCGCGCGTGTAGTACGGCACGCCCAGGTTCACCCGGCCGGCCTGCAACGCGCCGCGCATGTACTTCATCGCCCAGTTGGTGTTGAAGTACCCGATCCCGCCGTACTCCGGGGTCGCGTACTGCTCGGCCAGCTCCGGGTCCTTGCCGTCGTCGAACAGCGCCGCGTTCGGCCCCACGACGTCGTTCCAGGTGCCGTGGTAGTCGTACGACATCAGGTTCGTGAAGTCCTGGTAGTCCAGCGCGGTCTGGTTCGCCATCCCGCGGACGAGGTACCCGGACGCCGACGAGGCCGAGGTCAGCAGGTAGTACTTGTTGTCCGCCACCGACGCCCGGTTCAGCGCATCACGCAGCGTCTTCATCAACGCCGTGTACGACGTCGGCAACCCCTTGCGCCGCGGATTCGCCGTGGCCCAGTCGCTCGGGTTCCCCGTGTCGTCCAGCACCGTCGGGTACTCGAAGTCGATGTCGAGCCCGTCGAAGCCGTACGTCCGCAAGAACTCCACCGCGGACGCCGAGAAGGTGTCGATCCCGGCCTGGTTGACCGAGCCGTCGGCGTTCGTCGTCATCGCGTAGAACCCGCCGGACCCGGCCCAGCCGCCGACCGAGATCAGCGTCTTCACCCGCGGGTGCAGCCGCTTGTACTTCGTCAGCAGGTTGAAGTGCCCCTTGTACGGCAGCCCCGGGTCCATCTCGGCGCCGAACTTACCCGGCCACTCCATCTGGGTGGCCGCGGCGTCGACCGACATCCGGTTGTTCGCCACCGTCGCGAAGGCGTAGTTGATGTGGGTCACCTTCGACCACGGGATGTTCTTGACCAGGTAGTGCGGCGTCCCGTCGGCGCCCGTACGGGCTCCGTTGAAGTACGCCACGACCCGGCGGTCCCGGCCTTGGCCGAGCCACTCGCGGCCGTCGCCCTGGTAGACCTTGCAGTACGGCGTCGCGACACCAGGCGTCGTCGCCAGACCGTCCGGCCTGCAATCCCCACTGGCCGGCGGGCGCGTGCCGCCGTCGTCACCGCCCGGGTGCGCCTCCATCGGGTCGCCGACGCCCCCGTTGGCGCCTGCGGCCACGTCACTGGGCAGCAGCCAGCCGTCGACGCCCTTGGACGTCGAGTTGAACAACAGGAAGTCCGAGACCTTGTCAGCGTCCAGGTCGCCGAAGTCGCCGACCGTCCCGCCGAACGCGTCACCGGACCGGATCACGCCGAGCGACTTCCACGGGTCGGCCGCCGCAGCCTTGCCCGACTTGGCCTCCTCCCAGCCGGTGCCGAGGTTCTGCCAGGCCTCCACGTCGCCGGTCATGTACTTGACCACGACGACGTCCGCACGCAGGTCGCCGTTGATGTCGGGGTAGGAGACGGTGCCGACGCGGCCCTCGGCCGGGTGGGTGAACCCGGTGATCTTGCGCCAGTCACCAGGCTTGGGCAGCCCGCTGGACTTGCGGTTCTCCCAGGCGATGACGAAACCCATCCGGTCCGGGATGATCAGGTCGTCGTCCTTGTCGCCGTCCAGGTCGGCGAAGACCGGGATCCCGACGTAGCTGAGGTCGTTGGCGACGATGACCGGGTTGGCCCAGCGCACCGACGAACCGCTGGACTCGTTGCGCCAGACCCGCATCGCGGCGAAGCCGGTCGGGGACTCGGCGGCGGTCAGGAAGTTGACCAGGTCGTCCTTGCCGTCGCCGTCCAGGTCGCCGAAGTAGGCGACATTGGACACACCGCCCGGCGCGGTGTTGCCGCGCGGGATCCAGACCCGGCTGCCGTCCAGACCGCACCCGGCGTTGTGCCAGGTGTACAGGCGGCCGTTCACCGAGATGGCGCGGTCGACGTCGAGGTCGCCGTCGACGTCCATGAACCGGGTCTGGGCGCCGTCCGCGGCGAAGATGATCTGGCCGAGCGGGGTCCAGCCGCCGCCGGGCTCGGGCTCGCCGACCGGCTCCCGGCAGGTGCCGGTGGCGGAAGCGGAGTTGCGCAGGTAGCTGGGCAGGTAGCGCTCGAGGGCGTCGAGCATGCTAGCCAGCGTGTCGCCGGCGGTGGTGCCGCCGAAGAACGCCTCGACTGTCCGGACGAAGCGCACCAGGGACGCGCTGGTCGCCTTGTACCAGGCCAGCGCCTCGGCAGTACCCGCGAAGGCGATCAGGAACCCGGTCAGGCCGGCCGCGATCGACTTGGCCATCGTCTTGGCCCACTCGTCGGCGTTGCCGAGCTCACCGTTGGCCCACTGGGTCAGGGCGCCGTTGACGAACTCACCGATGAAGCCGCCGAGCCCCGCGCACAGCGGCACGCCGCCGCCGTAGGTCAGGCACAGCGCGGTGGCGCCGGCTCCGACCAGCATCGCTCCGGCGACGATCAGCGCGCCCTGCCACCAGGACTCGTCGACGACGACCCCCGGATCCTTGATGACGATGACGGCGACAGTGCCCTCGACCCGCATCTCGGCGTCGAACTCGACGTAGCGCAGCTTGGGCATGACGTCGTGCAGCTGGCCCTTGGTCCGCTCGTCCAGGACCTGGCTGAGCTTCTTGCCGCTGGCCCGGATCTCGTCGAACTGCTGGACGTAGTGCGCGGCCAGCGCCGGGTCCTGGAAGTCGTGCCGGACGGTGTGGTCCTGACCGGCGGCCGGGACGAACACGGCGTCCGGTGCGGCCGTGGCGGGCTGGATGCCGGTACTGGAGACCAGTACGGCGATCGCCGTCACGATGGCGATCAGAAAGGCCGGCGGTTTGCGCCGGCGCCAGGTTCGGGAGCGTGGTGAGCTCATGCGAAGTCCTTCTGTAGGGGCGGAAAGAACTGCGTTTGGGAGCGCTTCCAGCTAAGCATGGGAGCGCTCCCACGGCACCGTACAGAAAGCTGTCGCGGAAGGTATCGGCAGCAAACGCTATCCGTGATCGACTTAACACGGACGGCGACGTTTGAGCGTTCGAAAGTCTCGGACCCCCGGGGCGGCGGGGGTCCGAGACTCGCGGCAGGCTCAGAAGTTGGGCCAGGCCCAGCCGAGGTAGTTGGAGAAGTAGGGCAGCTTCGCCAGGCCGATCTTGCCGCCGACGCTGGTGGCCCAGAAGTAGCCGTCGCCGCGGGCGACGCCGACGTGACCGTAAGGGGCGGCCAGGTCCCAGAAGACCAGAGCGCCCTTCGGCGGGTTCAGATCGCCGCGGTGCGCGACGCCGCGCGCGACGGCGTCGTTCCAGTCCGCCTTGGCCGACGGCCAGACGCCGGTCTTGCCGTACGAGTTCTCTGCGGCCATCTCGCAGTACCCCTGGAACGCGGTCGAGCCGTTGCGGGCGGCGTACCAGGCGATGGCCTTGTCGGCACGCGGGTTGCTGGTGCACAGCGGCGCCACGAGCCCGGTGCTGCCGGTGTTGACGTAGGCGTCAGAGATGAAGCCCTTACCGGGGATGTGGTCCCAGATCAGGCTGCGGCCGAACTTGCCGGTCACCGGCTCGCCGTAGATCTGGCAGTCGATCTCGACCGTTCCGTTCGGCTGGGTGCCGACTGAACCGAAGCTGGTCGCGTTACCGGACCGAATGGTCACACCGGCGCCGCTGTCGGTCACAACGGTGCCGGTGGCGGCGTGAGCGGGTAGTACGCCGGTGCCGAGGACGGCGCCGGCAGTGAGCAGGGACAGGGCGGACAGGCGGGCGGTGATGCGCAGGAGGGCGGTACGCATGAGAATGTCCTTTCCGGAAGGCGCTGACTTTCAGACAATCAGAGCGTTACGGTGTTGTCGCAGTGGGCAACAGATGACTGGGGAGTGGGCAGTGAGGCCAGCGCAGGCTCGCTTTGTGATCGGCTGTCGGATGCGTGAGCTCCGGGAGGCCGCTGGAGTGCCGTTGTCCCGGGCCGCCGTCCTGTCCGGCTGGGACAAGGGACATCTGTCGCGCGTGGAGCGCGGCCATACCAAGCCGAGCCGCGAGCTGATCGAGTGGTACGACGGCTCGTTCGGCGCGGGTCAGGCGCTGATCAACCAGCTGACCGAGCTGGACGCCGCCGTCCGGGCTGGTCGCGACACGTCGCAGCGGGACCTGCGGCGTGCCGTCGTCCCGACGTCCCTCGGCGGTTCGGTCCCGGCGGACCATCACCCGGAGGACCGGGCCGAGCTGTTCGGGGAGACCATCCCGGACGGGACGCGGGTGAGCCGGGAGCAGGCGTTCGAGAAGACCTGGGAGATCCGCAACAGCGGCGAGCGGCCGTGGCGGGACCGCTGGCTGACCCGCCAGGGCGCCGCCGGGACGCCGGGGTGGCTGCGCTCGCCGGTCCGCGCGCGGGTCCCGGACGCCGAGCCCGGCGACGTGGTGACGGTCACCATGTTGCTGCAGGCCCCGTCGCAGGTCGGAGCGTCGACGGCGTACTTCAAAATCACCGACGACGCGGGCCGTTTGTACTACCCAGGTCTGGAGTCCCCACCCGTCTACTGCACCATTTTCACCGTCTACGAGCTCTAGGGAATGCCCTTGTCGTAGCGGTAGTACCTGTCATCCGGCGCGGATCCGGCATACGTTGCAAGCTGTTCTTGAACCCCGCCCGGACTTCAGGAGTTTCAGCGTGAGAAGACTTCGCACCCTCGCCGTCGGGCTGGCGGTGGCACTCGTCGTGCCGCAGCTGGCCGTCGGGACCGCCGCCGCCCACCGCGGGCCGGTCGACCCGAAGACGCCGTCCATCCCGCAGCGGTACCTGGACCAGCAGATCAGCTGGGCCCCGTGCGCGTTCGACGCCGCGATCAAGGCGTCGTACCCGCAGGCGCCGACCACGAACTGCGCCAAGGTGAAGGTCCCGATGGACTGGGCCAACCCGAACGCGCACCCCGATGTCGAGGTCGCGATCGCCTACAGCAAGGCGACCGGTACGTCGAAGGGCCTGATGACCACCAACCCGGGTGGCCCGGGCGGCGCCGGTCTGCGGCTGTCGGCCGCACTCGGCACCGAGAAGCCCCAGCTGTTCAGCGACTTCGACCTGCTCGGCTTCGACCCGCGCGGTTTCGGCGGCAGTACGCCGTTGCGCTGCGTCACCACCGTCGAGAAGCTGAACGCGCTGCCGACGACGCCGGACTACAAGGAGCGCACGGCGCAGACCCACAAGGTCGAGGTCGCCGAGGCCAAGCTGTACGCCGAGGCCTGCGCGGCCGAGGAGTTCGGCCAGTTCGTCAGCAGCCAGCAGACCGTCTACGACATGGAGTTCCTGCGCGCGCTCTTCAAGGCCCGGCAGCTGAACTTCATCGGCTACAGCTACGGCACCTGGCTCGGCGGCTGGTACGCCGACGCCTACCCGCAGCGGGTCGGCCGGTTCGTGATCGACTCGAACATGGACTGGACCCACACCCAGTGGGACAACGTGAACTTCGACCCGTTCTCCGGCCAGCGCCGGCGCGACACCCAGTTCTTCCCGTGGATCGGCCGGCACGCCGACCAGATCCAGGGGCTCGGTGCGACGCCGGCGCAGGTGAAGGCGAAGTACAACAAGGTCCGCGCCGAGCTGATCAAGCTGGTCAAGGCGAACCGGTCCGACGTCCAGGGCGTCGACCTGGACGGCAAGATCTACAGCGTCATCTACGGCAACGTCCGCTTCATCCGCGGCACGATGGACGTCCTCGTCCACGACGAGTTCGTCAAGGACCCGCCCGCCTCCAAGAAGATCGAGGCCAAGCACATCGACCGCGCCTGGGCCCGGCTGGCGCCGGAGCTGCAGGCCTTCGACACCATCGCCAACATCCGCGCCCGCTACGAGGTGACGGCCGCCGCGACCGCGGTCGAGACCATGGCCGCCAGCTCGGACTCGACCCGGACCCTGCTCGCCGACGCCCGCGCGGCCGCCCGGACGAAGTCCGCCGGCCAGCCGCTCCTGCTACCCGCGATCGGCACCACGGTCCGCTGTAACGACACCGCCTGGAACAAGGACCCGAAGTTCTACCTCAAGGAAGCCGACAAGATGGCCAAGAAGTACGACTTCTTCGGCTACATGAACGGCGTCCCGATGTGCGCCTTCTGGAAGTACAAGCCCCAGGACCGCAAACTCGACCTCACCGGCTCCCCCCGCCTCCTCATGGTCCAAGGCGAACTGGACCCGGCCACCGCCTACGAAGGCGCCCTCCGCACCCACAAGGACACCGCCAAGGCCACCCGCTTCGTCGCCATCGACGACGAAGGCCAGCACGGCCAGTACGTCGGCTCCGCCTCGGCCTGCGCCGAAGCCATCGGCGACACCTTCGTCTTCACCGGCGAACTCCCCGCCCGCAACAAGATCTGCGGCACCACCCCCCTCCCCGCCGAACTCACCGTCTACCCCGTCAACGGCCCCCTCGACGGCAACGCCGTCCACCTCCCCAAGTCCCGCACCACCTCCCAGAAAGTCACCCCCTTCCTCCAGCAAGTCCTCGACACCGTAGCCGCCGGCACCCTCCGCTGACCCTCGCTCTGCCGAGGCCCGCCCGGTGGGCGGGCGGGCCTTGGTGTTTACGATCGCTGGGTGTTCAGTGAGCGGTTGGCGGAGTTTTGGGGTGAGCGGCATCTGTGCGTGTTGAGCACGGTGCGGCGGGATGGGACTGTGCATGCGACGCCGGTGGGGGCGACGTTGGATGTGGCGGCGGGGGTGGTTCGGGTGATTTGTTCGGGGACGTCGTACAAGGCTCGGGTCATTCGGCGGCTGGGGGAGGCCGCGGTGGCGGTGACTCAGGTGGACGGACGGCGCTGGAGCACGGTCGAGGGCCGGGCGGTGGTGGTGGATGCGCCGGAGCGGGTTCGGGATGCGGAGCGGCGGTACGCGGCGCGGTATAAGGAGCCGCGGGTGAATCCGCAGCGGGTGGTCATTGAGATCACGGTGACGAAGGTGCTCGGTAATGGCGGCTGAGGCGACGGTCGTCGGGATCGGCGCCGACGGGTGGGAGGGGCTGTCGCCGGCGGCGCAACAGGCGATCGGCGCGGCTGAGGTGTTGCTGGGGAGCAGTAGGCAGCTGGGGTTGGTACCGGAGGGGACGGCGGAGCGGCGCGCTTGGCCGTCGCCATTGTCGGAGGCGCTGCCCGGTTTGCTGAGTGAGTACGCCGGACGCCGGTTGTGCGTGCTGGCGAGTGGGGACCCGACTTTCCACGGGATCGCTACGACGCTGACGAGGTTGCTGGGGGCAAGCGCCGTCCGCGTGCTCCCGCATCCGTCGAGTGTTTCGCTGGCCTGTGCACGGCTGGGCTGGCCGCAGGATCAGGTGCAGGTGGTGAGCCTCGTCGGGCATCCGACCGCGCGCGTCCACCCGCACGTCCAGCCCGGACGTCGCCTGGTCGTCTTGAGCTGGGGCGCGCAGACGCCGGCTGAGGTCGCGGAGCTGTTGGTTGCCCGGGGCTACGGTTCCAGCGCGTTCACAGTCCTCGAGCAGCTCGGCGGTCCAGGCGAGCGCGTCACGAGTACGACGGCCGATGCGTGGTCCGGCGCGGTTGACGCGCTCAACGTCATCGGCGTCCACTGCGAAGGCACGCAGGTCCTGTCGACCGCGCCCGGCCTACCGGACGACGCGTACGAGAGTGACGGTCAGCTGACCAAGCGCGAAGTCCGCGCGGTGACGCTCTCGCGGTTGGCGCCGGTCCCTGGACAGTTGCTCTGGGACGTCGGCGGCGGCGCCGGCAGTATCGCGATCGAGTGGTCGCGGCATCACCCGAGCTGCCGCGCGATCGCCGTCGAGCGTGATGCCGAGCGCGCCGATCGGCTCCAGCGAAATGTCGTTGCCCTGGGCTCCGATGTCACCGCTGTCCTCGGTGCGGCGCCAGAAGCGCTTACTGGGCTTGAAGAACCGGACGCCGTGTTCGTCGGTGGGGGAGCCACCGCGCCCGGCATGATCGAGACCTGCTGGAACGCCCTCAAGCCCGGCGGTCGGTTGGTCGTCAACGGCGTGACGCTGGAGACCGAGGTGCTGATCGCCGAGTGGTACCAGAAGCTCGGTGGCGATCTGGTCCGGCTGGATGTGCAGCGCGCCTCCGCGGTCGGCGGGATGACCGGCTGGCGCCCAGCGATGCCGGTAACGATCTGGAGCGTGACGAAGTGACCGTGCACTTCATCGGGGCCGGCCCGGGCGCCGCGGACCTGATCACCGTCCGCGGCCGTGACCTAATCGCGGCGTCCCCGGTCTGCCTGTACGCCGGAGCGCTCGTACCGGTCGAACTCCTGGACCACTGCCCGCCGGATGCCCACAAGGTCGACACCGCGAACCTCGACCTCGACCAGATCGTCGCCGAGCTGGCCGCGGCGCACGCTGCCGGGCGGGACGTCGCGCGGCTGCACTCCGGCGATCCATCGGTGTTCAGCGCGATGGCCGAGCAGATGCGCCGGCTCGACGCGCTCGGCATCCCGTACGACGTGACGCCCGGCGTCCCGGCGTACGCCGCCGCCGCGGCCACCCTGCAACGGGAGCTGACCGTGCCCGAGGTCGGGCAGACGGTCGTCCTGACCCGGATCGGCGGTCGCGCGTCGGCGATGCCGCCCGGTGAGGATCTGACCACGCTCGGCGCGAGCGGTGCCACCCTCGTCCTGCATCTCGCCGTCCAGCAGATCGACCGCGTCGTCGCCGAACTCCTCCCGAACTACGGTCCCGATTGCCCGGTCGCCGTCGTCGCGAAAGCCTCCCGCGCCGACGAGGAGATCCTCCGCGGCACCCTCGCCGATATCGCCGCCCAGGTCACCGCGGCCGGGATCCGGCGGACTGCGGTGATCGTCGTCGGAAAGGTGCTGGCGGCAACCGAGTTCCGCGACAGCCACCTGTATTCGACGACCCGCGACCGATGAGGATCCTGCTGCTCGGCGGTACCGGCGAGGCCCGCGAGCTGGCCCAGCAGCTCGACGATCACGACGTGGTGTCCTCGCTGGCCGGCCGGACGAAGGACCTGCGGCTCCCCGACGGCGACGTCCGGGTCGGCGGTTTCGGCGGCGTCGAGGGGCTGACCGGTTGGCTCCGCGAGCACGCGATCGACGCGGTGATCGACGCCACGCATCCGTTCGCCGCGACGATGACCGAGCACGCCGTCGCCGCCAGCCGCGCGGCCGGCGTACCGCTGCTGGTCCTGCGGCGCCCCGGCTGGACGGCGCGCCCGGGTGACGACTGGCACTGGGCGAACGACGCGCAGGCAGCCGCCGCCGCGCTCCCGGCCCTCGGCAGCCGGGTCTTCCTGACCATCGGCCGCCAGGGCCTCCACGAGTTCGCCGCCACCGGCCTCTGGACCCTCGCCCGCTGCGTCGACCCGCCCGACCCGGCCCCCGCCTGGTGCACCCTCCTCCTCGACCGCGGCCCGTACGCCGTCCCCGCCGAACTCGAGCTCCTGCGCGACCACCGCATCGACGTCCTCGTCACCAAAGACAGCGGCAGCCCCCAAACCGAGGCCAAACTCACCGCCGCCCGGCAGTTGAAGCTCCCGGTCGTCCTGATCCACCGCCCGCAACTGCCGGACGGGGTCGAGGTGGTCGGCAGCGTGGCGGCCGTGGTGACGTGGGTACGTTCCGCCAGGCCATCACAATCGGACGCGCCACCGGCCGCCCCGCCTGCGGCGCCGCCGGACCGACGGTTGTGATGGCCCAGCGATCCGCGACCGATAGATTGACGCCCATGGGCATTCAGATCGCACCCAGCATCCTGTCCGCGGATTTCGCCCGGCTCGCGGACGAGGCCCGCGCGGTGTCGAACGCGGACTGGCTGCACGTCGACGTGATGGACAACCACTTCGTCCCGAACCTGACGCTCGGGATGCCGATCGTGGAGTCGCTGGCCAAGGCGACCGACACCCCGCTCGACCTGCACCTGATGATCGAGGACCCGGACCGCTGGGCCCCGGGGTACGTCGAGGCGGGCGCGTCCAGCGTGACCTTCCACGTCGAGGCCTGCCGGGCCCCGATCCGGACCGCGCGGGAGATCCGCGCCAAGGGCGCCCGGGCGGCGATGGCCCTCAAACCGGCGACGCCGATCGAGCCCTACGAGGACATGCTCGCCGAGCTGGACATGATCCTGATCATGACCGTCGAGCCCGGTTTCGGCGGCCAGAAGTTCCTCGACGTCTGCGTCCCCAAGATCCGCCGGACCAAGGCCCTCCTCGACAAACACGGCCTCGACCTCTGGATCGAGATCGACGGCGGCGTCTCCACCGAGACGATCGAGCGCTGCGCCGGCGCCGGCGCCGACGTCTTCGTGGCCGGCTCGGCCGTCTACGCCGCCGACGACCCGAACGCGATGGTCGAGAAGCTCCGCGCCCTGGCCGAAGGGGCCGCGCAATGAGCGACCACAAGCCGGTCGAGAGCTGGCTGACCGATATGGACGGCGTCCTCGTCCACGAGGAGCGGGCGATCCCGGGCGCCGCGGAGTTCATCGCGAACCTGCAGCGGTCGGGCAAGAAGTTCCTGGTCCTCACCAACAACTCGATCTTCACGCCGCGCGACCTGCGCGCCCGGCTGCTGGCCGCGGGGATCGACATCCCCGAGGCGGCGATCTGGACGAGCGCCCTGGCCACGGCCCAGTTCCTCGAGGACCAGCGCCCGGGCGGGACGGCGTACGTGATCGGTGAGGCCGGCCTGACCACCGCGCTGCACGAGGTCGGCTACGTGCTGACCGAGCGCGCGCCGGACTACGTCGTCCTCGGCGAGACCCGGACGTACTCGTTCGAGGCGATCACCAAGGCGATCCGGCTGATCGCGGACGGCGCCCGCTTCCTCGCGACCAACCCGGATCCGACCGGCCCGTCCCAGGAGGGCCCGCTGCCCGCGACCGGGTCGGTGGCCGCGCTGATCACCCGGGCGACCGGCGTCGCGCCGTACTTCGTCGGCAAGCCGAACCCGCTGATGATGCGCAGCGCGCTGAACCGGATCGAGGCGCATTCGGAGACCGCGGTGATGATCGGCGACCGGATGGACACCGATATCATCAGCGGCCTGGAGGCCGGCCTGCGCAGCGTGCTCGTCCTGACCGGCTCGACCGGCGAGCACGAGGTCGACCGCTTCCCCTACCGCCCGACGCGGATCGTCGAGTCGATCGCGGACGTCGTCCCTCTGATCGACTCGCTGGCCTAACAGCTCAACGTGCGGAAGCCGTAGCCCTGGGCCTTCAGTCGCTCCAGGATCTGCGGCAGCGCGGCGACCGTTTGGCTCCGGTTGCCGCCGCCGTCGTGCAGCAGGATCACCGAGCCGCTCTTCACACCGGTCAGCACCCGCTGGACGATCGCCGGCGACCCCGGCTTCGACCAATCCCGGGAGTCGATCGTCCAGAGCACCAGCTCCTTGCCGAGCGCCTTCGCCCGCTGCCGGACGGTCGCGCTGACCCCGCCGTACGGCGGTCGCAAGCACGTCGGCACAGCACCGCCGGCCGCGCGGATCGCCTCGTCCGTCGACTGGACCTGCTGCCGGAACGCCGAAGCCGATTGGTGTCGCAGATCCTGATGCGCCCAGGTGTGGTTCTGGATGCTGTGCCCGGCCGCGTGGATCGCCTTGGTCAGCTCCGGGTGCTTGGCGACGTTCTTCCCGACCTCGAAGAACGTCGCCTTCGCCTCGTACTTCTTCAGCACCTCGAGCACCTTCGGCGTGTACGCCGGGTCCGGCCCGTCGTCGAAGGTGAGGACGACGTACTTCGCCGGTAACGGGGTCTTACTCGGCGTCACCACCGGCGCCGGGGGCGGCGGGGCCGTCCGCGGGCGCGCCGCGACCACCACGACCGTCCCGATCACCGCGCTGACGACGATCATCATCGCCAGCCCGACCAGGCGCTGACCGGCCCGCGTCAATTGCATAAGTCCCCCATGGCGGTGGGTGCCTCACGACCTCACCCGCTCAAACTAGAGCACCTGGGACAGAAATTGCCGCAGGCGAGGGGACTCGGCGGCGGTGAAGATCTGATCCGGGACGCCGGACTCGACCACCACGCCGTGATCCATGAACGCGACCTGGTCGGCCACCTCCCGCGCGAACCCCATCTCGTGGGTGACCACGACCATCGTCATCCCGCTCTGCGCGAGGTCGGCCATCAGCCCGAGGACGCCCTTCACCAGCTCCGGGTCGAGCGCCGAGGTCGCCTCGTCGAACAGCATCACCTCGGGTTTCATCGCCAGCGCCCGGGCGATCGCGACCCGCTGTTGCTGACCGCCGGACAGGTTCCCCGGGCGGGAGTCCGCCTTCTCGACCAGGCCGACCAGCTCCAGCTGCTCGATCGCGGCGGCGCGCGCGGCCCCGGCGTCCAGCTTCTTGAGCTTGCGCAGCGGGAGCGTGATGTTCTCGACGACGGTCTTGTGCGGGAACAGGTTGAAGTGCTGGAACACCATCCCGATCCGGCGGCGCAGGACGTCGGGGCTGCCGGGCAGCACGGATTCGCCGCCGAGCAGGACGTCGCCGGCGTCCGGCTCGATCAGCCGGTTGATCGTCCGCAGCAGGGTCGACTTACCGGATCCGGACGGGCCGATCACGCACGCCGTCCGCCCGGCCGGGACCGCGAGGTCGACCCCGCGCAGCACCTTGTTCGCGCCGAAGGCCAGCTCGACGCCGCGGACCTCCAGGCTGGCGGCGTCCTCAACGGTGGTCGGCATACGCGGGCTCCTCCAGTACGTCGGGCGCGGGCCGGCCTTCGCGCAACCGCTTGTCGAAGTAGTTCACCAGGTGGGTCAGCGGGATCGTGATGACCAGGTAGAAGATCCCGGCCAGCAGCAGCGGCGACAGGTTGCCGTTGGTCGCGGCGGCGTCCTGCCCGATCCGGAACAGCTCCCGCTGGCTGGCCAGCAGCCCGAGGAAGTAGACCAGACTCGACTCCTTCACCAGCGCGATGAACTGGTTGACCAGCGCGGGCAGCACCCGGCGGACGCCCTGCGGGATGACGACCAGCCGCATCCCGCTGGTGTAGCTGAAACCGAGCGCCCGCGCCGCCTCCAGCTGGCCCTTCTCCACACTCTGGATGCCGGACCGGAAGATCTCACCGATGTACGCCGAAGCGATCAGCGACAGCGCCAGGATCCCCAGCGGGTACGGGTTCGGCCCCCACCAGTGCCGGGTGATGGGGGAGAGGCCCTGACCGATCAGCAGGATGGTCAGGATCGCCGGCAGGCCGCGGAAGATGTCGGTGTAGATCTTGGCCGGCCAGCGCAGCCAGCGCTTCTTGGACAGGGCGAAGACCGCCACGACCATGCCGAGCACAGTGCCCAGCACGACCGAGGCGGCCGCCAGGATCAGCGTGTTGACCAGGCCTACCTTGAGCATCTCCGGCAGGACCGCCTTCATCGACTCCCAGTCGAGGAAGGTGTCGTTCAGGGTGGACCAGATATCCATCAGGCTTTGGGGGCGGTGAACTTGACCGTGCCGCTACCCGGCTTGAACGACTCCGGCACCGCGCGGCCCGGGTAGTACTGCTCGACGAGCTTCGTCCAGGTGCCGTCGGCAATGACCTCGTCGAGGGCCTTGTTGACGGCCTCGCGCAGCTTGTCGTTGCTCTTGGCCACCGCGTACGCCGTCGGCGCGGAGCTGAGCTCCTTCGCGGCCAGGACCACCACGCCGCCGCCCTGCTCCTTGGCCATCTTCTCGCCGATCTCGGCCGGTGAGATCCACGCGTCCGCCGTCCCGGCCTTCAGCTGGCCGACGGCGGCGTTGTAGTTCGGGACGCGGACCGGGTCGAGGTTCTTGCCGGTCGCGTAGTCGTCCTGGACGGTGCCCTGGACAACGACCACCCGCTTGCCGGTGAGCTGGTCGAACTTGGTGATCCCGGAGTCCTTGGTGGTGTTCAGGCCGAGGTAGCCGAAGTCGTAGCCATTGCTGAAGGCAACCGTCTTCTTCCGGGCCTCGGTGATCGTGATCGACGAGCTGCCGAGGTCGAACTGGCCGCCGTTGACCTGCGACAGCAGCGCCGAGAAGTCGGTGCCGACGAACTCGGGCTTCAGGTTCAGCTTGGCCGCCACCGCGGTGATCAGGTCGTTGTCGAACCCGGTGAACTTGCCGTCCTTGACGTACACGTTCGGCGGGGCGTCGGTGAGCGTGCCGATGCGCAGCGTGCCGGCCTTGAGCAGGCCGAGGTCCGGCCCGTCGGCGGCCTTGTCGTCATTGCTGCCGCAGGCAACCATCGAGAGGGCCAGCGTGACGGCGGCGCCGGCGGCGGCGATCCGGCGGAAGGGAGCGCTGAAGGCGCGCACGGGTGTCTCCTTAGAACGAACAAGTGGTACGCAGGGCGAACCACCCCGCAGACAGAGCCAACACCACCCGCTGGTCGCCGATTCCCGTCCGACACCCGGTGAGACGGCCCCGCAATGTCGACCGGATTCGTGTTATATGAGTCGCCCGCCGCGGCGTCCCGGGATGTGATCCAGGTCGTTGCGGCCTTTGGGGCCGGGTGCATACTGGAGGTACGAGTGAACCCACTCGCGTGCTCCGGGGTCGGTGAAATTCCGAGCCGGCGGTGATAGTCCGCGACCCGGCTGCTGCAGGTTGGCAGCCGGTTGACCTGGTGGAATTCCGGGACCGACGGTGAAAGTCCGGATGGGAGGCAGCACGCGATCGGCGGGAGAGCTCCGACGTCCGGGCTGGGCGTCGCGGGAGCAGGTGTGCTCTCGTGACGGCGCTGACCGGGTTTCGGAGTCCGAGTCGCCGGTCGTCAACGGCCCCGGTGTGCGTCCGTGACGACGAGGGACCGTACGTGACAAACGCATCGCCGATCGACGTCGCCTGGATGCGGCGAGCGATCGAGCTGGCCGCCCGCGGCGTCGGCAGCACCCACCCGAACCCGGTGGTCGGCTGCGTGATCACCGCCGCCGACGGCCATCCGGCCGGCGAGGGTTTCCACGCCGTTGCCGGCGGCCCGCATGCCGAGGTCGAGGCGCTCCGGATGGCCGGATCGCGAGCCCGCGGCGGGACGGCGTACGTCACGCTCGAGCCCTGTAACCACACCGGCCGGACGGGGCCGTGCGCCGACGCGCTGATCGAGGCCGGGGTGGCCCGGGTGGTGTTCGCCGTCCCGGATCCGAACCGGCAGGCGGCCGGCGGCGGTGTGAAGCTGCGGGAGAAGAACATCCAGGTCGAGCAGGGGCTGCTGCAGGCCGAGGCCGAAGCCGGGAACCAGGTCTGGCTGCACAGCGTGCGGGCCGGGCGACCCTTCGTGACCTGGAAGTTCGCGACCACGCTGGACGGTCGCTCCGCGGCGCCGGATCGGTCCAGCAAGTGGATCACCGGGCCGGCCGCGCGTGCCGACGTCCACCGGATGCGGGCCGAGTGCGACGCGATCGCGGTCGGTACCCAAACGGTGCTTTCCGACGACCCCGAGCTGACCGTGCGCGACGCGGACGACGTCCCGGCGGCGCGGCAGCCGCTGCGGGTGGTGGTCGGCGATCGCGAGATCCCGGCGTCCGCGAGGGTCCGCAACGACCGGGCGGCGACGCTGCTGCTGCCTACCCACGACCCCGCCGAGGTGCTCCGGCAGCTGGACGACCGGCAGATCCGGCATCTCTGGCTCGAAGGCGGCCCGACGCTGGCCGCCGCCTTCCTGCGCGCCGGTCTGGTCGACCAGATCGTCGCGTACGTCGCTCCCGCCGTCCTCGGCTCGGGCTTCGCCGCGCTCGGCGACCTGGGCGCGGAATCGATCGGCGACCTGCGGCGCTTCAACCTCACGGACGTGACGCGACTGGGCGACGACGTCCGCCTCACCCTGGAACCCCTGGGAGGGAACTAGATGTTCACCGGAATCATCGAGGAGCTCGGCACCGTCGAGGCGCTCGACCTGCTGGACGGCGACGCGGCGCGGCTCACGATCCGCGGCCCGAAGGTGACCGCGGACGCCGGCCACGGCGACTCGATCGCGGTCAACGGCTGCTGCCTGACCGTGGTCTCGTACGGCGACGGCCTGTTCACCGCCGACGTCATGCGCGAGACCCTGCAGCGGACCAGCCTGGGCGCGGTCGAGAAGGGCTCCAAGGTCAACCTGGAGCGCGCCGTCACGGCGCACTCACGGCTCGGCGGGCACATCGTCCAGGGGCATGTCGACGGCACCGGGACGATCGCGAGCCGGACGCCGTCCGAGCACTGGGAGGACGTCCGGATCGCGGCCGGGCCGGAGATCCTGAAGTACATCGCCGAGAAGGGGTCGATCACGGTCGACGGCGTCTCGCTGACCGTCGTCGACGTGGACGACGCGTCGGGGACGTTCGGGATCAGCCTGATCCCGACCACGCTGGAGCTGACCGTGCTCGGGACGAACCAGGTCGGGGACACGGTCAACCTCGAGGTCGATGTGATCGCGAAGTACGTCGAGCGCTTGTTGGTTGCCGGGGGCACCCGATGAACGCGGTCGACTGGTTGCTGCACGCGCAGGTGACGATCGCCGGCTCGCCGGTGCTGGTGCGGGAGATCGTCGGCAACGTCTTCGGGCTGGCGAGCGCGCTGTTCGGGATGCGGCGGCTGGTCGCCGCCTGGCCGGTCGGCATCATCGGGAACATCTTGCTGTTCACGGTGTTCGTCGGCGGGATCTTCGACACGCCGCAGGACAAGGACCTCTGGGGTCAGGCCGGGCGGCAGGTGTTCTTCTTCGTTCTCAGCGTGTACGGCTGGTATCAGTGGTATCAGACTCGTCATCATGGTGCTGCCGTCGCTGTGCGGCCGCGCTGGGCGACTGCGCGGGAGCGAGTGGAGCTGCTCGGGATCGGCGTCGTGCTCTATGCGGCCGGGTTCTTCGTCCTGCGGGCGCTGGGCTCGTGGGGTCCGCAGTGGGACGCGTGGATCCTGACCGGTTCGATCCTGGCGACGTACGGGATGGCGCGCGGGTACGTCGAGTTCTGGCTGATCTGGATCGCGGTCGACGTGGTCGGCGTACCGCTGCTGGTGCAGGCGAAGTTCTATCCTTCGGCGGCGATGTACGTGATCTACGGCCTGTTCTGCGTGGTCGGCTTCTTTTCGTGGTGGAGAATTCAGAATCGGGAGCGGGTCAGCCCGCCGGAAGCAGTGGTGGTGGGTTGATGGGTGACGTGCTGAAACTCGACACGATCGAGCATGCGATCGACGAGATCCGGGCCGGGCGGCCGGTGGTCGTCGTCGACGACGAGGACCGGGAGAACGAGGGCGACCTGATCTTCGCCGCGTCCAAGGCGACGCCGGAGCTGCTCGCGTTCCTGATCCGCTACAGCTCGGGCGTGGTCTGCGTCCCGATGGAGGGCGCGGAGCTGGACCGGCTGGGGATTCCGCTGATGACCCCGCACAACCGGGAGCGGATGCGGACGGCGTACACGATCTCGGTCGATGCCCGGGACAACATCACCACCGGGATCTCGGCGGCGGACCGGGCCCGGACGATCCGGGTGCTGGCCGATTCGGCGTCCGAGTCCTACGACCTGGTGCAGCCGGGGCACATCTTCCCGCTGCGGGCGCGGGAGGGCGGCGTCCTGGTCCGGCCCGGGCACACCGAGGCCGCGGTCGACCTGGCGCGGCTGGCCGGGCTGAACACGACCGCGGTGATTTCCGAGCTGGTGAACGACGACGGGACGATGAAGCGCGGCCAGGAGCTGCGTACGTTCGCCGACGAGCACGGCCTGGTGCTGGTCTCGATCGACGATCTGATCCGCTACCGGCGGCGTACCGAGACCCAGATCGAGCGGGTCGCGACCACGACCCTGCCGACCCGGTACGGCGACTTCGTTGCCCACGGCTACCGAAACACCGTCGACGGGTCGGAGCAGCTGGCGCTCGTCCGCGGTGAGATCGGCGACGGGCCGGTGCTGGTCCGCCTGCACTCCGAATGCCTGACCGGCGACGTCTTCGGCTCGCTCCGCTGCGACTGCGGCCCGCAGCTCGACGAGGCGATGCGCCAGGTCGCGGCCGAAGGTGGTGTGGTGGTCTACCTGCGCGGCCACGAAGGCCGCGGTATCGGCCTCCTGCACAAACTCCAGGCCTACGAGCTCCAGGACGCCGGCCGCGACACCGTCGACGCCAACCTCGACCTCGGCCTGCCCGCCGACGCCCGCGACTACGCCGCCGGCGCCCAGATCCTCGCCGACCTCGGCGTCCGGGCGGCCCGCCTGCTGACCAACAACCCCGACAAGGTGAACGGCCTCCAGGGCTACGGCATCGACGTCGTCGAACGCCGCGGCATCTCGATCGACCCCACCGAACACAACCTGCGCTACCTGCGCACCAAACGTGACCGCATGGGCCACCTACTGAGCACAGAGAACGGAGCCGGCTGATGTCAGGCAGCGGAGCCCCCACCATCGAATCCCCCCGCGCCGAAGGCGCCCGCGTCGCCATCGTCGCCGCCCAATGGCACCCCAAAGTCACCGACTCCCTGGTCGCCGGCGCCCTCCGCGCCCTCACCGACTCCGGCGTCACCGACCACACCGTCGTCCGCGTCCCCGGCTCCTTCGAACTCCCCGTCGCCGCCCTGCACGCCGCCAAATCCAACTACGACGCCGTCATCGCCCTCGGCGTCGTCATCCGCGGCGACACCCCCCACTTCGAATACGTCTGCCAAGCCACCACCGACGGCCTCATGCAAGTAGCCCTCACCACCGGCACCCCCATCGGCTTCGGCGTCCTCACCTGCGACAACGACCCCCAAGCCCTAGACCGAGCCGGCCTCCCCGACAGCCGCGAAGACAAAGGCTACGAAGCCACCCAAGCCGCCCTAGCCACCCTCATAGCCACCCGCTCCCTCTAACCCAGTACGCCGCCGCGCACGGCGCGGGACTGCGTGCTACCGCCCGCATCCCCCCGCGCCCGCGCCGCTCGCTCCGCTCCCGTCCCGCCCGCTCCCCCTCCCACCCTCAGTTAGAGCCCCGGGCTTCCGCCCGGTTGTTCCCGGCTGCCGCCGGGTGGGCGCGCTGCCGCGCGGGCGTTGCGTGCTGCCGCCCGCGCACTCCCCGCGCGCGTGCCGTCCGCTCCGCTCCCGTCCCGCCCGCTCCCCCTCCCACCCTGCGCTTCTACTTCCGGGCTGCCGCCCGGGGACTTCCCGGCTGCCGCCGGGAATGGTGCGCTACCGCGCATCCGGCGGGAAGCTGGGGTCGCGAAATATGGCGCCTGGCTGACGGACGAGGCGGATGCGTCCGCTTGCCTGAGAACGCGGCCGAGTCGCGTCAGCTACCCACGCGAGTGCGGGAGGATGTGGAGATGGATCCGAAGGGCTTCGCGGACGCTGGGTTCGAGTTGTTGCAGGCGGTTGGTGTCGAGAGCGCACCGCCACTCGGGGTGCCTCGGATCCTTGCAAGTTGTCCTCCTTCCGAGCGTGTCGATCGAACCGTGCAGTTTGATGATCCTGAGGTTGGTTCGAAATTCAATGCGATGTGGCTGCAGCTCGCTCAGGAGTACGAGCTTTTCGCGAATGATGGTACTTTTCTGCTGATATACCCTGGTGGTGACGATGAACGCGCTCGATGGGTCCGGGTCCGTCTACTGGATTCATGGGATATCTTCGGTACTGGAACCGCGGCAGGGATCACCGGATATCAGTCCGGCTACCCTGAGTTCGGGATGAGTTCCGTGGATGGGCGCACGGTCCTTTCCGGGACGACATGGAGTTCATCGGTAGGTTGCATCCTCATGCGGGATCCGTATCAGTCGAGCACGGTTCGGCGTCACATCAGCGGGCCTTATCTGCAGCTTGATCTGGGAATTGATGAACATCAAGCGGCATTGGATTGGCTGCGGCGTGGTGCAAGTGACAGTATGTAGACAATAGGAGCCGGCCTTCTGCTTGAAGGCGCTTCGGATTTTCGTGAGGCGTTGTGTCGCCTTGGCTCTGGAGTATTCGCCGTGACCAGGAGTTCGACATTCCGCCTTCGACGCAAGATCCGGGAGTAAGGGATCGAATCCTCTCCAACTTTCCTGCTAGCACCGTCAATCTGTTCACGATCCAATGATCGGTAGAGCGGCAGTGCTGCTTGATGACCGGTTCGCCCCGGTTACTTCGGCGATTGGATTCCTCCGCGCACCACTTCGGGATGCGGCCGAGTCGCTGCGGCGTTGGCGGTCCGATATTCACGGTTCTGCCTCCGTTGCTTACATCGACGGGGGACTGGGGAACCTCGGCAGGCTAGAGCCGCTCACGGGCGGCGTGCGGCCGCGTGAACTCCTGGTGGCGACCGAGAATCCGGAGTGGACAGCGTTGTTCGATTGCGGCGTTCAAGGAGGCGACCAGACCACCACGGTCGGCTACCTGTCCCGGACGATGCTGATCGAGGGCTTGGTCGTGGTGTCGATCCCGGATGTGTCGGCCGCCGAAGGTAAGGAGCGGTTCGGGGCGCGGCAGCTTGAAATGTTTGGTCCGGTGCCAACCGACTTTCTCAACTACGTGCGGACGATCTCGCTTGTGCGGGGCGGATCGCGGTGGCGATTCGATGCCACCGGTACGCCGCAGGACTTCGAGGACGCGGAGGCCTACAAGCGTCGTAAGGTGGTCGACCGGTTCACTGCCTCGATGTTGGCGGAGTATGCCGCCGCGCTGGGACTGGCGCCGTTCGACGACGATTTCTATGCCGGACCGGCCGCGCTGGTCACCAATCCGGCAGTACCTCCGAGCGGGGCATTGGTCGTAGGGATCCCCGAAGCTCGCCAGCGGTTTGGTATCGGCTGATCGGCAAGCGCGAGAGGCATCAACCGTCTGGACTTGCAGGACACGCTTAGCGGTTTCGGCGCGGCTCAGTGCGGCGCGGTTAGTCGGGTGGGCCGAGGGTTTGCCAGAGGGTGTCTCGGGCTGGGCCGGTGATGCGGGTGGCCTCTAGGTCGGAGTACTCGCCGTGGGTGGGGTCGTAGGTGCCGGATTCTAGTTCGGCGAGGGTGGTCCAGTCGGGGCCGTAGTCCTCTTCGGGGCGTTCTTTGGTGCCGTCCAGCCAGGTGATTTGGGACCAGAGTTGGGGGCGTTTGGTGGTTAGGGCGGGGAGGGAGCGCATGGTCCAGATTTGGGTGGTGAGGTGGCCTACCAGTTGGCCGTTGTGGCGGAGTTCCCAGACGGCGTCGCGGAAGGGGGCGAGGCGGGGGTCGGTGGGGTCGGTCATGAGGGGGAGTATGGCTGGTTGGCGGTTCTTGTGGTGACGTCTTCCAGGAGGGAGTGGAGGGCGGTGGCTAGGTGGGCTCGGGTTTCGGGGGTTAGGGAGGAGATCAGGTCTGACTCTCGGGTGAGGACTTGGTCGACGGAGCGTTCGACGAGGGCGTGGCCGGCTGGGGTGAGGGTGATGAGGACGGCGCGGTGGGGGGCGGGGGTTCGGGTTACGAGGCCGGTGGATTCGGCTCGGGTTACTCGTTGGGAGATGGCGCCGGCGGTGACGAGGGTGCGGTGGGCTAGTTCGCGGGTGGTGAGTTGGTAGGGGGCGCCGGCTCGGCGGAGGACGCTGAGGAGGTCGAGGGTGGCGGGGTCGATGGCGAGGGCGGCGAGGACGCGGCGGCGGTCGTCGGCGAAGAGTTTGGCCAGGCGCCAGAGCGGGGTGACGATCTCGATGGAGTCGATGGGGGTGCCGGGGCGCTCGCGTTCCCAGGCGCGGGCGATCTCCGCGGCGGGGTAGGGGCTGGGGGCGTCGAGGGGGTAGTTGTCGGTCACGGGGCCATGCTACGTTTAGGACTAAATATTTAGACCTAAACGTGAGGACGGCGATGCGGACGATCGTGGTGACCGGGGGAGCGGTGGGGATCGGGCGGGCGACTGCCGAGCGGTTCCGGGCGGACGGCGAGCGGGTGTTCATCACTGGACGCCGGGCGGAGTTGCTGGCCAAGGCGGCGGCGGAGATCGGGGCGACGGCGGTGGTGTGTGACGCGACCGATCCGGAGCAGGTCGAGCGGCTGGCTCAAGAGCTGCCGGAGCAGGTCGACGTACTGGTCAACAACGCCGGCGGTAATACCGACTTCGAACACACCCAGGACGACCTGCGGCAACTCAAGCAGAGCTGGCTGGCCAATCTGGAGTCGAATCTGATCAGCGCGGTGCTGACGACGACCGCGCTCGCCCCGCGGCTCACCCAGGCGGTCGTGCATGTGGGGTCGATCGCCGGGGCGCGCGGGGCGGGGTCGTACGGCGCGGCCAAGGCCGGACTGAGTCTGTGGAGCGCCGAGGTGGCGGCGGAGCTCGGCGTCCGGGGTGTCACCTCGAATGTGGTGGCGCCCGGGTTCACTGCGGACACCGAGTTCTTCCGGGGCAAGCTGTCCGCCGAGCGGCGCCAGATGTTGCTGGAGGCAACGCTCACCAAACGCGAGGGGCAGGTCGGCGACATCGCCGACACCATCCACTTCCTGACCACCCCGGCCGCGCGCCACCTGACCGGTCAGATCCTGCACGTGAACGGCGGCGCCCTCACAACCCACTAGCCGATGCGCGTGTGCTCCATCTGCCAGTTGGAGACCCAGCTCCGGCCGCCGTCGGTCGAGAAGAACTGCTCCCAAGCGGCCTTGTCCTGCCCCGGCGTCCAGACGAAGCGGACGTCGATCTCCTGCCCCTCCCAGACATCCGGCCCCTCGAAGACGCCGATCCCGGCGGCATCGAACGCGCCGATCACCGGGGTCTCCAACTGGCCGCGCAGGCTGTTGATCCAGTGGATCGACCACGTCCGGGTGGCCGGGTCGAACAGCCGCAGCGTCGCCCCGCGGAACCCCTCCGTCGGGAACCATCCTTCGTCGAAGCTGATCGCCCCGTCGAAGTACGTCGTCACCTGCATCACCGACGCGACGTCGTACCACTCGAACGGCGAGCCCAACGCCGGACGCCGTCGCCGGTTGGCCATGTCCCAGCGCCCGACCAGGAAGTCGAAGTCACCGGTCACCTTCGGGACGTCGAGCGCCGGCGCCGGAGTCGATCGCCGGGTGAAGTCCATCACCCAATTCGTCTCCCAAGTCGCGCCCCCGTCGTACGAGTACGCCTGCTCCCAATGCGCTGTCGTGGAAGTCACTCCCGACCACTCGTAGCTGCACAACACCCCCGGCGTCTCCTCCCCAACCATCCGGCAGCGGGAACCATCCGCCGTCCACCGCCCGTGCACCGGCGCGCCAAGAGCCATCGTCGAGCTGCTGACCCACCAGATCGTCCACTCCGCCGTCGCCGGGTTGAAAAGCCGCACCGACAACCCGTACGTCCCCCGGGACGGGAACCGCATCTCGTCGATGCTGATCGCCCCGTCGAAGTACGTCGACGCGGACGTCGTCCCCTCGAAAGTGATCCACTCACCGTCGACCAGCTGCCGGTGCCGGACGTCGAAGTCGCCCTGAAGGAAGTCGAAATCGCTGGTCGCCTTGGTCCATGTCGTCATAGGCAGAACCCTGCCGATCAAACCTGACAAACCATGGCAGTTATTCTCGACGACATGCGCTCCAGCCGCTTGCTGTCGATCCTGCTGCTCCTGCAGACCCGCAGGCAGCTGACCGCGCGTGAGCTGGCCGACGAGCTGGAGGTCTCCCTCCGCACCATCTACCGCGACGTCGAGGCCCTGGCCGCCGCAGGCGTCCCCGTGTACGCCGACCAGGGCCGCACCGGCGGCTACCGCCTGGTCGAGGGCTACCGCACCAGACTGACCGGTCTGACCGAGCAAGAGGCCGCAGCGCTGTTTCTGGTCGGTATGCCCGGTCCAGCCGCCGCGCTCGGCCTGACCGCCCAGACGAACGCCGCCGAGCTCAAGCTCCTCGCGGCGCTCGCCCCCGACCAAAGAGACCGCGCCGGCCGGCTCAAGAACCGCTTCCACCTCGACATCCCCGCCTGGTACGCCGAAGCCGAGACGTCACCCCACCTGTCCGCAGTGGCCGACGCCGTCCTCCAGGACCGCCGGATCGCGGTCCGCTACCGCCGCTGGGAGGCGCCCCGCGAGGTCGACCGCACCCTCGACCCCCACGGCCTGGTCCTGAAAAACGGCAGCTGGTACGTCGTCGCCGCCACCGAAACCGGCATGCGCACCTACCGCGTCTCCAACATCCTCGAACTCACCCCAACCGCCGAAACCTTCACTCGAGCCGACGACTTCGACCTGCCCACCTACTGGCAGGACCACCTGGCCCATTTCGACGAGGCCCGCTTCACCGCCGAGGCCGTCGTCCGCGTCTCCGCTCAGCTGGCCGCCAAGATGTACGACGTCTCGTTCCCCCAACTCGTCACCGCCGTCCACGCCACCGCCCCTGAGTCGGATGGGAGCGTCGTCGTCACGCTCCCGATCGAATCCGTCCCGAACGCCGCCGCCGCGCTCTGCCGGTTCGGCGACGGCCTCGAAGTCCTCGAACCCGCGGAACTCCGGGCCGACCTCGCCGCCCTGGCCCGCCGCCTGACCGCCGTGTACGGGCCCGAAAATGGACCAGCGGGCAGAGGTAGCTGAGCAGTCCCGTAGGCTGGGCGCGCGATGAAGAGTTTCGAGGAGCTGTTCGCCGAGCTGGGCGAGAAGGCACGCACACGGCCGGAAGGATCCGGGACCGTGGCGGAGCTGGACGCGGGCGTGCACACGATCGGCAAGAAGCTGGTCGAGGAAGCCGCCGAGTCCTGGATGGCCGCCGAGCACGAAGGTAAGGAGCGGGCGGCCGAAGAGCTGTCCCAACTGCTCTACCACGCCCAGGTGATGATGCACGCGCTCGACCTGGAGCTGGAAGACGTCTACCGACATCTGTAAGAGGGATCCCGACCCAGAGGTTCACTTCACACAGATTGGGCAGTGCCGATGCTGCGCGTCGCAGTACCGAACAAGGGCTCACTCAGCGAGTCCGCCACCGAGATCCTGATCGAGGCCGGCTACAAACAGCGCCGGTCCACCAAGGACCTGACCCTGACCGACGTCGCCAACGAGGTCGAGTTCTACTACCTGCGCCCGCGCGACATCGCCGTGTACGTCGGCGAGGGCACCCTGGACGTCGGCATCTCCGGCCGCGACCTGGTCCTCGACTCGCACGCGGACGCCGACGAGATCATGCCGCTCGGTTTCGGCTCCTCGACCTTCCGGTTCGCCGGCCCGCCCGGCGCCGCCACCTCCGTCAAGGACCTGGCCGGTAAGCGGATCGCGACGTCGTACGCCGGCGTCCTGACCGACCACCTCGCCGAGTTCGGCGTCGACGCGGCCGTCGTCCGCCTGGACGGCGCGGTCGAGTCCGCCGTCCAGCTCGGCGTCGCCGACGTGATCGCGGACGTCGTCGAGACCGGGACGACGCTGCGCCAGGCCGGGCTCGAGGTCTTCGGCGACCCGATCCTGAAATCCGAGGGCGTGCTGATCAAGCGGCACGGCGTCGAGAACCCGCCGCCCGGGCTGCAGCAGCTGGTCCGCCGGCTCGAAGGCGTCCTGATCGCGCGCAACTACGTGATGATGGACTACGACATCCCGGCCGAGCAGATCGACGCGGCGACCGAGGTCGCCGCGGGCCTGGAGTCGCCGACCGTGTCACCGCTGCACCGGGCCGGCTGGGTCGCCGTCCGCGTGATGGTGCAGCGAGCCGAAGCCCAACGCATCATGGACCAGCTGTGGGAGGTGGGCGCGCGTGCAATCCTCACCACTGACATCCACGCTTGCCGAATCTGAGATGACCGCGACCGACCGGCTCTTCACGTTCCATCCGAAGATCGTGGCGGTGATGTCGACCGGGATGGCGCTGTCGCTGATCTCGGTCTTCGGCGTGATCTGGATCCGGCTCGCGCCGGAGTCCAAGGAGACGTTCACGCTGTTCCAGCGGCTCACGCTGCTCGCGTTCTTCGGGTTCGTGCTCTGGCTGCTCTACCGGCTGGCGACCGTCCGCGTCTCGGCGTACGCCGATCGGCTCCGGGTCCGCAACGTGTTCAAGTCGTACACGCTGACCTGGTCGGAGGTGTCCGCGCTGCGGTTCCGCCCCGGTGACGCGTGGCTCCAGCTGTTCGATGCCGAGGGCAACCGGCTCGGCATCCTCGCGATCCAGGCGACCGAGGGCCGCCGCGCGAGCATCGCCGCCAAGGAGCTGGCGGCCGTCGCCCGCGCGAACGGCGCCCGGCCTAGGCCGCCGACACCCGAAAACTAGTCGTGTGTGACTGACCGGGCTCCAGGACCACCAGGTCCTGCCCGGTCACGAACGCGTCCGGCGGACACGTCATCGGCTCGACCGCGAGCGCCGCCCGTCCGATCGCGCCGCCGGTGTAGAGCTGCACCCACGGCGTGTCCCCGCTCAGTACCGCCCGGACGCCGGTGTCCGGGTCGGTCAGGCTGACCGACCACTCAGCGGCGAGCCCGGTGAACGCGTTGTCGATGTCGAGCTCGCCGAGCACCCGCGCCGTACTGAAGTCGTACGCCGAACCGTCCACCGGCGCGAGCCCGGTCGGCGACATCCGCTCCGACACCTCCAGCCGCTGCGCCGCGGTGAACTCCAGCACGCACTCGTCGATCGTCCGCCCGACGCTCAGATACGGATGCGCTCCGTACCCGTACGGCGCCGCCGTCGCGCCCACGTTCGTGGCGGCCGCGGTGATGGTCAGCCCGTCGTCGATCCGGTAGCTCAGCCGCAGCTCCAGCTGATGCGGGTAGCCGGGCTGGCCGTGCAGGACGTGCCCGGCCTCGACGACCGCGGGGTCGGAGCCATCGTCCAGGCGGGTCCAGTTCGCCCAGCGGGTGAGGCCGTGGATGGCGTTCGAGCGGGCCGGCTCGGTCAGGTAGAGCTGCTGGTCGCGCCCGGCGAAGGAGTACTTGCCGTCGGTGATCCGGTTCGGCCAGGGGAAGAGGTGCTGCCCGATCCCGGCGTGGGCCGGCTCGTCCTCCGGGTAGCCGAGCAGGACGTCGCGGCCGTCGTACGTCAGCCCGCGCAGCCCACCGCCCACGCTGACCACGGTCCCGGCGTACCCGTCGCCCTGAATCGTCCACTGTTCGCCCGAGGGGAAGACATTCATACCGACATCTTTTCAGGAGCGTGTCCATTCGGGCCTGACCCGTTCGTGGTGATGCTGTAGACACGCCAACAGGAGGTAAGACCGTGAAGTACTTGCTGCTGATCAACGCCGGTGAGCTCGACCTGAGCGGGGGCGCCGTCGGGTGCGAGCCCGAGGACTGGATGCGCTTCGACAAGGAGATCACCGAGGCGGGCGTCGTGGTCGCGTCGGAGTCGCTGGCCGACCTGGTCACCGCGACCCGAGTCCAGGTCGCGAACGACGGTTCCCGCACCGTCACCGACGGGCCGTTCGCCGAGACCCGCGAGGTGCTCGGCGGGTTCTACGTGATCGACGTCCCGGATCTGGACGTCGCGCTCGACTGGGCGGCCAAGTGCCCGGGATCGCGAGCTGGCGGTTCGATCGTCGTCCGCCCGGTCGCCGAGTTCCCGGGAGCCTAGGGCCGTGGACCAGGTCGAGGCGGTGTTCCGGGAGGAGCGGGGGCGGTTGCTGGCCGCGCTCGCCCGGCGGTTCGGCGACCTCGACCTGGCCGAGGAGGTCACGTCGGAGGCGATCGAGACGGCGCTGGTGCGCTGGCCGGTGGACGGCGTCCCGCCGAATCCGGGCGGCTGGCTGATGACCACCGCTCGGCGCAAGGCGGTCGACCGGCTGCGGCGCGACCAGGCGTACGCCGCCAAACTCGCGATCCTGCAGGTCGATGCCGACCGCGCCGAAGCGCCTCGGCCGGGCGGGTTTCCGGACGAGCGGCTCGAATTGTTCTTCACCTGCGCGCACCCGGCGCTCGCGCCGGAGGACCGCGGGGCGCTGACGCTGCGCTGCCTGGCGGGGCTCAGCACGCCGGAGGTCGCGCGGGCCTTCCTGGTCCCGGTGGCGACGATGGCCAAGCGGATCGTCCGGGCCAAGGCGCGGATCCGGGACGCGCGGATCCCGTTCCGCGTCCCGGACGCCGACGAGCTGCCCGCGCGGCTCCCCGGCGTCCTGCAGGTGATCTACTCCGTCTTCACCGAGGGGTATGCCGCCAGCTCGGGCCCGTACCTGCAGCGGACCGACCTCGCCGAGGAGGCGATCCGGCTGGCCCGGATCCTGCACAGCCTGCTGCCGGACGAACGCGAAGTCACCGGCCTGCTCGCGTTGATGCTCCTCGTCCACGCCCGCTGCGCCGCCCGCACCGGGCCGGGCGGCGACGTCGTCCTCCTCGAGGAACAGGACCGGAGCCGTTGGGACGCCGACCTGATCGCCGAGGGGCGCACGCTCGTTGTCGCCGCGCTGACCGGCGGCCCGGCCGGGGCGTACGCCGTCCAGGCCGCGATCGCCGCCGTCCACGACGAGGCGCCCGACTTCGCGAGCACCGACTGGCCGCAGATCGTCGCGCTGTACGACGTCCTGCACGCCATCGACCCCTCGCCGGTGATCGCCCTCAATCGCGCCGCCGCCGTCGCCTTCCGCGACGGCCCCGAAGCCGGCCTCACCCTCCTGGACTCGATGGCCGACGAGCCGAAGCTCCGCGCCTACCACCCGTACCTCCTGGCCCGAGCCGACCTCCTGCATCGCCTCGACCGCCGGCCCGAGGCGCTCGCCGCCTACGAACAAGCACTGAAAACCGCAGGCTCCGACCCCGAACGAACCCACATCCGCCACCGCCTCGCTGAACTCACCGAGGCCGACCCGCGGATCTCGCACCCTGAGGACAACTGATGGACTACTACCCCTGGATCGTGGCCGAGCGCCTCGACCTCGCCGACTACCTCGACTCGTTGACCGAGCCCGAATGGCGGATCGACTCCCTGTGCCCGGGCTGGACGCTCCACGACGTCCTCGCCCACCTGACGACGTCCACCCGCACCACCTGGCCGATGTTCCTCCGCGGCGTCCTCCGCGCCCGCGGCGACCTCGACCGGATGGAAGCCGATATCGCCCGCGCCCGAGCCGCCCAGTTCACCCCCGCCGAGCTCATCGCCCAGTTCCGCGAGACCGCGGCCTCCACCCGCCGCTCACCCGGCTCCAAACCCCTCGACACCCTCACCGACGCCCTGGTCCACGGCCAAGACATCTCTATCCCCCTCAACCACCGCCGTCCCATGCCCCTCGAACCCGCCCAAGCCGCGTTGACCCACGTCCTCAGCAGCCCCTTCTACGGAGCCCGCAAACGCCTCCGCAACACCCGCCTGGTCGCCACCGACACCGACTGGTCCCACGGCACCGGCCCCAACCTCCTCCAAGCCCCCCTGGCCGACCTGCTCCTGATCGCTACCGGCCGCCCCACCCCCTGACCCGACCCGCCTGCGGAGGTGGGGTTGGTTAAGAGGCGGCGGTGTCGTGGGGGAGGGCGATGGAGGTGGCGATGAGTTCGAGGGTGGGGTCGTGGGGGAGGGTGGGGTTGCCGTCGGCGATGAGGTGGGCTCGGGAGCGGGTGGATTGGGTGGCGAAGTGGTCGCGTTCCCAGCGCATCCATTCGAGCCAGTGGTCGCGGAGGGCTTCGCCGTCGCGGGCGATGCCACGATCGAGGCGGACTTCGTTGGTGGTCTCGATCCAGATCCGCAGCGACTGCCACGGGTCGGCGTCGCGGTCGCAGGCGGTGACGCCTTCGACGATGAGGAGGTCGACGGTGACTGGGACGAGGTGCAGCTCGGCGTAAGCGCCGGCGTGCCAGTCGTAGCGGCGGTAGCGGCCCTCGCGGCCGTCGGCGAGGCGCTGCAGGATGTGGTCGCGGAGCAGGGCGAAGCCGCGGGTCGCGCCGGACCAGCCTTCGTACAGGTCGTCCATGTGGACGACGTCGGTGTTCAGGCCGCGCGCCTTGGCGCGGGCCGCGAAACCGGCGGCCAGTGTGGACTTGCCGGAGCCCGCCGGGCCGTCGATCGAGATCAGTCTGGTCCGGCCGAGCCGGGCGGGGGCGCCCATGACGTGGTCCAGCAGCGAGTCGATGGTCAGGGGGGTGTCGGATGCGTTCTCAGTTGATTCCATGGCGCTTCAAGATGTCCTCGATCTCGTCGAATTCCGACGAATCCTGCTGCTTGGCCTTGGTCGTGGGCTTCGCAGCTTGGGTGGGGGCGGCCGACGCAGGCTTGGGGCCCGTGGCGGTCAGCTCACCGGCCGGCGCGGCGGTCTTCGGCTTCTTCGGCTGTTTCGGCGTCCGGGCCCGGGCGACGCCGGAGACGACGTACAGCACGACGGAGACGCCGAACAGCGCGACGCCCGCCCAGACGGTCGGCGAGAAGATCAGGTGGGTGACCCAACTGACGGCCGAGCGCACGACGTCCCAGAGCAGCTCGAGCAGGCCGGTCAGGTAGAGGGAGACCGGCAGCAGCGACCAGGCGAGCCCGCGCGTGCCGGCCGCGGCGCCGCGGCGCCGCCAGGCGGCCCACGAGCCGATCAGGCCGAGCAGCGTGAGGCCCACGCAGATCGGCAGCAGCGTCAAATCGTTGAAGTCAGGCACATACCCAGGCTCGCACAGACCGCCGCCGATCCAAGAGGGGAACAGCCCTGACACCACCCTGAATGTGTGCTCGGGGGAGAATGGCGGCGTGCAACCTGAGCGGCGTTTGGCGTTTACCGGCTTCGACAACGACGACGGGTCGGCGGACGCCGTGCTGGCGCAGGCGCTCCAGGCCGGCGATCACGGCGCCGTCCTCGCGGCGCTGACCCGGGCGCGGCTGCTGGTGCCCGTGGTCGCGATGCTCGGCGAGGTCGAGTACGACGAGCAGGGACTGGCCCACGACAAGACGTCGGACATGGCCGTCGCGCTGCTCCAGGGCCAGGACGGCCGCAACGCCCTGCTCGCATTCACCAGCACCGAGAGCCTGGCCCGCTGGAGTCCCGAGGCGCGGCCGATGCCCGCGCAGACCCAGCTGGTCGCGACCGCCGCCGTCCAGGAGGGGGCCGCCGCGATCGTCCTGGACGTCGCCGGCCCCGCGCCCGGCGTGATCGAGTCCGATGACGTACGCCGCTTGGCCGCCGGTCTCCAGGTGGTCAGGCTGGAGGACGGCGGCTACGGGTGGGTCGAGCCCGTCACCGAGTGACGGAGACGGTCCGCCGCCGGTGGTACGACTCGTGCGTCCACCACAGGATGCCGACGACCATCCCGAGCCCGAGGTCGGACCAGAGCCACCACGGCCAGTCGAAATGCCCGAAGAAGGCCAGCGACGTCCAGACGACGAACTGCACCACGCAGGCGACCAGCCAGACGGCAGTCGCCACCCGCAGCGCGTTCGTCAGCCCCCGCGGCGGTACGGCGTCGTCCACCCCGGCGAACACCTCCCGCAGCTCACCGCGGGTGCGAACCTGCCCGAGCAGCTCACGCCGGGAGAGCGCGCCGGACGGGCTGATCCGCCCCAACCGGGCGACGTGATCGATCTTCCCGGCCGCCGAAACCCGGTCGGCCTCCGAGAGCTCCACCTGGTCCGGGAGCAACAGCGGGTCGAGAACTGTGGTCATCAGGGGTACCTGCGCTTTCCATCTGGTCTGATAGAAAAAGCGTAGGTATTGCACAGATGCGCTCCCAGGGTGCTGCGGAGCCTGTTGCAGGTGGGCCTAACACCCCTTCAGGAGGGCGAGATGACCGACGAGCTGCCGCCGGGCCTCGCGCTGTCCTGGGGTGTCCAGCCGACCGGACGCCGGGGCCCGAAACCCGGCCTGACCATCGAGCAGATCGTCGCGACCGGGATCGAGTTCGGCGACGCGCAGGGTTTCGCCGCCATCTCCCTGCAGAAGATCGCCGCGCAGCTCGGCGTCACCACCAACGCGATGTACCGCTACGTCCGCTCCAAGGACGAGCTGATCGTGCTCGTCCACGACCACGCCGTCGGTCAGCCGCCGAAACTCCCCGAGGGCTGGCGCGCGGCCGCGACCGCCTGGGTCCAGGCCCAGGTCCGGATGTACGCCGACCGCCCGTGGCTGCTCGACGTCCCGATCCGCGGCGCGCCCACCACGCCGAACGTCCTGCGCTGGGCCGAGGTGATGCTGCAGGCCTTCGCCCCGACCGGCCTGAGTCAGCACGACAGCCTCGGCTGCCTGATGCTGCTCGACGGCTACGCCCGCAATTACGCGAACCTGGCCCGCCAGCTCGGCGCGAGCGCCGACGTACCGGTCCAGGCCGCGCAGGTCGGCGCGTTCCTGGTCCCAAAACTTGTCGAGGGCAACTACCCGATGCTCGTTGCCCTCTACACCAACCAGGAGTACGAGGACGGGCTGGACGACGACCTCGACTTCGGCCTGACCCGCGTCCTGGACGGCATCCAGGTCCTAATCGGGTAAGGCGATCCGGACCGGTCCTTCGGTCCGCGCGGCCACCCACTGCAGGTGGAACTCGCTGCCCGGGGCAACTTCCGGACGCCGCTCCGGCTGCGTCCGCAGATTGACCGGAGCTGTCAGCGTCGTCACGGCAGGCGCATCCGGTACGCCGTTCGCCCGCACCTCCGCGATCACACCGGCCAACGCCTGCGCCGCCGGCTTGCGCTGGTGGTCGACCGTGAACAGCCCGAGGTCGTACTCGCGATCCGGGAAGTCCAGCAGCCGCCGGTCGATATCGTGCGACGACCACCAGGTGACGCCGTACAGCGCCGGATTCGGCAAGACATGCTCGACCGTCCGCCGGGTGAACTCGGCCTGCAGCTCGACCGGGATGTCCGGCCCCGGGACGCCGACCTCCTGCAACCACACCGGCCGCGTGGGATCCAGCGACGTCGCAGCCGCGAGCTCGACCAGATAGTCGGCATGGCTGAGCGTCGCCGGACCCAGCGGCCCGTCCACTCGTGAGACCCCGTTGAACACCCAGGAGTGGACCGTGCTGAGGTCACCCAGATCCACCGCGTCGGTCGGGTGGAAGGGGTGATCCGCCTTGTACCAGGCGTCGTCGAAGACCGAGTGCAGCGCGAGGACGTCGGGCGCGGCCTTCTTGACCGTGCCCAGCAGCTCCTGCGCCCAGGACGTCGAGGCCGCGAAGCTGGTCGGGCTGTCCGGCCAGAGGTTGTTCACCTCGTTGCCGAGGGTGATCGCGAACAGGTTCGGCTTCTCCGCGACCGCGCGCGCCACGGTGTCGACGTACGCCGTCAGCCCGTCGCGGACGGTCGGATCCTCGAAGACGCTGGTCTTGTGCCAGGTCAGCACCCACGACGGCAGGAAGTCGAAACTCGACAGATGCCCCTGGATCAGGTCGACCGCGACCGTCAGCCCGTGTTCGGCCGCGGCGTCGATCGTGTCCAGCAGGTCGTCGATCGCGCGCTGCCGGATGATCGCCCGGTTCGGCTGGATCCACGGCCAGACCGGGAAGACCCGGACGTGGTCGAGCCCGATCGACGCCAGGTCCGCGAAGTCCCGCCGGACGGCGTCGCCGTCGTGGTCGAGCCAGCTGTAGAACCAGCCGTTCGAAGGGACGTAGTTCGCGCCGAAGCGGGGTTCTGTGGGCATGATCCGCATGCTAAAACGGTTTAGCCCCTGGGGGCAACCAGGCGATCAGGCCGGCGGCGCGGTCGACTCGCGGACGGTGAGGACCGGGTCGGCGGTCCGCCGGTTGACCACGGCGTCCGGGTTCGCGATCACCTCAAGCAGGACTTCGGCCGCCTGCCGCCCGAAGTCGAAGGTGTCCCGCGACATCGCGGTCAGCGCCGGATGCATCAGCTGGGTCAGGATCGAGTCGTCGAAGGCGACGATCGACAGGTCGCCGGGGACGGAGACGCCCATCTCCATCGCGACGCCGAGCCCGGCGACGGCCATCACGTCGCTGTCGTACACGATCGCGGTCGGGCGGTCGGCCTGGGCGAGCAGCCGGCGGGTGGTCGCGGCGCCCTCGGCGTCGCTGAAGTCGGTGGTCAGCGACGGCGCCTCCAGCAGGCCGAGGCGGGGCGCCGCGTCCCGGACGGCGCGGATCCGGCGCTGGGTGTGCTGGAAGATCGGCGTACCGGCGACGTGCGCGATCCGGCGGTGGCCGAGCGCGGCCAGGTACTCGACGATGGTCAGCATCGCGTCCCGGTCGTCGGCCCAGACCGAGGCGAGCGCGCCCTTGCCGCCGCGGCCGCCGATCACCACGGCCGGCAGCTCGAGCTCCTTGAGCGCGTCGATCCGCGGGTCCCGCACGGTCAGGTCGACCAGGATGACGCCGTCCACCCGGTGTTCGGAGGCCCAGCGCCGGTACACCTCGACCTCCGCCTCGGCGTCCTCCACGATCAGCAGCTGCAGCGAGATGGACTCCGCCGACAGGCCCGACTGCACGCCCGACAGCAGATGGGCGAAGAACGGCTCGACCCCGAGCGTGCGCGCCGGGCGGGCGATCACCATCCCCACGGAGTCCACCCGGGAGGCCCCCAGCGCCCGCGCGGCGCTGTGCGGCCGCCAGCTCATGTCCTCGGCGATCCGCAGGATCCGCTCCCGCGTCGCGTCGCTGACCCCCGGCCGCCCGTTCAGCGCGAACGACACCGCGCCCTTGGACACGCCTGCCCGCTGCGCGATATCCGCAATCGTCGGTCTGGCCACGGAACCTCCCTCACCCTTGACAGCGGATTCTACGATGTGAATAGTTCGGGAGCTATACCGGTTTATCAAACCCTGGAGAATCCCCATGCGTAGACGCCGTTCGGCGCTGGTGGCGTTGCTCGCCGCCTCGGCTCTCACCCTGGCCGGCTGCGGCCTCGGCTCTTCCGATGATTCCGGCAGCGGCGGCGCGAAGCCGACCGTCGGCGCGGATGCCCAGGTGACCGGCGAGGTCTCGCTGCAGACCTGGGCCCTGAAGCCGAAGTTCACCACGTACGTCGAGGGCGTCATCAAGGCGTTCGAGGCGAAGTACCCGGGGACGAAGGTGACCTGGCTGGACCAGCCGGGGGACGGGTACGACAAGAAGGTGCTGAGCCAGGCGTCGGCCGGGCAGCTGCCCGACGTTACCAACCTGCCGCCGGACTTCGCGCTCCCGCTGGCCAAGCAGAACCTGCTGCTGGACGTCGGCGCGGCCGACCCGAAGATCAAGGACGAGTACGTCGAGGGCGGCGTCCAGGCGTATCAGTACCAGGGCCTGGACGGGACGTTCGGCTACCCGTGGTACCTGAACACCGACATCGACTACTGGAACGCGGACAAGTTCGCAGCGGCCGGTCTGGACGTGAAGAACCCGCCGAAGACCTTCGACGAGCTGTTCGCCGCCGCCAAGGTGATGCACGACAAGACCGGCGGCAAGGAATACCTGATGAGCCGGCTGCCCGGGATCGGGGACTTCACCAACGCCGGCGTCCAGATCCTGTCCGAGGACGGCAAGAAGTTCACCTTCAACACCCCCGAGGCCGCCGCGCTGCTGGACAAGTACCGCGAGGCCTACAAGGCGGGTTACCTGCCGCGCGACATCCTGACCCAGGAGTACCTGGGCAACTCCAAGCTCTTCACCCAGTCCAAGGTCGCCTGGACCACCGGCGGCGGGAACGCCATCCAGGACTTCACCAAGGACAACCCGTCGCTGAAGGGCAAGATCGTCCCGTCGCCGGCCCTCGACACCCCGCCGCTGTACGTGCAGGGCCTGTCGGTCTCGGCCAAGACCAAGAACCAGGCGGCCGCGATCGCGCTGGCCCGGTTCGTGACGAGTGCCGAGAACCAGGCCGCGTTCGCGAAGATCGTCAACATCTTCCCCTCCACCAAGGCCTCGGCGTCCGACCCGTACTTCTCGAAGTCCGACGGGACGCCGGAAAGTGACGCGAAGGTGCTCGCGTTCGAGTCGCTGGCCAAGGCGAAGTCGCTCACCCCGGCGGTCATCAGCGGCGCCACCAACGACTTCATCGGGCAGCAGATCTCGCTCGCGATCTCGGGCAAGATCAGCTCGCAGGCAGCTCTGGACGCGGCCGTCGCCAAGGCCAACCAGCTGCTCACCCAGTGATGCGTCACCAGCGTTGGTTCACCCCGTGGGTGCTGGTCGTCCCAGCACTCACGTGGTTGCTGGTCTTCAACCTGTGGCCGTCGATCAACACCGTCATCCTGTCGTTCACGAACGCCAAACCGCTCGGCGGCGGCACGTTCGTCGGGCTGAAGAACTTCGAGACCCTGCTGCAGGACGAGCAGCTGCGCTGGGCGTTGCTGAACAGCGTGATCTACATGGTCGTCTGCCTGCCGTTCCTGACCGTGCTGCCGCTGCTGCTCGCCGTCCTGGTGGAGAAGAAGCTGCCCGGGATCACGTTCTTCCGGACGGCGTTCTACACCCCGGTGGTCGCCTCAGCGGTCGTCGTGGCGCTGATCTGGCAGTGGATCCTGGACGATCGCGGCCTGGTCAACGGCCTGGCCGAGAAACTCGGCGTGATCTCCGGGCCGCTGCCGTTCCTGTCCGACCAGTGGCTGTTGTTGCTGAGCGCAATCAGCCTGACGATCTGGAAGGGGCTCGGTTACTACATGATCATCTACCTGGCCGCCCTCGGGAACGTCGGGCGTGAGCTGCACGAGGCCGCGGCGGTGGACGGCGCCGGGCCGATGCGCCGGTTCGTGCACATCACGGTCCCCGGCGTCCGCGGCACGATGATCCTGATCTCGATCCTGATCTCGGTCTCGGCGCTGCGGGTGTTCTCCGAGCTGTTCATCCTGAGCGGCGGCAAGGGCGGCCCGGGCGGTCGCGACAACTCGGTCGTGATGCTGATCCAGCAGTACAGCCAGGGTTTCGAGGGCAACCTCGGCTACGCCTCGGCGCTGTCGATCGTGCTGTTCTTCGTCACCGTCGTACCGATGCTGGTGCTCGCGCGCCTCAACCGTCAGGGGGCCTCGTGACCACCGTGACCGATCCGGCCCGGCCGGTCGCTCTGCCGGACGCGCCGAAGCGCCGGCGCCGGAGCGGGACCTTCGGGTTCAACACGATCTCCCCGCGGGAGAAGGTCGCCCGCTACGTCCTGCTGCTGTTCGTGCTGCTGATCACGATCGGCCCGTTCCTGTGGCAGTTGTCGACCTCGCTGAAGGGCTCCGGCGAGGACATCTACACCCGGATCCCGCGGTTGCTCCCGGGGCAGCCGACGTTCGACCACTACAAGGCCGTGGCCGACACCATCCCGGTATGGGACTACGCGCGCAACTCGCTGTTCGTCGCCGTACTGGTTGTCGGCGGCAACGTGATCGGCGCGTCGCTGGCCGGGTTCGCGATCTCGCGGCTGCAGTTCAAGGGCCGCAAGCTGGTGCTCGGGCTGTTCCTGGCCACGCTCGTCCTGCCCGGTGAGGTCACGATCATCTCGCAGTACGTGACGGTTCGGGAGTTCGGCCTGGCGAACACGCTGTTCGGCGTCGCCCTGCCCGGCATGATCGGCGCGCTGAACGTGCTGCTGATGTACAACGCCTTCCGCTCGCTGCCGATCGAGGTCGACCAGGCCGCGATCGTCGACGGCGCGAACGCCTGGCAGCGATTCGTCTACATCGGCCTGCCGTCGGTCCGCGGGACCATCAGCGTGGTCGCGATCTTCGCGTTCATCGGCGCCTGGGACGACTTCCTCTGGCCGCTGATCGTGCTCACCGACCCCGACAAGTACACGCTGACCGTCGGCCTGCAGTACCTGTCCGGCACCTTCAGCAACAACCCGCGCCTGATCGCCGCCGGCACCATGATCGCCTTCATCCCGATCGTGATCGTCTTCGCCACCCTGCAGCGCTTCTTCTTCAAGGGTGTCGAGGAGGGCGCAGTCAAGGGTTAGCGTCGGTAACGACAGGAGGTGGTGGCCGGATCGCGGCCGCCGCCTCCTCCGGCAGGCGTGATGGCGGGTATACGTAGACGACTACGTCATGTCCTTGGCGTCGCCGTAGCGCTGCGCGACGAAGTGGCTGAGCCGGTCGGCGATGGCGGCGAGGGCCGCACGGGCCGGGTGGCGGCTGTCCCAGGCGGTGATCAGGCGGACGGAGAGCTTGCCGTCGTCGGTGTGGATCGGCAGCGCGCGCAGCCCGAACTGCGGATCATCCGAGACCACCGCGACCCCGCGCCCCGCGGCGGCGAGCGCTTGGGCGACGGTGCCGTCGGCGGCCTCGATCGGGTCGGCGTACGAGCGGCCCTCGCGCCGGAGGGCGGCGTCCAGTGAGATCCGCGACGTGAAGGTGTCCGGCGGCAGGATGAGCCGAGCGGGGTCGCCGACGAGCTCGGCGAGTCGGAGGCGGGCTCGTTTCGCCCAGCGGTGCGTGGACGGCACACAGGCCCAGACCGGTAGCTCGGCCAGGGGCCGGCTCTCGTACGGCGCCCGGGTCGGGAAGCTTGTGACAGCCAGATCGGCACCGCCGCCGAGAATGTCCGGTGCGGTTCGGCCGTCGGCTTGGAACGCCTCGGGGATTGGGTCGTCGGAGTCCAGGGTGGTGATGAAGGGGGCGACGACGTCCCGGAGGGTGGTCAGCGGAGCGCCGATCGTCAGCCGGTCGAGGCGGCCCTGGGCCTGGTAGGTAGCGGCGACCCGGAGGGCGTCGGCGCGCTCGAGGACTTCGCGGGCGAGGGGGAGCAGGGCCTGCCCGGCGCGGGTCGGGGTGAGGCGGCCGCCACGGTGGAAGAGGTCGACGCCGAGCTCTTGTTCGAGCTGGCGGAGCTGCCTGGACAGACCGGGCTGGGTGACGTGCAGCCGGTCGGCCGCGGCGGTGACGGTGCCCGCATCGACCGTCTGCACGAAGTACCGCAGCGTGCGCAGTTCCATCGATGCCTCCCAGGCATGCCTCAGGTGCGAAACAAGTATTGGACAGCATAGATCGCGCCTCGAAGACTGAAGAGATGACGATCGAACAGCGACGCATCCTGACGACAGCGATTCCCGGGCCGCGCTCCGCCGCGCTGATGGCCCGCAAACAGGCGGCCGTGGCCGGCGGGGTGGGCGCGATCATGCCGGTCTTCGCGGTCGCCGCGGACGGCGGCGTCGTGGTCGATGCCGATGGCAACCAGTTGATCGATCTCGGCTCCGGGATCGCCGTCACCAGCGTCGGCGCGCGGGCGCCGCGGGTCGTGGCCGCCGTCCGCGAGCAGCTGGATTCCTTCACGCACACGTGCTTCATGGTCACGCCGTACGAGGGGTACGTCGCCGTCGCCGAGGCTCTGAACCGGCTGACTCCGGGCGACCACGAGAAGCGGACGGCGCTGTTCAACTCCGGCGCCGAGGCGGTCGAGAACGCCGTCAAGATCGCCCGGACCTACACCGGCCGCCAAGCCGTCGTCGTCTTCGACCACGCCTATCACGGCCGCACCAACCTGACCCTGGCGATGACCGCCAAGAACCAGCCGTACAAGAAGGGCTTCGGCCCGTTCGCGGCCGAGGTCTATCGCGCGCCGGTCTCGTACCCCTACCGGGACGGCGGGCTGACCGGCGCGGAGGCCGCGGCCCGGGCGCTGGACGTGATCGAGAAGCAGGTCGGCGGTACCGAGGTGGCCGCCGTGGTGATCGAGCCGATCCAGGGCGAGGGCGGGTTCGTCGAGCCGGCGCCCGGGTTCCTGCCGGCGCTGGCCGAGTGGTGCCGGGCGAACGGCGCGGTGTTCGTGGCCGACGAGGTGCAGAGCGGGTTCGCGCGGACGGGCGATCTGTTCGCGTGCGACCGCGAAGGCGTCGTCCCGGATCTGGTCGCGACCGCGAAGGGGATCGCGGGCGGCCTGCCGCTGTCGGCGGTGACTGGCCGCGCCGAGATCATGGACGCGCCGCAGGTCGGTGGCCTCGGCGGTACGTACGGCGGTAACCCGCTCGCCTGCGCGGCCGCGCTCGCGGCGATCGAGACGATCGAGGCCGACGGCCTTGTCGAGCGCGCGCGGCGGATCGAGGAGCTGATCAAGGCCCGGCTCCAGAAGGCGCAGGCCGAGGACGACCGGATCGGCGACATCCGCGGCCGCGGCGCGATGATCGCGGTCGAGCTGGTCCAGCCGGGATCCGATGTACCGGCGCCGGAGCTGGCGAAGGCTGTGGCCGCGGCGGCGCATCAGCAGGGCGTGATCGTGCTGACCTGCGGCACCTACGGGAACGTCCTGCGCTTCCTGCCGCCGTTGACGATCAGCGACGAGCTGCTCGTCGAGGCGCTCGACATCGTGGTCGGAGGCCTGTCGTGAGCCACTTCAAGGTCGAGGACCCGGCCGACCTGACCGTGATCGGCGAGGTTGCCGACGGTACGACGGCGGACGCGCGCGTGGCAGTGGACGCGGCGGCCGCGGCCTTCCCGGGCTGGTCCCGGACGGCGCCCCGCGCGCGTTCCGTGCTGCTGCACAAGGTGTTCGAGCTGATGCACCGGGACCGGACGTCGCTGGCCGCGCTGATCAGCGCCGAGAACGGCAAGTCGGAGGCGGATGCGCTGGCCGAGGTCACGTACGCCGCGGAGTTCTTCCGCTGGTACGCCGAGGAGGCGGTCCGGCCCGGTGGCGATTACGGCTCGGCCCCGGCGGGCGGCGTTCGGACCGTCGTCACGCACAAACCGATCGGTGTCGCGGCGCTCGTCACGCCGTGGAACTTCCCGGCCGCGATGGCGACCCGCAAGATTGCCCCGGCGCTCGCCGCGGGCTGTACGGCGGTGCTCAAACCGGCCGCCGAGACGCCGTTGACCGCGCTGGCGATTGCCCGGCTAATGACCGAGGCCGGCGTACCGGACGGCGTCCTGACAGTGGTGCCGACGACGGACGCGGCTGGGGTGGTGTCGACGTGGTTGGCGGACTCGCGGGTGCGGGTGCTGTCGTTCACTGGGTCGACCGCGGTCGGTAAGACGCTGCTGCGGCAGGCGGCCGATCGGGTGGTCGTGACGGCGATGGAGCTGGGCGGGAACGCGCCGTTCGTGGTCACCGAGGACGCCGATCTGGAGCAGGCCGTCGCCGGGGCGATGATCGCGAAGTTCCGCAACGGCGGTCAGGCTTGTACGGCGGCGAACCGGTTCTACGTCCATGAGTCCGTGGCCGATCGCTTCACCGAGCTGTTCGGGCGCGCGGTCGAGAAACTTGCCGTCGGCCCCTATACGGACGGCGCCCAGATCGGCCCGCTGATCTCCGGGACGGCGGTCGCCCGGGTCGCCCGTGTGGTCGACGCGGCGGTGGCCGGCGGGGCCCGAATCACCCACCAGGCAGCGATTCCGGCCGCGGCCGGCTACTTCTACCCGCCGACCGTGCTGCGCGATGTGGCCGACGACTCGGAGCTGTTCGCCGAGGAGATCTTCGGCCCGGTCGCCGCGATCGCGACCTGGTCCGACGATGCCGAGCTGGTTGCCCGGGTCAACGACACGGAGTACGGGCTGGCCGGTTACGTGTACGCCGGTGAGCTGCAGCGGGCGATCCGGATCGGTGAGGCACTCGATGTCGGGATGGTCGGCGTGAACCGCGGTCTGGTCTCGGATCCCTCGGCGCCGTTCGGCGGCGTCAAGCAGAGCGGGCTCGGCCGGGAGGGCGCCCGGGACGGCCTGCGCGAGTACTCCGAAACGCAGTACCTCAGCATCGATTGGCCGTAAATGGGTGTTCGGCACCCAGATTCCGCCGCCGGTCGGTCGGTAGGTGCGGGGGTCGGGAATTTGGGGGTGCGTACCCCATGTGGGGGAGTGGCTACCCAGGGTTGACTTCTGGTCATCGGGAAGGCCGACCGGCCCAACCGCCCACCACCCCGAAGGAGAAAATCATGGCTGAGGTTCTCGACCTGCAGATCCTGTCCGAGGACGAGGTCACCGGTCCGGTGCTGCACACGGACGGCAGCGGCGTCAGCTACAACTGCTGATTTTCGCTACTCAAGGGGGGCCTGTGCCGATTGGCCCAGGCCCCCTTTCGCATGTCGTCCTCGAGGGTGGGAGTGCAGATGATCGACTCGTTCCGGGCCTATACGATCAGTGACCCGCAGTATTACGACCGCGTCGAGCGGTCCTCGGAGCCGGGCGCGTTCCTGGAGCTGCTGCGCGAGCGCGTGGGCGACCGGGCGGCCGTCCTCGACGGCGTCGGCATCTGGGCCCGCTGCCTCGACCGGCCGCTGGAAGAGCTGCCGGAGTACGGCTGGAAGCTGCACCTCTCCGCGCGGCCGGACGACCTGGCCACGCTGATGAACGCGGTGATCGACGAGTACCTGGCCGACTCGTTCAGCTTCAAGGTCATCCGCTCACCTGAGCTCGGGCTGGCGCAGCTCAGCCGCTGGTGGACGCGCGGCGGCGCCGGCAAGGCGGTGACTGTCTACCCGCTCTCTGCCGACCATGCCCGCTCGCTCGCGGACCGGCTCACTGCCAGGCTCGCTGACCTGCAGGGCGCACATGTACTGACGGACCGCCGGTACCCGGGCAGCGGAGTGGTGCAGTACCGCTACGGCACCTTCCGCAAGCCGCCTGGTGTCGACGACGACGGCTACCCGATCAGCGTCGTCACCGGTCCAGACGGCAAACCGTGGAACGACTCCCGGACGCCGACGTTCACACTGCCGTCGTGGGTCTCGGAGGACCCGTTCTATCGGCCAGCGGTGAGCGACGACCCGAGTGGCTTGTTCAAGCGCTACAAGGTGACCTCTGTATTGCGGCACTCGCCGGCTGGTGGGGTGTATCTTGCCGCCGGTCCGGACGGTGCGGAGTACGTGCTCAAGGAAGCGCGGCCGCACACGGCTTTCGCGCCGGACGGCTCCGATGCCCCGGAGCGGTTGCAGCGCGAGTACGACTACCTGCAGGCGCTCGCAGGCACCGGTGTCGCGCCGGACGGCGTCGAGATCGCCACTGTCTGGGAGCACACCTTCTTGGTCCAGTCCAAGGTTCCCGGCATCACTATGCAGGTCTGGCTGTCCCGCAATCACCCCTTCGCGACCGGCAAAGCGGACGCTACGTACCCGGCACGCGCACAGGCGATCCTGCAGCAGATCCGGACCGCACTGACCACCTGTCTGGAGCACGGCATCGTGTACTCCGATGTCTCGCTCACGAACATCATGATCGACGACGACGACACCGTGCGGCTGGTGGACTTCGAAGCCTGCCGTCCGGTCGGCTCGGACCCGGCGCAGTACCCGCGGACCAGCGGGTTCGCACCGGAGCCCGGGACGGCGGCGTGGGCCGATGACGCGGCCTACCTCGCGTACGGCGTCGACGCGATCGAGGCTGCCACGGTCATGCCACGCAACGCCCTGCTCGCCTTCCGCCCTGAGGTGTTCAGCCGGGCTCTCGCTGTGACCGCTCGCCAGCTCGATCTGCCGCTCGGCGACCTGCCCTCTCGGTTGGGCTTGCCGTCCGGCGACGGGGCGACCGACTCCTTGGTGCCCGACGTCCTGCGTGGTTTGCGCGCCGCAGCGACGCCGGAGCGCCGGGATCGGTTGTTCCCCGGGCACCCGGAGCAGTTCCAGAGCAACACGCTCTCGCTCGCGTACGGTGCAGCCGGCGTCCTGCGGGCGCTGAAAGTGCTGGACGGCTCGGTCGACCCAGCGCTGACCAGCTGGCTCACCGACCGGCTCGACGAGGGTCGGCCGCTGCCGATGGGTCTGTACGTCGGACGCGCGGGCATCGGACTCGCACTGCTCGAGCTGGGCCAGGACGATCGCGGTCTGCTCGTAAGCGCCACCGATGAGGCCCTCACCGGTGACAAGCGCGGTGGACTCGGTACCGGCCTCGCCGGCGTCGGCGTCGCCCTGCTGCACGCCTACCGACTCACCGGCTACGCCGACTACCTCGAACAGTCCCGCGTGATTGCGGACCGGCTGATCGACCGCGCTTCGGACGACGGCACCGGGCTGTGGTGGCCGCAGGCCGACCCGCACCCGCTCGGCTTCCTGCACGGCTCGGCCGGCATCTCGACGTACCTGACCGAGCTGGGAGTCGCAGTCGGCGACTCCTTCCTGGTCCGGATGGGACGGCGTGCGCTCGGCTTCGATCTGGCGCACGCTCGCCCGCGCGCCAACGGCGGTACCGGCTTCGGCGCGTACGTCGGTACGTCGGCGTTCGAGCCGTACGTCGTCCGCGGTGGCTCGGGAGTCGGGATCGCGGTCGCGCATCACCTCCGCCTGACCGGCGACGAGACGCTGGTCGATCCGCTCTGGTCGATCGTCCGTGGCGTCGGAATGCCGTTCTCGGTGAATCCGGGCTACTTCGCCGGGATGAGCGGTCTGATCGAGTTCCTGCTCGACGCCAAGGCCGCACTGCCCGCGGACGCGGAGACCGTGGACGCGACCATCGCTCGGCTGGTCGATCAGATCGTCTCGCTGCGCTGCGTCGATTCCAGCGGGACAGGGTTCCCCGGGGACGGTCTGATGCGGCAGAGCTGTGATGTGGCTTCCGGCAGCGCGGGGGTGGCCATGACGCTGCACCGGGTTCAGAACGGTGGCGCGACGCTCGACGTCCGCTTCGGTCAGCCCGCGGGGGTGTTGAGCCATGCCGGGTGATCGTCTGGCCGTCGTCTGCACCGGTGCGAGCGCCGCACTGGATCTGCCGTCGCATCTGGCGCACTGGCGGCGTGAGGTGAGCGGTCCGCTCGCAGTGATGCTGACGCACTCGGCTCTGACCTTTGTCCAGCCGTCGGCGGTAGCGCTGATCGCTGATGAGGTGATCGAGCCCGGCGGTCCGGTGGTGAATCCGGTCGCGTTCGCCAACCAGGCCAAGCTGTTCGTGGTCGCACCGTGCTCAGCGAACTTCCTCGTCTCGGCTGCGCTCGGTCTGGCGTCGTCACCGGCGCTGACCGCGATGCTGGCCACTCCGGCGCCGCGGATCGTGTTCCCGCATATGAATCCGCGGATGTGGCAGGCGCGCACGACCCAACAGGCTGTGCGCTCACTACGCGAGCAGGACGTCGTAGTGGTCTCCCCCGAGGACACCGAAGTACTCACGCTCTGGAGCGGTGAGTTCGAGCCCAGTAAGGCGATGCCGGCACCCGTGCGGACCGCTGCGGTGATTGCTGCCCAGTGGCGGACTCTGGCCGCGGCATGAGCGGGCGGACCGCGCTGCTGCGCGACAACCGGGACTTCAGCCGGTTCTGGTGGGGCCAGGCGCTCACGGCGTTGGGTGCGCGGGTCAGCGACGTGTGTATCCCACTGCTGGTTCTGGATCTGACCGGGTCCGCGCTGTGGGCCGGTGCGCTGCTGACGGTTCGCCTGATCGTGCTGAACGTCGCTCGGCTGCCCGCCGGCGCTCTGGCCGACCGGTGGGACCGGCGGATGGTCATGATCGTTGTTGACCTGCTGCGCGCGGTGCTTTGGGCAGTGCTGGCCGTGGTGATCTTTACCGGCGGCGGATCGGTCTGGCCGTTGGCGGTCGTCGGAGTGGTCGACGGACTGGTCAGCTCGATCTACAACCCGTCGCTGGCTGCCGCGCTGCGGCATCTGGTGCGCCCGGACGACATCACCAAAGCGGTGTCGTTGAACGAGTCCCGCTCGTACGCCGCCAGTCTGATCGGCCCTGCGGTCGGCGGTGGGCTGTACGCCGTCGCGCACTGGATCCCGTTCGCGGTCAACGCGGTCACTTTCCTCTTCTGCACCTACCTGGTCGTTCGGATCACAGCTGGTCTCGGCGGCCGTCATGTCACCCAGGAACGACTCACGACCGACATGTGGTCAGGACTGCGGTACGTGTTCACGCAGCCGTTCCTGCGGACCTTGACGCTCTGGTCCGCAGTCCTGAACTTCGCCACCGCCGCCGCGTTCTTCGGAATGGTCCCGATGCTCGTCGGTCTCAAGACGCCGGCCGCAGTCATCGGTGCGATGTCCGCAGTCACCGCAGCGGGCGCGCTGCTCGGCTCATTGGTCGCACCGCGGTTGGTGGCGACCGGCGCGTTCCGGGCCGTCGTACTCGGTGGGCTGGTGGTTGCCGGAGCGGTCACCGCAGTCGCCGTCGTACCGTCGATGCCGGTCGTGGTTGCCGCGCTGGCCCTGCTGGGCGCCACCGCACCAGTGCTGATCATCGCTATGACGGCCGAGGTCTACCACGTCGTGGACGACTCGATGATGGCTCGCGCCCAGAGCACGATGACGCTGGTCGGCTCACTGTTCTACCCGGTCAGCACGATCGTCATGGGCTGGCTGCTGCAGTACCACGGACCAGGCCCGGCGTACGGCGTGATGGCCGTCGCGTTGGCCGGATGCGTCCTGTTCACCTTGGCCCGGCCTGTTCGGGCCCAACTGTCACCGGAACCGGTGGCCTCCCGCCCGCTCGTGCCAGAGGAGTCTCGTCATGCGTACTGAAGCTCTGTCCAGTCTGATCCCGGATGCCGCCGACTTCCTGGCGCAGCCGCCGACCGAAGCCGTCACCTGGCGGGACTCGTCCTCGCTGGACTTCGGTCTGGCCGCAGTGAGTGAGCTGCTCGACCACGGCTCGCTGCAGCGCCAGATGGTGAGTCTGGTCAATGACGGGAAGCGGGTGGCCCAGTCGGCGTACACCTGGGCCGGGCAGCCGATCCAGCCCGGCTTTTCCGACGTCGTGCGCTCGACGAAGGTTTCGGCGTACATCGGCGCCGGTGCGACGACCGTGCTGGAGTCACTGCATCGCACCTGGAAGCCGATCGGGGACCTCTGCCGGCGGCTCAGCCACGAGACCGGTCTGCCGATCAGTGCGAACGCCTACCTGACGCCGTCCGGTAGCCAGGGCTTCGCGCATCACTACGACACCCACTCCGTGCTGATCGTCCAGACGGCCGGGAGCAAGACCTGGCAGCTGCACGCGCCGGTCTACAACGACCCGCTGGAGCACCAGCCCTGGGACGGTTCGAAGGTGACCGAGGCGGAGTGGGCCCGGCTGCGCACCGGTACGCCGTACCTCGAAGTGACGCTTCAGCCGGGGGACAGCCTGTGGATCCCGCGCGGATGGATTCACAACGGCTTCGCGACCAATGAGCACTCGCTGCACGTCAGCTTCTCGTTCCCAACGCTGACGCCGTACTTCCTGGCGGCTGAGCTCGTCCGCGCGCTAGGTGGCGAGCGGGCCTTCCGGGCTGAGCTGCCGTGGGGGTTCGGCCGGTCCGCCGAGCTGCGCGGTGAGGCGCTGGCGGCTACGGCCAAACTGCTGGCGGAACACTTCACGGCCCTGTCCGAGCAGCCGGCGGACAACTCCGAGCTGGCCGATACCTACCGGCGCTTCTCGCTGGAATCAGCCCGCCGTCCGCTCGACAACTTCCTGCTGGCACCGACCGCGGAGACGCAGGTCCGTACGGTGGCCGAAGCGGCTGCCGGAGTCGACTGGCTGTCCAACGGCAACCTGCGGGTCCACCTCGGCGACTCCATCGTCGAGTTCGAAGACGCTCCGGCACAGGTCGTCGCCGACCTACTTGCTGCCGACTCCACGACACCGTGGACGGCGGCGTCCCTCGACCTGCCGGCGGCGCAAGGTGTCGAGCTGGTGACGCTGCTACTCCGTACCGGCCTTGCTGCGCGCGTCTGAGCTCAGTGGGCCTTCGTGGCCGGATAGACGGCCCCGGTGTACTTCTCGCCGGGGCCTTGGCCCGGCTCGTCCGGGATGGACGACGCCTCCCGGAAGGCGAGCTGCACCGAGCGCAGTCCGTCCTTGAGCGGCGCGGCGTGGTGGTGGCCGAGGGAGGGGGCGGCCGCGTCGAGCAGACCGGCGAGGGCGTCGATCAGCGAGCGGGCCTCGTCGAGGTCGCGGTGTTCGGGCAGGTCCTCGGCCAGGCCGAGATTGACGGCGGCCGCGCTGAGCAGGTGCAGGGCCGCGGTCGAGATGATCTCCACGCTCGGAACCTCGGCGATATCGCGCGAAGGAGTCGGTCCGGACTGCGGAGTGGAGAGTTGGTCGCTCATGCTGTTACTCTTACATGGCGACCGATCCGGTCCAGCGGTGCCCCCTGGGTGGAATACCCGAGGAGCGCCGGTGGTTGGATCCAAGCGGAGGGCCACCTCCCACCCAGTCGATGCAGAGTCGGCGGGTTCCCGGTCACGCCGAGGTTCCGGAGTTCCGCTCCGGGCGCCGCGGCGATCGTACGGCGTACCGTCCCGCCAGGGTTGGGCCGCCGGGGATCAGGGAATTGGGCCTTCGTGTGACATCGCACGAGGGCCTTCGTCGTTTCCGGAGTCTCCCGGCGACAGGTGGCACTCGACACAGAGAACAACCCAGGAGGACCCATCACCACTGAACTGCGCGTCAACGAGCGCATCCGCGTTCCCGAGGTGCGGCTGGTCGGACCGAACGGTGAGCAGGTCGGCATCGTCCGGATCGAGGACGCCCTTCGGCTGGCTCAGGAAGCCGATCTCGACCTGGTCGAGGTTGCGGCCACGGCACGCCCGCCGGTCTGCAAGCTGATGGATTTCGGCAAGTACAAGTACGAGACCGCGCAGAAGGCGCGCGAGTCCCGCCGGAACCAGACCAACACCGTCATCAAAGAGATGAAGCTGCGGCCGAAGATCGACCCGCACGACTACGAGACCAAGAAGGGTCACGTCGTCCGCTTCCTGCGAGCCGGGGACAAGGTCAAGATCACCATCATGTTCCGCGGTCGCGAGCAGTCGCGCCCGGAGCTCGGCTTCCGGCTCCTGCAGCGGCTGGCCGAGGACGTCAGCGAGCTCGGCTTCGTGGAGTCGAACGCCCGCCAGGACGGCCGGAACATGATCATGGTGCTCGGGCCGCACAAGAAGAAGTCCGAGGCGCGCGTGGACGTGGAGGCCGACAAGGCCGCGAAGCAGGCCGAGCGTGAAGCCGAGCTGGAGGCGGAGCGCGCCGAGCGCGCCGAGCAGGTTCAGGCGCACGAGGCCGAGCGCGCCGCCGGGGCCGTCAAGAAGCCCAAGGGGCCGGCAGACAACCTCGACCCGGAGTGACGGTTGCTCCGGTTCGCGCCGGAGCACCAGCACCGAGTTCGAGTCAACGAAAGATCAACAGGAGTTCATAGCCATGCCGAAGATGAAGACCCACTCGGGGACGAAGAAGCGGATCCGGGTCACGGGTTCGGGCAAGCTGCGTCGCGAGCAGACCGGCGTCCGGCACCTCGCCGAGGCGAAGTCGTCCAAGCGCAAGCGCAAGCTGAGCGGGACGACCGAGGTTGCTCCGTCGTACGTGAAGAAGGCCAAGAAGCTTCTCGGCATCTGAGGCTCCCGCCTCCCGGGTCGATCCGCCAGGCCCTTCCCCCGAACATCACCGTCGCGCCGGTCCACCGGCCGCGGCGCAGAATCAAGGAGTAACACCTCATGGCACGCGTGAAGCGGGCAGTCAACGCCCACAAGAAGCGCCGGGTCGTACTCGAGCAGGCCAGCGGCTACCGCGGTCAGCGCTCGCGGCTGTACCGCAAGGCCAAGGAGCAGGTCACCCACTCGCTCGTCTACGCCTACCGTGACCGCAAGGCGCGCAAGGGCGACTTCCGCAAGCTGTGGATCCAGCGCATCAACGCTGCGGTCCGCGCCGAGGACCTGACCTACAACCGGTTCATCCAGGGTCTGCGCCTGGCCGAGGTCGAGGTGGACCGCAAGATCCTCGCCGACCTCGCCGTCAACGACCCGGCGGCGTTCTCCGCGCTGGTGCAGGTGGCCAAGGCCGCCCTGCCGGCCGACGTCAACGCGCCCTCCAGCGCGGCCTGAGCCGTACCGGTTCTCTGAGTAGCACCCGAGTGGCGAGCCCTGGTCTGCTGACCGCACAGTCCGTGCGGATCAAGCAGGCCCGGCGGCTCGCCACTCGCGCGTTCCGCCGCAAGACCGGCCGCTTCCTGGTCGAAGGGCCGCAGGCCGTCCGCGAGGCGCTCGAGCACCGCGAGCTGGTTCTCGAGGTGTACGCCGAACCGGGCGTCGAGACCCGCCATCGCGACCTGTTCGACCTGGCCGCCGCGGCCGGCGTCCCGTGGTTCGAGGTCAACCGGGCCGGCGTCGAGGCGCTGAGCGAGACGGTCACCTCCCAGGGCGTCGTCGCGGTCTGCTCCCTCGTCGACGTCGAGCTGAGCGCCGCCGTCCGCCCGACCGCCCGGCTGGTCGCCGCCGGCTTCCAGGTCCGCGACCCCGGCAACGTCGGCACCCTCATCCGGACCGCGGACGCGGCCGGCGCGGACGCCGTCGTCCTGTCGACCGAATCCGTCGACCCGCACAACCCGAAGGCAGTCCGGGCCAGCGTCGGCAGCATCTTCCACCTGCCGATCACCGTGGACGCCGACCTCGCCACCGCCGCCACCTCCTGGCGCGCCCAAGGCCTCCAGGTCCTGGCCGCCGACGGCTACGGCACCACCGACCTCGACACCTGTATCGACGACGGCACCCTCGCCAAACCCACCGTCTGGCTCTTCGGCAACGAAGCCCACGGCCTCCCCGACGGCTTCGACGCCTTCGTCGACCACTCCGTCCGCGTCCCCATCTACGGCCGCGCCGAGTCCCTCAACCTGGCCACCGCCGCCGCCATCTGCCTCTACGCCTCCGCCCGCGCCCACCGCCAATAACCGGGCTGCACGACCGAGCGCCTGAGACTTCGCGACGTCTCAGGCACCCCGTCGGCTCGAGGTCAGAGGACCTTGGTGCAGACCCGTCCGAGTTCGAAGAACTTGCCGTTGCCGTCGTTGCGCCAGGCGACTCCCGGGACGCAGTAATCACCTCTGTTGACGATGCGACCCTTGAGGTCCACCCGGTGTGACGGAGCCGGGTCCCGGTCGGGGCCGTTGACCTCCGCGGTCTGGAAGTGACCGGACCAGGAATAGCTGCATGCGTTGGTCGACTCGGCCCACAACAGGCGACGCTGCGTCGTGCTGATCGATTCGTACTCGACATAGACCCGTACGCAGCCCCGCGAGTCCACGTTCCCTGCCCAGGCCTGCGTCGCGGCGAGGCCGGTTCCGGCAATGCCGAGAGCAAGCGCGGCGGCAATCGTGGCGAAGCGTTTGATCATGAACAGATCTCCTTCGTTTGATGACGAAGGAACCATCGCGCGAGAACTGAGTGTCACCGGTCGTCACTCCCTGTTCTTGTCGAAAGGGTTGACGAAGGCACTACTCCGTGTGATTACCCGCGCGCCCCTGAGCCACGTGCCGTCGCCCCGGTCAGCAACTAAGGTGCACACGACGAAAGGACTTCAAATGCTTTGGCCTGCGTTGCGTGCCCTCGCGTACGGCGACCTCACCGCGGAGCAGGTGGATTGGCTGCGGGAGCGGTTCGGCTTGACGGAAGGGCCTCGGCAGGAGGGGCCTGGGGCTGCGCAGAGCCTGGCGCATCGGCGCGCGACGGATGGCAGCGGTACCGCCATCGTGCTGGATCTGGCCAGGACTGGCGAGTCGGGCTGGGTGCTCACGCTGTTCAGTGCCGGTGAGCGGCCGACCGCACAGACTGTGGCGACGGTACGAGAAGGCTTCCGGGCGGCGATCGACCACCTCGCGCTGACGCTGGTGGAGATCGAGCCGGCGGCGCAGGCGGACGAGGTGTTGGTGCCGACGGTGGAGCCGGAGCCGACGGGGTCGTTCGCGGCGCACTGGGAGCTGCCCGGTGAGCTGACGCTGGTGTGGTCGCATCTGGGGCTGCTGCGGGATGCGCCGCGGGAAGTGCAAGAGGTCAAGCTGCGCGAGCTGATGCTGACTCCCGCCTGGAGCTCGGCCCCGGAGAGCCTGCAGCGGGAGGCGCGGGAGTTCTTGAGCGGCCGCTGAGTCTCAGCGTTCGGCGCGGCTCTGGAGTCCTTCGAGGATGATCTCCAGGCCGTAGGTGAAGGAGTCGTAGAACATGCCCTCGACGTCGCCGTCGACGCGGCGGCGGGCGGACTCGCGCATGGTCTCGTCGGCCAGGAGGTTGGTCTGCTCGAAGACAGCGCCGGCCAGCTCGTCGATCGACTGGCCCGCGCGGGCGGCCATCTGGCGGGTGGCGACCTCGCCGCCGGCGCTGCCGAGGACGTAGGACATCAGGGCGCCGAGGGCGAAGTCCGCGTCGCGGCCGGTGAAGCCGGCGGCGTCGATCAGCGCCAGGCCGCGTGAGCCCATCGCCATCGCCTGCGGTCCCATGCTCGGCCGCGTGTACATCACCTCGGGCAGCCAGGGGTGCCGCATCGTGACGGCCCGCAGGCTGTGCGCGTAGAGCAGCAGGCCGCTCCGCCAGCCGGCCAGCTCCGGATCGGGGACGTCGACCTCACCCCAGGCCTCGTCGATCAGCAGGTCGATCAGATCGTCCTTGGTCGGGACGTGCCAGTACAGGCTGGTCGCGCCCGCGTCGAGTTTGGCGGCCAGTTTGCGCATGCTCAGCCCGGCCAGGCCGTCGGCGTCCAGCGTCTCCATCGCGGCGCGGACGATCTGCTCCCGGGTGAGCGTCTCGCGCGCCGGGGCGGCCTTCGGCGGCCGGGTCCAGATCGATTCCTTCACGAGCGCCATCCTAACAACCGCACTGGAACACTGTGCGAGCTTGTCGTACAGTGTTCGAGTGACTAGTACACCGTTCGAGTCGTCCACTGCCGCGACGGGTCATCCGCGCCGTTGGTGGATCCTGCTGATCCTCTGTCTGAGCCTGCTGGTGCTGGTGGTCGACAACACCGTGCTCAACCTGGCCATCCCGTCGCTGATGCGCGATCTGGGGGCAACTCCCGCCGACATCCAGTGGGTGATCGATGCGTACATCCTGGCCTTCGCAGGGCTGCTGCTGACCGCAGGCAGCCTGTCCGACCGTTACGGGCGGCGGAAGCTGCTGCTGATCGGGCTGGTCCTGTTCGGCATCGCCTCTCTGCTGGCGACGTTCGCTGAGACGCCCTGGCAGCTGATCGCCTGCCGCGGCCTGATGGGCGTCGGCGGCGCCCTGCTGATGCCAAGCACGCTGTCGCTGCTGTTCACGGTGTTCGCACCGGATGAGCAGCGCAAGGCGATGGCCGGCTGGTCGATGGTCGCAATGGTCGGTGTCGTCGCCGGTCCGACCATTGGCGGCGTTCTGCTCAACCACTTCTGGTGGGGCTCGATCTTCTGGCTGAATGTCCCGATCGCGATCGCTGCGATCATCGGAGCGCTGGTGCTGATCCCGGAGTCCCGCGGCCCGGCCCGCAGGATCGACCCGGTCGGGGCGGTCCTGTCGATCATCGGAATGTGTGCGGTGGTCTGGGCGATCATCGAGATCCCGGTCGACGGTTTCGGGTCTCCGCGCGTGCTCGGCGGGCTGGCCATCGGCGTACTGGCCCTGACCGGCTTCGCGCTGTGGGAGAAGCACAGTCCGCAACCGATGGTCCCGCTGGCGCTGTTCAAGGACCGCCGCTTCAGCGGCACCAGCTTCTCGATTGTGCTGCTGTCGTTCACCGCTGGCGGTCTGATGCTCGCACTGACGCAGTACCTGCAGTTTGTGCTCGGCTACAGCCCGCTGAAGGCCGGACTGGCCCTGGTCCCGTACGCCGTGGCCGCAACCGTCTTCAACGTCCTCGGGGCCACTCTGGGTAAGAAGCTGGCCGACCGGACTCTGATCACTCTCGGGCTCGCAGTCATCGGCGGCGCGTTCGCCATCCTCTCCCAGGTCTCCGGCTCCACTGGCTACGGTCTGCTGATCGTCGGCCTGATGGTGATGGGTATCGGCGGCGGTCTGGCCGGGCCGGCGGCGTACACGCTCCTGATGCAGGCAGTACCGGCCGAATACCGAGGCGTTGGCTCAGCGATGAACGACACCGTCCAACAGACAGGTGGCGCGCTGTCCGTCGCAGTGCTCGGCAGCGTGCTCGCAGCGGCCTACTCGGCCAATCTGCCGGACGCCGTCCCGGAGTCCGCCCGGGACTCGATCGCAAGCACGCTGGCGCTCGGTCCGGACTTCGCTGCGGCCGCCCGCGCGGCCTTCACCGATGCGATGACCATTGCCATGACAGTGGGCCTGGTCGGCGCGGTGGCGGGCGCAGTGGTCGCCCTCGTCGTCCTGCCGCGCCGGACGAATGAGACGGCCGATTCACGCTTGAAGGCCGGAGCTTCCTAGACTGCAAGTCGCAGAAGTTCCGAATCGAGAGCGAGCCATGTCCGGTCCCAACACTGAATACGACCCGGTCGAAGTGACGCCGTTGCACGCCAATGAGGTGGAGCGGAGCCGAGACGAGGCCCTCGACGCGTTTACCAAGGCGGCCGATCTGGCCGCCCTGCAGGAGGCCAAGGTCGCGCATCTGGGCGAGAAGTCGCCCATCGCGCTGGCCAACCGCGAAATCGGCGCACTGCCGCCGCAGGCGCGTAAAGAGGCCGGGCAGCGGATCGGTTCGGCCCGCAAGGTGATCAACGAGGCGTTCGCCGGGCGGCTCCTCGTGCTCGAGGCGGAGCACGAGGAGCGGATGCTGGCCACCGAGCGCGTCGACGTGACGCTGCCGTGGCACACCCCGCAGCTGGGCGCGCGGCACCCGCTGTCGCTGATCTCCGAGCAGGTCGCGGACGTCTTCACCGCGCTCGGCTGGGATGTCGCCGAAGGCCCCGAGGTCGAGGCCGAGTGGCTGAACTTCGACGCGCTGAACTTCCAGCCGGACCACCCGGCCCGGCAGATGCAGGACACCTTCTTCGTGGAGCCCGCGGGTTCCGGCAAGGTGCTGCGCACGCACACGTCGCCGGTGCAGGCGCGGTCGATGCTGACCCGCAAGCCGCCGATCTACGTGATCTGCCCGGGCCGCGTGTTCCGTACCGACGAGCTGGACGCCACGCACACTCCGGTCTTCTACCAGGTCGAGGGCCTGGTCGTGGACGAGGGCATCACCCTGGCGCACCTCAAGGGCACGCTCGACCACTTCGTCGTTTCGATGTTCGGTGAGGGGCTGGAGGCCCGGCTGCGGCCGAACTTCTTCCCCTTCACCGAGCCGTCGGCCGAGGTCGACCTGAAGTGCTTCGTCTGCCGCGGCGAGTCCGTCGGCAACCCGGACCGGCCGTGCCGCACCTGTGGCAGCGAGGGCTGGATCGAGTGGGGCGGCTGCGGAGTGGTCAACCCGCACGTCCTGCGCGCCTGCGGGATCGACACCGACCGCTACTCCGGTTTCGCGTTCGGAATGGGCCTGGAGCGGACGCTGATGTTCCGCAACGGCGTCGAGGACATGCGGGACATGGTCGAGGGTGACGTGCGGTTCAGCCGCCAGTTCGGGATGGAGATCTGATGCGAGTCCCACTGTCATGGCTGCGGGAGTACGTCGACCTGCCCGCGGGCGTCACCGGCCGCGACGTCGGCGCGAAGCTGATCCGGGCCGGCCTCGAGGTGGAGACCGTCGAGGAGTCCGGGCTGACCGGGCCGCTGGTCGTCGGCAAGGTCCTCACCTACGAGAACGAGCCGCAGAAGAACGGCAAGACCATCCGCTGGTGCTCGCTCGACATCGGTAAGGACGAGCCGCAGTGGGTCGTCTGCGGCGCGCACAACTTCGAGGTCGGCGACCTGGTCGTCGTCGTGCTGCCGGGTGCGGTGCTGCCGGGCGGTTTCGCGATCTCGGCCCGCAAGACCTACGGCCACGTCTCCAACGGGATGATCTGCTCCAGCGTCGAGCTGGGCCTCGGTGACGACGGCTCGGACGGCATCGTCGTTCTGGAGCCAGGTGAGGGCGTACCGGGTGACGACGCCATTGAGCTGCTTTCGCTGAGCGACGACGTCCTGGACATCGCAGTGACGCCGGACCGGGGCTACTGCCTGTCCATCCGCGGAGTGGCTCGGGAGACCGCGACGGCGTACGGCGTCGCGCTCAAGGACGCTGCGGGGCTGACGCTGACCGGTTCGGGCTCGGCCGGGTACCCGGTGCGGGTGGACGACGCTGCGGCGTGCAGCGTGTTCGTGACGCGCACGGTGACCGGTATCGACGCCGAGGCGCTCTCGCCGCGCTGGATGCAGAAGCGGCTGCAGGCGGCCGGGATGCGGCCGATCTCGATCGGCGTCGACGTCACCAACTACGTGATGCTGGAGCTGGGTCAGCCGATCCACGGCTACGACAAGGCCCGGCTGAGCGGCGACATCGTCGTCCGGCGGGCGGAGTCCGGCGAGAAGCTGGTCACGCTGGACGACCAGACCCGTGAGCTGGACGCCGAGGACCTGCTGATCACCGACGACTCCGGCCCGATCGGCATCGCCGGCGTGATGGGCGGCGCGTCGACGGAGATCTCCGCGACGACCACCGACGTGGTGATCGAGGCCGCGCACTTCGACCCGATCGTGGTCGCCCGCGCCTCGCGGCGGCACAAGCTCTCGTCGGAGGCGTCGCGCCGGTTCGAGCGCGAGGTCGACCCGCAGCTGCCGCGGTACGCCGCGCAGCGGGTCGCCGACCTGCTCGCCGAGCTCGCCGGCGGCACTGTCCTGCCCGACGAGACCCTCATCGACACCCACCCCGCTCCGGCGCCGGTGGTCATCCGCGGCGACCACGCCGCCCGGGTCTCCGGCGCGCCGATCGCCGTCGAGGTTGCGTTGGAGCACTTGGAGGCCGTCGGCTGCAAGGCCGACCCGGCTGCGGAGGGTGCGATTGCAGCGCCGCTCGCGGTCGGAGTCCAGGCCAAGCCGCTCGAGTTTCCTGCGGAGGACTCCTGCGAGTACCTCAACGGTGACTCGCTCTGGGCTGTCACCCCGCCGTCCTGGCGGCCGGACCTGCGCGACCCGAACGACTTCGCCGAAGAGGTCATCCGGCTGTTCGGGTTCGACAACGTGCCGTCGGTGCTGCCGAAGGCGCCGGGCGGCCAGGGGCTCACGGTGTCGCAGCAGCGCCGCCGCCGGGTCGCGACCGCGCTGGTCGGCGCCGGTCTGTCCGAGGTGGTGTCCTACCCGTTCACTGGTGCGGCTGACTTCGACGCGATGGGCCTGCCCGCGGACGACGTCCGCCGGACGACGGTCAAGCTGGTCAACCCGCTGTCGGACGAAGAGCCGTCGATGCAGACCACTCTGCTCGTGACACTGCTGCGGACGGCCGAGCGCAACGTCGGCCGCGGTGCGACCGATCTGGCGATCTTCCAGACCGGTCTGGTCTTTCTGCCGCAGGCTGACGCCACTCCGGCGCCGCTGCCCTTGGTCGAGTCCCGGCCGAGCGACGCCGAGATCCAGTCCCTGTACGACGCGCTTCCGGCGCAGCCGCTGCATGTCGGCGTCGTGCTGACCGGTGCGCTCACCCCGGCCGGTTGGTGGGGCAAGAGCCGTCCGGTCGGCTGGGCGGACGCCGTCCAGATCGCGCGGCTCATCACCGCCGCGGTCGGTGTCGAGCCGACCGTCCGGAACACGGAGCTCGCTCCGTGGCACCCCGGCCGTTGCGCAGAGTTCTCTGTCGACGGCAAGGTGGTCGGCCACGCAGGTGAGCTGCACCCGAAGGTGTGCCAGGCGTTCGGCCTGCCGGCGCGGTCGAGTGCTGTCGAGCTCGACCTGGACGCGCTGATCGCAGCCGGGCCGGAGTCGGTCACTGCGGTGCCCTTCTCGTCCTACCCGGTCGCGAAGGAGGATGTGGCGCTGATCGTCGCGGAGGACGTCGCCGCGGCGGCAGTCGAGGCCGCGCTGGTCGAGGGCGCCGGGGAGCTCCTGGAGTCCGTCCGGCTGTTCGACCTGTACACCGGCGAGCAGATCGGCGCGGGCAAGAAGTCGCTCGCGTTCGCCCTGCGTTTCCGGGCCGCCGACCGCACCCTCAAGGAGAACGAGGTCTCCGAAGCCCGCCAGGCCGCCGTCCAGGTGGCTGTCGAACGCTTCGGCGCCGTCCAAAGAGTGGGCTGACATGAGTGGGCACCCCCGGGTCGCGGTCGCTGCACCGAATGCGGCGGCCGCGGACGCCGGAGTCCGCCTAGCGGCCGAAGGCGGGAACGCTGTCGACGCGGCGATCGCGGCGACCCTCGTCACGATGGTCAACGAGATCGGCGTGGTGTCGCCGGCCTCGGGCGGGTTCGTCACGCTGCAGGTCGCCGGCGGCGACGCGGTCACGATCGACGGCTGGGTGGAGATGCCCGGCCGCGGTCTGCCGACGGAGGCGTTCGGCCGGGGTGTCTGGGACGTCACCACGGACTACGGCGGCGGGACGACGACCACGGTCGGGCATGGCTCCGTCGCCACTCCGGGCGGGCTGAAGGCGCTCGCGCTGGCGCACGCCCGCTCCGGCAAGGCGCCGTGGCGTGAGGTCGTGCAGCCGGCGATCGAGGTCGCCCGCGAGGGCTTCCCGCTCAGCCGGACGTCGGGCTACTACCTGGGGTTCACCCACGAGATCATCTTCGGCTGGCATCAGCCGAGCCACCGGGTCGTGCACGACGACGACGGCACGGTGATCAAGGCCGGTAGCGCGGTCATCATCCCGGAGCTGGCCGAGGCGCTCGAGCTGATCGCCCGCGACGGCGCCGAGACGCTGTACACCGGTGAGCTGGCGCAGCTGCTGATCCGGGACATGGCTGAGAACGACGGCATCCTCACCGCGGCGGATCTGGCCGCGTACGAGGCCGTCGTCCGTCCGGCGCTGACAGTGCGGCAGAACGGGTGGCGCCTCGCGACCAACCCGCCGCCTGCGGTCGGTGGGGTCGCTATTGCCGCGATGCTGGCGCTACTCGACGGCGTCCCGGCTGACGGCGGCTGGAGCCCGACCGAGCTGGAGCGGCTGATCGACGTCCAGCATGCGGTGTTCGGGCAGCGGCTGGCCGAGCTGGATGCAGAGGACCTGCGGCAGCTGGAGGGGCAGAAGCTGCTCGAGCTGGCCGCGGCCGGTGACCTGCGGGCGCTCACCTCGCCCAGCACGGCGACTGTCTCGGTAGTGGACGACGAGGGCGACGCCTGCGCGATCACAGTGTCGTCGGGCTACGGCTCCGGCGTACTGACTCCAGGTACCGGTATCTGGCTCAACAACGCGCTCGGTGAGCAGGAGCTGCTGCACGGCGGTCCGCACAGTCTGGCGCCCGGCACTCGGTTGACCTCGAACATGGCGCCCAGCGTCGCCCGCCGCGACAGCGACGGCGCAGTGCTCGCCATCAGCTCCCCGGGCTCGGACCGGATCCCCACCGCGATTGCACAGGTCTACGCGCTCTACACGCACGGCGGTCTGCCGCTGACCGAGGCGGTCGAGCACCCGCGGCTCCACGTCCGCGTCCGCGACGACGTGGTCGTCGACTACGAGGACGACCTGTCCGTCGCCGGTGCGACGAACCTGCCGACCCGTCCGATGCCGCCGCACTCCATGTACTTCGGCGGCGTCGCAGCAGCCTTCTGGGAGCCTGCTGACGGTCTGACCGCAGTCGGTGACCCACGCCGGACCGGTGCAGTGGCGGTGTCCCCGGTCGACTGACCGCGTGCCTATCCGGGGTGACGCTCGTTAGAAGAGCGTGGACATCGACCCCGAGCTCTCCGTCGTGGTGCCGATGTACGACGAGGAAGCGGTGCTGCCGATCTTCTTCGAGCGGATGCACCCGCTGCTGGACAGCCTGGGCCTGCAGTACGAGCTGCTCGTCGTCGACGACGGCAGCCGGGACCGCACGGCGCCGATGCTGCTGGAGGCCGCGAAGGACTGGCCACAGCTGCGCGTCGTCCGTTTGCTGCGGAACAGCGGCCACCAGGCGGCCCAGTCGGCCGGCTTCCGCAGCGCCCGCGGTCAGTACGTCGTGACGATCGACGCCGACCTGCAGGACCCGCCGGAGACGATCGCCGCGTTCCTGACTGCCATGCGCGACCGGGACGTCGATGTCGTGTACGGCGTCCGTTCGGACCGGTCGAGTGACTCCTGGCCGAAGCGGACGACTGCCCGGTTGTACTACCGGCTGATGTGTCGGCTGGTCGGTCGGCACATCCCGTTCGACGCAGGTGACTTCCGCATGGTGTCGCGGCGGGTGGTGGACGCGGTGAACGCGTTGCCCGAGGATGGCCGGGTGTTCCGCCTGGTGATCCCGTGGCTCGGCTTCCCGAGCGCCGAAGTGTCCTACATTCGCTCCGAGCGCGCGGCCGGCTCGACGAAGTACAACCTGAGCAAGATGTTCCGGCTGGCATTCGACAGCGTGACCGCGTTCTCCGCGGCACCGCTGCGGCTGGCCACCTGGCTCGGGCTGCTCGGTGGGCTGATGTCCGCGCTGTTCGTGGTCGGCGCGCTGGTCATCAAGCTGACCGGCCGCGGCGTCCCCGGCTGGACGTCGACTGTGCTCGCGGTGAGCACGATCGGCGCGATCCAGCTGCTCTGCCTCGGGCTGCTCGGCGAGTACGTCGCCCGGCTGTTCCAGTCGAGCCAGCGGCGTCCGCAGTTCCTGGTCGGCTACGACAGCCTCGAGGACCAGATGCGTGCCGAGCCGGTAAGGCACCGGTGAGGCGGGCGCTGCCCTGGCTCCTACCGCTCCTGACCGCCGCCGCTGGTCTCATCACACTGGACGTCGGCGTCGGCCCGATCGTCAAGTACGCCGCGTACTTCGCAGTGGCGATCGCACTGCCCGGGACGCTGCTGTTGCGGCTGCTGTGGCGGAGCACGGGTAACTGGGCCGAGGACGTCGGCCTCGGGGCGATCGTCGGCGCGACCTGGATGCTGGTCGGCTGGGCACTGTTCACCGCGGTGGGTTGGCAGGCGTGGCTGGCGGCTTGGCCGCTGCTCACCTTGGCTGCCTTCGCTCTGCCGCAGCTGCGCGGGTTCTGGCGCATCAGCGCGCCAGAGCCATTGCCGGTGCTGTGGACCTGGGGGCTGGTGGTTGCCTCGACGCTGCTGGTGGCAGCGACGATTCGCGGGGTCATGGCGTACCACGTCATGCCTCCGGACGGGACGGCGTACTACCAGGACCTGCTCTACCACCTGTCGATGATCAGCGAGCTGACCCGTGCTGTGCCGCCGGAGCTGCCGCAGGCGGTGGGGGAGCGGCTGGAGTACCACTGGATCCCGAACGCCGATATGGCCGCCGCAGTCGATATCACCCGGCTGACTCCGACCGTGGTGTTGTTCCGGCTCTGGGTGCTGCCTTGGCTGGTGGTTGCGCTCTTGGTCTGCGCCACGCTCGCCCGGACCGTGAGTCGAGTGTGGTGGAGCGGAGTGCTGGTTGCTGCCGCGCTGAGTACGCCGAACCTGTTTCTGCTCGTCGACACCAGCCTGAACCTCTCTGCGCCACTCAGCTACCTGAGTCCTTCGCAGACCTTCGGTCTGGTCACCTGTGTTGCGCTGGGCGTCTTTCTGATTGATCTGCTCTTCCGTGCGGGTGGCGGCCGGCTGTGGGTGCTGGTGGTCGCGCTGGCGATCGTCGGTGGCGGTTCAAAGCCCACTGTGCTGCCCGTGCTGGTCGGGGCGGTTGGTCTGGCCGCCTTGTACCAGCTCAAGCGCAGACTCGTGCTGGTCGGCGGCCTTCTGGTCGTGGTCGGCGCAGTCACCCTGCTAACTGTCACTGGCAGCACCAGCGGCTCGCAGATCCAGTTTCTCGCGATCTTGAAGTCGACACCCGGCTACGCCGCGATCACCGGTGACAACACCCCGCCCGGCTTCGGTGGGCTGGTCGTCCCGTCGCTGACGCACGGCGCGGTGTGGGGCACGCTCCTGCTGTTCCTGATCCTGCTGGTCGTCCAGTCCGCCTCACTGGCCGGCTTCGGTGTCGCCCGGCGCGACCCGATCGCCTGGTTCCTGCTGGGCGCTATGACGGTTGGCTGGCTCGGCTACCTGTTCATCGACCACCCGTCGGTCAGCGAGTCGTACTTCCTCTACACCGCCACTCCGTTCAGCCTGGCCGCCGCAGCCTGGGTAGCAGCGACCTACAGGCGGAAGCTGACGCTGGTCGCAGTTCTGGTGCTGGTGTTCATCAGTCCGGTCAAAGGGTTCGTGCAGAGTGCGATCTACGGCGACACCGAGCGCTGGCCGGTCTTCCGGTCGGGACCGCAGCGCGTGTACGCCGATGAGCAGCTGGCGGCTCGCTGGCTGGCCAAATACACCGCACCGACCGATGCGGTCGCGACGAACACCTGGTGCCGCCCAGTAGAGGCCGTGACACCGGGCTGCGACGCGCGGGGGTACGTCGTCAGCGGGCTGGCCGGGCGCCGCACTCTCGTCGAGGGCTGGGCGTACACCACCGAGGCCATGGCCGACCAAGGCGTCGGCGGCCGCCGCTACACCGAGCAGCCGTCGCCCTGGCCGGAGCGCGTCGCCATCACCCAAGAGACCTTCTCGAACCCGTCGGCCGAGCTGATGCAGCGGCTGCGCACGGAGTACGGCGTCCGCTGGCTGTACGCCGATGCCCGGGCCGGCTCCGTGTCACGCGAACTCGCCCGCTTCGCGACGTTGCGACACAGCCAGGGCAAGGTCGAAATCTACGACCTCGGACGGTGAAGAAGCCGTAACATAGCGTGCGCGTGGACCGTTAGGGTCTGCGCAGGCCCGCCCGCCCCGTGGCCGATGCATGCGGAGACGTGAATGCTCGGGAGGGCGGCACCATGCGGGCTACACGACCGGCTGCCGTGGTTGTACTGGCTGCTGTGCTGACGACGGTCAGCGTGCCGACCGCTGCCTATCAGGTGCCGGTGGAGCCGTTCAGCCAAGGTGAATCGGCCACTGCGACCATGCCGGGCTCCGGGCTGCGGCAGACGATCACAGTGACCGGGCAGACCGAGTTGCTCGACGAGACGACGGCAGGGGTCCGCGGCGCCGGGCCGACGACGTACAGCCCGCCGATCGACCGAGCGACCCCCGCGCAGGATCTGGTGGTCAACACCGGCAGTTGTGCCGCCACCGGGAGCTGCGGTGACCGCGGCACGGTGACGATCACCTTCAGCCGGCCGGTGCGCAATCCGGTGCTGCACCTGGCCGGTCTGGGCGGTGCGGTCACTCAGACCGTCAACGGCCAGCCGAGCGCGCAGTCCGAGCTGCACGCGGTGCTCCGCCTGACGACGCCGGGCCTCAGCTTGAGCAAGGTAGGTGTCGGCAACAACCTCGCTGTCACCAGCGACACGGTGACTGCGCTTAACCACGACGCCGGTCCGAACTGCGTTAACAACAAGACCGGCACCGGTCCGGACGCCGGTGCGACCGCGGCCTGCGGTTCGGTGCGGGTGAACGGCGTGGTCAGCACGGTCGGGTTCGACGTCACGGCGCACTTCACCAAGAACGCGAAGCTACCGGCCTTCAACACGAAGTCGTCCGGTGACGCGTTCTCGGTGCTGGCCTCCGCCGGGGAGGACTTCGGTGACGCGCCGGCGTCGTACGGCGCTGCCTGGTCCGTGCTCAGCGACGTCCGGCTCGGCGCGGAGGCGACCGAGGACAACAGCACAGTGGCCAACGCCACGACCGGCCCGACGACTCCGGACGCAGCGGACGACGGAGTGGTCTTCCCACCACTGCGGACGAACGCCACGACGTACGAGGTGGTGGCGAAGCTGTCCGGTGCGTCGAAGCCGGGGCGGGTCTGCGCGTGGATCGATCTGGACCGGGACGGCGGTTTCCAGCCGACAGAACGAGCATGCGCCGGTTTTGCTGCCGGAGACCGGACGGTCAAGCTCAGCTGGGCCAAGTTCACCAGACCGACCGCAGGGACGACGTACGCGCGGGTGCGAATCGGGTACGACGAGCCGCGGGCGACTGGCGCGGCCGACGCCGGTGAGGTCGAGGACTACCCGCTGCAGGTGACGCCGCCTCCGCCGCCGGTCCTGCGCGACGACGTCGCGACTACTGCGTTCAACACGGCGACTACGGTCAAGGTGCTCGGCAACGACCTGCCAGGTGAGCCGGCGGCGCCTCTCGTACCTGGCTCGCTCTGCGTGGTCGAGGACGACCAGTGCGGTGTCATGGTCAACGTCGTCGGTCAGGCCAAGTACCTCGCCAAGCCGGACGGCACTGTCGCCGTCGAGCCGGTGCCCGGCTTCTTCGGTCCGGGTAAGCCGGTCACATATCGCGTGGCCGACACCAACGGCATCACTGCGACCGCAAAGCTCACCGTCACGGTCGCACTCCCGGCAGCACCGGTCGCCGCCCCGGATGCTGCGGTGACGCCGCAGAACGTCAGCGTTGCCGTCCGACCGCTCGCCAACGACAAAGCCGCTCCCGGTGTGACGCTGCAGCCGGAGTCCGTCGTACTGCGCGATCCGGCCGACACGAAGTTCAAGAAGACCGTGGTGATCGCGGGTGAAGGGCAGTACGCCGTCAAACCGACCGGTGCGGTCGATTTCGTGCCAGTGCGGCAGTTCACCGGTGTAGGGACGTCGATCGGCTACCGCGTCACCGACAGCACCCGTCAGACCGCGGAGTCCACGCTGACCGTCACTGTCACGCCGGTCCAGCCGATTGCCAACGGTGATTCGGCGTCCACGGCGTTCGACACGGACGTCGTCGTACCGGTCCTCGACAACGACCTGCCTGGCTCTCCGGACGCACCGCTCGAGCCGGCCACGCTGCAGCTGGTCGATCCGATCAGCCGCAAGCTGGTCGACACGGTCACCGTGAAGAACCAGGGCACCTATCTGGTGACCGGTGGCAAGATCGCCTTCCGCCCGGTGCACGGCTTCCACGGCGTTGGTACGCCGCTGACGTACCAGGTGCTCGACAAGAACGGGACTCCGGCGCGGGCTGAGCTCACGGTCGCTGTGGATGCGCCGGCACCACCGGTGGCGAATCCGGACGTCATCACCACCTTGCAGGGCAGTGCGGTGGTGTTTCCGGTTCTGGACAACGACAAGCCCGGTCCGACCGGTGCGGCACTGTTGCCGGAGACAGTGCGGTTCGTCGTACCGCAGCGATCCGAACCAGCGACTTCGCTGGAGGTGCCAGGGCAGGGCAAGTACTCCGTGCGGCCCGACGGCAGAGTGCACTTCGAGCCGGTGCCGACGTTCAGCGGGCAGGGGACTCCGGTGACCTATCAGGTCGCGGACGCCAACCAGGCGATCGGTCGCGCGACGCTGACCGCGCGGGTGACGAAGGTTGAGCCCGACGCATCGGACGACACTGCGGCGACGGCGTACGACACTGCGGTCACGGTGGCGGTCCTGACGAACGACGAAGCCGGTGACCCGGCCGTACCGCTGGTACCGAGCAGCCTCCGGGTGCTCGACCCGAGGACCGGAGAGCCGAAGACGACCGTCGTCGTGGCCGGTGAGGCGACGTACGCGGTCACAGCGGACGGCGAGATCACTGTCGACCCGCTGCCGACGTACACCGGTGTTGCGGCGCCGGTGAGCTATCGCATCGCGGACGTCAACGGGACGACGGCAACCGCCACGCTGACGGTCACTGTTGCGAAACCGCCGGCACCGACGGCCAAGCCCGACACGGCGACCGGCAAGCAGAACGTCCCCTTCACCGTGGAGCCCCTGGCCAATGACACCGCCGGGCGCGGGACCGGTCTTGACCCACTCAGCGTCGCGCTACTCGATCCTGCGGACGGCTCGCTGAAGAAGCTGGTGAAGGTGCCCGGCCAGGCGGCCTACCAGGTGAATCCGGATGGGACGGTCACAGTCGATCCGCTGCCGGGATTCACCGGAAAGGCGACTGCACTGACCTACCGGGTGATGGACTGGTTCGACCAGGTGGCTCGGTCGACGATCGCAGTAGCGGTCACACCGATCACTCCGGTCGCAGTCGACGACACCGCCCGGACGCCGTACGACCGGACCGTCGCAGTGCCGGTGCTGGCGAACGACGTGCCTGGTGACTCGACTGCGCCGCTCCTGCCGACCAGTTTGCTGTTGACCGACCCGGCCGACGGTTTGCTGAAGGCAACCGTCAGCATCCCGAACGAAGGCGTCTATACGGCGGCTGGGGGAGTGGTCGAGTTCAACCCCGGTGCGACCTTCCGGGGCGCCGGGACGCCGCTGACGTACCAGGTGGCCGACAGCAACGGCACTCTGACCACTGCGAAGCTGACAGTCACGGTTGGCCTCCCTCCGATCGCAGTGGCGGACACTGCGTCGACACTGCAGGACGTCACGGTCACGGTGAACCTGGTCTCCAACGACAGCCCCGGCACCGACGCGAAACTCGACCCGGCATCGGTAGAGCTGCTCGGAGCGGATGGTTATGCGAAGACGCTCACCGTGGCCAAGCAGGGCACCTATACCGTGCAGCCGGCCGGCACTGTGGTTTTCGACCCGCTGCCGACGTTCCACGGCCGGGCAGTACCGGTCACGTACCGCGTCGCGGACTCGAACAGCACGGTCGCCACGTCGACGCTGACCATGACGGTCACGCCGATCTGGCCGACGGCCGTCGACGACTCGGCGATCACACCGTTCAATCAGCCGATCACGATCGACGTCCTCGCGAACGACAAGCCAGGTGACCCCTCCGCGCCGCTGGTCGCGTCGAGCCTGCTGCTGAAGGAGCCGGTGGTCGCTGCGACCGGCTACCGCAAGAGCATCACTCAGCCCGGTGAGGGGACCTACACGGTCACTGACGACGGAAAGGTCACCTTCACCCCGGTCAAGGACTTCCAGGGCGTGACGACGCCCGCGACGTACCGGATCGTCGACGACAACGGGACTGCGGCCGAAGGCCTGATGCTGCTGACCGTTGGGAAGGGCCCGGAGGCAGCTGCGGATGTGGTGACTACCAAGCAGAACGTCACTCAGCTGGTCGATCCGTTGGCCAACGACACCGCAGGGACCGGAGCCGAGCTCGAGAAGACGTCGGTCGAGGTCTACTCCGTCACGACCCGCCAGTGGGTTCGCATCGCTGCGCTGATCGGCCAGGGTGTGGTCACCGTCAACCCGACCACGGGGAAGGTCAATATCGATCCGGTGCCGGCGTTCCGCGGCCTGCTGTCGATCGCGTACCGGGTAAAGGACTCCAGCGGAAACACGGCGACCGCCACGATCACTGCGACAGTCACCCCAGTCAGTCCGTCGGCGACCGACGACAAGGTGGTGACGCCGTTCGACACCCCGCTGACTGTTCCGGTGCTCGCGAACGACAAGGCAGGCGATCCGTCCGCGCCACTGAAGGATGTGCGCTTGCTCGACCCTGCGACCGGCGTACCGCGATCGGAGCTGACAGTCGAGGGACAGGGGCTGTTCACCGTGCAGCCGGCCGGGGGCGTCCGGTTCGCGCCGGCGGCCGGTTTCGCCGGGACGACGGTCGCCGTCGGCTACCAGGTGGTCGACGGCAACGGTACGGCCGGTGACGCGAATCTGACGGTCACCGTCCAGGCCGCACCGGTGGCACGACCGGACCGAATGGAAACCGCACAGAACGTGCCAGTGGTCGTCGATCCGCTCAAGAACGACGTCCCCGGGCCAGACGCGGCTTTCGACCCGGACACGCTGCTGCTGGTCGGTCCGGACGTGGCGCTCGTCAAACAGGTGACTGTGGCCGGCCAGGGCCAGTACGTCGTTGCCAACGGCAAAGTGACCTTCACACCCGAGAAGCAGTTCTTTGGCACCGCACGGCCGGTGGCGTACGAGGTGAAGGACAGCAACCGCAACCGTGCGCGGTCCACGCTCACCGCGACCGTGACGCCGATTCGGCCCGAACCAGGTGACGACAGCGCGCGGACGGCGTACGGGACGGCCGTGGAGATCGAGGTGCTGAGCAACGACCGGCCAGGTGCGGCGACGGCGGCTCTCGTGCCGGCGTCCGTCGTACTGCGGGATCCGGCCGACGGTAAGGACAAGAAGACCGTCGTCGTCGCGGACGAGGGCACCTTCGCGGTTGCAGCGGACGGCATCATCACCTACACGCCGGTGACGGACTTCATCGGTACGACGCGGTCGCTGGCCTACCGCGTCGCGGACACCAACGGCACTACAGCGGCCGCGCTCATCGACGTCACCGTGGATCCGCCCCGACCGGTCACCGCCAATGCCGACACCGCTACTGGCACTTCTGGTACGCCGGTCGCAGTCAACCCGCTCCTGAACGACAGCGGCGCTCCTGCTGCCGGTTGCCTTCGCATTGACGCAGCCACTTGCACCAAGCAGGCCCGTACCGCAGCTGGCACTTGGACGGTCAGCCCAGATGGCACCGTCCGGCTGACACCGGCGAAGGGCTTCACCGGCACCGCCAAACTCACCTACGAGCGTTCCGCCGGCACAGCGGACGCCGCACCGGTCGCTGCGCCCATCCGCTTCACTGTCGCTGCCGCACCGGTCGCAGACCTGCGTCCGGTGAACCGTGCGATGCTGCCGCCGACAGGTGGTCTCCCGCCGATCGTCCTGACCCTAGGCGCGCTGCTTACCGCGCTCGGTGCCACGCTACTGGCGCTCGTCCGGGCTCGTCGCTAAAGGTCGCAGACGAGCATGACCTCGTCGCGGTAGTCGTCTGCAGTGAGACGGATCGCCCGCGGGTGCCGACCGACGATGCGGTAGCCGAGCGGCTGGTAGAAGTTCTCCAGCCCGATCCCGTCCCGAATGGTCAGCTGCAGCTGCTCCAGACCGAGGCTGGTCGCAGAACCGCGCAGCCCCTCCATCAGCGCTCGGCCGGCGCCGGAGCCCTGGCACTTCGGATGCACCATCACCCGCAGCACAGTCCGCCAGTGCGAGTGCAGACTGCCGCCGCGGTCGACGAGCAAACCCATCCCGACGTACCGGTCGCCGTCATGGAGGACGCCGAGCAGGTCCAGCCCGGCTGCGACCCGGCCGAGCGCGGCGTCCAGCGTCTGTGCGACCTGCTCGACCGGCGCGGGCGCAGTGAACCCGACCGCGCCGCCGGCGTCCGTCGCTGCGACCCAGGTGTCCAGAAGGTCCGCCCGCAGACCCGGCGCCAACGCCTCGTCCGGCTCCACCACGACGTACTTCAAAGCGAACCTCCAGCTGCGACTCGGTTGCAGCTAGCCTAGCTCTCCCAGCGTCGGGACCATGGTCAGCTTGTCCGGGTTGCGGATGAGGTACAGCGAGGTGATCAGGTCACCCGAGGTCTCCAGGAAGGTGACGGTGTCCGGCTCGTTGTCGTAGTAGACGACGAACGCGGGTTCGCCGTTCAGAGTGGCGATGCGGAGCTCGTAGCCCGGGTACTGCGAGATGACGCCGAACAGCCAGCGGATGATCTTGTCCGCGCCGTGGATCGGCCGCAGCGCAGCGGACTTCTTGCCGCCGCCGTCGCTGATCAGTACGGCGTCCGGCGCCAGCAGAGCGACTACGCGCTCGAAATCACCGGAGTCGGCAGCAGCCATGAACTGCTGCGTCAGCTCGGTGTGGCGGGCTTTGTCGACCTGGTGACGCGGCTGCCGCGCCTGTACGTGGGAGCGGGCGCGGTGGGCCAGCTGGCGGACCGCAGCCTCGGAGCGGCCGAGAGTGTCCGCGATCTCGCCGTACGGGAGGTCGAACACCTCACGCAGGACGAACGTGGCGCGCTCCAGCGGCGACAGTGTCTCCAGGACGACCAGCATGGCCATGCTGACCGAGTCCGCCAGCTCGACCACGGCCTCCGGGTCGCCGTCCGGGCCGGCGCACTTGACGATCGGCTCCGGCAGCCAGGGCCCGACGTACTGCTCGCGGCGCGTCTTCTGCTCCCGCAGCTTGTTCAGCGCGAGCCGAGTGGCGATCCGGATCAGGTACGCCCGCACGTCGCGCACCTCGTCCTGGTCCACCTTGGACCACCGCAGCCAGGTCTCCTGGACGACGTCCTCGGCGTCACTGCCGCTGCCCACCACCCGGTACGCCGCGCCCAGCAGCACGACCCGGTGCTCGTCGAACTCCCGTGCCAGGCGTTCGTCGTCCCTCATCACATGTCCTCCCGGAGATCTCCCTACCCATTGGGACACGACAGTCGCGACGGATGTGACATGCCGGAGCCTTGGATATTTTTCCACTTGCTGGCATACTCATTCATATGAGCGTGAAGGTTGCGGTGGCCGGTGCCAGTGGCTACGCGGGCGGTGAGCTGCTGCGACTGCTGAGCTCCCATCCGGGGGTCGAGATCGGCGCGCTGACCGCCGGCGGAAACGCCGGTACGGCGCTCGGCGCGCACCACCCGCACCTCGTGCCGCTGGCCGGGCGCATCCTGGTCGAGACTACGGCGGAGCAACTCGCCGGTCACGACGTGGTGTTCCTGGCCCTGCCGCACGGACAGTCCGCCGGACTCGCCGAGCAGCTCGGCGAGGACGTCACCGTGATCGACTGCGGCGCGGACTTCCGGCTGACCGAGGCCGAGGCGTGGGTGGAGTTCTACGGCGGCGAGCATGCCGGCTCGTGGCCGTACGGGCTCCCGGAGCTGCCCGGCCAGCGGGACAAGCTTCGCGGTTCGCACCGGGTCGCCGTACCGGGTTGCTACCCGACCGTCTCCAGTCTGGCGCTGCTGCCCGCCGTCCAGCGCGGTCTGGTCGATCCGGCGCAGCTGAACGTGGTGGCTGTCAGCGGTACGTCCGGCGCCGGTAAGGCCCCGAAAGCGCATCTGCTCGGTGCCGAGGTGATGGGTTCGGCCTCGGCGTACGGCGTTGGCGGAGTGCACCGCCACACCCCGGAGATCGAGCAGAACCTCAGCCCGTACGCCGACGGCCCGGTGAGCGTTTCGTTCACGCCGGTCCTGGTGCCGATGTCGCGGGGCATCCTGGCGACCTGCAGCGCACCTGCCGCGGCGGGCACCGACCTGGCGACGCTGCGGCAGGCCTACGAAGAGGCGTATGCCGATGAGCCGTTCGTGCACCTGCTGCCCGAGGGGCAGTGGCCGCAGACGCAGGCCACGCTCGGTGCGAACACCGTGCAGCTGCAGGTCACGTTCGACCAGCGCGTCGGCCGCGTCGTTGTCGTGGCCGCGATGGACAACCTCACCAAAGGCACTGCCGGCGCCGCCGTGCAGTGCATGAACCTGGCCCTGGGGCTCGACGAGACCCTGGCCCTTCCCCTCGTAGGAGTAGCACCGTGACCCTTGCCGTCACTTCCGCCACCCAAGTCGATCGGAGCGCCGGAGTGACCGCGCCGGCCGGCTTCCGTGCGGCTGGGGTGATCGCCGGGATCAAACCCGCCGGGACGCCGGACCTCACCGTCGTCGTCAACGACGGACCGGACCAGGTAGCCGCCGGCGTCTTCACCACCAACAAGGTGAAGGCCGCACCGGTGCTCTGGTCGCAGCAGGTGCTCAGCGCGGGCAAGCTGAAAGCCGTAGTCCTCAACTCCGGCGGTGCGAACGCCTGCACCGGCCCTGAGGGCTTTCAGGACACTCACAAGACCGCAGAGAAGCTGGCTGAGGTTCTGGGCGTCGGTGCGGCCGAGATCGGCGTCTGCTCGACCGGTCTGATCGGTGAGCGGCTCCCGATGGACAAGCTGCTTCCTGGCGTCGAAGCAGCCGTTGCTGCGCTCGACTCCACCGCAGAGGCCGGTCTGGCCGCGGCCACCGCGGTCATGACTACCGACAATGTGCCGAAGCAGGCAGTGCTCAAACACGCGGACGGCTGGAGCATCGGCGGCTTCGCGAAGGGCGCCGGTATGTGCGCACCGAACATGGCGACGATGCTCAGCGTCATCACGACGGACGCCGTCCTGGACCAGCCGCACCTCGACCATGCTCTGCGGAACGCGGTCGGCAAGACCTTCAACCGGCTGGACGTCGACGGCGGCACGTCGACCAACGACACCGTGCTGCTGCTCAGCTCAGGCGCGTCCGGCATCACCGTCAGCCCAGAGGCGTTCGAAGCCGCTCTGACCGCGCTGGCCGGTGACCTGGTGAAGCAGCTCCAGGCGGATGCCGAGGGCGTCACCAAACACGTCAGCATCACCGTCAAGAACGCAGCGACCGAAGCTGAGGCCGTAGCCGCCGCAAAGGTCGTGGCCGAGGACAACCTCTGCAAGACGGCCTTCTTCGCCTCCGACCCGAACTGGGGCCGCATCGCGATGGCAGTCGGCAACGCACCGACCGCCTTCGACCCTGCGCTGCTGGACATCACTCTGAACGGCGCTGCGATCTGTGTGGCCGGCGGAAAGGGCGTCGACCGCTCGGAGGCGGACCTGAGCGGTCCGGAGATCGATGTGGTGATCGACCTGCACGCTGGTCCGGCGTCCGCGACAGTCCTCACCACCGACCTGTCGCACGCGTACGTCGAAGAGAACTCGGCGTACTCGTCGTGAGCATCCTTCCCGAGGCACTGGAGAAGGCCGCGGCCCTCACCGAGGCGCTGCCGTGGCTGAAGCAGTTCCACGGCAAGACGGTCGTGGTGAAGTACGGCGGCAACGCCATGGTCGACGACAAGCTCAAACGCGCCTTCGCCGAGGACATCGTCTTCCTCCGGTACGCCGGCGTCCGGGTGGTCGTCGTCCACGGAGGCGGGCCGCAGATCAGCGAGATGCTCGGCCGGCTCGGCATCGACAGCGAGTTCCGCGGCGGGCTGCGGGTGACCACGCCGGAGGCGATGGACGTCGTCGGCATGGTCCTGGTCGGCAAGGTCGGCCGGGAGCTCGTCGGCCTGCTGAACGCGCACGGACCTTTCGCGGTGGGGATGTCCGGTGAGGACGCCGGCCTGTTCACCGCCGAACGGCGGACGGCGCTCGTGGACGGCGAAGCGGTGGACATCGGGCTCGTCGGCGACGTGGTCGACGTCCGGCCCGAGGCGGTCGTCGATCTGATCGACGCCGGCCGCATCCCGGTGGTCTCGACGATCGCACCGGACGAGGACGGCCTCGCGCACAACGTCAACGCCGACACCGCCGCTGCGGCGCTGGCGTCCGCGCTCGGCGCCGAGAAGCTGGTCGTGCTGACCGATGTGGCCGGCCTCTACCGCAACTGGCCGGACAGCGAAGAGATCATCACCCAGATCGACGCCACCGAGCTGGCCGCGCTGCTGCCGTCGCTGGCGGCCGGGATGGTCCCGAAAATGGAGGCCTGCCTGCGGGCGGTCGAGTCCGGGGTCTCTCGAGCCACTGTCATCGACGGTCGCGTCCCGCACTCGCTTCTGCTCGAAATCTTCACCGACGCCGGAATTGGAACCCAGGTGATCCCCTCATGACAGAGCTGCTCACTGTCGACGGCACTCAGGCCGCGCTGACCGAGCGGTACACCGGTGCGCTGATGAACACGTTCGGCGCACCGAAACGCGTTCTGGTCCGTGGCGAGGGCGCATACCTGTGGGACGCCGACGGCAACAAGTACCTCGACCTGCTGGGCGGCCTCGCTGTGAACTGCCTCGGCCACGCGCATCCGTTCGTGGTGTCCGCAGTCACCTCACAGCTGGCGACTCTCGGCCACGTGTCCAACTTCTTCGCTTCCGCGCCGCAGATCGCGCTGGCGGAGAAGCTGCTCGGCCTCTTCGAGGCGCCGGGCAAGGTGTTCTTCACGAACTCCGGCACCGAGGCGAACGAAGCGGCGTTCAAAATCACCAGGCGGACCGGCCGGACCAAGATCGTCTCCACTGTCGGCGCCTTCCACGGCCGGACGATGGGCGCGCTCGCCGTCACCTGGAAGCCGGCGTACCGGGAGACCTTCGCGCCTCTACCGGGTGACGTGACCTTCGTGCCGTACGGCGACGTGGACGCGCTGGCAGCCGCAGTCGACGACGAAACCGCCGCAGTGATCCTGGAGCCGATTCAGGGCGAGAACGGCGTCGTCGTACCGCCGACCGGCTACCTGCAGGCCGCGCGGCAGATCACCTCCGAGCACGGCGCGCTGCTGTGGCTGGATGAGATCCAGACCGGCGTCGGCCGGACCGGAAGCTGGTTCGCATACCAGACCGAGGGCATCACGCCGGACCTCGTCACGCTGGCCAAGGGGCTTGGCGCCGGCATCCCGATCGGCGCCTGCGTCGGTCTGGGGGCTGCGGCCGACCTGCTGCAGCCGGGCAACCACGGCACGACGTTCGGCGGCAACCCGGTCGCTGCGATCGCCGGGCTGGCCGTGCTGACCGTGATTGAGCGGGACGGCCTGCTTGCGCAGGTGAATGCGGTCGGCAACCACCTGGCGTCGTCGCTGATCGCGCTGGACCATCCGCTGATTGCCGGCGTCCGGGGGCGCGGGCTGCTGCTGGCGATCCAGCTGACCCAGCCGGTCTCGGACCAGGTCGCGGCGCTCGCTCTGGAGGCCGGCTTCGTGATCAACAACCCGATCCCGGATGCGTTGCGGCTGGCGCCGCCGTACATCCTCAGCAAGGCTGATGCCGACAGCTTCGTCTCGGCCCTGCCGGGGCTGCTCGACCAGGTGGAGGTGCCATGACGGTCAGACACTTCTTGAAGGACGACGACCTGAGTCCGGTCGAGCAGGACGAGGTCCTGACGCTGGCGCAGCAGCTGACCGCGGACCGCTACGGACATCAGCCGCTGGCCGGTCCCAAGTCGGTCGCGGTCATCTTCGACAAGTCCTCTACCCGCACGCGCATCTCGTTTGCCGTCGGCATTGCGGAGCTGGGCGGCGCTTCGCTCATCATCGACGCTCAGAGCTCTCAGATGGGCCGTGGTGAACCGATCGCCGACACCGCCCGGGTGCTCGACCGGCAGGTCGCAGCGATCGTTTGGCGGACCGCCGGTCAGACGCGGATCGACGAAATGGCCGCAGCGTCCCGAGTGCCGGTCGTCAACGCGCTGACCGATGAGTACCACCCCTGTCAGATCCTGGCCGACCTGCTGACCGTCCGGCAGCACAAGGGGCAGACAGCAGGGCTGAAGCTGGTGTACTTCGGTGACGGTGCCAACAACATGGCCCACTCGTACCTGCTGGGTGGTGCGACCGCTGGGATGCACGTGGTCGTCGCCTCGCCGGCAGCGTTCCAGCCGGACCCGGCCATCCTGGCCAGAGCCGTTGAGATCGCAGCCGAGACAGGTGGCTCGGCAGCGTGGACCGACGACCCGTACGCCGCTATCGACGGTGCCGATGTCGTCGCCACCGACACCTGGGTGTCGATGGGCCAGGAGGCAGAGGCGGCCGAGCGCGAGGCGCCGTTCGTCCCCTACGCGGTCACCGAGCAGCTGGTGGCCAAGGCCAAGGACGACGCCATCGTGCTGCACTGTCTCCCGGCGTACCGTGGCAAGGAAATCGAGGCCGCGGTCCTCGACGGGCCACAATCAGTGGTCTGGGATGAGGCGGAGAACCGGCTGCACGCGCAGAAGGCGCTGCTGTCGTGGCTGCTGGCAAGGAGCTTTTCGGCATGAGCATCGCCGTACCGACGACCAAGACCGCACGGCAGCAGCGGATCATCGATCTGCTCGGGCGGCAGCCGGTCCGGTCGCAGACCGAGCTGGCCGAGCTGCTGTCCGCCTCCGGGCTGGTCGTCGGACAGGCGACGCTGTCCCGCGACCTGGTCGAGATCGGTGCGGTCAAGGTTCGCGACTCGTCCGGCCAGCTGGTGTACGCCGTCCCGGGTGAGGGCGGTGACCGGACGCCGCGCGCCGGCGAGGCCGCCGCTTTCGAGGCCCGCCTGGAGCGAGTGGCATCCGAGCTGCTCGTATCCGCCGAGGGCAGCGCCAATCTGGTCATCCTGCGAACCCCGCCCGGAGCAGCCCAGTACCTCGCCTCGGCCATCGACCACGTCGGCCTGGACGACGTCCTCGGCACCATCGCCGGCGACGACACCGTCATGATCGTCGCCCGCAACCCCACCGGCGGCGAAGCACTGGCCGCCCGCCTGCTCTCGCTGGCCGCCCGCGACCCCAGGTAGCCGACGCTTCGATCGACTCGCCAGAACCTGGCGGAAGGGTTTCAGCACGTGATTGAGAGGATGGCGGAGTGACCGAAGGTGAGAGTGCAGCCCTGTGGGGCGGACGGTTCGCGGGCGGACCGGCGGATGCCCTGGCGGCGTTGAGCAAGTCGACGCAGTTCGACTGGCGACTGGCGCCGTACGACATCGCTGGGTCGAAGGCCCACGCAAAGGTGCTGCACCGAGCTGGTCTGCTGACCGACGCGGACCTGGACGCGATGCTGGCCGGGCTGGACGCTCTGCTGGCGGACGTCCTCGCCGGTCGGTTCTTGCCGGCTGAGGACGACGAGGACGTGCACACTGCGCTGGAGCGCGGTCTGCTGGAGCGTCTCGGCGCCGAGCTGGGTGGTCGGCTGCGCGCTGGCCGCTCCCGGAACGACCAGGTCGCCACGCTGTTCAAAAGCTACCTACGCGAGCACGGCCGCGTCATCGGCCGCCTGGTGCTCGACCAGATCCGCGTACTGGCGGACCAGGCCGAGAAACACCTCGGCGTGGCCATGCCGGGCCGGACGCACCTGCAGCACGCGCAGCCAGTTCTGCTCGCGCATCACCTGTTGGCGCACGCCTGGCCGCTGCTGCGTGATCTGGAGCGGCTGGCCGACTGGGACGCCCGTGTCGCGGCCGACTCGCCGTACGGCTCAGGAGCGCTGGCCGGCAGTTCACTGGGTCTGGACCCGCAGTACGTCGCTACCGAGCTCGGCTTCACCAACTCCTCGGCGAACTCGATCGACGGCACCGCCGCGCGGGACTTCGTGGCGGAGTTCGCGTTCGTCACCGCGCAGATCGGCGTCGACCTGTCCCGGCAGGCCGAGGAGGTGATCATCTGGGCGACCAAGGAGTTCGGCTTCGTCGTGCTGGACGACGCGTTCTCAACCGGCTCGAGCATCATGCCGCAGAAGAAGAACCCGGACATCGCCGAGCTGGCCCGCGGCAAGGCCGGCCGGCTGATCGGCAACCTCAGCGGTCTGCTCGCGACGCTGAAGGCGCAGCCGCTCGCCTACAACCGGGACCTGCAGGAGGACAAAGAGCCGGTCTTCGACTCCATCGACACCCTCGAGGTGCTGCTGCCCGCGTTCACCGGGATGATCCGGACGCTGAGCTTCAACACCGAGCGTCTGGAGGAGCTGGCGCCGCAGGGCTTCTCGCTCGCGACAGACATCGCGGAGTGGCTGGTCCGGCAGCAGGTGCCGTTCCGCGTCGCACATGAGCTGGCCGGCGCGTGCGTGCAGGAGTGCGAGAAGCGCGGCATCGAGCTGTGGGATCTCACCGATGCGGAGCTGGCCGCCATCTCACCGCACCTGACGCCGGAGGTCCGCTCCGTGCTGACCGTCGAGGGCTCGCTGGCGTCCCGCAACACCCGCGGCGGCACGGCGATCGACCGCGTCACCGAGCAGCTGGCCGAGCTGCACGCCCGCACCGCCGTCCACACGCAGCGCCTCGGCTGACCGTGCGCCGATCCCAGCTGGCGGGGCCCGTCCTCGACGTGGCCCCGCAGCTGCTCGGCCTGGTCATCCGCAGCACCACCTCCGCCGGCTCGGTCGCCGTCCGCCTCACTGAAGTCGAGGCGTACGACGGCCCCAACGACCCCGGCTCCCACGCGTACCGCGGCCAGACTCCGCGCAACGCCGTCATGTTCGGCCCGCCCGGCCACCTCTACGTCTACTTCACCTACGGCATGCACTTCTGCATGAACATCGGCACGGGTCCCACCGGCATCCCCTCTGCGGTCCTCCTCCGCGCCGGCGAAGTGGTCGAGGGCAAAGACCTCGCCCGCACCCGCCGCGGCCTCGTGCTGCCATCCGCCGGTGACGCACCTCCTGCCCCCGTGCGCCCTGGGCGGATCCTCCCTGGTCGCGTCCAGAAGCGGCCGAGAGTAGATCCCGACCGCGACCTTGCCCGGGGACCGGCCCGGTTGTGTGTTGCGCTGGGCATCGACCGGGAGCAGAACGGCGTCGACCTGTTCGCCAAGGACTCTCCGGTGCGCCTGCTACCAGGCGCGAGCTACGACGGCACCCCGTCGACCGGCCCCCGGGTCGGTCTCCGCGATGCCGCCGACTGGCCATGGCGTTTCTGGATCCCGGACGATCCGACCGTTTCGCCGTACCGCCCGCACGTCCCCAAACGCCGCTAGCGGTTCGCCAGCGCCGTCACGTACTCCAGCTGCGGCAGACCGTGCTCGACCTCAGGGTCCGGGAACAGGCCCACGTGATGGACCCCAGCCGCCTCCAGCTGGTCGAGGTGGACTGCGGCGTCCTCCACCGTCCCGACCGCGCCGATGGCCTGCCACCAGTCCACCGGCATCCCGACCAGCCCCGCTTCGCCGGACTCGGCGTACAGCTTGGCCAGGTCCTCGAAGAACGGCAGCGCGGTGATCCCGGCGTACTTCGTCCGGATCCGCTCACCCAGCCACGGCGCAGTCCACTCGTAGGCGGCCTTCCGGTCCTCCCGGACGCACATCGCGGTGAACACGGCCACCACGAAGTCCTGAGGTGAGCCGGCCAGCTCCAGCGACTGTCGCACGTACGCCGGTGTCGCCGGCTCGGCCAGCACCAGTCCGCCCGCGACCCGGCCTGCCAGCGCCATCGACTTCGGGCCCATCACACCGAGCAGAATCGGCGGGGGAGTGACCGGGGGAGCTTCCAGCTGCACGTCCTGCAGGAAGACCGTCTTCCCCTCGAAACTGACCTTCTCGCCGGCCAGCAGCCGGGTGACCGTGCTGGTCACCTCATCGAGCGCAGTGAGCGGAGACTTCGCCCGCACGCCCATCTGACCCATCCACTCCTGTACGCCGTGGCCGATGCCCGGCAGGAAGCGCCCGGGCCCCAGCGCGTCCAGCGTGGCGAACTCCATCGCAGTCACCGCCGCCGTCCGGGCGACCGCCGGAACGATGCCGAGGCCAACCTGCAGCCGCTCGGTGGATGCGAGCGCAGCGGCGACCAGGGACGGGCCTGCGGTGTAGAAGCAGTCCTCGATGATCCACAGCTCGTCGGCGCCGCCCGCCTCCAGACGGCGAGCCACGTCGGTCACCAGGGCGGCAGGGAACGTCCGGGGGAAGCACATACCGATCTGAGTCATGTGACGACGGTAGAGGGACGTTGGGACAGTTGGCGCGGCCCATGCGCGTAGCGGCCCCCGCTGCGGGTAGGTTTCAGGTATGGCCCGCCCGCACTACGCGTCCCGTCTCGAGGACTGGTTCAACATCGGGGTGCAGGCCGTGTTGCGGCGCCGCGGCTGGCGCGAGCGCATCATCCCGCAGGTGGGTTACGGCAACACGGAGTTCGTGCGCGTCATCGCGCGCGTGGTCCTGGGCAGAGACCCACGCAGCCAACCCCGCTACGACGAGGACCAGGTGGTGCGCGGCTGGCGGGTTTTCGTCACCGCACCGGCCACCAAGGTGCTGGTGAGCGTGACTGTCGAGGGGCAGACGTTCAACGCCGTCACCGACCGAGGCGGGTTCATCGACATCACCGTGCCGGTGGTGCTGCCGCCGGGGTGGCACGAGATCAACCTGGGCGTACGTGGCGAGCGGCAGGCCAGAGCTTCGGTCTACGTGCCGGATCCGGAGTCGACGTTCGGTCTGGTCAGCGACATCGACGACACCGTCATCCTGACGATGCTGCCGCGTCCGCTGATCGCTGCCTGGAACACGTTCGTCCGGGACGAGCAGGCGCGCCGCGTCGTCCCGGGGATGGCAGACATGTACCAGGAGATGCTGGCCGCCCACCCGGGTGCGCCGATCTTCTACCTGTCGACAGGCGCCTGGAACACCGCACCGACGCTGACTCGCTTCCTGACTCGGCACGGCTACCCAGTGGGTCCGTTGCTGATGACGGACTGGGGGCCGACCAACACGGGCTGGTTCCGGAGCGGTCAGGAGCACAAGCGGACGGCGCTGCGCCGGCTGGCCCGCGAGTTCCCCAACGTGAAGTGGGTGCTCGTCGGCGACGACGGCCAGCACGACCCGCAGCTGTACGGCGATTTCGCGCAGACGCACCCGGATCACGTCCGGGCCATCGGCATCCGTCAGCTGACCCCCGCCGAGCAGGTGCTGTCGCATGGTCTCCCGGTCCCGAATCAGGACCCGGGAGCGCACGATCCGCAGCGTCCGACAGCCGCCACGGTGCAGGGCCCGGACGGCCACGCGCTGCGGCCGCAGCTACGCGACATCCTGGCTCGGCCCGAGCCCGGCTGAGCGCGAGGCCTCGGCGTACAGGACACTGGTGTCGACACGACGTACTCGAGGAGAGACAGTGACCGACAGCGGGACCGAACGCCGTACCGAGGTGCTTGACGACCTGGAGAGTCGCGGCCTGATCGCGCACTCGACCGACCCGGACGCGCTGCGCGGCGCCATGGCGGACGGGCCGATCACCTCCTATGTCGGCTTCGACCCGACCGCGCCGAGTCTGCACATGGGCAACCTGCTGCAGCTGCTCACCCTGCGCCGGCTGCAGCTGGCGGGGCACAACCCGATCGGTCTGGTCGGCGGCGCCACCGGGCTGATCGGTGACCCGAAGGAGTCCGCCGAGCGGGTGCTGAACCCGAAGGACCTGGTGCACCAGTGGGTCGAGCGGGTGCGCGGGCAGGTGGAGCGGTTCGTCGACTTCGATCCGTCGCTGCCGAACCCGGCGCGCATCGTCAACAACTACGACTGGACCAAGGACCTCAACGTCCTGGACTTCCTGCGGGACGTCGGCAAGCACTTCCCGGTGAACCGGATGCTCGGGCGTGAGGTCGTGAAGGCGCGCCTGGAGCAGGGGATCAGCTACACGGAGTTCAGCTACGTGCTGCTGCAGTCGCTGGACTACTTGGAGCTGTACCGCCGGCACAACTGCACGCTGCAGACCGGCGGCAGCGACCAGTGGGGCAACCTGACCGCTGGTGTGGAGCTGATCCGCCGCTCGGACTCCGGCAAGGCGCATGCACTGGCCACGCCGCTGGTGACCAAGGCCGATGGGACGAAGTTCGGCAAGACGGAGTCCGGCACGGTGTGGCTGGACCGGGAGCTGACATCGCCGTACGCGTTCTACCAGTTCTGGTTCAACAGCGACGATCGCGACGTCATGCAGCTCGTGCGGTACTACACGTTCCGCACCGCGGAGGAGCTCGCCGCACTCGACGAGGCGACGGCCGAACGGCCGCATGCCCGCGAGGCGCAGCGTCTGTTGGCTGAAGACGTCACAACGCTGGTGCACGGGGAGGCGGAGACCCGAGCCGTGCAGGAGGCGTCGAAGGCGCTCTTCGGCCAGGGAGAGCTCGCGGCACTGGACGGCGAGACTCTGCGTGCTGCACTGCGCGAAGCACCGCATGTCGAGCTGGGCGCCGGCGAGCAGATGCCGTCGTACGGCGACCTGTTGGTGAAGTCCGGCCTGGTGGCCAGCAAGTCGGCCGCGCGGCGGACTGTCGCCGAAGGTGGCGGGTACCTGAACAACGTGAAGGTGCAGGACGCGGAGTACGTGCCGGGAGCGGACGACCTGCTGCCGGGCGGCGTCCTGGTGCTGCGCCGCGGGAAGCGCTCGTTCGCCGGGGTGCTCCACTCCCACAACTAGGTTGCCGGGGGCAAATTACAAGCCTGTGATTCAGCCCACCGGGAACCGATTTGACCGTCCACCTGGGAGCCACGTAATGTTCTTCTTGTTGGAAGCGAGTGCAGGACGCTGAAGCGGCCGGACCTTCCAACCCCCAAAGCTAGCGCAGCTGAAACGCGTCTCCGGACTCGGGTCAGCAGCCTCCACGCGGGGAGTGAGTCGGAAAAATCAAGACTTGACTTGGTTGATCCACTCCGGTAAAGTACTGCAGGTTGCCCCGGAAGCCCTGGACCGCAAGGTTCGGCTGCGGTGTGCGTCCGATTCTTGAGAACTCAACAGCGTGCCGAAAGTCAATGCCGAAA
>NZ_JBVJMQ010000007.1:0-58560 GCF_055584105.1 Kribbella sp. NPDC104218
CCCCCCCCCCCCCCCCCCCCCCCCCCCCCCCCCCCCCCCCCCCCCCCCCCCCCCCCCCCCCCCCCCCCCCCCCCCCCCCCCCCCCCCCCCCCCGGCGGTCTGCGCTGTTAGTGGCGGTAGATGGTGAGGTCGGACATGTTGGTGTAGCTGGATGCGGCGAAGTTCAGGGATTGTGCGGGGGCGGATGCGCCGCCGGAGGCTTCGTCGTGTTCCCAATTGGCGTGGTGCAGGTCTGGTGCGCCGATGGTTTGGAAGAACTGCTGGAAGTTGATGTGGCCGTCGCCGAGGGGGACCATGTCGTAGCCGTCGGGGGCTGCTGGGTTGCGGTCGCCGTCTTTGGCGTGGAACAGGGGGAAGCGGGTGGTTCGCGGGGCCACGGCCAGGATGGGGTCGAAGAGGTTGGTCTGCTGGTTGCCGCGGCGGTCGATGTAGGTGCGGTGCTTGAAGCGGGCCACGTAGGCCCAGTAGATGTCCATCTCGAAGAACACGTAGCGCGGGTCGGCCTTGCCGAAGAAGTACTCCAGCCGGCGCATCCCGGACGACCGGGTCGGCTTGCCGGCCGCGTCCAAGGGGCCGGTGTCCAGCAGGAAGTCGTAGGCCTCGTCGTGATTGTGGGTGTACAGCCGCAGGCCACGCGCCTTGGCGCGACGGCCCAGCTCGTTCCAGACGTCGGCGGCGGCGTCCCAGTCTGATTTGTACGCGCTGTACGCGGGGTCGCCGCCGGTGCCGATGTGCTTCATCCCCAGCTCCTGGGCGATGTCCATCTGCTGCTCGAACGTGTCCGGGCTGATCTGGGTGTGGGTGCCGTTGGCGACCAGCCCGTTGTCGTCCAGGATCTTGCGGATCTCCTTGGGCGTGATCTGCCGGCCGAGGACCGCGGTGTTCTGGGTGTAGCCGGCGAACTCGACCTCCCGGTAGCCGATCTCGGCCAGCCGGGCCAGCACCCGCTCGAATCCGTACGGCACACCGCTGTTGTCCGGGGCGGCGCCGATCCGGTCGCGAACGCTGTACAGGATGATCCCGCGATTACGGGACGGGATCAGCGGCTCGGCCCGCAGGCCACGACCGTGACCGTGGTCGCCGCCGGCGAAGGCCGGAGTTGCGGTGGCCAGAACCGGCAGTCCGGCCGCGCCGAGCGCAGCAGCGGCACTCGCGGACGCCGTGAGTACGTTGCGGCGGGTGAACCGGGCCGGAGCCTGCTCTTCCTTGTCATGCATAGGGGTCGCGCCTTTCGACTAGGACGGGAGAGTCGACGGTGCTGAGTGCTCGTGACAGAGCCACGGAAAACCCTTGCAGAGACGCGCCGAACTTTCTACGGTTCGCGACATACTTTTGTCCGAAGACCCACCAAAGTCGTCAGTTCCCGGCCCAGTCGGCGAAGCGGATCGTGCCGAGGACGGCGTTGGCGGCGGGGACGAGGGCGTCCTGGGCGAGGACGGCGCCGTAGCAGCGGGCGTCGGGGTCGGCGACGACTTCGCGTGGGTCGCCGCGGAGGGCGAGGGCGGTGCGGAAGAAGGCGTCCATGGTGGTTCGTTCGGGCCCGGCGATCTCGATCAGGCCGTTCAGTGGTTCGCCGACGGCGGTCTTGGCGAGTTGGTCGGCGACCTCGGCGGCGGCGACGGGCTGGAAGTCGATCGGCTGGACCCGGAGGGTGCCGTCGAGGTCGAAGGAGTCGCCGACCGGGCGGAGGAACTCGTACATCTGAGTGGCGTGGACCAGGGAGTAGGGGACGCCGGAGTCCTTGATCAACTCGGTCTCGGCGATCTTGGCGCGGAAGTGCGGGACCTGCGGCGAGCGCTCGGTGCCGACGACCGCGAAGGCGACGTGATGACGGACGCCGGCCGCCTTCTCGGCACGCAGGGTGTTGGCGATGGCGGTCCGGAACAGCTCGACCTGGGGTGTGTCCTCGAACGACGGCGAGTTCGTCAGGTCGACCACTACCTCCGCCCCCTCCAACGCCTGGTCCAGCCCTTCGCCGGTCAACGGGTTCACCCCGCTGTTGGGCGACGTCCCGACGACCTGATGCCCGGCAGCGGTCAAGCGCTGCAGGACCAGCGACCCGAGTAGCCAGGTACCGCCGATCACGACAATCTTCACAACCATCCTCCTGTTCGTTGACGCCGTGTTCGGCTACTTCTTGGCCCAGTCGGCGAAGCGGATCGTGCCGAGCACGGCGTTGCCGGAGGGAACCAGCACCTCCTTGCCGGTCACCCCGCCGTAGCACCGAGAGTTCGGGTCGGTCTCGACCGGCCGCGGATCGCCGCGTTCGGCCAGCAGTTCACGGAAGAACTCGTCCATCCGGAACCGCTCCGGTCCGGCGATCTCCACCCGGCCGTTCAGCGGCTCGCCGAGAGCGGTCCGGGTCAGCTGCCCGGCGACCTCCGCGGCAGCGAGCGGCTGGAAGTCGATCGGCGGCACTCGCAGCACGCCACCGACGTCGAAGGAGATCTCGAGCGACTGCAGGAACTCGTACATCTGCGCGGCGTAGACCAGTGAGAACGGGACACCCGAGCTCACAACCATCTCGTCCTGCACCAGTTTCGCTTGAAAATAAGGGACTTCCGGTGCCCGCTCGGCCCCCAGGACCGACCACACGACATGATGATCGACGCCGGCGGCCCGTTCGGCGCGCAGGAGGTTGGCGGTGGACGTGCGGACCAGCTCCACCTGATCGTTGTCCTCGACCGAGGGGTTGTTCGTCAGGTCCACCACGACCGACGCCCCCTGCAGCACCTCGTCCAGCCCCTCCCCGGTCAGCGGGTTCACCCCGTTGTTGGGTGACGTCGAGACGGCCTCGTGCCCGGCAGCCCGGACCCGTTGCGCGATGGCCACCCCGAGCCCCCAGGTACCGCCGATCACGACGATCTTCACGACCAACCTCCTGTTGCGCAGACGCTGTTGGCAGCTAAGACCGGACGTCGGCCGATCCTGTGACAGCCGGCGGGTGCCCTGGGCAACGATGTCGTAAATCGGCGGTGCCGATCTCGGTCACGGTGACGCCTTCCGCCGGTGGGAGGGGGTCCGCAAACTCGGAGCACCCCAGGCGCCGGTCGCGGTCGATGTCCCCGATGCGGCCGGCGCACCTTTGGTCGGCCGATCGTCGACCCCGCCTAAGGAGCAGTTGTGAATCGAAGCAGAAGCAGGGTGACCGCGCTCGGCGGTCTCCTCGTGGCCGGGCTGGTGGTGACGCCCGCCTTCGCCGGTGGCGCCGACCGGACGCCGCCCGGCGCCGTCGCCCACGAGTCGAGGTCCTTGGCCGCCGATGAGCAGACGCGCACCCTGGCGAGTGCGTCGGCGCTGGGGCTGGCGCCGGGTGAGAAGCTCAGCGTCAAGGCGGTGATCGAGGACGCCGACGGCGGCACGCATGTGCGGTACGAGCGGACCCTCGACGGGCTCCGCGTCATCGGCGGCGACCTCGTGGCGCACAAGGACGCGAAGGGTGCGATCGAGGAGGTCGTGTACAACCGCGGCCACAAGAACATCGCCCCGGCGTCCCGGACCCCGAAGATCTCCAAGGCGGCCGCTCAGGCCAAGGGCCTCGCCACCGCGCAGGCCACCAAGGAGGAGAAGACGGCTCGCAACGAGTTGGTCGTCCTGGTGACCGACCAGGGCCCCAAGCTGGCGTACGACGTCCTGACCACGGGCCTGCGGGCGAACCAGGTTCCGACCCGGCTGCACACGTACGTCGATGCCGCGACCGGCGCCGTGCTCCTGACCGACGACGAGATCAAGACGGGGACCGGCGACGGCATCCACGTCGGCAACGTCACCATCAACACCACCGCGAAGTCCGGTGGCGGATTCGAGATGCGGGACGCGGCCGGCAACACGGCCACCGACGTCCACAACCAGGGCAACCCCAACACCGGCGAGGGCCCGGACGGCGACATCTTCACCGACGCCGATGACAAGTGGGGTACGGGGGCGCAGTCCGACCGTGCGTCCGCGGCGGTCGACGCGCTCTACGGCGCGCAGAAGACGTTCGACTACTACAAGACCCAGCTCGGCCGGAACGGCATCTGGAACGACGGCCGCGGCGCCCGCTCGCGCGTCCACTTCGCCAATGCGATGGTGAACGCGTTCTGGGACGGCACGCAGATGTCGTACGGCGACGGCGCGAACAACGCCGCCCCGCTCACCGAGCTGGACGTCGCCGCCCACGAGATGAGCCACGGCGTCACCGAGAACACGGCGGGGCTCGTGTACAGCGGCGAGGCCGGCGGCCTGAACGAGGCGACCTCCGACATCTTCGGCACGGCCGTCGAGTTCTACGTCGACAACCCCAACGACGTCCCGGACTACTTCATCGGCGAAGAGATCAACATCCACGGCAACGGGACGCCGCTGCGCTACATGGACAAGCCGAGTAAGGACGGCGTGTCGAAGGACTGCTGGTCCTCGAGCCTCGGCGGGCTCGACCCGCACTACTCCTCGGGCCCGCTCAACCACTGGTACTACATGCTCTCCGAGGGCTCGGGCGCCAAGACGATCAACGGCGTCAGCTACAACTCCCCCACCTGCGGCGGCGCCGCGGCCGTGACCGGCATCGGGCACGCGAAGGCGGAGAAGATCTGGTACCGCACGCTCGCGACTTACCTGACGTCGTCGAGCAAGTACTCCAACGCTCGGACCGGCGCGATCAAGTCGGCCAAGGACCTCTACGGGCAGGGCTCGGCCGAGTGCCTGGCGGTGGAGAAGGCGTTCACGGCCATCTCGGTCGCGGCGACGAGCGAGACATGCGGCACCGGCAACCCCGAGCCGGGCGCCCCGACCGTCACCAACCCGGGCGCGCAGACGAGCACGGCCGGTACGGCGGACTCGCTGCAGCTCGCAGCGACCGGCGGCAGTACGCCGTACTCGTGGTCGGCGACGGGTCTCCCGGCCGGTCTCACGGTCAACTCGTCGTCCGGACTCATCTCCGGGACGCCGACCACCGCGGCCACCTCGTCGGTGACGGCGAAGGTCACGGACGCCGCGGGCAAGTCGGCCAGCGTCACGTTCTCGTGGGTCGTCTCGAGCAGTGGCGGTGGCGGGGCTTGCACCGGTGACCTCAAGTACAACGGCACCCTGACCTCGGGCGGGACCAAGACCTTCCCGGCCTTCAGTGACAGCGATGCGGGTCAGTTGAAGGTCTGCCTCGACGGGCCGACCGGCAGCGACTTCGACGTCTACCTGCAGCAGCAGCTGTTCGGCTACTACTGGGTGACGGTTGCCCAGGGCACCAGTCCGAACCCGGACGAGTCGTTCACCTACAACAACACGGCGGGGACCTACCGCCTGCAGGTGAAGTCCGACTCCGGATCGGGTGCGTTCACGGCGTCCGTGTCTGAGTGACCTTGTTGGACGGCCCCGGCGCGGCTGCGTGCCGGGGCCGTTCGGCTCAGATCCAGTCGCGGCGGCTCGCTTGGACGGCCAGCTGGAACCGGCTGTGCGCGCCGAGCACCTCTTCGAGCCGAGCGATCCGCCGTCCGACCGTACGTGCACTCACACCCAAGTCACGCGCGATCGCCTCATCGGTCAGGCCGGCAGCCAAATACGACAGCAACTGTTGCTCTCCCGGCCCCGGACGATCCAGGGCATCGACCCCCTGGGACTCCGTCGACAGTGGCACGCCCATCTGCCAGAACACCTCGAACAGCCCGATCAGACAGTCCAGCAGGCCGGACTCATGGACGACGATCGCCGACCGCCGCGCCCCTTGCTGACCCGGGACCGTGATCAGCGCCCGCTTGTCGTCGAACAACATCAGGTTGAGCGGAACCTGCGCGAAGACACGCGCCTGCTCGCCGGCCGCGATGCACTGATGGACGGCGGCCAGTCCTTCGAAGTCCTCGAGCACCGAGACGCCGTACAACCCACGCGCCCGGACGCCGCGCTCCAACGCGTCGAGGAAGCCGACTGCCACCCTGGGCGGCGGAATCTTCATCCCGGGCTGCACCTTCCGCGGCGAGACCGGACCAATACACAAACCGTCGACGGTCGAGCTCGCATCGCCCATCAACTCGGCCTCGACGGCGTTGATCCGGACCTCGTCGGCGATCACCTCCACGAAGTTCAGCCGATCGTCGGCCTCGCTCCAGATCTCGGCGAACAGCGAAGCGAACCGGCGCGCGGCGTCCGCGGCCTTCACATGCTCGGCCGCCACATGCTCCAACGGAATCCGCGGCGCCACCGCCTCGATCATCCCGTCCCGGACGTCGAGCAGACCGATCCCGGCCAGTACCTCCACCTCGCGCGCCGCGACCTCGCAATCCACCCCGGCCCGCTCGGCCAACTCCGCCAACCGCACCCTTCCCCCCACGACGGCAGCCCGATAAATCGGCTCCGCCGCGGCCGAAAGCAACGATCCCATCCGCCCGTCCTACCACCTCCCCCACCACCTAAGCGAGGGTCCAGAACCGCCGACGTTGCCCGGTGGCCACGGCAGTCACCGTGGCCACATCGGCGGTGACTATCTGTCGCTCGCGGGCGGGGTTTCGAGGAGATCTGCGGCGAGTCGGTTGAGGCGTTCGCGCCAGGCGGCTAGGGCTTTGTCGGGGGTGGCGAGGCCTGACTGGGTGAGGACGAGGCGGGCGCCGTGGCCGGTGCCTGGGTTCAGCTCCCAGTGGAGGTTTTCGTCTTGCCAGGTGGCGAGTTCGGGGCGGACTGTTTCGGCGGGGCGGGTCAGTTGGCGCTCGAAGCGGACCTGCCAGCCGTCGGCGGTTTCTTCGGCGGTGCCCTCGTCGAGTTCGAGGAGGGCGAGGTAGCGGTCATGGAGGGGGCCGGTGTCGGGCTCGATGTCGATCGGCTTGTCGTCCAGGCGAAGGTCGAGGGCGTCGAGGCACAGGGACCAGCCGGAGCCGAAGCTGGCGGCGCCGAAGTGGTCGTCGAAGGTGTGACTGAGGACGAGCAGGCAACCGTCGTCTGCTGGCAGGAGCTCCCAGCGGAGGACTTCGCCGCTCCAGGTGAACGCGAAAACGCGCGGCGGGTCGAACTCGAGGACTTCGCCGTCGCCGCCCGGTTCGCCGTCCATCAGGTACTCGACAGGGCTGCCGATCCGCGGCTGCAGGCGGACGGTCGCGGGGAACCAGTGGACCAGCTCCTCCGGGTCGGTCAGCGCGCGCCAAACCTTCTCCGCCGGGTGGCGCAGCCGGCGCTCCATCCGCAGTACTGAGCGGCCCTCGATTCTGCGCAGGGTCTCGTTCGCCATCGTCAGCCTTCCATCCGATCCAGGTGGTCTTCGAGGTCGTTCAGAGCGCCGTCCCACAGCAGCCGGTACGGGTGCAGCCAGGCATCCAGCTCGCGCAACGGCTCCAGCCGGAGCTCGTACCAACGCCGCTGCGCATCCTGCCGGACGCCGACCAGCCCCGCCTCCCGCAGGACGCGCAGGTGCTTCGACACCCCCGGCTGACTGACGCCGAGCTCGACGGTCAACTCACCGACCAGCCGCGGCCGCTGCCGCAGCAACTCGAGAATCTGCCGCCGCCGCGGCTCGGCCAGAACATCGAAGGGTGCGCTCACACGATCCAACATACCCAGTTGGCTATATAACTGCAAGAGCATGTAAGCGCCCCGTCACAGGCGCGACCGATCGCTGGTCTAGGAGAGCATGGATACTGGTGCGCTTTTACGGCGGATCGGCGTGCGGCACGACGGTCCACCAGCAGTTGAGGCCTTGGCGCGGTTACACGAGGCGTACGTCGATCAGATCCCATACGAGTCCATCCAGTTTCAGCTGACGCCGGGTGCGCCGCTCGACCTCGATGAGACTGCGCGGCGGATCGTCGACCGTGAGGCGGGCGGGTACTGCTTCCAGCTGAACGGCGTCCTGGCTCGCTTGCTGACCGACCTCGGGTACCGGGTCAGAATGCATGCCGGTGGCGTCGAGACGCCGACTCGGCCTGGCGACGTCGACGGGACGCATCTGGTGCTGACCGTCACCGGACTGGCCGACGATCCGGAGCGGGTTTGGCTCGTGGACGCCGGGCTCAGCGGGGCGCTGTTGCGGCCGATTCCGCTGGAGGCGAGCGCATGGCATCAGGAGCCGTTCGACCTGCGGCTCCGGCGTTCCGAGAAGACCCACGGATGGCGCCTCGATCACGACCCGCGGGCAAGTATCACCGGGATGGACTTCGCCGCCCGGCCGGTCAGCTTCGAACAGTTCGCCGCCCAGCACGCGATCCTGTCGACCGACCCCGAAGCCGGCTTCGTCCGCACCGCATTTGCCTTTAGACGTAAGGCGAAATCGCTACTCGTCCTGCGCTCACTGAGCCACACCGAGGTCCTCGCCGAGCGCGACGACAACCTCATCGTCGAGACGCCGGCGGACTACTTCGCGCTACTCGCCGACGAGTACCACCTCCCCTTCCCGCAGTACGGCGGCGCGCAGCGCGAGCAGCTGTGGCGGCAGGTCCATCAGCAGTACGAAGAGTTCCTCACTCGCGCTTGAAGGTCGGGCGCCGATAGACGCCGTACCACCAGATCAGCGCGAGCTCGCGCGCGAAGACGGCGTCCTCCGCGGGGTCGCCGTTCTCCAGCTGGTCGGCGATCGCGCGCTCACCGCCCGGGACGATGATCCGAGTGGCGCTGACCGGGTCGACATCGGCCGGGACGCGGCCGGCGGCCTGTTCGGCGCGAAGCAGGTCGCTCGTCCGGGTGCTGAACGGCGCCAGCTCGGCCTCCCAGAAGCTCCGGACGGTCTCGTCGTACGCCGCCACCTCGGCGAGCGCTCGACGGACGGCGCCGTGCGCGCGGTAGACGCCGAGCACCTCCAGGAAGGTCTCGGCGAGCCGGTCAGGGCCGTCGGTCGGCGCCCAGGCCGAGGCGACGACGTACGACGAGCTCGTCATCTCGGCGCCGAGCCGGACCAGCAGGTCGGCCTTGTCCTTGAAGTGGATGTAGAAGGTCGAGCGAGCGACGCCGGCCTCCTTGCAGATCGCCTGGACGCCGAGCTCGGTGAACGTCGACCCGCCCGCCAGCAACCGCCGGACCGCGGCCAGCAGCTCGGCCTCCGCGGTGGCGGGGCGGCCCGGCTGCGCGCCGCTCCGGCGGGTGATCGATGGCATGGGCCGAGCATACCGGCGGAAACAGTTTTAAGACACCTTGTCCGGACATCATGTAGCATGGTTTTTGGACACACTGTCCGGACACACTGTTCAGGAGGATGGATCACCGTGAAATATCGACTGCTCGGCCGGACCGGAGTCTGGGTCTCGGAGATTTCGCTGGGCGCGATGACGTTCGGGGGCGCGTCCCACCCCGTCTACAGCAACCTCGGCATGCTCGGGCAGGCCGAGGCGGACCGGCTCGTCGGCACCGCGCTGGACGCCGGGGTCAACTTCATCGACACCGCCGACGTGTACTCCGACGGCGAGAGCGAGGAGATCCTCGGCCAGGCGATCCGGCAGCGCCGTAGCGACGTCGTCCTGGCCACCAAGTTCATGGCGCCGGTCGGCGCGACCGCCGGGCCGAACGCGCGCGGCGCCTCCCGGTTGCACGTGATGAACGCGCTCGAGGACAGCCTGCGCCGGCTCGGCACCGACCACATCGACGTCTACTACATGCACAACCACGACCACCTGACGCCGATCGAGGAGACGCTGGGCGCACTCGACGACGCCGTCCGGCAGGGCAAGATCCGGTACGCCGCCTGCTCGAACTTCGCCGCCTGGCAGGTCGCCAAGGCGCTCGGGATCTCCGAGCGCGAGCACTCGGCGCGATTCGTCGCGAACCAGGTCCACTACTCGCTGCTCGGCCGGGACGCCGAGCGCGACCTGGTCCCGATGGCCGAATCCGAAGGGGTCGGCCTGACCATCTGGGCGCCACTGGTCGGCGGATTCCTGACCGGCAAGTTCGACCGCGGCGGCGTCACCGACCCGGGCTCACGACGAGCCCGGACCGGGATCGACTTCGTCCCGTTCGACGAGGAGAAGGGCTTCGACGTCCTGGACGTCGTCCGCGCCGTCGCCAAGCGGCACGACGCGAACCCGGGCCAGGTCGCGATCGCCTGGCTGCTCGCGCAGCGGGCCGTCACCAGCGTCGTCGTCGGGGCCCGCAAGATCGAGCAGTTCACCGACAACCTGGCCGCGAGCGACCTCACGCTGACCGCGGAGGACCTGGCCGAACTCGACGCGGCCAGCGCCCTGCCGCCGGCGTACCCGAACTGGATCCAGACCGGCGCCGAAGGACTGCGCTACCCGGCCTGAGCTAGACCGAACGTTCTGTCGGCTATTCTCGGAGGTGATGACCAAGACCTCCGCCGCGCGCACCCGCCTGCTCGAGACCGCGACGCAGGTCTTCTACGCCGAAGGCCTGCACGCCGTCGGTATCGACCGGATCGTCGCCGAGGCGCAGATCACCCGCGCCACGCTCTACCGGCACTTCCCCAGCAAGGACGACCTCGTCGTCGCCTACCTGGAGAGCGTCAGCCAGATGGAGCGCGACCAGGTCGGCGCGGCCGTCGACAGCGGCCGCGCACCGGCGGACGTCGTCCGTCTGATCGCCGAATCGATCACAGCCGGCATCGGCTCCCCGGTGTTCCGCGGCTGCGCCTTTCTGAACGCCGCCGCGGAGTACCCCGACCCTGAGCACCCGGTGCACCGAGCCGTGCTGGCCCACCGCGCCTGGTTCCAGACCACGGTCACCGAGCTGTTCGCGCAATTCGACGCACCTTCGGTCCGGGCGCTCCAGTTCGTCATGCTCCGCGACGGTGCAATGGCCGCCGGCTGCCTGGCCGACCCAGCTGGCGTCAGCGCGACCTTCCTCGAAGCCGTCGCCGGGCTATTGCCGGAGTCCGTCGAGAATCAGGGCTAGCATCCGCGGCGAGCGATCCTCGGGGCCCGGCGCGGCCCGCCACAGCGCGCCGGTGAGCTGGAGGAAGTCGCCGGGGTCGGCGTCCGCGCGAATGCTCCCGTCCCGCTTGCCCGCGTCGAGGATCCGGCCGATGGCTGCCACCACGGGCTCATAGGTCTGCTCGGCGATCGCCTGGTGGGCGGCGGGGCTGAGCGCGTCTCCCAGGCCGTGTTTGCGGCGCATCGCCTCGACCAGGCCGGTCGTCCACTGGCGGAGCGCCTCCAACGGCGGCAGCTCGGCCAGTAGCTGGGTCACGCCGTCGGTGATGTGGTCGACCTCGTCCTGATAGACGGCGAGCACCAGCGACTCCCGGGTCGGGAAGTTGCGGTAGAGCGTGCCCGCGCCGACGCCGGCGCGCTGCGCGACCTGGTTCAACGACGTCGCGCCGTCCGCGGCGAAGGCTTCGCGGGCGGCGGCGAGGATGCGGGCCCGGTTCTCACGAGCGTCGGAACGAACCACGGACAGACCTCTCCTTGCTAAGTGGAGAACTCTCCACTACTGTAAATGGAGAACTCTCCACATAGCTTAGAGGAGGACACCAGAGATGTCACAGGTCATGGTCACCGGAGGCTCGGGATTCATCGGAGGCTGGTGCGTGCTCGCGCTGCTGCAGGCCGGGCACGACGTCCGGACGACCGTCCGCAGCCTGGATCGGGAGCCGGCGCTGCGCGCTCAGCTGCACGCCGCCGCCGACTTCGAGGACGCGCGGCTTACCGTCGTCCGCGCGGATCTGCAGAGCGACGACGGCTGGGCGGAGGCGGTCGCGGGCAGCGAGTACGTGCTGCACGTCGCGTCGCCGACGTTGCGGAACGGGCCGGCGAGCGAGGCCGAGATGGTCAGCGCCGCGCGGGACGGCGTCCTGCGCGTGCTGCGCGCGGCCCGCGATGCCGGGGTACGCCGGGTGGTGCTGACGAGCGCGTTCGGGGCGATCGGTTACGGGCACCCGCGCCGGAAGGCGCCGTTCACCGAGGCGGACTGGACGAACGTCGACGCCGAGATCGCGCCGTACCAGAAGTCGAAGACGCTGGCCGAGCGCGCCGCCTGGCAGTTCATCGAGGAGGAAGGCGGCACACTCGAGCTGACCGCCGTCCACCCGGTCGCCGTCATCGGCCCGGTCCTCGGGCCGGACGACCCGCCGTCGCTACGCACGATCAGCAGCATGCTGGACGGCGATCTGCCCGCCTGCCCGCCGTTCGGCACCAGCTGGGTCGACGTCCGCGACGTCGCCGACCTGCACCTACGCGTGATGACCGAGCCGACCGCAGCCGGCGAACGCTGGCTCGCATCAGCCGGCCCCAGCCTGCGCATCGTCGAGGTCGCCCGCATCCTCCGCCGACGACTCGGCGACCGCGCCGCGAGCGCCCCGACCCGCGAGCTCCCACTCCCCCTCGCGCGCTTCATGAGCCGCTTCAACCCCCAACTACGCGCCCTACGCCCCCAACTCGGCCAAGACTTCAACGCCACCAGCGCAAAAGCCGAGCGCCTCCTCGCCTGGCAACCACGCCCCATCGAGGACACAATCGCCGAAACCGCCGAAACCCTACTCACCCACCGCCACCCGGCAGCCGCCTGACTCAACCAAGCCAGGACGGCGCCCGGGTGAGGGATCAGTACTTGGTGTAGCGGGCGGAGTCGAAGGAGGCGGTCAGGGTGGTGCCGGGGTAGGTGAAGGGGCCGGTCCAGCTGTCGACGCCGGTGGCCGGCCAGAGGTTGAGCATGAGGCGGCCTGGGTGGGTTGGGAGCGGGCCGCGGGAGCCGTTCTCTTGGTGGACGAGGCGGCCGTCTACGAACCAGTTGATGGTGCCCTGGTTCCACCACTCGATCGCGTAGTCGTGGTAGCCGGCTGCGGCGTCGAAGCCGAGGTTGATGATCTTCTCGTGGCCGCCGACGCCGTTGGTGAAGTAGTTGGTCTGCATCTGGGTGGTGTTCTTGCCGAGGATCTCGATGTCGATCTCGTCCCACGGCTGGCCGTCGCTCGGGCCCGTGTAGGTGAAGAAGCCGGTGACGGTGCCGGATGCCTTGACGGCCTTCATCCGCACTTCGTAGCGGCCGTAGGAGTAGAGGTCGTTGGTCCGTAGCTCGCCGGAGGCGTAGGGCTTGCCGGAGCAGCCGCCCGGGCAGGAGGCGTTGTCGAGGTTGAGGCCCATCACGCCGCCGTTGAACCAGACGTGGTCGGCACGCCAGCCGGCGTTGAACATGCCGCCGTTGCTCCAGCCGTCGGCCTTGTGCCAGCGACCGGTGTCGAAACCGTCGAAGTTGTCGACGAAACTGCCGCCGATGGCGGTCGTGGCAGCTTGGCTGCCGGTGGGGGCGAGTACGCCGAACGCGAGGGTGGCGCTGATCGCGAGCAGGGCTGTGACGCGTCTGAACATGATGTCCTCCGGGGGCGGGGAGTCGGCAGCTAGAGGATGAAATTGGGAGCGCTCCCGGTCAACACCCCGCCGGTTCCGGAACTTGTTTCAGACCTTGTTCAAAGACCTAGTGGACTTGGCGATCCGCGGCACCCCAGTGGACTTCGCGCAACTCCCGCTTGAGAACCTTCCCGGCGCCCGAAATCGGGAGCGCTTCCACCAGTTCGAGCGATCGCGGCGCCTTGTAGCCGGCGATCAGCGTCTTCACATGGTCGCGCACCTCGGTCAGCGTCAGGCTGATGCCGGGCTGCGGGACGACGACCGCGTGCACCCGCTCACCCCACTCCGCATCCGGTACGCCGATGACCGCGCACTGAGCCACCGCCGGATGCCGCGCGATCGCGTTCTCCACCTCGGCCGAGTACACGTTCTCACCGCCGCTGACGATCATGTCCTTGATCCGATCGACGACGTACAGGTAGCCGTTCTCGTCCAGCTGCCCCGCGTCGCCGGTGTGGAACCAGCCGTCCCGGATCGCCGCGGCAGTCTCGGCCGGCTTGTCCCAGTAGCCGTGCATGACATGATCGCCGCGGACGACGATCTCGCCGACCGTCCCGGCGGGGACTGGCGCGCCGAGTGGATCGACGATCCGGAGCTCGTTGTGCGGTGCGGAACGACCCGCCGAGCGGAGCAGCCCGCGCCGGTGATCGGCCGGGGTCAGGACGGTCACGATCGGAGCGGTCTCCGTCAGGCCGTACGCCTGCGTGAAGGTCACATCCGGCAGGACCTTCATCGCGCGCTCCAGCACCGCGGCCGGAATCGGCGAGGCGCCGTACAGCACGGCATGCAGGCTGGTCAGGTCGTAGTCGCCGATCGCCGGATCGTCGACCATCAGCTGGATCATCGTCGGGACGACGAGGACGTCGGTCACGCCGTGGGCGGCGATCGCCTCGAAGACCGGGGCGGTCTTGAAACTCGGCACGATCACATGACTCCCGCCCATCAGCAGCGTCGAGCCCCAGACCGCGAGCGCGGCCAGATGGAACATCGGCGCACAGTGCAGCGAGCGCGAATCGGCCGTCGGCAAACACCCGGTGGCGGCGGACCCGAGCCACGAGGTGGCCAGATTCGCATGCGAGAGCATGACACCCTTCGGGAACCCGGTCGTCCCGCCGGTGTAGAACACGCCGGCCAGCTTGTCGCCGCCACGATGCGCGTCCACGATCGGCACCGCGCCCGCGATCAGGCTCTCGTAGTCGAGAGCGCCGTCCGGCGCCGGGCCGTCGCCGACGTGGATCACCGTCGTCAGGCCGGGCACATTCGCCCGCAGCGCGGGCAGCATCGGCGCGAACGCGTCGTCCACGAAGAGCGTCCGGGTGTCGCAGTCCGCCAGCGAGTAAGCGATCTCGGCCGCGCTCCAGCGGATGTTCACCGGGTTCAGGACGGCGTCCGCCCAAGGGACGGCGATCAGGTACTCGGAGTAGCGGTCGGAGTTGAGCGCGAGGATTCCCACCCGGTCCCCCGACCTGACGCCGAGCCCGCGTAACGCACCCGCCAGCCGGGCGACCCGATCGGCCACCTCCCGGAAGGTTCGTTGCCGTGGGCCACAGATCGTCATGACCGCGTCCGGCTGCTGCTGAACGGCCCGGTGCAAACCCTGGGTCAGATCCATCGCACACCCCTCTGGCAAAGTGCTCACGAAAGCTCTAGAGTGAATTCACTGCACGGCGTAGCGTAATGGAGTATCACTGTGGCCGGACGTCCCCGCAACCCCGAACTCGAACAGCGCTTGCTGCAAGCGACCTGGGAGCTGCTCACCGAGCGCGGCTACGACGCGCTGACGCTGGCCGAGGTGGCCAACCACGCCGGCGCGCACCGCACCGACGTCTACCGCCGCTGGTCGAGCAAGGCGCAGCTGGTCGTCGACACGCTGACCGAGCACCTGCCGCCGATCGTCGCTCGCGACACCGGCTCACTGCTGTCCGATCTGCGCTCGATCCTCGGCGCCTTCGCGGAGTCCTGGTCCTCGTCCTGGATCGACGGCGCGGTCGCGCTGTCCGCCGACCTGCAACGCGATCCGGACGCCGAGCTGGCCTTCCGCCGGATGGGCGAAGGGCGCGGGACGGCGCTCAGTGACGCGCTCAACCGGGCGATCGAGCGCGGCGAGATCGCCGCCACCACCGATCGCGCCCTGGTCGGCGACCTGGTCGAGGGCCCGCTGATGCACCGGCGGATCGCGGCCCGCCAGCCGCTCACTCCCGAGTTCCTCGACGCGCTCGCCGCCGTCGTCCACCAGGTCCTGACCGCGGGGTCCCCAGCGAAACGGTGATGCCATGTCCCTGTACCCCGGCGCCGGGCTGACCGAGCAGTACGTCGTCCTCCCGGACGGTCGCCGACTGCGCACGATCACCGCCGGCAGCGGCGACGGCCCGCTCGTCGTCTTCGAAGCAGGGATGAGCGCCCCGGCCGCCTCCTGGGCCCATACCCAGCGCGCGATCGCCGTCCACACCCGAACGCTCTCCTACGACCGAGCCGGGTACGGCGGCAGCGACGTCGACCCGGCCCACCGCACGCTCGAACGCATCGCCGACGACCTGACCGCCCTGCTCGACGCCGTCGGCGAGACCGCGCCGGTCGTCCTGGTCGGGCACAGCTGGGGCGGCCCGATCATCCGGCTGTTCGCCGAGCGGCATCCGGAACGCGTTGCGGGTCTCGTCTTCATCGACGCCACGATCGTCGAGGTGATGCCCGCGAGCGACAGCCGAGTCCTGTCCGCGTCGTTCGCGATCATGGGCCTACTGGCCCGGTTCGGCGGCCAGGGCCTGGTCATGAAGCAGACCATCGCGCACTGGTCTCCCGAGATCAGCACGGCCGACCGCGAGCTGTTGGCCCGCGACTACGCCTGCGCCCGCGCGATGCGCGCCGCCCGGCGGGAGGCGCGACAGGTGATCCCGGCCCTCGCCACGATGCGCCGGCTGCAGGACGCCGGGACGCCCGACGTACCGACCATCTGCCTGCAGGCCGGGCGGGTCGATCGCGGTATGAAGGACCGCCGCCCGGCGTTCAACCAAGCGGCTGCCGATCTGATGGCCGCCGTCCCGCGCGGCCGGGTCGAGATCGCCGCCGGCACCGGACACCTTGTCCCGCAGGAGAATCCGGCCGCCGTCCACGCGGCGATCCTGGAGATCCTCGCCGCGGCGAGCTGACTTCCCGCGATCCCTTGTGCTCGACCGAGGGACAGCTCTACATTACTTAAACTGCATGGTGTAGCGAAATGGGGTCGGTGTGGTGGGCAACGAACTGCACGAGCTGTCGGCGGCGGCGCAGGTCGCGGGGTTGCGGGCGCGCGACTTCAGCTCGCGGGAGTTGACCGCGCACTACCTGGAGCGGATCGCCAAGTACGACGAGGGTCTCGGGGCCTTCGTCAGCGTCTCGGCGGATCTGGCGATGGCCGAGGCCGCCGCGGCCGACGACACCTGGACCGCGGGCGCGTTGCGCGGACTGCCGCTGGGGATCAAGGATCTGTTCCCGACGGCCGGCGTCCGGACGACGTTCGGGTCGGCCGCGTTCGCCGACGCCGTTCCCGAGGCGGACGGCTGGGCGACCGGCCTGCTGCGGCGGGCCGGCGCGGTGCTCGTCGGCAAGACGAACACTCCTGAGTTCGGCTCGACCTGTTACACCGAGAACGACGTCACGGCTCAACCGTCGGTCACGCCGTACGACCTGACGCGGTACGCGAGCGGGTCGAGTGGCGGCGCGGCGACCGCCGTCGCGGCCGGATTGTTGCCGGTGGCCCATGCCAGCGACGGCGCCGGATCGATCCGGACGCCGGCCACGACCTGTCATCTGGTCGGTGTGAAACCCAGCCTGGGCCTGGTCACGCCCGCGGTCCCGGCGGGATCCTTCTTCCCGACCTCCGTCGAGGGGCCGATCGCCCGTACGGTCGAGGATGCCGCGCTGCTGCTCGACGTGATGGCCCAGCCCTGGCCGGGCGACCTGCACGGCTGGCGGCCGGATCAGTCGTTCGGCCAGGCGATCAAGCGGCCACCGCGCCCGCTCAAGATCGCCGTCTGGACCGAGACCGGTCTCGACGGCATCACCCCGCATCCGGAGACGGTGCTCGCCGTCGAGCGGACGGCGATTCTCCTGCAGGAGCTGGGACATGAGGTCCGCGAGATCCGCATCCCGGCCAGCTGGGACGAGTCGGTCCGCCGCGCGATGCGCACCCACTTCGGCTACCTGGTCAACCTGGTGGTCGAGACGATGGTCCCCGCCGACCGGGCGGATCTGGTCACGCCGTACACGCAGTTCCTGAACGGCATCGGCGCCGAGCTGTCCGGCGCCGACGTCCTGACCGCGCAGGGAATCATGGTCCGCTTCGCCGGCGCGTTCCTGTCCGCCTTCGCGGACGTCGACGTCGCGCTCACCCCCGTCACCAGCGGCCCGCCGGTGCCGATCGGCCACTTCGAGGCCGACGGTATCGAGGCCGTCATCGACCGGATGCTCGAGTGGTCGGTCCACACCCCGTGGGCCAACCTGACCGGGCAGCCGGCCGTCGCACTGCCCTCCCATCTCGATCCCGACGGGCTGCCGTACGGCGTCCAGCTCGTCGGCCGTCCTCGCCACGACCTGGAGCTGCTCGCGCTCGCCGCGCAGCTCGAGGGCGCCGCCCGGTGGGACGACGTCCACCCACCCTGCTGGAGTCAGTGACGACCAGCCAGTCCCGCAAGGGGAGAACAACCATGAGAAGAATCGGTGCGACCAGCGCGGTCTGCGTGCTGGCGCTGCTGGCCGCGGGCTGCGGCGGCGCGAGCCCCGCGGCCGAGGACCAGGCCCTGGTCGACGGCGCCACCTTCACCTTCAACATCGACTCGGATCCCGGCAACCTCGATCCGCAGGCCGGAGCGAACAGCTGGGTCCAGCAGCTGGGCCGGTTCGGGTACGACCCGCTCGTCCATATCGATGCCCAGGGCAAGGTTCTGCCCGGGCTCGCGACCGCCTGGCAGGTCGACGGCAACCGGCTCCGGCTGACGCTGAAGCCGGGCGTGACCTGCTCCGACGGGACGCCATTCACGGCCGCGGACGTCGTCGCAAACGTAGCCTGGGTCGCCGACCCGAAGAACAAGAGCCCACTGCTCGGCACCTACCTCCCGGCCGGATCGAAAGCGGTCGCGGACGACGCCGGCACGGTCACGCTGACGGCGCCGCGGCTCGGCTCGTTCGTGCTCAACGGGCTGGCCCGGCTCGCGATGGTCTGTGCCAAGGGCCTGCAGGACCGCAAGGCCCTCGCGCACGGCATGGTCGGCACCGGCCCGTACACGCTGACCTCGGTCGCGGCCAACGACCAGTACACGTTCACCAAACGCGACGGCTACGCCTGGGGCCCCGACGGGCTCGGCTCCGACACCAAAGGCCTGCCAGGGAAGGTGGTCGCGAAGATCGTCCCGAACGCGACGACCGCCGCGAACCTGTTGCTCGCCGGCGACCTGAACGGCGGCACGGTGATCGGCCCCGACGCCAAGCGTCTGCAGGCCGCAGACCTGTTCTCGGCCAAGATGCCGCTGCTCGTCGGCGAGATGTGGTTCAACCAGGCGCCGGGTCGCCCGGCCGCCGACCAGGCCGTCCGCCAGGCCCTGACGCACGCCGTCGACCTGCCGCAGCTTGCGAAGGTCATGACCTCGGGGGCCGGTACGCCGCCGACCACGCTCGCGTCCGTCGTCCCGCTGGCCTGCCCGGGGAACTCGGTGACTGCCGCGTTGCCCGCCCATGATGCCGAGCAGGCGAAGCGACTGCTGGACCAGGCCGGTTGGGTGCCCGGGGCGGACGGCGTCCGCGCCAAGGCCGGTAAACCGCTCGCGCTGACCCTGACCTTCAACACCGCGCTCGGCACCGGGATCTCGGCCGCGGCCGAGCTCGCCGCCAAGACCTGGACCGAGCTCGGCGTCAAGGTCACGGCGAAACCGCAGGACAACTCCGCGATCAACGGCACGCTCTTCGGCACCGGCGACTGGGACATCGCGTGGATCGGCGTGAACACCAGCTCACCCGATCAGCTGGTCCCGTTCGTCTCCGGGCCGGTCCCGCCGGCCGGGACGAACTTCGCCCATGTCGACAACGCGGCGTACAGCACCGCGGTCGCCGCCGCGGCCAAGCTGCCCGGCGCGGACAGCTGCGCGCAGTGGCTGGCGGCCGAGACCAAGCTGATCGCCGAGGTCGATGTGGTCCCGTTCGCGAACGACGTCCTGCAGACCTTCGGCAAGGGCGCGCGGTTCGAGAACATCGGCGGCCTGGTGCCGACGAGTATCCGGATGCTGGCCGGCTGATGGCGACGGCCGCTGCCGCGCCGCGGGCCGGCGTCCTGGAGAACACCTGGGTGCGCTTCGCCGCCCGGCGGCTGGGCCGGATCGTGGTGTCGGTCTGGGTGCTGATCACCGCGGCCTTCCTGATGATCCATCTGGTCCCCGGCGATCCCGTGCGGGCTGTGCTCGGGCCGACCGCCACCGCGGAGGTGGTGGCGGCCAAGCGGGCGGCGCTGGGGCTGGATGATCCGCTGTGGTCGCAGTACCTGCATTACCTGCAAGGTGTGCTGACCGGTGACTTCGGGACCGGCCTGGTGTCCAGCTTGCCGGTGTCGCAGGTGATCAGTCAGCGGCTGCCGACCACGGCGACGCTGGCCGTGCTGGCCTTTCTCGTCGCGGTCGCGATCGCCATCCCGCTCGGCGTCTTCATGGGTGTGCTGACGCGCGGCGGGCGGGCTCGGCGGGCCGAGTTGTCGTTCACGACGACGAGCGTGATCCTGGGTGCGATTCCGGAGTTCCTGCTGGCTGTTGGGCTCGTGTACGTCTTCGGCGTCAGCTTGGGCTGGCTGCCGGTCGCCGGGCGGTCGGGGGCGTCGTCGTACGTGCTGCCGGTGCTGGCGCTCGCGATCGGGCCGGCCGCGGTGCTCAGCCGGATCGTTCGGGTCCAGCTGCGGAGCGTGCTGCAGGCCGACTATGTGCGGACGGCGCGCGCGAAGCGGCTGCCGGCCGCCGCCGTCTACCTCAAGCACGCGCTGCCGAACACGCTGACGGCGACGCTCACGCTCGGCGGTCTGCTGTTGAGCGTGATGGTCGCCGGGACGGTCCTGGTCGAGAACGTGTTCGCCTGGCCCGGCCTCGGGACGACGATGATCAGCTCGATCCTGGCGCGCGACTACCCGGTCGTGCAGGCGATCGTGCTCGTGTACGGCGTCGGCGTCCTCGTGGTGAATCTGGTCGTCGACATCGCGCTCGCGCTGATCGACCCGCGGTCGACGATCAGGGAGAGCTGATGACCAAGTCTCGTTGGCTGTCGGTACTGCGGACTCCGGTCGGCGCGAGTGCCGGGTTGCTGTTGTTCGGCGTCCTCGCGCTGGCCGTTCTCGCACCGATCCTGTGGTCGGCGCAGGCCGATCGGGTCGACACGGACGCCATCCGCGAAGGGATGTCGGCCGAGCACTGGGCCGGTACCGACGACCTGGGCCGTGACCTGTTCTTCCGCGTCCTCGTCGCCACTCGGCTCTCGGTCGAGCTGGCCCTGCTCGCGACCCTGATCGCGGTCGTGGTCGGGCTCGCGCTCGGGGCATTGCCGGCCTTGGTCGGGAAGCGGCTCGGCCGGTCGGTCGTTGCCTTCGTCAACGTCACCGTGGCGTTCCCCGGGTTGTTGCTCGCGTTGTTCCTGGCGGTGATCTTCGGCGTCGGGGCCCAAGGTGCGGTGCTGGCGATCGGCTTGGCCAGTGCGCCGTCCTTCGCTCGTTTGACGCAGACGTTGGTCGCCGGGGTGATCGACCGCGACTTCGTGGCGGCGGCGCGGGCCGCGGGGGTCGGCCGGTTCCGCGTGCTGCTGCGGCATGTGCTGCCGAATATCGCGGAGCCGTTGATCGTGAACGCGACGATCAGCGCCGGCGGTGCCTTGCTCGCCTTTGCCGGGTTGTCGTTCCTTGGGTTGGGTGTGCAGGCGCCGCAGTACGACTGGGGGCGGCTGCTTGGTGACGGGCTCGCCGGGATTTACGTGACGCCGGCGGCCGCGTTGGCGCCCGGGGTCGCGGTAGTGGTCGCGGGGCTGGCGTTCAACCTGTTCGGTGAGGCGCTGGCGAAGGGCATCGGGCTGACGACACCGCTCGTGCGAACGCTGCCGCGACTCCCCCGGCGTCCTGATTCTTCGGTGCCGTCCGACGCGGTGCTGGAGGTGAGCGACCTGACCGTCACACTGCCGGACGGCGCGCAGCCGGTGCGTGGGGTGAGCCTGCGACTCGCGCGTGGCGAGGCGGTCGGCGTCGTCGGCGAGTCGGGTTCAGGCAAGTCGCTGACCGCGCTCGCGATCGCGCAGCTGGTCGAGGAGCCCTTACAGGTAAGGGCCGAACGGCTGCACTTCCAGGGCGCGGACCTGCAGGCTCAGGCGCATCGGCGGCTGCTGGGGACGTCGCTGGCGATGGTCTTCCAGGATCCGATGACGGCGTTCAACCCGACACAGCGGATCGGATCCCAACTGGCTGAAGGCGCTCGGGAGCACGGCGGGCTGAGCCGCAAGGCGGCCCGGGTGCGGGCGATCGATCGGCTCCGGGCGGTGCGGATCAGCGATCCGGAGCGGCGGGCGCGTCAGTACCCGCACGAGTTCTCCGGCGGGATGCGGCAGCGCGCGATGATCGGGATGGGACTGATGGGGACGCCCGCGCTGATCATCGCCGATGAACCGACGACCGCCCTCGATGTGACCGTGCAGCAGCAGATTCTGCAGCTGCTGGCCGAGATCCGCGCGGCCGATGACGTGGCGCTGCTGCTGATCAGCCACGATGTCACGGTGGTCAGCTCGGTCTGTGATCGGGTGCTCGTCATGTACGCCGGGCGCATCGTCGAGGATCTCCCGGCGGCGGAGCTGGCCCGGGGTGCTCGGCATCCGTACACGCGGGCGCTGGTGGCCGCCGTCCCGACCATGGAGTCGGATCTGCAGCTGCCGCTGACCGTGATCCCGGGGCGGATGCCTGATCCGCAGGAGGTGTCAGCGGGGTGTTCGTTCGCACCGCGTTGCGCGCTGGCCGACGCGCACTGCGCCGCGGAACAGCCAGCACTGGTCCACTCGTCGGACGGACGGCGGATCGCCTGCTGGCATCCCGCTCCGGCCGCCCTCGCACTCCAGGAGTCTTGATGCTGCGCTTCGATCAGGTGTCCGTTCGCTACGGCAGCCGCATCGCCGTCGACGACGTCAGCTTGACCGTGCCGGACGGCGAGATCGTCGGGCTGGTCGGCGAGTCCGGGTCGGGGAAGTCCACGTTGGCCCGGGCCGGGGTCGGGCTGGTCACGCCGACGTCCGGCCGGGTCCTGCTCGGCGAGCGGCCGGTCGGCCTCCGCAGTCCGGTCCAGCTCGTCTTTCAGGACCCGTACTCGTCACTCGACCCGCGGATGTCGATCGGCCAATCGATCGCCGAGCCGATGCCCCGCGCCTCCCGGGCGGACCGGCGCGCCGAGACCGCCCGCCTGCTCGAACTCGTCGACCTCGACCCGAGCCGCGCGACGCAGTACCCGGCCCAACTCTCCGGCGGCCAACGACAACGCGTCGCCCTCGCCCGAGCCCTCGCCGGCCGCCCCGAAGTCATCATCGCCGACGAGATCACCGCCGCCCTCGACGTCTCCGTCCAAGGCACCGTCCTGAACCTGATCCGCAACCTGCAAACCCAACTCGGCCTCTCAATGCTCTTCATCTCGCACAACCTCGCCGTCGTCCGCTACGTCGCCACACAGATCGCGGTCATGCACCACGGCCGCATCGTCGAACACGGCCCAACAACCGCCGTCCTCGACGCCCCACACCACGACTACACCCGCGAACTGCTGGCCGCCGTCCCCACCTGATCAGCGGCGTTCACCAGGCCGCCATCTCCTGACCGTTGACGGGATCTCCCCTGATTGGAACATTGGTCCGGACCATTCGATGGGAGATCGCCGTGAAGAGAACCGCCGCCCTGTTACCTCTCGCCGTCCTGGCTGCCGCCGCCGCGCTGGCCGCCCCGTCTGCCGCTGCCGCGCCGATCCCGAAGGTGGTGGTGATCGGGATCGACGGGGCCATGCTCGACAAGATCCAGGCCTTCGACACCCCAGCACTGAAGGGGCTGATCGCCGCGGGCCAGGCGCATCGGACGGCGCTGTACGCGCAGCCGTTCGCGCCGACCCTGTCCGGGCCGGGGTGGGCGACGAACGCGACCGGCGTCTGGCCGGACAAGCACCGCGTGCTGAGTAACAGCTGGGGGCCGTCGACCGGGCTCACCCAGTACCCCGACTTCCTGACCCGGCTGGAGCGCGCCCGGCCGGAGCTGTCGACGTACGCGATCGCCGACTGGACGCCGCTGACCTCGGATTCGGCCGGGCAGGCGATCTTCTCGCCCGAGGTCCAGCGCCGGGTGAACCTGGACGGCGACGCCCTCGGCTGGGCCGCCGCCGACGCGCGGATCGCCGACGAGGCATCGGCGTACCTGCGGGACAGCGGGCCGGATGCCTCGTTCGTGTACTTCGGGAACGTCGACATCGCCGGCCACAGTTGCGGCGCGGCCGGAGCGTGTTACCGGACGGCGCTCGAGCAGACCGATCGGCACATCGCGAAGCTGATCGCGGCGATCAAGAGCCGGCCGACGTACGACCAGGAGGCCTGGCGCTTCCTGGTCACCGCCGACCACGGGCACACGAACTCCGGCGGCCATGGCGGGAGCTCGCCCGCCGAGCGAGCGTCGTTCGTCATCTCCAGTACGCCGACCGGCTCCGCACCGGTCAAGAACGTCGATATCGCGGCAACCGTGCTCGCGACGTTCGGCGTCCACGCCGACCTGGACGGGCGACCGCTCGGGACGGCGAGCACGGACCCGTTCGACGAGCTGACCCTGCAGCCGCGGCTCGACGAAACCGGCGTACCGGCGTCCGTGCTGGGCTGGACGAAGACACCGCCGGCCGGGTGGTCGATCGACGACAGCGCGATGGGCACGGGCGGCGTCCGCGAGTGGCGCGGCTGGTCCTTCACCACCGACGACTTCTGGACTCGCGCCGCACCGGACCAGCAGCGCGAAAGCAACGTCCGCGCCCGCGGCATCTTCGCCGTCGCCGACTCCGACGAGTGGTCGGACCGAACCCGCACCGGCCGCTTCAACAGCCGCCTGACCTCAACCCCCTACAACGTCACCGGCGCCACCCGCGCTGTCCTCACCTTCCAGTCCCACTACCTGAAGAGCGGCGCCGAGACCGCCCAGGTCCACATCTCCTTCGACAACGGCCCCGAGCAAACAGTCCTCACCTACACCGCCGACGCCATCGCCAAATCCGAACGCCTCGAACTACCCGTCCCCGCCAACGCCCGCCAGCTCCGCGTCACCTGGTCCCTCACCAACGGCGACAACGACTGGTACTGGTCCATCGACGCACCGACGCTAACGACATGAGGTACTGACCCGATCCGGCGCCCGCGCGGACCTCCCCCGCGGGCGCCGCGATCTACGTACACGACTACGTCATGTCCTTGGCGTCGGTGATCAGCAGGGGTTGACGCCGGGGAAGGGGTCGCGCGGGGTGTGGACCTGGCTGGCGGGGACGTAGCCCCAGGCGCCGCTGACGTCGCCGTAGGTGTAGTACCAAACCGTGTTGCGGCCGCCGTGCTCGACGCCGTTCTTCCAGCACTTGAAGTAGCTGTGGGTCGAGTGCAGGCGGTCGATGGGGCCCTCCGGGTTACCCGTCGACGGGTTGCTGAAGCGGGCGAACTTGTAGACGCCCGCGTTGTAGTCGTTGCCGCAGTACAGGTTGCCGCCGCTGGCGTAGCAAGACGCGGCGGAAGCGGGCGTCGCCGTCAGTGCGGTCGCGGCGGTCAGTGCAACAGCCGCGCCGGCCGTAGCCGCCACCCGAAGCATGCGTGCAGTCATGGTGCGCATCTCCCCTCGTACTCCACCGGCTCGCCCGGCAGAGCCGTCAGTATCGGCACCTCAACGGGTCAAATCTGTTACCTGCAAGGGGAAACGGAGTTGGTTGACTCGGTCTGGCGGCCGCCCGTTCAATCCTGATCGAAACCCTCTGCCTCGGTCCTGTGCTCTGCATACTATTATGGAATGCATAGTAGTCCGCGAACAACCTTAGTCCGAGCGGTTGCTTTGACGACCGCACTCCTCATGCTGACCGGCGTCCGCACCGCCGCCGCGGCGCAGGGTCCACCGCTGCCCGACACCCGAACGATCACTCTCGTCAGCGGCGACCAGGTTCGGGTCGAGTCGACTGGCCGGGTGGCGCTTCAGTCCGACAAGGACTTCTTTCGGTACGACGGTCCGGACGGAACGGTCGTCATCCCGCTCGACGCCGTGCAACTGATCAGGTCCGGACAGGTCGACCGTCGGCTCTTCAACGTCACCGCGCTCGCCCGCCAGGGATATGACGACCGGGCCGGACGGCGTCTGCCCGCACTCGACGACCCGACCGGTCTGCGCGCGGCAGCCGCCGCCCAACCGGCGCCGCCGAAGGCCGCGAAGTCGGCCGAGCACCCGGTGACTGTCAACCTCACCGGCCGGGACGGCCAGTCGGCGATCAACCCGAGCCACGCGGTCATCGCCGATCTCGACCAGCCGAACACCTGGTACTTCGCCGGCCCCGGGGAGACGATCGACCTGCCGGCCGGCCGCTACTCGGCGATCGCCGCGGTCTTCGCTCGGGTCGCGGGCCAGTGGCGGCCCACGATGACCAGCGTCGCCGAAGCCGAGTTCAGGGTCGCCGGCCCGCGAGAGCTCACCCTCGATGCCCGCAAGGGCAAGCCCGTCGGCGTCCGCGTCGATCGGCCGGACGCGCAGATCACGGACCAGCGGATCGGCGCCGAGATCGCCGTCGGCGACAGCAGCTTCGGCCTGACCTCCGGGGGTCAGGCGGAGCTTTACTCGGTGGAGACCACAGCGCCCCACCTGCGGTCGTCCTTCCGCGTTCAATCGGCCCGCCCGGAGGCCGCGCTGACCATCACCACACCGACCCGGACGTCGATCCCGGTCGAATGGGTCGAAGAGGACTTTCGCCTTCAGCGCCGGCACACCCTCGACGTGGTCGATGTCGGACACGCCCGCCCCGAAGAGCTCGCCGGCAAGAACCTGATCGGAAAACTCGCGGTGTTCACCCTCGACGCGACCGAATCCCAGCAGTACATCGATCGCGTGCGCGGCCTGGCCGCGGCCGGTGCCAAGGCGGCCGCCATCTATCTGACCGAGCTCGTCACGCTGCGAGTGGGCGACGAAGAGCTACCGGTCGTGATCACGCTCGACCGGGTCGGACGCCAACTGGCCAAGGCCCGCACGGCCGTCCTGGAGGGCCGGGGCATCTCGCCGTATGTCTACGATCTGGCCTTCCCCCGGTTCGGCGGCACCCTGCCGGCGCGTACCTACCGTGCGTCCGATCGTGAACTGGCCGCGGTGGACACCGGATTCCACGCCTTGGCCGACAACGAGTCGATCGGTTACGCGAACCAGAGCCCGATCGCGGGCCCGATGGAGATGTTCGACTTTCCGCTCCGCGTTCCGGTAGGCACCCGGCAGCTCCGCCTGCTGTCACCGGCGCCCATCTCGTGGCTCTACAGCGTCCGTTACGGAAACCAGGGACTGCGCGGCGACAACACCTACCGGCCCGGCCCGATCCGCGAGAACTGGGGAAAGGCGGCCCTGACGCCGGCCCTCAACGGGCTGCACCCCTGGGGGGAGTCGGTCCCATTGGCCAGTATCGACTCCGGCATCCTGCGGGCCTATCTCCCCTTGCGTTCCGACTCGGCCGGCCACCAGGGCTTCGTCGGCGACGACCACTCCAGCCGGGGCGACAGCGGTGTCACCCGCCTGTTCGCGGACGGCAAGCAGGTGGGTGAGAGCACGACACCAGGCACCGGCGAATTCGCCGTACCGACTGCCGCCAAGCAGCTCAGGCTGACGGCGGAGGTGGAGCGACACTCCCCCGAATCTTGGCTGTCCACCAAGGTCTCCGCCGACTGGACAACCCCGGCCAAGGGCGACGGCCCGTTGCCACTGCTGACCATCGGGTTCGACCCGGCCGTGGACCTCAAGAACTCGGCCCCCGCGGGACGCCGATTCAGCATCCCGGTCACGGTCGGGCGGCAGTCCGGGACCACTGGCCCGGCGGCGACGGTCCGGTCGGTCGAGGTCTCGTACGACGATGGCGCGACCTGGCAACCGGCGTCCCTGACCCGGACGGGGAGCGGCTGGTCGGCCGTAGTCACGCACCCGGCCAAAGCGGTGCCCGTGTCGCTGCGGGCTTCGGCCGAGGCGCCGGACGGTAATGCGGTGCGCATCACGACGATTCGCGCGTATCTGCTGCGCTGACTCGGGTCCGTAGTGCCGGGGCAGCTCGGGCAGGAGCTGCCCCGCCGATCCAGGGTTATCTCGTGGTGTAGCGGATGGTGTCGTGGCGGAGCGCGTCGCCGGAGACCTTGACGATCTTCAACGTGTGCTGGGTGTTCGCCAGGTTGGTCGCGCTGAAGGCGACGCGGTTGGTGACGCGGGTGGCGTTGTGCAGACTGACTCGGCGGACGAGTTTGCCGTCGAGGTAGACGTCGGCGTTGCCCTGGTCGGGGGCGAGTGCGGTCGACCATTCGACCGCGGTGCCCTTGAAGGTGGTGGTGACGCTCGCGCCGTTCGCGGTCGCGGCGTGGATGTCGTCGTGGTGATCACCGCGGAAGCGGAAGTCGAGCGGCGTGGCGCCGACCGGCTGCTTGGCGAGGTACGCCGCCTTGATCGTGACGGTGCTGCCGCTGACGGTGTAGTCGGTGCCCTTGACCAGGTCCTGACCGGCCTTGGAGACGGCGAGGAGTTCACCGGAGTCGCGGCCGATCACAGTGCTGACGTCGGCGGGCTGGGCCTTGTTGAAGTTCGCCGCATCCGGGTTCAGCAGGCTCTCCTGCCGCACGTTCAGCTTGTCGACCAGCATGAACTGGCCGGACTTCTTCACGCCGCGGATGGTGTGCGTGCCGTTCGGCAGGTCGGAGATGCTGTAGACGACCTGCTGCGCGCCCCGGCCCTCGGCCTGGTACGTGTTGACGGTCTGCTTGAGCTGGCCGTCGATGTAGATGTCCACCTCGCCTTGGGAGTTGTGGGTCTCGGTGACGTAGTCGACGCCGTTCCCGACGAACGTGTAGGAGAACGCGTCGCCGTTCGCCTCGGTGTACTGGACGTCGTCCTGGTAGTCGCCGAGCCCGCGGCCCGAGCTGCGGCTCCACGAACCGGTGTAGACGATCTGCGAGCTGTCGTTGTTGACCTCGATCGTGCGGGTACCGGCGTTCGCGGCCGCGGCCTTCGCGGGCGCGGAGTCGGAGACCGTCACGGTCAGCGGCTCGGAGACGGCCGGCACCTCGAAGTTCGCGTTGCGCTTCCACTCACCGGAGTACGACGTCCGCAGATCGTCGTCGTTGACGCGAATCTTGGCGCCGGCTTGCGGCGTCACCTTGAACAGCCGCGCGCCGTGGATCGGGACGTCGGCGGCCGTGAAGCTGCCGGTGAACTTGCCGAGATCCTTCTTCGCCCACAGGTCGCGGACGGTCGCGGAGCCCTCCAGGCCGAGGTCGGCGAAGGTCGCGGTCATGTTCGCGTCGGTCTGGCCGAGGTTGAACAGCGCCACGGTGTAGGTGTTGTCGGCGTTCAGCGCGTACCAGACCTGCCGGTTCGTCTTGGTCGGGACGGGCTGCGCGGGGCGACCGGCCTGGTTGACCGCGATGACCTCGCGGTTGGTGAGCAGGTCGATGCCGTACTGGTCGAGACGCGTCATGTCGTTGCCGATGTACATCGGCGCCGCGGAAACGGCCCACAGCGTGGCCGCCGTCCGGCGCTCGTCCTTGGTCAGGCCGTCCATCTGGCCGTTGCCGACGTTCAGTGAGTCGAGGTCGTTCCAGCCGCCGGGGCCGGCGTGCCGCCACCAGTCGGCGAGCTTCGGGAACAGCCGGTTGATATTCGGCCAGGCCGTCAGCGCGGTGCCCTCGCAGTAGCACTCGACGTCCCAGTCGATCCGCCAGCCGTTCGCGTACTGCTTCCAGTAGTCGGCGTAGTTGATGTCGAGCGCCCAGGACAGCTCGAGCCAGATCTTGTGCTTGGCCAGCGCGGTCGACCAGGCCTTCACGTCGTCGCGCGCGTCCAGCGTCAGGTTGCTGACGCCGGAACCCGGCGTCACGCTGTCGAACTTGAGGAAGTCGATCCCCCAGGAGCCCATCAGGTCGGCGATCGAGTCGATGTACTTCTGCCCACAGGGCTTGGAGAAGTCGATCTTGAACCCGATTCCCCAGTAGTCGGCCTTCTGCAGCGGCCGGACCGGCAGGTCACCGGTCTTGCACTCCGGGGCGCCGTAGACCGGCAGGTTCGCGTCGATCACCTGCTGGCCGATCCCGGGGATCGCGTAGATCCCGACCTTCTGGCCGTTCTTGTGGATGTGGTCGATGACGGACTGGAAGCCGTCCGGGAAGTTCTTCGCGCTCGGGGTCGGGCGGCCGTAGGCGTCGATCCCCTCGTTCCAGGCGGCGTCGATGTTGATGTAGTTGTAGCCGTAGGGCTGCAACTTCTTCTTCATCGCGTCGGACTGCGCCTTGATCTGCTTGGCGTTGATCCAGGTGCTGCCGTTCCCGGCGTACACCTGCATGCTGTAGCTGCTCCAGCCCATGTACGGCTTGTTCGCCTTGGCGCCCGCCGGCCCACCAGGACCCGGCGTCGCGGTGCTCGCGGCCGGCGGCGCGGGCGGCGCCGCACCGGGCTGGACGGCGGCATCGGGGGTGGCGCCCGGCCCGGGGATCGGGGCCGCGGAGGACGACGCGGCCGGGATGAGGACGGCGAGCGCGAGGCCGGCGAACAGGCCTCGCACCACCTTGGAACGTGTGGATCTGGTCATGAGCGACGACCTTCTGGCGGCAGATCGAATAGGATATTGGAATCTTGATCGGGTTAAGTAAGTCCGTCAAGATCCGATAGGAAATCCGATGCCCCAGTTTTGCGCCGCTCCGCTCAGGTCAGCGCGGGGGCCAGGTACGGCGTCACGTTCCGCAGCGCCCTGGTGACGTATTCGTCCTTCTCGCCGACCGGAGCGACGTAGTGCATCGCCGCGGTCGCCGCGTCGAGCCCGTGCAGCCGGGCGATCGCCCAGGTCGCCAGATACGTCGACGCCAGGCAGCCGCCCGCGGTCGCAAGGTTGCCGCGGGCAAAGAACGGCTGCTCGAGGACGTCGACGCCGGCCGCGACCACCCACGGCTTGGTGATCAGATCGGTACAGGCCGGAACGCCGTCCAGCAGGCCGAGTTTCGCCAGTACGAGCGCGCCGGAGCACTGCGCGCCGATCAGCTGCCGGTCCGGATCGAGTGCTCGCAAGGTGGCCATGATCGCCGGGTCCTCGACCACCTCCCGGGTCTTGCTGCCGCTGCCGACCAGGACGGCGTCCGCCGCGCAGGCCTCGTCGAGGCCGATCGTCGCGTCGATCACGACGCCGTTCATCGACCGGACGCGAGGCGTCGGGCCGGCGATCGACACCTGCCAGCCCTTGACGCGATTCAGGATGCCGAGGGCGATCAGCGAGTCGAGTTCGTTGTAACCGTCGAAGGTCAGGATCGCGAGATGCATAGCGGGACCGTAGAGCGGCCGACCCAGGACGATCCAGGAATTGTCCTGCATACACTGGGCCGGTGCGGACCCCGAAGTACAAGGCGCTGGTCGACACGCTCGCGGCGCAGCTCCGGGCCGGGCGGTGGCCGGCCGGGACGCGGCTGCCCACGCACCGGCAGCTCGCGGCCGCGGAGGGCATCGCGATCGTCACGGCGTCCCGCGTGTACGCCGAACTCGCGGCGATGGGCCTGGTCAGCCGGGAGCAGGGCCGCGGCACGTTCGTCCGGGATCTCGCGGTCGCGAGCGCGGAGTTCGACCAGGGCTCGGTCGCGGTCGACGCGATCGACCTCAGCTTCAACTCGCCGTCGGTGCCCGGGCAGGCCGAGCTGCTGCGCCAGGCCCTGCGCGACGTGGCGGCCTCGGGTGACCTCGATGCGCTGCTGCGGTACCAGCCGCACCGCGGCCGGTCGCAGGACCGGGAGGCCGTAGCTCGGCACCTGCTCGGCCACGGGCTGCAGGTCGGCCGTGAGCGAGTGCTGATCGTGAACGGCGCGCAGCAAGGGCTGTCGGTGGCCGCGATGGCGTTGTTCCAGGCTGGTGATGTGATCGCGGTCGACGCGGTCACCTACCCAGGGTTCGTGGTGCTCGCGCGCACCCTCGGGCTGGAGCTGGCGCCCGTCCCGGTGACGGCGACCGGGCCGGATCTCGACGCCCTCGAGCAGCTGTGCCGACGGCGTCCGGTCCGGGCGGTCTATGTGATGCCGACGCTGCACAATCCGCTCGGCTGGGTGCTCGACCGGGCGCAGCGGGATCGGCTGGTCGCGCTGGCCCAGCTCCACGAGTTGATGCTCATCGAGGACGCGACGTACGCCTATCTCGTCGAGGACGCGCCGCCGCCGTTGGCGATGCTGGCACCGGAGCGGACGGTCTACGTCTCCGGACTGTCGAAGAGCGTCGCGACCGGGCTGCGGATCGGCTACGTCGTCGTCCCGACGGAGCTGGTCGGTCCGTTCGAGCGGGTCATCCGGGCGACGACGTGGCAGACACCTGGGCTGACCGCGGCCATTGCCTGCCGGTGGCTCGCTGATGGCACAGTCGATCGTCTGGAGGTGCAGAAGCGGGCTGACGCGCGGGAGAGGGTTGCCGTCGCCGTTGCGGCGCTGGGCGACCTACCGTCGGTCGGCCACGGGACGTCGTACTTCCGATGGCTGCCGTTACCGCAGGACGCGCGACCGGATCGGGTAGTGGCCGATCTGGCCCGTCGACGCATCGCTGTGTCCACAGCAACGCCCTTCAGCGCCACTCCAGTCGTTCCACAGGCGCTGCGGCTCGCACTGGGCTCGGTACCACTCACAGACCTACGCAGTGCCGTGCTGGCGGTCCGGGAGACCGTTATTCACGATGCTGCGCACTAATTGGAGGAGATCGTGCGAATCGTTGCTATGAGCGCGTATGTGCCGAGCTACCGGATCATCGGGGACTGGGCGGCGCGTAACGGACATGAGGTCGTGCTGGTCGTGACGACGCCGCCGCAGCCCGGCCGCTACGGCACCGGCAGCACACCGTTCGTGGACGCGCTGGCTGGTGAGGTGAGTGTGCTGACGACCGGAAAGCTGCGGTCCACGGCTGCAGCGACCGTAGAGGCGCTCCAGCCCGATCTGGTGGTCTCAGCAGCGTTTCCGCGGTTGCTGCCGGCCGAGATCCTGCGGATCCCGACGTACGGCGCCTTGAACCTGCACCCGTCGCGGCTGCCAGAGGGGCGCGGGCCGAACCCGGCGCGGGTGATCTACGAAGGTGCGACGACAGTGGATGTGACAGTGCACCGGACGGACGCCGAGTTCGACACCGGAGCAGTGATGTCGCGGCGGCAGGCGCCATTGCCTGCTGAGCTCACGGCGGCGACGCTCTTCAAGAGCTGGGTAGAGCTGTTGTCCGACGCGCTCGACGAGGCCGGTGCGAAGGCCTTCGCGGGTGACCCCGGGCTCGTCCAGCCGGCCGACGGTTCGTCGTACGCCGGGGTCTTCACGCCGGCGGAGGCCGAGCTCGACCTGACGGAGCCGACGGCGACGATCGTCCGCAAGACCGCCGCGCTCAACGTGATCGCACCGCGCGCGACGGCGATCGTCCAGGGCGAGCAGGTGCTCGTCAGCGGCGCCACCGCGCTCGCCGCTCCGGGCACCGCGGCTCCGGGCACGGTTCTGGCCAAGTATCCGGACGGCTGGGACCTCCGCACCGGGGACGGCGCGGTGCGGATCACCCGGGGTTGAAACTTTTTTCGCGGCAGACCCATCCGGGGCTCCGGCAGCGGCGAATTGCTTGGTGTGAGCGACCTTCGCTCACGGACTTCTCCCCAGGAAAGAGATCGTCATGCCCAAGAACTTCGCTCGCGTCGGCCTCGCCGCAGCTTCGATGGCCCTGATCCTGGCGACCGCGGCCTGTGGCGGTGGCGACAGCAACTCCGGCGACGCCCCCGCGTCCCAGCCGACGTCCGCCCCGACCAGCGCCCCGTCGAGCGCGCCGTCCATGGACAACGCCGCCGGCCTCGTCGGCCCCGGCTGCGCCGACTACGCGAAGGCCAACCCGGACGGCGCCGGCTCGATCGACGGCATGGCCGCCGCGCCCCTGGCCACCGCTGCCTCGGGCAACCCGCTGCTCAAGACCCTCGTCGCGGCCGTGTCCGGCCAGCTGAACCCGAAGGTCAACCTCGTCTCCACCCTGAACGGCGGCGAGTTCACCGTCTTCGCCCCGGTCGACACCGCGTTCGCCAAGATCGACGCCAAGACCATCGACGTCCTCAAGAAGGACGACGCCCTGCTCACCAAGATCCTGACCTACCACGTCGTCCCGGGCCAGCTCGACCCGACCGCCGTCGTCGGCAAGCAGACCACCGTCGAGAAGCAGGACGTCACCGTCACCGGCTCCGGCGACGCGCTCAAGGTCAACGACGCCAACGTCGTCTGCGGCGGCGTCAAGACCGCCAACGCCACGGTCTACCTGATCGACACCGTCCTGATGCCCCCGAAGGCCTGATCCACGCCGCACGAACGCCGTCCGCCGGGTCGGTGCCACAGCGAAAGATTGCCGGTGGCACCGATCCGGCGTCACTATGAGGGTCGAGCAGAGGAAACGAGCGTGACGGATTCCATCCCACTTCCCTGGCCGGGCAGCAACTCCGGTCCGGGAGTCTCCGACAGTGATCTGCTGCAGCGGGTCGCGAGCGGGGACACTGCTGCCTTCAGCACGCTCTACGACCGGATCAGCCCGTGGGTCTACGGCCTGATCCGTCGGGTGCTGCGGAACCCGGCCCAGTCGGAGGAGGTGACCCAAGAGGTGATGATCGACATCTGGCGCACCGCCACCCGCTTCGACGCCGGCCGCGGCTCCGCGCAGGCGTGGATCCTCACCATCGCGCACCGCCGCGCGGTCGACCGGGTCCGCTCCGAGCAGGCCTCGACCGACCGGACGGCGCTGGTCGCCGCCCGCAGCGGCGAAGTCGAGTACGACGAGGTCGCCGACACCGTCAGCACCCGGCTCGAGGCCGAGCAGGTCCGGCGCTGTCTGGACACGCTGACCGACCTGCAGCGCGAGTCGATCAACCTGGCCTATTACAACGGCTACACCTATGTCGAGGTCGCCCAGCAACTCGACGCCAAACTACCTACGATCAAAGCGAGAATGCGCGACGGCCTGATTCGCCTGCGCGACTGCCTCGGAACCACGAAGGGGGGTACCCGATGACGGAGCCCGACGTCCACACGCTCGCTGGTCCATACGCCCTGGACGCGCTACCGGATGAGGAACGGGCGCGCTTCGAGGCCCACCTGGCCGCGTGCCAGTTCTGCACCACCGAGGTCGCCGAGCTGCGTGAGGCAGCGGTCAAACTCGCTACCCAGGTCGCGCTGCCACCGCCGCCGCGGCTGAAGGCCGACGTCCTCAATGCGATCGAGAGCGTCCGGCAGCTGCCACCGCAGGTCAGTGGCGGGTCCGGCCGGCAGCGCTACAGCCGACGGTCGGTGTTCGCGCTGGCTGCCGCAGCGCTGGTGATCGCCGGTGCCGGCGGAGTCGCCGTCGACCAGTACCGCGACAAACAGTCCGCTCTGCAGACCAACGAGCAGATGGCCGCCGTGCTGTCGCAGCCGGACGCCCGGACGTCGCACGGCGCGGTCAACGGTGGCGGTCAGGCCACCGTGGTCATGTCGGCCCGTGCGGACGCCGTCGTCGTCGTACTGCGCGATCTGCACAAGCCGCCGAGTGGCAAGGTGTGGCAGCTCTGGCTGATGGACGCCTCCCAGAAGGCGGTGTCGATCGGTCTCACCTCCGGTGACCTGACGAAGGTCGTCCAGGGCAACGTCGTCGGCAACACCACGTTCGGCATCACCGCCGAGCCGAGTGGCGGCTCCCCCGGCCCGACGTCCGCCCCGGTCGCCGCAGTCCAGATGGCCTGATCCTGCTCAGGGGACGGCGAGGGTCAGGACGACTTCGTTGCGGTGAATGGTGAGGTGGCCACCGGTGGCCTCGGCGTAGCGACGAGCGATGTCGAGGCCCAGTCCGGTGCTGCCGCGGTCGCTGCGACCGCGCTCCCCCGCGCCGAGCGGGATGCCGGGGCCCTCGTCGGCGATGGTGATGCGGATCGCGGTCTCGATCCGGACCATCGTGATGCGGGCCGGCGTCCCGTCGGGGGTGTGGGCCACGACGTTCTCGACCAGTGCGTCCAGAGCGGCCGCCAGATCCTCTGCTGCGGAGCGGACCAGCGCCGGCGGGGTCAGGAGGTCGAGGGTCAGCTCTCGGCCCTGGTCCTCGAACAGTGGCTCCCAGAACGCGGCCCGCTCCCGGGTGACCTGGACGGCGTCGCACTGCGGCACTCGGCCCTCACGCTGCGGACGGCGGGCCGCGCTGATGACTGCGGTCAGCGTGCGCTCCAGGCTGGTGACCTGGGTGTTGAGCTCCTCTGCACGCTCCCGGTCCGGTAGGGCCTCGACCTGGAGCCGGAGCGCGGTGAGCGGCGTCCGCAATCGGTGTGAGAGGTCTGCGACAGACTCGCGCTCGACTGCGATCACCTCGTCGATGCGGTCCGCCAGTAGGTTCAGAGCCGCGCCTACCTTGGCTACCTCAGTTGGGCCGCTGGTTGGCGCCCGGGCCTCTATGTCGCCGGCTGCGAGGCGCTCCGCCGTACTGGCGGTCTCCTCGAGCGGACGGGCGAGGCGGCGGGACACCAGCTCGGCGCCGACGATGCTGACGAACAGGGCCAGCACGCCGGCCGCGACCAGAATCAGGATGCGCGGCGTCAGCCCGGCGTACAGCTCGTCGTCGGTCAGATAGAGGCAGACCGAGGCCGGGCCGTTCGGGGTGTTGACGTCGATCTCGACGGCCAGACCGCCGTTCACGTGCCGGAAGTTGGGCTCGCCGATCTTGGGTGGACCCTTGTGGTCGTCGTCGTACGCGGTCGGCGAGGGTTTCGGGGCCGACACGCCACCGGGCGGGCCGTCGCCGAGCGTCGTCCCGTCGGGGAGGCGGACGGAGATCCGGCCGGGGCCGTCGTTGGCGAGGCCGCTGATGAAGGCGTCGATGTCGTCGGCGGTCTTGTCCCTGTCCTTGCCGCCGAGGTAGTAGGCGACGCTCTCCGCGCGGTAGCGGGCCTTCTCCTTGGACTCCTCGGCCGCCGTACTGCGCAACAGCAGGATCAGCGGGACGGCGAACGCGACCAGCACGATCGTCGTCATACCGACCGAGAGCAACAGGATGCGGCGGCGCACGGTCAGACCTCGGGAGCGGCGAGCTTCACGCCGACTCCGCGGACGCTGTGCAGGAAGCGCGGTGCGGCGGCGGTCTCACCGAGCTTGCGCCGCAACCAGGACAGGTGGACGTCGACCGTCCGGTCACCGCCACCCCACGGCAGCCCCCACACCTCCGCCAGCAGCTCCCGCTTGCTCACCACTGTCCCCGGACGCCGGGACAACGCGAGCAGCAGATCGAACTCCTTACGCGTCAGGTCGACGGGCGCGCCGTCCAGCGTCACCTCCCGGCTGCGCGGGTCGATCTTCAGCGGACCGACGTCGACCGTCGGATCGCCCTGCTGATCCGTACCGAGCCGCCGCAGGACCGCCCGGATCCGCGCGTCGATCTGCGCCGAGCTGAACGGCTTGATCACGTAGTCGTCGGCGCCGGCGTCCAGCAGCTTCACCACGCTCGCGTCGTCGTCCCGGGCGGTCGCCACGATCACCGGCACCGCACTCACCGACCGGACCATCGCCAGTACGTCCCGCCCGTCCAGATCCGGCAACCCCAGATCCAGCAACACCACCTCAGGCCGATCCCGAGCCACCCCCGCAACCCCAGCGGCCCCACTCCCCACCGCCGCCACCACATGCCCGGCCGCCGTCAGCGCCTTCTCCAACGACACCCGAATCGCATCGTCGTCCTCAACCAACAGCACCCGAGCCATACCCCGAGCCTAACCACCCCAACTAACTACTCAGGCGGTTTGAGGCCGGTGGTGCGGAGTTCGAGGGCGGCTAGTTGGCGGATGGTGGCGGGGTCGCCTTGGCGCCAGGCGGTGACGGGGTCGTCGGAGATGCGGGCGAGTTTGTGCATGGGCTGGTTGGCCATGGCGCGGAGGGCGAAGAGGTCGAGGTCTGCGGCGGAGTCGATGAAGCGCTGGGCGGCGGTGGCGCGGCGGATGAAGCGGATGCGGCGCGGGAGCCAGATGAGGAGGGCGAAGAGGATGGGGAGGGTGATGGTGACGGCGGCGAGGACGTAGGCGAGTTGTTCGACGGCGTGGGCCTGGTCGCGGCCGGCTTGGGCCATCCGGGCGGCGGCCCCGGCGGCGCCGTCGATCGGGCTGCGCAGCTCGTCGCCGACGGCGGGGACCTTGCCGATCGGGTCGGACAGCCGGCGCAGGTCCTCGGCCAGACCGTCGCCGGCCTCCGCGGTCTTGCGCCCCGGCGTCCCCAGGGCGTTGGTGATCTTGAAGACCAGCAAGCCGACCCGCACGCACACGTAGATCCACGCGACCAGGAGAAGGTCGCCGAAGAGCTGCCAGAACCGCTGTCCACCGACCTGCGAGTAGAGCTTCACCGCAGTGAGATTAGAGGCTGGAGCGGAGATCCCACAGCAACGGGTAATAACGAAGGTCGAGGCGGCTGCGGAGGTAGTTGGCGCCGGAGGAGCCGCCGGTGCCGGGCTTGGTGCCGATCATCCGCTCGACCATGACGACGTGCCGGGCGCGCCAGGCGGCGGCGAGCTCGTCGTGCTGGAGGAGGGCCTCGGCGAGCTCCCAGACGGCGCCGTAGTGGGCGCGGTCGCCGGCGACCTTGCGCAAGGCGTCGCTGGTTGCGTCGTCGGTGTCGGTCGCGAACCCGGCCGTTCGGAGGACGACGAGGAACGAGTCCCACAGGGTCGGCTCGGTCAGGCGCTGGTCGAGCCGCGCGGTCTCGGCCTCGGTCAGGCCGCGGAACCGCCGGACGAACGACGGGTCCTTCGCGGCCGACAGGAACTCGATCTCCCGGAACTGGACCGACTGGAACCCACTGGCCGGTGACAACCGGTGCCGGAACTCACCGAAGTCCTGCGGCGTCATCGTCTCCAGGATGTCGACCTGCTGGGTCAGCGTGCGCTCGATCGTGTGCACCCGGCGGAGCAGATGCTGGGCCAGCCACAGCTCATCGTTCAGCATCGCGTCCCGGGACGCCGTCAGCTCGTGCAACACCTGTTTGAACCACAGCTCGTAGACCTGGTGGATCGTGATGAACAGCAGTTCGTCGTGCGCCGGCGGGTCCGACTCCAGGCGCTGCTGGTCGAGCAGCTCGGTCAACCGCAGGTAGCTGCCGTACGTCAGCCGGCCGCCCTCCTCGCCGAAGTTCACGTCGACGCCGCCCCACCGGCCTACTACCTCTTCACCACTGGTCATGTGGGGAGACTAACTCAGGCACTTCGTGACCGGTCAGCGATTGGGTCGTTGGACCAGGGGTACGCCGAGTTGAGGAGTTGCATGACCGCCACGGTCGAGACGCCGCTGGTCCCGGGGCCGGTTCAGGGGCCGACGCGCGAAGAGCCGATGATCGAGGCGCTGCTGCTGGACGAGTACCGGTCGCTGGCCCATCTGGCCTATCTGATCCTGCCCCCGGCGCTCAGCCGGGCGCGGCGGATCGCGGCCGCGCACCGGGTGGTGCAGCGCGCGGTGCCCCCGGGGTTGCCGGTGCCGGATCGGGAGCCCCGGGAGTTCCTCCGTCAGCGCGTCGTCCAGGAGGCCACCCGCCAGGCCGCCTGCCGCCCGCTGCTCGACCGCGTCGGCGGTGTCTTCGCCCCGGCCGACGCCCTCGGTTTCGACCCCTGTTCCGTCGAGCTGGACCGGTCGGCGATCGCCCGGCGGGTGATCCGCGGCCGCCGGGTCGCCGTGACCGCCACCGCCGTCCTCGCGGTGGGTCTGTTCGCCGCGCTGCTGACCTTCTGACCGGCCGCGGCCGGTTCGACGCCGGCTTGATGTCTTGACGTCACTCGGGCGGACACCTACTTTCGGTGCACCGCTCACCCCCTACCGCCCCAGGGAGGCTCGTGATGTTACTTGGAATCGTTTCCAGCCTCAGTCTGCTCGTCACCCCGCTCGGCGCGCCCCCGCCGCCGGCGACACCGGAGGGCACTGTGTCGGCACAAGCCGCGATCTGCAACAAGTACTGCGACGCCCGCGACCCGGCCTTGGCGCCCGGCGACCGGGTGCCGGTCTCGACCACGCTGTTCGGCCGGACCTTCAAACTGCATTTCACCGACGCCGACGCGATGGGCTGGGGTTCGGTCGAGAATGGCGACCCCGGCGACGAGGTATGGCTGGACCGCTCGATGGACGGCGGCCGCAGCTGGAGCGGTGGCAGCAAGCTCGGCGCCACGACCACACCAGCCGGCCAGCGCGGCTGGCGCACCCAGATGTACAACGTCGACGACTGGCAGAACCTCGGCGTCGGCGCGCTCCGGGTTTGCGGTAAGGCCAACAGCCGCCCTGAGATCGCCTGCTCCCCCTGGGCCCGGACGACGTGGAACGCGTGGGACCGGCGGACAGCGGCCGCAACCGCCCTCATGCAGGACTACAACCTTGCCACCGGCCTCTTCCGGACGACGGGTTGGTGGAACTCGGCCAACGCGCTCAACGCACTGATCGACAACATCCGGGTCAGCGGCATGCAGAGCTACAAGTACGCCATCGGGCGCACGTACGACCTCAACCTGAATGCGCACCAGGGCCAGTTCCGCAACGACTACATCGACGACACCGGCTGGTGGGGGCTGACGTGGATCGCGGCGTACGACCTGACCGGTGAGGCGCGTTACCTGCAGACAGCACGCATCGACGCCGACCACATGGCCGCGCACTGGGACAACGTGTGCGGTGGCGGCGTTTGGTGGAGTCAGGCAAAGACCTACAAGAACGCGATCACCAACGCGCTCTACATCCAGCTGAACGCCGCACTGCACAACCGGATGCCCGGTGACACCACCTACCTGCAGCGGGCCCAGAGCGGCTGGACGTGGTTCCAGCAGACCGGAATGATCAACAGCGCCAACCTGGTGAACGACGGCATCGACCTGTCCACCTGCCGCAACAACGGCGACACCACCTGGACCTACAACCAGGGCGTTCCGATCGCTGCGCTGACCGAGTTGCACAAGGCGACCAACAACTCGGCGTACCTGACCACTGCGCGTCAGCTGGCGAACGCCTCGACCAGTGCGGCCGGTCTGCACACCTCCGACGGCATTCTGCGGGAGCCCTGCGAGAACGGCGACTGCGGCGGCGACGGACCGTCCTTCAAGGGCATCTATGCCCGCGCCCTCACCAAGCTCAACGACGCCCTCTCCGACCGCCCCTACACGCCCTACCTGCGCAAGCAGGCCGACCGCGCGTACGCCGCCGACCGGACGGCCATGGACCAGTACGGCCTGCGCTGGTCCGGCCCGATCGACAAACTCGACTCAGCTCGCCAGCAGTCAGCCCTCGACCTACTGAACTCCCCTGTCTAACGTTGCCAAGTGGACATCGAAAGCTACGGCACGCAGTGGCGCGCGACGCTGCTGCGTGCCGACCGCCCCTCGGACTGTCTGTTTCGGCTGACCCTGCTCGTGGACCCCAGCCGAGGCGCCGAAGGCATCGTCTTCACCGAGTTCTACGACTACGCCCCGCTCGGCGCCGACGCCGGCCGTGAGTACGGCTACAGCGTCAACGCCCCGTACGACGCCCTCGACGTCCTCGCGGATGCGTACGCGCCGGGCGCCGATCCTGCCCGCGAGCGCCTCGCCGGCGGGCTGGCCGCGCTGATCGACCAAGGCGTCCTGGGCAGCCAGCTGCCCTTGAAAGGCAACCAGGCCAAGGTTCTCGAAGGGTTCCTCGCCGCCGGCGTCCCGGCCACCAAGAGCAACTGGTTCTGGATGAACTCGGACTGAATTGAGCCGGTTTCCGGCATAATTCGGCGGCATGACGGTCGGAACGGATCTTGGCGGGCTGCGGCGGATCAACGAGCTGGCCGTACTGGGCGCGATCCGCGCGGGCGCGGAGACCCTGACCGAGGTGGTCCGCCGGACCGGGCTCGCGCGCGCTTCCGTCGGCGACGTGACGCGAGACCTGGTCGCCAGCGGCTGGATCCGCGAGGTGGCGCCGGTCGTACGCGGGCGCGGGCGGCCGGCAGTGCGGTACGAGTACCCAGCGGGGGCCGGGATGCTGGTCGGGGTGGACGTCGGGGCGTTCAACCTGCGCGTCGTCGTCGGGGACCTGACCGGGCGGGCGCTGGCCTGGCAGCGGCGGGACACGACGCCCGAACTACCTGCTGATCAGCGGATCGACCTGATCGCGACGGCGATCACCGACTGTTTGCGCGAGGTCGGCCAGGGCGACGCCTGGGGCATCGTCGCCGGCAGCACCGGCCGCGTCGGCGACGGCCGGATCGTGCTGTCGGCCGCCATCCCGGACTGGACGGGCGTCGACCTCCGCGGCCAGCTGCGCGACCGCTTCCCGAGCAGCATGATCGAGATCGGCAACGACAGCCGGCTGGCCGCGCTGGCCGAGCAGCGGCTCGGGCCTGGGCAGCCAGAGAGTTTGGTGCTCCTGCAGGCAGGACGACGGACCGGGCTCGGGTTGGTGCTGGACGGCCGGCCGCTGAGCGGGTTCGGCGGGACGGCGGGCGATCTCAGCCGGTTCCCGGCGCTGAAGTGGGAGGGTGCGATCGAGTTCCTCGCGCTGAGCGGCGTCGCGCCGACGAGTGGACCGACCGCTGACCCGGTCGCCGACACGCTCAACGCCGCGCAAGAGGGTTCGCCGGAGGCGCTCGCCGCCGTCCGCCGGTACGTCCGGATGCTCGGGAACACCGCGGGCGCGGTGGTGTCGATCCTGGATCCGGAGGTGCTCGTCCTCGGCGGCTCGCTGGCGGCGCACGGCGAGCTGCTGGTCCCGCTGCTCGCCGCGGAGCTCGAGCTGCTCGTGCTCCGGATGCCGCGCCTCGAGATCTCCGCGCTCGGGGCGGACTCGGCCGCCCTGGGCGCGCTCTGCGCCGCGGCCGACCTGGTGAACGACGCACTCCTCGGAGCTGGCAGCGGCCCGTTACCCGCGCACGCCCGGCCAACCGTTTCCACCTGAATCGAAGGGGCTTGCCAGCTTCCGGGGGCGGACTTATATCTATGGAGTCCGTTCAAAATAAGGGAGTCGCCCATGCCCGAGAACACCCCCGCCTCCGTCGGCAGACGGCAACTCCTCGGCTGGATGGGCGCCGGCGCAGTCGTCGCCGGTACGCCGCTGGGCCTACAGCCCGCCGCCGCGGCCGGTCTGGGAACGCTGGCTGCCCCGCTCACCGTCTGGCTGCCCGCGCCGGCCGACAAGATCAAGCGCGACCGCGCCTTCGGCCCGTCGACCGACGCGATCCGGCTGCAGGCCGCGCGCAACGAGTACGAGTCCGGCCAGGTCGTCGTCCGGACGACGAGCGGCACGACCGAGATCGGCGTCACCGCGAGTGAGCTGACCGGCCCGGGCGGCGCGAAGCTGAGCGGGATCGAGGTCTTCGAGCAGCGCTACATCTACGTCAGCAAGACGCCGCCGGACTCCGCGCCGTACGGGCCGGGCACCTACCCGGACGCTCTCGTGCCGCTCGCCCCGACGCGGCGGATCGCCGTCGACGCGAGCGCCAACCAGGGCATCTGGTTCACCGTCAACGTCCCGCGCGACGCCGCGCCCGGCCACTACACCGGCTCGCTCACGATCACCGGCGGGACGACGCCGGTCGTCGTCCCGATCGACTTGGAGGTCTGGAACTTCGAGCTGCCGGAGAAGTGGAGTACGGCGACCGCAGTGTCGATCTGGTACCAGCAGGTCGCCCGGTCGCACAACATCCCGTACGGCGATCCGCGGCACGAGCCGTTGCTGCGCAAGTACTACGAGTTCCAGCTGAAGCACCGGATGCTGTCGAGTGACATCCCGATCTCGACCAGACCGAAGCTCCAGCATCCGAACCAGCCCCATCTGTTGGCGCCCGGGCCGGGGCAAGATCCGGAGCCGGCCGAGTTCCTGGCCAAGGCGGATCAGTACCTTCGCGATCCGCGGGTGGTCCGGTTCCGCGTCCCGCTCTACACCAGCGGCGACTACGAGAAGGGCTTCCAGACCGACGAGGTCAAGCTCCGCCAACTCGTGGACGGCCTGCGGGCCAAGGGATTACTCGACCGGGCCTACGGTTACTACGCCGACGAGCCGATGACGGACATGGCGTACGAGCACGTCCGCAAGCTCTTCGCGACGGTCAGCCGGGTCGCGCCGGACCTGACACATGTGCTGACGCTGGAGCGACCACCGGTCCAGAAGCTGCTCGACTTCGTCCGCGCCTGGTGTTTCGTGATCACGGTGCCGAAGCCGGAGCTTCCGGAGATCGTTGCCCAGCTCAAGGATCGCGGCGATCTGGTCTGGTGGTACACGGCGGTCAGCCACCACTACCCGCTGCCGGGCGTCTTCATCGCCGACAGCGGCGTCGGGCATCGACTGCTGCCGTGGATCCAGTACAACCTGGGCATCGAGGGCTATCTGTTCTGGTCGAGCACGGTCTTCGGCAAGTGGACCGGCGACGGCTACGAGCCGGGCAACCGATGGACCGATCCGTTCGGACTGGACACCGAGGCCGGCGACGGCTTCCTGATGTATCCGGGCAATGCGGTCGGCGTCGACGGGCCGGCCGGGACCGTGCGACTGGAGTGGATGCGGGAAGGGTTCGAGGATCTGGAGTATCTCGCCCTCTACGACCGTAAGGCCGAGGCACTCGCGGCGAGCTGGGGCGTCGCCAAACCCGAGCGGGGCTTGGGCACGTACCACGACGTCCTGTACGACCGGCTGGCGCCGTACCGGAACGATCCGGCCTTCTTCCACCAGGTGCGAGCGCAGGTCGGCGCCGAGGTCGCCCAGCTGTTCGGGCCGACGCCGGCGCTGGTCCGGATCGACCAGCCGACGGCCGGTCACGTGGCGGTCGACCTGATCACACTGAAGGACGCCGCGGTGACCATCGGCGGCGTCACCAGCACGCCGGTCGCCGTTTCGGGGCCCTCGGCAACGCATCGCGTCGTCCTCGATCTCCCCGCCGGTGAACGGACGATCGCCATTTCCGTTGCCAATAGCAAGTTTTCCCGGACGATCAAGGTCGCCCCGGTCGCAGCGCCGCACGAGATCATGATCAACGCTTTCGAAACCTCAGCGGACGTCGGGCGGCTGACCACCCGGGAGGCATCGGCGACGCTGAGCGATCAGCACCCGACCACCGGCGGCCGGTCAGCGAAGCTGGTCTTCAACGCCAACGCAACCGATCCGGCGTGGGCCGGGGTCTACCTGTACACGCAGAAGGACGGGCAGCCCGCGCAATCGATCGGCCGTAACGACTGGTCGACGATCGACGCGGTCGCGTTCGACCTCTACAACGACTCCGACCAACTGGTCGTGATGCACTGCGACTTCTACGACCCGGTACGCCGGGACGACGGCAACCCGTTCTATCTCGCGCCGCGCAAGCAGCAGCGCGTCGTCGTACCGCTGACGCGACTGGTCAACGATCTGACTCGGATCACATCGATCCAGCTGCGGGTGGACAAGCGGGATGCTGCGCTGACGGTTTACCTGGACAGCGTCCGATTCCTGCGCAGCAAGACCGGGCTGCCGACGCCGGGGACGTGGTCGCGCCAGGACGCCGAGCAGCGGGTCACGTTCCAGACCGTGCGTGCGGACGGGACGATCGGATACGGCCGAGAGAACGGCGCCGGGTTCGAGGTGACGAGTGTCGCGGCCGGCGTGACCGGAGTCGTTGCGGGCGTCGTCGATGTGGCGCAGCGGATGAACCTGGTCGGGCTGACGACCAGCGGCCAGCTGCGGTGGAGCCGACTGGATCGCAGCTGGACGCACACCGTCGTCGATCCGGTGCCGGGCAATGGGCCGCGGGCGACCTTGACCGGTACGCCGGCCGCCGTACTGGATGCGCTCGGCCGCCTGACCTACTTCGCCCGCACCACCGAGGGGAATCTGATCCGCGGTCGGCAGACCGCGCCCGGGGCAACGACCTGGCTGGCGTCGTACGTGCTGGACCGCAGCGGAAGTCGGATGCGGGTCGGCGCGGATCCGATGAGCGTGCAGGACCCGTCCGGGAAGTTGACGTACTTCGTCCGCGGGCACAACGGCGAGCTGCTGCACGGGTGGGAGACCGCGCCCGGCAACGACCAGTGGGCCGTCGATCTGATTCGCCAAGGGGGTAATGGGGTGGCCGCCGTCCTCGAAGGGCGACCGGCGGTGTCCCAGGAGATCTCTGGACGGCTCACGTTCCACGCGCGGTCGTTGGCCGGCGCGATCGTGCACGGCTGGCAGTCGTCGCCCGGCAGCGGGCCATGGCGATGGGACACGCTGCCGCTCACGATCGACGGCGCGGCGGAGTCCGTCACGATCGCCGGCGATCCGGTCAGCACGCTCGATGCCTCCGGCAAGCTCGCGTACTTCGCCCGGACGACGGACAACCGGATCTTCCACAGCTGGCAGCGATCCCCGGCCAGCGGGCCCTGGGACAGCACCGTCATCCGGGTGGACGGCGTCCCGGCCGTGATCGCCGGCGACGGGACCGCGACGCAGTCCGCGGACGGGCGGCTGCACTACCTCGCCCGGCTCGCGTCGGGCCGCCTCGGGCACTGGTGGCAGGACGTGCCGGGTAACGGCCCGTGGCGCGGAGGTGAGGTTGCCGATGCCTGAACTCGGCGAGTGATGCCATGATGGCGCCATGGAGCTGAAGCTTTCCGCGTCGTACGACGCCACGCCCGAGGAAGTGTTCGCGGTCGTCACGGACAAGACGTTCCGGGAACAGGCCTGTGAGAAGACCAACGCGTTGTCGTACGACGTCCAGGTGAGCACGTCCGGCGCCGACACCGTCGTCAAGGTGACCCGGGAGATGGCGTCGGACGACGTCCCGGACATCGCCCGCAAGTTCGTCGGGGGCACGCTCACCGTCGTCCAGACCGAGACCTGGCACGCGGCGGCCGCCGACGGCTCCCGGACGGCGGACGTCAGCGGCGAGATCACCAACACCCCGGTCAGCCTCAAGGGCACCGCGAGTATCGTCCCGGGCGGCGCTCAGACCGCCCAGGGGATCGAGCTGGACGTGAAGGTCGCCGTACCGCTGATCGGCAAGAAGATCGAGCCGTTCGTGGTCGACGCCATCCGCAAGGGCCTGGAGAAGGAGCACGAGCTCGGCCAGGAGTGGACCAAGTAAGTCCCGCTGAGCGACACCCCCGCCCCCCAGGTGCGCGGGGGTGTCGCTCATCGGTTTGCCCGGCCTCCGGTGGCATGGTGGTCAGTGAGCGCTCTCCGGAGGTGAGCCTGATGCGGAAGTTCCAGTTGGTGGCCGATACCGCTCAGTTCTGCGTGATCTGCGCGGGGACGATGCCGTTCGAGCGGGTCGACGCGGTCGATCACGCGGGTGACGAGACCGATGAGCTGGTCTGCGTCGCGTGCGGCTACGCGCTCCTGGTGGATCCGTTGCTGCAGGAGCTCGACCGCTCCGCCTAGAGCGGCGGGCCGAAGCCGCAGATCACCCGCTTGGCGCGGGCCGGGTCGAGGGCGTTGGCGACCAGCTGCGCGACCGTCGGGTCGAAGGCGAGGCCGACGTGACCGACCGGGTCCAGCGGGCAGACGTCCTGGACGAACTTGTTCGTGACGCCGGGCTCGCGGATGAACGACGTCTCGTGCGGTGTGACGAGCGCGTCGAGCCGGCTCGCGATCACCGTGTACTTGACGCCCGGCTGGGCGATCGGGCCGGTGGTGAGCTGTTTGATCGCGGAGCCGCCGACGATGATCTCCTTGCACGCCGGGCAGCCGAAGTCCCGGAGGACCTGGTCGACGAGCGGCCGCAGCCCGAGGTAGTCGCCGACGCTGACCAGGCCGGCGAACGTCGTCCCGTGGGTGGGCGGCGCGAGCGCGACGACCTTGCCGACGGATCCGGCGTACCCGCGGACCTTGGGGCCGTAGATGCTGTGGAAACCGCCCTCGGAGTGGCCGACGATGTCGACCTTGGCGGCCCCGGTGGTCTGCCGGACGCGCTGGACGAAGGCCTGGATCTGCGCGGCCGACTCCGCGATCGGGATCGTGCCGCCGACCGGGATCAGCGGCGACGCCTGACCGTAGGTGAGCGTGAAGGCGCAGTACCCCTTCGCGGCCAGGTACGGGCCGAGGAACGAGTAGTTCCCGGGGCCGTTGCCGCCCAGGCCGTGCAGCAGCACGACCGGGTTCGGGTGCGCGGCCGACGGTTTGCAGGACCAGTTGTCGAAGCCGGCGGACGGGGCCGCGGTCGCGGCCGGGGTCGTGGTGACCAGGGCGGTTGTCACCACGGCGGTCGCGAGCAGGGCTTGGGCGGCCCTGCGTAACAAAGTGCTGGTACGGCGGTTGGACATGGTGGGACTCCCCGTGACGTGTCGGTCGGTGACCGGTGGGTAACGGAAAGTTGAGCAGGTTTCCGGGTTATGAACAAGAGCTCGTGTTCAAAACACATCACTTGGTTACGCAGACCGCACCGGGGGTAACGTCCAGCGCATGAGTCGGACCATTCGGGGACTGGACGCCGAACAACGGCGCGCCGAGCGACGCGAGCAGCTGCTCGACGCCGCGCTCACCCTCTTCGCCGCCAACGGCTACCTGAACACCTCGATCGAGCAGATCTGCACCACGGCGTACATCGGCACCAAGAGCTTCTACGAGCTCTTCAGCAGCCGCGAGGAGTGCTACGTGGCGCTGCTCCGCCGGACGTCCGAGCGGCTCGAGGCCCAGATGGCCGAGGCCGCCAAACAGGCCACCGGCAACGAACGCCAAGAAGCCCCCCGGCTGCTCGCGACCTTCGTCCACGCCCTCGTCGACGACCCGCGCGTCACCCGCGTCACCTTCGGCATGGCCGCCGGCATCTCCGAATCCGCCGAACGCGAGCGCCGGACCAACCGCCGCTGGTCGGCCGCCTTCCTCGAACAACTCTGGGACCACTACGACGGCCCGCCCACCGAAGAGCACCGCCCCCTGCGCCACTCCGTCGCCATCGGCCTCGTCGGCGGCATGTTCGACCAGATCTCCGACTGGCTCCTCGACGCCGACCTCACCAGCCCGGCCCAGGTCGAGCTCCTCATCGACGACCTCACCACCTTCTACATCACCGTCCGCCGCGGCCTCACCCGCTGACTGTCACGCGAACGGGTAGCTCCCTGTCTTAGGGAGCATGAACTCACGAAAACTCGCGACGCAGCTGACAGCTGTGCTGGCGACCGCCCTGGTGAGCTGCATCGGTCTGGCACCTCCCGCGAGCGCCAAAACACCGAACACCTACTACTGGCGTGAGCACACCGTCCAGATCGACCAAGAGCCCGACAACGGCGCCGGTAGCTGGGCCTGGGTCAAGAACGGCGGCCGCGGTGGGGTGAAGCTGGTCGTCTCCTTCGGCCAGGAGCGCTGGACCTCGGACCGCATCCCGCCGCGGACCGACCAGGCGTTCAATTTCACCCAGCGCGCCGTGCTGACGGTGCAGGTGTGCGAAACGAACTTCCTCGGCCGCTGCTCCGAACTCTGGTACCCGGACCTCTGATCCTTTCGGAAGGAGTACGACATGAAGTTCTTGCGTACGACGATCCGGCGCGGCGCCGGCGTCCTGGCCCTTGCTCTGGTGTCCGCGGCCGGTGTCGCGACCACCGCGTCCGCGGTTGAGGTGACCAACTACTGGCGCGAACACACGATCAAGTTCGACAACAATCCCGGGAACGGCGCCGGCAGCTGGATCTGGGCCTGGAACGGCGGCCGGGCCGGGATCAAGGTCAAGGTGAAGTTCGCCGACGGCGACTACTTCGAGAGTCTGGGCATCGCGAAGAAGTCGAGTTTCAGCGTCGAGGGTAGTTCGGATGTCCGCTGGGTGGAGATCTGCGAGATCAGCGGCAAACAGCGGTGCTCCGGTCAGTACCTCGACCCGGACTGGTAGCAGGTACCTGCTCGAGCTGCGGGGCGGAGCAGCTCGAGCAAGCCCGCTTACCGGAAAGCGTCGTTGGTGGTGGCAGGGTTCAGGCGGGTGATGGGTCCGCCGCCGGGTACGTAGATGGTGTTGCCGAGAGCAACCGCGGCCATGCCGTGGCGCGGGGTGCGCATGTCGGCGTGCCTGGTCCAGGAGTTGGTTCGGGTGTCGTAGGACTCGTTGTGGGGAAAGACTCCGGTGGGCGAAGCGTCGTTACCTTCGCCACCCATCAGGTAGATCCGCGCGCCGACGACGGCGGTGGCGCCTCCGCTGCGCGGCGTGCGCATCGGCGTACCGGTGGTCCAGCGCCCGGTGCTCAGGCTGAAGTGAAAGACCGTGGCTTTGGGGTTACCGATGCCGTTGGCGCGGCCACCCAGCGCGTAGAAGGTGCCGGCGACGACGGCGCCGCCGAGGTGATCACGCGGCTCGGGCAGCGGCGGGAGGGCCTGCCACTTGCGGGTGACCACGTCGTACGCCGAGAACGTGGCGACCGTGTCTTGTAAGCCGCCGGGGCCGGGGACCAGCTGCCGCAGACCGCCGGCGATGTAGATCTTCGTGCCGGACGTTCCGACGGCACCGCCGCCACGCTCCGAACCGGCCGGCATCGTGGGCAGCGAGCTCCATCGATCAGTCTTCGGGTCGTAGCTGAAGGCGGCCCCGGTGGCTACCCAGGGGCCGGAGCCGGTGAGGCCGCCGAGAACGTAGATGTTGCCGCCGACCGCGGCGATGTTCGGATGATTGATTGCCATTGGCAATGGCGCCGCGGTGGACCAGGTGTCGGTACGCGGGTCGTAGACCTCGACCCGGCGGGTGTTCGTGTCCGGCGTCGTCCCGTCGAGACCGCCGATCACGTAGATCTTGCCGTTCAGCGCTGCCACACCGTGCTCTTGACGGGGCCCGCCGGCGAGGGGAGCCAGCGACCGCCATCCGGCCGCGGCGGTCGCATTCGGAACCAGCAACACACTGCCGACTATCAGAACCAGGAGAAACGCCACCACACGACGCATGGCCAACCTTTCGGATCGAGGTCATCGGAGATAGAACAGGGGCGAGCAGACACCGGCGTCGATATCCGCCTCGAGGTGCACGGTGCGGATCGTTGCCAACGGCCACCAGTCCCCCGCCGACTCACCCGGCTCGATCCGATCACCGACGTATTCGCGGTTGTCGGCGAACCGGACGTGCAGCCGAACCCCACCCCGGCCGCAGTTGTCGACATGTGCCCACGCGCCGACGCCGGGATGGTTGCCGGCCTGGACCGCGCGTCCTTGCCAGTGGAAGCTGCGGAGAACGGGCGCGGCTGGTGCAGCCCATCCCAGTAGCTCGAGCATCGAGCGCCAGTTTGCTCGTTTCATACCCCTACAGACAGACAGCTCTGAGAAGCTGTGACCGCTTGCAGGTAACGAGAACAGGCGCGGACCGGGCCCCTGTCCCAGGACCCGGCCCTGCCTACTGGCCGTCCACGGGCAGGTGGACGGTCAGGTCTTCACCCGGTCACGGACCGACCGGGACCAAGGTGTTGTAGGAGAAGTAGGAATCCCGCAGGACGTAGTGCTCGACCTGCTTGTCCAGGTAGAGGCCGACACTGCGCCCCGAGGCGACGTGGATCGTCTTGCCGCCCTCGGCGAAGTCGAATTCCACCTCCATGACCTGCGCTCCTCGATTGCTGACCCACGCCCAGGCCGCCCGCCCGAACCCAGGATCGTTGTCGATCTGCACGGTCACCGCGGGCCCACTGGTGTAGTTCCAGGTGTAGTTGTGGTGACCGCCGTTGGACGACGGCTGGACCGCGGCCCGGCAGCGGCGGCTTCCCGAGCTCTCACAGACGATCAGGCCGGTGACCGGCGAGTCGTACGAACGATGCCAGGTCGTGCCCGACTTGATGCTCTCGGACTTCGGGAAGTTCTCGTTCCGGCGGTAGGCCTCGACCTTCAGGCCGGCGCGACCGCCGTTGTGGACCCAGGCCCAGCCGGCGGCGCCGTTGTCCGGCTGGTTGTCGATCTGAAAGGTGTGCTCCCGCCACTTCCAGGTGTACGGCGAACCGGCGGGAGCCGGCCCTTCGGCCGACGAATGCGGGGCGGCGAGGACCGAAGCGGCCAGGGCGAGCACCGTCACGGTGACGCCGCGGCGCAGCATGTTGAGTCTCATGCCCACCCAGACCGACAACCCGGCCGCCCTGTGACAGCGTTGCCTAGATCGTGCCCGAGCACCGGGTCGGGCGGTTGTCACGGTCGAGCTCGCACAGCTGTGCCCACACGACGTGGTGGTCGATGATTTCGTACGCCTTCCCCTGGTTGTAGTCCAGGACGAAGTGCTGGCTCTGGATCGGAGCGTCGTGTTTGAGTTCCAGCCGGAGCTTCGTCCCCTTGCGACCGTTGTAGAACCACACCCAGGCCTTCACCCGGCTGCTCGGATAGCGATCGATCTGCATCTCGTGCCCTTCCCACTTCAAGTTCGCGTCGTACGCCGCGGACGCCGTCGCCGGCGCGATCGTGATCGCCGCGGCAACCGCCACCGTCAAGGCCAACCCACGGGCTGCTCGTGTCATGAGAGGAGTCATGCCGACAAGACAGCCGCCCTTCGCCGGTTGTGACAACGCCCCGCGTGATCGCCGTCACGGCCCGGCCCGTCACAGGTCGACGGCGTCGAAGGTCATTGCCTGGCATGAAGCCAAAGATTGCCGGAGCCCGCCGTACCGCATTCATCCTGGCGGCGGCCGCCCTGTCCGTGATCCCCCTCGCGCCCGCGTCGGCGTCCACCGCGCCTGATGCCGGCCCCAGCGCCTCGCCGCGGTACACCTGGAAGAGCCCCGGCGGGAGCACGCACGCCGTGCAGTACGACAACAACCCAGGCAGCGGCAAAGAGAGCTGGATCTGGGTGCAGAACGGCGGCAAGGGCAGCGTGAACGTCGAGTTCTGGGCATACGGCCAGAATCTCTACCAGTACACGAAGTCCGTCGGCGGCGGTAAGAGCGAGTCCTTCGACGTCGACACGGGCAACCTCATCTACGTGAAGATCTGCGAGACCGCCTCCGGGGGCTCCTGTTCCGAGCGGTTCTCCAACCAGACCCCCATCGCGGCCCGCGAGTTCACCTGGACCAGCCCCGGCAAGAGCAAACACGAAGCTGCCTTCGGCAACAACCCGAGCGGCGCCACCATATCGAGCTGGCTATGGGTCAAGAACGCCGGCCGCGGCAAGATCCACCTCGAATACCTGATGTACGACGGCTTCACGCAAGGCAGCGAGATCGTCGACGGCGGCAAGTCGAACAGCTGGAGCTTCCCCTACGGAAAGATCGCCCAAGTACGCATCTGCGAAAGCCGCGGCGACAACAACTGCTCCCCCTGGAGATACTGACCATGCCGACCCTAGCGATCCTGGTCGCAGCCGGCGCGGCACTCATCGCCGGCCCGGCTACCGCCACACCTGCGGTTGCTGCCGATTACGACTGCGACGGCTGGGTTGTCTGCACGATCTCGATCACTCCGTTGCGCGCGGTCGGCAAGTACACCGCGCAAGTCGACAACAAGTACTCCGCACCCGGCGCCAAGAGCTGGGTCTGGATCAGTACGACCAATCTGGGCGCGCATGTCGATTACTACCTGGACGGCGACCCCGAGATGCACAAGCTCTACACCGACAAGAAGAGTTCGCGGGCACTGCCGCTGGGCATCGACGTCACGAAGTTCCGGGCCTGCGGGCCGAACGGGTTCGGCCGCGACGAGTGCTCCGACTGGGCCTGGCCGGCGCTTTGGACGTAAGGCTGCTGAGCGCCGGTCGGCAGCTGCCGACCGGCGTCCTGGTCAGCTGACCATCAGGTCCCACATCTCTTTCACGATGGCTTGGTTGGGGTAGGCGCGCCCGCTCGTCGAGTTGCCGTGCGAGTGGACTGTCCAGAGCCAGCCGGGGCCGTCCGGGCCGAATTGCACGTCCCGGATCCACCCTGCCCCACTCGATCCGAAGCCGTTCGCGCCCTTGAGGATCGCGGCGCCCCGGTCCGGGGTCGTGCGACCCCAGACGACCCGCCGGGTCTCGCCACGCCAGGGCTCATTGGTCGGCCAGGACGCTTCCACGGTCCAGTGTTCCGGTGTTTCCCCCCACGTCAGACCGTTGGCGATCCCTGCGGCGTCCTGCAGGGTACGGCCGTTGCGCTCTCCGAAGGTGACGAATCCCTGGTCGTAGCGGACGTCCTTGTGATCGATCCACGCGGTCGGAACACGTGATCCCGTCCAGGACCACCTGCCCAGCTTCGACGGCCCCTTGTTCCAGGCCGGCGCGAAGACGATGTCGGTGGACCACGCACCGCCGGTTCCGCCGTGCAGGCAGTGGGCCGCGGTGATCACCAGATTCTGTTTGGGGCTGGACACGATCGAGGCCGAGCACGCGCTGTCGCCCGCCGGCGTCCGGAAGAACAGCTTCCCGGCGCCGAACGGAACGGCGTGCGCCGCCGTCCCACCGCCGCTCCGCTTCGGCAGGACCGGGTCGACCACCACGCCGGACGACGTCGGCAGCGAGCTACCCGTGCTCCCCGGAGCGGGGGCGGGCGCCTCGAGCTCCTTGGCGTTCCGCATCCGCTCCGGCGTCCAGTAGGTCAGCGTGTCCGCCTCCGAGCGCACCTCGGACTGATTGCTGGACGAACTGCCCGAGGGCTCCTCGAGGGTGTCCGCTTTCGCGGCGTTGGCTGGGATCAGACTCATGGCCGACAGCGTCGTGGCTGTCAGCAACCATAGTTTGCGCATGCCCAGAAAGACATGACGCGCCATCGGCTTGTGACACGGCTGCCTGTCACGAAATCAGCGGGTGTTCGGTCATAGCGGGCGACTAGTTGACACAGGCAACGTGTCAGGTCTCGACAAGGAGGTTCATCAGCATGAAGGTGGCGCTCACGGGGGCAACCGGGTTCATCGGCTCGCACGTTCTCACGAATCTGCTCGACCATGGTCATGAGGTCACCGCGCTGATGCGCGACGACCGGGGCGCCGATGCGCTCGCCGTCCGCGGTGTGCGGCCGGTCGTCGTCGATCTCACTGATCAGGCTGCTGTGACGAAGATCTTCGAGGCGGCGGACGGCGCCGTCCACACTGCCAGTCCTGGCGACGCGACGAGTGCCCAGGTGGACTCCTCGGTGGCTGACGCGGCGATCGCGGCGTACGACGGCAGCGGACGGCCCTACGTGCACACCGGCGGCGTCTGGACGTACGGCAACAGCACCACGATCACCGAGCAGTCGCCGTTCGACCCGGCGTCCGTCATCGCCTGGCGCAAGCCCATCGAGGACCGCCTCCTCGGCACCGCCGGCATTCGCGCGACGATCACCATGGCCTGCAACGCGTACGGCGACGGCGCCAGCGGCTCCATCCCCGGCATCATCCTGAACTCGCCGCGGGACGACGCCGGTCGCCTGGTCATCCTCGGCAGCGGCGACCAGCACTGGGCCCTCGTCCACGCCGCCGACCTGGCCGACTTCTACCGCCGCGCCCTCGAGAACCCCGCCGCCCACGGCCGCTACCTCGTCGGCAACAACACCGCCGAAACCCTCCGCACCCTCACCGAAGCCGCCGCCCGCACCCTAGGCGCCCCCGGCGCCACCCCCGGCTCCACCGACGAAGCCCACACCCGCCTCGGCACCGGCTTCGCCGACGCCCTCCTCCAGGACCAAGTAGTCACCTCCACCAAAGCCACCACCGACCTCGACTGGCGCCCCACCCGCCCCACCCTCCTCGAAGTCCTCCACCAAGGAGCCGCCGGCAACTAACCCCGCACCAACTCACTACGGAGGTGCTGTCGAGGTGCCGGGACCGTGTTGGTCGCGGTGCCTTGCAGCGTTTGGCGGGCTCGCGCGTCCTGGGGGCGTAGAGCTCAACGTAGGGAGAAACTCATCGTGCGAATTATCGCCAGATCGAGGCCGGCTGCCCTGGTGGCCGTTGCTTCTGTCGCTGCCCTGGCGCTCAGTGGGCCGGCTGCGGCTGTGCCCAAGCCGCCGGGACCGCCATCGGGGTCGCAGGTTCAGCAGGTCACGCTGCTGACCGGTGATCGGGTGACGCTTCGGGACGGGGGTCGCGGGGCGGCCAGCGTCGAGGCGGGTGCCGGCCGGGGGCAGATCACGTTCGACGTTTATCGCGCCGGCGGCCGGCTGTACGTCGTACCGTCCGACGTCCGGGACGACGTCGCCAAGGGGCGGCTCGATCGTCGGTTGTTCGACGTTAACGGTTTGATCGCTGCTGGGTACGACGACCGGGCCAGTACGTCGATGCCGGTCATCGTCACGTACGCCGCGAAGGCGCGGAACCGGACGGCGCTTCCGGGCGCGACCAGGCAGCTGCCGAGTGTCAACGGAGCTGCGGTCACGGTCGCGAAGTCCACGAACGTCCTCGGCAGTCTCCGGAAGGCGGGCGTCGACCAGATCTGGCTGGACGGGAAGCGGCGGCCGGCGCTGGACGTCTCCGTGCCCCGGATCGGCGCTCCGACCGCGTGGCAGGCCGGATACACCGGCGAGGGGGTGAAGGTCGCCGTCCTGGATACCGGGATCGACGCGTCGCACCCCGACCTGACAACGCAGGTCGCGGCGGCTAAGAACTTCACCACCGAGGACGGCGCGGACCGCGTGGGTCATGGCACCCATGTGGCGTCCACCATCGCCGGAACCGGCGCGGCGTCCGGTGGGAAGTACAAGGGCGTCGCGCCGGACGCCGAACTGTACGACGGCAAGGTCTGCGAGCAGGCGGGCTGCTCGGAGTCCGCGGTCCTGGCCGGGATGGATTGGGCCGCGAACGAGGTGCGGGCCAAGGTCGTCAACATCAGCCTGGGTGGTGAGGACACTCCGGAGCTCGACCCGCTGGAGGCCGCCGTGAACCGGCTGACGGCCGAGACCGGCACGCTGTTCGTCATCTCGGCGGGGAACGGCGGTCCGACGAACGGAACGGTCAGCTCCCCCGGCAGCGCGGACGCCGCGCTCACCGTCGGCTCGGTCGGCAAGGTCGACGACAAGCTGTCCCTCTTCTCGAGCCGCGGCCCGCGCGTCGGCGACAGCGCGGTCAAGCCGGACATCACGGCTCCCGGCCAAAGCATCGTCGCGGCGAAGTCGAAGACCGCGACCGTTGGTACTCCGGTCGGCGAGCACTACGCGACCATGTCCGGTACGTCGATGGCCGCACCTCACACTGCCGGTGCCGCGGCGTTGCTGGGGCAACAGCACCCGGGCTGGAAGGCCGGTGAGCTCAAGGGCGCGTTGATGGGTTCCGCGAAACCAGCGGCGGACCAGACGGCGTTCCAGCAAGGGGCAGGGCGAGTGGACGTCGTCCACGCGATCAAGCAGACCGTCATCAGCGATCCCGGCAACCTGTCGTTCGGTACGGCGCTTTGGCCGCACGATGACGACGTGCCGGTTACCAAGGAACTCACCTACCGCAACCTGGGCGACCAGCCCGTCACGCTCGACCTCGCGGCAGAGCTCAAGGCGCCGGACGGCAGTCCGGCTCCGGCGGGCGCGTTGAGCTTGAGCGCGACCAAGCTGACGGTGCCGGCCGGTGGGACGGCGTCCGTGCAGGCGACTTCGAACACCAAGCACGCTGGTGCCGATGGCTTCTACTCGGGCCGAGTGACCGCAACCAGCGGCGAGAGCTCGGTGACGACGTCCATCGGGGTCGATCGGGAGGACGAGCACTACACGCTGACGCTGAAGGGCATCGGCCCGGACGGCAAGCCGGCACCGCCGGAGGGCGTGGTCTACGGAATGTCGGACCACGAGCTGACCTTCTACGGCAGCGGGCAGTCGGAGGTCCGGTTGCGGCTGCGCAAGGGCGAGTACGTCGTGGACAACCGCATCACCGCGGCGGACTCGAAGTACTGGACGTCGCATCCGAGCCTGCAGCTGACCGCCGACAGCACGCTGGTCATCGACGCCCGGAAGGCGAAGCCGATCAAGGTCACCGTCCCGAAGGCCGACGCGTCGCTCGCGATCGCGGCGATCGGCTACAGCCGGACGGGGACACCCGGCTGGGCCTTCGACTCGATCGCGGTCCTGCCGAATCTGGACCGGGTCTACACGCTGCAGCTTGGCCCGGAGCTCGGGAAGGACGCCCTCAACAGTCTGATCACCACGCAGTGGGCCGAACGGAACTCCGCCGGCAAGTTCGACAACTCGCCGTACCTGTACGCGCAGGCCGCTGAGGTGGCCGGCCGGTTCCCGACCGGTTATGTGCGGAAGCTGCGGCCGCAGGACTTCGCCGTCCTCCGGCAGCAGCTCAACGCGGTCGGCGAGCGGCAGACCTGGCGCACAGTGGTCGCGGCGCCATCGAACTTCCTTGCCCTGTGGACCACCGCGGTGCGCTACGACCAACCGAGCAAGTCGACCGCGATGGTCGACGCCGACGGCGCCAAGTGGTACACGGACGTCGTCCAGCCGACCAACCCGGACGCCGATCCGGGCAGCTCTCCGGATGACTACGCCACCTGGACAACTTCACCGTCCCGCAAGTACGAGAGCGGCCGGACCTATCACGAGCGGTTCAACGCGGCGGTCTTCGGGACGGCGCCCAACAGCTCCGCGCGGGACGGCGACGGGCTCTTCCTGTACGTCCACGGGGTCGTCGATGCCGATGGCAACCGTGTGGATGCCGTACTCGAAAGCCAGTCCAGCAAGCTATTCCGCGACGACGAACTGATCGGAGAGAGCGACCGCTTCGGATTCTTGGGCAGTGTCGACCTACCCGCGGCGAAGTCGACGTACCGATTCGAGGCCACCCAGACCCGCCCGTCGTCCACCGGCCTGAGCACCCGCACCGACCTCCACTGGACCTTCACCTCAGCAGAAACCACCACCGAAACCCGCATCCCACTACTCGGCATCGGCTACCGCCCACCGGTCGGCCCCGACAACATCGCCGACCGAACCCCAACCACCACCCTCCCAGTCACCCTCGCCGGCGACCGAGACGACACGGGCGCGAACCTCCCCCTACCAAAGGTCGCCTCAATCCAAGTCCAAGTATCCGGCGACAACGGCCAAACCTGGCAACCGACCTCGGTGTCAGCCGCCGGCCCAGGCGAATACCGAGCCACCTTCGCCACCCCAACCGGCGCGAAGGCCGTCTCACTGAAGACAAAGGTCGTCGACACCGAGGGCCGCATAACCGAACAGACCACCATCCAGGCCTACCCCCTGCGCTGACCCGAGCCCGGGGGGGGGGGGGGGGGGGGGGGGGGGGGGGGGGGGGGGGGGGGGGGGGGGGGGGGGGGGGGGGGGGGGGGGGGGGGGGGGGGGGGGGGGGGG
>NZ_JBVJMQ010000009.1:0-1337 GCF_055584105.1 Kribbella sp. NPDC104218
AGGTGGGGCTGGCGATTAGGACGAAGTCGTAACAAGGTAGCCGTACCGGAAGGTGCGGCTGGATCACCTCCTTTCTAAGGAGCATTCGGCAGGTAGCCCGCGAGGGTGCCTGTCCATTCGACGTTTACTGGACATGTGTTTCAGTGCGTCGGTGCTTCGGAATGTGGAACATTGACCATTAGGTTCGGATCTCCAGTCACGGTGTTAGTACTGCTTCTTCGGAAGCGTGGAACGCGAAGTGGTGAGGAGTGAAGGACCGAGGCGCGCTGTTGGGTCCTGAGGAATCGGGCCGGCCCGAGTGTTCGGGTTGGACTGGATCTTCTTCGGGGCTGGTTACCTTCAGACTGTTGACGGTCTGCTGGATGGGGTGGGTTGTTTCCCTCTGATGGCGGGTTTGTTTTCAAGTGTTGGGTTCGACTGGTTTTCCTGGTCGTATTTTGAGAACTGTATAGTGGACGCGAGCATCTCTTTGTAGCGATTTTGTTTTGTTTGTTGTTGTGACAAGCTACTAAGGGCAATCGGTGGATGTCTTGGCACCAAGAGCCGATGAAGGACGTTGGAGCCTGCGATAAGCCCCGGGGAGTTGGCAACCGAGCTGTGATCCGGGGGTGTCCGAATGGGGAAACCCAGCTGGCATTCTAAAGCCAGTTACCAGTGCCTGAACACATAGGGTTCTGGAGGGAACGCGGGGAAGTGAAACATCTCAGTACCCGCAGGAAGAGAAAACAATAGTGATTCCGTGAGTAGTGGCGAGCGAAAGCGGATGAGGCTAAACCATGTGCGTGTGATAGCCGGCGTGCGTTGCGTATATGGGGTTGTGGGAGCATTCGAGTCTTAATGCCGTGAGACTAGAGAGTTATAAATCAAAGTTGAAGCCGAATCTTCTGGAATGTTGAGCCGTAGTGGGTTATAGCCCTGTAGGTGTATGACTTTGACTCTTGAGTGTTTTCCCAAGTAGCACGGGACTCTTGAAATCTCGTGTGAATCTGGCGGGACCACCCGCTAAGCCTAAATACTTCTTGGTGACCGATAGCGGACTAGTACCGTGAGGGAAAGATGAAAAGTACCCCGGGAGGGGAGTGAAATAGTACCTGAAACCGATTGCCTACAATCCGTCGGAGCATCTCCTTGTGGGGTGTGACGGCGTGCCTTTTGAAGAATGAGCCTGCGAGTTAGTGGTGTGTGGCGAGGTTAACCCGTGTGGGGTAGCCGTAGCGAAAGCGAGTCTGAATAGGGCGTTTGAGTCGCATGCTCTAGACCCGAAGCGGAGTGATCTATCCATGGGCAGGTTGAAGCGCGGGTAAGACCGCGTGGAGGACCGAACCCACCAGGGTTGA
>NZ_JBVJMQ010000010.1:0-1248 GCF_055584105.1 Kribbella sp. NPDC104218
GCGGTGATGGCCGCAGAGACCAGGCCCAAGCGACTGTTTACTAAAAACACAGGTCCGTGCGAAGAAGTAATTCGATGTATACGGACTGACGCCTGCCCGGTGCTGGAACGTTAAGGGGACAGGTTAGCTGGTTTCGGCCGGCGAAGCTTTGAACTTAAGCGCCAGTAAACGGCGGTGGTAACTATAACCATCCTAAGGTAGCGAAATTCCTTGTCGGGTAAGTTCCGACCTGCACGAATGGCGTAACGACTTGGGCGCTGTCTCAACCGTGGACTCGGCGAAATTGCATTACGAGTAAAGATGCTCGTTACGCGCAGCAGGACGGAAAGACCCCGGGACCTTTACTACAACTTGGTATTGGTGGTCGGTACAACTTGTGTAGGATAGGTGGGAGACTGTGAAGCTCGGACGCCAGTTCGGGTGGAGTCATCGTTGAAATACCACTCTGGTTGTTCTGGCTGTCTAACTTTGGTCCGTTATCCGGATCAGGGACAGTGCCTGGTGGGTAGTTTGACTGGGGCGGTCGCCTCCTAAAAGGTAACGGAGGCGCTCAAAGGTTCCCTCAGCCTGGTTGGCAATCAGGTGTCGAGTGTAAGTGCACAAGGGAGCTTGACTGTGAGACAGACATGTCGAGCAGGGACGAAAGTCGGAACTAGTGATCCGGCGGTGGCATGTGGGAGCACCGTCGCTCAACGGATAAAAGGTACCCCGGGGATAACAGGCTGATCTTCCCCAAGAGTCCATATCGACGGGATGGTTTGGCACCTCGATGTCGGCTCGTCGCATCCTGGGGCTGGAGTAGGTCCCAAGGGTTGGGCTGTTCGCCCATTAAAGCGGCACGCGAGCTGGGTTTAGAACGTCGTGAGACAGTTCGGTCCCTATCCGCTGCGCGCGCAGGAGACTTGAGAAGGGCTGCCCCTAGTACGAGAGGACCGGGGTGGACGAACCTCTGGTGTGCCAGTTGTTCCGCCAGGAGCACGGCTGGTTGGCTACGTTCGGGAGTGATAACCGCTGAAAGCATCTAAGCGGGAAGCACGCTTCAAGATGAGGTCTCCCACCGGGTTAACCGGGTAAGGCCCCCAGTAGACCACTGGGTTGATAGGCCAGAGGTGGAAGCACAGTAATGTGTGGAGCTGACTGGTACTAATAGGCCGAGGGCTTGTCTCATACCAACATTGTTGGCAACAGACCTGACTGCGCTACGAAGTAACTCGCGTTCACTGTACGGTTCAGAGAATATGAACAGGA